>NZ_JAESDH010000050.1 GCF_019249295.1 Alteromonas antoniana
TTTAAGTTGCAAACCATCCTTGAGGGTTACGACATTGCCAGGTCTCTGGAGGCTGACTTGTGATCAAGAGACAGGCATCAATGCTGGCTTTTTTCTATTCAGACTATGAAAAACAATTTACCAGAGCTGTCCCGCCTCACCCTGTTCTGCGGCAATCAGGTCAGACCGGGTAATACAACCGAATAAGAGCTGTGTTAGGAGAAGAGAATCGATAGATGGCACTGCCAACCACAGCAGCCACATGCTAAACGGTAGTCTCAGCGCGATACCTGCGGTTCAGACCTTACGATGCCAGACCAATCAACCAGTGAGGCCACAGAACAGTGATAAGGTGCAATGACAGGCAGGCCATGACGCCAGCCAGGATATCGTCCAGCATAATGCCGGTACCGCCATGCAGGCGCTTATCGATAACGCCTATTGGCCAGGGTTTTAAAATATCGAATATGCGAAATAACAGAAAGCCCGCTACCAGGTAGGGCCAGGATAACGGCAAAAACAGAAAGGTTACAAACATGCCTGCCACTTCGTCCCAGACGATTGAGCCGTGATCATGTACCTGCATGTCGTCGGCCGTTTTACCGCAAAAGTAAATGCCGGCAAGGCAGCAAAGTATCGTCACGGCGAGAAACAGGGTCTCGCTCAATGTGGAGCAAACAAGAAGTAATGGTATGGCCGCCAGCGAGCCAAAGGTACCGGGCATCACCGGTATTAACCCGCTGCCAAACCCCAGTGCAAGAAAATGCACCGGATTTTTCATACTTACCCGTTCACGATACTCACTTTGCATCAGAAGGTGTGCTCGTAGCCATTTTTTTCTGGCTTCTTGTAAGGCGTATTGTGCAGCTTAAGATCAAGCTGTCCGTTATGCCCGGTTATCTGGCCGATGCACGTGGCTTTTACGTTGGTACTGGTCAACGACGTTTCCAGGTTTCCACGCTGCTCTTCACTCACGGTGAAAATCAGCTCGTAATCGTCGCCGGCTGTCAGCGCATAGTTGTATGCCGCTTTAGCATCCACCACCTGATAAAGCGCCCGTGAAATCGGTAAGCGATCAACATGTACGCAGGCACCACACCCTGATGCACGCAGAATGTGTGACAAATCAGCCAGAAGCCCGTCAGACACATCGATACACGCATTTGCCGTTCTGCGCAATGCCGTCCCCGCAGCAACACGTGGTGTAGGATACAGGTGACGCTTAATAAGGTAATCACGCTCTTCACCGGATGCTTCAAGCTTGTCCTGCAATATATCTAATCCAGCACCTGCGTCGCCCAGCGTGCCGGTGACATATAACCAGTCGCCCGGCTTCGCATGAGCGCGCTGTAAGGCTGCTCCCGGTGGAACAAACCCCTGTGCTGTGATGGTCATCGACAGCGGGCCGCGCACCGTATCACCGCCGATTAGCTGAACGGAGTAATATTGAGTAAGTTCGTAGAGACCGGAAACAAACTCCTGCAGCCACACCTCATCGACTTCAGGAAGTGACAACGACAAGCTGATCCAGGAAGGCTCGGCTCCCATTGCAGCGAGGTCACTGAGGTTTACTGCCACGGCTTTATAGGCTACCGATTTAGCAGGAGCATCCATCAGAAAATGAACGCCCCCGACTAAGGTATCTGTCGTCACGGCCAGTTGTTGATTTTCGGCTATAGTGGTTATCGCACAGTCGTCGCCAATCCCTACGACAACGTCTTTGCGTTGATGACCGCCTTCAGAGAAATAGCGGCCTATAAGGTCAAATTCTTTCACAGTGTTCAACTATTGCGTTACGGCGTGGCACGAATGGCCTCGCCGGAAGCGCACGGATTAACCGCGCTCGTCTTTACGTAAAGTACGAACCGCTTTGTCCAGTGCACCATTGATGAATTTATGACTTTCTTCGGCACCAAATGACTTTGCCAGTTCAATGGCTTCATTGATGATGACACGATATGGCACGTCCATGCGCTGAGTCAGTTCGAAGGTAGCCAGTCGCAAGATAGCTTTTTCGATAGGATCGAGCTCTTCCGGCAAACGTCCCAGGTAAGGACGTATTGCAGAATCTACCGCACCGGCATCGTTCGCGACACCACGAAGCAACGACTGAAAATAAGCCAGATCGACTTTTTGCATATCGTTGCTGGTCGCCAGTGCCAGCTCTACCTGCTCAATGGCATTTTTACTCATTTGCCAGGAATAGATTCCCTGAAGGGCAAGTTCCCGTGCTTTATGACGTGCTGAGACTTTCACTTAAGTGACCTTATAATTTATCGACAGCGTCGATGACATTAACCATTTCCAGCGCGCCAAGAGCGGCTTCTGCGCCTTTGTTACCGGCTTTGGTGCCAGAACGTTCGATGGCTTGTTCAATAGAGTCAGTGGTGATAACACCAAACGACAGCGGGATACCGTATTCCAGAGACACCTGCGCCAGCCCTTTGTTACATTCACCAGCAACAAAATCAAAATGCGGCGTACCGCCACGGATAACTGCGCCAAGTGCAATGATCGCATCGAAAGATTTCTTTTCAGCCAGCTTTTTGGCAACCACAGGCAACTCGTAAGCGCCAGGTACACGAACTACAGTGATATCTTCATCACCAACTTCACCGTGACGCTCCAGCGTGTCCAGCGCGCCTTCTAAAAGGCTCTCTACAACAAAACTGTTGAAACGGGATACGACAATGGCGAATTTCTTACCGGTCGCTCTAATGTTACCTTCAATGACCTGCATGATTTCTTTCCTCGAGAAAAAACGGCGCGCAGTATAGCACAACTACGCGCAAACTAAATCGAATGTTTGTTCAGAAAAAGCGCGAACGGGTCTGTCGTCGCTTCTCCCTGTGTTCAGCCTTACTGTTCGTGAATGTATTCCACCACTTCCAGCCCGTAGCCGGATAACGCATGATATTTAATGGGTTTACTCAGCAGACGCATCTTTTGCACACCGAGGCTTGCCAGGATTTGACTGCCAACGCCAATGGTGCGTGACGAGCCCTGCCATTCCTTGCCGGTTGGCTGCTCACCGCGATCTTCGGCAGCGAAGCGTCGAACCTGACTTTCAATCTGCTCTTCTTTACCCAGGATCACTACCACACCACCTTCGTTTGCGATGCGTTGCATCGCTTCAGGCAGCGTCATCGACCGGTTAATACCGCGCGTAGAGCCCAGCAGATCGCTAAAGGTGTTGTGCAGATGCACGCGCACAAGAGTTGGGTCATCCGCTGTCACTTCGCCTTTCTTCAACGCAAAGTGAATTTGGTTATCAATCACATCCTTAAAAGTATGCAGTTCGAAATCACCATATTCCGTCGGCAAATGACATTGCGCGACCTTTTCGATGGTTGTCTCGTTGAGATTCCGGTATTCGATAAGATCGGCAATAGTACCAATTTTCAGGTTATGTTTTTCAGCGAATGACTCAAGTTGAGGACGGCGGGCCATGGTACCGTCTTCATTCAGAATTTCCACAATGACGCCTGCAGGCTCGCAACCGGCAAGACGCGGCAGATCAACGCCAGCTTCAGTATGACCGGCACGGTTAAGCACACCACCTTCTTTGGCGATTAATGGGAAAATATGGCCAGGCTGCACGATATCCGTGGCTTTTGCATCCGGCGACACTGCCGCCAGAATCGTAGTGGCACGATCAGCAGCAGAAATGCCTGTGGTCACGCCTCGGGCGGCTTCTATGGAAACCGTAAAGTTAGTAGAAAACTGCGCTTCGTTTTTATCTACCATCAACGGCAGATTCAGTCGCTTACAGCGCTCCTGCGTCATGGGCAAACATACCAGCCCGCGGGCGTGGGTCACCATAAAGTTTATCGCTTCCGGCGTAACATGCTCGGCAGCCATGATAAGGTCGCCTTCGTTCTCGCGATCCTCATCATCCATCAGAATGACCATTTTGCCCTGACGAATGTCTTCAATAATTTCTTGCGGGGTATTCAGTGCCATAATATTGGGTGCTTCTTGTAGGGTATTATTTTTTTAAAAAACCGTTTTCTGCCAGAAAAGCCATACTAATCCCACTCTTGGCGTCGGGTTCTGCGGCTTTATCTCCCAGCATCAAACGTTCCAGATAACGGGCCACAACGTCAACTTCCAGATTCACAGACGAGCCTGGCTTGTATGTACCAATTACCGTTTCCTGCAGTGTATGTGGAATGATCCACAACATAAACTCTGCGCCATTCACATCGTTTACTGTCAGGCTTACGCCATCAACCGTAATGCTGCCTTTATGCGCAATGTATTTTGCCAGTGATGTGGGTGCTTTTACCCAGATTTCAACGTAGTCGGTATGCTTTTCAATTCGCGATACTGTACCTACACCATCAACGTGGCCTGATACTATGTGCCCGCCAAAACGGTCAACCGGACGCATTGCTTTCTCAAGGTTCACTTTTGACCCTGACCGGTAGTGTGCAAAACCGGTATATTTAATTGTCTCTGCCGATACATCAGCACAGTAATAATCGCTGCCCATATCGGTCACCGTCAGACAGACACCGTTGGTGGCAATACTGTCGCCCAGCGCCACATCTGACATATCCAGCTTGTCTGACGATACAGTGAGCCGAATATCTTCGCCACGACGCTCCAGTTTCGTAATGGTTCCCAGCGCTTCGATAATACCAGTAAACATCCCGGCTCTCCTGTGAATACTTAAACGTGCCCTTTGGGCAGTACGTTGAATTGCATACGAATATCCTCACCAAGCTGACGACTATCCGTCCGTTGCAATGAAATGGTCTGACTAAGCGCAGTAAATGATGGCAAATCCACCATTGACTGTGCTTTATCACCTAACAATTTTGGCGCCTGATAAACAATAAGCTCATCAACCTCACCGGCGTTAAGCAGCGCGCCCGCAAGACCGGGGCCAGCCTCTACCCACACTTCGTTGAACTGCATATCGCCCAAACGCCCCATAAGCTCAGCAAGATCCACTTTGCCCTGCTTGGGTGACAAGGATAACAAATGCGCCACGTTCTCAGTCTCAGCCGGTCGCTCTACGGTGGCAATAAACGTAGGCTGACTATCGGTAAACATTTGCAGATCACCAGGCAGGTTACGATTGCTGTCAACCACCACACGAACCGGCTGTCGCAGCGACTCTGCCGGATAGTCTGCAAATTCTGCCTCTGACGGACGCACCAGCAGACTGGGGTTGTCAGCCAGCGCAGTGCCGGAGCCGGTGAGAATAGCGCAGCTTTGTGCCCGGAATCGTTGTACATCACGACGGGCATCGGGCCCTGTGATCCACTGACTGACGCCGTTTTCCAGCGCAATTTTACCATCCAGACTAATGCCAAGCTTCAGACGCACATAGGGTTTACCTGTCATCATGCGTTTAATAAAGCCCGGATTTAACGCAGCAGATTCTGTGGCCATAACGTCGGTGACGACGACGATCCCGTTATCCTGCAAGCGTTTTATACCGTTTCCGCTGACATTGGGATTCGGATCCGTCATTGCCACAACCACGCGCTTTATGCCAGCTTCTATCAGCGCATTTGCACAGGGAGGCGTTCTGCCAAAATGACTGCAGGGTTCTAAAGTAACATAGGCCGTCCCCCCGCTTGCGCGCGAGCCAGCCTGACGCAGAGCGTGTACTTCGGCGTGCGGCGTCCCCGCCTGAATATGGAAACCTTCACCGGCGTGATTGCCTTGCGCGTCGAGAATCACGCAGCCTACACGGGGGTTTGGTGAGGTGGTGTATAGGCCTTTACGGGCTAGCTGAATGGCTTTTGCCATCCATGTAAAGTCGGTTTTTATCGCTTGAGGCATGGCGTTATTCCCTGCCGAAGTGGTCATTTTTCACCAAGTCGGGCAATTTCTTCACCGAACTCGCGAATGTCTTCAAACGAGCGATAGACCGAAGCAAAACGCACATAAGCCACTTTATCGAGATCTTTCAGCGCATTCATTATGAGGTTACCCAAAAGCTCGCTTTCAATCTCACGTTCGCCGGTCGCCCGCAACTGCGATTTGATAGATAAGATGCACTGTTCGACTTTTTCCGTGCTGACCGGGCGTTTTTCCAATGCCCGCTGCAGTCCTGCACGCAACTTATCTTCATTGAATGGTTCTCGTGAGCCATCGCGTTTAATCACGCGAGGCATCACCAGTTCCGCACTTTCAAAGGTAGTGAACCGTTCATGACAATCGAGACACTCACGACGACGGCGCACCTGGTGCCCTTCAGCGACGAGACGTGAATCGATTACCTTGGTTTCCTGTGCGGAGCAGAACGGACAAAACATGCGGGGAACCTCTTAAACGGGGGCGTTGCCCCCGACAAAGAGAACAACGCTATTTCAGTAGTTAAGCATAAACCGGGAATTTAGCGCACAGGTCAATAACTTCCTGCTTAACGCGCGCTTCAACACTCTCGTCACCCAGATTATCCAGCACATCACACATCCAGGTGGCAACCTGCTTGGCTTCGTCTTCTTTAAAGCCACGACGCGTGATGGCCGGGCTACCAATACGCAGTCCACTGGTTACGAACGGAGAACGCGGATCGTTAGGCACGGAGTTCTTGTTCACCGTAATGTTTGAGCGACCCAGCGCGGCATCAGCATCTTTACCGGTGATGTCTTTATCAATCAGATCCAGCAGGAACAGGTGGTTTTCGGTGCCGTTAGAGACAATTTTATAACCGCGCTCCTGCATCACTGCTACCATTGCTTTGGCGTTTTTCACTACCTGTTGCTGATAAGTTTTGAATTCAGGCTGTAATGCTTCTTTGAACGCCACGGCTTTTGCCGCAATAACGTGACACAACGGGCCACCCTGATTACCCGGGAATACCGAGCTGTTCAGTTTTTTGTAAATGGTTTCGTCACCGCACGCCGACAGGATCAGACCGCTGCGTGGGCCAGCCAGAGTCTTATGCGTTGTGGTAGTCACCACGTGCGCATGTGGCAGTGGGTTAGGATACACGCCCGCCGCAATCAAACCGGCAACGTGCGCCATGTCCACCAGCAAGTAGGCACCAACTTTATCTGCAATTTCGCGAAAACGCTGCCAGTCAACAATACCGGAATAGGCAGAGAAGCCGCCTATGATCATTTTTGGCTTGTGCTCCATTGCCAGCGCTTCAACCTGTTCATAGTCGATTTCGCCGGTATCATGATTCAAACCATACTGAACCGCATTATAAGTTTTACCAGAAAAGTTAACGTGAGAACCGTGAGTCAGGTGACCACCTTCTGACAGGCTCATGCCCAGCACGGTATCGCCGGCGTCAAGCAGTGCCATAAAGACAGCGGAGTTCGCCTGCGAACCTGAGTGCGGTTGCACGTTGGCATAATCAGCACCAAACAGTTGTTTAGCGCGATCAATCGCCAGTTGCTCAACCACGTCAACGTATTCACAACCGCCGTAATAGCGCTTGCCCGGATACCCTTCCGCATACTTGTTGGTTAACTGAGAACCCTGCGCTTCCATGACTCGTGGGCTGCAATAGTTTTCAGACGCAATAAGCTCAATATGCTGTTCCTGACGAACAACTTCTTTGGCCATGGCATCGGCCAATTCAGGATCAAAATCAGCAATATTCGATTCGCGAGGTAACATGGAGGCTCCTTAACTGCGGTTTAGATGGCATTATCGAACGCATATTCTAGTCATTTTGGGCGCTATGTATACCGCTTTATAGCTGATTTATGAATATCAAATACCCACTTCTTTATTCATTTCGGTAAATCACCACAACTTTACGTCATCATGTCGCGATTTGTTTTAAATATGCGTAAAGTTTCGTTGCTTCGATGTCAGCGGTGACCTTTTTTTACGATGGTAGTGTTCAGAGAACAATACAATTGCCACCTGGCCCCTGAGCGTATCGAGATACCAGGTTACCCGTATGTCCGCATGGGATAGCCCGCTAGCGGGGCGCAATTTACCAAAGACGAGCCGCTTCAGAACAAAAAGGCAGCTTTCGCTGCCCTTTTTCCATCACTGTCAGTTGGCTTTTTCCAGCGCTTTGACTCTGTCATACAGACTGTCAATTTGCTTCAGGCGCACTGCATTTTTCCGCCACTCGCGGTTTTTCATGGCTGGCTGCCCTGAAGAGTACACGCCTGGCTCCGTGATATCCTGAACAATCATGGTATAACCGGTTACCTGCACATTATCGCAGATACTGATGTGCCCGTTCACGCCACAGCCACCACCAAGGATAACATACTTACCAATATGACAACTGCCGGCTATGCCCGTGGTACCGCAAATACAGGAGTGATCGCCAATAATACAGTTATGGCCCACCTGCACCTGATTATCGATAATGACGTTCTTTCCGATAATGGTGTCTTCCATCGCTCCGCGGTCAATACTGGAACTGGCACCTATCTGACTATCATCGCCGATTTGCACACTGCCAGTCTGAGGAATAGGCAGCCACGTGCCCTTATCGTTGGCGTATCCGAAACCGGCAGCACCGATCACAGTCTGACTATGAATACAGACTCGCTTGCCGATTTTCACTTCATGGTAAATGGTCACGTTGGGGTGGATAGTCGAGCTTTCTCCGATATGTGTGCCTTTGCGAACTACCGTATTTGCCCCGATGCTTACGTTGTCCCCTAACACCACGTTATCCTCAATAATAACGTGCTCACCTAAAGACACACCGCTACCTACGTTGGCAGACGCCGCAACGACAGCCGTATCAGCAATGCCTGAGGCAACCGGCGGCGTGGTGTCAAACAACTGTGCGATACGGGCAAATGCCGCGTGAGGATTTTCTACCACTAACGCGTTGCCGCTAACGTCATCACGCATTTTGTCATGAACAATGACTGCGCCAGCCTGGGTATCCTTTAGCTGCGGTTTGTATTTTGGGTTGGTCAGAAAAGAAATTTGCTGTACCGACGCTGCTGAAAGTGTGCCTACGCCTGACAAGACGTGTTCGTTATCTCCTACCCATTCGCCCTGAACATGCGCTGCAAGTTCTTCGAGCGTGTAGGTGCGCTTATTTAATGCTGTCATCAGAATATCCTAACCCGCTTTTTACTGGCGACAATGCTACTGCATTTTTTCAGCGCAGTCCTTACTGGTTGTCTGAAAAAGCAGTTAACTGATGAATCAATGTACCAAAACCGCCGTCCCCGAGAAAAAACAGGTTGATATCGGCTGCGCCTGCGACAGACCTGAATAATGTCGACAAGCAATTTGGTGGATAACATACCTGGCCGGTGCGACTTTCTAACACTTCCCCTGTGAAACTGATATGCTCTGAACAAGTTGCCATGCGGGTTATGGCATCACGTATTTCCCGGGACGGGGTATCTGAAAGCTGGCTGCCATTTTGTGACAGCCAGCTTTCAGCGAAACGTCATCATTCATATCAAGGAGAGCTTTGCATGCGTTCACTTTATTGTGTATTACTCGTTCTGTTACTTAGCGGTTGTGACAGAAACGAAGTCGGTGATGTATCTTTGGGCGTGTTCACAACCAAAGACATTAAGTTAGATGCCTTCACCGACCCGGTGATAACAGGTGTAACCTGCCATGTGTCCAGCATTGAAGCGAACCTGGATTTATCTGACCCGTCCGACAGCTCCATCGCCTGCCGTCAAACCGGCCCGATAACACCGGACATGTTGTCTCAGATAGATAAGAGTGACGACGGTGAAGTGCTGTTTACCAAATCCAAAAGTATCTTTTTTAAGTCAATGAAAATCCGTCGGATCCTGGATGCAGAAAACCAGACGCTAATGTACCTGGCGTATTCAACGAAAGAGACCTCCGGTAGTTTCAAGCACAGCCTTTCCACCGTGCCGCTTTGGGGCACTGACGCTTATAGCCGCTCCGCCACGACAACAGACTAACGACGAGCAACCAAGCTTCCATTTGATGAACGATTACGCGCAGAAAAGAGAAGCAGCATTACGCTTCTCTTTTTACGTTTCGCGCTATTGCAGCGTTTAGCTGCATACAGACGCTAACGCGCTGCCTCACTCTTTTGCCACGTATTTGGCCGCCGTTTGTAACGGTCTGTGTGAACCGCTCTCTATGCATCACTATTATGTAAGCCCGGCCGAGCCTGGTGCTTTGTCGTGGTCTGAGGCTCTTATCATCAAAACGCCCACGCACAGAAACCAGACAATCTGACCGAGGCCGAAGATTGCCGTCGTGACCTCAAAAAGAGGATTCGTCGCCAGAAAAGACAACCCGGAAAACAAGGTCAGCACGCCACTGATACCGACGACAATGCCCCAGTAGTGGACAGGTCTCCCGAAAACCCTGCTTCTTATGCCCACAGCACTCACTGTAAGTAACCAAACCGCACCGATTAACTCAATGCCGCCGCCCAATGCATCAACGATGATGGTTATCGTACGGCTGATTATCAGTGCCTGCTGGGGATCCTGCTCAAAATAGGTTGCCAGTGGATTGAGACTGGTGAGAAAAATCAGGCTGCTCGACATGACGATAAACACCCACATATACCCGACCACCGCGGCAAACTTCATCAACTCAGGCGCCTCATGCTTTAAGCATGCATACATAGCCTGCACCAGAACCATCAGTGCAAAGCTGAATACCACCCCAATCACAACATACCCGAAAAAGTAGGTATCACGATGCTGTATCACAAACTCGAGAAACAGTTCAGGAGTATCATGACCGCCAGTGTCCAGAATGCCAAAAAACAGTACAAAGCCGAAAATATAGGTCAGCCCCTGTAAGATTGCCGCTGCCCCGCCCCATTTTTGAATCGTCATTTATTATTCCCTTTTTTATGTAAGCGTAGTCTGAAAGCTACGGCATGAAAGTATTCAGCATGGATAAATAAGCATCATATTGCACGCCAGTAATTGCAACAGAATGCGACTGCGCTTTGGTAAAATGAGTCATGGCGCGCGGCCACACGTGCGCTTACACCTCTTTTTTCTCGGTGCGTCACAAAATAATGCCATCAGGTGGCCCGGAAAAAGGGCATGCAGCACTATTTTTGCCACAGTGTTTTACCGTCGGGTATAGAGGAGCCAGCCGGTCACGACGACCTGCGCAATCAGACAACAAATAATGACACTGACTGCCGTTGTCCCCACTCCCAGATACTCCAGCGCGATAAGAGGCTCAGGCTTGTCTCCACCAATAACGATAAGATGCCGAACACCAAATACCGTAGGGAAAATGACATAAGTAAAAGCGTCATACACCAATAACATGCCAGCAATACAACACGCTTTTTGTATACCGGAAGGCCGATACGCGCTGTACCAAATGAGGCAGATTAGCGAAATGACGAAGGTTATTCCGCTTCCCATCAACATACAAAGCCCGCTATCCATCCGGGAAAAGGTGTCAGGCAAAAAGAATAACTCTGTCGATGCCACACCAGACATCGGCGACTTTGCCAGCATAAGATACTCATAGTCTGCAAATGTGCTGAAAAGCGTAATGCCCGGCCAGATACGGATAGCTAGATTCTCCACACCCAGAAGATAAGCTGTGAGTGCATGCCCTGACTCGTGAAGTAAAATCGAGCTCAGGAGAAAAAGTGGAACAATAACAATCCATTTCATCAGTGCATCCTTTTCACTATTTTCTATATCCCTTGTTTAAGAAGGGGTGATTCAATCACTCCTTACCTTTCCCCGCCCCTCTTCTTGCACAAACACGAAATACAGGGCCGGCTCCACCGGCAAACCAGTAGCAATAAAGAGGACACCACCAAGGCTGTCAGGTTCCGCCAGGAACAGACAAAGAAATGAACAAAGCTAAACAGGCTCTAGCCGAACCGGGGAGATTACGAGTACAATACCGGCTTTATTTTCCGGGCAAGGACACACAATGTCACAGTACGTATACAGCATGCACCGGGTAGGTAAGATTGTTCCGCCTAACCGCTTCATTCTGAAAGATATTTCTCTAAGTTTTTTCCCTGGCGCAAAAATCGGTGTGCTCGGTCTTAATGGTGCGGGTAAATCTACTCTGCTTCGTATCATGGCCGGTGTTGACACCGACATCGAAGGTGAAGCCCGCCCTCAGCCGGGCATCAATATTGGCTACCTGCCACAGGAGCCTAAACTGGACGAATCTAAAGATGTTCGCGGTAATATCGAAGAGGCCGTTGCTGACGTTGCGCACGCACTCACTCGTCTGGACGAAGTCTATGCGGCGTACGCCGATCCTGAAGCTGACTTTGACGCTTTGGCCAAAGAACAAGGCGAGCTGGAAGCCATCATTCAGGCCAAAGATGGCCATAACCTGGAAAATGCATTAGAGCGTGCTGCCGATGCACTTCGCCTGCCGCCATGGGATGCGGATGTTTCGAAACTCTCCGGGGGTGAGCGCCGCCGTGTAGCCTTGTGCCGCCTGCTTCTCGAGAAGCCGGATATGCTGCTTCTTGACGAACCCACCAACCACCTTGATGCCGAATCCGTTGCCTGGCTGGAGCGCTTCCTTCACGACTACGAAGGCACCGTGGTCGCCATTACCCACGACCGTTATTTCCTGGATAATGTGGCGGGATGGATTTTGGAACTCGACCGAGGTGAAGGTATTCCCTGGGAAGGCAACTATTCATCCTGGCTTGAACAGAAAGAACAACGTCTTGAACAGGAAGAGCGCACTGAGTCTGCGCGTCAGAAATCGATCAAGCAGGAACTGGAATGGGTGCGGTCTAACCCGAAAGGTCGTCATGCGAAAAGCAAAGCCCGTATGGCCCGTTTTGAAGAGCTGTCTACCGGCGACTACCAGAAACGTAACGAAACCAATGAGCTGTTCATTCCACCAGGTGAGCGATTGGGTGATAAAGTCATCGATGTTGAGCACCTGAGCAAAGCTTATGGCGATCGGGTATTAATTGATGATCTGACATTCAAGGTGCCTAAAGGTGGAATTGTCGGGATCATCGGCCCGAACGGTGCGGGTAAATCGACCCTGTTCCGTATGCTGACCGGGGCTGAGCAGCCTGATTCAGGCAACATTGATATTGGTGAGTCAGTACAAATTGCCAGCGTTGAACAATTCCGCGACCACATGAATGAAAACAATACCGTGTGGAAAGAAATCTCTGACGATCAGGACATCATCCGCATCGGTAACTTTGAAATAAACAGTCGCGCCTATTGCAGTCGATTCAATTTCAAAGGCACAGACCAACAGAAGTTCATTAAAGACCTTTCCGGTGGTGAACGTAACCGGGTGCACCTGGCCAAACTGTTGAAAGCCGGCGGTAACGTCTTGCTGCTCGATGAACCAACCAACGACCTTGACGTTGAAACCTTGCGGGCTCTGGAAAATGCCCTGCTGGAATTCCCGGGCTGTGCCATGGTTATCTCGCACGATCGCTGGTTCCTTGACCGCGTAGCCACCCATATTCTGGATTACCGCGATGAAGGTAAAATTAACTTCTTTGAAGGTAACTATACCGACTACGAAAGCTGGCTTAAGCAGGAATTTGGGCAGGACGTGGTTGAGCCGCACCGTCTTAAGTATAAGCGTATGAGCAAGAAGTAGTTTCCCTATCAGGCGCAACTTAAACTTTGCGTATTAGTAAGTCATAAAAAGCCGGTGTTCACCTAATGCCAGTCAGTTAAGCTGACTGGCATTTTTCTTTGTGGGATATTTAGTCGGTCTCTTCCTCACAACCCGGGG
>NZ_JAESDH010000051.1 GCF_019249295.1 Alteromonas antoniana
AGAGTACCACCAACAGGCAGTTGATCTCTTCTCACCGTTTAACCATGAGTGGTGCACTTATTATCTGAATTCGGGGCTTACTATCAACGACCAGAGAAGCTGCGTCATCCGTTGATTTTCTATTATGGCCACACCGCGACATTTTTCATTAATAAGTTAATTCTGGCGAAAATCGTCAATGAGCGAATCAACGCTCGCTTTGAGTCCCTGTTTGCTGTCGGTGTTGATGAAATGAGTTGGGACGATCTTAATGATACGCATTATGACTGGCCCACCGTAGAGGAAGTACGTGAGTACCGGCGGCAGGTAAAAACGCTGATGGTCGACCTGATAAAAACACTCGACTTTTCAATGCCGATTGAATGGGACAGCCCAATGTGGCCTGTTGTCATGGGCATTGAACATGAGCGCATTCATCTGGAAACCTCATCGGTTCTGATCCGGCAGCTTGACCTTTTATATCTGCACCCCGGTGATCAATGGCCAGCGTGCAAAGACGTGGGCCCGGCACCACAAAATACGCTGATTGAGGTTTCCGGTGGTACGGTCAGACGCAACAAGACGAAGCAGACTGATTTATATGGATGGGATAACGAGTACGGCCTGGAGCATCAGGAAGTTCCGTCGTTTAAAGCCAGTCAGTACCTCGTGTCAAATGGGGAGTTTCTGGCGTTTGTAAACGATGGCGGTTATAGCGAATCACGTTGGTGGCTTGATGAAGGCAAGGCATGGCGTGACTACACGCAGGCTGAACATCCTACATTCTGGCGTAAGACAGACACCGGCTTTGTTTATCGCACCCTGCTTAGCGAAATCCCGCTTCCGGAAGACTGGCCGGTGGATGTGAACTACCATGAAGCAAAAGCGTTTTGCCACTGGTTGAGTAACAAAACGGGAAAGCAAATAAGACTTCCCAGCGAACACGAGTGGCTGCGTTTGCGAGATGAAAGCGGACTTGATGCAACACGCTATTATGCGTCGGCGAACATTAATCTGTCTGATTGTGCGTCATCTGTTCCTGTTACACGTTATCAGCATGGACAGTTTTTCGATGTGATAGGTAATGTCTGGCAATGGACCGAGACGCCTATTTATCCCTTGGAAGGCTTCGAAGTACATCCTCTTTATGACGACTTTACTACGCTAACGTTTGACAACAAGCACAACCTCATAAAGGGTGGGAGCTGGATTTCCACCGGGAATGAGGCAACCCGCGACAGTCGTTATGCATTCAGACGCCATTTCTTTCAGCATGCAGGCTTTCGTTATGTCGAATCAGATTTTGATGTAAAAGTATCCGACCCCGATTACGAAAGTGATACGCAAATTTCACAGTATTGCGAATTTCATTATGGACAGACCTACTTTGGGGTACCTAATTTCCCCAAGCGGTGCGCAGAAGTCTGTCTTGAATTTACACAAGACCTGCCGCGCAATAAAGCGCTGGATCTGGGCTGTGCAGTAGGGCGCGTGGCTTTTGAATTATCACCGCATTTCAAACATGTTGATGCACTGGACTTTTCCGCCCGCTTTATCAAAACCGCCATAGCGATGCAGGAAAATAAACAGCTGCAGTATACGCTTATTGATGAGGGTGAGTTGACGTCATTTCACTTACAGCGCCTTTCCGCACTAGGGCTGGGTGAAGCCGGTGCTAATATTCACTTTATGCAGGGTGACGCGTGTAACTTAAAGCCACAATATACCGGTTACGATCTGATATTTATGGGCAACTTGCTCGATAGGGTTTACAGTCCGAGAAAGCTGCTGGAAACCGTTACTGAGCGTCTCAATACTGGTGGTATTCTGGTTGTATCATCTCCTTTCACCTGGCTGACAGATTATACTGAACGTGATGAGTGGCTGGGTGGCTATAAAGAGGATACCGGGGAAACGTTAAGCTCTACTGACGCGCTTGAAAATCAGTTAAAAGCGCACTTCGTACCGTTGGCAGAACCGTTTGACATACCTTTTGTTATTCGTGAAACAAAGCGTAAATTTCAACACAGCCTATCAGAGTGCAGAGTTTTTCAGAAAAAGGGATAAATTATGTTTGCAGAACGAAGCACAAGTCAGGCTCTGAAGTATCAGCGAGAGGCCGCCCCGGGGAATTGTAAGCATGAAGATCCGTTATTTTTGTGGATCGCAGATATGGATATTCCACCCTCTGACACGGTAATTACGGCCATTAGTGAGTTTTTACATAGCGATACGTTTGGCTATGCAGATATTGATATCAGTAGCAGTGTCCGGCAGTGGTATCAGCGTCGGGATACAGAATTATCCACTGACTGGTTATTACCGCTACATAGCGTGGTAAGCGGTGCCATTACCGCGGTGCGCACGTTTACCTCACCAGATGACAAAGTCATGGTGTTCGCGCCGACCTATGGCCCTCTTTATAATGCAGTGGTTTCCAGTGAACGCCGCCCGGTAGTGATCGACTGGGCTAAGGGTAACATTGATGAAAAGCGGCTTGATCCGGACGCGAAGGTGCTTTTGATTTGTCATCCGAATAACCCGGATGGGATTGTACTCAACCATCAGCAACTGACCATGCTGAGCG
This sequence comes from Alteromonas antoniana, assembly GCF_019249295.1. Lineage (GTDB taxonomy): Bacteria > Pseudomonadota > Gammaproteobacteria > Enterobacterales > Alteromonadaceae > Alteromonas > Alteromonas antoniana. The sequence goes on from NZ_JAESDH010000051.1 coordinate 2,567, forward strand.
AGTTTTGTGAGAAACACGATATTCTCATCGTTGCCGATGAAGTCCACGCTGATCTGGTTTTCGAGGGGCCTGCAATACCCGCATGGTTCGATCTTTATAAAAAAAGCATTACGCTAAACAGTGCTTCAAAGTCATTTAACCTGTCCGGGATCCCGGCTTCTGCGTATGCGATCATACCTGATGAATCGATTCGCAAGCGTTTCGCACGGGTCATCGCGCGCACTCACCTTGACTCAGGCCCTGTAGCCAGAGTTGCGCTTAATGCCGCATACCAGAGCGGTGGTAAGTGGTTTGACAATACCTTGTCTTTGCTAAATGAAAACCGGGAATTACTGCGAAGCCTGTTTGCCCAGCTTTTACCCGAAATCCCGGTAACAATGGGGAACGCGACTTACTTCGCCTGGCTCAATTTGAATAAATACGGTGATGAAAAAGAGGTACAGGCCAGGTTGGATGACATCGGTGTGGTGTTATCACCCGGTAGCGAATTTCAATACCCTGGGTATTTCCGGTTAAATTTTGCGGTGTCGCCAGAATTGCTTCATAAAACCGTGGATCGACTCTCACAAGCGTTCTAAAAATAAGAACGATAGCTAAATTAAAATGAGATATTGTTCCTTAAAATCGATTTTATAATAGCGCTATACTTTTTATAGCGAGAAACCTGATGGATTATATCCGGCGAGCCAGTGAGAGGGGACGCGTAAACATGGGCTGGTTGGACAGCCAGCACTCGTTTTCTTTTGGTCACTACTTTGACGCTGAACATATGGGGTTTTCTGTACTCCGTGTTATCAATGATGACGTGGTGAAACCAGATTTTGGGTTTGATGAGCATGGACACAGAGACATGGAAATCATTTCTTATGTTGTGTCCGGCTCACTGGCGCATAAAGACAGTAACGGTAATGACTATGTGGTTCCTGCTGGCGACATCCAGCGCATGAGCGCTGGCACTGGGATCCGGCACTCAGAATATAATCCATCCAAAACCGAGCCGGTTAATTTTCTTCAAATTTGGGTAATCCCGGAAAAGACCGGTATCACGCCATCGTATGAGCAAAAAACCATTGCTGCTACCTCAACTCTGACGCCGTTGATTAATCCTGCCGGGAGCCAGGGAGCACTATCCATTAACCAGCATGTCGCTATACATAAGCTGGTTTTGAAAAAGGGGGAGTCGTATACCTTCAGTACTGACCAGCGGTGGGGTTACCTACACCTTATTCACGGTCTGGCAGAGGCAGAAGGAATATCGTTTAGTGCGGGAGACGCCTTCGGTTTGAGGCAGCTCAGGGACGTCACGATCACCGCTAAATCAGAGACCGAGGCGTTGTGGTTTGATCTCCCGGCCGGGAAGGGTTAGTCCGCGTTTTTCACCCAGTTGCCGCTATCACTTTTGTGATAGCTTTGCTTTACTGCCGACCAGGCAACTTTAAACGCCACTTCCTCGCGGCTATCGTCTCCGTCTCTGTCTGCCGGGTCAGCATATTCGTCATAAGCGTTATTGTACGCCGCCAGAAAAATGTCCTGCGCATGCTTAGGTAATGCACTGGTAACCGAGTCAGGTAAATCTGACCGTGTATCGTAGGGCATTCTCGCCTCCATTCATTTGACATAATTGACATAGGTTACGGGGTTAATCGCCAGACTGTTCATATCTCAACCACTTTACATTAAATTTAGACTCTATCGGCTTCTGTGCTTCACTCCAGTCATGCGCGTGGTATTATGGGAAAGCGTATACACCTGTATTCTAATAATGAAAATAAACTATTCAGAGAGCCCTCAACGTGATTAAGATTATCCTGGCAGATGACCATGACTTGGTCAGAACGGGGATCCGCCGTATTCTTGAAGATGTAAAAGATTTTTCAGTTGTTGCTGAAGCAAAGAACGGCGAGGAAGCCGTTCAGCATTGCCGTAAAAATGCGCCGGATGTGGTGTTGATGGATGTGAATATGCCAGGCATTGGTGGCCTTGAGGCGACCAAGAAAATCGTGCGCATGTCGGAAAATACCCGCGTTATTTGTCTGTCCATGCATAAAGAACATCCTATACCTTCGCAGGTAATGCAGGTGGGATCTTTTGGTTTTCTTACCAAAGACGCCGAGCCGGAAGAAATGATTAATGCTATCTACAAGGTCGCTTCAGGACAAAAATACCTGCCCTCTGAAATTGCACATAACATTGCGTTAAGTCGCTTGGCGCCGGATAGCGATAATCCTTTCGATACGCTTTCCAGCCGTGAATTAAATATTGCTATGCGTCTGACGCGCGGACAGAAAGTGCCGGAAATTGCAGACGAGCTCAGCATTAACGCGAAAACCGTGAATACTTATCGCTATCGTATGTTTGATAAGCTTGGCGTCACTACCGACGTGGAACTAACGCATCTGGCGTTACGTCATAAACTTATCGATCCTAATCTGTTGTAAGGAAATAATGACCGAGTTCGATTCGTCAGCATTTCTTAAAAATCTTACCCATCAGCCTGGTGTGTACCGTATGTACAACGACCAGGCTGAGGTGATTTATGTAGGGAAGGCGAAAAACCTCAAAAAGCGTGTCGCCAGCTATTTCCGCATGCAGGTTGATAGCGCGAAAACCCGCTCGCTGGTGAGTCAGATCGCCGATATGGATGTGACTGTTGTTAACAGCGAAACGGAAGCCTTCCTGCTTGAAAACAACTTCATAAAAAAATACAAACCGCGTTACAACGTTCTGCTTAGAGACGACAAGTCCTATCCTTTCATCTTTCTGTCTGCGCACGAACACCCCAGATTATCCTTCCACCGCGGGCCGCAGAAGAAAAAAGGCGAATACTTTGGTCCGTACCCAAGCGCCTGGTCAGTCAGAGAAAGTCTGCGCTCGATGCAGCGAATATTTCCTGTCCGGCAATGTGAGGACAGTTACTACCGTGCTCGCAGCAGACCGTGCCTTCAGTATCAGATGCAACGTTGCAGTGCGCCTTGCGTAAAAGGATATGTGTCTGACGAGGAATATGCTGAACAGGTGAATCTGGCAAGAATGTTTCTTAAAGGGAAAAACCAACAGGTTATCGGCACTCTGGTGGAAAAAATGGAGTACGCCAGCGAGGCGTTAAATTTTGAAGCGGCAGCCCGCTACCGCGATCAGATAAATGCGCTGAGAAAAGTACAGGAACGTCAATGGGTGTCCGGTACACAGGATGAAATGGATGTGTTTGGCTTTGCCATACGCGGGAATATGGCCTGCATACAGGTTATGTTTATTCGAGACAATCAGTTGCTTGGTAGCAAATCGTTTTTTCCTAAAGTGCCAAGTACAGCTGATGAGCAGGAAGTCTTTGAATCGTTTTTTCTGCAGTTTTATCTTGCCGGCAATAAAGTCATTCCCAAGCAAATTGTGGTATCGCATACGTTTTCTGATGAACAGGCTATTGCTGATCTTCTCAGTAGTGAGGCAGGTTACCGTGTAAAATTCTATCGTGGTGCCAGAGAGGAGCGTCGCCGCTATCTGGAGCTTGCGCAAACGAACGCGCAGACGTCGCTTGAAGCACAATACAGTCAGCAAAAGTCAGTGCATGCGAGGTTTCTTGATCTTGAAAGTGCACTGGAACGGGATTTGCCAATTCAGCGTATGGAGTGTTTTGATATCAGCCATACGTCAGGACAGCAGACCGTGGCTTCCTGTGTGGTATTTAATCGTGAAGGCCCTCTGAAAAGCGACTACCGCCGATACAATATTGAGGGGATCACTCCGGGTGATGATTATGCCGCGATGGCCCAGGCACTAAAACGGCGTTACAAGACAGTAGAAGATGTTCAGAAAATACCTGACATTTTGTTTATTGACGGCGGGAAGGGGCAACTTGCCCAGGCGGAAGGTTTCTTTGAAGATTGGCCGGATGATAAAAGACCGCTTCTGATTGGTGTGGCTAAGGGCACCAGTAGAAAGCCGGGTCTGGAAACATTGATTATGGCATACTCTCATGAAACACTGCAGTTAGAGAGCCATGCTCCCGGACTACATCTTATTCAACACATTCGGGATGAATCTCACCGTTTTGCAATAGCCGGACATCGAAACCGACGCCAGAAAGTCAAAACGACATCCAGTTTAGAAGCAATTCCGGGAATTGGTGCAAAGCGCCGCCAGTCGTTACTAAAATACATGGGCGGATTACAGGGGCTGAAACGAGCCAGTAAAGACGAAATCGCCAGTGTGCCAGGCATAAGTGCCGAGCTCGCTGAAACAATTTACGACCATTTGCACCATTAGCCGGAATTCGGCCAACAGGACCAGATGCAAGTAGCAGCATTTTTACAGAGAAGTCATCATGTGGACCATTCCTAATATTATTACCATGTTCCGGGTTGTACTCATTCCGGTGTTTGTCATTGTGTATTTTCTTGACTGGAAATGGGCGCATGAGGCTGGCGCTTTTATCTTCTGGCTGGCAGCTATTACCGACTGGTTTGACGGTTACCTTGCCAGACGATTACAGCAAAGTACGCCGTTTGGTGCGTTTCTGGACCCGGTTGCGGATAAACTTATCGTTGGCGCGGCGCTGCTAATGATCACTCATAGTTATGCTACGGTCTGGATAACTATTCCTTCTATTTTACTGTTAGTGCGTGAGATTTACGTTTCAGCCCTGCGTGAATGGATGGGGCAGCGGGGATTGAGTGCTACCGTTAAAGTGTCATTTATCGGCAAAGCCAAGACCACAGCACAAATGCTGGCACTAATCGGATTATTATCTGGGCTCGAATATTTCATGGGCTTGCCGATTTACTGGGTAACACTTGGCTACATTCTTCTTTATATTGCCGCTGTGCTTTCTGTGTGGTCGATGGTCAGCTACAGTCGGGCGGCATGGCCACATCTGAAACCGTCGGTAACAGAAAAGCAGTGAGTAAGCCTTAAACAAAATGGATAAAAATACTGCAAACAAACTGTAAATGCGTGTTTTCGGTGTTTTTTCCCCGTTTTACATATTGACAGATCAGGTGGTGCAGGTAGAATGCACCCCACATTTGAGGAAGGGGACTTCTTCAAATTATTTTACATGAAGTGTTTGTAAAATTACGCGGGAATAGCTCAGCTGGTAGAGCATGTACCTCGTCACGAAGTGATTGCCATTTTGGCAAGGTCTTCGGAGGTGATAGCTTACACGGTGAGTCCGCACAAAAAGTTACGCGGGAATAGCTCAGCTGGTAGAGCATGTACCTCGTCACGAAGTGATTGCCATTTTGGCAAGGTCTTCGGAGGTGATAGCTTACACGGTGGGTCCGCACAAAAAGTTACGCGGGAATAGCTCAGCTGGTAGAGCACGACCTTGCCAAGGTCGGGGTCGCGAGTTCGAATCTCGTTTCCCGCTCCAAACATCAACGTAACGATATACATTATCGATACGTAGAGTGTGAAATCGCGACACGTCGCGACCGGTTCCCGGCGAGATACAAATCTCGTTTCCCGCTCCAAACATTAACGTAGCGATATACAAAATCGATACGTTGAGTGTGAAATCGCGACACGTCGCGACCGGGTATCCGGACAGAGAACATTCTCTTTTTTCACTCTACAATTCGGCGGAATGGCAGAATGGCTATGCAGCGGATTGCAAATCCGTGGATCTCGGTTCGACTCCGGGTTCCGCCTCCATCTTCACTGCGAAAGCAGTAATGCAGGGACCAACCTGACACCTGATGCCGATAACGGCATACCCGATGCCCGGGTGGTGAAATTGGTAGACACAAGGGATTTAAAATCCCTCGCTGGTAACAGCGTGCCGGTTCAAGTCCGGCCCCGGGCACCATTTCCTTATTTCATAATATTCTATAAACGTTTTTAATCCTGAGAAATCATTGATTTAACAGTGTTTTGGATATACTTGAACGTTTATGAATGTTTGCAACATTCCAGAATTTTAGTAACACTCAACGTAACAACAACAAAATGTTACTTAAACGGTGTTACAAAAACATGCCACGGAATGTAACCGGACTCAACGCAATCCAAGTAAAACAGGCAAAACCGAGAGACAGGGAATACAACCTGGCTGATGGTAAAGGTCTCGCTTTACGTGTTAAACCCAATGGCTCAAAGCTTTGGATATTCAACTATACCCGCCCGCACACCAAAAAACGAAGTAACATTGGTTTCGGCCCTTACCCTGAAATCTCATTAGCGGAAGCCAGAGAGGAGCGCGAACGCTGCAGGAAGCTTCTCGCCCAGGATAAAGATCCGAAAGAACACAAAGACAACGAAAAGGATAGGGCAGCACAATCCGCTGCAGCTACCTTTGAAGCTGTTGCCCGTAAGTGGTTTGTCGTTCATTCCAGCAAGGTCGCAGAAGGCACCATGAAGAATATCAAGCGGTCCTTCAAAAACGATATCTTTCCGCACATAGGCAAAGTTCCCATTGAGCGCCTGACCGCCCCTAAAGCGATTGAAGTGATAAACGCCATTGTTGAACGTGGTAGTCACGAAATTGCGCGTAAGGTAGCCAGGAGGATGAACAGCGTAATGACCTATGCGGTTAACGCCGGTATCGTTCATCATAATCCCCTGGTAGGCATTAAAGAGCTTATCCCCAGTACGAGAGTAAAGCACCAACTTACCTTGCCACCTGAAGAACTGCCGGACCTGATGAAAGCACTCAGATATTCATCAGCGAAGATCACCACGCGGTGCCTGATAGAGTTTCAGCTACATACGATGGTACGCCCGGGTGAAGCAGCTGAGGCGAGATGGTCAGAAATAGATTTTAAAGAAGCAATATGGGCGATACCTGCCGACCGCATGAAAATGGACCGGCCACACTTGGTACCGCTTTCTCCCCAGGTTATTGACTTACTCGAGCTGATGAAGCCGATCAGCTTTCATCGAGAATACATTTTTCCTTCCCACATCGACCCGAAACGGCCGGCGAACAAGCAATCTGCCAATAAAGCATTACGGGATATGGGATTCAAAGGTCGCTTAGTGGCTCATGGGCTGAGGGCGCTTGCCAGCACTACGCTCAACGAACAGGGCTTTGATCATGACGTTATTGAAGCTGCGCTGGCCCATAAGGACGAAAACGAGGTGAGGGCGGCATACAATCGTGCGCAATATCTAGAGCGTAGACGAACAATGATGGAATGGTGGTCGCAAAAAATCGGAGAAAACCCATGAAAAAACTGTTTATAAAAAAGCTAGAAGATATGCCAGCATGGTTTAGTAATGATAATTACACCATATTCGACGACTTTTCACTTGAAGATTTATATAGAGAAATTCAGTCCAGAATATCAATAGACTTAGCGATAGATTTTTTCGTAGAAAACAGCAATGAGTCTGACTATAAGTCAATAGAAGAGCATGGGGCCTTTGAGTGGAGGGCATATAAGTCCATTTTGTCTGGCTCGCCGATGCTTTCAAAACTATCATATGATAATGGCGAAAACTTTGAGTGTTTCAGTTTAACTGACCATCTAATTGATGGGCAATTATCTTCCTATTACCAATACGGTGTGAGAATGATGGGAGCGGGGGAACTGAGACACCTTAACGGGAGGCTTGAGGAAAAGTGCGGTCCAAGTGAATATGTCGATGATTTCAACATGGAGCTCTTGGATTTTAGGAAGTACCATTTGCCTTTAGCCCATTTATTAGGTGAGGACGATATATCTAGGTCTAGCCAAGTCCCTATCGTACTTGATTTAGCAAGCTTTACGGACAAAGAGATAGTGGCTGGCGTGAAAGATCTACTGTCTAACATTAGGAAGCAACTGTCCATTGCTACGCCTGATAAGAACCGAGTGTGGGAAGCTGATAGAAATAAAATATTGGAACGTAAGGTTTTGCAAATATTAGATCTAAGGCTGTGGGAGAAATATGAAGGAACTAAAATAAAGAAGAGCGTTTTGATTGTTGCTCTGTATCCAAGTGGCGAAATAGGCGAGTCTGATTTCGACGCGACAGTAAATCCATTCATTAAGAAATTAACTTCAGACAACGTAATATTACCCCTAAAAATTTAGAAGATTTTTTTTGGGGGTAAAATAAATATATATCCCGAATTCAGATAATAAGTGCACCACTCATGGTTAAACGGTGAGAAGAGATCAACTGCCTGTTGGTGGTACTCTGT
>NZ_JAESDH010000052.1 GCF_019249295.1 Alteromonas antoniana
GGTTTAAGTTGCAAACCATCCTTGAGGGTTACGACATTGCCAGGTCTCTGGAGGCTGACTTGTGATCAAGAGACAGCTCCGCAGAGTGCCTTTTTTGTTGGTAAAAGCGGTTACACCATCTCTGATAGCATGGCTTCGAGCTTTTCCTGATCAATCGCGAACTGTCGAATGCCTTCGGCCAGTTTGTCGGACGCCATTTTGTCCTGATTCATGTCCCAGCGGAATGCTTGTTCAGTAAGCGGTGACGGCGCCGCTTTGGGGGAATCCGCCGGGATGAGTTTACGCGGCAGCTCGCCTTCCGTATTGGCCAGCTCATCCAGTAAGGCCGGGCTTATAGTGAGACGGTCACATCCGGCAAGTTCCTGGATCTCACTGATGTTACGGAAGCTTGCGCCCATCACAACAGTGTCAAAGCCGTGCTGTTTGAAGAAGTCGTAAATTTCTTTGACTGACTTCACGCCGGGATCCTTCTCGCCCTCGAAGTCGGCATCAGGCTGATTGGCTTTGTACCAGTCAAGGATACGACCCACAAACGGTGAAATAAGGTAAGCACCGGCTTCTGCACACGCGCGGGCCTGCGCGAAGGAGAAAATCAGCGTGAGATTACAGCGAATGCCTTGTTCTTCCAGAATACGTGCTGCCTGAACGCCTTCCCAGGTGGCGGCAACCTTTATCAGTACGCGTGAGGTATCCAGACCCTGACTCTTATAGAGCGCAATGAGTTGGTGCGCTTTTTCTACCGTACCCATGGTATCGAAAGACAATCGCGCATCCACTTCGGTAGATACCAGACCAGGAACCTCCTCCATCAGCTTTCCGCCTATCAGCACGGCAAGTTTATCAGCCGCTAGTGAAACGACATCATTATCTGAGGCGTTGTCTCTTGCCCAGGCAACCGCGTCCTCACCTAACGAACGGTACTTTTCAATTTGCATGGCTTTCAGTAATAACGACGGATTGGTGGTGGCATCTTCAGGCTGATAGGTTTTGATAGCCTCAAAATCGCCGGTGTCTGCGACAACCGTGGTCATGGCTTTTAGCTGGCTAAGTTGACTGGACATAATACTGTTTCCTATAAATATAATAATTGAGAGTTGTTAATGCGTTTCTGCTGAATTCCGGTAAAGGCTGTCTGAATAATCGCCGATGAGAAGGAAAAATAGTCAGTTTGAACCCATCCTAATCGATCTTTTTGTGCTACTTTTCCGTTAATATTATTTTTATATTACCTTTACATTTGCGTATTGTTGATATTATCATACAAATAAATGAAATGACTAACGCTGTATCGATTCAGCGCAAAAAGTGAAAGGTTTTTATGTCTCGATATACATTAGGGCTGGATTATGGCTCTGACTCGGTAAGAGCATTGCTGGTTGATGTGACTACCGGTGCCGAGCTTGCCACACATATGGTGAACTATCCTCGCTGGGCAGAAGGTAAATTCTGTGACCCGGCCAGGGATCAGTATCGCCAACATCCACAAGACTACATTGACAGCCTTGTCGCCGTCGTTCGCGGACTTTGGGAAAAAGTGCCGTCGGATACCGCAGAGAAGGTTATCGGCATGAGCTTTGATACTACTGGATCAACCCCGGTGGCCATCAATGCCGAGGGCACGCCGTTAGCGCTTACCCCTGAGTTCGCCGAAAATCCAAATGCGATGTTTGTGTTATGGAAAGATCATACGTCCATTGTCGAGGCAAAAGAAATCACAGATGCCGCCAACAACAATGACGTGAACTACTTATCACATATGGGTGGCATCTACTCTTCAGAGTGGTACTGGGCGAAAGCACTTCACATTTTCCGAAACGACGCCGCGGTGAAAGCCGCAACCCACTCCTGGGTTGAGCACTGTGACTGGATGACCGCGCTGATGTGTGGCACCACCCATCCGGACAGCCTGACGCTGGGACGCTGCGCCACCGGCCACAAAATGATGTGGAACGAGGCCTGGGGCGGATTCCCGCCAAACAGTTTCTTTACCGGAATCGATCCGCTGTTAGATGGCATGGTAGATAGTATCAATCCTGCCACCAAAACCAGCGACACCCTGGCAGGTAACCTTACCGCAGAGTGGGCCGAGAAGCTGGGTCTGCCTGAGGGCATTGCGATTGGCTACGGTGCTTTTGACTGTCACATGGGCGCTGTCGCAGCCAATGTACGCCCCGGCGTTTTGACCAAGGTCATGGGCACGTCTACCTGCGATATCACGGTAACAACCAAAGCGCAGCTTGGTGACACTTGCGTGAAGGGCATTTGTGGGCAGGTTGATGGCTCGGTGATTCCCGACATGATAGGACTGGAAGCGGGGCAGTCGGCCTTTGGCGATTTGTATGCCTGGTTTAAAAATGTGGTTTTATGGCCAACACGCCAGCTTACTGATGAGCTCACCGGATCCGGTCAGATAGCATTAGTAGAACAAATTGAAGACACCGTATTACAACGTCTTTCCAACGCCGCTGACATGTTGCCGGTAAACAGTACGGATATGACGGCGCTGGATTGGGTAAACGGGCGTCGAACACCGGACGCTGACCAAAGCGTCTCGATGGCGATGACCGGTATCAAAATGGGTACCGATGCACCGGCATTATTTAAAGCGCTGGTAGAAGCCACTGCATTTGGTGCACGTGCCATTACCGAACGTTTTAATGACGAAGGCGTGCCAATTGAGTCTGTTGTGGTTATTGGCGGTATTTCTAAAAAATCGGATTACGTCATGCAAACCTGTGCGGATGTGTGGAACTGCCCGATTGACGTACTGGAAAGTGAGCAAAGTTGTGCTCTGGGTGCGGCGATTATGGCAGCGGTTGCAGCGGGCGCGTTCGATACGGTGGAAGCCGCGCAGGAAGTGATGGCCTCACCGGTATGCAAGCAGTACCAGCCTAACGAAGAACGCGTGTCTGTTTATAACGCCTTGTACAGCAAATACCAGACGCTGGGCGATTATGTCAGCGGAGGCAAGCCATGAGCTATACCGAACTGAAACGCGAAGTTTACGAAGCCAATATGGAGCTTCAGCACCGTAATCTGGTGATTTACACCTTTGGCAACGTCTCGCAAATAGACCGCGATAAAGGCGTGGTAGCTATCAAGCCCAGCGGTGTGTCTTACGAGACCATGAAGCCCGAAGACATTGTGGTTGTGGATTTGGAAAACAACATTGTTGAAGGGAGCATGCGCCCCTCATCAGATACCAAAACCCATGTTCACCTTTATCGTTCATTTGACAATATTGGTGGCGTGACACACACCCACTCAACCTACGCCACGGCGTGGGCACAGGCGAAGCAGAGCATTCCCTGTCTTGGAACCACTCACGCCGATTACGTACATGGCGCAATTACCTGCACGCGGGATCTCACCGACGAGCAGGTAAATGGCGATTACGAGTTAGAAACCGGTATACAAATCACCGATGCATATAAAGCGCGCGACCCAATGGCCGCGCCCATGGTGATTGTTGCCGGACATGCTCCGTTTACCTGGGGTAAAGACGCTGCGCAGTCTGTTTATCATGCTGCGCTTTTAGAAGAAATTGCACGCATGGCGTATCTCACCAGAACACTGGACCCAAATGCGGCGCCGCTGCAACAGGCAATTTTAGATAAACACTATTTACGCAAACATGGCAAAGACGCCTATTACGGCCAGAACTAAGCCGTGTTCGCCAGCAAGTCAGAGGATATTAAGTTATGACCACAGCAAATAAAGAAGTTTGGTTTGTTACCGGTTCGCAACATCTGTACGGACCCAAAGTACTTGAAGAAGTCGCAGGCAATAGCCAGGCGCTGGCGGCCGGATTAAATGAAAGCCAGAAGCTGCCGGTAAAAGTAGTATACAAAGATACCGTGAAATCGTCGGCCGAAATCCATCAGGTCTGTCAGCAGGCGAACAGTGATAAAAACTGCATCGGTCTGATTTTATGGATGCACACGTTCTCGCCAGCCAAAATGTGGATTGCCGGGCTGAACGAGCTGCGCAAACCATGGCTACACTTGCACACCCAGTTTAATGCGGGTCTGCCGTGGGGCGATATCAACATGAATTACATGAATACGCACCAGGCCGCGCACGGCGACCGCGAGTTCGGATTCATCGGTACACGCATGCGCAAAGAGCGCAAAGTGGTAGTGGGTCACTGGCAGCGTCCGGAAGTGCTGGATCAGCTTAATGGATGGTGCCGTGCGGCAATGGGCTGGGCAGAAAGCCAGAGCCTGAAAGTGGTACGCTTCGGTGACAACATGCGTAACGTAGCGGTGACAGAAGGCGACAAAGTGGCAGCGCAAATCGCGTTCGGCTACGAAGTCCATGCATACGGCCTGAACGATCTGGCTGATTCGGTCAATGACATCACCGACGCAGATGCCAATGCGCAGTTGGATACCTACTTCCAGGAATATGAAATTAACGAAGACACGCTGAAAGATGATTATGCACGTGAGCGTTTGCTGAAAGAAGCCAAGCTTGAGCTGGGCATGCAGAAGTTCATGGACGATGGCGGTTTCAGTGCGTTTACCAACTGCTTTGAAAACCTTGCAGGTCTGTCGGGCTTGCCTGGTCTGGCGACGCAGCGACTGATGGCAAAAGGCTACGGCTATGGCGCAGAAGGTGACTGGAAAACTGCAGCCATGGTGCGCATCATGAAAGTGATGGGGCAGGGCCGTGAAGGCGGTTGTTCATTCATGGAAGATTACACCTACAATATGACTGACACCGTGGACCAGGTATTGGGTGCACACATGTTAGAAGTGTGTCCGTCGATTGCCGCGAAAAAGCCACGTCTGGAAGTGCATCATCACACTATCGGTGTGAAGTGCGACGTCCCGCGTCTGCTGTTCTCAGCGAAACCTGGCCCGGCGATTAACGTATCGCCGATTGATATGGGGAACCGTTTCCGCATTCTGGTTAATGAAGTCGATGCGGTGAATCCACCGGATAACACACCAAACCTGCCAGTAGCCTCTGCACTGTGGGAGCCGAAACCGAATCTTAAGACCGCAGCAGCAGCCTGGATCCATTCCGGTGGTGCTCACCATACCGTTTACAGCCAGGCAGTTACGACTGAAATGGTAGAAGATTTTGCGGATATGGCTGGTGTGGAAACCGTGGTCATCGACGACGATACCAATATTCGTTCACTGAAAGCGGAACTTCGCTACAACGCGGCTTACTACCATCTGAAGCAGGGCGTATAACGCGCCCTCACCGAAGACAGGTAATCTGAACACGCTGACCGCATAGTATACCGTGTCCCCGGAGTCTGTTACTTTTTAACTTGTTATATTCCATCCTTAAGCGACGATTGCATCGTACTCAGGATAGTCAGCAGTTAAAAGGTAGCAGGCTCTGATACTATGAGGTTGGCGCTTTTCTTTTTTCTTCACTTCAGGAGCAATCATGGTAGATCTTCGTGCATACAAGGGCATTATTTTTGACATGGACGGTACGCTTATCGATTCGATGGGCTCGCATATGGAAGCCTGGCGACTGGCTTGCGAATTACACGGCTTCCCCTTTGATCTCGATTACATGTATAGCCTCGGTGGTGTTCCTACCCGTAAAACGGTCGAAATTCTGAATGAAAAGTACGCGATGTCACACAGCCCGGATGACGTTGCACGGACCAAACGGCGCATGTGGGAAAAAATGGACCACACGCCCACGATCATAGAATCCACAATGGCCGTTTTTCGCAACTACAGACCTTCCATGCGTATTGGTATCGGCACCGGCGCCGAACGTCCTCATGCTGAGCAACTGCTCAGACATCACGGATTACTGGAGGAAATTGATGCCCTGGTCACCGCTACCGATGTAACACATGGTAAGCCACACCCCGAAACGTTCTTAACCGTTGCTGAAAAAATGGGACTGGCGCCGAAAGACTGCGTGGTTTTCGAAGATACAGAAATAGGTCGCAAAGCCGCCAGCGATGGCGGTATGGACTGCATTATGGTGCACAACGGAGAAATTCAGCTTTAGGTCGTAATAAGCGACCAATCGGGTTGCTTTTTATTACTTTAATTGTAATATAAAAGTATAAAAATCGTTATAGGAAAGTAACTACATGGTGTGCACACAACGTTCACAGTCAGCCAGAGCCCTGATACGCGGGGCCAAACGTCATCTTGTCATCGCAGCCGCGATGTCATTTTCACTTACCCCATTGTTCGCACAAGCACAGGAAGAATCAATGTCAGCACCTTCTGCTCTGATGCAGGCGTACGGCACACTGGATGACGCCACGCCGGTTAATAAAGTTACTCTTACCAATAGCCATGGCATCGAGATGGACGTGATCAGTTACGGTGGCATCATTACCCGCCTGGAAACGCCAGACCGAAATGGCGAATCAGGCAATATCGTTCTGGGTATGGATAACCTGGAAGACTATGTACAGAGCAACCCCTATTTTGGCGCCATTATCGGTCGTTACGGTAACCGAATTGCTAACGGTAAGTTCACGCTAAACGGCACCGAGTATCAACTGGCCACGAATGATGGTGACAATCATCTTCATGGTGGTGTCCAGGGCTTTGACAAAAAGGTGTGGCACATGACGCCGTTCACTACCGCGACCAGTGCGGGTGTTACGCTATCACTGATCAGTCCCGACGGTGACCAGGGCTACCCGGGTACACTGGATACCACAGTGACCTATACCCTGACCAACGACAATACGCTGGATATGCATTTTGCGGCCACCACCGACAAGCCGACGATAGTTAACCTGACCCAGCACACCTATTTCAACCTGTCAGGTGAAGGCACAATACTTGATCATATTTTGCAGATCCCGTCTGACGCGATTACGCCGGTAGACAGTGGTCTGATTCCTACCGGCGATCTTGAACCGGTAGCAGGTACCCCGTTTGACTTCAGAAAGCCTAAGGCTATTGGCAAAGACATCAATGCCAGCAGTGAACAGTTAAAGCGCGGCAAAGGGTACGATCATAACTTTGTGCTGAAAACGGATGCAGACAACGAGCTCGTCAAAGCCGCGACCGTGTACGATCCGGACTCGGGCCGTGAACTGACCGTGCTGACTGAAGAGCCTGCCGTGCAGTTTTACTCAGGCAACTTTCTCGACGGCAGTACCTCACAGGAAGGTATGACACACGCATTTCGTTCGGGCTTTTGTCTGGAGCCACAGCATAACCCGGACTCGCCCAACCAAAGTACATTCCCCAGTACCACACTGATGCCGGGCGAAGTCTACTCAACGCGTATTGTTTATGCGTTTGATACCAGAAAATAAATCGTAGTGACGTAAACGCCCGACGCATGCCGGGCTTACCAGACTTGATGACAGAGGTAACCAATGCAACGTAAATCGATGAGTGCGTTTGCGCTTCTCGCTTGTCTGCTGGCCGGGATTTCCGGTTGTCAGACAACGCCGGCCGGTGACAGTGAGAGCGCCGCGAAGACGCCCCGAAGCGAACAGCCAGAGCAGGCGGATAATGGCACCTTCACCAATCCGCTGTTTCCCAATGGCGCTGATCCGTGGCTGGAATACTGGGACGGTAATTACTACCTGACCACCACCACCTGGACGTCCGAACTGGTGATGCGTAAAGCGCCTACACTGGCTGGCCTTGCTGATGCCACGCCGGTCAACGTCTGGTCGTCTGCCGATCCGGAACGCTGCTGTAACTTCTGGGCGTTCGAATTTCATCGCCTGAAAGGGCCGGATGGTTACCGCTGGTATATGATGTACACGTCGGGCCGCGATGGCACGCTGGACTATCAGCATCTGAGTGTACTGGAAAGTGCCGGTGACGATCCCATGGGGCCTTATGAGTATAAAGGGGCTCTGATGCCCGATGTCTGGAACATCGACGGCAACTATCTGACACTCAACGATAAGTTGTATGTGATTTATTCTCAGTGGCAGGGCGATCAGCAGCTAAACATCATCGCGGAAATGGAAAACCCGTGGACACTGAAAGAAGGTGTTGAGCATACCATCCTGACTCGCCCTGAACTGGATTGGGAAATCAGCGGGCGCAAAGTGACGGAAGGTGCGGAAATACTGCAGCGAAATGGTCGTACGTTTATGACTTATTCTGCGAGCTTCTGTAATACCCCCGATTACAAACTGGGCCTGATGGAGCTGGTGGGCGACGACCCCATGGATCGCGACGACTGGAGGAAGTTTGAGGAACCGGTTTTCGTGCGCACCGATACCGTGTTCGGACCCGGTCACAATGGTTTCTTTACGTCGCCTGACGGCACTGAAGACTGGCTGGTGTATCATGGCAATGATTCGGTTGAGCATGGGTGCAGCGCAACACGTTCGCTTCGCGCTCAGCGGTTCACATGGAATGACGACGGCACACCGGAGTTCGGTGAGCCCTTGACGCCGGGTGTTGAGGTTGCGCCTCCTTCTGGTGAGAATGGTCCGCTGGTGACGCGGGTTCAGGGGCAGCGCTATCATCTGGTAAATGCCACCAGCAATCTGTGTCTGGATATTTCATCCGACCCGGAAGATAACCGCGCAGTACAGCGTGCATGCGCCGGTACGAACGGACAGTGGGTACTGGATAGCACGACAGACGGTTACATACGGTTGGCAAACCGGGAAGACAGCAAGTTTCTGGAAGTGGCAAATTGCAGCGTTAATGACAATGCCCGCGTGCAGTCAGCAGCGTGGCGAAACAATTACTGCCAGCAGTGGAAAGTTGAATCTGGCATCGACGGTAACGTGACACTGGTTAACCGCTACAGCGACAAGCCGCTTACGGTAGCAGGCTGCTCTGCCTCTGAAAATCAGGCTGTGTTGCAGCACAACAACGACAGTGCCTGTAACCAATGGCAGCTGCAACCTGTGGGTGACGTAGTGCTGCTTAGCCAGCAAAGCGGAAAAGCGGTAAGCGTACCCGTGTCGGCATCCGCAGGCGACAATGTGATGCAACAGGCGTGGGCGCATGGCGACAATCAAACCTGGAATATCACGCCTACCAACACAGGCTATGTTGCACTGAAACCAGAAGCTGACGGTGACTTATGCGCGGGTATTGCTGATAGTGCTGTGGTCCCCGGAGCCAACGTAGAGCTTATGTCCTGTGAAGAAAAAACCGCGCAGTGGCGTATGAAGCCTGTTACCGGAGGCGGCATGATGTTTATCAACCGTTACACAAATCAGGCATTAGGGCTTACCGATTGCGGTCTGGCCGAGGGAACCAATCTGGCGCAACAGCCTGAACTGGATACTCGTTGTCAGGTATTCCATTTGCGCGAGCCGAGATAACCGGCGTGCATCTGTGAATAAAAAAGGCTGCCCTCAGGCCTGTCTCTTATACACAAATCCCTGCTAAGTAATTAGTGGGGATTTTTTTTGAACTCTATTTACCAAGCTTGAT
>NZ_JAESDH010000053.1 GCF_019249295.1 Alteromonas antoniana
GAATAGCTCAGCTGGTAGAGCACGACCTTGCCAAGGTCGGGGTCGCGAGTTCGAATCTCGTTTCCCGCTCCAATTTTCTTAGATACTTATTGTCGTTTTAGCACTTTTAGTGCGCTCGCGCGACACGTCGCGACAGCGTGGCTGCCAGTTACGAATCTGTTTCCCGCTCCAATTTTCTTAGATTCATATTGTCGTTTCAGCACTTTTAGTGCGTTCGCGCGACACGTCGCGACAGCGTGGCTGCTAAGTCACGTACCTATTTCCCTATTCTATTTTTCCGTCTACTGCCATTAAATTCACTCTCGCTTGCAGGGGAAAGAGCGAAACCGATGCGAGTAATTCCCTGTGCCTGCTTTTCTTATGACTCACAAGCCAGCAGAAAAGACGTGTTCGTAACAATTGGTTACCTTTTATTCATTTTCTATGCGCTAAGTGAATAAATAGTCTTGCTTCATCGTGCTGCAATGGTGCGTAGTGAGCGATGTTTTGCACGTTTTCCGTGCTGAACGGTCGATAGTCTCACTTTATTGCCCATAAATAGTGCAAATGAAAACCGCGGAGTATCAAAAAACGCATGAATGTTGTGTTTTTATGAATAAATATTCACTTTTTCGCAAGTAATACCGCTTTTTCCTACTAAAATCCCTCTCAAAGTAGGCACAGAAAGTGCTCTCGTCAGATCAATAAAAATACGGTTGCAGCCGTTTTCGCACACCAGGAGAAACACATGACCATCCACAAAGGCAAACCATTTGCAGTATCTGTCGTCGCCGGTGCCGTTTTTACCGCACTGTCCGGAACCGCGGCTATTGCGCAGGAAGCGACAGTCAGTGAAAAGCAAATTGAGAAAATAGAAGTTACCGCCACGCGCAGAAGTGGAACACTGCAGGAAGTGCCTATTAACATCTCTGCGATTACTTCTGAAACGCTGGCTCAGCAAAATATTGAAGATCTTGATGGTGTCGCGCGCTGGGTACCTGGGCTGACTGTGACTGATCAGGGTGGTCGTTCAGACTCTCCAATTATTGTCAGGGGGCTTAATA
Source organism: Alteromonas antoniana (assembly GCF_019249295.1). Lineage (GTDB taxonomy): Bacteria > Pseudomonadota > Gammaproteobacteria > Enterobacterales > Alteromonadaceae > Alteromonas > Alteromonas antoniana. The sequence continues at coordinate 1,044 of NZ_JAESDH010000053.1, forward strand.
CGAACTCGTCAGGACCAGGCGCAGATGGCGGTACTGTGGCGACGTATTTCGGTGAAATCCCCTTGTTTTTGAATTTGCGTCTGGTTGACGTGGATCGGGTGGAAGTACTGATTGGCCCACAAGGTACGCTTTACGGCGCGGGTACGTTAGGTGGTGCAATTCGCTATCTGCCAAAAAAGGTCGATCTGGATTTTACTTCAGGTGAAGTGTTCGGCGATATCTTTAGCCTGTCTGAATCTGATTCAATGGGCGGCGAGGGCGGCTTTGTGTTCAATGCCCCCATTATTGAGGGAGAGCTGGGAGTTCGTGCCTCGGTAAATTACTTCAGCAACCCAGGATTTATTGATTATAACTATGTAGTTCGTGAAGGCGGTGTGTCGCTACCCGATCCTGACTGGGACGATCCTTCTTCGATCAGCGAAAATCTGCGACAGGTAGAAGATGCTAACGGCGAAGATACCCTTACCGGTCGCATAGCGGTGCGCTGGTTGCCGAATGACTGGATTGACAGCACGCTGACTTATTTCTATCAGAAGCAGGACACCGAAGGTAGGTCCATTACGCAGCACAATGCGCTGGCTCCGGAAAATCCGCTAAGTGATATCATCGGGCCATACGAATCGGCCTATCGTTATGAAGAGCCTCGCGAGAAAGAAGATCAGCTTCTTAGTCTGGAAGTGACGGCGGACCTTGGCTTTGCTGAACTAACCAGTGCCACTGGTTTCTCTCAGTTTGATGCGGTAGGACAACGTGATCAAACCGACCTGTTGATTCGTCTGGATTACAGCTACGAAGAATTTCCCGCTTTCTCATCCTATACCGAGGAGCTGGATGATCAGGAAACCTTTACCCAGGAAGTTCGCTTAGTCTCGCAAAATGATGGCCCGCTGTCCTGGATTGTCGGCGGCTTTTACTTTAACTCTGAATATAACGGTAGCAGTAAAGAGTTTACGCCAAACTTCGACGTTTATGCGATTGAGGTATGGGGCGTAGACGGAAACTACCGTCCTGACGCGCTGGAATACTACTCGGTAGATAAAACAGAAATTACTGAGAAAGCCATATTCGGCGAGATGACTTACGAACTGACGGACGCATGGGATGTGACTGTTGGCCTGCGTGCGTATGAGTATGATGTAGAGTCTGAATCGGCTGTCGATCTGCCGTTGTACTATACGGTATTCGATGGACGCGCCTCCGACTCAATTGAGCTGGATTATGGCAACGAGCAGGCAGATGACAGCGGCACGCTGTTTAAATTCAATACCAGCTATCAGTTCAACGCAGACATGATGGGGTACCTGACCGTAAGTGAGGGCTTCCGTATCGGTGGCGCTAATGGCGTAGCTGCCTGCCCGGACAACATCGACGAAATTGAAAACCAGATTGTTTGTGCGCTGCCCCGGGAGCAGGTGTTTGTGGCTGATACCACAACAAACTACGAGATTGGCCTGAAAACCAGCTACTTTAATAACCGTTTGCAGGTAAATACCGCTCTGTTCTACGTAGATTGGAATGATCCGCAGGTTGGCGGTGCCACCATCAATGGCCAGCAGCCAATCACGGTAAACGCACAAGGCGCGTCGGCGCAGGGTGTAGAATTGTCACTTCGCGGTATTGTGACTGACTATCTGACCATGTACGCCACTTATTCAAATACCAATGCGGAACTGACTGCGGATGCACCATTCCTGTTTGGTGTATTCGATGAGCAGGGCACGCCGCTGCAAAACTTTTACGACGGTAAAGATGGTGACCGCTTGCCGGGCTCGCCGCAGCATCAGTTTTCGTTTGGTGTGACCTATTCCACAGAAGTACTTGATGACAAGCTGCTGGACGTCAACTACGGACTTACAGCACAAAGCGACGTATTCTCTACGGTTGGTCTTCGTCAAAATGGTGAAGCGATCCCGGGTTATGCGGTATCCAACTTCAACGCCCGCTTGTCGGATGAAGACTGGTCCGTCACCTTTTACATCGACAACTTATTCGACAAGTACGCCTATACATCAGTGCGTCGTGATAAAGGTGACATGAACATGGCGGTATTTGATGAAATGACACCCAATGGTACTGAAATACTGCGTAACTACGGCCACTATCTGCTAATGCCTCGTACCATAGGCTTAAAATTCAATTATCGCTTTGAGTTGTAATGGCTTTTTAGGTCAGGTCGTTTAGACTTACTCTTACTACATTGCGCTTGCCATCCAGTAGGCCATTGTGTGGTGAAGAGTGAATACAAAGGCACTCACTGAGTGCCTTTTTCGTTTTCGACACAGAAGTAAGACGGACGCGAATGGACAATCGAGCACAGTTGTTAGAGGCCGCTGGCAAAGCGATAAATCAACGGGATTTTGTTTCGGCACATAAAGCGTGTGTCACCCTGATTAAACAGTGGGGTGATGATGCTCATGCGTATTTTTTGCTGGGCATTATTCATATCGAAATGGGGCAGGTGAATAAAGCCGTCAGTTTGCTTGAAAAATCAAATGCACTGGAGGCTCGCCCGCTAACCTTTGCCTATCTGGCTAAGTGTCATGCACTCAAGGGCGATATGGCAGCCGCGCTGACAGCCGTGGACAATGCGCCGGTGGATGCACTGGAAAGAGCGCTCGAAATGGATACCGTAGGCGTATCGCTTAGCCGGGTAGGCGCGCACGAAAGGGCACTTCCTTATTTCGAAAAGGCGATAGCCTTATCTCCACAGAACCCGTTTTTCTATTACAACCATGCGGTGTCATGCAAATTCGCCGGTAACTTCGATGCCGCACGTGACGGTTTTGAAAAAGCTATTGCTTTGAAACCGGATTATTACCAGGCGCATTTTGCGTTGTCAGATCTCGGCGGTATCACCGCAAGGGACAATCATATCGACAGGTTGTCGGAGCTGAAAGAACAGTTGAAAGACAATGCTGACGGTGGGCTGCATATCGGTCATGCACTGGCTAAGGAATTTGAAGCCATTGGTAATTATCGTGGCGCCTTTGAAGTGCTGAATAAAGCCAAGGCGCCTAAGCGTAAGCAGTTTGCCGATATTGACTCACGCTTTCAGGCGTTATTCGACTTTCTGGAGCAAACCGCTGCTGACTCGGCAAAAATTAAAAGCGGAAGTGACAGCGACAGCCCGATTTTTGTTATCGGGATGCCGCGCTCCGGAACCACCTTGGTGGAAAGGATCATCAGTAACCATAGTCAGGTCACCTCTGGGGGAGAGCTGCAGGATTTTGGTGTCGCGGTGAAAGAGCTTACTCGGACTGCGTCCAATCAGGTGCTGGATCTGGCGACGCTGGCGGCAGCAGAAGATCTCGACTTTACCGCGCTGGGTGAACGGTATCTCGAGCGAACCGCGTTTTTACGTAAAGACCACCAATTCGTTGTAGATAAGCTGCCTTTCAACTTTTTCTATGTGGGCCTGATCCGTCGGGCATTACCTAAAGCGAGAGTCGTATGTCTGGTTCGCGATCCGATGGATACCTGTATCGGCAATTACCGTCAACTGTTCTCCATAAACAGTCCGTATTACGCTTATGCCTATGACCTGATGAATATTGGCCGGTTCTACCAGCGATTCGAGGAGTTAATGGCGCGATGGAAGGCACATCATCCACAAGCCATTCGTCTGCAATCTTATGAGGCCCTGGTCACAAATCCTCAGGAAGAAGTCAGGGAACTCATCAGTTTTTGCGGTCTTGAATGGGAGCCACAGTGTGTTCAGGTTGAAACGAACAACACTCCCGTATCGACGGCCAGTAAAGTCCAGGTAAGAGAAGCCATTAATGCGCGTTCGGTTGGACGCTGGAAACATTATGCGGAATACACCAAGTCACTGCAGCAGCTACTCGGCATATCCACCTGAATGGATAATGCCGTAAACCGGTGATAAAAACTTGCCTTTGCACGCGCCTGGCCGTAGGCTAACTGGTCAAACCAGATGGCGAGGGCAAGTTTATGGCAGCATCAAATCCGTTAAGACAGTTTGCGATTAAGGCGAACACCTACCCCGCATGGCTTCGAAGCAAGTTACTTACCTGGATGTTCCGGTATAAGGTGAAGCTGACAGGCACGACGAAGGTGGATATCCTGGAAACTGATCTGAAGTCTGTGACGTTTCGGCAGAAAAATTACAAAAAAGTGCAGAACCACATTGGAAGTGTCCACGCGGCCGCCATGGCGCTGTTGGCTGAATCTGCAACGGGCTTTGTTGTGGGCGTGAACCTGCCGGGTGACAAACTACCACTGATTAAAAATATGAACCTGCAGTACGTAAAGCGGGCACAGGGTGATATGCAGGCAGTGGCCTGGCTGACTGACGAACAAATTCAAAAGATGCAGACTGAAGACAAAGGGGAAGTGACTGTGCAGGTGAAAGTTACCGATGCGCAGGGTATTGAACCCATATTGTGTGAAATGATCTGGGCATGGGTTCCTAAATCCCGAAAAGGTTAGGCGACCACAGACCTGTTCGCACCTATCGAAAAACAGTCACTGAATATGACACTTCAATGATATTTTTATCAGGGCGGCCATTTGGCCGCCTTTTTGTTTGACAGTATTTTTATTAGCGACTAATACCTACCAATAGCATTATAGTCACGCAGCACTATTCTCTGGTTAAGGTGGTTGTGTGTCTCACCGTGTCACTGTCATCCCGTTATTTTCGTGCTTCAGGCACGCGTCGGGATAAGTCCGATGGGAGAGAGTTATGGGCAAACTTACCCGCGAAATACTATCCAAACGCATGTTCAGCGATCCTAAGCATTATCCGTACGGTTTCGGACGTTCAGGCGATTTTTCCATATCAGAAAGTAAAATGCTGCAGCAACATGGTAGTCTGATAGCTGCTCTGGTCGATGGCGAACTATCACCAGAGAATGAGGAAGAGCATGGCTATTTAGAAGCGGCGTTTGGTCATCGCGAGCCAGTAACCTCTGCTGAAAAAGCATGGGTGAAGTATCAAAAGCGGATTAACAGGCCAAAAACAGCAAGCATTTATGGGTCTACCAAACCTGATGATGTTGACTCTGACAATGATGTTGTTGACGACGACAGCCCCATTGAAATTGGCTTAGATGACGATTAGCGACGGGTGGAGCTGCATCGCATGCCTGAATGTTAACTAAATGTGAAATTCAGACTCTTTTCGCCGTAAAAATGACGTCAAATTGAAAGGTTTGTCCTAATATTTTCATATATTGGGATACATATCTCACTTTTCTGCTTTTTGGTGTTTTATCTTCCTATTCTCTTAGATATAGTCCGCCTACGGTCAATAAACCGCGGAAAACACCCTTAAAACAGGAGATTTCACTGTGAAGATGATGTCAGGCGCCGCCATGGTGGTTGAAGCGCTAAAAGATGTAGGAGTGACACATGTGTTCGGCTACCCAGGTGGTGCCGTACTCGACATTTACGATGCGTTATTTGCGCAGGATGATGTCAAACATGTCCTCGTGCGTCATGAACAGGCAGCCGCTCATATGGCGGACGGGTATGCACGTTCAACTGGCAAAACCGGCACAGTGCTCGTCACCTCGGGACCTGGTGCAACCAATACCATAACCGGTATTGCGACTGCGTACATGGACTCGATTCCCATGGTGATTTTGTCAGGGCAGGTGCCGTCTATGCATATAGGCGAAGATGCATTCCAGGAAACCGATATGGTGGGCTGTTCACGTCCTATCGTGAAGCACAGCTTTCTGGTGAAGCGTGCCGTTGATATTCCTGAAGCCATAGCGAAGGCTTACTATATCGCGAATACTGGCCGACCGGGTCCAGTCGTTGTTGACCTGCCCAAAGATATTGTTAACGTTGCTGAAGAGCACCCCTACGTGTTTCCGACCGACGTGACGATGCGTTCATACAATCCGACGGAACGTGGTCACCCAAAACAAATCAAAAAAGCAGTCGATTCGTTAATGAAAGCTGAGCGCCCGGTGCTTTATGTGGGGGGCGGAGCCATTGCATCTGACGCCTCGGCGAAAGTGATCGAACTGGCTGAAAAGCTTCAGGCGCCGGTGACCTGCACCCTGATGGGGTTGGGGGCGATGCCTGGAACCCATGAACAATTTATCGGTATGCTGGGAATGCACGGTACGCTGGAAGCGAACAAAACCATGCACAATTCCGATTGTATCCTGGCGCTCGGTGCACGATTTGATGATCGCGTGACCAACAATGTGGATAAATTCTGCCCTCATGCCGACATTATTCATGTGGATATCGATCCGGCGTCTATTTCGAAAACCGTGAATGCGCATATTCCGGTAGTGGGATCGGTAGACAAAGTGCTTGAGCAATTGCTGGAGCAGGTAGACAAGAAAGACCTGTCCGGGCAGAAAGAGAAGCTTGCAGACTGGTGGCAGCAAATTGGCCAGTGGCGTGGACGCAAGTGTCTGAATTACGAGCAGGGCGATACGGTGATTAAACCGCAGCGCGTTATTGAGTCGCTATATAAGTATACCAATGGCGAAGCGTATGTGAGCTCAGACGTAGGCCAGCATCAGATGTTCGCAGCGCTTTACTATCCCTATGATAAGCCGCGCCAGTGGATTAACTCAGGTGGTCTGGGCACTATGGGCTTTGGCTTACCTGCTGCGATGGGCGTACAGTTTGCGCACCCCGAGGCCACATCAGTGGTAGTTACCGGTGATGGCAGTATTCAAATGAATATTCAGGAGTTGTCCACCTGTCTGCAGTACAACCTGCCGGTAAAAATCATCTCGTTGAATAACCGCGCGTTGGGTATGGTTCGGCAGTGGCAGGACATGATTTACAAAGGTCGTCACTCCCATTCTTATATGGATTCGATGCCCGATTTTGTGAAGCTTGCTGAAGCTTACGGACATATTGGTATCAAGGTAGACTCGCTGGATCAGCTGGATTCGGCAATGGAGGAGTGCTTTAGTCACAAAGACCGCCTGGTATTTATGGACATTGCTATTGACCAGAATGAACACGTGTACCCCATGCAGATTAAGTATGGCGCCATGGATGACATGCGCTTAAGCAAGACGGAGCGAACCTGATGAAACGTATTATTTCAGTACTGATGGAAAACGCCCCGGGTGCCTTATCACGTATCGTAGGCGTATTTTCACAACGCGGCTACAACGTAGATTCATTGTGTGTGGCACCAACGGATGACCCAAGTTTATCGCGCCTGACCATCATCACCCACGGCGATGACAAGGTGATTGAGCAAATCACCAAGCAGGTAAATAAGCTTATTGACGTGCTTAAAGTGGTTGACTTAACCGAAGGCGCACACATCGAACGTGAGCTGATGTTAGTAAAAGTGGCCACCCGCAGCGAAGCTATTCGCGCCGAAGTAAAGCGCAACACGGATATCTTCCGTGCCCGCATCGTCGATGTTAACGCTGCAAACTATACCATTGAGATCACCGGCACCAGTGACAAACTGGACGCCTTTGCGACCACAATGGGACAGTGTGCAGAAATCATTGAGTCTTCGCGGACGGGGGTGTGTGGACTGGCACGAGGTGAAAGGGCACTGCGTCCTTAACTTTTTTCGCTCATTAGTCCGATGAAGACATAATGAGTGAGTAAAAAAGGCGAGCTACTGCTTAATGCCGATCAGTTAAGAGATTGACATTGGCTGTAAGAGGATCAAAATCCGATGATCGTAAGGTCATCGGATTTTT
>NZ_JAESDH010000054.1 GCF_019249295.1 Alteromonas antoniana
ACCCACCTCCGCAGCCATTTATTGGTGTGGTCTACAGAGGATTATGTCTTTTTAGAGGGGAAAATCCCTAGAACCCCAAAATCGAAGTCGCGTTGAATGATGTAGTCACTGAATGAGGCTGTGGCTGGTGGAGCTCGAAGTGGCGGCATTAGAGAATCGTTTTTTGCTTCAAGAAGAGTCTGCTTGTCAAGGTGCGCCAAAATCTTATGGATAACAGCCGGATCCGTAATAGCCGCTTCTCGGATACCGCCGGGCGGCTGATGTACCGGCACAGCCGTTCGAGCTTCTTGCGTTCATCGGCCCTGGCCGCCACGCCGGCGTGCAGGCTGAACCCGGCTACCTTGCCAATCCCGTCACCGAACGGATCACCACTGGTCGGCAGAGTTTGCAAAGTGAACACCTTTCGCCCCGCCTGTGAACCGACAGCGATACGGTAAGTGATCGAGTGCCCCAGCAGGGGTGTCATCGGGTCGTCATCCACCGCATCCGAGGCCAGATAGCTGTTTTCGACATCCCGTTCCAGCAGGCCTTGCCGTTCCAGATAGCGACCCACCCGGTGGGCGATGGTGTGCGTCAGCTGGGTGAGCTCTGGGCTGGTCGGCGCCTTGACCCAGCGGAAACGCGCTGAGCCGTGGGATTGCTCGACATACACACCGTCGAGAAACAGCATGTGGAAGTGAACATTCAGATTGAGCGCCGATCCAAAACGCTGGATCAGGGTGACCGCGCCCGTCTTGGCCACTTGGTGGGTATGGCCCGCTTTCTTGACCAGGTGCGTGGCAATGACGCGGTAAACGATGCCCAGCACCCGCCCCATGATCTCGGGCCGGCTGGCAAACAGGAAACGCAGCTGAAACGGGAAACTCAACACCCACTGACGCATGGGTTGTTCAGGCAGTACTTCATCAACCAGCAAGGCGGCACTTTCGGCCATCCGCCGCGCCCCACAGCTCGGGCAGAAACCGCGACGCTTACAGCTGAAAGCGACCAGGTGCTCGGCGTGGCAAGACTCGCAGCGAACCCGTAGAAAGCCATGCTCCAGTCGCCCGCATTGGAGAAATTCTTCAAATTCCCGTTGCACATAGCCCGGCAATTCCTTTCCCTGCTCTGCCATAAGCGCAGCGAATGCCGGGTAATACTCGTCAACGATCTGATAGAGAAGGGTTTGCTCGGGTCGGTGGCTCTGGTAACGACCAGTATCCCGATCCCGGCTGGCCGTCCTGGCCGTCCTGGCCGCCACATGAGGCATGTTCCGCGTCCTTGCAATACTGTGTTTACATACAGTCTATCGCTTAGCGGAAAGTTCTTTTACCCTCAGCCGAAATGCCTGCCGTTGCTAGACATTGCCAGCCAGTGCCCGTCACTCCCACTCTATTGTAAACAAGACATTTTTATCTTTTATATTCAATGGCTTATTTTCCTGCTAATTGGTAATACCATGAAAAATACCATGCTCAGAAAAGGCTTAACAATATTTTGAAAAATTGCCTACTGAGCGCTGCCGCACAGCTCCATAGGCCGCTTTCCTGGCTTTGCTTCCAGATGTATGCTCTTCTGCTCCTGCAGCTAATGGATCACCGCAAACAGGTTACTCGCCTGGGGATTCCCTTTCGACCCGAGCATCCGTATGAGACTCATGCTCGATTAGCGGGCTTTAATACTACATCAAGTCTACAGGCGTGCCCAAAAACTGCTTTTACGCCCATGCGCTGACTGCAATTGTTGCACGAATGCGTGATGCTCCAGCAGAGGGTCGAACACCTTGATTCGCCCGGCCAGCGCTTCCAGCTGCTGAAGAGGAAAAGCACTCCGCCCGAGGGCGGAGTGCTGTCCTGAAGTATTATTGATTTACGAGAGCAGCTTTGGTGGCAAAACGCTTGGAAAAGCCGTTGAGTTTCAGCTTGAAATCATCTCCGGAGCGAAACTGGGCCTCGGTCATATGGGGTTGCTCGTGATCCTTGTACCATTCCGCGTACTCCTTGTGATCGGTACTTTGAACATCGTAATGGGTGGAGTACGTCCTGACATGGACGACCGGGTCCTTACCGCTCATATCAAACTCCATGAAGCGCATCCATCCATCTCCTATGCCGATTCCCAGGCCTGATTCGACCTTGACGCCGGCGTCAATGGCGGTTTGGGCCCGAGCCTGGTAGTCGGAAAGTAATTGCCAGACCGGATTGCCATGGGCATTGCTATCCATGCGGGTCGCCTGGGCGAGTTGATGGCCGCAAAGCACCAGGAAAATCTGGTCGTGCTGGCTAATAAACTTTTGCCATACCATTTCGGGGTTATTGTGAATGGGATCCACCACATGACCATCCATCACCGGATTGGCCTTTCGTTCACCGTCGGTGTTGAGGTAGTCGTGCGTGGACACAATGGTTGGCAGGCCCGGGTGTTTCTCCACCACGCCGGCGGCCCATTCCAGCGACGCGTTGGGGGCATCGAACTGGAGAGCGATATGGAGGAACCTGTAGCCTCCCGCCTCGAATATTTGAGCGCTGTCGGCGCCGCCATCGTTGTACTCCACGTACCAGGGTTTGTCCTTGAAAAATACCGAATTAGCGCCGAAGACAGACCGGAAATTGTCCAGGCCTCCGGGATGCAGCATGCCAAAAGTAGCTAGATCGTGGGGGTCGGGATTGGCAGACGGAGGATGATTGGCATCTGTCCACATGGCGTCGTAGTCATGATTTCCCGGTGCTACCGAAAACGGTACTTTGCCCGCAATCAGGGAAAAGCCTTCATGGGCCTTGGGCATTTCAACGGTTTTGGCCTTTTCCGTGGGAGCGAAGTGGCTATCCACAATGGGGTTAGGCGCAATCTTGAATCCCCGCGCCTTGTGATCTTCGTCCATGGACAAGGTCTGGTGTTGCCAGACATCCCCGAGGGAGGTGACGAAAGCGATGTCACCGCCCTGGCTTTCCAGGTTGTCCGCGATGTACTGCATCTGTTCTATGAAGAGCTTGTTGGCATCGAAGGGAAACCCTTCAGCTTTCTGGTGGGTATAGTCCAGGTAGTTCTGGGTATCCGGAATCACCGCGATGGTGAACGTTTTATCATCCGGTGAAGCCGCCAGAGACAGGGGTGCGGCGGTGGATACCGCGATAAATGAGGCAAGAATCCCGCTCTTGAGCGAGGCATTGATCATATTCATGAAATTGCTCCGTTTTGGGGTTGATCAGAAATTGACAGTGAACTCGGCGCGGACATTCTGGCGACTGCCGGCGATAAAGGTTGGAATGCCGAAATAATCACCCATGTTGCCTGCATCGACGATGTACTTTTCGTCAGTCAGGTTGTCGCCGACAATAGCCACCATCCAGGCTTCATCCGCACTGGTGTATGACAGGCGGGCGCTGAACAGTCCGAAGGCACCCTGGAATTCGTCGACCTTGGTGTCGGAGAATGCTGCGGGGGTTCGCTGCTGAAGAATTGCTTTGTCATTGTCGTCAAAAAAGAACATTTTTGACTGCCAGCTGTAAACCGGTGAGAACGCAATGACACCGGTTTGCAGCGGCCACTCGAAGCTGGCACCGACAGAAAACATGTGATCCGGGCTGTTACGGAAGCTGTTGTCCTTGTATGCGCCGGTACGCAATCTGGCCTTGTTGTAGCCGTAGCTGCCAAACAAACTCAAACTGTCAGTGGCCAGGTAATTAACCTGGGCTTCAAATCCGGTTGAGTCCGCCTCGCCGGCGTTGACGGTGACGAGTCGTCCCTCGACTGCCGCGAGGGTCTGGAAGTTTTCATATTCGTAATAGTAAATGGAGCTGTCACCGACGACACGGCCATCCAGCAGCTGGAACTTTATGCCAGTCTCCATGGACGTCAGCTCCTCTGTCGGGATAAGTGAAGAGGTGCCATTAGTATTCACGGTAACGACTTCCGGGCGTTTGCCCAGGCCGTAAACGGCATACCAGTTCAGGTTGGGTGTAATTTCATACCGAAGCCCGACCCTGCCTGTGGCTGTAGAGGAACTGTTCGAGTCGCTGTACTTTTGATTGCCTGGTGTGGGACCTAACAGTAATCCGCTCCCGGTCAGGCTGCTTACGCCATAGGGTGTCGTACCCTGGAGCGAAACCTCTTTCTTGTCCCATGTCATACGTCCCCCAATGAAAATCTCCAGATTATCGGTGAGGTTCGAGGTGACATCGGCAAAGAGGTCATAGGTTCTGATATCCGCATGGCGGACCTGTCGATCCAGGTGAAATGCTTTCAGAGAGTTCGCTGAGTCACCCAGCATGCTGTTAATCTCCGCGTTTGTTAGCCCGCGGGGCGCAAACGCCTGGAGTTGGCCAGTCAGCAGAAGTGACATGGCGCGCTCATCATATCCCATGTCCAAGCTCATATCGTTCTGGGCATCGAACACGCCAACGCCAACAAAACCGTTAAATGGACCAATGTCGGTGAAGTTTACACGTACTTCCTCGGAGAGTTGTTCTCCAGAGGCACACAGTTCGGAGGCGATGATATTGGTGGGAGTACCGTCGTTGTCGACGGCCTCGCACGATTCAAACCATCGATAGCCGGTGATTGATGTGAGGGTAAACCGGTCGCTAATGGTGTATTCAGTGGTTCCGCTTACTCCCCTGATTTCACGCTCAAAATAGGATTTTGGCAGCTCCCCAAAGGTTTCAAGGTGAGTGGGAGTCCAGAAATCCAGATCGCCGATCACCTTGCCGGTGCTCTGGTCCAGCGGCAGAAACGTGCCTGATTTAAAGGGTACGCCGCCGCTGGTGTCATCGAGATCGTAGGTGGTGGAAAGATGAAAGCGTAGATCGTCGCTTGGTTCCCAAAGTACGCCCAGGCGGTAGGCCTCAGTGTTCACGGCGTTAAAACTGCCCGAACCGTCGCTGTCTTCCACGAAACCGTCCTTCTCCTTCGTCAATGCGCCAAACCTGACAGCCATAGTATCCGACAAGGGTGTATTGGCAACAGCCTGAACATGCTGATAACCATATTCTCCCAAGCCACCTTTGACTTCGAACACCTGTTCGAATAAAGGCTTCTTCTGGAAGATGGAGACGCCGCCATTCAGTGCGGATCTGCCGTGCAATGTGGATTGAGGCCCCTTTTCGACTTCGATGCGGTCTATATCGAAAAGCTCGCCATAAGAGGCGTTGGCATGGGTAACGGCCACGCCGTCCTGGAAAATCGCGACCCGAAGTTCGCTCTCCGGGTTGAAATCATTGGTAGTGATGCCCCGTATGGAAAACCCTGGAGCGAACCTATCCTGAAGCTGCATCACGAACCCGGGAGTAAGTTCAGCGACCCTGTTCAGCTCGGAGCCGCCGATTTTCTCCAGAAACTCGCCGCTGTAGGCGCTCATTGCCATGGGAACATCGGTGATCTCCTGTTCTCTCTTCTGAGCAGTTACTACAATCACCTCCGTTATATTACTGGTGTTCGTGTTTGAGGGCTCACCGGTAGCGGCAAGTGCTGTTGCGGAAAGGGCAAACCCCAGGGGGCCGGGGAGCCATTTCAAGTTTTTCATGGTTGTGACCTCGTTGTGAGTAAAAAAAAGGGGGGGCATCCAATAACGATGCGATATAGTATCGTTATTGGATTGCAGAAGTTTGAAGGAAATATGACAACATGAAAGAAACAGGCTTTCCGGATTGTCCCGAAGGCGACACTGGACCAGCGGCGTAATATCCGGTCTGGCCAGTCGGGACTTCATTGTGGAATTGTCATAAACTTGAGCCTCGACTTCGTGTGAACAGGCCCTGAGAGTGAGTCTCTGACGATACGTGATGATATTGGAAAGAAGTGTCATTCGTATGACTCGACGGGAAGTGAAAGGAGTGCCCGAAAGTGACACAGTCTAGAGGACGCCCACGCAGCGCCGGGGTTGGCGATGCCATCAAGGCAGCGGCTTGGGAGTTGCTGGCGGAAAAAGGCTACGACAGCCTTACCATGGACGACGTCATCGCCAGCGCGGGATGCGGTAGAAATACCGTATATCGGCGCTACAGTAGTAAGCGGGAACTGATTCTGAGTTTATTCCAGGATATGTACCACGATGATCTGCCTGCCATGGGCCCCGATGATGACCCCCGCGAAGTGCTCATTGACTACACCGGGCGTATTGTCAGATTTCTTACGGGAACACCAGGCCAGGCCATGGTGAAGATACTCGAGGTGGTGCCTCGAAACCCCGAGTTGGCTGCGATAAGGCATCAGTATCGTCGCCAGTTCAGTGAAAAGCTGTATCAGCCCTTGAAGCGAATCAGCGCATTTACGCCGAGCCGGGAAGTGCTTGCGTTTGTCGAGGATACTCTTGCAGGAGCGCTCCATTATCACACCAGCGTCGTCAAGAGAGAACTGAGCGATCGGGAAATCAGCGGTATAGTCGATAGCATTGTCGGGAGTATAAGAAATATTAACGCTATGTACTACCCACTGTGTCAGCTGTATTTAAGGCCAGTTGCACGTGTGTCAAATGGGTACTTTTCAGGAATCAGTGAAGTAGTTGTCATCAAGATAGACGCAATATAACTGGTCTTGGGTACTGAAATCCGCAATGAGATATGTGAAAGCCCTTACCTCAACATGTTGCATGTTCAAGTGATGGTCTGTTTTTTGTGCTTCATGCGCCAAAATCGAAGTCGCGTTGAATGATGTAGTCACTGAATGAGGCTGTGGCTGGTGGAGCTCGAAGTGGCGGCATTAGAGAATCGTTTTTTGCTTCAAGAAGAGTCTGCTTGTCAAGGTGCGCCAAAATCTTATGGATAACAGCCGGATCCGTAATACAAGTAATAATTTTGACGTTGGTTTTTTCACAAGCCTCACAGACTGTGATGTCAATATTGAATACTCTTTTTAACCTTTGTGCCCACGACATGCTTCGCGCATGGTATGGTTTATCTGAATCTTTCAGATGCTCTGCTAAGCGAGGGCTATTCTTACCGCGTTGTGAAGCCGTTACCTCGGCACGCACCTTAGCATTGGGAGCAAACACGCCATAAAACCTCGTAAGGTTTAGCCTCGGCACTGGCACCAGTGCCGCGAGCTTGCCTATGAAATCCAAGGGAGTAAAAAAGACATGTGTGGTACCGTCTTGATAGGGAGTTTTCAGTTGATATCTTACTTTTCCTGAATCGGTTAGACTCAATCGTTGCTCGCTTAACGCTGGCCTTGAGATATATCTGCATAGCCTTTCCAGTTTGTCAGTTTGATGGCTGTCTGCAAACACCCCAGCGTGTAAGCTAAAACCGTTTATTTGAGCTAATTGACCGTAATGTTGTTCGTCTTTGGCAGGTAAGGTTTGCAAGGCAAAGACTTTTTTGCCTGTATCTGGTCCTACAGCAATGCGGTAATTGACAGAGGCTGCTTGCAAGGGCAGTAAACTATCTTCGTCATCCATGGGTAAATCGAGAAATGTGTTGTCCATATCCCGTTGAACGAGCCCGGCCTTCTCCAAGTAGGTCGCGATGCGATGGCTAATGACATTCACGAGGGTTTCCATATCATTGTGGTTTGGTGCTTTAACGCACTTGAATTTGGACTGTCCACACTCCTGAGTGATAACGCCTTCCAAAAAGAGCATGTGAAAGTGAATATTGAGATTCAGTGCACTACCAAATCGCTGAATGTAAGTCACCGCTCCTGTGTTTGCTTGCTTCTTAAGATACCCAGCCCGATGCACAATATCGCAAGAAATAGCACGATGAATGATTTGCATGATTTTACTTAAGTGTTTGGGATACCTAGCTAGAAGTAGACGAAGCGGGATGGGTAAACTCAATACCCATTGGCGTACAGGGTAACCGTGAAGAACATCTTCAACTAACAACTTGGCACTTTCTGCCATCCTTCTTGCACCGCAACTTGGGCAAAATCCCCTGCGTTTGCAGCTGAACGCCAGCAGTTTCTCATGCTTGCAGTCGTCACAAACTACACGCAAAAAACCATGCTCAAGCCGACCACACCTAAGAAACTCTTCAAACTCTTTTACCACATGAAGTGGTAACGACTTCCCTTTTTGTGAAAGCTGCTTCTGAAATTCTGGGTAGTGGCGTTCGACCAATTGATACAGTAACGTCTGCTCTGGACGATGTCGTTTATAGGTATGAGAGTGAGTTACTAGCAATGGCGCCTTTATCTTGAATTGGCATCACAGTGTGTATATGATTTTAATGTAAATCTACTGATCAATAGGGTGGGAAATTTATAGTCTCAAGGTCCGAAAAACGTACAAAGCAGCCCGAGAGAGCAAGTACCAAGAAGTCCGCTATTGTTTAGATTATCAGTTATCTGCCCTCCATTCAGATCCACCTTGGGGTTCTAGGGATTTTCCCCTCTAAAAAGACATAATCCTCTGTAGACCACACCAATAAATGGCTGCGGAGGTGGTT
>NZ_JAESDH010000055.1 GCF_019249295.1 Alteromonas antoniana
CAGCCATCGGTTGTGTTCAATGAATTAAGAAAAGCAGCTTAGTTTAGCGAGTGGTGCACTTCGGACTTGAATTCGCGGCTATTTGATTGCAAGAACTGCCTGATTCTGAAATGACGTAAGCCAGTTTTTAAAGAGGGTGATATAACCCCACGCCCGGTATAGCGGCGTTTTCCGAGAATTTCTAAGGCGAGCTTTGATTCTTCAACGTCCATATAATGCTTTTAATTCCCCAATTTCCACTGGCACATAACACTTCATTCGGGCGATAGCACGTAGCGAAGCTATGCTGATATAGATTTGCGTCCAAGCGAGTGTCTACAACAGATTATCAGGTACGCTCAACGTTGCGTAAGAATGCTTCCACGTCCGCTCTTGAGGTTAACCGAACTAACGTGATGTTGCTCGATGATTTTTCTTTAAAAAGAATGCGATATTTAGATTTTGTTTTCCAATAGTTTTTTAACATCCACAAAATGACTGATTTAGAGGTGAAGAAATTACGGCGAAATGATTCTTTATTGCCGGTTCCTTCCCAGATTTCCTGCTGGGTATGAGCCCTCTTGATTGAGCGCATAAGCACTTGTAAAAAAGTGCGCCAGAAACCTAAATCCAGCCAGATGATGGTGTCGATTGCTGACCACTTTATGCTACTTGTTTTTGAGTGATTCCCATCCAGAACAAAACTTGGTTGGCTGACAATTTCTTGAATGGCGAGAAGAAACGCAGCGTTTTCTAGTTGCTGCCAATCCGATTGCCAAAGAATTGCATCCATTTCTATGTATGGGATATCTAGTTTTTTTGCTAATCGCTTACTGAAATGAGATTTCCCGCTACCGCTCGTCCCAATAACGTTAATTTTTTTCATAGGTAGGTAAGTCCGAAAAAGTATCTGGCTACTAAATAAGGTCTGTAACGCGCAGGCATAATAGTGGAGCGGACCTACGTACTCGTGTTCCAGCAGCTCCGCATGCATCTGCAGTGATTCGAAATGCCGCCTACATCAAGCCTTGCGCAAAGCTGGGTAAAGCAGCTATTTGATTTACCCATTGATGTTGGGATTCACAATAAATATTTATTGCTGGTTTAAGACCCTGAGGAGTGTCTATTGAACCCAGTACAAAATTTTAAGGCCAGAAAGTTTAGGATTTTGATTGTATATTGGCGTACCACAGTGCTCACAAAAGCTTTTATAGGCATTTTCAGATACTTTCACTTTTTTCAATGAGCCTGTTTTCAAAATAAATCCTTCATCTGCAACAACTACATATGTTGAAAATGCACTTCCATTCATTTTGCGGCAAAGATTACAGTGGCAATTAACAATAGCTTTGATTTCACCAGATGAACTAAAGTGAACACTTTTACAGCTACAACTCCCTTCCATGAAACACCCTCTAAGTCGAGTAAGCGGGATAGCACCCAGTTCACATTTTATCGAACCTGCAAGCGACTACTGTAGCCTGTCAGGCTTGCTGACTCGCCTTCATCTCGGTAGCTTTCTTACGCTCATTTGTGTATGCCCACCAATGTTGGGCTTTCTCACCTTCCATGAAACGAATTATGGATATAAAAACATCAATAACACAAGGGTCATGCTTTTGACCTGTTCTGAGGCACAGCTCCTCGTACATTTTATAAGGATTTAGGCCAATGAGCTCATGTGGCTGCTTGATCCCGAGTAGCTGCAAGTCTGAAGCGCCAGCCTTGCCTATATTGGGTAAATCGGTCAATTTATACGTTTTTTCTCGATTTGCTTTTAGTGGATTCATAGTATGCCTAATGTCCCATCTTTGGGGCTATAATCCATGAAGTAAGCAATGGAGCGAAGTGACGCATCCCATCTGCTTGCGCCCCAGCGAACGCAGTGACTGACTTAATTTTTTTGTCAGGCACGTTCGGATTAGTCATAGATTCCCGGTTGCCATATTTGCATGAACGTTTCTGTGTTTTCTAACGGCTTAAATCCGAACTGGGAATACAAACCGTGTGCATCGCTTGTTGCTAGCATAAAACGTCGTAGCCCTTGAAGGTCTGGATGTTCACAAACCGACTTCATAAGTAACTTACTAATGCCTAAGCCACGAAACTCATCTAAAACAAATACATCCCCTAAGTAGGCAAAAGTCGCTTTATTAGTAATGACACGAGCAAACCTAATTTGTTCTCCGGAAGTATTATAAGCTCCGAAAACCAAGGAGTTTGAAATAGCTTTCTCAACAGCAACTATAGGTATGTTCTTTGCCCAGTAACTTTCAGAAATAAATGCATGTATGACATTTAAGTCTAAATCGCTGTGATTGGATGTTATTTTGATTCCATTCATTCTACGTTTTCCTGGTGAGTGCCTAATACCCGCATAACAGCAAAAATACTTAGGCTAAAATACCGAGCGAAGCGAAGGGAGCCTACGACTTCTTGTCCCTAACGAGCGCAGCGAGAGTTTATGCGTTTGGTATGCGCAATTTGCTACATTTGTAGCGTGTTGCTACAATTGGGTGGCGATTTACTAGGAGACATATTATGGCAACAGCAAGCGTAAGATTAGACCAAGATCTAGTTGAGAAAGCGACCATTATGGGTAAAGCACTAAACCGAACTATGCCAAAACAGATTGAGCATTGGGCAAAGATAGGTGAAATGATGGAAGATAATCCAGATTTGCCATATGAATTTGTGAAGCAGGCAATTATTTCCAAAGCTGAAAAAGAAGCAGGAAAGTTGGAACCTTACGATTTTGGCTAAGATTACCAGTGTTTTACAGACAGCTAATTTCAAAAGAGCAGTAAAGAAATTACATCAGAATCAGAAAAAAGACTTGGATAAAGCTGTAAAGGAACTGATGGACGATCCTCTTCTAGGAGAGCAGAAAAAAGGCGACTTAGCCTTTCTTCGCGTGTACAAATTCAAGATGGTAAAGCAGTTAACTTTACTTGGTTACAGCTACGAGGATGGCACTGTAATACTCGAATTGATCGCACTTGGCTCTCATGAGAATTTCTATCGCGATGTTAAAAAGATATTCTGACCTATTGCGTTTAACACCCCACTTAGGAGCATAAACAGTTGCTTGCTAGCTTTCATTTTTAAGTTTTCGAGCCCTTTTTATAATATAAATATATTGATACGCATGTGCCTATTGCAAAAACACTTATAGTTGATGTTTTGTCTAGCTTGTAAGCGCGTGCAAATAACAACCAACATAACAACGGGGAAGTGACAATTACACCATAGCTATCAAGTAAAGTTGCTCGTTTTTTTTTTAGTTTTGAAGTCTTCCAAGTGCTTTATGGCGTTTAAGTTTCCTGTTTCCTTCTGTTTTTTTATTTCGAGGTCAATTTCGTTAATAGATGCGGATTCAAAGTCCTTTTCGCTTTTACTGAGCAAGTCTGGATGAGTTAGCGCTCGTTTTACTGCTTCAACCCTTTCAGGGTAGCTTTCGGCATCTATGTGCTCTAAAACATCTAGTAATTCAGCTCTACTGTATTTTGAATAATCAATACTCATAACAACCTAGGTAATAGCTAACACCCAAATATGGGGCGCGGACATGCAGGCGAAAATGGCGAAGCCGCCTGCGTGTTAGCGTCCCAGTGCGCCCTGGCGCACGCCATAATTTGTTATATTTTTTTACACTCGGTAACTTCATTTGTTTCACTGTTGATTTGTAACCAATGTGACTCACTTAAAGGTTTTATAGTTAATGGTGCTGATTCAGCTAACATTGCTTTCTTTAGGCTTTCTTCTGCGCCCTCAAGAAAACCAGACTTATCTTCGATTATTTTTATATCAATCGAATCGATATTATACTCTATAGTAGGAGGTTCATATTTAAACGCACCGACAGACACGGATTCTATTGTAGATTCTAAACCGTCACTTTGGATAAACGTCACTCTACCGAAGTGCGTAAAGCTCATGTCTTTGAATCTATACTCAATAGTGTTAACCAATACCATCTCGCTACTAGGCTCAGGAGAACAGTCCCACTTTCCATTAATTAGAGGCTTCTCCTTTTCGAAAGCAACACTATTAAAGCAAATTAACGCCGTCAAAATCAGAATATTACGCATATGCTTCCAAAAATATAACACCCAACTTTGGGGCACAAATACGTAGGCTAAAATACGGAGCGAAGCGAAGGGAGCCTACGTATTTGTGTCCCAGCGAACGCAGTGAGCGCCAATAGTTTTTTGTTATACCCCGGTTTCACTCTTTAGTGTTTGGGTTTTCATTCGAGTTTTTTAAAGTTTCGAGATGTTTCTCGATAACTTCCCCTTCCATATGAATTTTCAGTTTAAATATCATCGGGTACATTTGCATAAAATGTTTCCCAAAATCACTTTCATAAAAGTCAATTAATTGAGCAAGTTCTTCTTCAGTAAAAGCCCGTGAATAAATATCTCTGAGTGCAGTTTGTATTTCAGGTTGAGAGTAATATTGCGCAGCTAATTCCGATGCGTCTTTATGTGCTTTTGATTTTAGTTTTTCATAATCTATTTGTTCGCCTGAGGCGCTTTGCGATTTCAATTGGACTGTAAGCCCCTTTAAGTAGGCTAGCATGGTGATATCGCTAAATTCTGAATGATTTGATGTTGCAATCGCTTTTTCTATTAGCTTCTTTTTTGTTTCTGATTCAGAAGTTAAGGCTGAAGCATGAACAGATAACAAAACTAATAATAAGAGATATTTCAAAATTCCTCCAAAGGGGTATAACTTCCAAATATGGGGCGCAAACGCGTGGGGCATAATAGCGAAGCGCCCCGCGTGTTTGTGTCCCAGCGAGCGACAGCGAGTGCCATAATTTGTTTGTATGCAGCTCATGCTGGGTTACGAGAAATAAATTCTCTTATACTGCCAATCAATAGATTTACTTGGGCCGTGTCGTAGTCTGAATAGGCTCCATGTGCTGCGCTGTTTCTTAAGCCTAACCAGGCAGTAACATTTTTCTGGTCGAGCTTTCCATAAGCGCCTGACTTGACCAGTTCTGCGTTTAATGTATCAGTTTTCTTGGGCTTTCCACCTGATTCAACCGTGAGGCTATGCTTTTGGCAAAGCTGACGAATATGCGCTTCCAAAGTACTACCAGCGACTACTGCTGCTGCATCTTTGTAACCGTTTGACTTCAAATGCTCTGCCATTTCAAGGAAATCACTAAAGACTTCTCCATGAATAATTTCTTCAAGTGATTTCATATACCCGTTTCTAATATCAGACAGCAATGATCTTGCAACCCCAATATTTTCAGCAAGATGTCCATAGATGTGATTATTCATCCGATTAATTTCTAGGACTCTTTCATAATACACCGAGCTTTTACCAGCTGAACGCTCGATTGCGGCAAGACACCGTGTTTGTAAATCGCGGACATCAGTATCAGATAGGACATCTGACCCATCGTCGTATTTTGAGCGAGCTATTTCCTCTGAATATTCTTTTATGACACCCTCTAGCTGGATTTCAAATGGATTACTCATTGCTGCGAATTCCTATTGCTGCATAACACCCAAATAAGGGGCAATAATGCGCAGGCTATACTGCGAACGAAGTGAGTTGAGCCTGCGTATTATTGTCCCAGTGTGCGCTCCGGCGCACACGACTTAATTTGATTGTTATACGCAAACCGAAAGCAGATTGCCAGCATGGCTAAAGAACTTGGGATAAGAGAGCAGCGTAGCTGAACGAAGTTGAGGAGCTCGAACCTTGTTTGACTGTGAAGGTGCCGCTGCTTTTTGCTGAGAATTGCCGAAAGGCGCTTAGAAGAGCTAGACGCTAGAACCTTTAAAATTATTGAAAAAGGGTTGGTGTATAACACCCACATAAGGGGCAGTAATACGTGGGCTAAAATCCGAGCGAAGCGACAGAGCTCACGTGTTACTGTCCCAGGGAGCTTGCGACCGACTTAATGTGATTGTTATACGGCATTACCTTTTTAAATGATTTAATGCATGAAAAAAGAATGAGTTGCCATCCAAATTTGTCATTGCTAAAGCTGAAGATTTGGCACCACTTTCAAAGCTATTCGCTACTTGCACCGCTTCATCTAATTGTTCTTCAGATATTAAGCTGCAGACCAGAGGTATTGCATAGGAACCTCTTTCCATGTAGTTGGGATGGTTACGGTATAGGGCTGAAAACGGTGATTTCACTTCCAAATATCTATTCGTAATCCAATGAACTATTTCCCCTACTAAATCGTCGTTTTCTACATCATTGTCATATGTAATGGAATCCAATGGATATTCTGTACAAGTGAATGCCCCAACACTCCTGAAGGAAGTAGGCATTTCATGATTTTCCTTTATATCCATAATATTCCAAAGGATATTATCAATTTCTAGTGGCTTTACGCCCAAATCTATTGTCGTCTTTAGAGCGTTCAAGTGAGTTCTAATATTTACTGTCCAGAACAAATCATTTGTCTGTTTCCAGAGCATGTATTGATATTTTTTCCATTTGTAGCTCTTAAGCTGATTAGACACTTCTTTGAGAGTGGACTTTGAAAGTTCTCTCCTAACTTTGGTGAAAGCGTGTTTGGATAACTTGTCCATGTTTCCTCATGCCGTATAACACCCCAATAACGGGCGCAAACGCGTAGGGCAAACTAGCGAAGCGCCCCACGTATTTGCGTCCCAGCCTGCCGCCAGGCATGCGCCTTTATTGATTTGTATGGATAATTCTTCCCTAAATTCCCCACAATTTTTTCAAAGATGGGTAAAGTGAGGCCCAGACTTTGGCTGC
>NZ_JAESDH010000056.1 GCF_019249295.1 Alteromonas antoniana
CTCAGAAGTGAAACACGTTAGCGGCGATGGTAGTGTGGGGTCTCCCCATGTGAGAGTAGCACACCGCCAAGCTCCCATTCGAAAAGCCCGCTCAAATGAGCGGGCTTTTTTCGTTGTGTGACGAAGAAATCCAATCTAGCTATACATTCCCCATACGCTGAACGAACGCATCTCGTAACGTCAAACACAGCGAAGTATAAGGCACACAATGTATTCATCTCTCACACTGTCATGGTGTCCGGGATCTCCTGCGCTCAATTGCCTATGATAGGCATCGCGAATATTCTTGGTAAAAGAGGTTAACCTACACAGAATATCTCGAATAATGCCGGACAGTCAGAGACTACTCGAATATGGAAAACATACAGAAGCGGCCGATACAGCGACGCTTTTCATAACAGGATGATCTTTGCCCGAGTACAAAGCTTAGTGTCTTCAGCATGAAAATAAACCAAGCGCATTCGTGCTGTGTACTGAGTGTTAAGCATTAATTTTCTACACTTAACTGACGGGGTCCAAGTTTTGGCTTCAGATGAGAATCACAATGATGGATTGCAGCTTGCGAAGCGTGCCTCTGCATGCCGTCACTGTATCGACTTAATAAGTCATGAGCCTAAACCTGTATTCTTACTTAATCCTAAATCTAAGGTAGCGCTGATCAGTCAGGCTCCGGGTCGACTTGCACATGAATCTGGTATCGCCTGGAATGATGCGTCTGGGGATAGGCTTCGTTCCTGGATGGGGTTATCTGAAGCGCAGTTTTACGGTGCTGACGGCGTATCTGTCATTCCGATGAGCTTTTGCTTTCCAGGGTATAAAAATGGTGCTGACGCTCCACCTCTCAAGCCCTGCGCGCCACGGTGGCACCCTCACTTTTTTAAGGTAATAAATCCTGAATTGCGCATATATATCGGCAGGTACGCGCAAAGCCAATACTTACCTCATTACACTACGCTTACCAGTGCCGTGGCTGACTGGCGAAAGTTATGTCCTACTGACATTGTGTTGCCTCACCCTTCTGGTCGTAACAACCGCTGGTTTTATAAAAATCCCTGGTTTGAAGATGAGCTCGTGCCTTACCTCCAACAACTGATCTGCGGGTTTAATATCGGTTATCCGAATAACGCTGTTTGATCCGGCCTGTAAGTATTCCAAATTATTGATCAAAATCACGTTAGTGATAATGAGACAGTATCCCGCCAGTGCCAACTGCTACACTGTGGTCAGTGATAAGGTGCGCGTGATGTCGCATCACGTCTTTGAGTACCATAAGCACAATTTGGTTGGGGCATGGCTATGAACAAGAACGCGATAAGGTATTTTTGTATATTTGTGGGGCTGGCGGCGGTTGTAGGGTGCAGCAGCATGTACTCGTCCTTCAGAGAAGTCACCTATCCACCTGACTTTAAATACATAGATAGCGAAAAGTTACAGTCAAGCATGTCTGAGATGGCAATCCAGATCAGTATACTCGACGGCGCTCTCCAGCACAGTGTTGCGGCACAAGGTCAGAATGGTGATGCTATACGTGAGGAAGTGGTTGGTGCATTATCTGAAATTCACCGTATCGGCTCTGAGTTACAGGCTAGTTCAGGAGGCGCTAACCACCCTTTTATGGAGGAACACATGCGCGATTTCATTTCTTCTGTTGATAAAGCCCGCAGTGCTGCCTCTCTCGAGGAGCCTCGGTATTATTTTGCAGGCAAGGTTGCAGGAGCGTGTGCAAGCTGTCATAAAATTAACCGGTAATCCGTGTAGGGCCATTTACGCCGCTATCAACGCGTTGCTTATCCTGTAACTCAGTGAGCTTGGGTTGTGTGCTACACGACAGTTATCAATTAGAATGATAACGACGCCATTGGCGTTGGCCTGGTTATCGACGAGTGTCTACAACTCTTTATTACGTCACGCACTTTTGATGTTATAGAGATTATATTTACAGCGATAGGCGTGCTCATATTTATCAGTGTTGCGCGTCTGCATATAACACTACGCGTAAGCGCTGATACTCTGCTTGGCAGTAAAGAATAAACAGCCCCACAGCAATGCGGTCTGCTTTCTTTCATGCGCGCCTTCGCCTACCATAGCGATATTGTTAATCGACACGGCGCAAGCATGCCTTCACTGCAGTCTTATCATACTTTTGGGCTTGACGCTTCCAGTCAGCAAATTACGCCTTTTTCTGATATTGAATCATTTTTTGATGCGCGCTCACGCTATCCACATAACTACCTTTTAGGCGGGGGTAGCAACACGATATTCCTTGAGGATTTTGAGGGCCAGATACTGGTTAACGAGATAACCGGGATCGAGCATAATGAAACAGAATCCACACACGAATTGCGTGTTGGTGCAGGTGAGAACTGGCATCAGTTGGTGGCATCCTGCGTAGATAACGGATGGCATGGGATGGAGAACCTGGCGTTGATTCCAGGTTCCGTCGGAGCCTGCCCGATACAAAATATCGGCGCGTATGGAGTTGAAGTCGAAACGTTTATTACGTCTGTAGAAGGCGTATATCTGGATAGCAACACCCGCTTTACGCTTTCTCACGCTGAGTGTCTGTTCGGTTACCGTGACAGCATTTTTAAACATGAACTCGCGGGTAAGGTGCTGATAACACATGTGAATTTCGTATTACCCAAACAGAACCAGTTAATCACGACCTACGGCGAGTTGGCTGCGCTGTCTGACCCCACTCCGCTCAGCATTTTTAATGAAGTCATCAGGATCCGAAGGGCCAAGCTCCCAGATCCGGCAGAGTTAGGGAATGCCGGTAGTTTCTTCAAAAACCCGGTCATTGATAACGCGCATTATTCCAGACTTACTGACGAATTTGATGACGTCCCTGGCTATGCGGTAGGCAGCGAGCACACAAAAGTCCCTGCGGCATGGCTGATAGACAGACTCGGGTTCAAGGGCAGAGCCATTAACGGTGTACGCTGCCATCCTACGCAACCACTTGTACTTACCAATACCGGTGGGGCAACAGGCAAGGATCTTGTGACTTTAGCCAGAGAAATAATGTCATCGGTGAAGGCACGGTTTACTATAATGCTGGAACCGGAAGTCAGGCTGGTTGGAAGAAAAGGGCTTATCGAATTATGAGACAGGCGTCAAAGCTTATCCGACAACACATATTGTCGGTGCTGTCTGATGGACATTTTCACTCAGGCGAAGCCATTGCTCAGGAAGTGAATTTGTCGCGCACGGCGGTTGCCGGGCATATTTCCCAGCTCTCCGACTGGGGGCTGGATGTGTTTAAAGTGAAAGGGAAGGGCTATCGTTTGGAGCGCGGTTTCGATTTACTGAATGCTGATATTATTAAAAAGCACCTTCCGTCGGCACGTATGGCACTAGTTGACGTGCAATCCGTGTTGCCCTCAACCAACACGGAGCTCAAAAAACGCATCACCAATGCGCCTCACAACCTTGCTAATGGCGATGTGGTTCTCGCTGAAGTACAGACGGCCGGCCGGGGAAGGCACGGACGTCAGTGGCTGGCCCCGGTAGGAGGTAGCCTGACGTTCTCTATGTACTGGTCGTTTCCTGATGGTTATCAGAGTATGGCTGGACTGTCACTCCTCGTTGGCTTAGCTGTCTGCGAGGGACTTAAAGCGGTTGGTGTTGATGACGCACAGTTAAAATGGCCGAATGATGTGTACCTTCAGGGAAAAAAACTGGCAGGAATACTCATTGAGGTAGAGGGACAAATTGGCGCTACGGCGCATTCTGTTATCGGAATCGGTCTGAATGTGTGTATGCCTGAAAACCAGTATGACGTGGGGCAGCCTCACAACGATCTGGCGTCTTATCTTGGTCACGCCCCAGACCGCAATCAGCTGGCTGCCGCCATTATTTCAGCATTGTGGAGTTTGTTACCGCAATTTTCACAGCAAGGATTCGGCCCGTTTGCACCGTTATGGCAGGCGATGGATCTTTACGCCGACAAAACCATTGTACTGCAAATGGGGGAGAAACGTTTTTCCGGCGTCGACAGGGGAGTCGATGCCAGCGGCGCATTACTGGTAGAAACCAGTGATGGTATTACCCGCTTCCATGGCGGCGAGGTAAGCTTGCGTGGTCAGTAGTGAGCAAATTTTTCTTGTCGACATGGGCAATACACGAATTAAATACTGCTCTTTGTCTCGCGCTAACGATGAGCCGCACGCAGTAAACTCTGTTGAA
Organism: Alteromonas antoniana; assembly: GCF_019249295.1. Lineage (GTDB taxonomy): Bacteria > Pseudomonadota > Gammaproteobacteria > Enterobacterales > Alteromonadaceae > Alteromonas > Alteromonas antoniana. Next base: position 4,189 of record NZ_JAESDH010000056.1, read on the forward strand.
GCGCTCTGTAACCAGCTTGAAGACGAGAATAGCAAACACGTCTTCGTGGCAAGCGTAAGAGACGAAGTCGAAACAGAGAGACTACGCGCGCTCTGCAACGCAAAAAATATTCGTTTTCACAACATCGAAACGGAAAAAACCGCGTTTAATATAAAAAATAGCTACCAAAATCCATCGACGATGGGAGTCGATCGCTGGCTTGCCATGATCGCGGCAGAGGAAATGACCACAAAATCTGCCTTTTGTGTCATCGATGTTGGGACGGCAATCACTACTGATTTTGTTTTTAATGGTCAACATTTAGGCGGTTGGATAACGCCGGGCTTTCATTCCATGAAAAAAGGATTGCTCGGTTCAACGAAAAGAGTGTTTGGAGATGATACCGTGCCCGAACATTTATTTGCCGGAACCAGTACACAAGAGTGCGTGGCTAACGGCTGTCTGGCAGCAGTACAAGGTGTATTTTTAAGCGCTATTGCTTATTTAAGCAGCAAACAAACCGATTTTGACGTTATATTAGGCGGTGGGGATAAAAAACTGTTTGCATTCCCTGAAAGCAGTGGTAGCATCCTCGCCGCGAATTTGGTGGTGCAAGGCCTTGCCCGCTATGCGAAGAGAGAAATCTCCTAGCGTAACAAAATGTTTGAGTGGTTAAATATTTAGCACTTAAACAGAAAAATGAAAATTTTTCGCAAAAGGCTATTGCACGGAGTAAATCATTACTCTAGAATGCGCACCCACTTGATGCAGTGCCGACTTAGCTCAGTTGGTAGAGCAACTGACTTGTAATCAGTAGGTCGCCAGTTCGACTCCGGCAGTCGGCACCATCAATCTGGAGGGGTACCCAAGCGGTCAACGGGAGCAGACTGTAAATCTGCCGGCTCAGCCTTCGCAGGTTCGAATCCTGCCCCCTCCACCACTTTCTCTTATGAGGTGGCCAGAGAATTAGGATTTGCGGGCATCGTATAATGGCTATTACCTCAGCCTTCCAAGCTGATGATGCGGGTTCGACTCCCGCTGCCCGCTCCAAATCAGTGCTGATATAGCTCAGTTGGTAGAGCGCACCCTTGGTAAGGGTGAGGTCGGCAGTTCGAATCTGCCTATCAGCACCATTTTCTCCCCAGCTCATGTTTGTTTAGATTTTCGAAATTTTTAAAGTAACTTTGCTGGGATAATAGAAATGGCAAAAGAAAAGTTTGAACGTACGAAACCCCACGTAAACGTGGGTACAATCGGCCACGTTGACCACGGTAAAACCACTCTGACTGCAGC
>NZ_JAESDH010000057.1 GCF_019249295.1 Alteromonas antoniana
CCACCTCCGCAGCCATTTATTGGTGTGGTCTACAGAGGATTAAGTCTTTTTAGAGGGGAAAATCCCTAGAACCCCATAATGCGAACGGTATTGCTGGTGCTCTTCGGATTCGGCCACAAGGCCCATTAGCTCCAGTAACTGCCGTTCCCATGCGCCGGGGCGTCGGCTGCCATCAGCTATGCTCGCCAACACAAACGCCACCAGGTCGTCCACGTTGGCCTGTGCGTTTGGGGCTCCGTGGCGCTGATGTAACTCCACCAGGTACTCCAGCTCCTTGAGCACCTCGGGGTGAATGTCGATTTGCATGAATTCTCCTGTTTGTCGATGGTTTACTGTTGCGAGGACCGCTCCATCCAGGCAGCTTGGCGAAGCAGCGCTATTGCATCTGATGGGGAAACCCTCCAGCCTTCTGCAAGGCGTCTCAAAACGAATACGCCGAGGTCTAGCCGGTCGTCCGGTTGAAGCATGTGATGAAGCTGGCGGCCCTTCTCTGACACGGATATGGATGCACCTTTTTGGCCGTTATTGTACGCGGCCACCCCCTTGTTGTGCGCGTCGCCGTGGTATGAACCTTTCATCTCTGGCCGCAGACCGAAGAGAACGCTACAGAAGGCCGTTAACTCTCCCTGCGTCAGTTGCACGATAACCTTACTTCCCCAGTCAGGCGGCGCTCCGGCTTGTTGAATTTGCACCATCTCAACGCTGACCGTCTCTCTGCCGCTGCGGCTATAGGTGTATTGGACATTCAACGCTGTCCGTTTGCCAGGATCCGGGTGTCGGTCGGCATAGAACTTCAGTGTTTCCCCAAAACCTTCTTGGTGTGTCATGGTCTGCTCCTCGATGCCTTAGCCAATATCCAGGCGCTTGCTGGCGTCTCGCAGCCGCTCGTTGCCTCGGAAGTCGTATTTCTGGGTTGTCGTGAGACTTGCATGGCCCATGGCGTCTTTTACTGTAATGAGGTCTTCCCCATTGCCCAGCATCGAGGACGCAAAGGTTCGCCGGAGGTCGTGGGGAGCGCACTTTTCAATACCGGCCTGAACTCTGCGCGTGTTAAGGATGTGGTAGACAGCCTGGCTTGAAAGACGGTCATAGGTCAGGTCGTCATACCGGCGCACACGAGAAAATAGTGGTCCAGGAACATCGCCTCGCACCTCCTCTACCCATACCTCCAGGCGTCGGAAAGCTCCGTCTGGAAGAAAGGCCAGTCGTTCCTTGTTGCCTTTGCCCAGAACCTTCAGAGAGCGCTCCTTGCGGTCGTAGTCGGACAAATTGAGGGCCACAACTTCTGCTCGACGCAGGCCGCAGCCAACCAGTATGGAAAGAATCGCGCCGTCGCGGACCCCAATTGCAGAGGTGTCGCTTTCACATGTGAAAAAAAGTTGCCTGACTTCAGCAGGATCCAGTGCTCTCCCCTTTGGAAGACGAGAGCCACGAACTGACTTGACCTGCTTTATATGCTGGTAGGAATCGGTATCAATGAGCTTGAGGGTCCATGCTTCGAGCGCGACGCCTTTGATGGCCGCCAAGTAGTTGTTAATGGTAGCTGGCGCTTTTGCGGCGTCACTCAACATCGTCAGGATGGCTTGAACATGGTGTCTACGAAGCATTCCCCACGGGCAGTTCCGCAGGCTCTCAAACCCCATCATTCTTGCCATATTGTTGAGGAACGACCCCATAGACAAACGGCTCGACTCAGCCTGGAGGCTCATTAGATAGGATATTGCGGGATTCTTTTCGACAGCGCCAACGCTGGTTCCTGCCGCTTCAGCGCTAAGGGCCGCAAATGTTGGCGATGCAGGTAGGAAGGTCGGCTCTTGCCCGCGGTCATTGTTCTGATGGGACATAATTGCTACCTCTTAACGCCCGCTGCAACCAGCACCCAATACCACATTTTGCTCGCCAAGCTCCTTTCCGCGCATATATCTTGCGTTTCGAGGCTTTGTATCAACGGTTCGTATTTGTCTGGATCCGTCAGCAGCTCGTAAACCGTTCTGTTCGGCTTGCGAATCTCTTTATTCGGGGTGTAGCCGTGCTTGTCCTGGAGGTACTTCGCCACAGCACCGCTCCTGGACTCGCCAAAATAGCAGTGAACGAAGATTTCCTCGCGACCAGCGGCCACCAGGTCATCAATATGGCTTGCCAGTTTGCGGGCTTGCCCAGAGCAGATGTAGGAGGCGTAGTTGAGCCTGAAGGCTCCCTTCATCGCCTTTATCGTGGACTCTGAGTAACCCCCATCGTAGAACGATTCTCGGTAAACGGACTCCCAGCGGGGAAGGGCGGCCAATGGCTTGTCTGGGTCGGTGATGGAGATGATCGCGCTACCTGGTGTGGGAGTCATGCGCTCCGCTTCCGCCTGACTTAGAAATGTGACCACTTTCATAACGAGACTGTCCCGAGAGCGGCACTGAGCTGATGCTGCTGGCCTTCAGTACAAGGGCTAAACCGGACGAAACGACCACCTTCTGTTATCAGCTCATCGAACCGGCCATCAGTATCTCGGTAGTAAACCTTCCTATGACCGATGCCACCTCTGATGCTTTCGTCGAGTTGGCGAACGACGCGCTCTGCATCATTCGTAACTGAGCGACCTTCATCCCGGTCCACAAGGATGATCCGCGTGTCCGTAATCTCGGCCACGCAGTAATTCGATAACTGCTGCTTCGGCAATGCGTCCTCCTCAATTTCTAACGAGCAATACCACCAGTTACCCTACTCTATAATCTCTACTTTTTCAAAGATACATTTTAATAAGTAGACGATCTATGATATTACCGTTATTATCATAACCGTAATTACCGTAATACGGTTAGGTTGCATTTTTCTCGATGCCGGTATCCTGAAGGAATGGTTCGGTCGCGAGATTGGAGTGAGATAACGAATGAGCAAAATGATTTTTTTATGCACGGCCATACTGGTCTCGATGGCGAGTAATGCTGCGGCCAAGGTTACGGTGCTGGATGACACCGAGTCTTACCTGCGACTTGAAGTGAAGGAGATGTACGTTCTCGGTGACAACGACACATTGATTGATGCGAGGAATATCTCGGGGTTCTAGGGATTTTCCCCTCTAAAAAGACATAATTCTCTGTAGACCACACCAATAAATGGCTGCGGAGGTGGGTTACTACTTATAAGTGTGGCAAATTAGGTAAATATCGTA
>NZ_JAESDH010000058.1 GCF_019249295.1 Alteromonas antoniana
AGCCTGCCGTCGTCTTCGAGCAGTTACGTAAGGCAGCTTAATTTAGCGAGTGGTGCACTTCGGAGTTGAATTCGCGAGTTGCTGAACTTCAACATCTTAGGCATGGTGTGTTTGATTTCATTCATGAAACTCCAAAGGGAGAACACTATGCTGATGGGTTTTGTGAATATGCGTTAGATGAGCTTCCAGATATAAAGGATAAGTTTAAAAAACTTTATACTGAATGCACTGGTGAAGCGGAATTACAACATCGCATGAGATGAAGTCTAACAATCACATTAAGTCGCTTCGCTCCAAATTTTAGCCCACGCATTACTGCCCCTAATGTGGGCGTTAGTTGACCGTCCGCATCTTGTCTTTTGCAGCTGTCCGTCGAAGAACTCTAAACAGGTATGCCGCTATTTAAGGGGAGGTTTACAATTTGTCACCGAGTCTGCCGAGCATAATGTTTTATGAGATGGAAACGAAAGCCTCCATCACCAGCTTTCATAGGTGACAGTCTTAATTCGAAGCAGTACACTTAGCTCGAGATTCAGATACCCAGTATGGCAATTATGTTCAAGCGCATAACTGACAAAGTCATCTGCCGCGAAGTTGAGGCGGCATTCATAGTTGATGGTTTGCCTGCTACGGTTGAATACTTGACATTTCTGATGGCACTTCCTGAAAAAAGGATTGTGACTGCGCTGGAGAGGGCACGCAAGCGAGGAAAGCTTCGTTGTGTAGGCGGAAAGTGGTGGTTACTTGAACCACACAGTTAGAATTTGAGTGAAGCGCTGCAGCCAATGCAGTGTCGATAAGAGAAAAGAACTGGCAATCAGCTTTTAAATATTAGGCACGGAGTTTAAAGGATTAAAGATGCCTGGGATCACTAAGTATAAAAAAGAGTGCGAGAATGTTTTTGCACTCAACGGTCACGACGAGAATAGCGCTACTTATGCATTAGGCTGAACACGATCCCAATCACCGTCTTTACTAGTGTCTTTGCTAAAGCAATGCGGTATCAGAGCATCTCTCGAAGAGGCAGGGCGTACCGAAATCTTGCTTCAGGAATACAGCGAGCAGGGTGGTTACACGGATTTGGAACTACAGTGCCTTGGTTTGTTTCAAGTTATTGTTGAAGCTAAAAAAGGCTGGGAACTGCCCACAACCCAGCAATTAACTCTCTATACAAAGCGTTTGGATAAAGAATTAACACCTCATTGCCGGGTTTGCTCACTATGCGCAGCGTCCACTGTATATTTAGAAAGATTACTGCCACCTGACATTGAAGGGTTTGCGCTCATCCACCTTTCATAGAAAGCCTTTAGAGACCTGGTGTCCGGCGTCGCTTCAACCCGACGTTCCCCTATAGAAAAGCTTTGGCTGAACCAGCTAGAAAATCACATCAAAGGATATGATCACATGACGTCCCCAACAGATAACACTGCACTTTGCGTTGTACTTTCAGGTGACGCTCTGAATCGTGATGAAAATTACACATGGGTGGATGTGGTAACAAAGGACAACTCTTATTTTCATCCCTTAGGCACTAGTGGCTGGCCGTCAACTCCGCCTAATTACGTTGCGTTTAGAAAAGACGGACAGCTATGACGTTGTTTCTGACCTTAATTCTGTAAATTCTTGTTGGCCATCAACAGAGATGGACCATTTCGTTTATGAGTTGGGGCCGCCCATGCCACCTACCCATGAGATAAAAAATGGCAAGCTTTGGGCAACCGCAAGGATTTGGTGTGCAATAGACACGCTGCTAAGCGGCGCATATGCGACAATCGCCGATGCGAGAGACGAGACACAACGCCGACTAAAGGGGGTAGAACAAGAAAGGTTATGAAGTTCTTAAAAACAATGAGCCGAGCCGAAATTGTTCGACTGAACCGCAATGCAGTGGGCAAATTTAACCAGAGATATAGTGAAGCAAGAATGGTATTGGATGCCATAAACATCTCTACAACTGCAGACTCTTACATAATATTTATGGGATTTTGTCCAGGAGAAGATTTTAATAACGGTATTGATTCAGGCCGGAAAGAGCAGGGTATCTGTCGGTTTGACTACGGTGAAAATGAGCATCAGGTCGAACGGTTTAACACTATCTGTGCTGATGACTTGGTCATTCTCAAAGAAACGTAAAAAGTTTGGTAAGACAATGAAGCTGTATGGTCACAGACGAGTAATTGCTGTCGCACACGATAATAATAAAGTCCGATGACCGTTGGTGGTATTCTAAAGTCGCCAAACAAAATGAGTATCACCACGAGTTACAAGCAGTTGATCAAAAGGTCAAGATACCATTTAGACCTCTAAAATTCTCAAAATCCATTGTTACCCCCTTCAAATTCACATGTTATCACTGATAGACCGCTGTAATTCAGTGTTAAGTTGAAAACCAATGAGCCAAATATTTTTTCTCAAAACACCGCTGAGTCTAAGCGCCTTTCCAGTCTCGTCCAAAACGCGCAGCATAATAGGCTGAACCACCGTATAGGTCACTAGATTACGACATAAAGAGCTAGCCCATTGATAATAATAAATTATCTAGATGGAAACATCGCGCATCTGGTTTAAAGTCGCATTAAACCTGCTTTTACCTACTGGGTTAAATTCGTAAATACCCATAAAGTTAATATGGGCCCAAGCAATGACTGAGCCAGTTGAAATTGACTTTATTACTTTTGCGCGTTGTTCTTCAGAATCGAATGTTAAGCAGTAGTCAGAGAGGAAAAGGTAGTTCCATAGAATTATCATATTGCGCAGTAAAGTATTGCTAGCCATCACCAACTGAACTTCATCGTGCAAACCAACCTGAAGCTTGCCATTTCTGCCAAAAAGTACTTTATCAGCAAGTTTTTGCCCCAGCTCAACTCTATTGAGCTGCTTTTGAATATTTTGTCTTAGTTCTTCGTCGTCTACATAATTGAGAATAAAGTGGGTTTTTAGCAACCTACCGAATTCTTTAAATGCCTTATACAAAGCCCGATTTCAGATAATAAGTGCACCACTCATGGTTAAACGGTGAGAAGAGATCAACTGCCTGTTGGTGGTACTCTAT
>NZ_JAESDH010000059.1 GCF_019249295.1 Alteromonas antoniana
CTGGGGTTGGATCACCTCCTTACCAAAAGTCGACGTGACACACTTGATGCAGTGCCTACACAGATAGTCTTGTTATAGAAAGAAGAACGACCAATTATGGGGCTATAGCTCAGCTGGGAGAGCGCCTGATTTGCATTCAGGAGGTCAGCAGTTCGATCCTGCTTAGCTCCACCACTTTCGCAAGCCATCTGAACTTTAAAGAAGTCAGATTGCGAGCATAAGGTTTGTAGCTGGGCTCGACTTGAGGAGTGAGGAAGGCACGTACATAAGGTACGTAACTGACGAGCGACGAAACCAAGAGAACAGATACGAAGCTTAGGCGAAGTAAGCTGGAGGCTTGTAGCTCAGCTGGTTAGAGCGCACCCCTGATAAGGGTGAGGTCGGCAGTTCAAGTCTGCCCAAGCCTACCATTTCTTCCTGGCTTTTCGTTATCGAATTGCTCATGTGCTACTCGCACACTACGCAATCCGATGCCTCAATCCAGAAAGAAATTACATCATCTGCATCGGATGCTGATTTGGTCAAAAACGGACTGAAATCCTAATGAATATTTACTGATAGCAGTAAGCATTGATTAGGGTTTTTTACCCTAAAGTGTAAAGGTGTTGCTTCGCAACGCGTTTACCTTGTGTTGCAATCGGCAAGTCCGATTGCAAGATACGTTCTTTAACAATTTGGAAAGCTGATATTAGTAATCAATCAAAATTGAGTAACTGAGAGAATTAGCAGTAAGTTTAGTTTTTACAACTGAGCGTACTGTGAGTCCTCCTTGCGCAAAAGTCATCTAACGATGATTTTGCACTAGACTACTCTACTTGACTTGAATTGCTTGTTATCGATTAATTTTGATGACAAGGCAAATTCACGATTAGCTTGTCATCATACAGCAGGTATTAAATTACCGCTCAATGCAGGAGTCAAAAGGCTGCTTGGGGTTGTATGGTTAAGTGACAAAGCGTATACGGTGGATGCCTTGGCAGTTAGAGGCGATGAAGGACGTGTAAGTCTGCGAAAAGCTGTGGTGAGCCGACAAAATGCATTTGAGCCACAGATGTCCGAATGGGGAAACCCACCTGTTTACAGGTATCGTTACATGAATACATAGTGTAACGAGGCGAACGAGGGGAACTGAAACATCTAAGTACCCTTAGGAAAAGAAATCAACCGAGATTCCCCTAGTAGCGGCGAGCGAACGGGGAGCAGCCCTTAAGCTGCATTGGATTTAGTGGAAGCCTCTGGAAAGTGGCGCGATACAGGGTGATAGCCCCGTACACGAAGAAACCTTTGTAGTGAAATCGAGTAGGTCGGGACACGTGTTATCTTGACTGAATATGGGGGGACCATCCTCCAAGGCTAAATACTCCTAACTGACCGATAGTGAACCAGTACCGTGAGGGAAAGGCGAAAAGAACCCCTGTGAGGGGAGTGAAATAGAACCTGAAACCGTATACGTACAAGCAGTGGGAGCCCCATCACTAAGTCTCTTCGAGATGTGATGTGACTCACTACTACTTCTTATGATTGTAGCGTTAACGACGACCTGCGAAGCAGCCGTCGGTAAACCAAACCAATCAAGCAGTGGGTGCGTTGAGCGAAAGCTCAACAGTGACCGCTTGCGAAGCAAGAGGTGGCTTAGTGATGGGGTGACTGCGTACCTTTTGTATAATGGGTCAGCGACTTATATTTAGTAGCAAGGTTAAGCGAATAGCGGAGCCGTAGCGAAAGCGAGTGTTAACTGCGCGTTTAGTTGCTAGGTATAGACCCGAAACCCGGTGATCTAGCCATGGGCAGGTTGAAGGTTGAGTAACATCAACTGGAGGACCGAACTCACTAACGTTGAAAAGTTAGGAGATGACTTGTGGCTGGGGGTGAAAGGCCAATCAAACCGGGAGATAGCTGGTTCTCCCCGAAATCTATTTAGGTAGAGCCTCGGACGAATTCCATTGGGGGTAGAGCACTGTTAAGGCTAGGGGGTCATCCCGACTTACCAACCCTTTGCAAACTCCGAATACCAATGAGAACTATCCGGGAGACACACGGCGGGTGCTAACGTCCGTCGTGGAGAGGGAAACAACCCAGACCGCCAGCTAAGGTCCCTAAATATTGCTAAGTGGGAAACGATGTGGGAAGGCACAGACAGCTAGGAGGTTGGCTTAGAAGCAGCCACCCTTTAAAGAAAGCGTAATAGCTCACTAGTCGAGTCGGCCTGCGCGGAAGATGTAACGGGGCTAAGCAATATACCGAAGCTGCGGCAATGCGATTTATCGTATTGGGTAGGGGAGCGTTGTGTAAGCTGTTGAAGGTGTGTTGAGAAGCATGCTGGAGGTATCACAAGTGCGAATGCTGACATGAGTAACGATAATGGGGGTGAAAAACCCCCACGCCGGAAGACCAAGGTTTCCTGTCCCATGCTAATCAGGGCAGGGTAAGTCGGCCCCTAAGGCGAGGCAGAAATGCGTAGTCGATGGGAAACGG
>NZ_JAESDH010000005.1 GCF_019249295.1 Alteromonas antoniana
AGTTTGTCTGATATTGGCATTCTGCATTCCTTTCAACAGGTTAAGAATGCCACTTACACAGATCTTTTTACACTCTCGCATTGCAGGTGGGACCAGTATTAGTTTTTATGTAAAAAGGAGCGCATCGCGCTCCTTTTTCTTAGCATCCACTCACTGCATAGTTCTAACTACCTTTACTCGTAGGTAGGTGAATCCTTGCAGAAAGCCGATAATAGTGATTACTCCCAGCGTTGACTGGAAAACAGGGAAAAAAATCCAGGCCTCGGGGCTCCGGCTTTAGTTAACCCGTACTCACTCAAGCAGTTTGGAAACACTGTTAGTGACGTTTTCAGCACCCTGCTGTATTTCGTTCATTACACCGCGCACCGACATGATCCTGTCGCTGTTGTTTCCTACACTACCAGTGACCTGAGCCATTCTGTTAGTCGCGTCTTCCGTCAGCGCCCGGTTTTCCCTCACCACGGTTTCAATTTCCGTGGTCGATTCGCTGGTGCGCTTAGCAAGATGCCTCACTTCATCAGCCACAACGGCAAACCCTCGACCTTGTTCTCCGGCTCGTGCTGCCTCAATAGCCGCGTTAAGTGCCAGCAGGTTAGTTTGCTCCGCAACACTTTGGATGGTTGAAACGATAGCGCCAATTTTACTGGAATGGTCATTAATTTTTTGCATTAGCACGTTGGTTTCTGTCACCTCACTGATCATATGTTCGAAGGCTTCAGTGGCTTCATCCAGTGACGCATTGCCCTTAATGGCGATTTGCGCCGTTTCTTCTGACGTCGCCAGTACCATCTCTGCCGCGCTGGCAAACGCCTGACTGGCGCGCTGACTTTCTGTTATGTCAGTGGCGAACTTGATAACGGAAATGATATTTCCGTACGAGTCAAAAACTGGCGTATAGGAGGCTTCCATCCAGATCTCTTTTCCGTTCTTGCCAAACCGCTGGAATTTATCCGCCGCGATTTCACCCCGGCCCAGCCTGCCCCAAAAGTCCGGATTGTCCTGATAGAACGCATCGCTACAAAAGAGGCGGTGGTGTTTACCTTTGATTTCCTCTAACCGGTAGCCGGTCAGATTAAGAAAATTGTCATTGGCGGTCAGAACCTCACCATGCGGTGTAAACTCAATGACGGCAGTTGAACGACTGGTAGCATCCGTCATCGAGGCATTTTTCACTTGTTCCTGATGTTGTTCAGTAACGTCCTGAGCAATCTTCATGACAGATTCAACGTTACCGTTCTCATCCTTTACCGGGAAATACGTTGCCTCAAGCCAAATCATATTTCCATTGGCGTTTAAGCGGGGAAACGTGCCGGATACTTCTTTTCCATTTCGAAGCGATGCCCAAAGGTTCTTGTATTCGTGAGAATCTATGTACTGCTGGGTACACAAAGACTTATGGGGTTTACCGGCCAGCTCCTCTTGTTTAAAGCCAACCATTTTCGAAAACAGCGGGTTTACCTCTGTGATAATCGCATCTACCGTAAACCGGATGACCGGTACAGACGCTGTTATCGCGTTAACAATGGTTTTGTAATGCAACAGGTCGGAGAGTAGTTCCTGTTTAACTTCATTATGTTTTTTTGTTGTTGTAAACATGTTTGGTTACGCTGTGAGTAGGGGATGCCATTGATAGTGTAACTGGTTATATCGTAAACAATAAATTATCAATAAGTCTAAATACTTTTTAATGTTTTGAGGAGTCGCTTCGCTGTCGCCACGGATTACTCATAGCCTCCAGCGAAGGCTCGCTTATATGCTTTTATTTACTCTCGTTTATCATCCCATGCATCCTCAGCCAACTGACATAGGCAGTAAACCAGCCTGTACTGGTCGTGGTTTTCGGATACATGCCAAAGCCGTGACCGCCCTGTTCATAAAAGTGAAATTCAACCGGCTTTTTGGCAGTATGCCAGCTTTCAATCAGACCAAACTGGCTGTTGGCGAAAAACGGGTCGTCGGCGGCTAAGGCAACGAACAGGGGCGGCGCGTCTTGTGGTACTTCAACCGAAGTGATTGGCCCATAAATATTCGCAATGAAAGCCGGTTTGGCATCTTCACCAACCAGGGTTGTCGCCATGGTCAGCATGGCGCCGGCTGAGAACCCAATCATCCCGACACGATCTGAATCAATATTCCATTCGTCTGCGCGGCGGCGGATGAGGGCAAAGGCAGCCGTGGCATCTTCAAGCTGAGGTGCCAGTTGTTGTTTCATTTGGGCAGGTTCAGGGCGGGGAGGGCGCCTTCCTGTGTTGGAAAACATCTCTTCCATTGCGCGAGCAAAGTCAGCCATATCTGCTGGCGTCTGATTCAGGCGATATTTAAGAACAAACGCGGCGATGCCTTGTTCGGCCAGCGCTTCTGCCACGCCCCAGCCCTCGTTTTCCATCGATAAAGTACGAAACCCGCCGCCCGGTGCGACAATGACCGCTGCGCCGCTGGCGTTAGCCGGATCTGGTAAAAACGGCGTGAGTGTGGCAACGGTCACGTTGCGCGCGAACTGGCTGCCATACTGTGAATGCCAGGCTTCTTTGTGTTTTGCATCAGGCAGCGGTCCGGTTCCCAATTCGATTGCCTCAGGCTGAGCCGGAGTGGCAATCACTGTCATGGCGTCATTGGGCTGAGCATGCGTTGGTACCGCAAGTAAACAGGAGGTCACACATAACAGCGCGGACATCAGGCCTCGTGCATTGCGCCGCAAAGACGCCGTAACAGACAATCTTGTCAGCGGGCGTCGGATGAATGTCTGGCCATATCTGGCAGGGTGATGAGGGTGTATTTTCATCGGATAGTATCCTTTTATCATCTGTTATGTTTGCGAATAGCGACGCCGGGTCGAAAACCATGGGCGGTGATAAAGCGTGCGTTGGCGATAACACGATTCAGCGTCGTCGAAATGGCCACTGCCTGGCGGAAAAGCAGGTCAGGCAGTGGACGGAATGGCGGCATCAGACTCACTTCCTGCATAACGTTGGCTGGTGCCGGCAAGGCGTTCATCGCTGCCATCAACGGTTATTTCTTAACTGTTCTGACGATATCTTTAATGGTGCCGTCGGCATTGAAGTAGACTCTGTCAATACAGACCGACCTTCTGTAGCTTCCGCCGCCGGGAAGCTCGGCACTGTGGTAGGCCAGATAAGTATTGCCGTTAAAGTCGAACATGGCAGGATGAATGGTAGTGGTGCCCGGCAGCGGGTCCATAATCACGCCCTGATATTCCCAGGGGCCCGTCGCCGACGAGCTTGTGGCATAGGCAATACTTTCCGGGAAACCCGCTGCATACACCAGATAGTAGATACCGTTATGTTTAGAGACATAAGGCGCTTCTTCAAAGTTCGGCAGCGTCTCTACGGCGTGGATCCGGACATTGCTGGTATCGCGGTTTTGCATGTTGCCCTGCGCATCGGTGGTATATCGCTCGCCTTTTAAGTGGATAAGATCCGGCTCAAGCTCCACCCACCAAAGCTGTTGATTCCCCCAGTAAAGGTAGGCGCGGCCATCATCGTCAATAAACACGGCCGGATCAATATTGCGCCATGTATGGTCTTTGTATGCGGCGGTATCTTCCAGCAAAATCATGGGCATGCCGCGTGGGTCTTCAAACGGGCCTTCAGGGCTGTCGGACACGCCAACGCCGATTGAAAAGCCGAATGCATCATCACGTTGTCCGCCTTCGACAGTGGCATAAAAATAGTATTTAGATTTACCGGTTTCATCTTTTCGGTGTATGACATGATGTGCGTAGGCATTACCGGTTTTCTCATCCCCCCGCGCCCAGTCAAAGTCAGAGTAGGTCAGCACGGTCCCTTTATTTTCCCAGTTCACCATATCGCTGCTTATCCACAGGCGATAGTCGTACATTCGGTAATCGTTGCCGTCTACGTACTGCTCGTCATGGGTGGTGTAAAGATATACCGTGCCATCAACCACCATCGCGGCGGGATCGGCGGTGTAAATAATGTCACCGACATTGTTCGTCGGGTCGCTGGTATCGTATTTGATGATGGGGTTATCGAAACGTGTAGGAGCAGAATTGATAGCTTCAGAGACGCTTACTGAAGACGACGAGCTTTCTGAGCTGCAGGCAGATATGCCGATAAATGAGACCAGTAAGCACAGTATCAAAAAGGGAGTTTTGCTATGAACTCGTCGATTCAGTCCGGTCATGTTTCTGGGTTTCCACTTGGCAGATTATTGTGGTTAACATTCTGTTAAAAATGGGAGCAAGGGGAAACGTCAATACCGTTATGAATCTGATTATTGAGCTTATTTTATTTGCTGCTGGAAGCACTAATAAGAATTGCCTGTCAGAAACTCAGGCGCATAAGCGTTATCGGCGAATTACCAGCGAGCGAGCAGTTCGACGCACTTGCGTTCAGAAATGCCGGGCAGCAATTTGTTAACTTTTCGGTCAGAAAATGCCTGTTTATGACCCTGGTCCCATCCCGGTCTTGACCTGTTTATCAGCCACAAACTGAAAATATGCACGTGTTGTAGCGTCAGGCTCTCGCCTTAGCGAAACCGCCTGTAAGCAAGGCGTGGATGGCGGTAAGTTGTTAATAACAAGTAAAACGAGAAAAGTGGCAAGCGCAAAGCCACATTAACATTTACAGGACATCAGGAATCAACCTATGAGAAAACTTAATGCGGTAGCTATTGCCATACTCATCGCTTTACCCGCTTCTCTTCATGCTCAGGAGCGCGATGATGATACATCTTCAACAAGCGCAGAAAGCATTGATGAAAACGCACTGGAAGTCATCTCTGTTACAGCCACTAAGCGTAAAACCAAGCTAATGGAAACACCGGTGGCCATCTCTGCCATCAGTGAAGAAGCACTAAAACAAAATGGCGTTCACAATGTAAAAGATATCGCCAATTTAGTGCCCGGACTGGACATATCCACGGCGACCGATCAGGCTGCGCCGGTCATCTCGATGCGTGGTGTCCGCTCGACCAATATCACGGAATTGGGTGATCCTGCTGTCGGTGTTCACCTTGACGGTGTTTACTCTCCCCGTATGCAGGGCGCACTGGCACTGATGTATGATGTTGACCGTGTGGAAGCGCTACGCGGGCCGCAAGGCACCTTGTTCGGCAGAAACTCGACGGTGGGAAGTATCAACGTGATCACTGCAAAACCCGACTTCATGGGGCAGTTTGGCAACGTTAACGTAGAAGTTGGTAAATACAACAGCAAGTCGGTGGATGGCTTTATCAATATCCCGGTTAACGACGAATTTGCTGTTCGGGTAGCGGCGAAGGGGTTAAAGCGCGACTCCTACCTGGAAGGATATTATGATCCGAACCAGTATGATAGCCGTCGTCTCAGCGACGATGTACTGAATGCGCCTGTCATTTCTGAAGATTCGTATCAGGGCGTTGGCGATACGGTCACTCAGCTGGAGAACTGGTGGATTGATAACGCCGGAACCAACCCGGACGCCCAGCAAGTACGTGCATTAACACCGGCTGACAAGTCATCGTTTTACAACAATGCGGATGAGTACTCTTTTCGCATCAGTACGCTATGGGAACCCCTTGATGGTAATTTCTCAAACCACACTATCTTCCAGAAGTATGTCAATGACAGCGGCAACAATCTGGACCTGGTAAACTGCGAGAAATTACGCGGCAGACCCGGTGAGTTCGGTGGAGACTGCAACGCGTTTTTGCCAAGCGATAACACCTATCAGGCCGTTGTGAACGTACCGGGTGAACTTAACCTGGACATCACTTATCTTAGAAATATCCTGAACTACAACATCAGTGACGAGTTGGATCTGGTATGGATCCTGGGGTATGAAGACATGGAGCGCTCCTCCTCTCAGGACAGTGAAGTAGGGCTCGACCCCTGGGATGGTGCGACCTATTTCCTGGACGGGACAGGCGCTGAGTCATATTCGACGGAAGTTCAGCTGCAGTCTGATGAATATGGCGATCTTATCTGGATTGCCGGTATCAACTATTTCCACGAAACCACCAAAACGCTGGGCTACTACGACAACCCGATGGATGACAAGTCGTTCTGGGATCAGCCAGACAGATCGACAGAAGCTTATGCATTGTTCGGACAGGCCACCTACAACCTGACACCGGATTTGCATCTGACCTTAGGCTATCGCTTCAGCGATGAAACCAAAGAAGATAAGGGCGGGCGTACCTATCGGTGCTCCAATGCTGACGGGTGTGCGCCTGGCTGGCTGAACCGAACCGCACTCAATGATCTGCCGGTAGATTATTTTGAAGATCCATCGATTTATGCGTCTTATTTTGCTAACGACAATAAAGGCAGCTGGAGCAGAAACGATTTCCGCATCGGGCTGGACTATGATGTCAACGACAACACAATGGTTTACAGCTACATCGCTTCTGGCTTTAAAGCCGGTGGTATAGGCGATGTATATGAAGTGGTTAACGACCGCACAGGTGATACCACACGGTTCGAAACGACATTTGAACCTGAAGAAGTGCTGACCTGGGAAGTGGGGGCAAAATCCAGTTTGCTGGACAATTCACTGAACCTGCAAGCCGTGTTCTTCTACACCGATTACACCGATATGCAGTACGCGTCAGTGGGCTCTATAGGAAACGTAGAGCGGCTTTCTCCGGTAGAGGACGAAACCGGCGCGCCAATTCTAGATGAAGACGGCAATCCGGTTCTGGACTACCAAAACCAGCCTGTCATTGCGTATTACACGCAAAACGTGCCCGGCTCAACAATCAAAGGCATTGAGCTGGAGTTTGACTGGAAACCTTATCCGAGTGGTCGGGTGACCGGTTATGTCACCTGGACCCAGGCGGAAGTCACAGAGGACTGGTTTACCAAATGGGACTACGACCCCGAGTACTTATTTGATATCTCTTACGAGGAGTCGATTGACCCGACTAACACAGCGCTCAGCACCAATCTGAAAGGAAATAATCTGGCGATGACGCCAGAGTTCTCGGCGAATATCAGCTATACCCACAGCTTCAACCTGGGAGAGTATGGTTACATTCACGCCTGGACCAATGTGAGCTGGAAAGATGAGTCCTACTCCACCATCTGGAATGTGGATAAACACTTGGACGATATGGATTTTGCGGTGCCGGATGAAGCCATAAAATATATGGATGACACCCGCGATGCATTTGCCATTTTCAATGCGTCTCTGAAGTACGAGCCGCAAAATCAGAAGTGGTTTGCTGAAGTGTTTGTTAACAATGCGACGGATGAGATTGTTCAGTACTGGAACAATACCAGCAAGGGCTTTGCCAAAGGTAGTTTTGGTATGCCGCGCTATTACGGTGTAAGAGCTGGCATCAATTTCTGATCCGGAAATACCGCAATAGAAATCAGGCCCGGCCGGGTAATCACATCAGGCCGGGCTTATGCCTGTAACAGACTATTCAGGACCATGGTGGATAAAACGCTCCTGTTCCCTGCAGATCGCTTTGCAAGGGCAATGCAAACTGCAAGTCTGTTCTTACGCCCTCGTGTGGCGGCTGTAATCACGCTTTTCTTCAACATCTTTTGCTAATCGAGAATGTCAAAAATGAACTTTTTAAAAATGAAGGCGGCACCCTCGTGGTCGCTCCTTTTTATGTTGTGCTGTTGCAAACTGGCGCTGGCGCAAGACAGCAACGTTGATTGGTCTGTACCGGACAAGCCCGATCTGAGAGACGCCGGCATTGAACGCAAGCTCGACCAGTTGCTGTCGACGATGACCGTGGAACAAAAAGTGGCGCAAATGATTCAGCCAGAGATTGGTTATCTCACGGTGGAGAAGATGCGCCAATACGGATTTGGCTCTTATCTTAATGGGGGAAACACTGCACCCTATGGTATCAAACAAGCAGACCAGCGGACCTGGCTGCGCTACGCGGATGAAATGTATCAGGCGTCTGTTGATGCCAGTATAGATGGCAGTACCATTCCTACTATTTGGGGTACCGATGCCATGCATGGCCACAGCAACGTTTACGGTGCCACATTGTTTCCTCACAACATCGGGCTTGGCGCTGCCAGAGATGCGAAGCTTATAGAAGAGATTGGGATCGCCACCGCCAAAGAGGTTGCAGCTACGGGCATTGAGTGGAGTTTTGCGCCCACCGTTGCAGTGGTGCGAGATGACAGATGGGGAAGAACCTACGAGAGTTACTCAGAAGATCCGGAGGTTGTGGCTGACTACGCCGATAACATGGTGCTTGGTCTTCAGGGCCATCCGGACAAAGACTTTCTTGAAGGCTATCACCGCATCGCCACGGCCAAGCATTTTATCGGCGATGGCGGTACCAAAGGTGGCATCGATCGGGGGGATACCCGATTAGATGAGCAAACGTTAAAGGATATTCACGCCGCAGGGTATGTATCAGCGTTACAAGCCGGTGTGCAGTCGGTAATGGCATCGTTTAACAGCTGGAATGGCAAGCGTGTGCACGGGCACAAATATTTACTGACGGACGTTCTGAAAGAAAAAATGGGCTTTGATGGTTTCGTAGTCAGCGACTGGAATGCTCATAAGTTTGTGGATGGATGCGATCTGGAGCAATGTGCCGCAGCAATTAATGCTGGTGTTGATGTACTGATGGTACCCGAGCATTATGAAGCCTTCTTTCATAATACTGTGCAACAAGTGAAAGACGGCGTGATCCCGGTTTCCAGAATTGACGATGCGGTAAGACGGTTTCTACGCGCAAAAATACGCTGGGGGATCCTCGCCAGAGGAAAACCCTCTGCGCGACTTGGTGCGCAGAACCCACAGTGGTTGAACGCACCAGAGCACAGAGACTTAGCGCGTAACGCGGTGAGAAAATCTCTGGTGCTGCTGAAAAATAACCATAACCTGCTTCCCGTAAACCCCGACAGCAGAATACTGATAGCAGGCGAAGGCGCAGACAATATCGCCATGCAGGCCGGTGGGTGGAGTGTATCCTGGCAGGGCACAGACAACACCAACGCAGATTTCCCTAATGCTACCTCGGTATATGAAGGGATAAGGCAGCAGGTAGCGTCTGTGGGCGGCATCGTTGAGCACAGCCCGGATGGCAGTTTTGAACAGAAGCCTGACGTTGCTATTGTGGTGCTGGGCGAGCAACCCTATGCGGAATGGTTCGGCGATATACAGACATTGCAGTTTAATGATACAAAAAACAGGGATCTGGCACTTCTTCAGCGACTTAAATCCGAAAATATTCCGGTAGTCACGGTGTTTTTAAGCGGGCGTCCGCTTTGGGTGAATAACATTCTGAATTTGTCTGATGCGTTCGTGGCGGCGTGGTTACCTGGCTCTGAAGGACAGGGGATTGCAGATGTCCTGCTACGCAAAAAAGACGGCAGCATCAATTATGACTTTTCCGGCAAGTTGAGTTTTTCGTGGCCCAGATACGACAACCAGTACCTGTTGAACCGCCATGACGCAAGCTATGACCCACTATTTCCTTACGGATACGGGTTAACTTACAAGGACGCCGTTTTCGTTGAGCACCTTGATGAAACGGTGACGGCGCAGCAATCACAGAAGCCTTCAGAAGTGATCCCGCTTTTTGTCCGTAATCTCAGTGCGGGTATTCAATGGGCATTAACCGATTCGTCGGCAACAACGGCGCAAATGAAGACCGCGTCTGGTGTGAGTCCTGATGAAAAGTCTCTGACAATGCAGTCAGTTAATCTTGCGTTTCAGGAAGATGGCAGAAAATTCAGCTGGAATAATGCTGAAGCACCAAGCAGTGCAGCGCTGCAATACACCTCGTTGTATCAGAACGATGACGTGCTCACACCGCGCTTTCTGAATCTGAAAATACGGCTTGATCAGTGGCGTTCTTTCGCACCGGTCACGCTTGCAGTGCAGTGTGTAGAGACAGCGTGTGAGAACACGGTGGTGATGACGCCCAAAGGCACGGCACTGCAGGAAGGTGAGTGGGTTGGGTTCAGCATTGCTGCGCAGTGTGGTGATGCGTTGCCTGTTGGCGACCAACCAGACGCGGCATTGCGACTCTCGGCAACCCATGGAGTAAGCCTTGCTGTTGCCGATATCGCTTTGGTGAAAGCGCCTGCGGCAGGTTACAATGTGATTTCATGTCAATAAGACTGATAACTGCGGGTAGATTTTTTATCCGCATTTATTTTTCGGAGCAGTAAATTGATCAATTTAAGCAGACGCCCACACTTGTTCTGGCTTTGTCAGTGTAGTGGTTGGGCGGTTTATGCGTTGCTGACTGAGGTAATGATAAAAATACCCAGTGACGAGCCCTGGCGTATTCATTTACCTCACCTGATTCTGGATACGCTTTTCGGATTTGCCATCACCCTGGCGTTACGTTCTTTGTACTCAAAAGTATACCGGCTGCAACAGCACGTCGTACTTATACATGTCCTGTTGCTGATACTGGCGTCGCTGACCTGGACTCAGTTTAAATGGACAGCGCTGCAGTGGTTATATAACGACCCCTGGAAGTCAATGTCGTGGTTTGATTTTGGTACCTGGACGACGGCATCCTTAACCATGCTGGCAACCTGGACCGCAGGTTATTATGGGATAAAGAGCTACCTGGATAATGTGGAGCAGCGTGAGCGTGCTGAAAGAGCTACGCATCTTGCCAAAGAAGCCCAGTTGAAAATGTTGCGCTACCAGCTCAACCCCCATTTTATGTTTAACAGTATCAACGCCATAAGCACGCTCATTTTAAAGCATGAAAACAATCATGCTGTAGTGATGCTGGAAAAGCTGTGTGACTTTCTGAGATACAGCTTGTATACCGACCCGTTAAAGAAAATTCCGGTATCAGAAGAGGCGACGATGTTACGCACTTATGTTGATATCGAAAAAGCCCGCTTTCGCTCAAAACTGGATGTCCATATTGATACCGAGCCACAGATTCAGTCGATGCGCATTCCCTCAATGCTAATACAGCCTTTGGTGGAGAATGTATTAAAGCACGGCATGCTGCCTAATCAGACGATTTCAGTTTCTGTGGAGTTCGCTGAAGTAAACGGTGGGCTCGCTATAACGGTTACGGATTCGGGTAAGGGGTTCAGTAATCAGGAAAACTGCAAGCTAGGAATTGGACTGACCAACTGCAGAGACAGGCTGCGGTTAATTTACCAGGGAAGGGCTAACCTGGAAACGGTAAACAATCCGGGCGGAGGCGCTTGCGTACGCATTTTTATCCCGCAGGAGGGGACATTGAACAATGACAGTGTTGAAAACCCTACTGGTTGATGATGAAGAGAGTGCACTGGAGGGGCTCGCCCTGCGGCTGCAGATGTTTTCTGATATCGACGTGATTGGACTGGCCTCAAGTGTGGATGAAGCCATTACATTATCGCAGGAGGACGTGCCGGACCTGATATTTCTGGATATTGAAATGCCCGGAAAGTCGGGGTTTGAATTATTAAAACAATTTCAGCCGGAAAACTATCCGGCAGTGATATTTATAACGGCATATCATCAACATGCAATAAAGGCGTTTGAGGTCCGGGCACTGGACTACCTTCTCAAACCTGTCAAACAGGCGAGGTTAGAAGAAGCGCTGGAACGGGCCAGAGAAAACGCTGCGTCGAAACAGTCAGTACTGGAAACGGGCAAGTTAACTGCGCAAGCAGGTGATGCTGACCCGGGTGTTCAGTCTTATAGCGTCGCCAATGACAAGCTGGCGATCCGTGATGGTACAGGGCCGGTAAAGTTAGTGGAGTTTACCGATGTTTACTGGATTGATGCCGCAGGCGACTATATGTGCGTGCACACTGAAAACGAAACTTTTGTGATGCGCGAGAGAATGAAGAATCTGGTCAGTATCGTGCCTGCCTATTTTCAGCGGATCCATAAATCTACGATGGTAAATACGCGATATATCAAACAACTGGACCCGTTGAGAAATGCAGAGTACCGGGTACATCTGTCAAATAATAAGGTGCTAAAGGCCAGCCGGACATTTAGTAAACAGCTCAAAGAAACCATGATGGGATCACTGCCCGCCAGTTAGCACCGACAAACGGCCGGGGCAAACGAGAGGCCAGAAAAGCAAAGGCGAGCCGAGCCTGGGGGCAGAGAGGATTTGCTTGGGCAGCGCAGTGAGGTTTCAGGTACCTGTTTAACCTGTCAGGTTAAGGTAGTAGGCCGGGCAGCAACCACTGCGTGTCAGTGTTTGCTGCCCGGGCTTGCCTTCAAAGTGCCGCACTTACGACGCTTTGCGTAACTCACGGCGTAAAATTTTACCTACCGTTGATTTTGGCAGTTCTTCCAGAACCGTAATGGTTTTCGGTACCTTATACCCGGTAAGATGTTCGCGGCAATAAGCTCGCAGCGCGTCGGTATCAATCTCTTTCCCGGTTGTAATGAAGGCGCATACACGTTCGCCGGAGTTGTCATCTGGCATGCCCACGACAGCGGCCTCCATGACATCCGGATGCGACGTAAGTACGTCTTCTACTTCGTTCGGATACACGTTGAAGCCGGATACCAGGATCATATCTTTCAGACGATCGACAATTTTAACGGCGCCCGATTCAGTAAACTCACCAACGTCGCCGGTTTTGAAAAATCCGTCTTCGGTCATGACTTTGGCCGTCTCATCATCACGGTTCCAGTACCCCAGCATAACCTGGGGACCGCGGGCGGCAATCTGTCCTGACTCGCCCTCTGGCACAGAGTTGTCATGACTATCCAGCAGTACGATGTCGGTGTCAGTCAGGGGTAAGCCCACTGTGCCAATTTCTTCCTCGCCCGGATTATTAAAACATAGCACCGGGGCGGTTTCAGACAGGCCATAGCCTTCCGTGATACTGCAGCCGGTCACATCTTTCCAGATAGCGACAGCCCCTTTGGTTAACGCCGTTCCCCCGGAGAGGGTCAGGTGCAGCTCTGAAAAGTCGAGCTTGGCAAACTCCGGATGACGACCAAGGCCGACAAACAGCGTATTAATACCCGCAAAAGTCGTAAATTTGTGTGGCTTCAGAGTGTGTATGAATCCATCAATGTCACGCGGGTTCGGGATCAATATCGTCTGACATCCTTTGGCGAAAAACGTCATCATGCATACCGTAAAGGCATAAATGTGATACAGCGGTAACGGACACACCACCACTTCCTTGCCATCGCGAAAGCGTGCGCCAAGACGATCCAGCGTCTGTATACTGTTTGCCAGCACGTTTCTGTGACTGAGCGCCGCCCCTTTTGAAACCCCGGTGGTGCCGCCTGTGTATTGGAGCATACATAGCTCGTCAAGCTGGGTTTCGGGACGTGATGGCAACGATTGTGCACTGCCTTTATCCAGCACAACGGTAAGTGATGTCGTACCGTCGATGTCAGGGGCTGAATCCGGGTCAAGTAACTCTGTTGCCGAGGTGGTGATGACGGTAGCAATGCCAGTGTCGGCTTTGATAGCCTCAAATTTAGGCAGTAAATCACTGAGGATCACCAGTGCTTTGGCACCGCTGTCGGTAAACTGATGCTTCATCTCCCGTTCGGTATAGAGTGGGTTCGTGTTGACCACGACCAACCCGGCACGCAAAGCGCCATATACCGCAATGGGATTCTGAATCAGATTTGGCAACTGAATGGCAATTCTTTCACCGGGTTGAAGATCAGTATGGTGGCGCAGGTAACTGGCAAACGCCCGGGAGTAGGTGTCTATCTGACTAAACGTCAGCGTTTGCCCAAGCGCGGTGTAGGCGGGTTTATCTGCAAAGCGCACCAGAACCTGTTCAATATAATCTGCCAGCGACGATACATTATCCGGATAAGTCAAACTTGTCATAAGGCTGCAACCACGATTCAAATATAAATTAAGAGTCATTAACCCTAGCAAAGGTTCTGAATTATTTACATTTTGATTACATGATTAGTATCTATTCATCGTTTTTATGCAGAACTATATAAGGTTGTTTATTTAGCTCGAAACACCTGGTCAGTTACCGCAAAAGTGAGCCCGCCAAGGAACCCGGCACTGCTCTGAAGTAACTTGCCGCCTGTCTCTCGGGCGCCTGCAATTAACGTGACTTCCATGATGGGATGCATGGCCAGCAGCATCGCGAGCATACCGAATGCACCAGCGCAGGCGCAAATAAACGCATAGAGTGCGCCGCGGTGCGGAAGAAAGCGTCCAGACAGTGACGCTACGCCCATCGCGATAAACAGCATGGCGAAAATCGCCGTACCATAGGCAGGCAATAGCCCAGCCAAATCATAAGCAATGGTTGCCAGACGCTCTGCCAGAGGGATCTGTACATCCAGTTCACTGAGCCTGGCCAGAACAGATTGGGTATGAAAGATACAGGCAAAGCTGTAAGTGACTAAAAAAGCCGGTACTAAAATCATCACAAAGCGGACAAACTTTTTCACACTCACTCCTTTTGACTGCGTTGCAGCTACTTGCCAACAGTGGCGTTGGCGCGACCTTATCATTCCATGGTAGGGTAGACGTCTTCAAGTTTTCTTTGCATCTAACATCATGAAAGTATGGCTTTCTTTGCTCACATCGCTGGTTCTTTTCAGTCTTTCTTCAGCTACAGCGCTGGGACGCGAAGACGTTCAGAAATACAACACAACCACACTGTCTGAACAGCTTCGTCGTCCGTGGGCCGTAGTGGAAACGCCAGACAGACGCTGGTTAATTACCGAAATGGGCGGCACGCTGGTTACGCTTTATCCTGACGGCACAACCGTGCGCACCGTGTTGCCTCTGGCGTCTTTGTACGTTGAGGGGCAGGGTGGCCTGCTGGATATTGCACTGACCCAGGATTTTACGATGTCAGGCCGGATCATGCTGACATATGCGAAGGGGACCGCAGACTGCAACCGCTTGGCGGTAGTCAGTGCGACACTTACCCAACAAGGCACGCTGGAAGATATTACGCCTGTGCTGGACGTGGCCCCGTGCAAAGATACCCCGGTCCATTTTGGTGGACGTCTTGCAGTGTTAAATGATGGCACCTGGCTGGTGACGACCGGCGATGGCTTTGATTATCGCGAGAGTGCGCAGAAGCCGGACTCGCAACTGGGCAAGGTATTACGTTTTCGTGAAGATGGCGCTGCCCCTGCGAACAATCCTTTCATCGCTGAGGCACCATATATTTTCTCTCTGGGTCACCGTAATCCGCAAGGCCTTATTGTAGACCCCGAAAGCAACACGATTTATCAGCAGGAACATGGTCCGGATGGCGGTGATGAAATTAATATCCTTACCGCCGGTACCAATTACGGCTGGCCGGTAGTGACACTGGGTGTGGATTATTCCGGCGCGCGAATCAGCCCGTTTGAATCTTATCCGGGAATGCAGGACCCCTTGTTCAACTGGACGCCCTCTATCGCGCCGTCGTCAATGGTGTTATATCAGCAAGACACCTTCCCCTGGCTACAAAATCACCTGGTTATCAGCGCCCTGAAATCAAAAGGCCTGTTTGCCATAAATTTGTCTGAGTCTCCCCTTCAGAGCCAGCGAATATTTGCTACTATTGATCAGCGCATACGCGACGTTGTGACTGACCGTGAGGGCAATATCCTTGTGTTGACGGATGGCGAAACGGCGTCGCTGATAAAACTGACACCAGCATCATAAACCTTTGTCCCGGGCGCTCAGGCACGCCGCTGTCACGAGTCAGGGCAAAGTATCAACAATAACTATGCGAAATGTACAGCAATAGCCTGGCTGAATAGCCGCTATAAGTGAATGAAAGCGCATTAAAATTTAAATTTACACTACAAGCCGTTATAATCCCGGCGTTTATCTAGTCACGTCCTGTGCCAAGACCGTTTACTTAGGGCAGGATTAACCATGAGGAAGATATCGTGTTAGAAGAATACCGTAAACACGTAGAAGAACGTGCTGCAGAGGGTATCCCGCCAAAAGCACTGACCGCAGAACAGGTTGCAGGTCTGGTTGAATTACTGAAAAACCCACCTGCTGGCGAAGAAGAGTACCTGCTGGAGCTGATCTCCGAGCGCGTTCCTCCTGGTGTAGATGAAGCCGCCTACGTAAAAGCGGGCTTCCTTAGCGCAATCGCCAAAGGCGAAGACAGCTGCGAGCTGATCAGCCGCGAAAAAGCCGTAGAGCTGCTGGGTAACATGCACGGCGGTTACAACATCGCTACGCTGGTAGACTTGCTGGACGAAGATGCTCTGGCACCCATGGCAGCGAAAGAGCTTAAGCACACGCTGCTGATGTTTGATGCTTACCACGATGTAGAAGAAAAGCATAAAGCCGGTAACGCTCACGCTACTGACATCATCAAGTCATGGGCGGAAGCCGAGTGGTTTACTTCGCGTCCTAAGATGGACGACAAAATGACGTACACCGTGTTTAAAGTCACCGGTGAAACCAATACTGATGACCTGTCTCCGGCACCGGATGCATGGTCACGTCCTGATATTCCACTGCACGCACTGGCGGCTTACAAAATGACCCGAGACGGTCTGGAGCCGGAAGAGCACGGTGTGAAAGGACCGATGAAGCAAATTGAAGAGATCAAGGCAAAAGGCCATCCGGTAGCGTTCGTTGGTGACGTCGTGGGTACCGGTTCTTCACGTAAGTCGGCAACTAACTCTGTACTGTGGTTCTTCGGTGAAGATCTGCCAGGCGTGCCTAACAAGCGCGGCGGCGGTGTCTGTATTGGCGGTAAAGTCGCGCCAATTTTCTTCAACACCATGGAAGATGCCGGTGCATTGGTTTTTGAAGCTGATGTCGACAACATGAACATGGGTGATGTCATCGATATCTACCCGTACGAAGGCAAAATTACTAACAGCGAAACCGGTGAAGTGCTTGCCCAGTACGACTACAAATCAAAGGTTATCCTTGACGAAGTTCGTGCTGGTGGCCGTATCAACCTGATCATCGGTCGTGGTCTGACTGACAAAGCCCGCGAAACACTGGGTCTTGAGCCTACGGATCTGTTCCGTACGCCAGAACAACCAGAAGATACAGGCAAAGGCTATACCCTGGCTCAGAAAATGGTCGGTAAAGCGTGTGGTGTGGAAGGCGTTCGCCCTGGCACCTACTGCGAACCTAAAATGACAACCGTAGGTTCACAGGATACCACCGGTCCTATGACCCGTGACGAGCTGAAAGATCTGGCGTGCCTTGGCTTTACAGCCGATTTAACCATGCAGTCTTTCTGTCATACTGCGGCGTATCCGAAGCCAGTAGATATCGAAACACAGCACACATTGCCTGATTTCATCATGAACCGTGGCGGTGTTTCGCTGCGTCCTGGCGACGGTATCATCCACAGCTGGCTGAACCGTATGTTGCTGCCTGATACTGTAGGTACCGGCGGAGATTCGCACACCCGCTTCCCGCTGGGTATCTCGTTCCCTGCCGGCTCTGGATTGGTGGCGTTCGCGGCTGCTACAGGCGTTATGCCTCTGGATATGCCAGAGTCAATCCTGGTTCGCTTTACCGGTAAGCGTCAGCCTGGTATCACGCTACGTGATCTGGTTCACGCCATCCCGCTTTACGGTATCAAGCAAGGTCTGCTGACGGTTGAGAAGAAAGGTAAAATTAACCAGTTCTCTGGTCGTGTTCTTGAAATTGAAGGTCTCGAAGACTTAACCGTTGAACAGGCGTTTGAATTATCTGATGCGTCAGCAGAGCGTTCAGCTGCCGGTTGTACTATCAACCTGTCAGAAGAATCTATTGCAGAGTACCTGCGCTCTAACATCACCATGCTTCGCTGGATGATCAACGAAGGCTACGGTGACCCACGTACGCTTGAGCGTCGTGCGCAGAAGATGGAAGAGTGGCTGGCGAACCCAGAACTGATGCGTGCGGATAAAGACGCAGAATATGCAGAAGTTATCGAGATTAACCTTGATGACATCAAAGAGCCTATCGTGTGCTGCCCGAACGATCCGGATGATGCGAAAACGTTGTCTGAGGTTGCCGGCGATAAGGTCGACGAAGTCTTCATCGGCTCTTGTATGACCAACATCGGTCACTTCCGTGCCGCTGGTAAACTGCTTGAGCAATACAACAAAACGCTGCCTACCCGTCTGTGGATTTCTCCACCTACCAAGATGGATAAAGCGCAGCTGATGGAAGAAGGCTACTACAATATCTACGGTCGTGTAGGTGTGCGTACAGAAATGCCGGGCTGTTCACTGTGTATGGGTAACCAGGCACGTGTTGATGCCGGTGCCACCGTACTGTCTACCTCTACCCGTAACTTCCCTAACCGTTTAGGTGATGGCGCGAATGTATACCTGACTTCTGCTGAGCTGGCTGCAGTAGGTGCTATCGTAGGTCGTATCCCGACGGCGGAAGAGTACATGGAGTATGCCGGTAAGATTGACTCTATGGCTGCTGATGTTTACCGCTATCTGAACTTCGATAAGATGGAAAACTTTAAGAAAGCGGAAGACGATGCGAAGGCGAAAATCATTCCAACGTTGAATGTTGCCTGAGTGAGCGTATAAACTACAAAGCCGGGCACCGAAAGGGCCCGGCTTTTTTTATGGCTTTATGGAGAGCACCTGTATGCCAATGATGAAACCTGCCACACTGGCTTTTATTGCGCTTTTTTTACTGACAGCCGCTGCGGTTCAGGCGATACCCGACCTGCCGGTAAAATTCGACAGCGCATCAATAGAAGTGGAAGGACAGGTATATCCCGTGGAATACGCTCAGACCTATGAGCAACGGGCCCGCGGCCTGATGTATCGTAAGTCGTTGTGCGAAGACTGCGGCATGTTATTCAGGTTCAGCACTCCTAAAAGAGCCAGCATGTGGATGAAAAATACCTTCATTCCACTGGATGTAGCATTTATCGACAGAAACGGCGTGATAACAGATATAAAAGCCCTGGAGCCCCATAACCTCGAGTCAGTGGGAGCATCAAAAGAGGTCATATACGCGCTGGAAATGAACCAGGGGTGGTTTGCCAGACAAAATATAAAGGTTGGCGACCAGATTATTGTTAATCCATAACAACGGATCCTGTATCCCGTTGTTAGCTTACCGGGCGCGTTAACCTGTCCCGGTGAACACGGAGAAAACTGTGACTAATGCTTTAACTATTGCCAAATTCGGCGGCACCAGCGTAGCGAATTACGCAGCGATGCAAAACTGTGCGCGTATTGTCGCCGGCAACCCTGATACCCGTATTGTCGTGGTTAGCGCGTCTGCGGGCGTGACCAACTATCTGGTAAGTCTTGCGCATACCGCAATGACACAGGACCAGATTTCGCAAACCTGCCAGGCGATTGAAGACATTGAGCGGGCTATCCTTGCCTGTCTGAAAGATCAGCAGGAAATTGAGCCCAAACTTAACGATTTGCTGGACGAAATGCGGGCACTGGCGTTGCACGAAGAAATCATGCATCGCAACGATTTAAAAGACGGTTTGTTGTCGATGGGCGAACGTATGTCTTCGCTACTGTTCAGTGCGGTACTGGCTGAAGAGAACGTCAGCACCATGAACTTTGACGTGCGCAAAGTACTGAGAACCGACAGTGAATTTGGTGCGGCAGCACCGCAACTTGAGGACATCGCAGCGCTGAGTGAGCAGCTGCTGCGCCCGGAGATAGAAAATGCCATTGTCGTCACACAGGGCTTTGTGGGCGCAGACGAGGAAGGCAGAACCACAACCCTGGGACGCGGCGGTTCTGATTTTACTGCGGCGTTGCTGGCGGAAGCGCTTAACGCGCAGGTTTGTGAAATCTGGACTGACGTGATTGGTGTTTACACCACCGATCCCCGAATTACGGACGCCGCACGTCCACTCCCTGAATTAAGCTTTGAAGAAGCGGCAGAGATGGCGACGTTTGGCGCCAAGGTGCTGCACCCGGCGACCATGGAGCCCGCGCTTCGAAAAGATATCCGGGTTTTTGTGGGCTCCAGTAAAGAGCCTGAAAAAGGCGGTACCTGGATCATGCGTGACTGCCAGGAAGAGCCGCCGTATCGTGCCATCACCCGTCGTAAAGAGCAGGTAATGGTAACGGTGAAAACACCGAAGATGATGTATGCTCAGGGCTTTCTGCAGCAGGTATTTGCCATTATCGCAAAGCACAAGCTAAGCGTGGATTTGGTCACTACCTCGGAGATTTCAGTGTCGTTTACGTTGGATAATCCGGCCAATTCTGTGGCGCAGCGATTGAACAAAGAAACGATAGCTGAACTGGAAACCTTGTGTGATGTGACGGTAGAAAGCGGCTACGACCTGGTCACCGTAGTGGGTAACCACATGCAAACAGCCAAAGGCGTATCCAGTAAGATTTTTGCGGCAGTGTCAGACTATAATCTGCGTATGATTTGCTTCGGCGCGAACCCGCACAACATGTCATTCTTAGTGAACGAGCAGGACAGCAACGATATTGTCACAGGTCTGCACAAGACACTCTTTGAATAAACAGGCGTTGTTTTCTCCCTATCTGATGTGAAGAGGCCGGTTGGCCTCTTTTTATTTGCTCTGCCTTTGCCAGTGGATCTGTGTTTTGCAGGTAGGACTCTACATGCCAAATAAAGTCGATTTACTCGGCGCTGGTATAAAGCAAAAAAAGAGTAGCCTCTGCTTTGCCTGAACTCAGTCTGCTTTGCCTTAACTTAGCATGAGCAGAACTGACAATCTGTGAGGACTGGTATGCGCGCACTGCGCGGATTTGAACATGCTACGTCATGTTTCTGTCTGTGGCGATGACACGGCTCATAAGATGAAATTGCAAGATAACAAAAAAGGGGGCGCATGGGCCCCTTTATCATCATTCGTGTAAGTGTCTACACTTTAAACTGACGGATAGATTGCTGCAGCTCTTCTGCCAGTCTGGCCACTTCATGGCTGGACTCAGAGGTCTGTTGCGCGCCGACTGTAGTTTCCTCGGCAATGCCAACAATGGTTTCGAGTTTCTCACTAATTTCATGAGAAACCGTATTCTGCTCGCGGGCAGACTGCTCAATCTGTGAGCTGACATCATGCGCTTTGTGAACCGCATCAGAGATAATATCCAGCGCCTGTGTCGCGCGTTCAGTCTGTTCTACACACACTGCGGTTTGTTCTTTACCCTGATTCATAACCGCCACCGCTTTCTCAGCACCGGCCTGCAGCACCTCAATCATCGCGTTGATTTCCTGCGTAGATTCCTGAGTACGACTTGCCAGCGTACGGACTTCATCCGCAACCACCGCAAAGCCGCGACCTTGTTCACCGGCACGTGCAGCTTCAATCGCCGCGTTCAGCGCCAATAAGTTGGTCTGGTCAGCAACACCACGAATTACGTCCAGGATCCCACCGATAGAGGCGCTGTCCTGATGCAGTTTATTGATAACTTCCGCTGCATCCTGAACATCTCTTGCCAGCACTTCGATGGTGTTGCGGTTTTCAAGAGAAATCTTACGCACATTTTCTGCTTCAGCATCGGCATGGCGGATTTGACTGAGCGTGTCTTCTGCGTTTTGCATAACCAGCTGAGACGTAGAGTGCATCTCTGTAGTGGCGGTAGCCACCTGTGAGATTTGAGACTTCTGATCCTGAATGCTGTGGGTAGTTTGCGAGGTCACTGTTGAAGTTTGCTCTGACGCTGCAGCAAGCTGCTCTGCACGGGTGTTGATACCTGTGATAAGCGACTTCAGGTTGCCGATCAGTTTGTTACAGTTGCGGGCCAGCTGACCGAATTCATCCTGTGCAGAGTCATCCATACGCTGGGTTAAATCACCCGAAGATGCAATGTTAAGTAATTCGTTGACACGGTTAAGCGGACGGGTAATGGCATTAACGGTGATAAAACCGATAACAGCGGCAATGGCGATAGACACAATCACGACAACAATCACGAAAATATTGCCGTTTGAAACTGCACCATTTACCTGCGCGTCAATATCGGCTGCTTTCTGGTTCGCCAGGGTAAGTAAACGCTCCAGCTCAACTGTTGCCTGTGCGATATTTTCATCGGACGCATTCAGTGCTTTTTCGGCAGCGTTTCTAAACTCAAGACGATCAACTTGCAATTGCAGTACACCGTCATTGGCAGTAATTGCATTCAGCGCGTCTGATACCAGCGTGTTGATCTCATCCAGCGTACCGGAGGCATCCTGGCCGTCCGCGGCACTGACCATGTCTGAAAGCAACCCGGCTACGCGGTCGACTACCAGCTCAACTTCATTACCTAACGTTTGTGAGCGGATCAGCGTCTGAGTTTTGACATATTCGTAAGAAACAGTAAGCAGTGACAGCAGAGAGGTTTCAAGTTCGCTGCCGACTCGCGCCGCTTCCTGTAAATCATCGCTGTTTCGAACAGCCTGCATGTCTGAGAAATCCAACAGATAGGTAGAAGCGTCATCGGCATTATCTTCTGCAACGCCCAACTGTTCATCGATTTCGTTACGCATACTCATATAAGCACGGTGGCTGGTATACATGGTTTGCACGTTATCGATGTATTCATCGTAGCTGGCTTTTACCGAATTCAGCGATTGTTTCAACTCAGGATCGTTGCTGACAGCTTTTGCTAAAAGTGCATATTGACGCTCGAAGTTTTCTTTACTTTCGTTAAAGCTGGCCTCTTTTTCTTCCAGACCACTGAGGTCTTCTTCAATGTACGCCTCAAAGGTGAGACGGCCCATGTTAAGAAAACTGGCTTTTAACGCGTTACTGCCAGAGAGTGTGGGTAAGGCTACCTCATTCACTTCATCTGTCGCAGAACCGACGGAGTTCAGGTTATAGAGTGAAACGGCGCTGATAACAACCAGCAACAAGCTGATAGCAACGAAGCCGCCAATGACCCGCATGGCTACTGTAATTCTCATCGGAACTCCTGATGTGACACTGTTATTGTTATGAAGATTTCTCTCGCAGTGAATTTTGGCAAAAAAATAGTATAAATTCACTACCGAACTTACACTTTTCCTGCAACGAAACCGTCGTGAAAAACCTATCCTGATTTTTTTATCGACATTACAATAAGATACTTAAGCCCGCTTATCCTAAATAGCAGAAAAGATCTTACAGATTTTACTACTATACCGGAAAATCCTGAGAAGGTGCGAATAAGTCGATGGGCGGCAATGCTGAAAGTCAGGTGATTTCCTGCGGTAGTTGTCGTAGGCAAAACGGGTGAGAGCGCAAAAAACGCAGGCCGGGCAAGCACAGGTTTACTGCCTGCCAGGGCAAGCTTCAAAACGTATTTGCAGCAAAAACTACGCGGCCTGATTATTACCTTTAGTTGCAACTTCTGTCATGCAACCGCATACACCCGAATGCGCTGCGTGATTACCCACGCTGTTCTCTCTTATTTTAGGCGCTGACGCTGATGCGTTTACCCGATTCAAGATGAAGGGCGGTCATTGTCTGTCCCCATACGTAGCCAGTATCCAGACCGATAAACTGGTCGTTACGGGTTTTTCCATTTAACGCTGCCCAGTGGCCAAATACCACTTTCTCATTTCTCTGAAGCTGATTGTTGGGGCATTGGTACCATGGGATCAGGTTGGAAGGCGAGTCCATAGGTGAGCCTTTGGCATCAAAATCCAGAGACTGATCGGGCATTAAAAAGCGCATGCGTGTGCAGGCATTGATAATAAAACGAGCGCGATCTTTACCCTTTAAACTTTTTTTCCATCGGGTAGGGGAGTTCCCATACATGTTATTCAGCATGGTTACCCAGTCATCTCCCTTTAACACCTGGCTGACTTCATCACTTAGTGACAGAAGCGTTGGCACAGACCACAGCGGATAGAGGCCAGCATGAACCATCACATGGTTTTCATCAATCTGATAGGCCAGCGGAAACTGGCGAAGCCACTCTATGATATCCGGGAGGTCCGAAGCATTGAGCAGGTTGTCCATGCGATCACTTTTTTTCACTTTGCGGATCCCTTGTGTTACCGCCAGTAAATGCAAGTCGTGATTGCCTAAAACCGCGTGAAACCGGTCGCCGAGCCCCATTAATAATTTAACGGTTGCCAGCGAGTCTTCACCCCGGGCCACCAGGTCTCCCACAGCAAAAAGACGGTCAGTGGCACGGTCAAAGTTGATTTTGTCCAACAGCGCGTTCAGGCCATCTGCACAGCCCTGGATATCACCAACAATATAGGTATTTCCGGTGGTCATCAGTCCTCTGAAATCAGTTTATGACGTTGGGTACAGCAAGTCGAAACACATCGATTGGGGCCCGGAACAGGCTGCCATCGGACGCTTGCATCTCATAATAGCCTTGCATATTCCCCACCGGTGTATCAAGGATTGCGCCACTGGTGTACTGAAATTGTTCGCCAGGTTTGATCACAGGCTGCTTGCCGACCACGCCACTACCCTGAACTTCAGAGCTTTTGCCGTTGGCATCGGTAATGTTCCAGTAGCGGTTAATCAACTGCACCGTGTCACTGCTTTGATTAATGATCGTAATCTGATATGCAAATGCATATTGCGTGGAGTTTTCCGGCAGATGGTCGGGTAAATAACGCGTCGATACCTGTATGACTATGGTGGGATCGTTCATTGTTATTCTGCCGGCCAGTCTTTCTCGGTTACGGCGTTGGCAATTGCTGCAAAGTCCGCCAGAGACAATACTTCTGCGCGAGCAGTAGGGTCCAGCCCCAGCGCTACAATTTCGCTTTCATCGAGGCAATCCTTTAGCGAATTACGGATGGTTTTACGGCGCTGATTAAATGCCTGTGCGCAGACTCTTTCCAGCGTGGTAACTGACTTCACCGCAACCGGTGGCGTAGCGTGAGGAACAAGCCTGACAACAGCAGAATCGACTTTCGGGGGCGGCTTAAACGCGCCGGGAGGCACGTTCAGTACCGGCATTACCTGGCAATAGTATTGTGCCATCACAGATAACCTGCCGTAAGTTTTTGAGCCAGGCCCTGCTGCGAGTCGTGTGACCACTTCTTTTTGCAACATAAAGTGCATGTCTTTAATGTCACCGGTAAAGTCAAAAAGATGGAACATCAAAGGAGTAGAAATATTATATGGCAGGTTACCGAATACGCGTAGCGGCTCATCAGGCTGTTTGGAATTAGCCCGGACCGACGAAAAGTCGAGGGTGAGTGCATCCTGTTCGATAATCGTTAGCTTGTCGCCATGAAACGGATGGTGACGCAAACGTTTTGCCAGATCTCTGTCCAGTTCGACGACAGTGAGCTGATTTACGCGTTCGCAAACCGGATCGGTCAGCGCGCCAAGGCCGGGCCCGATCTCAACCAGATTCTCACCGTTCTGCGGATTAATTGCAGAGACAATTTTATCAATGACGTACTCGTCATGAAGAAAATTCTGGCCAAATCGTTTTCTGGCAGTGTGTCCTAAATGTGTTTTACTCATTGTTGATGATGAGCCAGTTCAATGGCTTTCTCTAATGCTTTTCTGAAACTTCCGGTATCGGCCTGTCCGGTGCCGGCGAGTTCCAGCGCGGTACCATGATCGACAGACGTACGGATAAACGGCAAGCCAAGGGTGATGTTTACCGCTGCGCCAAAGCCTTTGTACTTAAGCACCGGTAACCCCTGATCATGATACATCGCCAGTACCACGTCGGCATCTTCCAGATATTTTTTCTGGAAGATCGTATCGGCGGGAAGAGGGCCTGTAATATGCAGTCCTTCATCGCGTAGCGCATCTAATGCGGGGCGTATAGTGTGTATTTCTTCGGTACCAATATGCCCGTCTTCGCCCGCATGGGGATTGAGGCCACACACATAGATATGCGGCTGCGTAATGCCAAACTTAAGTTTCAGATCGGTGTGAATGATATGAATAACTTTGTGCAACCGTTCCCGGGTTATCGCTCTGGACACATACTCCAAGGGGATGTGGGTGGTTGCGAGCGCAACATTCAGGCCTTCTGTAGATAACAGCATAACCACGTCCATGGTATTGGACTGATGCGCAAAGAATTCGGTATGTCCGCTGAATGAGACGCCGGACTTATTGATGATCCCTTTGTGTACCGGGCCGGTTACCACGGCAGCAAAGTTTCCTTCCATATTTGCCTGACAGGCCTGACGCAGGGTTTCAACAACGTAGCGACCATTCTCACTATCTAACTGGCCGGCGATAGCAGGTGTGGCGATATCGACCTGTTGAATATACAGGCTGCCCGCTGGCAACAGTTCGTCGTTGCCGGCTTCAAAGGGAACCAGTGTTAACGGCAGCCCTAGCTGACTCGCGCGGGCTTCCATCATGGCCTTATCAGCAAACACGACCAGCTGCGCATCCCATTGCTCCTGCGCCAGCTGGATAATGAGATCAGGGCCAATGCCAGCGGGTTCGCCGGGCGTTACCGCAAGTTTAATTGCTGTCATGAACGTGTCAGTTACCTTATTAGTCTAAGACTTCGATGTACGCAGCATCACGCATTTCACGCAGCCAGGTTTCGGATTCTTCAGCAAACTTCCGGTTAAAGATAAGTTGATGTGCTTTTTCCTCTTTACGCTTATCGGTAGCGTCGTCAAAGCGACGGTCAATAAGCTGCATTAAATGCCAGCCGTGAACAGAGCGTACCGGGTCACTGTATTCACCGGGCTCCAGTTGCGCCAGCGCATCACGGAATGCAGGCACATAGTTGTTTGGATCTGTCCAGCCAAGCTCACCACCGCGCAGTGCAGAACCCGGATCTTCGGAATGTTCCTTGGCCAGTTCAGCAAAATCAGCCTCACCATCAATGAGCTGTTGTTTGAAGTTTGCCAGCATCTCTT
This sequence comes from Alteromonas antoniana, assembly GCF_019249295.1. GTDB lineage: Bacteria > Pseudomonadota > Gammaproteobacteria > Enterobacterales > Alteromonadaceae > Alteromonas > Alteromonas antoniana. Next base: position 26,605 of record NZ_JAESDH010000005.1, read on the forward strand.
TGGCTTTTTCTTCACTCAAAATGATTGATGGCTTGATAAGAATGTGACGGGAGTTCACTTCTTCTACCGTGACCGTTTCGATACCACGGGTATCCATAATCTTCAGAATGTGGAAGCCTGCACCACTGCGGATGGGGCCGATTAATTCGTCTTTCGCTTTGCCCTGAACGGCTTCGGCAAAAAGAGTAGGCATCGAGTTAATGTTTAGCCAACCCATATCACCGCCTTCCAGCGCTTCTGAGCCGGATGACGATGCCAGTGCAATTTTCGCAAAGTCAGAACCGGTATTCAGCAGCTCAAGCACCTTGTCCGCACGGTCACGCGCGTCAGCAACATCGGCATCGGTAGGTTCTGGCGGAAAGCCGATAAGAATATGTCCAAGACGGTATTCCGCTTGTTCGGCGCCTTGTTGTTCAATCAGTTTCACCAGCGTGTTGACTTCCTGTTCGGTGATATACACGCGGCGGCGAACATTCGCGCGGCGCACTTCACCAATGATCATTTCTTCGCGCACATCTTCGCGGTAATCTTCATACGCGATACCGTCCAGGCGAAGCTGACGGCGCAAGTCTTCCAGACTGGCTCCCTGATTCGCGGCGATGTTAGAGATAGTTTGTTCAAGCTGTGGATCGCTTATCCGGATCCCCATACGCTCTGCCATCTGCATTTGCAGGCTTTTCACAATAAGCCGCTCAATAGCCTGCGTGCGCAGAGCCCGGTCTGAGGGCAGATCCTGATTGTTTTCTTCCGCATTGCGCTTTACTTCAGAAACCAGCGCCTGAATTTCGCTTTCCAGAATAACACCCTGGTCGACGATTACGGCGACCTTGTCCAGCATGACTTCCTGTGCAACGGAAGAGAAACTCAGTAGCGCACTTAAACACAATGCCCGAAATAAAAACTTCATAAACACTCTTTTTAATTGTTTGCTTCATTGTGAGCCGTCAGTATGACGACTACAAGTGGGTTAATTTAAACTATACGGCTGTCGATAGCCAAACATGCCGTCTTCCAGCATGCGTCGGTTTGAGCCTTTTGAGCCCATACCCTTGAAAATAAACTGCATGGAAATGCCCGACTCATAGTCATCATTCCCCTGCACGTTCCCGGCTTCGTAGCGATTGCTCAGATAGCGCTGTGCAACCACCCGGATAGCCCAGCAACAGGATTCGTACTGAATACCAATATAGTTTTCGATACTCCTGTCGCGTTCAATATCACGGTACGTACGACCTACCCAATGCCAGTTTTTGGCGATAGGCCAGCTTGCAGACAGCCCGGCCTGGTCAATGGTTTCCCCGGACAAATCGCGAACGTAGCGGTGTGTAAGCTGAATCAGGCTGTCATTATCTCTGCGATACTCCAGCGCGACGCTGCTTCGCTCCACCTTATCTGTGTCGGTAGTAATTTGTACATCGGTGTGAAAATACCAGCGGTCACTCATGCGCCAGTCAACTTCGCCGGCCAGAGCTGAACGATCGCCATCCTTGGTCGCTGCAATTAACTGATTATCATCAAGGTAGAATATCTGACCCAGGCTAATGACAAATTGTTCCCGGTTGGCGTTATCAATTATTCTGCTGGTGACACCCAGCGTGATTTCATTGTTATCACTGATTCTGTCCAGGCCGGTAAATTCCTGCCCGCGAAAGAGACCGTCAACATCGGTGAGTAGTGACGTTGAATCATACATGCCGATATCACTCTGATCCTCGTAAGAGGTATACAGATACTGCAACTTGGGTTCGAGAGTCATCGTCATGCCGTCGGCAATCCAGGTTGTGTCGCGCTCGAAGTAGAGTGCAGAGAACAGCCTGAACTGACCTAATGTGCGGTTTACTTCCTCTTTCAACTCAGTCCCGTCAGTATTGTCCTGACTGTAATAGGTATTCAGCACGGTAGCCTGTGCTGTTATCTCCCCCCACTGACGCTGATACGGGATAGACAGCGAGGGAGCCACATGCCATCGCAGCGCTGTCGGGGCGGTATCCAGCGAGTTATCAAAATACGCAAGCTCTGAATCGAACGTGAAATCGAGATACTCTGCAAGCGGGGTCGTATAATTAAGTTTGGCTTCCGGCAGAGCACGGTAAGTATCGGGATAATCCCCAATCACCACAAAATCTTTTAGCTGGACGTCCATGGTAAGCTTGGGGGAATAGTAGCTTAGCCCGACAGTGCGGTATAAGTGGGTATCAGCACGGTTATAGAAATCGGAGCCTAGATCGACAATATAGTTGTCATCGCTCATTCCGTTCACGTCTACCCGCGTTTCCCAGTTGTCACCCAACGCACCGTGATGCTCCAGGCGATAAAAATAACGGTCTTCGTTCGGTGTCAGGTCACGATCGCTGGGTAAGTACTCCAGGTTGATTTGTCCATAACTCTGCTCAGTCAGGTATCGAAACTCCGTCTTAAGCTGGACCCCCCGCTTTGTCATTACGCGAGGTGAGAGGGTCATGTCGTAATTGGGGGCCATATTCCAGTAAAACGGCTGTTCGTAATCGATGCCGGTTTGCCCTGAGCTGGTAATCTCCGGAAAAAGCAGTCCCGTCTGACGCTGATTACTGACTGGAAACGCGAAGTAAGGGAGGTAGAATACCGGCACGTCACGTACGTAGAAACGGGTATGTTTCGCCTGACCCCATACCGTACCCTTCTCAATACTGATCTCGCTGGCCTGAATGCTCCAGTCTTCTTCTCCCAGCGGGCAGGTGGTGAAGCTGACATCTTTTAAAATAAGCCCTTCGTCTGAAGCCAGAACAATGCTTTCTGCAGCGCCGCGCCCGGCAACCCCGGAAAGCTGATAGCGGGTATTGGTCAATGCCAGTCGCTCGTCTGCCTGACTTAACGAGATTGAGTCAGACTTCACTTGCAACTGAGTGTCCTGATACGTGACATCGCCCTCGGCATACATGTTTTTGCCGTTTTCGTTAACCTGGGCCTGATCGGCATGGATAGTGGCAGCGTCTGAAGTAATATCGACATTGCCCGAAAACAGCGCCACCTGATTTTCGATAATTTCAGTCCGGTTTGCTTCCACCTTCACGTGTCCGCGCGGCATCAACTGCTGACTGGAAAACTGCACGGGCTCTACGCTGCACAAAGAGGTTGCAGTATCAGCTGGTGTATCTTGAGTAGATTGCGCTATCGCGGCGTGGTTGGTAAAGGCCGCCAGAACAAGCAAAGCGCAGAGTTTTTTCATGCGTAGGTGAGTCGCCCGTGTTAATCCCCGCAGCCTGTTACCTGTGTTTGTACACAAAAGAATGACAGACTGTGTGTCCCCGATGATGTCGTTGAATCGCTAAGTACAGAAGCCTGCACTGCGTTAAAGCGACAATTCTAAGCACTTATGTCTGAATAACCAACCAGTAGTTCAAAAAAATCTGCGAATTTCGCTATGTCTTCTCTTTCGTGAAAGCATTGTTTATAGTGATTTTGCCCTCAGATTGTAGGTTTGCCGGTGGCTGGCTTTGATTTCACAGCACAAAACATTCACCTGCACGAAGTAAAGATGTGCCCGTAGTGAATGTCGCATAGCGCGCTGCCCGGCTATGCCGTTCACTGTTTACGTTGCGACAGGAGTACGCGGTTATGGCGTTTTGGGGAAAAATCCTCGGTTTTATTTTCGGCTTTATGTTTTTCAAAATTCCCGGTGCCATCCTTGGCCTGGTAGTCGGGCATTTTTTTGATAAAGCGTACAGTCAGGATTTTAACCAGTTGGGCGGTTTTGGACGCTTTTTCACCGATCAGAATAGCGTAAAGCAGCAGGCGATTTTCTTTCACAGTCTGTTTTCGTCGCTGGGGCATCTGGCGAAATCAGACGGCCAGGTTACCAGCCGGGAAATTCAGATAGCGACTAATTTGATGGACGAGATGCGTCTTACCGGGGAGGCCCGTCGTGAAGCTCAGGACGCGTTTCGTGAAGGTAAGGCCCGGGACTTTCCGGTGGTAGAGACCTTAAAAGGCCTGTATGAAAATTGTCACGGTCGTCGCGATATCTTGCAGGTGTTTTTGGAAATCCTTATCCAGGCGGCCTTTGCTGACGGCCAGTTGTCGCAGGAAGAATACAACGTGCTGGAGAAGGTTGCGAGCCCACTTGGATTCCGCCGTCGGGATCTCGATTATCTCATTTCCATGTTCGAAGCAGAGTTACGGTTTCGTCAGCGTGGTGGCGCTTCAAATGCCGGAGGGGGAAATCAGCGTCAGCGCCAGCAGCGCGCTTACTCCGATACGCAAACGTTATCTGACGCTTACAAAATTCTTGGCGTGTCGCAAAGCGATGACGAAAAGGTGATTAAACGCGCCTATCGAAAGCGGATGGCCGAGCACCACCCGGATAAGCTTATCTCTAAGGGATTGCCTCAACAGGCGATGGAAATTGCCAAACAGAAAGCGCAGGACATCCAGTCGGCTTACGAGCTGATTAAAGAAAAGCGCGGTTTTTAATGAAAAATACCCTGCGCAAAGAGCCGCTGTCGGTCATGAATCAGAAGCATATTGATGCGTTTATCGATATGTTGTGGCTGGAAAAGGGGCTGAGTGAACATACACAGCAAAGCTACCGCACCGATCTCTCTAAGCTTGCGCTGTATTGTCAGCAGCGAGGCATGAGAGATATTTCGGCCGTCACCACCGAAATGGTGCAGGATTATCTGGTACACCGACACAGCGAGAAGTTGTCAGCCCGCAGTACACAGCGTGCAATGAGTGCGATGCGCGCGTTTTTTGTTTATCTGGTAAATCAGCACCTGCGCGTGGATAACCCGATAACACCATTACGTAACCCGAAAATTCCGCAATCGTTACCCTCGTCACTCAGCGAACGGCAGGTCGATGACCTGCTAAATGCCCCGGATATTGAGGATCCCATTGAATGTCGCGACCGCTGCATGCTGGAAGTCCTGTATGCGACTGGCCTGCGTGTGAGTGAGCTTATTTCGCTGCGCATGGATCAGGTAAGTACGCAACAAGGGGTAGTGAGAGTAACCGGGAAAGGCAATAAAGACCGGCTGGTGCCGCTGGGCGAAGATGCCGTCGACTGGATAGAGAAATACGGCAAAGACGCCAGGCCGATACTGACGAAACATCCTACCGATCTGGTTTTTGTCAGTAAACGCGGCAGTCAGATGACGCGTCAGACGTTCTGGCACCGGATTAAGGTGTATGCAGCGCGGGCAGGGATCGAACAGCATCTTTCCCCACACACGTTGCGTCACGCGTTCGCCACACACTTATTGAACCATGGCGCAGATTTACGGGTCGTACAAATGTTATTGGGGCACAGCGACCTGTCGACCACACAAATTTATACCCACGTAGCGACAGAGCGCCTGCAAAACCTTATTCATTCGCATCACCCCCGGGGTTAGCGATGAATGCCATCAACGTATGGATAAGCATCCCTGCACCTGCGCTGATGCTGTGTTAGGATTTGGGCAAAAGTAAGACAGATCAATTGAAAGAAACTGTCAGTATTCAGGGTCTTTACCTTGTAAACCATCTTCAGGAGTTGTTAGTGAAGTTATTTAAACGAGCGGTCATACTGGCCACTGCCTTGTTGGGCGCGACAGCCTTTGCTGCGGACTCGCAGGACGATATAACGGCGAAAATTGAATCAAAACTTGGCTTTGATGTCATTGCTGTTGCCGATGCACCGGTTGAAGGGCTGTATCAGGTTACGACTGACAAGGGCCTCTTTTACATCAGCAAGGACGGCAAATATCTGGTGCAGGCGCGCATCTACAACATGGATGCCGGTATGCGTAACGAAACGGAAGTCGCGCTGTCTTCACTGCGATTAGAAGGTATCAGTGCGTTCGAGGATTCTGCCATAGAATTTACCGCCGAAGATGAGAAACACACGATTACTGTGTTTACGGATATTACCTGTGGCTACTGCCGTAAACTTCACCGTGAAATCGAAACCTTTAATGATTTGGGTATAACCGTGCGTTACCTGGCGTTCCCACGCTCCGGGTTAAACAGTCAGGGTTTTAAAGACATGGTGTCAGTATGGTGCGCAAAGGATCCACAACAGGCCATGACGGATGCTAAAGCGGGCGAGAAGGTGGAAGCACAGACATGCAAAAATAAAGTTGCCCAGCAATATGAATTTGGTCAGCAGATCGGTGTAAATGGCACACCGAATATTATTCTGCCTGATGGCTCGCTGATCCCGGGCTATCAACCGGCTGAAGCCATTGCCCAGGTCCTGAATCGTCAGGGATAACCACCATCAATGTCACGCTGCGCATTACGCGCAGCGTTTTATCTTTCCCTGCTTCCCCGGTATCATACCGATATTGTTGTCTTCAGCACTGTAGAGTATGCCGTTACCGATTATTCGACGCGAAGTTAGCGGAGCCCCGCTATCTACCGACCTCCATCCTGTCATTGAGCGCATTTATCGCGCCCGTGCTGTTTCCTCTGTGGACGATATTGATACCGGTGCGCGGGGTCTTGAGCACTATCAAAAGTTAAAAGGGATTTCAGCGGCCGCGTCGTTGCTGGCAGATGCTGTGCAAAAGCAACTGCCAGTGACCATCGTTGGAGACTTTGATGCAGACGGTGCCACCAGTACCGCGGTTTGCATGCTCTCGTTACGTCAGATGGGATTGAGTACCGTGGACTACCTGGTACCCAACCGTTTCGATTTTGGCTACGGACTCAGTAAGCCCATTGTGGATATTGCGCATCAGCAGGGTGCAAAGGTGATTGTGACAGTGGATAACGGCATTTCCTGTCTGGAAGGCGTGGCCCATGCGAAATCACTGGGTATGCAGGTAATTGTCACGGATCACCACTTGCCAGGCAACGAGCTGCCAAATGCTGATGCGATAGTGAACCCTAACCAACCTGGTTGCGATTTTCCCTCGAAATCATTAGCCGGTGTTGGCGTCGCGTTTTATCTGATGCTGGCCTGCCGGGCAGAATTGCAGCAGCGTGACTGGTTTGCTTCACAGGCTATCAATTTACCTAATCTGGCGGACCTGCTGGATATCGTTGCAGTCGGGACCGTTGCTGATGTGGTTTCGCTGGACAAAAACAACCGTATATTGGTGCATCAGGGTCTGCAGCGTATCCGCAGTGGTAAATGCCGCCCCGGTATTAAAGCCATTATTGAGGTGGCCAATCGCCAACTGGCTTACTTAAGTGCGTCAGATTTAGGCTTTGTTGTCGGCCCCAGGCTAAATGCCGCTGGCAGGCTCGATGACATGGCCATGGGAATAGCCTGTTTGCTGGAAGACGATACTATGCAGGCGAGAATGATGGCAGCAGAACTGGATAGCCTGAATCAGCAGCGCCGTGAAATTGAAACCGGTATGCGCGAAGAAGCGATGCAGGTGGTGGCGTCTCTCACGCTTAACACGGATGAAGTCCCGCCTGCGCTGGTATTGTATAAACAAGATTTTCATCAGGGCGTCATTGGCATCGTGGCAGGGCGCATAAAAGAACAGGTTAACCGCCCGGTGATCGCATTCGCGCATCAGGACGATGAGGTAATCAAAGGGTCTGCGCGCTCCATATCCGGCATTCATATTCGTGACGTGCTGGATGAAGTGAATACCCGCAATCCTGGCCTGATTGAGAAATTCGGTGGCCATGCCATGGCAGCAGGACTCAGTTTGCCGCTGACGCACCTTGATGCGTTTACCCGCGCATTTACCGAGGTTTGCGAGATGCATCTGGCGAACCGCGACGACACCGATGCTATCTGGTCTGACGGTGAGTTAACGCAACATGAACTGGATCTGTCCTTCGCGCACATGCTGCGCCAGTCCGGCCCGTTTGGGCAGGGCTTTGAGGCACCGGTCTTTGACGGTGTTTTCGAGTTGGTACAGCAGCGTATTGTGGGTGAAAAGCATCTGAAAGTGACATTTCGCCTGCCCCAGGGCGGAGAAATCGACGGCATTGCGTTTAACGTCGATACGTCACAGTGGCCCGCCCATGATGTCAGACACGTGAAAGTGGCGTATCAACTGGACGTCAATGTATTCAGAGGCCGAGAATCCGTGCAAATGCTGGTGGAGCAAATTCTTCCCCATGAACACTGATCCGGAAAAGTTACTGGCGAAACACGGTGCACTGACTGAAACCAGCAATGCAAAAGTGGTTAGCCACGTACAGCGGGATGAAGACGACTGGGTACGTCACACCATTATGTTGGATGGCTATGACGTGCCGTTTGTTTTTCGACGCAAAAAAGCCTACCGAAGTCTGGTTGGCGCGCGGGTGAATCTCACTTATTATCGTCAGACTGAATCGGTAGCAGGCATCGATTTCGAATCCATGAAAGTCGTCAGAATCAAGCGCGCCTGAAACGGAACCACACATGAAACCGGCCACTTGGCAACATACCTATGTCTTGCATCGCCGACCTTACCGCGAAACCAGTTACCTGGTAGATCTGTTTACCCGCGAATCCGGGAAAATGTCAGTGGTGGCGCGGGGCGTGCGAAACAGCAAAGGCGACAAAAAAAGCCTTTTGCAGCCTTTTCAGCAAATTCGCGTTCAGTATTCCGGAAAGTCAGACCTGAAAAACCTGAATCAGACCGAGTCGTTTCTGGCCGCTGTCCCGCTGTCCGGCCAGGCACTTTTTTGTGGCATGTATCTCAACGAGCTTGTGAACCGCATTATGCCGGTCGGGCTTGCCAGTGAGAACGTCTTTGATAGTTATACCGAGGCGTTAATGCAACTGGCGTCGGGGGATGATATCGAGTTGCCATTACGTCAGTTCGAATTCGCTGTGCTGGATGACATGGGGCAACTGGGTGATTTTACCGTGTGTGGTAGTGACGGTGATCCGGTTGTGGCTGAAGGCATGTATGGATGGGCGCAGGAAGAAGGCGTTGTGCAGGTCAAACCTGGTCCTTCGGCGCGCGGTATTCCGGGTTTTGCCCTGCTGTCACTGGCTGCCGGAGACTGGACGCCAGCGGCGAAAAAAGCGGCGAAAATCATTAACCGTGAAGCGTTAAAACCGCTATTAGGCAATAAGCCACTGAAAAGCCGGGAACTCTTTAAGCCTAAAGCGCCGGTAGTGAAGCCATAATTCACCGCTGCCGGCAGAATATTTGATAAACTCACTCAAACAGTAAATCAGAGCGATAACACGAATGACGACGATCTTCTTAGGTGTAAACATCGATCATATTGCAACGCTACGTAACGCCCGTGGCACGAACTATCCGGATCCAGTGCACGCTGCAGATATTGCAGAGCGTGCAGGCGCTGATGGAATTACCGTGCATTTGCGCGAAGATCGCAGACACATTAAAGACCGTGACGTTACGTTACTGGCGCAAACTATCAATACACGTCTGAACCTGGAAATGGCGGTGACAGATGAAATGCTCGCGATTGCTGAAGACATTCGTCCTGCATTCTGTTGTCTTGTGCCGGAAAAGCGTGAAGAGCTTACCACTGAAGGGGGCCTGGATGTGGCTGGTAATCAGGCTGTGATAAAAGAGGCCTGTACACGGTTAGCCGACGCCGGAATTCAGGTGTCTCTGTTTATTGATGCCGATGAGCAGCAAATTGATGCCGCGATTGCCTGCGGCGCACCCTACATCGAAATTCATACAGGCCAGTATGCCGAGGCGAAGACAGAATCTGAGCAGGAGCATGAGCTTAAGAAGCTGGTGCAGGGCATTGAATATGCCCACAACGCAGGCCTTAAAGTCAATGCGGGGCATGGGCTTCACTATCATAACGTAAAACCAATAGCGGCAATTCCTCAGTTAATTGAGCTGAATATTGGCCACGCCATCATTGCACGGGCTGCGTTTGATGGCCTGCATACCGCTGTCGCCGATATGCGCAGGTTAATGCTGGAAGCACGCGCAGAGAGTAAATAAGCGATGGCCATAGCTGGTATCGGCACCGATATTATTGAAATAGCCCGCCTGGAAAAGAACCTTGCGCGTACCCCGCGTCTTGCTGACAGGGTGCTTACACCGGAAGAGAAAGTTATATTCGACGCGCACAATGAACCTGCCCGCTATCTGGCGAAGCGATTTGCGGTGAAGGAAGCGGCGGTAAAGGCGCTGGGTACCGGCATCGGGAACGGCGTAAGCTGGCAGCATATTACGGTATCGAATGATGAATTTGGCGCGCCATACCTGACGTTTTCCGGTCACTTTGCGACGTTATGTGAACAGCGCGGGATTTGCCACAGTCATGTGTCTATTTCCGATGAGATTCACTACGCCGTAGCCACCGTATTGCTGGAGACTGACGGATAATGGTGAGTTTTTACAAGCCGAAAAAAGGCGTGAATACCGGTAGCCAGAAACACAAGGCAAACAAGCGGGGAAAGAACCCGGGCAGAAGCGCCCAGGTGCTTGAGTCGCAGACAATAGAAATAGACAGTTGGGACTGGCAGGGGCTCGGCGTGTCCCGCCAGCATCCGATCACCTTCGTTGATGGCGCGTTACCTGATGAAAACTGCGACGTGCGTATCTTCAAACAGCAAAAAAACGTGGCTCACGCCACGGTAAGTCAGATCAACAAGCCTTCCGACTTGCGACGTGCACCGTTTTGTCCCATCGCTGAGAGATGTGGTGGCTGTCAGTTGCAGCATGTCAGTGCAAAAGACGCTTTAGATTTGCGACAAGAAGCACTTGGCACCTTATGGAAAAAGCAACTCGGTCTGGAGGACATACCCTGGCAACCGGCACTGACAGGCGAGCATCCGGCCTACCGGCGAAAGGCCCGGCTGGCGCTCGACGCCAGAGATAAAAATGCGGTGCGGATCGGTTTTCGTGAAATTCGAGGCAAGCAGGTGGTTGATGTTGAAAGCTGCCCGGTGCTGGTTTCTCCGCTGAATTCTTTGTTGCCAGCGTTACGCGAGTTGCTGCTGGCTCATGAAGGTGTCAGACATGTAGGCCATATCAGTTTGTTGCATGGCGATAATTGCAGTCAGGTAACACTCAAAATGACGCGCTCTGTCAGTCAGGCGATGCTCCAGGCACTTACGGACTTTGGGAAAAAGCACTCGGTTAATATACAGCTTGAAGCAACTGACAATGATTTCCATACACTGCACCACGTTGCGCCGGTCATTTGCGAGACTGAACCGGGGCTTTACATTACCCCTCAGGCAAATGATTTTGTTCAGGTAAACCGGGATGTGAACCAAAAAATGATTGCTCAGGCGATGGACTGGCTTTCACCACAGACCGGCGAGCGGATTGCTGACTGGTTCAGTGGCCTGGGCAATTTCAGTTTGTCGCTGGCAAAGCGTGGCGCACGGGTACAGGCCGTTGAAGGCGTGTCTGAAATGGTGCAACGTGCTCGCCAGAGTGCCCGGGAACAGGGCATTGACAACATCGACTGGTTGCACCTGGATCTGACAAAACCTCACGTGATTAAGCAGGCACTAAGTGCCGGGTTTGATAAAGTACTGCTGGATCCGTCTCGCGAGGGCGCGCTCCAGGTGTGTGAGGCGTTAGCAGATGTCAACGCAAACGTGAAGGCAAAAGCAATATTGTATGTTTCTTGCAACCCGAGCACATTTACGCGCGATGCAAAAGTATTACTGGACTCGGGCTATGAGATGGATAAAGTTGGCGTGCTGGAGATGTTTCCCTACACCAGACATCTTGAAGTGATGGCGCTTTTCTCACAATGACCGAAGCTGCTGGGCCAGCGTAATACGCAGTATCTATCGGAAGTAAACGACGACGGGTTAAAAGGCATGGTATCAACAAGAAAAGTTCACGAGCCCGAGCGTCCGCCATTTGAACACTGGCTGGACAGCCTTTCTTTAACTGATGACACCAAATCAAAGCTGCAGCAAATCAGTGATACACCGGAGAAGTTGCTGGTGGGGCAGGAGATGGTGGAGATCCTTCATCAGCTCAACATGGATGATGCCACGTTGCAGGCTGCATTGGTGTTTCCCTACTGTGAGCAGCATGAGCTGACCGAAGAGCAGATGAACACCGAATTTGGTGAAGAAATCTGTCAGCTTATTGTTGGGGTCAGGCGCATGGATGCGATTAAAGCCCTGCATTCCCGCCGCGTAGACAGTAAAACTAAAGCGGTCAGCGATGAGCAGCACATAGACAGTATCCGCCGAATGCTGTTGGCGATGGTGGAAGATGTGCGTGCGGTAGTCATCAAAATGGCTGAGCGGATCATCGCACTGCAAAAAGTTAAAAAAGCCGATGAAGAAACCCGCGTCATGGTGGCCAGAGAATGCGCCACGGTTTACGCACCGCTGGCTAACCGGCTGGGTATCGGGCAGTTAAAGTGGGAACTGGAAGATCTGGCTTTTCGCTATCTGCACCCGGAAACCTATAAAAGTATTGCAAAACAGCTGGACGGCAAACGCAGAGAGCGTGCTGAATATATTGAGAGTGTGGTTAACGGTCTGCAGTCGTTGCTGGACAATGAACACATTAAAGCTGAGGTTTACGGCAGACCAAAGCATATTTACAGTATCTGGAAAAAGATGCAGAAAAAGCATCTTACTTTTGAACAGCTGTTTGATATCCGTGCCGTACGTATTATCGCCGAACGTTTGCAGGATTGTTATGCTGCGCTGGGCACGGTTCACGCTAATTTTAAGCATATTCCCAAAGAGTTTGACGATTATATTGCCACGCCAAAAGCGAACGGTTATCAGTCTATTCACACCGTCATAGTCGGGCCGGAAGGCAAACCCGTTGAAATTCAGATCCGCACCAGCAAAATGCATCAGGATGCAGAGCTTGGTGTGGCCGCGCACTGGAAGTACAAGGAAGGCTCCGCCGGTAAAAGCTCAGGCTATGATGAGCGCATAAACTGGTTGCGCCGCATCCTGCAGTGGCAGGAAGAAGTGGCCGAGTCTGGCGATCTGGTTGAAGAGCTGCGCAGTCAGGTGTTTGATGACAGAGTGTACGTCTTTACGCCGAAAGGCGATGTGGTTGATTTGCCACAAGGCGCAACGCCTCTGGATTTCGCCTACTATATTCACAGCAACGTAGGCCATCGCTGTATAGGTGCAAAGGTAAACGGTCGTATCGTGCCCTTTACGTATCAGCTGCAAAGCGGTGACCAGGTTGAGATCCATACCGGCAAAGAGCTGAATCCGAGTCGCGACTGGATGCATCCGGGACTGGGATATGTACATTCATCGCGGGCGCGCGCCACCATCCATTCTTATTTTAAAAAGCAGGATCGCGAGAAAAACCTGGGAGCCGGAAAAGAGTTGCTCGAGCGCGAGTTAACCCGGGCTCACTTGCCACTCAAAAGTGCTGCTGATGCGGCAGAACGTTTCAACCAACACTCAGTGGACGATTTATTTACCGCAATTGGTGCAGGTGATGTGCGTGTTATGCAGGTCATTAACTATCTGTTGCAACTACAGGAACCGGTGCAGGATGAGCCGGAAATAAGTCCGAAAGTGAAAACGCGCAGGAAAGCCGGTTCTAAAGGCAAAAGTGATACGGTGGTTGTGCAGGGCGTAGGGCATCTTATGAGTCAGCTCGCCAACTGCTGCAAGCCTGTTCCAGGTGAGCCTATCATGGGCTACATCACGCAGGGACGGGGAGTAAGTGTTCACAAAGAAAGCTGTGAGCAGCTTCAGCATCTGCTCTCTCAACATCCCGAGCGTCAGATAGAAGTGAATTGGTCTGATGAACTGAATGTGGGGTTTGAAGCGGCGCTGGATATATTCTGCACCGACAGAACCGGGATCTTGCGCGACATCACTACGGTACTGGCGAATGAAAACGTTGCTTTGCTTGGCGTGAACAGCTTAAGCGATAAGTCTCGTCAGACGGCCATGATTTCTATTTCAGTTGAGGTGCCGGATTTAAATACCCTGTCAAAAGTGATGGCACGGTTGCGCCAGCTTAAAGGAGTTGTGGATGCAAAACGAAAAAAGCATTGAGTCTGAAGACCAGTTGACGCGTTTAACCCATATCATGGCGGCGTTGCGGGATCCGCAAACCGGTTGTCCCTGGGATGTGGCGCAGACGATGGCCAGTCTTACCCGTTACACCATTGAGGAAGCCTATGAAGTGGCAGATGCTATTGCGAAAGGGGATCCGGATGAGATTTGTGACGAACTGGGCGATTTGTTGTTTCAGGTCGTGTTCTATTCGCAGATAGCGGACGAGGACGGGGAGTTCAGTCTGCAGGATGTCGCCCGGGCGATATGCGAAAAGCTTATTCGACGCCATCCTCACGTATTTGCGGGCGAAGCCGCGCCGGATGAGGCTGGGCTTAACGCACAGTGGGAGGCAATTAAAGCGCAGGAAAAGCAGAGTAAAAATAATCAAGCGCGTCTCCTGCTGGATGATGTGCCCAGCGGTTTACCGGCGTTAAAACTTGCCCACAAAATGCAAAAGCGCTGTGCCAGCGTAGGTTTTGACTGGCCAGAGGCTAAGCCGGTACTTGCAAAAGTAAGAGAAGAAGTTGACGAGATAGAGGCGGAGTTATTCGCAGCAGAAAAAAGCCAGGCAGCGATTGAAGAAGAAATTGGCGATGCGCTGTTCGCCATGGTAAATCTGGCAAGGCACTGCAAAGTCGATGCAGACACCGCGCTCAGGCAAGCCAGTCATAAATTCGCCCGGCGATTTAACGCGGTAGAGACGCTGGCATTGAAAAATGAGCAGCCCCTGCAGGCGATGACACTCCAAGAAATGGAAGCGCTCTGGCAACAGGTGAAGCAGCAAAAGCCTGCTTAACTCCCGTTAACGACCGCATCAGGCTTAACCGGTGTTAATGATCCGCATCAAAATGTGTCTAGCTGGTTAAGGATTTCGTCGTAACGCGGCTATCGCCCTTTCAGGATCATCCACCCAGCGATGATAGTCCAGTGAGTAAGACAAAGACGGGTTAACCAGATCGTGTACTTTGCGCTTAGGGTCAGCGGCGAGTGTGACGGCTTTTTTATGACTATCGTGCTCTAAAAACAGCTCCCGCATTTCCCCGTTCTCGAGCATTCTGATGAGCCCGCGTCTTATTCGTGTGGCTAGCTCCGGACTGGATGGCGACACAAAAAAGTATTCATAGTTGGGATAGCGGAGCAAATGGTGTTGTTCAAGCTGCACATTACGTTGTTGGTGACGGACCAAATCATTATGTACTTCAATAATGTTACGGGGGAAGGTATTGACCAC
Source organism: Alteromonas antoniana (assembly GCF_019249295.1). Classification (GTDB taxonomy): domain Bacteria; phylum Pseudomonadota; class Gammaproteobacteria; order Enterobacterales; family Alteromonadaceae; genus Alteromonas; species Alteromonas antoniana. The sequence goes on from NZ_JAESDH010000005.1 coordinate 41,718, forward strand.
ACCCCGTTGAACCATGGCAAACATGGAAGCAAACCAATCGCTCCAGTCAGCACCATGAACATCGAAGCCATTGGCGCGCAATATCTCAAAATCCGGCCAGTCATTGCCCTGCACCGAACGCAGTTTACGTAGCTGTGCGTGAGTCATTGAGTGAGGGAATTGTGACTGCTTGCCTTGCTGGATAACAAATACCCGATAACCGGCGAACCCTTGCAACAGCGGAAACCGGACCGGAATCATCAACGTCTCTCGTTGATCCGTGGTGACTGACCACATAACATGAGCATCGCCATTTCTGATGGTCAATATCTGTCGTGCCTGCGGCATGGGTTGAGGGTGGGGAACCACATTACGCTCGCCATATTCCGGGGTGAGCGCAATAGCGCGCTGAAGAACCTTGGCGTGATAATAGCCATACGCTTCGCCAGGAAATGCGCGAGTGTAAATAATATCTCCCTGAGCGAATACAGAAGGGCTAATGAAAATTAGCAACAGGGAAAGATGCAGCCACCATCGGTTCATAAAACGTCGACTAACGATCGGTTTGATATCGGATATAAGAACAGTAGACCACATTATGCAGTTTTGCAGTGCCTGGGAAGGTATCAAAACATCAATTGTGACAAAGTAGACCTGAGGCATGAGTTCTCTGGACAGCCTTCGCAGCGACTACCACTGCATATAAACGTGAACGCGGAACCCGCGAACACACGCAAGCGAGACCGACATCGAGGCCGCTACCCGATTTATCCGAAACCTGACCTGCGGGCGAGACGAGAGTGGCGTGTCTGTATCGCCCGGTTATACACCCGAATAGCGCGACAAAGCCCGACAAACCTAATCCGCTTGCTAAGTGTGGGCGTCACTCTTAGCTGTTCCACACCCCGACAAGCAAATATTCTGAAAAAAAAGCCCTCAGGGGTTCGCTTTTTATGCAAATCCTGTATAATTCGCGCCCTGCCCAGTTACGCCCACCTTTGGGAAGGTGGAAGAATCAATGGACTCGAAGGGGTTCACGCATTGATTTTTATGGTGATTTTCTGACGCAGAAAATCAGTAACGACGATATTTTTCGGGTGAATTTAAATGAAAACTTTTGTTGCTAAGCCAGAGACGGTAAAACGCGACTGGTTCGTGGTTGACGCCACAGACAAAACTTTAGGCCGTTTGGCTTCTGAAATTGCTATGCGCCTTCGTGGTAAGCATAAGCCAGAATATACTCCTCACGTTGACACCGGTGATTACATCATCGTTATTAACGCTGAGAAAGTAACAGTAACTGGTCGTAAAGCGCAGAACAAAATGTACTACGCACACACTGGTTACCCAGGTGGTCTGAAAGAAACTAACTTTGAAAAGCTACTTGCTCACAAACCAGAAATGGTTATTGAGAAAGCAGTGAAAGGAATGCTGCCAAAAGGTCCTCTGGGCCGTGCAATGTTCCGTAAAATGAAAGTTTACGCTGGTGCAGAACATGCACACACAGCACAGCAACCACAAGTTTTGGACATCTAAGGAGCAACTGACATGGCAGATACTCAATACTACGGCACAGGCCGCCGCAAAAGTTCTACTGCTCGTGTGTTCCTGCGTCCAGGTACAGGTAGCATCACAGTAAACAAACGTGCTCTTGATGAGTACTTTGGTCGTGAAACCGAGTGCATGGTGGTTCGTCAACCACTGGAACTTGTAGAAATGACTGAAAAATTTGACGTTTACATCACCGTTGCTGGTGGTGGTTCAAACGGTCAGGCTGGCGCAATCCGCCACGGTCTTACTCGTGCTCTGATGGACTACGATGAAGCACTGCGTCCCGCTCTGCGTAAAGCAGGATTCGTTACTCGTGACGCACGTCGCGTTGAACGTAAGAAAGTGGGTCTGCATAAAGCACGTAAACGTCCACAGTTCTCAAAGCGTTAATTTTACGTTTTATTCAAAAAACCCGGTTTATGCCGGGTTTTTTATTATCTGCAGTTCCCCATTTTACCAGTGACAACGTGCATAACAGTAGAACTATGCCTTTTGTCATTGCATCTTTAAGAATTCTCCCCGGTTTACTGTGTTGTAAACGCATTGTGAGAAAGATGACAAACCTTTAACCTTGCTGGCGAGAATTACGACGAAAGTTGCATAAAAACGCTAACTGCTGGTAGCTGCAGAGAATTCTGTATAAATGCAAGCCAACTATTTCACCGTTTAATTCCAGTAAAACCTTGTATATTTAAGGGGTTTTCCCTTATCATTTCGGGTCGAAAATTATGACAAACTTTCGTGAATTCTCGACCGGACAAAATTACCCGGAAGAACTAACTTCATGACAAGCCGATATGGCGTACTGACGGTTATCCTAATAATAATCATTCGATATTGTCAGGCACCATAATTATCCGAACCTGGAGAAATGTGGATGAGCAATGTATCTGTAGATGCAAAAGAGTCTGCACAAACTGACAACCAGCCCAAAGACAATACCCGTCGCCGCTTCTTAACGGTTGCGACATCTGTTGTTGGTGGCGTTGGTGTCGTTGGTGCTGCAGTGCCTTTTGTTGCGTCCTGGAATCCGAGCGCAAGAGCGAAAGCGGCCGGTGCTGACGTTGAAGTGGACATCAGTGCGATTGAGCCTGGTCAGCTAATTCGTGTGATGTGGCGAAGCAAGCCGGTGTGGATTGTTCGTCGTACGCCGGATACCTTAGGCGAGTTGGCCAAGCATGAAGACAGGCTGAAAGATCCTAATTCGGAAGCAGAACAGCAGCCTGCATTTGCACAAAACCAGTATCGTTCACTAAAAGAAGAGTATCTGATCCTGGTCGGTATTTGTACCCACCTCGGATGCTCTCCACAGTATCTGAAAGATGGTGCATTTGAAGAAGTCGTGGAAGGCGTTCCTGACGGTTTCTTCTGCCCATGTCACGGCTCTAAGTTTGATATGGCAGGTCGCGTATTTCAAAATGTACCGGCTCCACTAAACCTGGTGGTGCCTCCTTATCAGTTCGTTGATGACAATACGGTTATCATCGGCTCAGAAGCGGAGGTTGCGTAACATGTCTGGTTTCCTAGCATGGATTGAAGAACGTATCCCTATGATGCGCGTGGCAAATATGCACGCCATCCAGTACCCAGCTCCCCGTAACATGAACTTCTGGTACGTGTTTGGTTTTCTGGCCACAATTGTACTGGTAAACCAAATCGTAACCGGTATCTGGCTTACGATGAGCTTTGAACCTTCTTCAGCCCGGGCTTTTGCCTCGGTTGAGTACATTATGCGTGAAGTAGATTACGGATGGATTATCCGCTACATGCACAGCACCGGCGCATCGGCGTTCTTTATCGTGGTATACATGCACATGTTCCGCGGTATGATTTACGGTTCTTACCAGAAGCCTCGCGAATTATTGTGGGTTTTCGGTATGTTTATCTACCTGGCGCTGATGGCTGAAGCCTTTATGGGGTATGTACTACCCTGGGGTCAAATGTCTTATTGGGGCGCACAGGTTATCGTATCGCTGTTCGGTGCGATTCCGGTTATTGGTCCGGACCTGGTTATCTGGATCCAGGGTGACTATGTCATCTCAGGCGCTACGTTGAACCGTTTCTTCGCGCTGCACGTTATCGCGCTGCCGCTGGTTATTGTTATTCTGGTATTCCTGCACATTATTGCTCTGCACGAAGTCGGTTCAAACAACCCGGATGGTGTGGCAATCAAACACAAGAAAGGGTCGTTACCAGAGTCTGAAAAGACGCCTTATAAAATTCATGAGTACTACACCAGTAAATATGACATCGCTGACGACGTCGTACCATTCTTCCCGCACATCGTGCTGAAAGACCTTGTGGCATTCTGTATATTCCTGTTTGGTTTTACGTACATTCTGTTCTTCGCTCCTGAAATGGGCGGTAAATTCCTTGAGCATCCAAACTTTGAGATTGCCAACCAGTTGAAGACGCCTGCGCATATCTTCCCGGTTTGGTACTTCACGCCGTTCTACGCCATCCTGAAAGCGGTTCCGGATAAGCTGATGGGTGTACTGGCAATGTTTGGAGCGATTGTAGCGCTATTTGCACTGCCATGGGTAGACCGCGGTCGAGTGAAATCATGGCGCTATCGCAGTGGTTTACACAAAGCGAACCTGATCCTGTTTGCGATTGTCTTCATCTTCCTGGGCTACTTAGGTGGTACACCACAGGAAAACTGGAAAATCATCGCATCTCAGGTAGCTACCGTGCTTTACTTCGGTTTCTTTGTCGCGTTGTTCCTGTACAGCAAGAACGAAAACACCAAACCTGTACCAGAGAGGATCCCTAAATGAAAAAACTGATGTGCTTTCTGGCATTCTTTCTGCCGGGTATGGCCATGGCCGCAGGTGGCAATGTTCACCTGGATGAAGCGCCAATTGACTTAACTGACAAAGCCTCGCTTCAGCGTGGTGCCAAGTTGTTTATGAACTACTGTCTGGGTTGTCACTCAATGCAGTATCAGCGCTATCAGCGCACGTTCAAAGACCTGGGGATCTCAGATGAGCTGGGCGAGCAGTATCTGCAGTTTACCGGTGAGAAAGTCAGTGACTACATTACCCGTGCTATGCCTGCAGAATCTGCGGCTGGCTGGTTCGGCGCAGCGCCACCGGATCTGACGCTGGTAGCCCGTGTTCGTGGCGAAGACTGGATCTATACCTACCTGCGCTCTTTTTACAAAGATGAGAGCCGTCCGTTTGGTGTGAATAACAAGGTGTTCCCGGAAGTCGGCATGCCGCATGTTTTGGAACCGCTACAGGGTATCCCACGTGAGACCACGGAAGAAGTGATGGTAGACGGTGAAATGGTAGAGCGTTACGTCGGCATTAAGTCTGACGGCACCGGCTCTATGTCTCCGGGCGAATACGATGAGGCGGTAGCCGATATCGTTAACTTCCTGGAGTATACCGGTGAACCTTCCAAACTGGACTCACACCGCATCGGTAAGTGGGTACTGGTATTTATCGTGGTGTTGTTCGTATTTGTTTACTTGCTGAAGAAAGATTACTGGCGAGAAGTGCACTAAACGTCACGGTTTTTATGTATAATAGCTAAGGGGGCATCTCGCCCCCTTTTTTAGCATTTGATAGTTAGCCCGGTCGCCTTTCCGGGTTTCGATATTTCTCGACGGAGGAAACTTAATGGCCGTAGCCGCGAATAAACGTTCAATAATGACGTTGTTCTCTGACACCATTGACATTTACAGTCATCAGGTTCGTATTGTTTTAGCAGAGAAAGGAGTGGGGGTTGAGATCAGCTACACCGATCCGACAAACCTGCCCGAAGATCTGATTGACCTGAACCCTTACGGTACGGTTCCAACGCTGGTGGACCGAGAGCTGGTACTGTATCACTCTCATATCATCATGGAATACCTGGATGAGCGCTTTCCTCACCCGCCACTGATGCCTGTGTATCCGGTATCTCGTGGTCAGAGTCGTCTGATGATGCACCGCATTGAGCAGGACTGGTATTCACTGGCAGAGAAAATTTTCCGTGGCGAAGGCGATGTTGATGCGGCGCGTAATGATCTACGTGAAGCGCTGCTTGCACTGGGGCCGGTATTTGCTGAAATGCCTTATTTCATGAATGAAGAGTTTAGCCTGGTAGATTGCTACCTGGCACCGCTGTTATGGCGTCTGCCGTTATTAGGCATTGAGCTTAACGGCGCAGGTGCGAAAGAAGTTCATGCATATATGAATCGTCTATTCTCACGGACGTCATTCAAAGCTTCTCTGACGGATCAGGAACGCGAGATCCATAACCCGTTATGACATCAATGACCTCTAATCAGCCGTACTTGTTGCGCGCGTTCTTTGACTGGATCGTCGATAATGAATTGACGCCTTATATTGTCGTAGACGCCAACAACGAGTTGGTGGAGGTGCCACAGGAGTTTGTCAAAGATGGGCAGATTGTTCTGAATATCTCTCCATCAGCCTGTGTGAACTTTTACCTGGATACGGATGGCTTGTCATTCCAGGCGCGTTTCGGTGGGCAACCCCGCCGAATTAGCATGCCCTGTCAGGCTGTGATGGCAATTTACGCCCGCGAGAATGGCGCAGGCACGGTGTTTGCCACGGAAGATGAAATGGTACCCACCGCTGAACCACAGTCCGATCAAAGTCAGGATACCTCAGCACCGAAAGCGGTAGACGAAAAAACGGATAAGCAGGCAGATGCGCCTGTTCCTCCTAAAAAAGGCAAACCTTCGCTGAAGGTCATCAAATAAAAAAAGTCCGGCATGCCGGACTTTTTTTTGCCTTGATGCTTACATAAGAAACAGTGTCGCTGTGCCCAGAAAGGCGAAAATACCCACCACATCAGTGATGGTTGTCAGGATCACGCTACCCGCCAGTGCGGGGTCTATCTTCAGCTTTTTCATAATGATTGGCAGCGTTGCGCCAGACAGCGCAGCGGCAATCATGTTTACGAGCATGGCAAAGGCAATGATAACACCCAGCATCGCATCCTGTTTCCACAGGGCGATGACTGACGCAATCAACACTGCCCAGATGATCCCGTTAAAAAAGCCGACAGCCAGTTCTTTGCTTATCAGCCAGCGGGAGTTACTGGCATTTACGTGCCCCAGCGCCATACCGCGAATAACCAGCGTCAGTGTCTGATTACCGGCGACGCCGCCCATACTGGGCACGATGGTATTTAAAATAGCTAACACTGCCAGTTGGCTTAGTGTCGCCTCAAACAAGTCACTGACAGCAGCGGCCAATAAGGCGGTGACCAGGTTAACGCCAAGCCAGACTGAGCGGCGCTTGGTACTTTGTAATACCGGCGCGAAGGTATCTTCTTCGTCATCCAGACCGGCCATACTCATCATCGAGTGCTCGGCATCCTCGCGGATAATATCCACAACGTCATCAATCGTAATACGACCGACAAGACGATGTTTCTCGTCAACGACCGGTGCCGACAACCAGTTGTAACGCTCGAACAGACTGGCGACCTCATCGTCCGGCATATTAACCGGAATGGCTTCAGCCTCCTCGTCCATCACATCACCGACTTTATCATCAGGATCGGCAGTAAGCAGGCGGGCGACAGGGACAATGCCAACGAGGTTATCAGTGCGGTTTACCACATAGAATGTGTCCGTATTCTCGGGCAAATCGCCCTTCAGGCGAATATATCTCAATACGACATCTACGGTGACATCGGGTCGCAATGTAATGGTGTCGGTGTTCATAATGAACCCGGCAGTTTCCTCACCGTAGGATAGAGCTTGCTCAGCGCGGAGTCGGTCCTGTGCATCCATTGACTGCAGGATATCCTGCAGGACTTCATCCGGCAGACTACTAAGCGTTTCTGCCAGATCGTCGGTGTCCATTTCTTCGAGGGCATCGACCACATTGGCCGGCACCATTTTGGTTATGATGCCGTTACGTACTTCTTCTGAAAGCTCTTCGAGAATATCGCCGTGAATGTCAGCGTCTATAAGATCCCATAGCTCATCACGGGTCTTGGTAGGACTGGACTCAAGAATGAGGGCAACATCAGAAGGGGGCAATTCGTGTAACAGCTTACGAACCGAGACAAAGCGCCCTGTAGAGAGTGCCGCGTTGAGCTGTCGCAGCTGACTTTGAGCATATTTTGATTCGACTGCTTCTGCCACTGTCTGCTCCGCCTAACTGACTGATTATTAATATGCTATAGGATATCGCACAACGCCTGAGGCTGTCATGGTAATTCACAGACAGGCGCGCTTTTTGTCATGCCTTCAAACTTAACGTGGTAGACAATCTGAGGACTGTCTCACACTTTCATTCAGGGGCAGGTGGCGGTCGGCGCATGTTCTCAAATAAGGAGGGCTCCCACGGGCGCATCGCCATCAATAACCCCATATGCTTGCGCTCAGTGACTGGTAAACTCCGGTCTTCTTCATTTAACTGGGCAGCTTCGTGCGTGATCTGATCAAGTCGCCGTTGAATGATGTCTATCGAGGTAGGGGAGTACCGTCCTCGTAAATAAAAGCGAAATGTCCATGGCTCGTTTTTCTTCGGAGCCATGAACTTTACCATGACTTCCTGCTCCATAAACCGCTCCAGCGGCCCGCCGGGGATCCAGCGAAAGTCCTGCGCGATCAATAAGCGGTAACGATTATCGGGAAGCAGCTCAATGAGTTTGAGACGGTCAAGTCGGGCAAGCAACTGAATGGCCTCAGTTTCGGAAATCGCATAATACCCAATGATGTCTTTAAACGACCATCCATCACGCACACAAACAGCTGCCAGCAACAACCTTGGATCGTCGAGTAATGTATTCTCCTGCTCTACGGTAAGCTGAGACAGTCGCTGACGCTGCTTTTCAACAGTGGCGAACAAATCGCTGAGTGTCATTGCCAGCAACTGGCAAATTGCCTCAAGGCGCTCAAGCGAAAAGCGCTGTTGTGCAAAACTTCGTTTTACACTGGCTTCGCTGATGCTTAGTTGCTCTGCAACCTGTTTATAGGTGAGGTTATGCTCTCTCAGGCATTGCTTAAGGACACGGGTTAATTGGGTTATCTGACTCATAAGTATTAAAAAATGATACCAATGGGGTCATTATAGTCGACATTTTATATAAAGGTTTATTTATTTGTTCCTTGCCCGTAGCGTAGAGCGTGTTGAACGGCATGAGCCGCTCACCATTCTCAAAGGAGAGAGGAAAATGAAAGCACGTTATATGGTTTTAGCTGCCTTACTGGCAAGCGGATATGTTCAGGCTGATGATTCTGTAGGACACAGTGCTAAAGGTTCAAAGCACAGCGCTATTGCGGCCTCACAAGGCGCGGCGGTTTCAGTCGCGGTAGGAAGTGCGGTCATTGCCGCCCCGGTGGTGTTAAGCGCAGCGGCGGTATCGGCTGCACATGATGCATCACACAAGCATGATGCACCGGAAACGCTGATTATCACCGACACTGTCATTACGGTCGACGCAGCGCCAGATATTGCCATTACTCATCGTCAAACCGACGATAAGGAGTAAATGATGCGTAGGTTACTCGCGGTATTACTTATTTTATTGTCAGCCCGGTACGCGCAGGCGGGAAGCCAGGCGGCCCAATCGCCGGTTTTTAGTCCCGATGCGATTGCCAGTTTCTCCAAGCAGGTGGAAAAAGATCTGGCAGCGCAAGGCGCAAGAGTCGCAATCCTGGCGAGGCAGGGGCGAGCGCAGAAAGAGTTGCCGCAGGGAATAAGCTTCACGCATACGGCCATTGCTATTTATTCAGATATCACGCTGGATGATGGCAGTACCGCGAGAGGCTATGCCATTCACAACCTTTATCAAACGCCTGATAACCTGGATGTCAGCGAACTGGTGACCGACTATCCGGTAGACTTTTTCTGGGGGGCGCACGCCCTGAAGGCCGGCATTATTATTCCTACTCCAGAGCTGCAACTGGCGATACTGAAGATATTTCAGGATAACCAGGTAGCGGGTTTACACAATCCTGCGTATTCGGTCATTGCTAACCCCTTTAATTCTGCCTACCAGAACTGCACGGAATATACGTTGGATATTATTAACGCTGCTGTCTACGGCACTACCGACAAAGCGCGACTGAAAGCCAATGCAAAAGCGTATTTTTCACCTGAAAAAGTTCGCTTGAGCCGCTTCAAACTGACGCTTGGCGAGATATTTTCTGATGGCGTTAGTGTGTCAGATCATGGTCGCACGGTCAGAACAACCACCTTCACAACCATTGGCAATTACCTGAATCAGTATGGTTTAGCGGACGCTGTTTACACACTGGACGCTTCAGGTCAGAAAGCCCGTTTAACACCAGTATTAAAAGGATAAAGATTATGTCAAAGCCAACTAAAGCGTTTCGTATTGCTGCTATTGGTGCGCTTCTTGTGGGAGCCGGCGCTTACTGTATCGGGCTGTTAAATGCGGCTATGCCACTTAATGAGAAAGGGTACTATTTTGCTGTATTGCTGATGGCATTGTTTTCGGCGGTATCTCTGCAAAAAACGTTCAGGGACAAAATGGAAGGAATAAAAACCACTGCCATCTACCTGATGCTTTGCTGGATAGCTACCGGTGCGTCGGTTGTCTTACTGTGTGTAGGACTGTTTAATGCGGACTTGTTGTTAAGCGAAATGGGCTTCTTCGGGATGGCATTTACACTAAGTTTGTTCTCTGCTGTTACGGTGCAGAAAAATGTCCGAGACTGTGCTGTTGTTAACCGGGATGCTGATGATGAACCTGAAATAACATCCCCTGATGCCACTCAACCTGAGTAAAGCCGGACGTGTCAAACGTTAATAAAAACGCCCCGTATCATCGGGGCTTTTTTATGCTTGTGAGCGGTACTCAGTTCGCTTAAGCCCGCTAAAGCCTCACTAAACGTTGCAACGGCAGAGTAAGCCCATGACGGGTATTATTGCGGTGTGCAGCAGTAAGCGAACTATTCTTCTTCGTTAAACTTCCCGTCGATTAATGAGGCAATAGCATGCAACGCTTCTTCTGCATCTTCTCCGTCACTAATGATCTCAACCTGCTCACCCTGATGACTTTCTAACATCATCAGGCCTAGCACGCTGTTTGCGTCCGCTTCTTTATCACCTTTCAACAGTGTCACTGTTGCATCAAATTTATTGGCTACCTGCACCAGTTGTGTGGCTGCTCTGGCGTGCAATCCGAGCTTATTAACGATGGTAACGGTTTTGCTGGCGCGCATTACTGATTTAACTCCCGGTGACGAATCTGTACATCAGGATGCATATCACTGAAGGTTCTGGCCAGTGTTTCTGCGACAAACACTGAACGATGTTGCCCGCCCGTACACCCAATCGCAATGGTGACATAGCTGCGGTTATTACGCTCAAGGTGCGGTAGCCAGGTCGTGATCAGGTTCTGGATTTGCCAGATGAATTTGGTAACTAACGGTTGAGAGCCGAGGAAATTCTGTACTGGTGCATCCAGCCCGGTAAGGTGCTTTAAATCCGGCTCCCAGTGTGGATTTGGCAGGAAGCGACCGTCAAACACATAATCTGCATCCTTCGGAATACCATGTTTAAAGCCAAAGGATTCAAAAACCAGCACCAGCCGCGAGCTTTTTTTACCCAGAATACGTTCACGGATAAGCTCTGCCAGCTGATGGATAGATAACTGGTCAGTATCGATATACAAATCGGCACGCTCAACGATAGGCGCGAGCAAGTCAGATTCTGCTTTGATCGCCTCCGACAGCGACTTATTGAGTTTCGCCAGCGGGTGTAATCGGCGCGTTTCACTGAAGCGCTTCACTAGCACATCGTCGCTGGCATCAATGTAGACAATTGTCATTGACCATGACGATGGCAGGTAGTCGAGAATTTCGACTAAATCTGCCGGGTTTTTTGGCAGGTTTCGTACATCAATACTGACGGCGACCTGTTCATACTCATCGACGACAGTATGTGTCAGCGTGGGTAGCAGGTTAACCGGAATATTGTCGACGCAATAATAGCCAAGATCTTCCAGTGCGCGCAGGGCGACGGATTTGCCTGAGCCGGAACGGCCACTAATGATGATAAGCTTCAATGCGCCTCTCCCTAAAAACGCGCGTTATTTCAGAGCAGTGATAATATCGTCGCTACTATTCGCTTTTCGAATGGCTTTAATCGTGTCTTTATCACTCAGTTTACTGGCAACGGTGGCTAATGTCTGCAGGTGACCTTCTGTTTGTTCCTCGGGGACCAACAGGGCAAAAAAGATATCGACGGGTTTGTCATCTAATGCATCAAAATCTATGGGGGGTGTGCTGGTGACAACAATGGCGAGTACACGCTCAAGGCCGGGCAAACGCCCGTGCGGCAGTGCAATGCCATTACCGATGCCAGTACTGCCCATTCGTTCTCTGCTGAGCAGGCTGCTAAGGACAACGGCTTCGTCGATGGTAGGGTTATTTTTAGCGGCAATCTGGCTGATAATCTCCAGAATTCGCTTTTTGCTGTTGCACTGGACCGCACATTCCGTGCGGTCCAGGCTGACAAGGGCTTGAATATCCATCAATTAATGTTTCTTCATTTTTTCCTTGTGTTTAATTACCTGCCGGTCAAGTTTATCGACCATGCTATCGATTGCTGCGTACATGTCCGTATTTTCGGATGACGCAAATACCTCCGCACCGCTAAGGTGAACCGTGGCTTCTGCCTTTTGATTTAACTTTTCAACATTGAGAATGACATGCACGTTCGAAATATGATCGAAGTGTCTTTCCAGTTTGCTGAATTTAGTATCGACATAACTACGCAAAGAGTCGGTGATTTCGACATGATGACCAGTGAGGTTAATTTGCATATTTCGTCTTCCTTATATTATCAAGCCTGTTAAATAAGGCTCTTACGTTGGTTCGACGGTGGGATCGATAGCGATTCCCGGTATTTTGCGATTGTTCGCCGGGCAACTTTAATGCCTTGTTCGGCCAACAACTGCGCAATTTTACTGTCGCTTAGCGGTTTACTTGGCTTTTCAGCCGCCACCAGCTTCTTGATCAATGCACGAATTGCAGTGGATGAGCATTCACCACCGGATTCTGTCGCTACGTGGCTGGAGAAGAAATACTTCAGCTCATAAATACCACGAGGGGTGTGCATGTATTTCTGAGTGGTTACACGTGAAATTGTCGATTCATGCATATCCACCATTTCTGCGACATCATTCAGCACCATTGGTTTCATCATTTCCGGGCCATGTTCAAAAAAGCCCATCTGTTGTTGAACAATGCAGTTAGCCACTTTCATCAGTGTCTCGTTCCGAGACTCCAGACTTTTAATGAACCACTTGGCTTCCTGCATGTGCGAACGGATAAACTGAGAGTCGCTGCTGTTGCGCGCTTTACGGCTCATGGCAGCATACTGTTGATTAACGCTCAGTTTAGGCAGGCTGTCAGGGTTTAATTCAACCACCCAACGGCCGTTTTTCTTCGCCACAGAGACGTCAGGAATGACGTACTCAGGCTCTTTAGTAATCAGTGCGCTACCTGGGCGAGGGTTCAGTGTCTGCAGCATTCGCATGGCCTCGCGGAGTTGATCCTCTTTCAGGCGGCTCTTGCGCATTAAGGTGCGGTAATCTTTGCTACTGAGCAAGTCAGAATAGTCTTCGAGAAGAATTTTAGCTTCTGCAACCCAGGGCGTGTCGGGAGCAAACTGGCGTAATTGAACTAATAAGCACTCTTGCGGTGTGCGTGAGCCAGAGCCAATCGGATCGAACTGCTGAATGCGCTTAAGTACACACTCCACCTCGTCCATTTCAACCGGCTCATCGGCATCATCCAGTTCGTCAGAGTTCACTGACTCCAGAATCTCTTCAAGTGTCACTGTCAGGTAGCCAGACTCGTCGATGGAGTCAATAATCGCCGTGGCGATGGCGCGATCAATGTCGGAAAACGGAGTCAGGCGCATTTGCCAAAGCAAGTGGTCCTGAATGTTATCGGTGGTCTCACCCTGAAATACCTGGTCTTCGTCATTAGAAGAGGGGCCAGGTGCAGGCGCAGACGACGCAGAGTAGTACTCATCCCAGGTACTGTCGATGGGCAGTTCGTCAGGTAAGTCATTTTTTTCCAGCGCGTCACCTGCCTCCAGACTGTCTGAATTAGTGCTGGCGGTTTCCGTTATGCTGTCATCATTATCGATGTTGTTTTTTTCAGCCGGGTCATTATCGCCGCCTTCCTCTACTTCAAGAAGCGGATTGGAGTCCAGCGCTTCCTGAATCTCCTGCTGGAGATCGAGTGTCGACAATTGCAGCAGCTTGATTGCCTGCTGCAACTGCGGCGTCATTGTAAGTTGCTGACTGAATTTTAGCTGTAAAGATGGTTTCATCTACGTCTTAAAAAATGCGTTATTCCAAATATACCCTGAAGAGGTAGCGACTGTATTTTCTGACTTTACTTGTCGTTAACTATAGCCTGAATTGTTCACCAAGGTATACATCCCTTACTTTTTGATTGCTTAGCACCTCTTCTGCGGTTCCTTGTGCAATCAGTTCTCCGTGACTGACGATATACGCCTTTTCACACACGTCCAGTGTCTCACGCACGTTGTGGTCAGTAATCAGGATCCCAATACCCCGGTCCCGCAGATGCTGAATGATCTTCTTTATATCATTAACCGATATGGGATCAACACCCGCAAACGGCTCATCCAACAGAATAAACTGTGGGTTGGCTGCCAGTGCGCGAGCAATTTCCACCCGTCGACGCTCACCACCAGACAAACTCATACCCGTACTATTACGTATATGGTTGATATTGAATTCATCAAGTAGCGCGTCAGCTTCTTCTTCCTGTTTTGCAGTACTTAACGCTTTACGCGTCTGCAAAATCGCCATGATATTTTCATGGACAGTCAGTTTGCGAAAGATCGATGCTTCCTGAGGAAGGTAGCCAATACCCTTGCGTGCACGCTCGTGCATGGGCTGATGCGTCAGGATCTCATCATCAATCAGAATCTCCCCTTTGCCAAGCTGAACCAGACCAACAATCATATAAAATGTTGTGGTCTTACCTGCGCCGTTGGGACCCAATAGTCCGACTATCTGACCGGTAGATACCGATAAACTCACATCACGGACGACTTGCCTGGATTTATACGCTTTTGCCAGGTTTTTCGCAGTCAGCGTTGACATAACTACGGCTTATCCTCTTCTTTGGCATCCTGCGCATTATCGTTGTCTGACTCATCCTGTTCAGAGAGATTGTCGAAAGATTCTGGACGAAATACCGTCGTTACACGGCCATTACTGTCGCCGTCGCCACCGGTTGCAAGTAACTGCTCCTTCGCCATGTCATAGGTGATATTGTCGCCTTTCACCATACTGGTATCCTGCTGCAATTCGGCGTTGCCAGCCAGCGAAATGGTGCGTTTGCTGACTTCATAGCGAATTTCATTGGCTTTGGCCTGCACTGGCGTTCCGTCATCCATGGTTTGTGAATAGCTGGCAGGCTTACCGCGCGCGACAAACACTTCTTTGCCTTCCCCCGCGGTGGCGATGACTTCAACTTCATCTGCATCGATAATCAGGCTGCCCTGCGTTATTCTCACATCATCTTTAAACAGTGAGGTTTTATTTTTACCGTCGACAAACTGCGATTTCGAATCCACCTTTATTGGCTTAGAAAAGTCACTGCTGTCTGCCAGCGCGAGCTGACTAACCCCAAGCAAGAGGCTAATTGCCAGGGGAATAAATGGTCTGTACATGATCAATTAACTCATATTCCTGGGTTTTTAAATCGGCTTTAAACCCGTTGCTGTTGATGGTGTAAGGAGTCCCCCGAATCAATACCGGCTGGTCAGACACCATCTTCTGTGTATCCAGATTAACTTCAATAAACTCAGTAGAAATCGTGCTCACAAAAGCGTCGTCATTCAGGCTTTTGATCAGCACGTCAGAATCAAGCTGAATCAGGTCATCGTTATACAATGTGCCTTCTTTCGCCGTGACTTGCCAGGACGAGGTTTGCTGCTCCAGGTAGATTGTGTATTCAGGCTGCTGAAACAATACGAAACCCAGTTCATCATAATGTTCCATGCTGGTCGCAAAAATCTGATGGTTACGGTTACCTTCGTCATCATAAAACGTGGTGGTGAGGTTTCTTGCTTTATACGCTGGCTGCAACGCGTCAATGCGCTGTTGCTCGCGGGTCTCCGGCTCCTCTTCCATCCATACCGGCAGATACAATAATAATGCCAGCACGAACAATGCTGAGATGCTAAGACCAAGCCGGCTTACACCGCCGCCGTCGCTCATACACTGGCTCCGTGAATGTTATCCAGCAGGTCATGCGCCTGAAGCAAGGTGTCACAGATTTCGCGCACGGCACCAAAGCCGCCTGGCAAGGTGGTTACCCAGTTTGCTTGTCGTTTCACTGCAGGGTGGGCATCCTGAACGGCAATGCGGGTGTCTGCATACGGAAACATACCAGTATCCGGCATGTCATCACCGACTACGGCAATCTGATAAGGAGCCAGTCCCAACTGCTGACTCAACTGACCCAGAGCGGTTGCTTTATCTTCTTCGCCCTGAATTATGTGCGCCACATTCAGCGCTTTCATTCGGCTTTCAACAATCGCAGAGCGTCTTCCGGTAATCACGGCGACATCCACGCCGTTTTTTACCAGCGCCTTGACGCCATAACCATCCCGGGTGTGAAAGGCTTTTAACTCTTCACCATCGTTGCCCAGATAAATACGGCCATCTGAGAATACGCCGTCTACATCGCATACCAGCAGCTTAATCTCGCTAAGTTGTGCGAACAGTTCAGCGTTGAGAGTAGTATAAAGGGTTTCGGTTTGCGACATCAGAGCACTCCGGCTTTCAACAACATATGCATATTAAAGGCGCCCGTCGGTGTATTATTTTCATCTACAACCATCAGCGCACTGATTTTATGGGCTTCCATTAAGTTTAGCGCCTCTACCGCCAGTTCATCTGCCTGGGTCGTCTTACCACCCCGGGTCATGACGTCCGCCACGTTGGTAGTGTGAATATCAATTCTGGCATCCAGAATGCGCCGTAAATCACCATCTGTAAATACGCCTGCCAACTTGCCCTCTGTGTCCAGTATTCCAGTCATTCCCAGGCCTTTGCGGGATATTTCAAGCAATGCTTCAGACACTTTCGCGGTTTGCGATATCAGCGGAAGTGCATCACCACTTAGCATAATGTCGCTGACTTTCAGCAGAAGCTTTCGTCCCAGGCTGCCGCCGGGATGAGACAAGGCAAAGTCATCAGAGGTAAAACCTTTTTTGTCCAGCAACGCAATGGCAAGTGCATCGCCCAGTACCAGCGTGGCTGTGGTGCTGGAAGTCGGGGCTAATCCAAGAGAACAGGCTTCCTGCTCGACACTGATATCGAGGAACACATCGGCATGTTGCCCCAGTGTACTGGATGGCTTGTTGGTCATCGCAATAACCGGTACGTTAAGACGTTTTACTACCGGCAATAAATTAAGTAACTCATAGGTTTCGCCCGAATTGGATATGGCAAGCAATACGTCGTTCTTACTGAGCATGCCAAGGTCGCCATGATTTGCTTCACCCGGGTGCATAAAAAAGGAGGGGGTTCCGGTGCTGGCAAGGGTCGCAGCAATTTTATTGCCGACGTGGCCTGATTTGCCCATTCCACACACCACGACTTTTCCTGTGCAGCGCAGCAATAAATCACAGGCAGCAACAAAACGGTCATCCAGCCGGGTCGCCAGCGCTTCAATCGCGCGAGCTTCAATGCCAATCACATTTTTGGCGGAAGCAATATAGGGGGATTCGTTATATGACATTACGCAAACAACCAGAACTGATAGCCGATAAAGCAACATACGAAAAGGCTGCCTTCAACACGCGTTATCTTTCTGTTTCCTTTTAAATTAAAGCTGAACAGGAACAATAGCAAAGTCAGGCCAAGCATCACCCACATATCGCGGTTGTAGGCATCGGGATCCAACAGTCCCGGTGCGATTAGCCCTGGCATCCCTAAGACAGCTAACAGGTTGAAAATATTCGAGCCGATGATGTTACCCAGCGCCAGGTCGTCCTCACCTTTCATCACGCCGGCAATACTCGCAGCTAACTCAGGCAGGCTGGTACCCAGTGCAATAATTGTCAGGCCAATGACCAGATCACTGACGCCGAAAGCACGGGCAATATACACTGCCGAGTCTACCAGAAAATGCGCGCTTAGCGGCAGCAACACCAGACCAACCCCAATCCATATGACTGCCGAGCCGGTGCTGACATTTTTGGGGATTTCATCTGCCGTTTCCGCCATCAGCGGATCTTCTTTATCAACTTGCAACGACAGCCATGCCATAGCTGCAAGCATGAAAACAAACAGGCCAAGCAAGATCATGCCCTCGTAGTGAGCCAGCTTGCCGTCATACATGAAGGATATCGCGATTAAGCTGATAACAATGAGTACCGGTAACTCTCTTTTCAGGGTGGTCGAAGACACGCAAAGCGGCTTTACCAGCGCGGTTATCCCCAGCACCAGTGCGATGTTGGTGATATTAGAGCCCATTGCATTTCCCACTGCCGTGTTCATATTGCCGTTAGCCGAGGCAATCGCAGAGACCACAATTTCAGGTGCAGAAGAGCCCATCGCCACGATAGTCAGTCCAATCATCATCGGCGAAATACCAATATTCTTGGCTAAAGCAGAAGCGCCATAGACAAAGCGATCTGCACTCCAGCTGAGAACCGCAAGACCAGCAATAAAAATGAGAACCTGAACTAACACTGCTTTCCGTAGGATTGTGAATTTGAAAAGATTGTCGCAAAAACAGAGGCTTTTGCCTACGCCTAATCACCCCGAAGACGATTTCTTTTACACCTGTGGCAAGAAACCTGCTTAATTCTACAACCACAATGACGCAAATCGGCGGATTGATTGTGTATTTGTACGTAAAAGCTCGCGGAAATGGTTTTGTTAGGTAATGGTTGCGCAACAAACGCCATGATAAGACTGCAATGGTGTCTCTTTTCTCTGACGGTAGAGGCCGCTGTGCGTTATTGGCAATAGGTGTGTGAAAAGATTAAAGCGTAAAGAAAGCAAGGTATTGTCGGCGAAGCAGGGCGGGTTGTGATTGTTCACTTTCGATGCCATTCGCTCTTTTTCGCGAACGTTTACGGACAAAAAGCGCTAATTACAAAATCATGCATTGTGTAAATGGATTTCATTCGATGCAATCGAACATAACTTGTAACTTTTTGCTTTTGTTGAGGGCCTTGAAAAAGCGTACAATACGCCAAAATTACACTGGTCAGTGAACTTTAGTCTTCAGACGTCCTCAGATGTCACAGCAAAAGCATTGCCAGTCGGGGATTCCGACCTTTTCCGAAAACCACTCATGGACCGTAGTTCTAATTGTAATGGATAATTTAGTCGAAGTAGACAACATGACATTCCGGCGCGTTGATCGCGTGATTTACGAAGGAATTTCACTGAAAGTACCCAAAGGCAAAATCACCGCGGTGATGGGGCCTAGTGGTATTGGTAAGACCACGCTGTTAAAGCTGATAGGCGGACAGTTACTCCCTGAAGAAGGCGATATTCGCTTTGACGGTGAGTCTATTCCGGACATGTCACGTTCGAAGCTCTATCATACGCGCCGCCGTATGAGCATGCTGTTTCAAAGTGGCGCTCTGTTTACGGACATGAGCGTGTATGACAACGTCGCATTTCCGCTGAAAGAGCACACTAAACTGTCTGACGATGTGATCAGCACGATAGTGTCGCTGAAACTGCAGGCAGTAGGTTTACGTGGTGCCGCCCAACTGATGCCAAGTGAGCTATCCGGTGGCATGGCGCGCCGTGCCGCACTGGCGCGGGCAATCGCGCTGGACCCTGATCTCATTATGTACGATGAGCCATTCGCCGGACAGGACCCGATTTCTATGGGGGTGCTGGTGAAACTTATCCGTGAGCTGAACGACGCGCTGGATTTAACCAGTATTGTGGTCACCCACGACGTAACAGAAGTACTGACTATAGCGGATTACATTTACATTCTTGCCGATAAGCGCGTGATTGGTGAAGGCACTGCGGACGAAATCCGCAACAGCGACTCTGAACTGGTCCAACAGTTTCTTAAAGGCGAAGCAGACGGGCCGGTACCGTTTCATTATCCGGCAGAATCATTGTCCAGCAGTTTGTTAGGGGGCGCTGAATGAAGTTCTTTCAGTCAATTGGCGCGAAAACGCTGGCTAAGCTGTCAACGGCGGGCCGGGCAGCCCTGATGTTGTTTGGGGCACTGGTTGCGGTGCCCAAATTTAAAAATGTATCGCTGACAATCCGTCAGGTTTATGTTGTCGGTGTTCAGTCTCTGTTAATCATTATTGTTTCAGGCTTGTTCATCGGCATGGTAATGGCGCTTCAGGGCTACACCATTCTTGTTGATTACGGTGCCGAGGGCAGCCTCGGTCCGATGGTAGCACTCTCTTTGCTAAGAGAGCTTGGGCCTGTGGTTACTGCATTATTATTTGCCGGTCGCGCCGGCTCTGCGCTAACGGCTGAAATTGGCTTAATGAAAGCCACAGAGCAGCTTAGCAGTATGGAAATGATGGCGGTTGACCCACTTCGGCGCGTGGTCGCACCGCGTTTTTGGGCGGGCATGATATCCATGCCGATGCTGGCGCTGATATTCAGTGCGGTGGGGATTTTAGGCGGCCATATGGTGGGTGTTGACTGGTTAGGTGTCGATGCCGGCAGTTACTGGTCCATAATGCAGTCCACTGTGGAATGGGACAAAGATGTGCTTAATGGGGTAATAAAAAGCCTCGTTTTTGCCTTGGTTGTCACCTGGATTGCCATATTTAAAGGTTACGATTCTATTCCAACCTCGGAAGGGATCAGTAAAGCGACCACGGAAACGGTGGTATTTTCTTCATTAGCTGTGCTGGGGCTGGACTTCGTGTTGACTGCCCTGATGTTTGGGATTGAGTAGGGGGTAGGATGAATAAGTATAAAACGGAACTGATGGTTGGGGTATTTGTCGTACTTACCATTGGCGCAATTTTGCTGCTGGCATTGAAAGTAGCTAACCAGACAATGGCGACCGAAGGGGATACTTACACCCTGTATGCAAAATTTGACAACATTGGTGGGCTCAAGGAGCGTTCAGCGGTAAAAGTCGGCGGCGTCACTGTTGGGCGGGTTACCTCCATCTCTCTGGATAAAGAGGACTATACACCGGTAGTTGAGCTAAGTATTTATCAGCAGTATGCAGACTTTCCTGAGACCAGTTCCGTATCTATTCTGACCTCAGGATTATTGGGCGAGCAGTATGTCGGATTTCAACCGGGCTTCTCGTTCGACGGGGTTGCCAATCTGGAAGACGGTGACTATCTGCAGGACACCAAGTCTGCGTTGGTACTGGAAGATCTCATCGGACAGTTCCTGTTTAACCGCGGAAGCGACGAATAACGAATTATGAACGTGGCGGGGCAATGGCCCGGTCATAGTGAAAAAGCAATTAGGAGAATTTAGTGAAAAAGTTGGTATATATTGTTGGCGTATGGCTGCTAACTGCGTTTGCAACTGCCACTGCACAGGAAGTTAACGAACAAAACCCGTATGAACTGGTTGAGGATGTGGCGATGAAAACGTTCGATCGCATCAAAGCCAATCAGGACGCTATAAAGCAGGATCCGGAAATGCTGCGTACCATCATGGAAGAAGAGCTGGTTCCACACATTGATTATCAGTTTGCCGCTTTCATGGTGCTGGGAAAACATTTTAAATCCGTGCCAAGAGACAAACTGTCTGAGTACGTCAGTGTATTCCGTCAATATCTGATCACGACTTACGCGGTAGCGATGGGGTATTACGATAATCAGGAAGTGATTTTCGAACCGGAAGGTGAGTTCGATGATAAGAAATCGGTGACCGTCCGCGCTGTGGTGCAGGATCCGACACGCCCGGAAATCAATATTGCTTTTAAAGTCCGAAAAGACAGTAAAACCAATGAATGGAAGGCTTATGATATGGTTGCTGAAGGCATCAGTATGCTGAACAGTAAGCGCAGTGAGTTTGAGTCAATCCTCAGACAGGACGGTATTGACGCAGTGATCGCCATCATGCGCGACAAAATTGAGAAGCCGGTTCAACTGAAGCAAGACGATAAGGATGCCGCGTGAGCCTGTATACCTTTGAAGATAACGATACGGTAAAAATTACCGGTCAACTGGACCGCGACACGCTGTCGCGGAACTGGTGGGTCATGTTATCCTCTTCCGAGCGCTCGCAGCTGCAGAAAGCCGGGCGCTGCCAATTTGACCTACAGCAGGTAGAGCGAGCTGACAGTGCAGGTCTGGCGTGGATCATAAACGCTGTCCGTGACGCCAGAGCACATGATATTGATATCTCGTTGCACGCCGTACCGAAAAAAGTATTAAAGCTGGCTAAAATCAGCGATGTCGATACACTGTTGCCGGTCAAATAAGTTGTAATTTACAGTCAGCATTGCTGACTATTAATACCGGATGGTTTTATGGACGTTACTGAAATAGAAAATATTTTGAAAGAGGCTTTGGATTTAGCGGAAGTCCATGTTCAGGGCGACGGTTCACATTTCACGATTATTGCGGTAAGCGATGCGTTCAATGAGATGAGCCGGGTCAAGCGCCAGCAAGCTGTTTATGCGCCGCTGTCCGATAAAATAGCAGATGGTTCTATGCATGCCATTTCTATTAAAACCTTTTCCGAAAAAGACTGGGCGCGCGAGCGTCAGTTTAATCTTCCACAATAAATGCCCCACGGAAACCCTTTTACAGTGGATAAACTAGTAATTAAAAAGAGCCCGCCGTTACATGGCTCGGTGCGTATTTCCGGCGCAAAAAATGCTGCGCTGCCGCTACTTATGACGAGCCTGCTTACCAAAGAGGCATGTCGCTATACGAATGTGCCGCAATTGCGCGATATCAATACTACAGTGTCGCTGCTGCAGGAGCTGGGTGTTGAAGTGGCAAGGCCCGCACCGAATGATGTGCTGCTAGATGCTCACGAACTGTCCAGTGTTACTGCTCCTTACGAGTTAGTACGCACCATGCGTGCCTCCATTCTGGTTCTCGGGCCGCTGCTGGCACGCGAAGGGAAAGCCAATGTGTCTTTGCCTGGCGGCTGTGCGATAGGTGCGCGACCGGTAAACCTTCATCTGTCTGGCCTTGAAAGAATGGGCGCAGTGATCGAAGTGGATGAAGGCTATATTCGCGCTCATGTAGATGGACGCCTGCAGGGTGCCCGCATTTTTATGGATATGGTCAGTGTTGGTGCTACCGAAAACCTGATGATGGCTGCTGCGCTGGCGGAAGGTACCACGGTGCTGGAGAATGCTGCGCGTGAGCCTGAAATTGTTGACCTGGCTAACTGTCTGAATCAGATGGGAGCAAAAGTCAGCGGTGCGGGAACTGACAGTATCACCATTGAAGGTGTTGATTCACTAAGTGCATGCGATTATGCCGTGTTGCCAGATCGCATTGAAACCGGCACGTTTTTGGTTGCCGCAGCGGCTACCGGCGGCAAAGTTCGCTGTACGCATGCAGCACCGGACACACTCGATGCCGTATTGGACAAGCTGGAGCAGTCGGGCGCGAAAATCACTACCGGTGATGACTGGATTGAGCTGGATATGCAGGGACAAAAGCCCAAAGCGCTGCGTGTGAAAACCGCGCCGCATCCGGCATTTCCTACCGATATGCAGGCGCAGTTTGTCACACTGAACTGCATTGCGGAAGGCACTGGCGTCATAACGGAAACGATTTTTGAAAACCGCTTTATGCATGTGCCGGAACTTCAGAGAATGGGCGCAGAAATAGCGCTTGAGGCCAATAGCGCAGTGTCCAAAGGCTCGTCTAAGTTAAAAGGTGCGCCGGTAATGGCAACCGATTTACGGGCGTCAGCGTCACTGGTCATCGCCGGGTTAATTGCTGAGGGAGAAACGCACGTAAACCGCATTTATCATCTTGATCGTGGCTATGAAGCCATTGAAGAGAAGCTGCGTGGGCTAGGTGCCAATATTGAGCGAGTAAAGGAATAATCGCTTTTTGATTTGATCACCAGAAGGCGCTTTAACTAAGCGCCTTTTTTATTTTCGGTTATGGCACTTCCAGTACATAACTTCTGCATCCTTGCCTTTTAGTGACGGTTGCAAGGGACTATGTGCTGTGTTGCTGGTAAACGCGAATAATGTCTTCTTTATTTTCAAAATCAACCACAGCGGCGGCGCGCTCCACGCAAGCATCTATATCAGTGACCACGTCAACACAAGACACATTTTTCGTTAATGCTTTAGCCAGAATTTGCGTGGATACCGACGAGCCCGAAGGGTCTATTAACCATTGGCCGACCATGCCTTGTTCAGCTGCGTGCACATTGAATTCTGACAATGCCTGTAGCACTGCAGGCGTGCCCAACTGCCATTTGTTAGCCTCTATCAGGCAAATGAATTCCCTGATGCCAGCCTGTTTCCGCAACGCGATAATTTTGCTCATATAATCGCGCGTGCAGGACATCGACCAGCTGCCGCGAGGGAACACCATAATGACACCCGGTAACGCAGACAGGATAAAGCTGCCGTTTTTGTGACTGGAAGATGTGACGGTGAGCGGGTCGGAAAGTGACATAAATTAGTTAATGCGGGGCGTAAAGTTCTCAGATACCGATAATTCCGCCACAACCACATTCAGGGTAAGAATATCGCCATTGCGGCTCACTTCCAGTTCAAGCGCAGTACCAGGCTCAGTTTCAGCGATCATATCCAGTGTTTTAGACGCACTTTCCAGCCGTACACCATCTATCGCAAGCAGTCTGTCACCTGCTTTCAGGCCGGCCCTGTCAACCGGACTGCCATTCGCGACTGCGGTGACTTCAATGCCTGGCTGGCCCCGGTATTCACTGCCAAGAAAGCCAAGCTGCCCCCGGGTTACCCTGCCGCTGGTGATAATTTCATCCATCACCCGTTTGGCCAACTCATAAGGGACTGCGAAGTTAATACCATCAACGTTGCGTACTCGCTGGCGTGAGTCACGAACCTGAAAGTTCGCATTAGTGATCCCCACTAAAACGCCATTACTGTCCACCAGTGCGCCGCCAGAATTGCCTTGGTTAAGTACAGCGTCTGTTTGTATGAAATCCACATAGTTGGATAACCCGTTGCGTCCGGCGCGGCTGACAATACCCTGAGTAATGGTTTGACCCAGGTCGAATGGATTGCCAATTGCCATAACCACATCCCCAACACGAATATCTGGCTCTTCGACCTGTGGAATAACATGAAGATTGTCTGCACTGACCTTTAACACCGCCAAGTCAGTCAACGGATCATTGCCGATGATTTGTGCCTCGAGAATGCGGCCATCCTGAACGGCGACAAAAATACTGTCGGCGTTGGAAACGACATGGTGGCAGGTAAGAATATAACCGTTGTCAGTCATGATCACGCCGGAGCCGAGGCTGGCTCGTTCGCGAGGCTGATTTCTGAATAACCCGGTATCGTTTTCGATACTGACACTGTAAATGTTGACAACGGCGGGTGCAGAACGGCTAAGAGCCGGGAAATAAGTAGCGCGATTGTCAGCGGGAGAGGGCTCGCGAAAAAAGGCGTCAGTAAACCCGGTACCCTGACGAAGATCAGGAACCAATAACAAAATCAGGGCAGCTACCACTACCCCTAAAAGCACGGACTTAACGAAAAAACTTACGATTTGTCTGCCTGACACAATGCACACTTACCCACTATGCCCCCTACACCAAACTCAGGCAGGGAAGGAAGCAAAAAATATAAACTAAAACAAAGAATAACACCGATGTGGTTTGACACCAATCGGATTTGCCTGTGCAAACAAAAACAGCGCCGTGCGGCGCTGTTTTTACATAGCTAAGCGTTATTGTCTGATAACCAGATAGAGCGTGGAGTTGCCGCGCTTCACGTTTAACGCGATAACGCCAGTTGCCTCATCAAGCGCATTTCTGAAATCGGCAACGTTGGTGACGCGATTGCGATTCACACCAATAATGACATCGTCAGGTTGTAAACCAATCCGCGCAGCTGGCGTATTGCGCTCAAGTTCTGAGACTACGACACCTGCATTGCCGGCTTCGTCTTCACCATTGACAAGGGTTGCACCCTCCAGGGCCGGATGAATCTGGGCTGCTGTGATTTCTGTCTGTGTAGCATCGTCTAGAACCACATCCACATTCATTTCTTTCCCTTTGCGCACAATGGTCAGCTCGACTTCTGCACCGGCGCCCATGCTGGCGATTTTCGCGCGTAGCTCCTGGAAGCTGTTAAGGTCACGGCCGTTCACTGCGGTAATAATATCGCCAGCCTGAAGGCCCGCCTTGTCCGCAGCAGACTCAGGTTGAACTTCACTGACAAACGCACCGATATTGACTTCGGACTCCATAGCTTCAGCCAGGCCCGCGTCAACATCATTACCCAGAATACCCAGCAGTCCCCGACGAACTTCACCGAACTCTGCAATTTGATCTACCAGGCTTTTCATCATATTGGCCGGGATCGCGAAGCCAATACCGACGTTGCCGCCGTTAGGGCCAAAGATCGCGGTGTTAATGCCTACCAGCTCTCCACGCAAGTTGACCAGGGCACCGCCTGAGTTTCCGCGGTTAATAGCGGCATCGGTCTGAATAAAGTCTTCATATCCACCGATGTTTAATCCGGAACGGCCAAGTGCGCTAACAATCCCAGAGGTGACCGTTTGCGACAGACCGAAAGGGTTACCAATTGCCACCACGAAGTCGCCAACGCGAAGGGCATCTGAGTCAGCCAAAGGCAGCGCAGTTAGCTCATCAGGGTCGATTTTCAGCAGCGCGATATCACTTTGCTCGTCCGAGCCAAGCTTTTTCGCAGTGAACTCCCTGCCATCAGTGAGTTTCACCGTGATTTCGTCAGCATTATCTACAACGTGGTTATTGGTGACCACGTAGCCTTTTTCTGCATCAATAATGACACCGGAACCCAGGCCTCTGAATGGTCTTTCACGAAGCTGTTCCTGCGGAGCGCCAAAGAAGTAACGGAACATTTCCGGAACCTGCTGGCGCGAGGTTTGTGTGCCTTCAACAGCAATACTAACCACCGCCGGGGTCGCTTCTTCCAACATCGGCGCCAGAGAAGGCACCTCGTCTTTTTTATCACTAAAAAAGGGTAACGCTGCGCTGGCTGTAACACTCATACCTAACGAGCTGATTACCACACCTGACACCAATAACATCTGGCGAAGAGACTTATTCATATTCGCTTACACTCCTCATGTTTCCTGCGATATGCGTTCGTTCACTGACAGACTCGACACGGCAACAAAAAGTTCCCCGGGTTATTTCTTATCTGCGGCAGACTGCTCAGAACTGCCGACGAACAGGCCTGACCCTGCATTTGCAAAGTCACGAGGCTGGGTATCAGGCGCCACATTCTGTTTAGCCTTTTCCTTACCTTTAAGGTTGTTACGCAAGTAAGTGGTAGCCTGCTCACCATAGAAAGGCACGCGAGGGGTGTCGTCGTCGAGGTTTTGAGTCAACAGGGCATCATATTCCTCAACCTGTTGACGCAATGCTTCACACTGGTTTTCAATCGCTTCAATGGTCTGGCGAGTCTGGTGGATATGATGCTCGGCCTGCTGCGCCATAATTTCTTTGATATTCTTTTCCGCCTGCGCGCTGGCTTTTGCGCCGTCATCCCGCGTGTAAACATATCGCGCAACAAAGAAGCCGATGATAAGGCCTACCGCTAGCAGGGCGAGGGGGATTAACACATCCATTAATGTCTCCGAATTTCCGATTAAGTGAATCAAAGTCCGAGGTAACGCGTAAAGTCATTACGAAGCCGCACTTTCCCTGACTATAGCAATTGCGCCGGGGTTTGGCGCGAATTCATTGCGTTAAACTGTTACCAAATATACCTCTGGCGACAATTGACTGTATAAGAACCGCTGTCAGGGTAGATACGGTAAAACTTCTCAGACGTTCGTCGGACAGCGTGATTCTACCGTGATTTCGAATTAAATTAAGGTCATAATTGTAATTTTCAAGCAGGTCGGTGCAGCCATGAATGGTTAACACGCCTTCGTAATCGACAAGTCAGGAGTGGTAACGGCGATGACGCCATGGGAAAAATATCAGCAAGATCTCGAACAGCCCGAGTTCAAGTACGACGCCGCCCAGGAGAATGCGGTAAAAGAGCTACAGCGTTTGTACGATGAGTTGACTCAGCCCAGTAAGAAAACCACGTGGCGGGTTAAAATCAAAGCGGCGTTTGGTAAAGGGCAGAAAAAGCCGGGCATTCAGGGCATCTATTTTTATGGCGGCGTGGGAAGAGGAAAAACCTATCTGGTTGATACGTTTTATGAGTGTCTGCCATTTGACAATAAAATGCGTGTGCATTTTCACCGCTTCATGCACCGAATTCATGATGAGCTCAGGCAGCTCGATAAAGCAGAAGATCCACTGAAACTTATTGCAACTAAGCTGGCAAAAGAAACTAAAGTCATCTGCTTTGACGAGTTTTTTGTTTCCGATATCACCGATGCCATGATCCTGGGAACTCTGATGGAAGAGTTGTTTGGTCACGGGATAGTGCTGGTGGCAACATCGAACATCGTACCGGACGAACTGTATAAAAACGGCCTCCAGCGTGCCCGTTTTCTGCCCGCCATTGACCTGATTAACCAGAATACCCGAGTGATCAGTGTTGATAGTGGCATTGATTACCGCTTACGAACCCTGGAACAGGCAGAGATTTATCACTATCCGCTTGATGAAGATGCGACGAAAAACCTGCACGAGTATTTTCGACAGCTGGCGCCCGAAGAGGGCTCAGAGAATGAGGCGATCAGCGTAAATAACCGCAAGATACAGACGCTGCGAAATGCCGATGGCGTCATGATGGCAACATTTAAGACGTTGTGTGAAGGCCCCCGCAGTCAAAGTGATTACATAGAAATAAGCCGTTGCTACCACTCGGTGTTAGTTGCCGATGTGAAGCAAATGGGACAACATAACGACGATGTCGCCAGACGATTTATTGCAATGGTAGATGAGTTTTACGAGCGTCATGTGAAACTTATTATGTCAGCGGAGGTGGCGCTTGAGTCATTGTACAGTGAAGGGCGACTGAGTTTTGAGTTCAGGCGTTGCCTGAGCCGGCTTAAAGAAATGCAGTCTCACGACTATCTGGCGACAGAACATTTACCATAAGCGTTGTTATCGTTACCCTAAACGCTGTAGAATTCGGTCAATTTTTTGCCGGGCTGACGGATTACTGAGATCGCGACAGCTGGCGTTACGCAACATGCAAGAGAATTAAGATGGGAAGAGCATTTGAAGTAAGAAAGGCGGCCATGGCCAAAACGGCGGGCGCCAAAACCAAAGTGTATTCTAAGTACGGCAAAGAAATTTATGTCTGTGCGAAGAATGGTGGTACCGACCCGGACACCAACCTGTCTCTGCGTCGCCTGATGGATAAAGCAAAGAAAGATCAGGTGCCTGGACACGTCATCGACAAGGCAATTGATAAAGCTGCTGGTGGTGCTGGCGAAGACTTCCAGCCTATGCGCTATGAAGGCTTTGGACCGGGCAACTGTATGGTGATTGTTGACTGTTTGTCCGACAACGCAAACCGTACCATCACGGATGTGCGTAACTGCTTTACTAAAACCAACTCGAAGCTTGGCGCACAAGGTGCGGTGTCGCACATGTTTGATCACCAGGCTGTATTCCAGTTTGCAGGCGATGATGAAGATGCGGTTCTTGAAGTACTGATGGAAGCCGATGTCGACGTGACAGATGTGGAATGTGAAGACGGCAAGGTTACCGTGTACGCACCACATACCGAGTTTTACCAGGTGAAAACAGCGCTCACTGAAGCTTATCCGGATATCAGCTTCGACGCAGAAGAGATGAGCTGGATCCCGCAAACAGAAACCGAAATCAGCGAAGACGATATGCCCATGTTTGAAAAGTTCATGGATATGCTGAATGACTGTGATGACGTTCAGGATGTGTATCACAACGCAATCACGCCGAACTGATATTTTTAGCGGTCACGTTTCTGCATACGTAATTTATACTAGAGATGTTGGCCGTTGACAGATGAAATATGCCCTCATGATTCGAGGGCATTTTTTTGCTTTTCAGGTCAGAGAAGCACTATCACCAGCCGCCGGGGACTACTATTACAGCGCGGCGATGAGTGAGTAGTTGAAAACGGAATAAATGGCCTGGTAAGGCCGTAACTACTGATTAGTCAGCAGCGTTTTGGCTGAACCCTTTTTCTGCCAGCCATGCCAGCGCATTGTCTTCGTCGCTGAACACACCCAGCGGTAAGCCAACATTTCTGTAAATTCGTTCAAACTGAGACTGTACCATGGCTTCCATTGTCGTTTCTCCAGTGACCAGTGCGCCAAGCGCCATGCCATGCTGAGCCCGCCAGGCGATAGATTTTTGCAGCTCCAGCTCGCCGTCTTTGGTCAACAATGCTGAGCCGTGTAGCACCCCTAAAAAAGCCCATTTTTGACCTTCAAAACCAGAAATGACATCAACCATGTCTTTCGCATAACGCGCTATTGCATCTTTATCTGCCATACCTTCTGCAGATACGGCAACAATATTACCCAGTACAGCAATATAATATTGACCATATTTACTCTTAAGCTGCGCATTGGGGTTTTTAAATATTTTCATCTGGTACTCGAGGCAGTCTGTCATTAACGGTGTTTATGCGACTACGGTGTAAACCTGATAATAAAAAAATGACAATTCAGGCATTGGTAGCTACCAATGAACCATGAGTTAACCACGTAGTCAATGTTGTCAATTTGCATTTGCCTGGCTCCTGCTGCCATTTATCAATGGATGAATTGCCACATGCAAAATGAAGGGAAGCGTTACAGAGAGAACCTCGGACGAGGCATGAACTGCGCTATTTCATTGAAGTATAAAAGGTTCACATGCGCTAATACGAAACAGCGTTGCCGTGAAAGCGTATCGGGAAATAAAAAAGCGCGGCGATATTTCGCGGCGCTTCTTCGGTAGCGTAATTGCGAAAGTACAGTTAACTGTCAGCTTTTTGTGCTTGCTGACGTGCTTCCAGTTCCGCTGAAATTTTCTCGGCTATGCGGCTGCGCAAGGCTTTGTTTTGGTTGGCAGCCAGCGAGATTTCACGGTACTTTTCTACTTCCATGCCGCTGTCGGCGATAGCGGTTTCCATTTTGCCTCTGGCTTCTTTCTGAAGCTTCAGTGCTTTTTCCTGATCGCCTGCCGACTGGATCTTAGCCTGGTACTCCTGACCAATAAACTGAACAGACACATAGGCGTCAACAAAGTTTTCAACTTGTTGTTCGGTAACCTGAACCCGTTTGGTGGCCTGCGTATCAGGGGCCGGCATCTGAGTATTTTGCTGCTGAGCTAGTGCTGCTCCCGAGGCAAGTCCAGTTGTCAGAACGGCGGTCAGAAGAGTTTGTTTGATAAGCTTCATTCGAGCTCCTTAACATTGTCGTGAATTACAATCGACAGAAAGAAGTGATGCTTCTGCTGTCGATTTTTTGGCAACTGAATAGGGTCGGGCAATAGTGAGTTCGGAAAGTTCGGATTTTTTTTGAAAGCATAGTGCGGTTGCGCGTAAATTGAGCAGCTCAACACGATACCATGTTGCCTGTGGTAAGTAATTTGCTGTCATTTTCTGGTGCTATACGTCAGACGGTAGTGGTGAGCATTGGCTTATAGCCAGAAGAAATAGGGACGTTAGCAAAATTGTCGTCGCGAACCTGATAGGTATCAGGTAGAATGCGCGCCGGAGTTGGCCAGACAATCGCCGCTTTCTCAGGAAAGGGGAGGAAAGTCCGGGCTCCACAGGGCAGGGTGCCAGATAACGTCTGGGCGGCGCGAGCCGACGACCAGTGCAGCAGAGAGTAAACCGCCTAAGCGCGCAAGCGCCGGTAAGGGTGAAAGGGTGCGGTAAGAGCGCACCGCGTCGCTGGTAACAGTGTACGGCACGGTAAACTCCACCCGGAGCAAGACCAAATAGGCCTTCATTACGTGCGGCCCGCACGGAAGGCGGGTAGGTTGCTTGAGTCAGTGAGCAATTGCTGACCTAGAGGAATGATTGTCCACGACAGAACCCGGCTTATCGGCCAACTCCCCAAATACTGCTGGCTTGCCAACTCATAAAATCGGTAAGGCCTGCAAAAGTCTGCTTTATTCAATTTCTTGGCGGTATGCCAGAGAGAGCCTGGACTTATTCGCATTTGAATGAAATATAAAAAAAGGAGCCGTGCTGGCTCCTTCATTGAGTGTGCTTATCTTACGATTTTCTGAATTTTCTCATTGTCAGTAAAGCAAGACCAAACAAGCCGATAACAGCGGGTTCCGGAACTTTGGTTCCTTCGAAAGCAATATTATCTAAGCCGGCATTGTTTCCACGACCTTCATTCAATCCGAAAGCAGTGATACGGAAAGTGTAATCTTCACCGCCCATCAGGTTTGTACCAGAAAGTGAAAAGCTAACCTCACGCTCGGGAGCGCCATAACTGCTTTCAGAGTTTCCGAAGATTTGAAGGAAATCTTCAGAAGCTATTACGTTCATATCGCCATCGAATAATTCGACAGACATGTTCAATAGACGCTGGACACTCTGAATGCTTCCGCTGTTGTTAAAAATCAGCGCGTCGAAGGTAAACGAGTTTGCTGCAATGTAGGCAAGGGAAGCATCTACGCTGAAAGCGAAGTCAACAAACCATGACCCTTCGTTATGGATATTTCTGTCAACAGCAAAACGGTTGCTCGAATCGGTTGTATCGTGAAGAGCAAGAGCGGGTGCGATTGCGTTGATTTCTTCAACTGTTAAATCACCCAGCCCCATCACACCATCCTGATACCAGGTAATATCGGTCATTTGTGTGCCAGTTACTGTATTACCATCAAGGTTGGAAGAGAACAGGATTGAAGCGTGTGTAGAAGCCGTGAACATCAGCGCTAGTGCTGATAGAACGATCCCTTTGCAAATTTTGATTTTCATTTATTATCCTAACTACTGATATGCTACTAGTCACTTTCAAGGCATAAAACGTGCCGCAATATTAATTACTAATATTTACAGTGTGTTATGGTTGTTTGCATTAGTTTTGATTGCTTGAGTGTAAAAAATCATGACAACAGGAAAGTATATCGGTGGTGCGTATAGTGATGGTTCAATGCCAGTGGTCCATTAACTGCAACAGCGAACTTAGCTCAGAATGACGAGACTTCTCATTTCCCCCACTTGCGTGTAGGCTTAAAGCGCTCCTGTTCCAGGGACAGGCACTGTATTAGTTTTCAAGGAGTTTCTATGCGTATTACCTCTGTCGCCATTGCTGTTGGCGTTGTTGTGGCTGCTGGTGCAGCGGCCACCTGGTACACCAAAAATCAATATAATGAAGCCATCGCTACCCAGCTGGCCAAAGCGACCACCTATTACGATGAGATGGGTATGAAAGTGAGCCGCGATGTGACACAGAGCAGCTTCTTTAGTCTTTCAGATAAAATTACGATTACGGCAACGCGAGCCATGTTTGAACAAATGGACACCGGATATATGCCGACTGATCCGTTTACGTTCAGCATGCTTAGCGATTGCTCTATTCTGCCTTTATATCTTACCTGTGACAGTGTTTTCGAAGCCGGCACCGACGAGCTCTCCTTGATGGTTTCAGAGATGACCAAAGGGTTTGACTATTCGCTGAAGTCTTCTGTCAATGCATTGACGAGTAGCATTCATTACACGTTCGTGTCTGACGCATTGGTTCGCGAGGAAGAAGGCGTATCGATAAACATTAAGCCTATGCGCCTGACCAGTGAAAGCGACCTGTCCATGAGTGAAGCGGAACTGGAGGGAAGCTGGGATGGCATGACGCTGGAGAAAGCGGCTTCCGAGGAAAAAATCACCCTTGGTACGATGGCGATGAAACTGGACATCGAATACCTCGAAGATCTGCTTTACACCGGTGATACTGAGTTATCATTGTCATCGTTTGATCTTAGCAATGCTGCAGGCGGACCCACTCTGGCGGCAGAAAAAATTAATTTCGCGACGAAAACGTGGCAGCGTGATGACGGGGCGTTTGGTGTTAATTATAACGTGACCGGCGATAGTATGGTCGCCACCGGTAACATGCCGATGGAACTAAAAGACATGGTGTTAAAATTTCAGCTTGAAGGGATGAGCCAGGCTGCAATGAAATACCTGGTTGGATACAACAATTCCGCTGCCGATATGCAGAACCCGGAAGCGGTCGCTAAGATGATTGATATCCTTGGTGAAAATCCGTTATCCATGACTATTGAAGATATTTCAGCGGTGTATAACGAAGCGGAAATGGAGGTTGATGGGAAGTTTGACCTGCAACGTTTCGATATGGGAATCTTACAATCTGGTCAGATGCCTGGAATAGTCAGCGGTACGCTGAATATTGAACTGGATGAAAAAGCGCCGCAAGTTCTGCCGAACCTTGCCCCCATGCTGAATCAATATGTACAGATGCAGATGGTGGATGTAGACGAAGAAGGCGATTACTCCTCCACAATCACGATAAAAGATCGCAAAGTTACTGCTAACGGCCAGTTGGTCACCGAGCTGTAATTTCCGCCCGCACCACGGCGTCTGTCCGTGGTGCGCATGTCTCGTTTTACATCAGCGCTGTCTGGCCTGCTCTGCTTCATCGCCCTCACTCTGCGTACGGCTTGACTGTGAGGTCTCCCTGAAATAACAACCCAGCACACAAATAATAATAAAAAAGACGGGTAGCCAGAGGGTAGACAGATTCACGTCGATAGCAGACTGAATCAACATTGTCAGCACACTGCAGCGACACGCCAGCAGGTACGGAGATGCGCCAGCGTTGCTGCGTTTAAACACGCTGCTGAGTAATGCGCCGATAAAAAGTACAGTCAGTCCTGTGCCGATAATACCCTGAGTTGCAAGCGTTTCCAGATAGTCATTATGAGCACGTTGAGACATGCCACTGTTTCCCAGCGAAGCGGGTTTATAATTGTGTTGGACGTAGGGGTAAGTGCCAGCGCCAGTGCCGGTAAGCGGAAAGTCAGCAATAACATGCATTGCGGTTTCGCGAAGCTGCTGCCTGCCATTGTCCTCAAACTCGTAGTTGGTGAAACGTTCAAAAGCGGATGACTGTAAGAACAATAACGCCCCGACGATTACTGCAAGGCTGCCCGCAATAAGCACACGAGGGCGCATCAGTGCACGTCGCCGGTCTGCCTGAAGCAGCACATAACTTCCAAAAACCAACAGTAAACTTAATGACAGCGACAACACTGCCCCGCGAGACGCAGTATTGAGTAGCGTGATGTACAGTAATCCCGTTAGCGTGACAACCGTTGCCAACTTTAAAAATGACAGGCTGAACAGCCAGTGGGTAACTGCGACGTTTCGCAGGCGTATGGACTGATATATCGACATACACCAGCCCGTTCCAAGAGCGACAGACATCGCGAGATAAACTGCATACTGGTTTTTGTAACTGTAGGTCCCGCGGATCCCCTCCTGCCAGGGATAATCCCAGGGTGGGATAGCCGGAACGATATCGAAACGGCCCTCTGTTGCAAAATTAAGCAGGCTGTAAATACTGGTGGCTGCTGCGGTGAGCACCATGACAATAATGAGGAGCTGGGCTGCCTGCCTGAATTGGCAAAGGCGATATACAAGAGGAATAAGCGCTACCAGTGCGGCAAATTTTATCACTTCGGTAAGCGTCGCAAACCGATAGAGGCTCAACGCTGGCGACTCGCTCATCAGCGGGTGGGTGTACCAGGAAAAGGCCGATGGGCTCAACAATTTGAGTAAACTCAGTGGCATCGGGATAAGGTACAGTACGTGATAACAAATCCAGATGACGCCAAATATCACACTGAATCTGACAGCAGAATGACGTACTTTGTCGCGGGAGTGGCTCAGCAACAGCATCGAAAAACTCAGAAAAATCAGAGCAGCGGCGAACATTTGCTCCCATAACAGCTCAGCACCGTGTAGCCATGGTATGACAACCAGCATCGCACAAAGCAGAACTGCCGCTGTTTTTGTCGGTAAATCAGCGGCTCTTAGGGCTAACATATATGGCATGCAAGGTTCTCAGCAAATAGGACGTGTCCCGGTTAGGAGAAAATTGGGTAAACGGTAGGAAGCGCTGATGGGTGTACATTGCATCAAGAATACGATGTCGGCTTTCCTGCTCAGACAGCATACTTTTTATCATCGGACCGCTAAGCGCCTGTAAGTCATCTGGCAAGTAATGCCAGTCAGCCACAACAACGGGTCCTAACAGCCACTGGTTGGTTTTTTCAAGTGCGCCGTTATGTAGCGCCAGACGAAGCGCAGGCAAGCGTTCCTCCAGCGGTAATCCTGATTGCGACTCAAGCCAGACCGTCATGCCAATGGCGGGATAATGCGTAGGCTGTTGCATTCTGACTTGTTCTAACTGATGTCTGGCTGCACTTAAAAAATCCGGCCGCGCACTATTGGCATCTATTCCCGCTTTGGCTCTGATCAGATACAGCTTGGCCAACAGTAACCGCGGTTGCGCGTAGTCGGGGAGTAGTGAGCTCAGTGTTTCTAAACGTGTCTGTATGGTGTTAAGGGTCTGTGAGGAGGCAGGGAGTCGATTAAAAAAAATCCTATCGACCTCATTTTGTAGCGCCCTCGTGTTGAATGACGCCACGCCGATTAGCACCGTCAGCCCTAAAACACAAAGCACCAGCGCACACAGCAGGTTTCGACTGTGGAAAAACGATCCGGCTACTGGTGACTGCCGGCTGTCGGCATCCTTTGTGGGCTGATATTGAAACGCGTGTTGGGGCATTGGCGATTTTATTAGTGGATGGCAGGTGCCATCGTCGTTCATATAAGCATACTAATGCGATGCGAAATTCTTGCCAGTATTTATTTACGCGCACTGCCTCTAAGCCATGGCCGCCGTTACGGTGTTGTGGAGGTACGCAAGACACAAGCAGTTGCGAGAGGATGGAAATTCGGTGTGTAGCATAAAGTCACTGGCCGCATTAACTTTCAGGGGGTGAGCTCACGCGGTCCGTCCTGAGAAGGTAACCAGTTTATGTTAGCCACGCACAG
The DNA here is from genome assembly GCF_019249295.1 of Alteromonas antoniana. GTDB lineage: Bacteria > Pseudomonadota > Gammaproteobacteria > Enterobacterales > Alteromonadaceae > Alteromonas > Alteromonas antoniana. The sequence continues at coordinate 78,331 of NZ_JAESDH010000005.1, forward strand.
TGAACGCACACAACCCTGACTCTATTTTTATTCTACTGCGCTTTGAATATATCATCATGCGCATGGTGAAAGCTTGTTGAATACCGGTGAGCGGGTAAAATTTACACAATGATGCGTGTTGCAGGTAGGTCCGGTCTTCTCAGGTTGCGCGACGCAAAATCATGGCTTGAATGTATTACCTTGATGCGTGAGATGTTTCCATATTCGTTTTTTATGCGCTTTAACCTTGCACTTATCGCGCATGAGCCGTAGCGTTAGAGTATCGACACGTTTTAAAGGCTTGCAGGTTGCCAACCTTTTTAGACCCCCCCACAATACTGGATGTTGAAGCCAGCGGCTTTGGTTCGAATAGCTACCCGATTGAAATCGGTGTGGCCCGGTCTGATGGTGCGCGCTTTTGTCGCCTGATTCGTCCATTTTCGTCATGGTCGCACTGGGATGATTCCGCTGAGCAGCTTCACGGTATCAGTCGTAAGCTGCTTGCTGAATACGGCGCCGATCCGGTGCTGGTATGCCGTGAGCTTAATACCTTTATGGGGGACAGAACCGCCTATTCAGATGGCTGGGTAGTCGATCATCCCTGGTTGATTAAGCTCTTCGCAGAAGCGGGTGTCCGTATGACCTTCAGGCTGTCTGCACTGGAGTATGTGTTAAACGAGTACCAGATGCATTCCTGGCATGACGTTAAACAGCGTATTCATATTCCGGAGTGCGATGCCCGGCATCGTGCGAGTGTTGATGCAGAACTGATCCAGAAAACCTTTATGGCAACGCGTGAGGCGAGTGATATCGCAAAGCAGTCACAGGCAGGTGCGGGATGAGCAACAACCCGGTTCGCATTGGCATCATCGGTGGGATGAGCTGGCAGTCGACGCAAAGCTATTATCAACAGATTAATCAGCAGGTAGCCCATCGCCTGGGCGGACTGCACAGCGCAGACTTGCTTATTCACAGTGTAGATTTCGAGCAAATCAGTCAGTGGCAACATGATAATAACTGGGGCGCACTCACCGAGGCGCTTTGTCATAGCGCCAGCCTGCTCTGTCAGGGCGGCGCGCAGGCGATTGTTATTGCGACAAACACCATGCATAAAGTGGCGGGCGAAGTTGCCCTCACTATACCAGTACCGCTTATTCATATCGCGGATGCGACGGCAAAGCGCTGTCACCATGTTGGTGCACTAAAAGTCGGATTGCTGGGTACGCGTTTTACTATGGAGCAAGCGTTTTACCGTGATCGGCTTGCCGCTCACCAGCTTGACGTTGTGGTACCGGATGAACCCGACAGAGAGGTGGTTCACAGTATTATTTATGAAGAACTGTGCAAAGGCATAATCAATAACGCATCTCAGCAGCGCTATCTGGAAATCATCCAAAAGCTTCGGGCCCGCGGCGCCGAAGCCATTGTGTTAGGGTGTACTGAAATTGGATTGCTGGTTAAGCAGGAAAACTCGCCGATACCGCTGATAGACACCACTGCCGAGCACGTTGCGGCAATTGTGGACAGAATTTGTCAGAAGTAATAGTGAACCCCTAAGTTCAGTGAATTCACATCGGTTTCACCCACTTCACGGTACTCATACTCCACGGCCATATTCAGGCTATCAACTTCTCCGATGAACCAGCCTACGCTGGCAGCTACACCAGCATTGCCCGGTAACACCAGCCAGTCCAGCGATCGGGTATAAAAGTCATTACTGGCCTGAACGCTCGCAAAAATCCGCTGACCGGATGACGCTGAGATAGTTCTGCTTGCAGACAAACGTATAGAATCGATAGGGGAGTGCTGAGAGATATTGTCAATCCAAACTGAATTATGCGGAACGGCACGATCATGACGAACATCAAATGACCATTTAGGTAACAGCGCGCTTCTGAAACTGATTGCAGACGGTTGTGGCGTGGAAAGCAAGGGAAGCCGAGCTTCAGGCACAGCAACACCGGGTGCATTGTCGGCCATAACCGGACCAGAAAATAAAACAGCAAAAGCAAGCAACCGCCACGGATTGTCCATGTGATGGGTTCCAGTTTGAGTGTTATCGCTACCTGATAGAACGCTGTGCTTATTGTTGTCGCTTCGCCTCACTACCGCTCTCTTTTAAGGCGTTATCGAAGCCACGGACAGTCGTTTTTCAAAGGCATGTTTTTACATTGTAGACTCGTGTACGCCACATTTGAAATTATGGATGAGTCTTTTTTGATTAGTTTACACTCACTTATAGCGCTAAAAGTTATAAGTATTGAAGAAGGTGGTATATAGAGGGGCGATGCGCCTGCGTTGTTGTTTCCGCCATTGCCGACGGTAACAACAACGCGACGATCATCGTTTACACGCTGGCTCGCAGCGCTTCTGCTTTATCGGTTTTTTCCCAAGGGAAAAGATCGCGTCCGAAATGTCCGTAAGCTGCGGTTGCGCGATAGATAGGACGTTCCAGATCCAGCATCTTAATTAAGCCATAAGGACGAAGATCAAAATGCTCACGCACAAGGGCAACCAGAGTGGCTTCGTCAACTTTGCCTGTCCCGAAGGTTTCGATGCTTATTGAGGTAGGCTGTGCGACGCCGATAGCGTAGGAAACCTGAATTTCACAGCGTTTAGCAAGACCTGCTGCCACGATATTTTTGGCAACATAGCGACCCGCGTAAGCCGCTGAACGGTCTACTTTTGATGGATCTTTTCCTGAGAACGCGCCACCACCGTGTCGCGCCATACCGCCATAAGTGTCAACAATGATCTTGCGGCCTGTCAGACCACAGTCTCCCATCGGGCCGCCAATAACAAAACGTCCGGTTGGGTTAATATGGAACTGGGTCTTATTATCCAGCCACTCTGCTGGCAACACCGGCTTGATGATTTCTTCCATCACAGCTTCGCGCACCTGCGCGGTACTAACGGTATCGCAGTGTTGCGTTGACAGAACCACGGCGTCAATGCCTACAGGCTTGTCGTTTTCGTACTTGAAGGTCACCTGACTTTTGGCATCAGGACGCAGCCAGTCTAATTTACCAGACTTACGGACTTCTGCCTGGCGCTGTACAAGACGGTGTGAATACGTGATTGGCGCAGGCATCAGCACCTCGGTCTCATCTGATGCGTAACCAAACATTAAACCCTGGTCACCTGCCCCCTGTTCTTCGGGACTTTGTCTGTCGACGCCCTGATTAATGTCAGGTGACTGTTTGCCAATGGCATTCAACACGGCGCATGAATCAGCGTCAAAACCCATATCAGAATGGGTATAGCCAATATCTTTCACCGTTTGACGGGTAAGCTCTTCTATATCAACCCAGGCAGAGGTGGTAATTTCTCCACCAACCAGTACCATGCCGGTTTTTACATAGGTTTCACAGGCCACCCTAGCTGTTGGGTCCTGCTCTAAAATGGCATCAAGCACCGCATCAGAAATCTGATCTGCGATTTTATCCGGATGTCCTTCTGACACTGACTCGGACGTGAACAAATGCGTGGCCATAAAATCTCCGTGAGTGTTTTCACTAACTAAACGCGGCATTGTACCGATTTAGCATTAAAATACCAGTCTTTACTTCTGGACGTCTAAAAGTCCATTCGTTACGATTTGTTGACAGACCGGACCTGTGTAAATAGTCAAATTGCCAGTTAAGGGTTCAAAAATTCGTAGATCAATGATCAAGAGACCTTAACAGTAAATCGGCAATAATTTTTAATTTCATAATCTGGCTGCCGGATTTGGTAAGTAAAATCCATTGAACTGAATGTGTCCATGAGTAAGAATACTCAAACACTCAGATAAGCGGGCAGACAACGTCAGCGCAGTGTTCACGAATACGCGCGCAAAACGTCAGCTCGATCTTCGAAAAAACAATCAGGAGACCACATGCCTTCTCGCCGTGAACTCGCCAACGCCATTCGCGCGTTAAGTATGGATGCCGTACAACAAGCCAAGTCAGGACACCCTGGCGCACCTATGGGAATGGCCGACATTGCTCAGGTATTGTGGGGTGATTTTCTTTCACACAATCCGAACAATCCGGATTGGGCAAACCGCGACCGCTTTGTGTTATCAAACGGTCATGGCTCGATGCTACTGTATTCTCTGCTTCATCTGTCGGGCTATGACCTGCCAATTGAAGAGCTGAAGCAGTTCCGCCAGTTGCACTCGAAAACGCCGGGACACCCGGAGTATGGTTATGCGCCTGGCGTAGAAACCACAACAGGTCCACTGGGGCAGGGAATTAGCAACGCGGTCGGTATGGCGCTGGCGGAAAAGGTGCTGGCGGCCCAATTTAACCGTGATGGTCATGACATCGTTGATCATTACACCTATGCCTTTTTAGGTGATGGATGCCTGATGGAAGGCATCTCACATGAAACCTGTTCACTGGCCGGCACGTTAGGTCTGGGTAAACTGATCGCGTTCTGGGATGACAATGGCATCTCTATTGATGGCGAAGTGGAAGGCTGGTTTACCGATAATACGCCAGAGCGTTTCCGCGCTTACGGCTGGCAGGTAATTGAAGATATTGATGGCCACGATGCCGAGCAGGTAGCGACAGCAATTAATACTGCGCGTGAAAATACCTCGCAGCCTACGCTGATTTGCGCGCGTACGGTAATTGGATTTGGTGCGCCGAATAAGCAGGGCACCGAGTCATGCCACGGTGCACCATTAGGTGACGATGAAATTGCCAGTACCCGTGAGGCGCTTAACTGGCCACATCCTGCTTTTGAAGTACCAGAAGATATTTATTCAGGCTGGAGCGCAAAAGACGCAGGTCAGAAAGCGGAAAGTGAGTGGAATGCAAAGTTTGACGCTTATGCAAAGGCGTATCCTGAACTTGCCGCAGAATTCAAACGTCGCGTCGCGGGTGAACTGCCCGACACTTTCGTGGCGGATGCAGATAAGATCATCGCTGATCTTCAGGCCAATCCTGACAATATTGCGTCACGTAAAGCGTCGCAAAATGCGTTGAATGCGTTCGGACCACTGCTACCTGAGCTACTGGGTGGCTCTGCCGACCTAGCAGGTTCAAATCTGACAATCTGGTCAGGCAGTAAAGGGGTAGAGAAAGACGACGCCTCAGGCAACTATGTTTATTACGGTGTACGTGAATTTGGTATGTCGGCAATGATGAACGGCATTACGTTGCACGGCGGTTTTAAAGCCTATGGCGCCACGTTCCTGATGTTTATGGAATATGCACGTAATGCGGTTCGCATGGCAGCACTGATGAAACAGCCCGTGATTTTTGTTTACACCCACGATTCCATTGGATTGGGTGAAGATGGCCCGACCCACCAACCGGTTGAGCAAGTTGTCGCGCTGCGTGCCACCCCGAACCTGGATAACTGGCGTCCGTGTGATCAGGTCGAATCTGCTGTATCTTGGAAATCGGCTATTCTGCGCAACGATGGCCCGACGACACTGATCTTTACCCGTCAGGGCATGCCACAACAGTCGCGAACGCCTGAACAGGTGGCGGCGATTGAGAAGGGTGGCTATACGCTGATTGATTGCGATGGCAAACCGGAACTGATTCTGATTGGTACCGGCTCTGAAGTGCAGTTGGCGGTAGAAGCAGCAGAAAAGTTAACAGCCCAAGGCAAGCAGGTTCGCGTGGTTTCAATGCCGTGTACTGATGTATTTGATCGTCAGGATGCAGACTACAAAGAAAGCGTGCTACCTTCAGACGTTACTAAACGTGTTGCGGTGGAAGCCTTATCGAAAGACAGCTGGCACAAATACGTTGGCTTTAACGGTGCTATCGTAGGTATGGACACTTTTGGTGAATCAGCCCCTGCGGGAGACCTGTTTAAACATTTCAACATTACTACTGAGGCGGTAGTTGAGGCTGCACTCTCACTGTAACCCAATCAGGCAACAGGCGGTAATATGTTAAGAGTTGCCATAAATGGATTTGGTCGTATTGGACGCAACGTGTTGCGCGCGCTGTTTGAAAGCGGGCGCAATCGACTTATCGAAGTGGTTGCAATCAATGATGTCGCCAAACCCGAAGGCATCGCACATCTGCTAAAGTACGACACCGCCCACGGGCGGTTTGCTTTTGATGTGCATCTTGAAAATGAAAATCTGATAGTTGCCGGTAATGCCATCCGCTTACTGGCACAACCTGATATCGACTTATTGCCCTGGCGTGAGCTGGGCATCGATTTGGTGCTGGAGTGCACCGGTGTGTTCGATGACAGGGCTTCCGGACAGGCCCATCTTGACGCCGGCGCGCAACGTGTACTCTTTTCCTCGCCGGGCACACCGGATTTAGATAATACGATTATCTTCGGCAGCAACGAAGAAACGCTGACGCCGGAGCAGAGACTTGTCTCTAACGGCTCCTGTACAACCAATTGTATTGTACCGGTCATTCAGGCCTTAGATGATGCGTTTGAGGTAATAAGCGGCACCATTACCACCATTCATTCGTCGATGCATGACCAGCAGGTCATTGATGCCTATCATGACGATCTTCGCCGTACCCGGGCTGCCAGTCAGTCAATTATTCCGGTAGATACCAGGCTGGCCCGCGGTATCGAACGGATCCTGCCTAAGTTTGCTGGCAAATTTGAAGCGATTGCGGTGCGTGTGCCCACGATCAACGTTACGGCGATGGATTTGAGCGTTACCACAACACGCGAAGTCACGATTGCAGAGGTCAACGAAGCACTGGCAAAAGTGAAACATGGCCGTCTGGCAGGCATACTGGATTATACTGAAGAGCCGCTGGTTTCGGTTGATTTTAATCATGATCCGCATTCGTGCATTGTAGACGGAACCCAAACCCGCGTGAGTCACAAACATCTGGTAAAAACGCTTGTGTGGTGTGATAACGAATGGGGCTTCGCAAATCGAATGATAGATACTGCGCTGGCAATGCATCGTGTCAGCCAAACCGATTCAATATAAACAGATAAGGGAAATTCTATGGCTATTCCAACTATGCAGGACGTTTCACTATCTGGTCAGCGCGTGCTGATCAGACAGGATCTGAACGTGCCGGTAAAAAACGGTAAAGTGACGTCTGATGCCCGTATTAAAGCGTCTATTCCAACCATTAAAGCGGCGCTGGAAGGCGGTGCCGCCGTTATGGTGATGTCACACCTAGGTCGCCCGACGGAAGGCGAACCAGAGGATGAGTTTTCGCTGCAGCCGGTCGTAGATTACCTTAATGACGCGCTGGACGCCCCCGTTTCTCTGGTAAAAGAGTATCTGGACGGCGTAAATGCCAACGCCGGAGAAGTGTTGGTACTGGAAAATGTTCGCTTCAATAAGGGCGAAAAGAAAGACGACGAAACCTTATCAAAACAGTACGCGTCGCTCTGCGATATCTTTGTGATGGACGCGTTTGGTACAGCCCACCGCGCACAGGCCTCTACTCATGGCGTGGCAAAATTTGCACCGAAAGCCGTAGCCGGACCATTGCTGGCAGCGGAACTGGATGCCTTAGGCAAAGCCCTGGATAACCCGGCACGTCCTATGGTGGCGATTGTTGGCGGCTCTAAAGTCTCAACCAAGCTGACAGTGCTGAAGTCACTGGCAGAAAAAGTGGACCAATTGATTGTGGGCGGCGGGATTGCCAATACCTTTATTGCCGCCCAAGGGCACAACGTGGGCAAGTCACTGGTGGAAATGGACCTGGTTGACGAAGCGAAACGCTTGATGAAACAAGCCCAGGACAACGGCGGCGATATTCCGGTTCCTACCGATGTGGTGGTTGGAGAAGCCTTTGATGAGAACACGCCGGCAACGCTGAAAGCGGTAAGCGACGTGACTGACGGCGATATGATTTTTGACATCGGCCCGGATTCTTCAGCAGCGCTGGAAACCATTTTGAAAAATGCCGGAACGATTGTGTGGAATGGCCCGGTGGGCGTATTTGAGTTTGAGCAGTTTAGTGCCGGCACCAAATCGCTGTCACAGGCGATTGCAGAAAGTGACGCCTTTTCGATTGCGGGTGGCGGCGATACACTTGCGGCAGTAGATAAATATGAAATCGCTGATAAGATATCGTATATCTCTACCGGTGGTGGTGCCTTTCTGGAGTTTTTAGAAGGTAAAACGCTGCCGGCAGTTGCGGTACTGGAAGAAAAAAATAAATAAAACCAGTCCGTTTGGCGAGAGCCACAAATCGCTGGCGAGACAGTGACGTGCGCCAGCGAAAAACTAACCCTACACCTGCCTGCGGGCAGAAAATACAAAAGGAGTGTTGCTAATGGCATCACAAGCTCAGCAAGCTATGCTGGATAAGGTTAAAACCCAGACCGGTTTTATTGCAGCCCTTGACCAAAGTGGCGGTAGCACGCCAAAAGCATTGAAACTTTACGGTGTTGACGAGTCCGCGTACAACAACGATGACGAAATGTTTGAAATGGTTCACCAGATGCGTACGCGTATCATTACTAGCAACGCTTTTAGTGGCGAACGCGTGCTTGGCGCGATTTTGTTCGAAAACACGCTGGATCGTGATATTGAAGGTATGTCATCTGCGCACTACTTGTGGCAGAAAAAGCGCGTTGTTCCATTCCTGAAAGTGGATAAGGGACTGGCTGATGAGGAGAACGGCGTACAGGTTATGAAGCCTATGCCCGGATTGGCTGCGCTCTTGGCTAAAGCCGTGGCGCAGGACGTGTTTGGCACAAAAATGCGCTCTGTCGTAAAGCTGGCAAATCATGAAGGGATCAAGGCGGTTGTCGAGCAGCAATTTGAAGTCGGCAAGGAAATCCTGGCGGCAGGGCTGGTACCCATCATTGAGCCTGAGGTGGATATCAACAGTCCTGAGAAAGCCGAAGCAGAAGCACTGCTGAAGCTGGAAATGCTTGCGCAGCTGAATATGCTGGAAGAAGGTCAGGAAGTGATGCTGAAGCTGACTCTGCCAACGCAAAGCAACTTCTATAAAGAATTAGTTGATCACCCGCGCGTATTGAAAGTGGTTGCACTTTCCGGCGGTTACAGCCGAGATGATGCTAACGCAAAACTGGCTGAAAACCAGGGCATGATTGCCAGCTTCTCACGTGCACTGACTGAAGGTATTTCGGTTCAGCAATCAGAAGAAGAGTTCGAAGCCACGCTGGATAACGCTATCGAAAGCATTTACCAGGCGTCAAAGGCGTAGACTACACCGCTTGGCCTGTCGGAAGGGGGATGCGGTTCGCGCCTCTTTTCCGGCAGGCTAAGCTACTTCTGCCTGGCTCAGGCACATGCTGGTTCGCGGAATTAATACATCACATACCCGTTTTTTATTTTTCTAATTAAGCAACTGCCTGTTTCTCGCTTCCTTCCCTCAGTTTCAGCTTTTTATACGTTTGGGTTTTTCCAATTTCAGCTGATGCAGCCACACTACACGTATAGGAATTCGCGAATCGAAACAGAAGTTTCACGCGGTGAAAGTACTGGAATCATTACGGATTGGCAGTAAAACAGCGTAACTTTTCTGGTGAAAGAGAATGCTATTTCACATCTCTTCACTCTTCTAACTTCTCTCTTTTTACTACATTTTGACGCTTTTCAATGCAATTTCTCAGATCTTTAAGTCGTACTGCGTTCACATCGAAAGATATTTTACCATTCGGTCAAGTCTCATTAACTATTTTTTCTGTACTGGCAGGGAGTTAGGCAGATTCTGGCTTAAGGCAATTGATCCGACCAGTTGGCTACCTTATAATTCGCGCAAATTTTCAGCCCGGAATGGACGTGGGCAGAGTGTAGTAGCCACGTCGGTATATCGATGTTGCGGCGGGGATCTAGCTGTATGCTGTGTTGACTCCCCGTAAACCGTATATCAGGTAAATCATTTTGGGTATTGAAGAAATCGTTATGTTTCAAGGAGGGCTATTAACCCTCGTTGCGCTAATCGGCATTGCGTTTACTTTTGCGTTGCCTAAGCCAAAACATAAACATAAATCAAAAGCGGCGCATTATGCCCGCCTGTTTCTGGTGTTCACCACACTCGCACAAATCGCGCTGTCACTTCGCCATGTCGGTTATCGCGAGGTGTATATTCTGTGCTACAACCTTTTCCTGCTTTTAAGCGCCTGGCTGGTTTTTATCAGTGTCGCCAAACGTTATGGTCACGCAATAAGAGGGCGCTATCGCTACGCGATTGCAGGTCACCTTCTTGTAGTAGAGTTGCTTACCATGCATTTTTACTGGAATCAGAACAGCGTGGTGATGCGCGATGCGCTCATGTTGTTTAATTGTGCGATCCCGCTGCTGATGACGCTTTCCCGTATCAGACACTACTTAAGCCGGGAGTCGGTAGGCAACTGGGTACTGATGTTCTCGCTGGTGGTGGCGCTATTTATCACCCTGATTGGCGGCCCACTTTATTTGTTTGTCTTTGTCGGCAGTTCTGAACAACAAACGATGGTGGGATTGATTTCTATCATCTCGCTGCAAATGCTGTTTTTACTCGGATTTGCCGTCAGTATTATGTACTCATTGCTGGAACGACTGCGTTTGCGGGTGTTTACCGATGCGCTGACCGGCGCAAAAAACCGCCACTTTTACTATGAAATGGCACCTAAACTCTGTGCATTTGCAGAGCGTCAGCAGCAAAACCTGTCCGTTGTGGTTTGTGATATTGATCACTTCAAGTCGATTAATGATCGCTTTGGTCATTTGGCCGGTGACTACGCGTTAAAGCATTTCGCACGGGTTATTCAGTCGATGTTACGTAAAGAAGACACCCTTATCCGCATGGGTGGTGAAGAGTTCTTAATCCTCTCTGTACAAAGTGATGTTGCTGAAGCCAGCCAGCTGGCAGAGAGGCTTCGCTCTGAAGTGAACGCTTACGAAGTGCGCTTCCAGAGTCACCGCTTCCGTTTGACTGCCTCGTTTGGCGTTGTAGAGATTAAACAGAATAGCGACTTGTTTGATAGTGTAAAAGAGGCAGACGCAGCGTTGTATGAAGCCAAGCATACAGGCAGAAACCAGGTTGTTGCGGTCGGATTCTGATTTACACTATCTGCAAAGGATAGCGAACCTCACAAAAGTAACAGGCGTAATCTATCAGGCAAACGAAGAGACAGTGTCTCTTCGCCCTTACTTTTAATAAGCTATTCGCGACATCTGCGCAACCATATCGCGCAAAGTGCCAGCGTGAGCATTCCAAGCGTAGCCGGTGTGCTCACCGAGGAGTAACGAATAACAGCGCCATCGTCGATAAAATCAAACGTACCGGCAATAAACGGAGTGTTGTTAGCGTCAAAGCTGTAAACAGTAATGCCATTTAATCCGACTACATCTGCAAACGTGTGAGTCGTATTGATGCTTTCAGCGGAAAAGGTTCCCCAAATAAGGCCGTCAGTACGGTCTGCAGCCCAGTTATACAACACGGTATCGCCCAGCGTTGTTTCACCGGGATCATCTCTGAACATCATGACTCCTGCTCCTGTTGCAGAGAATGTTAACGAGCCTGCGGTGCCGGTATTGGCATCGAAACGATCACTGAAAATGCTGTAGATGGCGAACTGATTGTTGAACTCAGCAATAAAGGTGATCATCTCATTTGCGATTTCCCAGCCGGTGTTAGCACTGAACTGGCTATTGCTATACAAATTATTAAATGATGATGCACTGATTTCGTTAATGTTGACAGCATCTACATTGAGTGACGTGCCGTTAACGGTGATTAATGCTGCCTGACTGCTGAAGGCGACACTTGCTGCAAGCGCAATAGCGCCTGCTAAACGCGACAAAACTCGTATCATATTGATAGTTCCTTGTTTGAAAAGTCTTGAGGCGTGTCCTGAACGGAAACCTTATTCAAGAAATGCGCCTGTTGTGCAAAATTTAAGCAATTCAGGGCGTTGAAGGAATCGTGCTGGCGAAGCAGGAGAGACGTGTAAAGTTATTCGACACAGCAATACAACAAAAGCCGGTAAGGGCACGGTGCTGTTTTCCTGCTACGTATTGTGGTGATACTTTGCGCAGACTGCAGACTGCAGACTGCAGACCGCAGAAGCACGGTAACAAAGGCTTACCGCTGGCATCTTCCCAAGCAATATTTACCCGTGTTCAGGCTACTGACAGGGTCAAGTCCAGCGCTTTCCAGTAATCGGATTCGCGCTCTAAATCGGCTGACAGAATAGGCCGCCCATCCAGCCAGTTTTCCGGGAAGGTAAGTGACAAGGCGTGTTTCTGCGCATCAATGTTAAACTCGGGGATGAAATCTTCCTGGCGTTTGATATTCAATAATGCGCCTAACCGTAATAAGGCGATAAGTCGCTTCACCAGATTAACATCGTACTGATAAAACGTCGGAATTTCAGTCACACGGATCTTTTTACGGTGGAAGCGTACAAGTGTCGCCAGCAATTCCTGTTGTTCCTGTGTAAAGCCGGGCATATCAACGTTCGCCAGAATATAGGCTGAATGCCGCTGGACGCCGCGCGAATTAATTTGCAGCCCGACTTCATGGAGCAGCGCAGCCCACCCTAACATGCTGCGACAGTCTTTATGCTTGAGTTTCCAGGCTTTGGCGCAGCGATCCATTAAGGCTAACGTTGTATTCAGCACCAGCGTGGCCTGGGCTGTATCCACATCGTAACGGGTTGCCAGGCTACCTGCCGTCCTGCCCCGGATATCGGCGTGATGTAACTCATCTTCCATCTGATAAAGCACGCCCTCACGCAGTGCCGCCGGGGAGTACTGCAGGTTATCGATTTTAAGCGCTTTGAATATTGCCGTGAGAATAGCCAGACCTGCTGCGATAACCACTTTTCTGTCAGGGCTGAGTACCGGCATAGTGAGTTTATCTATATGGCCGGCGTCGATGAACTGTTTGGTCAGCTGGTTGAGTGCTTTTAGCGTTAAAGGGGTTTCTGCGTTGGCGGTAGACTCAGGCTGGGCCAGTAAACACAAGGTTCTGATCGTGCCTGACGTACCAATACATTGCTGCCAGCCAAGCCGGCGGTACTTGTCTTCTATCAGCTCAAGTTCCTGTTCTGCAGCGATAACCGCTTTTTTGAAGGCTTTTGCCGTAAGTCTACCATCCGCGAAAAAGCGCTGGGTATAAGACACGCACCCCATCTGAAGACTGCGGCAAATCAGTGGTGAGAGACCTTCGCCAACAATAAACTCGGTAGAACCGCCGCCAATATCGACTACCAGTTGTTGTCCGTCGGCGTGGCTGGTATGCGCAACCCCGGAATAGATTAATCTGGCCTCTTCGGTGCCGGAAATGATTTCGATAGGGTAGGGCAAGATCTCTGTTGCGGCGTGAATAAACTCTTTTGCGTTTTTTGCTTTGCGCAACGTGTGCGTGGCGACAATGCGAACGGAATCCGGCTCGAAACCTTTGAGGCTTTCCGCCACAATTCTCAGCGTTTGCAATCCCCGGTCAATGGCTTCCTGAGACAGAATATCCTCGTCATCGAGTCCTTCTGCCAGGCGCACCTTTTGCTTTACGCGGTGCAGGATCTGAACGGAGCCAGCATTGATTCTTGCCACAACCAGATGGAAACTGTTTGACCCCATATCGAGCGCAGCAACCTTGGTGACATCGCGGGGCGAAACTGAGTCAAATGCGGTTTCGTGTTGGTTCATTCAGGGCCTGCTACTCATAGTGTCTGATGACAATGCTGGTTGTCGGCACCGTGGCGGACACAAAAATCCGCCAGACGTCGTGGTGAACCGTCCCAACCGCTAACCGTTAATAGGTTTCTTCTAATTTTTTCAGGTAATCGTAGATTTCGACTTGCGACCGAAGCTTCTTGCGATTCCCTCTGCGAACGTACCGATTAGCCTGATCCTTGTCAATAACCCGTGCTTTTAATGTATCCTGAAATTGCATCTCGAGAATATCCACAATTTGTTGCTGCAGGTTTTTGTCATAAATCGGGCAACCTACCTCAATGCGGTTGTCCATATTCCTCGTCATCCAGTCTGCTGATGAGATGAAAACTTTACGCTCACCACCGCCTTCAAACACCATTGCTCTGGGGTGTTCCAGAAAACGATCTACAATAGACAGAATTTCAATATTCTCACTGATGCCTTTCAAACCTGTCACCAGTGAGCACATGCCACGTACAATGCCACGAATTTTAATACCGGCCTGACTGGCGCGGTATAAATCGTCAATTAACTCTTTGTCGACGAGGTTGTTAATTTTAAAGGTAATGGCTGCTTTATGGCCTTCTTTGAGGTGTTGTATTTCCTGACGAATCAACGACTGAATTTTGGTTCTCGCGTTCAGAGGAGAGATTTGCAGATGCTGAAACTTGTATCGTCGATACGGATACTGAATTAAATCAAACACCGAGACGGCTTCATTTGCCAATTCTTGGTTGCGGGTGAAAAGCGAAAAGTCGGTGTAGATTTTTGCGGTTTTTTCGTTGAAGTTTCCGGTACCAAAATGGGCGTAGTTGATTAGCGAGCCGCGCTCTTCGCGGGTCACCAGGCACAGTTTACTGTGAATTTTCAGCGTCGGTACACCGAGCACCACCCGAATACCCGCATCGGTCATGCGTTTTGACCACTCAATATTGGCTTCTTCGTCGAAGCGCGCCCGTATCTCTACAACTACGGTGACTTTTTTGCCGTTATCCACTGCATCGATGAGTGAATTAATGATGCGCGAATTACTGGCCACCCGATAAATATTAATGCGGATCATTTTTACGCTGGGATCGAAGGCGGCCTGGCGAACAAACTCGGTAAAGTGCAAAAAGCGGTGGTACGGGTAGTGGAGCAAAATGTCATGGGCCGAAATGGCATCAAACACCGTGTTGTAACTGGAGAATTTTTTGGTGTCGATAGCCGGAAGTTTATTGTGTTCAAGATAATCACGACCAACATTCGGGAAGCCGATGAAGTCCTTGAAGTTGCGGTAATGACCCGCTGCGTGCATGGTGTCCAGTGAGGTGATTTTTAGCCGTTTACGCAGGTCATTAACCATGTCTTTGGGCATGGCGGTATCGTAGATCACCCGCACCGGCTCAGCGATGAGGCGCTGTTTCATGCTCTCAGACATTTTCTCAACGTAACTCTCATCAATTTCATCGTTAATGGAGTACTCAGAGTCACGCGTCATCTTGAAAGAGAATGCTTCCAACGTATCGAATTTTACAAATCCACGGAAAATATCCGCCAGACATAACTGAATAATGTCATCAAGCAATACGATTTGTTTTTTCTTGCGACTACCTTCAGGTGGGATCAGGACAAAGCGTGACATTTCGCTGGTCGGCACCTGCACAACTGCGAAACGCGGATTCCGGCCTTCCCGCCGGATAGCAACATACAGATAGACCGATGTACCATTAAGCCGGCTCAGCAGGTCGGTCTTTTTATCAATCAGAATGGGGGCGATATGACGCAGCACCTTATTGACGAAAAGGTTGCGTAACCACGTCCTGTGATAATCGTTAAGCATGTCTTTGCGCAGGATATGAATATTGTAACGCGCCAGGGCTTTCAGTACGTCTTTGTGGATGCTGTCGAACTTTTCAGACAGATGAACCACTTTTTGCTGAATTTGCTCCAGCAAACTAATAAGTGCCTCGGCTTCGGCATCGTTGTCATCATTCTGCGCAATCGTAATCTGGCGTTTTACATCGGCCGCTCTTACACGGAAGAACTCATCCAGGTTGTTTGAGTAGATGCCCAGAAAGCGGATACGCTCAACGGCAGGGTTATTTTTATCTGCAGCTTCCTGAAGTACACGCTCGTTAAATGAAAGCCAGCTAAGCTCTTTGGGGAAGTATAATTCTGTGCTATCCATAGGTTGTGATTTTCACTTGTCAAAAATGCTGAAAGCCTGCCATTTTACCGTGACAATACTGTGACAATTACCTTCGCGACAAGCGTTAGAGCCACAGTAGTTCAATTAACAATATTGCATGGCATACGAAGAACGTGCAGCTGGCAGGCCTGAAGAAAACAGATTAGGCCGCACTTTCCTGCGTACGCCGGTTTTAGGATACGTGCGTTTATTAAGCATCTGCTGCACTGATATCGACGACGAGATCGTTTGCCTGTGCCTCAAGCGCGTCTTTAAGCGCCCCTTCATCAAAATTATCAGGTACTACTATTCTTGCATGTGCTTTGAACATCAGACTCCCCCAATTTGGGGCGCTCTCACACCGTGAATCAAAGCTGAGAATGTTGAGGTTAAACTGATTTAGAATGCTGGTAAGTTCCTGAACAATGCCTGGTTTATCATTGCCCATAATTTCAACATCGAAATAATTACCACTTTGCGCTGAGGCGTCAGTCACTGAGACATACTGTACGGATAAGCCATCCAGAGAATCCAATGCCTCGACGAGCGCTTTGTGAGCATCAGCCGGTACATGGACTTCGACAAAGCCGGTAAACATACCAGCCATGTGCGCGAAACTTGAACCCTGCCAGTTGCCCCCATGTTGATAGACACAGCGGGCGAGCGAGTCGACCAGGCCGGGTTTGTCTTTTCCCATTATCGTAATGACGAGAGGTTGCATACGTCGCTCCTGTTTTATGGCAACAATCCAGGTAATGTTGCCTTATTGATGCTCAGCGAAATTCAGGACAGTTATTGAATAACTTTCACTTGATATACGAATAACTTTCACTTGATATAAAAGTAACACACAATACACTGCTCACCAGAGCAATTTGCACCAATTTGTCTTATGGAACAATGAATTCCCAGAGCGAAATGAAAAACCAGCAGCGCAGCCGCCGGGACAAAGCGGTAAGATATACTGTTACCGGCTTTGGTGCACTGGTACTGGTCACGCTGGTGGTGCTGATTACGCATCTGATTTCTCAGGCTTTACCGTTGGCGCTGGTGCCAGCCATCGAGCGTGAAGCGAATATCCCCCTGCCGGCTGGGTATAAAGTGCTGGCCACGGATGATGCGCTGGAAAGCCAGCCGTTGATCCTGTCGGATGGCCAGTGTCAGTTAAGCTTTTTTCAGGTGGCGGATGGCGAGCTTAACGAGGTTACACAATATACCCGCCCGTGCTCCCATGCCCTGAGCGTGATGGAAAGTGCCGGACAAAATATCATTACCGATATTTCGATACGCGGGCAGGCCCGCCTGATCCCTTCCCGCAGCATCCCACTTCCAGGAGTCAATTTTGAAGCGGTACAGACTGTGGGTAGCCGCACGCTGGAAAATGATCAGGCCATGGTGTCGTTTTCGCTTCCTGTGGCGATGTGGCAGTCGAAGACAAAGTGGCAGTCGTGGCTGTCGGAGAATTGGGCCATCGTCGGCATCGCGGATGGCAAGCAAAAGCTGCTGCGGTGGGTTAACCGTCATCAGCCCACTGAACGCATCGATCAGGTATTTGATGCCAGCGATGAAGTCGTGCCATTGGGTGACGCAATGCAAACTCTGGTGATTAAGCCTGACCGACTTGTGTTCCAGTCACTTCGCAATGGCGAAACTGGAACACAGATAATAGCCTCTCCGATAACCTGGTGGTACGCGTTGCCTAAGCAACGCTCACTGATGCTGGCCGATGCCAATGGTGTTCTGACTCGCTGGACATTGAGAAATCAGCAGGGAAAGCTGGTGTATATGCCTACCTACCAGATTCCTTTACGTGATGCAGAGCGTCCGCTTGATATTGCGGTACATGCCAGCACAAATGCCATGGCGCTACTGACATCTGAGCACCGCCTGTTATTTATAAACCGCGTTAGCGGTGAGGTTGTTAGTGACTACTTACTTCCTCAAGGGGTGACAGATATTAGTTGGTATGGTGACCGTATCTACGCAGTATCAGACACCCAGTTGCTGGCGTGGAAAGTGAATCATATTTCAGGGGTTACCACGTGGAACTCGCTGTTTGCGCCTCAGGTTTATGAAGGGTATCCGGAACCCGGCACTGTCTGGCAAACTACCAGCGCGTCCGATTATCAAGAGGCCAAATACAGTCTCGTGCCGTTGCTGATAGGCAGTGCCAAGGCATCCGTGCTGGCCTTACTTATTGCGCTACCCATGTCGATAGGGGCAGCGATATATACCGGCTATTTCGCTCGCAGTCGCTTGCGACATTTTTTAAAGCCTGCAATAGAAATGTTGGAAGCCGTCCCCAGTGTGCTGATTGGTTTTATTGCTGCAATCTGGCTGGCGCCATTGGCTGAGCAGTTCTTGTTTTCGTTTGCTTTTTTCTTAATTACAGTGCCGGTGATCCTGTTCGTTGTTGCCTTGTTTCAGCGACGCGTAGCACGCCATCTGCCTCGCAAGTGGCGGCATGGCTCTGAGCTCCTTTTCACCTTTGTCGGCATCATTGTCCTTGGCTACATCAGCATGGCGTGGGCACCGACATTTCTTTACGCCTTATTTGATACGCAGGGGATTGCGGGCCTCGCAACAGAATCGGATAGTCCGATTGGCAAAACCACCATCGTTGTTGCGATTGCCCTCGGTGTCGCCATATCACCCAGTATTTATTCTCTGGCAGAAGATGCCATCAGTGGTGTGCCTGACAGTCTTAAGCATGCGTCCTTTGCGCTGGGAGCAACCCGACTTCAAACGCTGGCGCATGTGGTCCTTCATGTTGCTTTGCCGGGTATACTTGCCTCCATTATGCTGGGTTTTGGCCGGGCGTTTGGTGAAACGATGATAGTGCTGATGGTGACCGGAAATACACCGGTGTCGAGCTGGAGTCTGCTGGAAGGTTTGCGGGCACTTACTGCTAACCTCACCATTGAGTTGCCTGAAGCGGATGTGTCCAGTGCCCATTATCAGATACTGTTCTTCACCGCCTGTATCTTGTTTGGTTTCACCTTCGTGGTAAATACGCTTGCTGAATTGTTGCGACAGCGGTTAAGAAGGAACGCGTATTATGACTAGTGTGAACAGGTTGCTCAGCTCGTCGCAACGACAGTCTTTCGTCATCAGCGCGACCGCCTTCCTGGCGAGCCTGTTATTGATTGCGCTGTTAAGTATATTGTTGTTAATTCTGGTGCGGGGCGGGGCTTACTTCTGGCCGACACCGGTTTATGAACTGACGTTTTACGATCAGTTGCAGAATAAACAGAAAACCGTTTATGCACAGCAGCGACAGCGTACCGACTCGTCCGGTGAAAAGGTATGGCAGGTCGATTACTCTGATGAAAACTCTCCCTATGGTGCGAAAACGCTGGTTGAAGCACCGGATGTAATTGCGAAGAAGCTGGCGCCGGAAAGCGCGCAAATTAACCTTACCGATGGCCGCGCTGTACTTGCTGAGCCGGTATACCTGACATCAGCGGAAAGCGCAGACATTCCGGTGTCAGAGTATGCGTCCGTGCAGGAAAAGGTGCATGCCCTGACGGCAAAAATAGAAGACATAAGAGAAACCTGGCTATCTGATATCCATCAGAAACTGGCAGAGCTGGACGTACGCAATGTAGATGCAGATGCTCCGGCGCGGCTGAACCTCAATGCGTCATTTGACAGGTGGCAGTCCGAAATTATTCTTCTGGAGCAACGTCGCGATGCGTTTCAGATGAAAGTGGTGTTTGCCAGTGGGGCGAGCTGGCAGTTGCCTCTGTCTGACATTGACAGCTTTTATTTTGTGAGCAGCCAATCGCTGTGGGAAAAGTGGGCGATGGCTCTGAGCAGCATAGGTACGTTTCTCACGGAGTCGCCTAAGCAGGCAAATACTTCTGGCGGTGTGTTTCCGGCCTTATTTGGCACTGTTTTAATGGTTTTTCTTATGACCATTATCGTCACACCATTTGGCGTACTGGCAGCGGTCTACCTCAGTGAGTATGCTCCTGACAATGGTTTTACTGCGGCGATCCGGGTAAGCGTAAGTAACATGGCCGGGGTGCCTTCTATCGTTTACGGCGTTTTTGGTCTTGGTTTTTTCGTTTATACGCTGGGTGGCAGTCTGGATGACTTGTTTTTTGCTGATCACCTGCCGTCACCGACGATGGGAACGCCAGGCGTGTTCTGGGCAGCACTAACGATGGCGATTCTGACGTTGCCGGTAGTAATTGTAGCCACAGAAGAGGGCTTACGGCGCGTACCCGACGGACTGAAAGCCGGTAGTTATGCGTTGGGCGCAACCAAAGCCGAAACGGTGTTGTACACCATCCTGCCTATCGCATCTCCGGGAATAATGACTGGCGTGATCCTGGCTATAGCCCGCGCTGCCGGCGAGGTAGCGCCATTGATGCTGGTGGGGGCGGTAAAATTTGCGCCTAACCTGCCCATTGATGGTGAGTTTCCGTATCTGCATTTAGACCGTCAGTTTATGCATTTGGGTGTGTTAATCTACGATGGTGCGTTTCATAGTCAGACTGACGCAAAAGGGTCGTCAATGATGTTTGCGGCCTGTCTGCTCCTGCTGGTGGTAGTGTTTGTGCTGAATATTCTGGCCGTCATCCTGCGTACACGGTTACGCAAACGTTACTTGCTTTAACGAGGACCTATGCTGAAGCTGTTTGAACATGAAACTCTGGACGTCGGTAACCTCGCCGATCAGGATACTGCCATTGATGTGCAGGCCCTAAATTTGTGGTTTGGGCAAAAGCAGGTGCTGCATGATATTTCGATGCGTATTCCAAAAAACCGTATCACATCGCTTATCGGGCAGAGTGGGTGTGGTAAGTCCACCCTGATTAGTGCATTTAATCGCTTAAACGATTTGTATTCTGGCTGCCGCTCACAGGGCAGTATTATTATTGATGGCAGAGACATTAACCACGCCAAGGAAAATGTATCCCGTTTACGCACTCAAGTGGGCATGGTGTTCCAACGCCCGAACCCTTTTCCGATGAGCATTTACGACAACGTCAGCTATGGATTGCGGTTACAAGGGATCCGCGTTCGCCGTCAACTGGATGACGCGGTGGAACAGTCATTGCGGGATGCTGCCTTGTGGGAGGAAGTAAAAGATCGTTTATTTGAGCCCGCACACATTCTGTCCGGCGGTCAGCAGCAACGCCTGGTGATTGCCAGAGCGCTGGCGTTAAAGCCGGATATATTATTACTGGATGAACCGACGTCGGCACTGGATCCGCTAACAACGTTATTTATCGAAGAGTTGATGGCTGAATTAAAGAAACGCTGCACCATTGTCATCGTCACCCACAATATGCAGCAAGCCGCGCGAGTATCCGATTACACGGCTTTTTTACATCAGGGACAGTTAATTGAGTACACTGATAGTGACACTTTATTTACCATGCCAGACAAAAAACAAACTGAAGACTATATCACCGGGCGTTACGGCTGACTTTTCTGCTAAGAGGGCGTTATGAGACAGGTTGCGATAAATACTCACATATCCGGCAAGTTCAACATCGAGCTGGAAAACCTTCGTAACTCTGTTCTGACCATGGGTGGCGAGGTCGAACAGCAGCTAATTAACACGTTAAAAGCGATAAAACACAATAATGCTGGCTTGGCAGAAAAGGTCATTCTGAATGATCTGAAAGTGAACTCTATGGAAATTCAGATAGATGAAGAGTGCCTGCGAATTATTGCAAAACGTCATCCTACCGCCAGTGACCTCCGTTTGATTATGACAATCTCTAAAACCATTACCGATATTGAGCGGATGGGGGACGAAATAGAGCGGATCGCGCGGCTGGTGACAAAGAATAAATTGCCGCCTTCTGAAGCCATTATCAGCAGCATGCTGGTAATTGGTGAGCGGGTTGCTGCCATGATGCGTGGCACGTTCGATGCGTTCGCTCGTCAGAATGAGGCAGAAGCGCTGGAAATGTATGATAAAGATAATTTAATCGACAGTGAGTATAAAAAACTGCTTAAGTTCACTACGTCAGAGATGGAGAGAACTAAGGAAGATATGCAGGACTGGCTGGAGGTACTGTGGGCATTACGTTCTTTGGAACGTATAGGCGATCGTTGCAAAAATGTCTGTGAATACGTGGTATATCTCACACATGGCAAAGATATGAGACACACACCGCTTGAGTCTATGCAGCAGAAACTGGAACAGTTGTCATAAAACTGAAACAATTGCGGTTAAATTCAGCGTTCTGTCGAGAGATTGCTAAAGTTTATATAATTTCGTCTATTTTCCTCTATGGCAGGCGCATCGATTACGTTATTATGCGCCGCAATTGAGATGATATTCGCACAAAAACTATACATGCAAATGCAAAGTAGTATTGTCAGCTGTGATCGAAGAATCGGTCGCTGTTACTTTAATTCCCTGCCGGGAAACGTTGACGTCTGTTTTGTGACGCGATTAATTCAGGAGCGATAATTCGTGGATTTTTTTGAAAGTTATGGCCTGATTCTGATCATCCTTGCTGGTGTTGTCGGATTTGTTATGGCCTGGGGTATCGGGGCAAATGACGTAGCTAACGCCATGGGCACCTCAGTGGGCTCTAAGGCTCTGACAATCAAGCAGGCGATTCTTATCGCAATGGTCTTTGAGTTCGCTGGCGCGTACCTGGCAGGTGGTGAGGTAACCTCAACCATCCGCAAAGGGATCATTGACGCGTCTTACTTCACAGATATACCTGAGTACCTTGTGCTGGGAATGATATCGTCGCTGCTGGCGGCGGGTATCTGGCTGGCACTGGCGTCCTGGCTTGGCTGGCCGGTCTCAACTACGCATTCTATTATCGGTGCCATTGTTGGTTTTACGGCCGTCGGTGTCAGTTTCGATGCGGTATCGTGGGGTAAAGTCGGCGGCATTGTCGGCAGTTGGATAGTGACTCCTGCCATATCAGGTATCATTGCGTATCTCATTTTTATGAGCGCGCACAAGCTAATCTTCAGCACTGACAAGCCATTTGCCAATGCCAAGCGTTACGTTCCTTTCTATATGGCAATGGCCGGCTTCGTGATGTCGCTGGTTACCATAAAGAAAGGCCTTAAGCATGTTGGCCTTGAGCTCAGTGAACTCAACGGCTATTTGCTTGCTATTGGTATTTCCATAGCCCTTGGTTTTCTCGGCAAGTTACTGATTGGTAAAATGAACTTTAACAGTAACGATAACGCAGACATACAAACCGCGAATGTTGAAAAAGTGTTCGCGTTGCTGATGGTAGTTACGGCATGTTGTATGGCGTTTGCGCACGGTTCTAATGATGTGGCTAATGCCATTGGCCCGCTTGCAGCGGTGGTTAGCGTCGTCTCTTCGGGTGGCCAGATTTCCACGAGTTCAGAACTTGCTCCCTGGATCCTGCCTTTAGGCGGCCTGGGTATTGTGGCAGGTCTGGCGTTATTCGGTCACCGTGTTATTAAAACCATAGGGCAGGGGATTACGCACCTTACGCCAAGTCGTGGATTTGCAGCTGAATTAGCCGCTGCCTGTACTGTGGTTATTGCATCCGGAACGGGCCTGCCAATCTCAACCACGCAAACGCTGGTTGGTGCGGTCTTAGGTGTTGGTCTGGCTCGAGGTGTGTCGGCTCTGAACCTTGGTATTGTGCGCAATATCGTGGTGTCGTGGGTGATTACTTTACCTGCTGGCGCGTTTCTTTCGATAATTTTCTTCTTTATGCTGAAAGGGCTATTCGGTGTAGTCTAAGATAAGCACACGATGAAAAAAGCCGGGCTCCTGCCCGGCTTTTTTGTTTCTGTTGTTGGCGACGAATACGCTTTTTCAGCCGCACTACGGTATCGCCATAGCCATCTCCGCCAATAGATCTGCTATGCCGTGATAGCGCCGACACGGCTGCCAGCGTTGAAGCATAGCGTCAGTCGACTTTAATCGGCGTCACGAAGCCCTCTGGTTTAATGCCTACGATGGCACAATCCAGTTGATGGATGGTCTCCTCCGCGGTTCCGCCCATGATAAAGCCAGGCACACCAAGCCTCGCTACCGTACCCATCACCACGACATCTGCACTCAATGATGTTGCTGTTGCAGCAATTTCCCGGCGAGGATAGCCATGAACCAGGTGGCGCTCTGGCTTGAGGTAATCCAGCACACCACTTTCGCGTTCTGCTTCCAGTTCAGCAAGCAGGCGATCCAACTCGAGATCTCGCTCTTTGTGGATAGCTGAGAGATCCGTTTGCATTGCATCTTCATCAACGCTGATAAATTCTCCGCGTAGGATATGCTCGGGCACAGAATCAAACACATGAACAATATGAAGCTGTGAAAACTCAAGCAAGGCAATTTCTGCTGCATGGCGCAGGATGTCCAGATTCAGCTGACGACGAACGGAAATTTCGTGTTCTGGATAGTGGTAATTTAAGTCTAGCGCTGCCACGACATTGCTGTACTGGCGGGAATTGCCACGATGAATAATCCAAACCGGGCACGGGCATTTGCGCAATAAATGCAAATCATCGCTACCGAACAGCTTGTCCATAATAGTGGTTTCGGAGAGCTTAATTACTAAATCGTGTTCGTCGTTAACCACTTTTTTCATCGCTTCCATGAACGGATGTCCGAAGCGGGCGACACACTTCACAGGATACTTCTCCTGCCAGGATTTACTTTGTTCCTCTAACCAGGATTCGGCGGCCGAATTCATCGACTGTTCTGCATCAATCATGGAGAATGATTCCATAATGATATTTGCGTTGGGTGGTAACGACTCCAGCGCCAGCAAAATTGTCAGTTCAGCCTGATGGCTCTTGGCAACATGAATTGCCTGAGCAACCACCTCATCCTGCTTGTGAGTGTCGTAGAGTACACAAAGAATATTGCGGTAGTGACCTTTCATTCCATAGATACCTGTATATGGTTAACCGATTAATGATAATCAATAAGTAGACTTTTTGTCACCCTAAGCCTGCATGCAGACACAAGTCAACCATCGACTAGGATAAGACCAGTTAAACTGATAAGCGTTTCAAAATCATGACGCGACTGTATTTACTTTCTCAGCAACAACTATCCAAGGAAGCTGCTTGATACACTGTTAATCATTATGATAGATTGAAATTGTTATTTTTAATCTATTAGGTTGTGATATGAAGTGGCCCAATCTTAAACACCTTCACTATCTGGTAACGCTACATCAGGAGCAACATTTCCATCGTGCTGCACAGCGATGCAATGTCAGCCAGTCAACGCTAAGCACCGCAATTCAGAATCTGGAGGAGCATTTCGGTAGTCAATTGCTTGAACGGGAGCATAAAACCTTTGTATTTACCTCGCTCGGGCTGGATGT
This sequence comes from Alteromonas antoniana, assembly GCF_019249295.1. Classification (GTDB taxonomy): domain Bacteria; phylum Pseudomonadota; class Gammaproteobacteria; order Enterobacterales; family Alteromonadaceae; genus Alteromonas; species Alteromonas antoniana. The sequence goes on from NZ_JAESDH010000005.1 coordinate 103,358, forward strand.
GGTAGAGCGAAGTAAGATCCTGCTTCAGGAAGCGGGAGAGCTGGTGGAGTTTGCGCAAAACGCGGGAAACTGGCAGCGTGGCAAGCTAAAATTGGGTGTCATTCCCACCATCGCGCCATTTTTGTTCGAAGGTATGATAGGCGCTTTTAACGCCTTTTTGCCGGATATTGCACTGGAGCTTCAGGAAGATACCACTGAGCACCTGCTTCAGCAGTTAACCGATGGCAAACTGGATCTGTTGATCCTGGCGTTGCCCATGGAAACACCGGGCTGCAAACAAATGGTGCTGGGGCACGACCCCTTCCATCTGGTTGCACATAACGATCTTGCCAGCAAGTTACCCGATCCGCTGGATATCGCATCCCTGCCGAAAAAAAGTATTTTCTTGTTGCAGCAGGAGCATTGCATGACAGGTCATGCAGTAAGTGCCTGTAATCTGCAGCACAGTGATCAGGTAAGTAGTCTTGCCGCCAGCAGTCTCTACACACTGGTGCAACTGGCGAACAGTAAACTGGGTTACACCTTTTTACCTGAACTCGCGCTCAATCAGAAAATTCTGGAACACACTGAACTCAATGCTTTTGCTGCCGAAAAACAGGCCTACAGGGAGATTGGACTGGTCTGGCGTTCGGGCACAACGCGGATGCAACTATTCCGAAGAATCGGCGAAGTATTATCTCCACTGTTACCCATTCCTACCCTGAAATAAAAAAGTAGAAAATTTCCAAACTTTTTTAATCCGGCTCCCGACTATATAGTCAAAGCACCCCCGACATGAATGTTTCGTAGCAGGCAATGTCGGGAAGCGTGCAAAAAATGATAATAATCAGCGGGGACGCACAGTGTTTGAAAAGCGCGATGAACAACTTATCAGCCAGGCATTAAAGGGAAACCGCCGTGCCTGGCTCGCGCTGATAAAACGATACGAAAGTCAGATATACCACTATGGTATCCGGATGACGGGCAACACTCATGATGCTGCGGATTTAATGCAGGATATTTTTGTCTCTGTTTACCGCAGTCTGGGGAATTACCGTGGCGAAGGCAGCTTTAAAGGCTGGTTGTTTCGTGTAGCACACTTTCGATGTATTGAGTTTTATCGGCGAAAACGACCTGAACAGGGTCTTGATGATACGCCCGAACCCGAGTGTGATCAGCATTGCCCGGAAAGCGGATATTTCCGTGACCGCGCCAGTGAGAATCTTATGCAGGCAATGCAACGTCTACCCCTGGCGCAAAAAGCGGTAGTCGAACTCAAATTCTTTGGGCAGTTTACGTTTGATGAGATAGCAGAGCAGCTTGGCTTATCAGCCAATACGGTGAAGTCGCGACTTTATAGTGCGCTGTCAAAACTGAAGCTCGAGCTGGAGGTAGAAAATGCATAACCCAAATCATGAACACCTGTTGGCCAAGTGGCTGGAAAACTCGCTTTCAGAGAGTGAACGTCAGGAGTTTGAATCACTTTGTGTCCACGACGAGGCATTTGCTCAACGTGTAGAAAGCGCCAACACGATGACGATGATGGCCGAACAGTTTGAAGAGGTGCCGGTGCCAGCGTGGGACCGGGAAAGTACCTTTATTACACCCGAGCGTTCACGCTGGTGGCAATGGCAGGGCCTGCCAATGGCATCAATGGCTATGTCAGCGCTGGCGATGGTTATGGTTGTCAGTGGCTTCAGAGTGGATGTTGCCGACGGTCGACTGTCGATGGGCTTCAGCGATGCGCCTGACCAACAGGAAATTGCCGCGATGATGGACAGGAAAATCACCGACTATCAACAATCAAACCAGGCACTGTTTACTCAGTACGTTGACGCGCTCAGCACTCAGCAGCAGAAAAACAGTGCTGAACTTACCCAGTATTTGCTCAGTTCAAGCCGACAGGAGCGGCGGGAGGATTTTGCCGAGCTGGTGAAGTTTATCAACGAACAGCGTAGTGACGACCAACGTTTCTATGCCCGGCAAATTAACAACCTACAACAGGAAATCAGTGCGCTGGAAGCTGGGTACAGCTCAGTGCCGCCACTGGTTACCCCTAACCTAACAGATGATGAATAAAGGCAGGACATTATTATGAAGACCCTTTTAGCCGCCACCGTGATTAGCACCCTTTTGACTTCAGTCCCTGTCGATGCAGCGACTGAAAAGATGAAAACCTTAAATAAAGAGCTCGAAATTATGTCGGGAGTCATTGATACGGCATTAAAACAGAGCTCGCCGCGAAAAGGGTTGCGGTATCGTAGCCTCGACAGTACCTACCTGGCCGGGCAGGGCGTTGTGTTCTCAGTCAGTGTGCGCAATTCGACCTCAGGTTTCAGCCTCAGCAATATTTTCGGTCACGTTCCTGAAGCACCCATGCCTCCGGTCACCATTATTGATGGCGACAGTCAGTTTGAAATCGAGTTTGAAGAAGAGTGGGAAGTGGTTGCAGAAGAAATGGAGGAGGCCGGTCAGCGCCTGGCTGAAATTTTTCACGAATCGAATGATCAGATCCGCGAGATGCGAAGTCGCGAACGCGAGCTCGAATGGGAGCGTCGCGAGCTGGAACGACGCACCCGTGATCTTGAGTTCGAGCTTCGACAGGCAGGTAAAGAGCGCGGCGATTCGATCAAAGATGAACTTAAAGAGGTGTCGAAAGAGTTAGCACAACTGGACAGCCAGGAAAAAGAACTGGAAAAATACGCGTCGAAAATGGAGGAGGAGCAGCAGGCCAGACTTGAAGCACAACGGGAAGCGCAGGAAAAAGCCTACAAGCAATTTCTGGCAAACTTTGAAGGCAGTATAGGAGATACGCTGTGTCGCTTTGGTTCGGGCTTGCGTGGACTGCCTGATAACGAACATATCAGCTTTGTACTGGAGCAGTTTATGCGCGATGACAACGGTGATATGGAAGACAGAATATATGTGTTCAGTAAAGAAAAAGTGAAGTCCTGTGTGCAGGAAAAAATCAATGCCTCAGCATTGTTGTCTTCTGCCCGCGTATACAATTTCTGATAGTATATCGCGCGTCGGGGTTCTGCCCGTCGCGCGTTTTTAACCTTTCCCCGCCCCCCCAAATATACAACGTCGTTGTAATATTTTTTGTTCCCATAGCTGTCATGCCAGATTGCACGCAAGCGGGAGAGTTGTCAGTCGATATTAGTATAAAATATGAACAAATATACCTAAATTGAATAGTAAGGTTGATACACTCCGAAATGCTGAAAAAACAGACAATGGAAAAAGGTTTGTATTTACACCTTTCCAAGATTTTTCAGACCGATAGCAGAGAAAAGAATGCAACGGAGCTCATCTGACTTTGATGAGAAGTGTGAAATCGCTCTCTGCTCCTTAATCTATGCGATACGTGACGACAATAAGATAAAGGTGTGCTCTGACAGAGTAATGGCTCGAAACATGCTGTTATGCACGATACACCAGCTATGCCGGCATGGCGTCAGAGGCATAGCATAATCTTATTGACATCAGATTCTGCTGCACAGGGACAATGCGGTGAATATCACGGCTTGCTGCGTGAAAAGATGTTAGAGTATGTTATTGAATTTAGTTACTTACTGGTTTTTTGGAGCGAATTGGTCATTGGGTAATTCATATCGGTCGCAGCCTGCAGGCCAGAAGCTGGCGTGGTTTCTACGCGCCTGGTTTAGCCTTGCCAAGTGGCATGTCACTATTAAGCTTCGGGGCTATGAGGCCTGGCGGGACGATGTAGTCTCGCCGGCTAAAGACCTGGTTGTCTCCAATGACACTCCAGTCGATCCTAACGCTGTCTGCCACGTTGTGCATAAAGCTGCGGATAATCACCTGTTCATATTAAATTGTCTGCGTCGGTGTGTGGTCGCTCGTGAGATCTTAAGAAAAGAAGGCGTACTGGCAGTTTTGCATTTCGGAGTTCGAAGCCGGATGGGGCAGGAGTCAGTACATTGCTGGCTGACGGTCAATGACCAGATTATTGGTGACAGCGAAGAACATGTGGAGAAATATCAGGAGCTGGACCTGAGCCGCCGTAAAGGGATCGACTGGCTGGCATTTCTTTTATAAGGTCTGAAAGCGCAGGTAATAGCTGCAGATTTTTTAAATTCTGCAGCAAAGGTTATCAATCAATATTCTTAATAAAAACGAAATTGTTATCATAATGTTAAATTTAAAAAGGCGCCTGTTTAATGGCGCCTTTTTACTACATATTGCAATGTGTTAATCCGTTATTAAATTAAACTGGCAAAAAGTTAGTACGCATTTTTTCCGGAAAATCCGCCAACAACAGTCATTAATATAATTTTTAAATCAAACCAGACAGACCACCGGTGCATGTAATCGAGGTCATACTCAACCCGTTGTACCATTTTGTTCACGGTTTCCGTTTCACCGCGCAGACCATTAACCTGCGCCCAGCCGGTAATTCCAGGGCGGATCTTGTGTCTCAACATGTAGCCAGTGATGAGTTGTCTGTATTCCTCATTGTGCGCTACTGCATGTGGACGCGGACCAACAATCGACATTCTTCCCTGTAAAACATTAATAAACTGAGGTAGTTCATCCAGCGACGTACGACGCAGAAATGCTCCCAGTTTGGTGATACGGGGATCGTTTTTCGTCGCTTGTTTCACTACGTTGCCATTGTCCTGTGTCGACATAGAGCGGAACTTATATACCTTGATTTCCTTTCCATCCAGGCCATAGCGTTTCTGTTTGAAGATAGCGGGGCCCGGCGATGTCATGCGTACCGCGATGCCTATACACAACATAGGAATAGCGAGAATACACAGGATGATCGAGCTGACCACAATGTCTTCAATCCGCTTCAGCACATCGTTTGCACCCTGAAAAGGTGTGTCATAAACACTAAGTGCCTGCACGCTCCCAACGGTCTGCCAGCGTGAGTTAAGCAGTGTATACATGAAGAAGTTCGGAATAATGTACACGTTCGCTGTAGTATCACTACACTTTTCCAGAATACTTTTTATCCGGCTTTCAGCTGCTGTTGGCAGCGCGATATAGATGTAATCAACCTTATGACGCTTGGCGAGATCAATTGCTTCGTCAATGCTGCCTTTTACCTGCTGCTGGAATTCATGCGGCAGCCGGTCTTCCGGACGATCATCATAAATGCCATCGAAACGGATCCCAAGATGATCGTTATTCATCATCTGTAATGCCATGTTGTAGCCAACTTGCGTCGCACCAACGATAATGGCTGAACGTGTGTTCATGCCATTCTTACGCACCTTAAACAGTACCTGCCGCATAGCCATTCGCCAGCTAAGCAGAAAAATGAAAGACGTCCCAAACCACACCAGCACCATGGCTGGCGACAGTGTCAGACTGTGTGCAAAGAAATACCCCACTGTAAGTGTGACAACACAGCTTATCAGCCAGGTTATCGCCGAACAGCGAAGTAACGCTGTCGTATGATTGCTACGCCAGGAACGGTAAAGATCCATGGCTTCAGCGCTGAGCTGGAAACATACCACATGAGTAAACAGGAGTATCAATCCTGACGTGGTGATTTCAACATCGTAATAGAAAGCCGCGATGTAGAAACACAGGGTAATAAAAGAAAGATCTATCAGGCGATAAATGGTCGAAAAACTACTTTGATAATAACCAGTTACATTGCTCGCCTCATCTGAGGGAGAAGGGTTGCTGGATAACGCCTGACTCTGCAATAAATTGAATTTCATGTTTCATTCGCTCCGAGTGGTAAACCAGAAGTCCATTTGGTTTGATGATATTTCACATGAAAAGAAAAAATGGAACTGCTGCACACAAAGAACACAGCAACAAATATTCCAGTTTTACAGGAGGCCCTGAAAAAAGATTCCGACTACAGGTTTATTCGCATCTTTTTGGAATGCGGCAGGCAGAAAACGTAATGCAATAAGAGCTATTTATATTTCTATGACAAGATATTACTGGCGGCGTCAAATATATACTTTCAATCATTATCGTGTGTGAGTTTGAAAAGATCAGTTTTTACCAAAGACGCGGCGGCGATATCTCTGGCATATAAATAGCATGAATAAATTACAAAGGTAGCGAAATTACCCTGAGATACATTCTTTTTCGCATAACACCTCCCTTTATAAAGCGACGACACTCAATAATCTGTACAGAGTATCTGTACATTTTACCATCATCATGGAGATATTATGTTTGTGAGGATTTCCGGAGTAACGGCTCTCTTTCTGATTGGCACAGGCCCGGTGCTGGCGCAGCAGGCAGGCCGCATCGAAATGGATGGCTACGACCTTATTCCCGAATTTTCTACAGAAATGCTGTATATCGACAACGTGACGTACGCTGCCGACGATAATCCCCGCATAAGCAGTTGGGTGAATGTGATTTCCCCGCAAATCACTGCGGTGACAAAGTTTAGTAATAATAGTATTGAAGCGGGTTACCAGCTTCGTCACGGTGAATACTTTTCAAGTAGTGCTGACAATTATACCGATCATATTGCACATGTTACCGGCAAGTTTGAAATGAACAGCCGGCACCGCTTCACGACGAAGGCCCGGTACGAAGATGGGCATGACGAGCGTGGACGGCGCTACTCTAACGGCTTTGGTAGCGAACTCGACTCGGTGGATACTTATAAAAACCCCGAAGTTACGGGAACCTATTCGTTCGGGTCAGAGACATCGCCGGGCCGTATTGATTTACATGCCGGATACGAGGAAATCAATTATGACAACGGGGCGTTGGCGTATCAAATTCGCGACAGAAGTTATAAAAAAGTAGGGGGGCAATTCCTCTACCGTGTAGCAGGTAGTACACATTTGGTGCTAGATGCTACGCACCAACAGATTGATTACGATGTGGCGGCGAACCCGGAAAACCCGTTAGATAGCGACGAGACCCGTGTGCTCGCAGGTGTATCATGGGAGTCATCAGCGTCGACAACCGGTTTTGCCAAGGTCGGTTATAAAGAGAAGTCCTTTGAGGCACCCACCCGTGATACCTTCACTGGCGTTGATTGGGAAGTCGGCATGAAGTGGCTACCGCGCAGTTACTCACAATTTGAATTATCTACCAGCGCCGATACACGGGAAACGAACGGGGAAGGCGATTACATTCGCGGACAGGATTACAGGCTTAGTTGGAAGCATGCCTGGCTGAATCGCTTTTCGACCACCATGAAGCTGATCTACGAGCAGGAAGATTATGAAGGGGCACAACTTGTCGATCCCAGAGAGGATGATACGACAAGGGCCTTGCTTTCTGCCGACTATCAGTTTCGTCGCTGGCTGCAGCTGGGGGTTTACTATCAGTTCAGCGAGCGTGACAGCAACCGCGATAGAGTTACCTACGATCGCAATGTTATGGGGCTGACCGCGAGGGTCACATTATGAAAATTCGACTACTGACACTACTTTTCACCGTGCTAATGCTTGTCGCGCAGAGTGCTGCAGCGCAACAGGGAAATAGCAGCATGCGCAGTTATCAGCTGGGCGTGGGAGATAAAATCTACATCAATGTCTTTGGCGAAGATGATCTGTCGCTGGAAACCCGTCTGCCGGATATAGGCATTATTAATTACCCGTTTCTGGGCGAAATTAAGCTGGTGGGAATGACACTTTCAGAAGTGGAAAAGCTGATTTACGAAGGGCTAAAGGGCGACTATCTGATCAATCCTTCGGTAGCGGTAACGGTTGTTGAGTATCGACCGTTCTTTATTGATGGTGAGGTAAAGCAACCCGGAGGTTACCCCTACCAACCTGGCTTGTCGGTTAATAAGGCAGTGGCGTTGGCTGGAGGATATACCGAGCGGGCATCGCGTAGCGATATTCAGGTGGTCAGAGAGCAAAATGGCAAGCCTGTTTCCATGGAGGTTGAAGTCGGTGCTCTGATCCAGCCCGGAGATGTTATTACCATTCCACAACGTTTTTTCTGATTTAATCGCAGTGCTACAGATTCACCGCGACTGCAAAAGGGATCCTTTATGTCGATAAAAATGCGGGATCAGATTCAGGCAAACCTGCTTGATGATGAAACCATTGATTTTGCGCATTACTGGCAGGTTTTTAAGCGCTACTCGGGCCGGATCATATTACTGGCTGTAGTGTTTACTGTGCTGGTGGGCGTCATCGTAATGAAAATGACACCCCAGTATTCTGCGAAGGCTACGTTGCTGATTGAATCTCAGCCTGCCAACGTGATGTCAATTGAAGAAGTCTACAACGCCGATACGACGCGAAAAGATTACATGCAAACGCAGTATGAGATCATCAGTTCCCGTCAGGTTGCCCGGATGGCAGTGGAAGAGCTTGGGCTGGCCGATAACGCCACTTTTATGCCACCAGCCACTGAAGATAATGCGTTGATGGCGAAGGCAAAATCCTGGATATCATCATTGTTGCCCGAAGGAGATTCATCAGCACAAAAAGTGCCACTTACGGAAGAACAAAAGCGGGAAAAGCGGATCCGTGCAGCAACCAACCGCCTGATGAATGCCCTGTCGATTTCACTGGTGAATAACACTCAGGTTATCGAAATCACCGCCATGAGCCAGTCGCCTGAACTGGCTGCGGCGATTGCTAATACGATGGGCAATGTATACGTAGAAAATTATCTTCAGGCCAAAGTAGATATGACAGCGAAAGCGACGTCTTTTTTAACTGAAAGTATGGAAGGGTTGCGCGAAAAGCTGGATGCCGCCGAGCGTGAGCTGTCCCGTTTTTATGAAGAAAACCAACTGGTAAATCTGAACAATGGCGTCGTAAGTCTGGCTGCAGAAGAGCTCGAAGAGCTCACCGAACAGTTGCGTGATGCACAGACAACACTGAATCAGAATCGCACAATCTACCAGCAAACCCAGAACAGCGGCGCTGACTACAGCGCACTAGCCAGGCTGCCAGAAGTCCTCAACCATAGCAATATACAGTCGGTACGCCGCCAGGAAGGTGATGCGCTGAGCCGGGTTTCCGAGTTAAGTAAAGTGTACGGTCCGAAACACCCGAAAATGATTGCGGCAAACGCCGAATTAAGCTCTATACGCGATACCTTGCAGACCCAGATCCGCGATCTGATATCCAGTATCACAACGCAGTACCGGGCCTCGCAAAATAAAGTATCTACGCTGCAGGAGAAGGTCGCAGAGGCAAAATCAGAATACCGTACGTTATCCAGCCTGGAAAACCGCCGTCGGGCGCTTCAGCGCGACGTCGATATTAACCAGCAGATGTATAATTCCATGTTTACCCGCCTTAAAGAAACCAGCGAACTGGGGGGCTTCAAGTCGGCAAATGCACGTATTCTCGATCCTGCTGTGCCGCCGGGTAATCCTGCAAAACCCAATAAAACCCTGATTATTGGTGCCGCGTTTATTGCCAGCTTTGGCTTTGGCGTACTACTCGCCTTTGTTCTTGAAGCGCTTAACAGCGGGGTACGCTCTGTTGATGATGTCGAGAAGAAACTTGGACAAAGAATGTTAGGGCTTATTCCCACACTGGCATTAAAACGCAAAGAAGAATTACCGCTTCGGGCCTATTTCGACAACCAGTTTCATCATTTCAGTGAAGCCGTTCGCACATTAAGAACCAGCTTGTCTTTGATGAACATTGAGAAACAGAGTCAGGCTATCCTTATCACCTCCAGTGTACCTAAAGAAGGGAAGACGACGGTATCGACTAACCTTGCATTTGCCTTGGGGCAGCTGGATAAAGCGATCCTGATTGATGCGGATTTACGTCGGCCTACGATAGGCAAGCGTTTTGGGGTGCCCAATTACCAGCCCGGGTTGTCGAATCTGATTATGCGAACTCACAAACTGGAAGAGTGTCTGGTGCATGATGAGCAGTCAGGTCTGGATCTGATTTCAGCCGGCACGATTCCGTCAAACCCGCAGGAACTGCTGGCCGGAGACGGCTTCCGTGCGCTGATAAATTATCTTAAAAAGCATTATAAATATGTTGTCGTAGACACCGCACCCACTCAGGCGGTCTCAGATGCCATGGTGGTATCGAAAGCCTGCGACTCTGTGATTTATGTGGTTCGGGCTGACAGTACCAGTGAGAAAATGATCCTCAATGGTCTGGGTCGCTTCCTGCAAGTAGGACACAGGGTGGATGGCGTAGTGTTGAATCAGGTAGATCTCGGTAAGTCTGACGTTTCCGAGCGCTACGGTGGCTTCTACGACCAGTACAACTACCAGAGTGACGATGTCAGAGAGCCTGCATGATTGATGTTCACAGCCATATCATTCCCGGAATTGATGATGGTTCCAGAAGCATGAAAATGTCACTGACCATGGCAAAGCAGTCAGTCGATGCCGGCGTTACCCACGTAGTGTGTACGCCGCATATTCATTGGGGTGTGTTTGATAATACCTGTGCGAATATTGAGGAAGGCTATAGCAGGCTGAATGACGCTGTGGCAGCAGAGAACCTGCCACTTACCCTGTCCTGGGCCGGGGAAGTCAGAATTAAAGAGATTATCCCGCAATGGCTGGCAGAAAACGCCCTGCCGTTTGTCGGAAAGTGGAAAGGCAAGCCAGTGTTACTTCTGGAAATGCCACACAGCCATGTTCCTGCCGGGCTGGATCAACTTCTCAGATGGCTGAGTGCGTCCGGCATTCAGCCGCTTATTCCTCATCCTGAACGTAATCGCGACGTCATAAAGATGCCCGACAAGATTCAGTGGTTGAGAAACCTCGGGTGTTTGCTGCAGGTGACTGCCGGTGCTATCACCGGACGCTTCGGTGACAAGGTACAGGCGTTATCATTGCAGATGCTGGATGCGGATCAGGTGGATATTGTCGCCTCTGACATGCACGACGATGTGAGGCGGCCTAACGACATGGGCGAAGCGTACCAGATGGTGAAAGAACATATATCCGAAACGCGTGCTGATAAGTTGTTCACGCAGACGCCAGGTAAGATTGTTACTTCGCAGGATGAATAATGCGAACAGCCCTTTTGTGCTGAGACCAGGTACGTTTAGTTAAGACTGAGTACAAGACAGCGGCATTAACACCACTGCGTCATACTGCGCTATAACCCAAAAAATTACCGCGCCACAGCCCCTAAAAATCAGAAAACTCATCAATGCTTGGCCGCGAAGCTGTCGGCAACCTCCGTCGGCATGGTGTGAAGGATTTTTTCGACTGGCGCATGGTGCAGTGGAGAAGATTTTATTCGACAGACCATGACTCTGAGCCATTCGTTGTAATGTCTTGGCAGATTGTAATGTCTTGGCAGATAGTGAGCAGCAGAAGCACAGCCAGCCTTCGGTATCGGAAATGTCGCTTTCGCACTGGATAACGAAGTCCAGTTGATAAATGGAGGATAAAAAACAGGCGGACTTACAGTGGCAGCGGTTGACCGGACTTGTCCAACCGGCATGCTACTGCCTGATAACTCTCGTAGGGTGTATCGTAACGGGATTCAATAGTGATGCCAGTGCGTATAGCTTACGCAACGCTGTTGCCTGAATGCGACACCTCGCTTGCCGAGTAATTGCGCCTGACGGTGCTCTCGCACCGCGAACGCCTGCTGTGCCTGATGATTAGCGAATTTGCTGCGATGGCACAAAAGGTGAATAACAAAAAGTAACAGCAAACGTTTACCGTCAACGGAACCCGTTCGTATTTTTCCGCAACAATACCGTTGTGGCACTCCCTGAGTTAGCAGGGATAGCAGCAGTCACGCATTAAAGGATAGAAACATGACGCCAGTTCAGCCTGCCGTATTTATTATCAACTCGCTTGAAGGCGGCGGTGCAGAAGGCGTGATGTGTAAGCTTCTGACAATCATGGAGTCATGGTTTCGTGAACAACACCGTGAGGTGTACCTGCTGTTGCTTGACGAAGCCGAAGAGGCTCACACCTGTCCGGACTATGTGAATAAAGAAACCTTGTTTACCGACGGCAGCCTGATGCAGGGCTACTCGGTTTTACAGCAGCGTCTGAAAAAACTACAGCCTGAATACTGCGTGAGTTTTCTCACACGCGCAAACATGTTGAATATTGCTCTGGCTAAACGGTTAGGTTACCGCAGTATCATCAGCGAAAGAGTGAACACCAGTAGCCATTTTTCCGGTGGTGTTAAAGATAAAATCAGCAAAATGATGGTACGGGCCAGCTACCCATTTGCAGACAGAGTCATCGCCGTGAGCGCCGGTGTTAAAGCGGATCTGATCAGACGGTTTGGCGTGTCGGCGCGAAAAATTGATACTGTCTACAATCCCTATGACATTACCACCATTAACAAGCTGGCTGACGACATCCCTGATGACTTACCGTCACGCCCTTATATTATTGGTACGGGACGTTTGGTGCCTAACAAAAACTTTTCGCTGATGATCCGGGCTTACGCCAAAGCGAAAATCGACGAAGACTTGTTGATCCTGGGGCAGGGCGCTGAGCGCGACCGGTTGCAGGCGCTTGCCGGATCGCTGGGTATCGCAAACCGCGTACATTTCGCCGGATTCAAAGCCAATCCTTATCCGTATCTGAAAGCAGCCCGGTATTTTGTCTCTACCTCAAATGCCGAGGGATTCCCCAACGCCATCGTTGAAGCTATGTGTTTGGGACGGCCTGTAGTGGCAACGAACTGCGAGTCTGGCCCGGCAGAGATTCTGACAGGTGACTACCCTGTCGCTGTCACAGGGTTTACCGCAGGACAATACGGGGCACTCTGTGAACTCAATAAGGTGAATGGCGTAGCAGATGCCATGCAGTACATGAGCGATGATATTCACCAGGAAGAGTATCAGTACCGCAGCTCGTCCAGAGCCCGCGACTTCAGCAATACTATTTTTAAAGATAAAATTATCAGCGCTATCTACCCGGATACACCGCCAGAGGGCAATGCCTATGTTCGTGCTGGTTAAGCTGGTTGTTGCCGTTCTCAGCGCTTACCTGATTTACCGAACCATTCGCCGACAGTGCAACAAATATCTGGCTTTTGTCATTGTCGCTGTATGGTTGCGTTTTTTGCTTTCTGCGTTTCATACCATAACCTACGATCCTCTTATCGCCGGTTTCTCTATCAATGCGCTGGCTTCCATAGGTATTGCAGGCGTCGGCGTGTTGCTGCTACCTGGCAACTATTTCAGGCTCAAGAACCTGGCCCCCATTTATGTGTTTCTTGCCGTTATTCTCATCAGTGGTCTGATGAACCGGGAAGTCGTTGGCCTCATCAATGTGATAGTTAAATGGGTGTTTTTCCTGGTGATTGCTGGGGGAATGTTTCTGGCTATCCGCAGCACCGGCAAAGACATCGCGCTGAAAAAATTTCTGATGGTTTTCTTTTTGCCGGTCACTTTGCAAATACTCTCTGTGCTACTGGGAGAAGTCAAAGCCACCGAAGCCGACGGCTCAGCAAGTTATATTGGTGGGTATAATCATGAAGCCGCGTTTTCCATGATCATTGCGGCTTTCGTTCTCACCACCGGATTGCTCAGTCCTACCGTAATTCGATACCGCGGGGCACTGTTTGCGCTGGGCTGCGTTTTACTGGTGTTAGTAAACTACCGTACCTCAATTTTAGCTATCCTGCCTATGACAGCTATTTTTCTGTTTACGAGCCTGGAATCCAGGATCCCGCAAAAGCAAAAGCCGGTATTTTTTATTTTTGCTCTGGCAGGGCTGGGGCTGGGCTTCCTGCTACTTTCTTATTCCATGCAGGAGCGGTTTGCCGATATTTTCGTGTTCCTCAGCAGTTGGCAGGATCTGTTAAAAGCGCCGATGTACTACACTGAGAAGGAAAAAGATATTTTTTCTGCCCGTGTATATATCTGGGCCCAGTATGTACATGCCTTTGTCAGTGCTGACTGGATTAATCAACTCATTGGAATGGGTCCTGAATCCTGGAACGGCGTATTTAAGAAGTATGCCCACAATACCTACGTGTCGTATCTCTATGAATACGGTCTTCTTGGATTAGGCGCTTTTGTGTTTGCGGTTTGCCGGTTTCTTATTCTGGCTTTTCGTTGCGCAGATCGCCATTTCGCCTGGCTGCTGTTTTCATCGATGGTCGGCTTTTTAATTATGAATATGGCAACCATGCCATTGTGGAATATCGAAGGGCTGATCCTCTATGCCATTTTACTGGGCAGTGCACTGGCACCATTGCCCAGGTCTTCTGTATCCGGAACATCACATTTTAGCGGGCAGAATGAAACTGCCGGGCCTGAGGGAAAGCGCATGCAGCTATCACCTTCAGGCCGTTCGCAAACGTAGTAACAGGGAGAAAAGTATGAAAGTGTGCGCTATCGGCCTGCGCGGGATCCCCAATGTAATGGGAGGAATTGAGTCCCATTGTCAGCAACTTTATCCCAGAATGGTGAAAGCAGGAGACAAGGTGACGGTCATTGCCCGTTCTCCCTATGTTGAAAAAAAGCACGATAGTTTCGAGGGAGTAGAAGTCCTTGCCTTGTGGACTATTCGTCACAAACTTATCGAAACGTTTTTACACACCTTTCTGGCGTTGTTGTACGCCAGATTTGTCGTAAAGCCCGACGTGTTACATATCCATGCTATTGGTCCGGCGTTGTTCACGCCGCTGGCCAAACTACTGGGAATGAAAGTGGTGGTGACGCATCACGGTGCGGATTATGATCGCCAGAAATGGAATCGATTTGCAAAACGATTACTGCGAACCGGTGAGTCCATGGCAGTGCGCTTCGCGGACCACGTTGTGGTAGTGGGAAGCACGCTAACAGAAAAACTACGCCACAAATACGCCAGCCACAAAGATAAAATCTCCTACGTGCCGAATGGCACGCTGACTAATTTCGATGACACGTTGGCCGCCGATGCCTTGCCTGGCGATCTGGAAATAGTACCTGACAATTACATAGTAACGGTGGGGCGTCTTGTACCGGAAAAAGGCTTTCATGATCTCGTCGCCGCCTATGAACAGAGCCGTTCTCCATTGAAATTGGTCATTGTTGGTAATGCCGACCATGAAGATGATTATTCCCGCAACCTCCTTCGGCATCGCAGTGATAATGTCATCTTTGCTGGCCGGCGACAGGGCGATGAGTTAAATGCGCTGTACAAGTTTGCCCGCGTTTTTGTGTTGCCTTCCTATCATGAGGGATTACCGATTGTGGCGTTAGAAGCCATTAGCGCAGGTACCGACGTGATTTTAAGTAATATTACGCCGAATGCGGATATCGGGTTACCTGAAGACTGCTACTTTCCGGTGGGTGACACCGATGCCCTGGCCAACAAGTTTAACAACCTTAACGAGCTAAGCCTGGGGATAAACAAAACGGCTTTTCTTTCGAAATTTAACTGGGACAGCATTGCCAAAGAGACAAGCCAGGTTCTTACCAGTGTGACGAAGAAAAACCGATCGGAACAGGCGTCTCACTTATGAGCAGTAAAAAGCGGCTTTTCCTTTACCCATTCACCCATAGCAATGGTTTTATCGCAAGGACAAAACAGGTGTTCTCCCGCCTGGGCTTTGACATAAAGCCATTTAAAAGCTTATATCACCCGCGCAATCTATTGTCCCGCGAAGAGAACTGGGTTGTGCTTAACTGGTATGAAGACCAGCCGTTCAGGAAAGGTCTCAGTGGTATCAGACGTGTTGTGTTTATTGCGTCATTTTTTGTGACACTGTGGGTGATGCGGCTGTTTAGTAAAAATATCATTTGGGTTCGTCACAATTATCGCCCTCATAACAGCGACGCAGATATCGACCTGTATCGCTCAATCGTCAGGTTGATGCGTAGCGTCGCAGACAGGGTAGTAACGCTTGAACGCACCGAACTGCTGGGGACATCGGTGACCAAGCATCCTTTGTATAAAGAGGATGCAGTCATTATTGACCTGCAAAAGGAAATGCAGATCAGAACCAAGCAGTTTGATTATTTGTATTTCGGCAGTATCAAACCTTACAAGCGATTAGATGCGCTGCTTGATGCATGGCCCGAATCTAAAAAACTGACGATACGGGGTTTTTGCTCTGACAGCACCTATACCCAAAAGCTGCTGGATATTATCAAACAGCGGGATATAGATGTCGACTGGGAAAACCGCTTCCTCAGTGATGAGGAACTTGAAGCGGCGGTGGCGAATTCACGGTATGTTATTTTGCCTCACGATGATCACGCGATGATTTCTTCCGGCACGTTTTATATGGCAGTAAGCCTTGGCGCAAATATCCTGTGTTTTGACTCGGCCTTTGCGAGAAACAAAGCGGAGCGTTTTGATTTTGTGCAGGTTATTACGCCGGAGGCGTTGCCTGAGCAGCTTGAGTCGCTGCGATACATGCCGTCAGACCAGGTAATGACTGAGGCGCTGGCGCATTACAGCGATAAGGCTGTCACCGAAGCATGGCGGCATGTGTTGTAAATGCTAATTGGATAACACTACTGACATCGGCGATATCCACTGGTGTCTATAAAACAGCGCCGGTGGTTATTCGCATCTTTCCTACAGATAAAGCGCGGCGACGTCGTCTATAGCCATTACCGCCCTCTGTTTCTTCATTTTGCGTCAATTGCCGGTAATAGTGCTGCTCGATGGAAGACTCAATCCAGGCCCGAGCCTGCGATATCGCCGGGATGACTGTTAGAAACTTAAGCAAACGCCAGCTGCCTCACGCAGCATGAGAGTCTATGCTGGCAGTCTTCACCGCATCGTAAATACGCTGGTCGACGTCACAGAGGTTGCGGATACACTGCATTAGCTGCGGATCATCCACGATATCATGGTAAACCTGTTTATTGGGAGTGGCGTTGCGGTTGCCTATTGCGATGCGCACATCGAACCGGGCGTTAAAATCCTGCTCCCATTTTTCCATGTTATCCAGCGTGCCACACACCGAAAATCGCCGTAAGTTCTCCACCGCAGCGTCAACTACACTGGCTTTTCTTTCGGCAATAGCATTGGCATCTGTGATACCTGAAAAATACCGGGCATACGTCATACCGGATGTCAGAGCGGCGTCTGAGTTGAGATACACGCTGATATCACTGTCATGCTTCTGCCACTGTGACGACTTATACCGGTTATACACATATTCAGAGATAAACCGGTCTACCGGATCTCTTAGCACCGTGACAAAGTGCCAGTGTTTGTAATATTTACCCACAACATCCGGACGAGCGATACAATGTCCGTTGGTATAAACCATATGCGGACTCTCAAGGTGACTGATTAGCTGTGATTCACGGGCGCGCATCATATCAATCCCCAGAAGCTGCTCACTTACCTGGCTGGCTTTAAGGTCGATATAGGCAGCAAAACGCGTCGCTTTGAAGAAAGCAGGGTATACCGCGCTAAAAATCGCTTTGGAAAGCGACACGCCAGCACATTTTGGGACGTGACAGAAAAAAATCTTCGGGTATCTGGCGAGATATTTTTCTGATTGACGCTTCAGGATTTCTTGCATGATTCTTGCTCCGGTAATGGTATCACTCACGTCAGTAAGTTTATTCAGCGTAAATGGGAAAGATGCTCTGTTTTCGGACCCGGCTTACTGTCACCATCAAAGAGGATCATTATGAGCTTTACCGTCAGTGTTGTGATTACCACATTTAACCGACCCAAAGAACTCATTGAAGCGCTGGATGGCGTATATACCCAAATCTCACAGCCCAAAGAAGTCATCGTCGTGAACGATGCATCATCCTTGCCATATGATGACGTGAAGCAAAGATTTTCCGAGCACGACAACTTCCAGTATATCTATCTGGAAACCTCGAGCGGTGCTAACAAAGCAAGAAACGTAGGAGTAGAGCAGGCAACCGGCGATATCATCGCCTTTCTTGATGATGACGACATCTGGATGCCGGGTTATCTGCTAGAGCACACTACGGCTTATGAGCAGGGCGCTGACGCCGTAGTCAGCGGCTATCAGAACCTGGGCAAAGAAGACGAGGTGTATGTGCAGTCGTCTGACGTGGTAGATGCTGGTGTACTTAGAACCGGTAACCAGTATTGCGGCATGAGTGGCTTTAGTATGAAGCGTGAGCTGGCGTTGCAGGAGCGATTCGACGAATCGTTACCGAACGGTCAGGACTGGGATATGTACGTCAGACTGCTGCAAAATGGCTACAGTCTTCGCAACATTCCAAAAGCCATTTTCTACTATCGATTCCAGAATATGGACGGCATCGGCGCGAAAGTCGCCAAAATGACGCCTGAAGAGGCTATCGTCCGGCTACGCTCCGCAGATAAACATAGAGCGTTTTTAGGCGACGAGTTCTATCGGCGACGGGTCGCGGCGCAACTGCTGGTGTACCTGCCACTCAAACGTCAGAAATTGAAATGGCTGATGGCGTCAGTGCAACGGGCAGGGGTCATCGTTACCGTTCAGCATATTTATGGTGTCGCCATAAAAAAGTTCAAAACAAGACAACTCGAGCAAGCTAGAGCGCAGCGGAGACGTGCTGCGTGACGGTTGGGGTATACGAGGATCAGTTCGATAGCCGACACGATTTCTCGCACAATCGACGTGCTACCAAAACGCTGATCATTGCCTCTACGGTGCGATCTGGCAGTCATATGCTGGGACACGCGCTCCATGCTACCGGGGCTTTCGGTTATCCCCTGGAGTACGCTCAGCCAAAAAACTTGTCTGTGTGGAAACAAAAGCTGGGGGTGAATACTACACCGCAGGCTATGGAAAAGCTGTTGGCCAGGCGTTCGTCTGAGAATGGCGTTTTCGGGATTAAAGTGCACTACCGCCATCTCGACACATTGGGCGGACTGTCCGGACTGCTTCAATGCTTCCCCGACCCACACTTCGTGTTACTCACCCGCGACGACATCATGGCTCAGGCGGTCTCGCTGGCCATTGCCAGGCAAACCGGAAACTGGATAAGCGGACAAAACGAGTCTGATGTTGAGCCCGAGTACTGCTTTTCTGACATTGATGACAGCTTGCGCCGGGTCATTCTGGCCAATGCGTCCTGGCAGTATTTACTGGCAGCAAACGGCCTGCCCACACTGCCACTGCGATTTAGTGACGTGAAAAATAATACCCGTCAGACCATTACCGACATTGCCGGGTTCATGGATGTTGAGCTGGATGAGTCCAGGATCCCATCAACCCCAGTGACTAAGAAACAGAGTAAGTCGTTGAATCAATCATGGATTGCGCGGTTTCAAAAAGAAGCCGGGCAAGGCGATGAGCTTTTACGGTATCACACCGAAAAATTAACCTACCGCCTGAAGCGAAAGTTCAGGTAAGCAATTTGTGGTGGCACATGCTGTGTCAGCCTTAGCAACAACATAAAGAAGGAAATCAATTGTGCTTTATCACTTGGCTGAAAACGTTGTTCGAAAGCAGGAAAAACAACGTGTTTACTGGTGGGAACCGAAAAACAAAAAGCCCAATATCGGCGATCACGTTGCTTATGATTTGGTGAACCGGGTGTTAGCACAAAAGGGCAAACTCATTAGCGACAAGCTCGACAGCAGCAAAAAACTGGTAAGCGTAGGGTCAGTTCTGCATTTTGCCAATACCGGCGATGCAATCTGGGGAACCGGATTAAACAAAAAAATTGATGATGATAAAAACCGCTTTCGCTCCCTCGATGTGCGCGCGGTAAGGGGACCGAAGACCAAAGCGTATCTGAACAATCGCGGAATTGACGTACCCGATGTATTTGGCGATCCCGCCATTTTATTGCCTTTCTTCTACCCGAAAGCGCTGATGGAGGGGCAAGTGCAAAAGCGGCCATATATCGTTATCAATCACATGAACGATGAAATGGCGCAATACAAGGGGCACGAGTCAGAGCTGGTCACACCGATGCAGTACCCGGGTTCCTTTATTGAAGCGATTGTAAACAGTGAGTTTGTTATTTCCAGCAGTCTTCATGGCGTCATCATCGCTGAAGCTTACGGTGTCCCAGCTGTTTTTCTGGACTCTAACAGCGGTGAGTCTATGTTCAAATACGAGGATTACTTTGGTGGGACCAACCGTAGCTCTGTCCCTAAAGTCACCTCTGTCGATGAAGGCTTAAGTGTTGTCCGCCAGACACCGCCGGACCTTTCCGCGCAGGCAGTGCGTTTGTACCAGGCATTCCCGTTTGATTTATGGGGCACGAAGTAAGCTTGCGGGGCGAATATTTTTATCGTTGAACCAGTCAGCAATAGTGCGTGATTGGTGTTATTCAGCGAGTAAGCAAAAGCGAAGACGCGCCCTGCGTGTTCGCGCTAACTTTTTAGTAGCCCGGTACACAAAGTATGATCAGGTTTTTGCTTTTCCCTCAGGCGGTTTCATTTTCGGCGTCACCCGCAGTTCACGAAGCACGGTAAACGTGTGCTTGCGAAAACATACCAGCAGAATGGCACTGTAAATCAGCGCTCCCATGGCGACCAGGACGGCAAGTTCAGCAATGATTGTGGATAAGCCGAATAAATCTGTACGTTCGCTATACAAGACGGCGCCATACATCACCAGGCCCGCCAGAGAGAACCGCCAGGTATTTGCAATGGCCTCGCGCAAGGAAATACCAATGTGCTTTTTCACCACGGCAAATTTCATTAACAGCGTGATGTAGCCAGAGAGTACGATACCGATGACCACCGCCGTCAGACCCCAGTAAACTAACATCAAGGGAAGCGCCAGGTTTACCACCAGATTAATCATGTTCAGCGTAAATGCCTGATTAGGCTTTCCCTGAGAAATGAGCAGATTAGGAAGGTAGTAGGCCATGACCTGCGTGGGAGCGAGCAGAGCGAGAATAGACAGAAGATGCGCTGACGGCTCCCATTTTTCGCCGAACACCAGTTCAATAAAGGGATGTGCGACCGCACCAACGCCGAAGTAGACGGGGACTACAAATAAAGCCGTCATACCGGTTATTCTCGAAAATGCATGATTCAACCGTAATGTTTCGACTCTCGACAAACCTGCCAGCGCAATGCGGTTAAGTGGCTGAAACGTCAGATTGTTAATAACGGAAAATCCCTGGCGGGCAACCGAGGCATAGGCAAACGTCGACGCACCAAGAAAAAAGGCAATAACGATATTAGAGGCTTTGGTAGAGAAAAAATTAACAAACGAGGTCGCGATGAGTGGTTTGGCAAAAACAATGATTTCCGGAAGATCCGAGCGGTCAGTCACCCACACCGGCCTAAAAGAGGACTGTACCCACGTCAGCACGGTCGACACCACAGCCTGCACCACTTTGCCGAAGATAATTGCCCAGGCACCAAAACCCTGTAATGCCGTGACAACTGAAACAATGCCGCCGGCCAGTACGCCAGCCATATCATATGCGGCCAGTGCTTTGTTGCGAAAGTCCCGTTCAAGCCTGGCTTTGTGTACCAGCCGGAACCCATTGGCAATCGGAATAATTGATAATGCAGCGATAAGCTGTGCTGCCAACTCTGAGTAGGTATACCAGGCAACCGGGACAGCGATAGCGAAAATAAAGATAGCGATTGCGACGGACACGCCCATCAATACCCAGAACGACAGGCTGGCAAACTGATCATCCCACTTTTCCCGCTGGATCAGATTCTGGCTGATACCCACTGTCACAAACAGGTTACAGAATTCTACAACCATCAGGCAGATGGCTACCAGACCGAATTCTTCGACGCCGAGGATCCGCGCCATGATGGCGTAAACTACAAAGTTTATTACCTGTGCGAACCCGTTTGCCGAAAGGTTAAAAAACGCACCGGTAATAGACTTGTTTTTTAGAGACATACTGCAACTGTCCTTGTGTGAAAACGCAAAAGTCTGTAAGCAGATTCTGCGTCAATGTCGCCGTGGTTAGTAGCGAAAAACACCACTATCTGTTCTTTGTTAGTGCAAGAAAAGTTCGCACACTGTTATTGATGCCCTGACGAACGACATTGCGGTTTGCTCATCTGGCATTGGTAGCTAAGCAAGTTTATTGCCACAGTGATACATCCGCTGTAGCGAGAAATCGTTCGTCAGGCCAGGCAATGCCCTTAGGATTGTAATAACGCCAGATAGCCACTGCTGGCAAGGCGTGGCTCGAAGACCATTATTCAGGCAACAAACCGTATAAAAACTGACTACCATCTTCCGAATACCGGGTGAAGTTATCTATGACAAATTCGTTGGTGGCCGGTAAATAAGCTCTGTCATCCTGATGATAGAGTTCATGGGCAAGTTCATCGTCAAATGATGCTTCGCACACATATGGCTGCGTGAGATTCCCTTCGATTTTGGCTTCGCCAAGTTTCAGATTATAAAACACGTTATTGATAAACAACGATCCAGGAAACGCTTCGGGATCATATACATTGTAACCCACCATGTTGTTCGATTTCTCTGTTATGACGACGTTATTGGTGGCGTTGATCCAGAACGAGTCGTCCTCTTTAAAGCGTGACGCGGTAATGCCGTTGCGCTCAACAGTGATAAAGTTATGAAAAATGTTTACCTTGCCCATTGGGCCCGCAATCAAACCGCCAAGCTTCACAGCTGCCCATTGTTTACCGCGTTCATCACCCAGGTTATGGATATAATTGTTAAAGATAAAACTGGGACCCAGTCGCGACGGAACGGCGCTGATACCGGTGTAGGTATTGGAAATATCATTATTGTAAACCAGCACGTTATGCTGGCCGCCATCGATTTCTATCGCGTCATCGTTGGCGTACGCAAGCGTGTTATTGTAAATTGCTGAGTGGCGCACAAATCCACCCAGGGTTTCGCCGTTTTTGCGGCCCTCGATCACATCATTAAACCGATGCTCTGGCGCTCCGGTGAAGCGGTTGTTGCGTAGAATAATTTGTCCTTTGTAGCGTGGGTCCTGATGGTTTCCGTACGCGAGGAAGGCATTCGGGCCTTTGGGATGGCCATACTCCCAGCTGTTGGCCGCCGGTGTGGGCGAATGCACATGACAGTCTTCTACGGTGATTACGCCAGACTGCACAAAGTAGAGCGCAGAATCATAATTAATTGGCTGAGCGTCTTCTTCCTCAAAGGCGATGCCATTTTTGATAACGTTGGGCTGACGGCCCCATTCGGAGATATCACACCCTTTGAACCACAAATGGTGAGCATTTTCTGCGTAAACAGCATGCACGCGAGCCCCTTTTGTGGTCACATTCTCAAAATAAACATAGCTGTTGTCACCGATAGCAATGGCGTGTCGGTCGCCTTCTTCGGCAACAACAGGGGTATCCGCATCACCCACAATTTTCGCCCAGGCTCCCGGTTTTCCTTCTATTCCCAGTGCTTCCAGATCCAGCGTACCGCCGGTATAAATATCGCGAAGATAGTGGATATTGTCCGGATCGACAGGCGGACTGTCAGGACGCGTTGTAACGGTACGGGCATATGTACCGACTGTGTCACCGTCACGGTTAAGCGTCACTTCAATTTCATAGGTAGTGTCAGGTTCCAGATACAGTATAGGGCCAGTAAGTACAGACTGCACCGGTTCCCATTCCGGCGCCCGTGCATCTTTCCATATTTCCTGCCCCTGCTGTCTGAACCGCATCTGTGCAGTGGTGTCCGGAGTTTGCCCAAAAATGGAAATGTTCATTGATTCAATCAGCGACGTGCTTACCACGGGGTAAGCGGAAAGGTCGCCGGGTTTTTGTTCGGGAATGTAAATGCCGGCCACATCGGCATAGCGATGTAACGCATCGGTCTCTACCAGCTCTGACGACTGTAAATCGAGATACAATGCGTAGCGATCCAGGGGAAATAACACAAACGCACTGATGATAGCCCATTTCAAATCGGCGTCCTCGCGCGCGGCCACTTTCTCAATAGCCTGTTTGATGGAATCGCCGTTCTGCATGTTCAGCAGTACGCTGGCGGCGACGTCAAACTGTGCGCTGGGCAGGGAAGAGAATAAGTGACGAAAACGCTTGTCCTTAGACAGGGTCTCAATAATGTCTGTGGCATCGCTTTCGTCTATAACGTTGTCGGCTTCGAAGCTGCTGATGGCGACCATACCCGGCTGCCCGGAAAAATAGTCGCTGGTTCGTATTCCGGATCTTGCCTGAGAGCAGGCTGTAAGGAGCAAAACCGAGACGATGGCAGTTACAGTGTATAGCGTTTGACGCATAGCTTCTCCGAAGTTCGTGATTCAGCGAGAGTCCGCGGCATATTCACTGCGACAAAAAAGTACTGACAACGGCCTTTAAGAAAGCGTGTCACAATGGAATACAGTCAGACGGAACGATTTCAAATTGCGCGATTGCTGCTTCTCCGGGGGGGCTCTGACACTGCGGCTGGCGGGCGGGCAAATAAGCCTTAGCCGTCAGCCTGAATCAAATAAGCAAAACGTCCGGATAGTTGCAAAGCGTTGTAGTCAGGGGAAACGCAACATTAATGCCAACGCATCGGACTGAGAATGGTATTTACACCATCGACCTGACAAGCCGTATAAATGGGCGCTGAAGCTGGCATTAAACTGTAAGTTGAAAGAAGTTGGAGCTGGCAACTGTGGCTAATTAGCAACTATCGCCGTCAAGAATTTCCCGGTAGTCGATGAGAACGTGTAAGTGTTGCAACGAAATCAGTTGATTGTGCAGATTCGATGTCAGCGTTTACTGCCCGATAAGATGGTCAGGGCAGAATAGCGTGTCAGATATGGATAGTGCGTGAAAGAACCCACGCAGAAGTACCGGTTACATCGGCGCGCTTGTGCCTAGCCCGGCCGCCCAGTGCAGAGACTCGCGTGTCAGCGTATTGGCATGTAATGCAGGCATGCTATGTAAAATCGGGTAGGCGCTTGATGAGGGAATACGACAGGCGTGACAAAGCGCATAAACCATCAGTGCGCAGCGATGCATCGACTCATCACAGTAAAAATAAATGCGGGCGCCTTCTTTGAGCAATTGCGACAGCTCTGTGAGGTACTGATGCAGGTACGTGCGCTGAATGTCTGAGGCTGACAACGTCTGATGTACCGGCATCCACAGCCATTCCATTCCGGCTTCGCGGGAGCGCTGGCGCAAAGAAATAGCGTTCTCATCATCAGTAAGAAATACCGCGATATGGGAAACGCCCTGCGCTTTGAGGTTGCGTAATTGTCTTTCATCCGGCTCTGTTCCCAGGGCGAGCTGGCCTGCGTACAGACTAAATGAAGACAACTTTGCATTCTTGGATTGTTGTGTTTCGGTCATACCACGTAGTAATAGATAGAGAAATAATGGCAAATACAGCCGCCCAGCACAAACAGGTGCCAGATGGCGTGAGTATATTTCACTTTCTTGGCTACGTAAAAGAACACCCCTAAACTAAAACAGATCCCGCCGGCAACCAGCAGCCACAGACCAGCACCAGGCAACGACACATAAAGCGGGTAGATAAGTCCCAGTGCAATCCAACCCATCAACAGGTAAGTCATTACTGACACTTTTGGGAAACGGTGCTGAGCAATCAGTTTAAATGCGACGCCGCCAATGGCGAGCGTCCAGATGACAGCTGTCATTGTGATCCCCAGCCAACCACCAATTGCGACCAGCAGCAAGGGCGTGTAGGTACCGGCGATGAGCAAGTAGATGGCGCTGTGATCAAAAAGCTTCAAAAGCCCTTTGGTTTTATGATGAGAGATAGCGTGATAAAGCGTCGAGCTCAAAAACATTAAGATCAGCGTCGAGCCATACACCGCAGCGGCAGTTACCGCTAGTGGATGCTCTGCTCTGAATAGCAAAAATACCAGACCAACAATGGCGGCAATAAAGCCCAGGCCATGGCTGACGCTGTTTAACCATTCCTCTATGACGCTGTATGCGCGTTTTGGCATGTTTGTCATGGTATGCCCTCAATCAACTGGTAGGATGTCATTGTAGAATTTCAGCGTACAGATGTACACTCAAATAGATGATTCTCGAACAATGACATGACAGTGTTATGACAACAGCATGCAGTCGCTATTCAAATTCACAAACCGATTTGTCGAGACAATCACTGAGTTTATCAATGAGATCACGCAGTTGAACGGCTTCATCAGCGGTTAATGAATTCAGATTGCATACCATCTGGTGGGGAATGGACTCCGCCTGTACCCGGGCATCGGAGCCACCTTTCGTCAACTTGACGCGGCGACTACGTTTATCGTGCGGGTCGGCAACAAGATCAAGATAGCCTTTGTCCTGTAGCTTTCTGAGGATGAGTGTCATTGCCCCGCCATCAATGCGCGTGCGACGAAGCAGCTCACTGATAGGGATATCGTCCTGTTCCCACAACGCCATCAACACCACGTACTGGGGATAGGTGATATCCAGTGATTTAAGCAGTGGTCGGTAAGCGCGGGAGAATGCATTCGACACGGTGTAAAAACGATGACAGAGCTGATTTTCCAGCTTCAGTGCGTCAGACATAACCAATACCTGTAACAAAATACCACTATATTTTGCATGCAAAGCACTTGATCTTCAATATTACATACAGTAATTTGTTTTGCATACAAAGTAACTGGGGTGAGCAGACCCTTGCAGACGTTCAACAAAGGAGAGCAACATGCATAAGCTTGAACAGGTCGTATATACAGGTACCGCAACCGCAACCGGCGGTCGTGAAGGTGTGGCGACGTCCAGTGACGGCGCGCTGGATGTTAAATTATCAACGCCTAAAGCGTTGGGTGGCCCGGGTGGTGACGGCACCAACCCTGAGCAGATGTTTGCCGCAGGCTATTCTGCGTGCTTTATCGGCGCACTTAAGCACGTTGCGGCGGCGGAAAAAGTGAAGCTGGGTAGTGATATCAGCGTGACCGGTGATGTCTCAATAGGTCCAATTCCACAGGGTTTTGCCATTGCCGTAAAACTTACCGTTGACCTTGGCGATGTAGATAAAGAAACCGCGCAATCATTGGTAGATAAAGCGCATCAGGTTTGTCCTTACTCCAACGCGACGCGCGGGAATATTGAAGTCGAACTGACGCTGGCCTAAAACAAAGCAAGAAGCAGATTCCCTCTGTTGTTTGGTGGCTTGGCAATCTGACGTAGTTAACGTCACCATCAGCAATGAGTCAGAAAAAGGTCGCCTTGTAGCGACCTTTTTATGACCCTTCTTTGAAACTTAGCAGGATGGGTTCAGGCTGCTTTTCGTCTTTTAATCCTTAAGCCAGAGAACTGTCTGAGGTTGGCAACCAGTGCACCTGCCAGGATAAGGCTCAAAGCCGTTAACACGGCAGTATTCAGCGGACTGAAGTCAAACACGAATAAGGCGACGCTGGATATTACGGGCGTGGTAAAGCTAAGTGATGCCAGTAACGCGCGATTACCCTGCTTCATACCGATATCCCACAGGTAAAAAGCCCCGCCCACGGGCCCAAGGCCCAGCAGGAGTGCGCTTAGCCACTGTCCTGTCGTCAAATCCCAGTTGGTAACTTCAGTGAAACCATGAAATACCAGGGCGAGCATGGCCACCGCAAGAGACACCCAGCCGATATCATCCACGTTGCTGTGAGATGCTGAGAGAAACCAGGAATACCCTGACCAGATTAATGCGCATGTGGCCGCCAGCAGGTAACCGGACACGTGGCGGGCTTCAAACCCTACGTCGCCATTATTTAGCAGCAGAATAGCGGTTCCAGCGAAGCCAATAGCACCACCGGCAAGCGCCAGCAAACGGTTGCCGGCGTTAGCGACAAAGATACCTAACAGCAGTGGCCATAAATAGGCAATGAGGCTGACTTCAATAGCGGGGGCCTGACGAATGGCCTGAAAATAGCACCAGTGAAAGCCGAAAAGGCTACCGACCTGAACCAGCCATTGACCGGCAGATAATGTTGGCAGAGAGAAAAGCGGCGTGCCCCTTAGCACTCTTTTCACCAGCAACAATAAGAAAGACACTAAAAAGCAAATAAATAATAGCTGAAAAGACGGTATTGCCGAGCTGCTAACGCTCAGCGTTGCCAACAGTCCCCACATAAAAATGGCTGAAAGTCCTGCTAAAGTTGTCATAAAGTGATGTGATGTTCGTAAAATCAATATCATCATGATATTTGAAAATACTGGTTTTGTATTTGCTGAAAAGACGCTCTTGTGAGCCGTAAAGACGGAGTTTTCCCTGCGGCAGTATCGGCTTTACGACAACTTGTCAGTGGATATCATTTTTGCAAACAGCCAAACAGCCAAACAGCCAAACAGCCAAACAGCCAAACAACTGTGCTGCCGTGCTTGCATACTTCATCGTCTGTATGCTGCGCACTCTGGTGCAAACCAGGGTTATCAGCCTGATGTTCTTTTATTCGTTAAGTTCGCCTGGTGGTATAAGCGCTGGGCGGCTCGCCAAAAAACGCAGTAAAGCGCCGACTAAACGCCGACAGGTCGGTGTATCCGGCTTCCTGCGCCACCCTGTAAACCGGCAGGTCGGTATGGGTAAGCAGTGCCCGTGCGGTTTTCATCCGCTCCTGCGTAATATAATGTCCGCAGGTCATACCGGTGGCGGCTTTGAATCGCTTCTTGAACTGCGTGATCCCCAGACACGCCACGTCAGCCAGTTCGGCTAACGGTAAGGCCGATGCCAGGTTGTCATGAATATGCGTTTTGGCTGCTGAAATACGCGCGTCCGGAAACCGGTGTGTCGGCAGGGTATTAACCTGTTGTTTGAAAAGCTGAACCAGCATCGACATATCCTGCTCACCCATATCGGTAGCTAATTTGGCTTCAATAAACATCAGGTACGCCTGTGTCGCCTTATCCAGCATCAGTAAAGGTGAGTCGGGGAGTTGTGCTGAAGCCGGAACGTCAGACAAGTCAGCGACAACAAAGCGAGAGGCAACATTGGCTCGAAACCCGTGTTCTTGTCCCGGCGCAATGATGATAGCTTCACCTACACCCACGGCTCCCTGATAGTTATCCATTGCCATCTCAATGTTGCCCTGCAGCGGCAATACCATCTGGCAGTAGTCATGGGTATGGCTGTCCATCGTCAGGGTGTAGGAACGAATTGACAGTGATTCAGTCATCGCTTTCTTCATTCAGGCTCAGTCAACGCAATGCGACGCTGCCTCTGAACATCTGTCAGCCCTGTCCCATCTATCACTTGGGCAACCGGGGCACATTTAAATGGCGTGGTGGTAAAAACGTCTGCCTGTCTGAAATCACTGTGGTGCACCATGTTACCCTCCGTATCTTCCCAACACGCTCTCCTTTGTGAAGTATCACGCATACTGGCGTATAAAACCCAAGCTCTACCGAATACCTGAAAGCATGCTACAACATACTAAACCTATATTACTTTTACACTGTTCATGAACCGGATCCTGTCATTTCTCTTGTTGATGTTACTTACCGCGCCCGCGTCAGCACAGTGGTATTACGACGATGCCGCAATCATGGGAACCAATATTGAAGTGCAGGTCTGGGCATCTTCTGAAGCGCAGGGCCAGCAGGCTATCAATGCGGTATTCGAAGAAATGGAGCGCATCAATCAACTGATGAGCCCTTACATTGAAAGCAGTGAACTGAGCCAGTTAAATGCCCATGCGGCCGACGGCGCTTTTGTGGTGTCGGAGGAACTGTTTTCGCTTATCCGCTATGCCATTCGAATCGGCGACATGACACACGGTGCTTTCGATATCACCTTTGCCAGTGTGGGCTTTCAGTACGATTACCGCGCCCGCGTCCGCCCTGACGACACTATGATTGCCAGTCAGCTGTCCGCCATTAGTTATCAGCATCTGGAACTGAACGCTGACACCCATGCAATCCGCTATCGCCATCCGGATGTCAAAATTGATTTAGGAGGAATAGCCAAAGGACACGCCGTTGACAAGTCTGTTGAAAAGCTTAAATCGCTGGGAATACAGCATGCCATGGTAACTGCTGGCGGCGATACCCGGTTACTGGGAGATCGCCTTGGGCGACCCTGGCTGGTGGGGATCCGGGACCCACGCCAGGAAGGCAAACAAGCTGTGAAAATTCCGCTAGTCAGCTCTGCCATTTCCACCTCAGGCGACTATGAGCGCTATTTTGAGGAAGATGGCGTGAGGTATCACCATATTCTTTCGCCTTCCACAGGCAAACCAGCGTCACTGGTGCAATCGGTATCCATTATCGGTCCCAGCAGCACCACCAACGATGCGTTATCTACCTCTGTGTTTGTGATGGGACTTGCAGCCGGACTGGAACTTATTGACTCTCTGCCTGAGGTGGAGGCCATTATCCTTGATAACGAGCGGCGTATGCATTTTTCCTCCGGGCTGACAGATAACTAGGGAAGGTGCGAATAAGTCTATAGTCACTCAGCGAGTCCTGAAGCATGCAGTTGCAAGGCAGGATCCGCAGGGAATGGCAGTCGCCCTTGCCAAGAAGCCTAGCGCCGCAAATGTTTGCTTCAGGGCTCGCCCTTCGGGGCTTACAGCCAAGCGCCTACTCGCCGTTGGTCTTTTTTGACTTAACCCGTTAGGCCTGCAAAAGACCGCCTTGATTAGTCACTTGGCTGTGAGCCTGAGCGACCATAGACTTATTCGCACCTTCCCTAGAACGAACCTGGTCGCACCGTCCCGGTACCTTATTCTCTGTCTGCTAAAAACCCTTCCTTTTGATGTGGGCGCACGACTGATGAATCCGCGCTGATTTTCTATTACAATCCGCCTTCCTTTGCGCAGAAGAACGACGGAGACCATGGCGGCAATAGGCATTGATTACGGAACATCAAACTCGGAAGTGGCGTTTTTCGATGGTGAGGAGCACCACTTTATCACTCTGGATCCGCAACAGGCGGCGTCTAACAAGATCCGTTCATCCGTGTTTATTTATTACGATGACGAGTTACCCATGCCTCCTGCTTCTGCCGTCGAGGCCAAGGTTGCCCAGATTCAGCGCGCGATTACCGAGCAGATAGAAAAGGCCAAACAAGGCTATTATGACGCGCAGGATCCCAGGGAGCAGCAGGTCTACAGCAACAAAGTGGATGATCTTCGCGCCGAATTTCATAACCTCCCTGCACTGCAGCGACGCGCTATTCAGTACTTGCTCAAGGACATGACAGTAGATGATCTACCCCTGCAAAAGCTGGTGGATACCGGTACCTTTGCCTTTGGTGAGGAGGGATTCAAGCGCTTCCTGGCTACCCCGGAAAAAGGTCGCCTGATTTATTCCCCGAAAAACTTTTTGGGTGCAAATCTGGATAACTCTCAGCAGCAGGCATTTGTCAGCATGATTGCGCGGCAACTACGCTTTTTCCGCGAGTCTGCCGAGGCGCAGATGAAGCAGACTGTTGATACCGCCGTTATCGGTCGCCCGGTCAGGTTCCATGGTAACCGTGGCGAAGAAGGCAACCAGCAGGCTATTGCCATCATGACTGCCGCAGCGCAGGAAGCCGGCTTTTCGCGGGTTGAATTTTTAGAAGAGCCCATCGCCGCCGCGTACAAAGTTGAGCGTTCGCTGGAGCAAGCCACAGACGTGCTGGTGGTAGATATCGGCGGCGGCACCACAGACATTTGCTGTATTACGTTGTCTCCGGAAAATCTGAAAACGCTGGACCGGCAGGGCGATGTGCTCTCTGTAACCGGTGCCCGGCTTGGCGGCATGGAATGCGATAAAAACCTGATTGTAAAATCTATTGCGCCCTTGATGGGGCAGGGCTTACGCATGCAAAGCGGGCTTCCCGTACCGCCAACGTACTTTACCGACATGTGTGCCGTAGATGATATTCCGCGAATGAACCGTTTTTTCTCTGATGATTACGGTCTGGACATTGCTCAGACGATGTCTATTGTCACCGACAGTAAAGCATTGGGTCGCTTACTGACGGTACAGGAAGAGAAGCAATCTGCGCGTCTGGTAAACTCCTCACGCATGGCGAAAGAGTTGTTGTCGTCTAAAAATGAGGTCACGCTGCCCCTGCATTATATTGAAGAGAATTTTGATGTAGACATCACCCGCGACGATTTGGATGCCTCAATGAAGCCCTGGCTAAGTAAGGTAAAAAAGCTGATTACCGACTGTCTTGATAAAAGTGCCAAGTCGCCACAGATGCTGTTTATGACCGGAGGTATGAGCTTATCGCCTATCGTGCGCAAAGAAATCCAGGCTTTGGTGCCAGAGGATTTGCCCCTGATTGAAGGTGATGCGTTCAATTCGGTGTGTGAAGGCCTGGCAATTCAGGCCGCGCGATTACAAAAGTAGCCTGTAGTACAGATTGCTATCATCGCAGGTCTTACAATGTGGCCTAAAAGCCGTCTTTATGATGCGGTACCGGTTGCACAAAGAAAAAGGGGGCAGACAATTAACTGGTAACCACAATCGCCGGAATGATAGCTGCCATAATCACCACCATTTGAATGGCTTCGATAGCTTGTTTCGCGGCTTTTCCTATTAATTGCCCTTCGACAATGCGCTCTATACGGGTTTTGTGCGACCGCAATTCACCTGAACTGAAAACCTGTTTGAGCAGCCCGCCACTTTTTGCCAGTGCCAGCATCAGTGATACGTATTCACTTACGTTGGCATCAGGCTCCATCACTGCGCGGCGCAGCGCACTGCGAAGGGCATTTTCCGGCTCAGGGTTAATTTCCGGATAGACGCGCTTGGTAAACAGCCAAAGTACGGTTTTTTCTTCCGCTTTGACAATGCCTTTTTCAGCCAGCGACTTGGCTACAAGATGTTTCATACCGCCGGCGTTACCCAGCCGCTCAACCCAGTACTTCAGTTTTCGCTTTCTTGATGCAGAGTGCATTTTGGTGAGGATCCTGTCCAGCACCCAGTCGTCGGTAGTACTGGCATCCCGCACCTGCACATACCCCTCGCTGTCAGTCGTGATCCGTTTCATAAGTAGCAGGTCAGCGACGCCGGAAGCGGCGACAGTGATATCAATGAAGTCACCGTTCATTGTGCCGCTGACCTCGTTTAATGCCAGCAGCATAATACCTTCATACAGTTTCAGTTGTCTGGCTTTCAGTTGTTGTGCCACGTTGTCTGCCTTCTCTTTTCACTCGCATCATTCTTCATTCAGCATACCCCTAATAGCGCGAATGTGAACGCTTTCTTCACGGGAAACGTTATTTCGCCACTAATCGGACAGGGTATGGCGTGTGTAGATAATACGGCAGCAACATCAGGGGGAGTGCGAAGGGAAAGCGTGATGCAGGTTTAAAACGGGGGTTACCGCCGTGCAGGTGAGCAGACTCAATACGAATTGGTATCGGTAAGTGCTCGCACACCATTACTAACTGGTGTAAAAGGAAGGTTGTCTACATTGCAGGGCGGGTGATGAAACGCCGCAGGTTGTTGCTGACAAAAAAAACAGAGCGGAAAAAGGGCAAGGGTGCTTAACCTGCCGCTTACCCTTCATCCACATTATGTAGGTAGCACGCTATGCCATGGTGCCCTGCACGATAGGCTCAAATGCAGTAAGCCGGTCCATTAATGCCGCATTTCCCAGCCCGTGTGCCGGGAAGTACTCTGCGAAGCGGTGTTGCTCACCATGCAGTGCGAGATAATTAAGAATGACCGTTTCAACCAGCAGGTTCACGTTATTGGCAGAGGGTGCTGAGGCGGTTTCCACCGAACCGTCACGACGCATAAAGCCAATTTGCTGTCGCATGGCCTGCTCATCGGCATTAGCCCCCATTAACTGCGGCACACCATTAGGGTTATACACCAGGAAAAACGAGGCGGACGTGGAAGAGTTATCTCCGGTCCAGACGCCTTTGCCCCTGCCGTTAGCAGAATCATCAATCATGCCGTTACTGGCAACCGAGCCGTCACTACTGACATACAGCATGAGCGGCATGCCGACACGGGCGGCGTACTCCAGACAGGCACCGATGCAACGACCGGCCCGCAGGTCCCGAGTCTCACCGGTAGCGCGACTGCCATCATGGTAGTCGTAGCCACCCATAGTGACGGTTCCGGCACCGGCGAAGCCGTTTATCACCAGCTTCATAACGGATGCGGTTTTTCTGAACTCGCGATCGCTGTTAAATTCTTCCTGAGTAAAAATACCGCCAGGCCCAACAATGTCGACATCCAGGTAGGGATCCAGTGTCGAGGGATCGCCGAAGCGGTCGGTGATGTCGGCGCTTTTGACGTAACCACAACGTACCATATCCTTGATCACCTCATCGCGGGTAATGGCCGTTGACACATTGTTTAAGCGGCTGTCACTGATGCGCTGAATCGATTCCATCACCGCCACCGAGTCTTGCTGGCTGAGTAAACCCACGAGGTCGCCGGTATCCACAAGCCCCGTCACATCTGATGGACGATCGATCTTGGTCGGGCGTACAGCGGGGTTAATCATTGAAAACGGCGCCATGGAGTTGCCGCCTGAATCACTGTTCTGAGAGCCAACCAGCGTAAGCAGCGAGCCGTCTGCACCCACCCGGTTAATGCCATACATTGGATTGTGCGGATTATTCCCCGTGTCGTTTTCAGAGCGGGCCGGTAACACCGCACCGTTGATATTGGCGCGATGACTGACACCGACTTTTTCCAGTATGCCGCGCAAAAAAGCACTGTCTGAATGAAACGAGAGCCCCAGTTCCTGATTAATAAAATCTGATAGCCCGGTATCCGGGTTTGCTACAGACGGAACCATGTCGCCAGGCAAACCTTGTCGGGAATAGCCCGCCGTGCTCAGGAAATCGAGCTGCCCACCCTGACCACCAATTAATACGTTCGAGCCGGCGATATTCGCGCCACCGGCAAGATCGAAGGTAATAAAAGGAATTTTTCCCGCCCCCTGAGAGGCGATGCCGCATTGCGTTTTCAGTGCTTCAAGGTCGGCAGACAACGTAGCGTGCGCCTTGCGCGGACTGGCGAAAAGACCAAGTACTGAGCCCCCCATTACCGTAGCCGCGCCCGCGCAGAAGCCCTGCGCGATGAACTCGCGACGAGTCACCGGACGACTGTGATCGTTGTGCCGCATGGGCGTATCCAGTCCCGCTCCTGTGGTGCGCTTTTTAAAATAGTGTGACGATAAGCGTGCCATGATGACTCCTATTGGATAAGCATAACTGCACTGCCTAAAACGGCGGCGCAACTGGCTTTGGTAATGGTGCGGGTATACGCGGCGTCGCAACTTGCCGTGCCGTTGCAGGCAGAGAGCCCGCCTACCAGAGTAGCAAGCTCATCGCCAACGGCATCGCGGCTGGCCTGAGTGGCGACATCCGTTTTCAGCATGTTGTTTAAAAGCGGTGAGATAATACCGGTACTGGCCGTGCCATCAAATGCAACGGATGCTGGCTGGCTGAAGTCGAAGTCCGGGAAAAACTGCTGGCGCAGGCCGGCGTCTTCGATCAGTGTGTCGCAATACCTGATAGCCAGTTGCGTCACGGCCATCTGATTTGCTGCGACATAGCTTTCGATATCGGTCACCGACGGTAACTGTTGTTGTAACGATACAAATGCCTGATTGA
This sequence comes from Alteromonas antoniana, assembly GCF_019249295.1. Taxonomy (GTDB): domain Bacteria; phylum Pseudomonadota; class Gammaproteobacteria; order Enterobacterales; family Alteromonadaceae; genus Alteromonas; species Alteromonas antoniana. Next base: position 138,581 of record NZ_JAESDH010000005.1, read on the forward strand.
CCGAGGTATTGCTGACCGGTACACCGGTTAGCGCAGCCATGCTGGCATTAATTTCGCCAAAGTTACGTACGCCTATTTCACTCTGAGGCGTCAGGTCCTGTGGAGCGGCAGGAGTTGAAGGCGTGGGTTCAACACGAACATGCTCAGCGTCGCCCAGGCGCTCAAAGGTCAGGAAAAACTCGTCGCTCTCAGGGCCTTTCTCCAGCGGAATAATGGTGCCCTGACGTGATAGCCTGGCCCCGCTTTGTTCATCATATTCTGCTGCTGTTACCGTCGTCGCTAGCGTGCTGTAGACCTGACCGGCGAAAGATTCACGTCCATTGATGCCAATTCGCATACCTTCAAAGGTCACACCATCGATATCCGTGGCCACACCGGATTGCAGTGAGATAAAATGAGGTTCGGTAAACAGGTAGCTGTAACTGTCGTACTGACTGACTTCAAACATCACGTAGCTTTGTGGAATATCAATGATGTCGCTGATGCCGAACAGCAGAAAATATTTTTGTCCGACACCGGCAGCAAAGTTTCCGGCAATGGCCTGTTCGTTTAACGGTCGGTTGTGGATTGCCACCATGCGTAGCGTCCCCGCCCAAGGGCGATCACCTGACACTTCATTGCCGAGCACAAAGGCAAAGCTGTCGTCCCAGTCCAGCAGGCTGCCTGGGGCGGTATCATCAATATCGCCGGTATATTCACCATTAACATAAATTTGTCTGCCATCCGTTGCGCTGTAGTTGATCACAACGTGCTGAAGGGATGCCTGCAATACTTCTGCGTCATCATCAGTGGACAGTATCGGCTCGCCGTTAACGTCGGTATTTTCAGTGCGTAGCATAACGTCATAGTTGTATAAGGTTTGGCCCAGCGTAAAATTACGGCGATCCCGGCCGCCAGAATAACTGACAATGCGGGCAGGCCCTTCCTGAGTGACGTTTGCCGGCGCAACCCAGGCTTCAATGGCGAACTCGCCAGTGCCGACAATAAGCTCATAGAGCTTTCGCGACGCCGTCGTGGTGCCCTGTGCTTTGCCGTTACCCAGTTGAATACCGTAGCCTCCCACCCAGTTGTACTCACCACTTAAGGTCAAATCCAGCGCCGGGTCGACACCACTGGTATCGAAAGCCTGATTGCCGCTTCCGGTTTTGAACTCCCATTTTGCAATAGCGTTGGAATCGAAGCGGCCGCCACCGCTGGCCAGCACGCCTTCGTACAGCGACAGCGCGTCTGAATGTACCAGTTGCGGGTCCAGTTCGGTCAGTGCTATCTCTGCTGCCATGTCGCTGATAGCCGCAGAGAGCGTAGCTGCGTCATCTTCGCAGTCACTCCAGCAATTGTGGAATTGCTCGCGTAACCGTACCACCACCCGTGAAGATGCCGGGTCGTCAAGATTGAGGCGGTCTTTCGCAGCCTCGTAGGCCTCCAGCACATCCGCAGAAGCGAAATAGGGTGAAATGGGAATCGTGGCAGAGCTGGTATGACAGTCTGCACAGAAGGTGTTTAGTACCGGATAGACGGTATCGGCAAACAGATCTGGCGACGCAGGAAAGTTGCGGGTGCTGCCAGGCGCCCGTGAGACGGGTGCTTGCAGTTCAATATCGGTTGACTGATCCTGTGCGTTGGCAAGCGAGGCCCAGTTGCCAATCCAGGTTGTCATTATGTCTTCGCAGGCACTGTCGCTGGACAGCCAGCAGTTGTGACCGCCTGCTACTTTGGTGACCAGAGCGGAATCGCCGGGACTGGACAGATTTACCAGGCCATTAATATCAGTATACGCCTGATTAATATCATCATTGCGGGCGAATGTTGGTGATTGTTGCCCCTGAATGTGACACGCACCGCAACGGTCTTCGGTGGCAATGTTGTCCCACAGCGCTTCTTTAAAGTGCCTGATGTCATCAGTGGCAGGGGCAGGGCCCGAGTAGTTTACCACCGGTTGCTCTGCCGGCGGAGGTAACGGGTTTTCGGTGACCTGAGTATCACCGCCGCCGCAGGCGGCAAGTATAGCGGTCAGGGACAGCACCCATGCCGGACGCAACAGCGCTTTTGGTCGCAACATGCTCACTCTCCTTTACAGTAGCTGGCGGCACCGGCAAACACCGGCTTCATGCGGTAGCCATCACTGGCAAACGCCGATGTCATTGCCGCTATCTGGCTTCTGTCAGCCGCGTCCTGCGGTTTACGCAGGCACACCTCTTCAAACACTTTAGTGACCTGGCAGGTGGCGAACTTTTCACTGTGCGCCAGCTCGCGGCCCATGCTCTTGGCGCCATTGCCCTGACCCGGTAAGGCAGGGTCCCAGCCCAGATGCTGGTTATAACCTTCCCGCCAGTAGTTTTCCCAGGCATCATCTTCGGTAATATAGCCGTGCACGAAATTGTTACTGTTTATCCAGTATTTCGCCTGCACCCGGAGTCCGGTTTCCGGAACCGTCATGCCACTGCGGTTGTAAACCAGTGCGCCTTGTTCACCGTCAGGGTCGCTGTCGGCGTCATAATCGTAATTGTAATAGGCAAAGGCCTGTGCCAGCGGATCCATACCGGAGTGGCAGCCTACACAATTGTTGTGAAACAGGCGGCTGTCACCGCCGGGACTGCGGCTGACGTCCTGTCGGACACGATCCGGGGCACGCGTAATGTCGGCCACGCCTTCAAGATCAGTGCAAAGATGATTAATCAGTGTAAAGCGGAACATGGCGCGATTCGTCCCGTCTTTAAAAAAGGCTTTTGCCGCGGCCCGGGTGGTTAAGACGCCAGCCGTTGCGTCGGCAGGGATCCCGGTTTCTGCTGACTGTGTGGTCTGTTGAAGATGCGCCTGAAGATCTACAACGTTCTCTTCCATCGCCTCATAATGCTGATTATTGGTTGTGCTGTACGCGGGTAAGCTAAGCGCGGCGTCGCCGACATACAGCACGTCAGCACTCAGTACGTCACGAAAGTCAGCATCATCGCGGATAAGGCCGATGACGGTGGCCGTGTAATCGTTCAGCGGTGCGTACACATCGAACGCCTCGTTGGTCCAGGGAGTAACCCAGTGTTTCAGCGTAACATTATAAAAAGCCGGATTGTCCATCGCTATCATGGCGGCGCTGATATCATCGCCGGCAGCAATATGCGACGCCATGTCGTCCAGCACGCTATCGCTGGCGGGAACGCCAGCGAGCCTGTCATGCATGCGTGCTGCCTGCTCGCGCGGGCCAGCCATTACCGGAAGCGTTAACAGCAGCGCTAAGCAAACTACAGCCACTGGCAGCAGCCAGCCTAGCGGTCGTGATGTGTGATGGGATGAATCGATAAGCACAGAAGGCTCCGGTATTTCTCAATCTGTGCATAATAAAAGCAGTGACAGCGTCAGGTATAAATAGCGCTGCACACGCTTACATATATAAATCTATAACTTTGTGAGCGGGTATGCGATGACATAGACACGCTAACTTACTGATTTAAAACATTGCAGAGCTATCCGCGAGGGTGGGTAAAAGCCTGAAATCACTGTGCCAGCATATTTCCTGCTTTATGCATATAGGTATCAAACCACATTCCCATTTATGAATGTGGTCATTGTTCACAGGTGGCGTCAGTGAAATGCTTACACTCCCGATTTTGGGAGCTGTATCGCGAAGGCCATGACTTATTTCACTACTATCACTCACCGAATCACTGCCCTGGCGTCTGTGCCTGTTGCCGCAGGTGTCAGACTCGCCGGTCTCACAGGCGTGCTGTTATTAAGCGGTTGTAGTGAATCGGTTGTGACAACGTCAAGCGAAACGCCTGATCCAGTTGTTGTTGATATCCCGGTGGCTTACGTTGCAAGAGTCCTGCCCGTGGATGAGGATGGCGAGCCGGTTGGTAGCGATCTTCGCGAACCGGCCCAGTTTACTCCCGGCGCAGCGCTGTATATCAAACCCCGTGCGGCGGTGAGTGCGCAGGCCAGAAATATTACCGACAAGGCATTTGTCTCCGATCCTGAGTCAGACGTGCCGCCAATGTACGACGTAAAAGACATCGATGTATCCTTTGACGGCACACGGCTTATTTTTGCCATGCGCGCACCGGAAATCGAGAACGCCGACGACGATGAGCAACCCACCTGGAATATCTGGGAATACGACCGCACAACAGACACGCTGCGACGCATTATTGAGTCGGATATTGTCGCTGAGGCTGGCCAGGACACCGCGCCAACCTACCTGCCGGATGGCCGGATTGTTTTCAGCTCAACCCGGCAACGAACCAATCAGGCGATTTTGCTGGATGAAGGTAAACCGCAGTACGCCGGGCTGGAAGAAAGTCGACGAACCCATGCCTCGGTGCTGCATGTGATGGATGCCAACGGCACCGATATCACGCAGATATCGTTTAACCAGAGTCACGATATCGATCCCCAGGTTCAGCCGGATGGCACTATCTTATTTTCTCGATGGGATCAGGCTGGTGGCGACAAAGGCATGCACCTATATCGTGTTAACCCCGATGGCAGCGGTCTGGCTATTGTCTATGGTCGTCACAGCCACAATGTAAGTGGCGACACGCAACAGTTCGTGCAAAGCCGTCTAACGCCCGACGGACACATTCTGGTAGCCGTAAGACCTTACCAGCGTGACACGCTGGGTGGCAATTTCGCGTTACTGGATACCGAGAACTTTACCGATAACACGACGCCGGTAGCATCCTCTGACAGCCTGAACGGGCCGGCGCAGACCCCAGCGTTGTTTGACAATATCGACACCTCACTGCCGATTTCTCCGGGCGGCATTGTCGCCTCTGTCTACCCGTTGTGGGATGGCAGTGGACGTCAGTTGTTTTCGTGGAGTCAGTGCCGGGTACTGGGGCCTGAAACCGAAGACGACAGCCCCCGACAAGTTCTGCCGTGTACTGAAGAGAGACTGGCAGATGACAATGTCGAAGCAGCACCGGCGCTCTATGGATTGTGGATGTACGATCCGCAAACCCAGACTCAGCAAGTGATTGTCACGCCCGAGGAAGGAATTGCGATGACCGAGTTTGTCTCAATGGAAAGTCGCCCGTTCCCTGACGATTTTACCGGGCCTGAAAACTATGACGACGAACTGGCGCAACAGCAGCGAGGGACGCTGCATATTCGCAGCGTGTATGATTTTGGTGGCGAAGACTTAAGCCCGTTTGGACTGAGTGCCACGGCCAATCCGGCACAAACGTCACCACAGCAACGTCCGGTGCGCTTTATTCGCATCGAAAAAGGCGTGTCGCAACCCGATGATGACGTGCTTGAGTTAGACAACGATGCTTTTGGTCCGAACCGGCGTCTCGGTATGCGGGAAATTATTGGCTATGCCGAAGTAGAGCCGGACGGGTCGGTAATGGTCGACGTGCCAGCGAATATTCCCTTGTCATTCAGCTTTACTGACGAGGCAGGGAAGCGCGTTACCGGACGACATGATAACTGGCTACAAGTCGCTCCCGGGGAGGTGAAAACCTGTCATGGCTGCCATACTGCCGACAGCACGGTTCCTCATGGCCGTCCCGACGCAGAATACGCTTCAGTCAATCCGGGAGCAGCGTCAACCGGAAGCGGGTTCCCCGGCGCAAATCCGGCGCTTTTTGCTGATATCGGTGAAACCATGGCGCAAACCCGCCGCCGCGTCTTAGGTGCGCATCAGGCCAGTGCCGACATGGTGTTTGAAGACGTCTGGACAAACCCGCAAACCAATACACCCGCCCCATCATTTACCGTGACTTATGCAGAGTTACAAACCGAATTACCGGTAACGCAGGGGTGTGCCCAGAACTGGACCGCGCTGTGCCGTAGTGTCATCAATTTCCCCGATCATATACAGCCTCTGTTTGAAGCTGAGCGTGACATCACCGATGAGCTGGGTAACGTGACAGAAGTACGTACCTGTGTGTCTTGCCACGGGCCAATGAACAGCGACAGCGAGGCGCAGGTGCCTGCAACGCAGCTGGATTTGACTGCGAATCCGTCCCCGGATAACCCTGACCACGTTGTCAGCTACCGCGAACTGCTGTTTACCGATAACGCCCAGGAAGTCGTAGAAGGCATATTGCGTGATATTCAGGAAATCGTCGTTGATGACAATGGCAATATCGTTTACGAGCGTGATGAAGACGGCGAGCTGATCCTGGATGCCGATGGCAATCCTATCCCGGTGACCGCGCCGGTACCGGTTGCCGCAACTGCGCGGGCAGGAAGCGCACAGAGCAGTACCGCTCTGTTTCAGGTGCTGGAAAGCGGCGCTCACGCCGGCTGGTTGTCTGCTGCCGAACGCAAGCTGCTGGCAGAGTGGCTGGATATGGGCGCTCAGTACTATAACAATCCCTTTGATGCGGTACAGGAGTAGCGCATGCGGCTGGTATGGATGGTTCTGGCACTTCTGATAAGCAGCGTTGCAAGCGCAACAGAAGTGCAGGTTACGGTGGTTGAACCTTACGCGGATATGCACACCGGTCCGGCAAGTGAGTACCCTGCGTTTCATGCCGTGGAAAGAGGGGAAGCCATCACCGTGATGTCTTCGCACACCGGCTGGTATAAGGTTCGGACTGCCAGGGGTGTTGAAGGGTGGATCCCCGGAAATGCGCTGGCCAAAACCATACTGCAGGACAACAAAACGTTCCCTATTGACGATAAAAACTTTGATGCATTTCAGCAGCGTCTTTTTGAGGTGTCGGTATTCGCTGGTCGTATCGACAATACCAATGCACTTTCAGCGAATGCTGCCTGGATAATTACCCCGAATATTGCCGCAGAAGCCAGCCTGACGCAGGCTCTGGGAGAGTTTTCAGAAAACCGGTTGTGGTTAGTACGTTTGCAACACACCGCGTTCCCTGACTGGCGCCTGTCGCCTTATTTCACGCTGGGTGCCGGTCAGATCCAAACCACGCCAACTGCGACGCTGGTGCAAAGCGGCGCGGAAACACGCACAAACGATCTGCTGGAAGTGGGCGTGGGCGTCAGATATTACCTTATCAAACAATTTAGTGTGCGCCTGGAATACAAGCGCCTGACAGCGCTGACAGAGCGCGATGCATTTGAGGAGTTAAACCAGTGGCAACTCGGCTTTTCCGTCTTTTTTTAACCGGCGGCCTGCTGGCCTCCGGTGTGGTTTTCAGCACGTTATCGCACGCGCAGAGTAACGATGTCCTGATTGAGCCTGAGCTCAAGCGTGATGTGGTCACTGAAGCTGATATCAACAGCAACGACTTTGAGTTCGGCGTGGTGGCAGGCTTCGTTAGTATTGAGGACTTTTCCTCCAGTGCGGTATACGGCTTGTCAGTTGGATATCACGTCACAGAAAACCTGTTTGTAGAAGTGCAGGGCGGGATGGCTGAAGCGGGGAAAACCAGCTTTGAGAACCTGTCAGGCGGTGCGCCACTTCTGACTGAGGATGAGCGTGATTATCAGTTTTACGATTTGTCAGTGGGCTATAACTTCAACGGCGAAATCTTCTTTACTGATGGCACCACCTTTAACACCGATTTTTTTCTGACGGTGGGCGGCGGCAGTACCTCATTTGGAGGCGACAATAAATTTACGTTAAGTCTTGGCGCTGGGTATCGGGTGTTGGTTACCGATAGCATTGCGCTGCGACTTGATGTTCGTGACCGCATATTCAGTTCACAGCTGACTGGCGAGAAAAAAGACACCCACAATTTGCAGTATACGCTGGGTGCCACGTTCTTTTTCTAAACAGAGGTAATGGCTATGAAAATCCATCCATTAAAAAGTTTCTCCGCACTGGGCATCCTTGTCATGGTACTGCTCGGGTTAACGACCACCGTGACACAGGCAGCAACCGTGTCGGTAGAAGCGCCTGACTTTACGCTTAAAAGTCGCTCCGGCGATAACCTGCGTCTGAGCGAGGAGCGCGGCAATATTGTTATCGTGAATTTCTGGGCGTCCTGGTGTGGGCCCTGTCGCGAAGAACTGCCTGAATTCGAAGCGCTGTACCAGAGTTATGCCGATATGGGGGTAACGGTGTATGCCGTGAATGTGGACGATCAGTCTGAGAAGGCGAACAAACTGCTGGAAGATATTTCCGTCTCCTTCCCGGTGCTGTACGACCCCAATGGTGAAGTCAGTGAGTTATATGACGTGTCCGCCATGCCAACCACGGTGATGATCGATCGTAACGGGGTTGCCCGCCTGATGCACAAGGGTTACAAATCCGGCGATGAAGCTAAGTATGAAGAAGCGTTGCACCGCTTATTAAGAGAGTAATGTAATGAAACGCGCATGGCATATTACGATAATTCTCGCAGGGTCGTTGCTCGGTGGATGTGCGTCCACGCTTACAGACATTGAACCTTGGGTAAAACCTTACGAGCGCAGCAACCTGGCTGATCCGATCATGAGCGCAAACCGCAACCCGGTAGCGCTGGCTTATACCAAACATGTGCATGAAGCCAGAGAAGGCGCGCGGGGCGCGGGTGGTGGAGCCGGAGGCGGTTGTGGTTGCAACTAAACGCCTGCTGGCGTTACTGGCTCTGACGCTCGTAAGCGCAGGCGCATCGGCAGCAGTGTTACCGGCCGACCGCGCGGATGCCATGTATCACAGCTATAGTGGTGATGGCGTGTCTATCGACGGCCCCTCCATTTTGCTGCGTAAAAAAGCGGGCAATAACTGGTCGTTCTCGGCCAACTATTATGTCGATACGATATCCGGCGCGTCCATTGATGTGCGCGCCACTGCCAGTCCTTATAAGGAAGAGCGAACAGAAACCTCCGTTGGTGTGGACTACGTCCACAATAAAACCTCTATGGCGATGAGTTACACTAACTCCAGTGAAAATGACTTCGAAGCCAATTCCGTCTATGTAGGCGTAAGTCAGGATTTCTTTGGTGATCTGACCACGTTATCGATGAGCTATTCCCGTGGAGAGGATGACGTTGGCCGCCGTGGCGATGCGTCATTTGCGGAAGAAGCACAGCGACAGAAGCTTGGCGTAGGACTGACGCAGGTTCTCACCAAAAACCTGATTGTCGGCATAAATGCTGAAAACGTATCAGACGAGGGCTATCTGAATAATCCTTACCGGGCCATACGGTATCGCGACGCAGACAGCGCCAGAGGCTTTTCGTTTATGACGGAAGTTTACCCGCAAACCCGCGTAAGCAACGCTTTTTCCGTTAATGCCAACTACTATTTGCCATACCGCGCCAGTCTGTACTCAGACATGCGTTACTATACCGATACCTGGGGTATTGAGGCGGGCAATGCAAAATTTGGTTATATACACACATTTGGGGATGACTGGATCCTTGATTTTCATGTACGGTACTACCAACAGGATCAGGCTGACTTCTACCAGGATCTTTTTTCGCGCCCCGATGAATACAATTTCATGGCGCGTGATAAGGAACTGAGCACATATCAAAGCTTTTCCACTGGCTTTAAAGTCACCTATGAGTGGCAGTTTTCTTCACAAAGAATAGTAGAAAAAAGCTCAGTAAACCTTGAATATGACTACATGAAGTTTGATTATGATAACTTTCGTGATGTCACTGACGACGCGCCGGTCGGCGAAGAAGCGCTTTTCGGTTTCAGCGCTAACGTAATTCGTCTTTATCTGTCGGTTTGGTATTAAAGCGTGCGTTTGCTCACCGCAGCCGAAGGCTGTGGTGACAAGCATGTACGCTGAAGGGAGAACACTACATGAAAAAATGGTTAGCCACTCTGGCTACAGCGACACTGCTTTGCGTTAGTGCAGGTAACGTGTCACTGGCACAGGAGGATGCCACCTCAGCACCAGGAACACTCGAGTCTGACATTGAGGACTTAAAAAAAGCCTTAATCAATCTTAACCGCGACCTGTTTATCCTTGAACAGGATCTGCTCTTTCCGTCCAGTACGCAGGTGGCTGTGTATCTGTCTGTTGATACCGGTGCCTACTTTGCGCTGGATGCTGTAGAACTTAAGATTGACGATGAGGAAGTGACGCACTATCTGTATACCGACCGCCAGGTTGATGCGCTGCATCGCGGCGGGATCCAGCGGCTGTTTGTTGGCAACGTGAATCAGGGAGAGCATGAACTCACCGCCTTTTTCGTTGGCTACGGGCCAGAAGGTCGGGCTTATAAACGGGCTGTCTCGCTGACATTCGAAAAGTCAGGCAAGCCTGCCGCGCTGGAATTACGGATCCGCGACGAAGCGTCGAAACAGCAACCTGAATTTACTGCAACAGTGCTTTAAGGAATGATGAAACCCACTCACCTTCGCTGGTGCATCGCACTGTTTTTAGCAACTTGCAATGCCAGTGCCCAGGAGCCTGCCGACAATACTGATCCCATGTCACGCATCCACCTTGGCGAGGCGGTTTATGCGTTGTATGAATCAGATCCCTTCAACGCCCTGACACAGATAGCGGTATCTCAACAACGGGTACTGGAGCCTGAAGACCGGCGTCAGCTTAACCTCATTCATGGCGGCGTATCGCTGGGGTGGGGGATGCCAGGCGATGCGCAGCAGGCATTGCAGAGCGTGCTGAATGATCCGCAAAGCGACCTCAAGACCCGGATCCGGGCGCGATACTGGTTAAGCCGGCTGTATTTTTCCCAAGCTTACGAAGGTAAAGCCAAAGTTCACTATCAGGACATTGCCGACTATGCCGCATCCGATGCGCGGGGCGATACCGCGTATCTGACCGAAGCGCAGTGGGATCAGCTTCACTACATGGCAGCCAATATTGATATACTGGCGGGCAAGGAAAGTGCATTTTTCGATAAGCTCACCAACACCGATATCGAAACCTATTATTTACTTTATAACCGCGGTGTGCAGGCTTTCGCTGCGGACAATTTCCGTGAGGCAGAGCAGCTGTTCGCCAGAGCACAACAGGGGTTAGTCTCCAACCTGTCACCTGTAGCGGCACCGAAAGAAAGCTGGCTAAGCTGGCTTGGCGTAAACTCTGATCCTACGCCAGAGCAGGTGGATGAAAACGAGTTTCAGGCACTGCTAAATCAAATTCTGCTGGCTCGCGGTCAAACCCTGCTGGCTGAAGGTAAACTGGCACCGGCGACCGATGCATTTGGTCAGATTACGGGGCAGACGCTGGCGCGGGACGAGGCGCTGCTCGGTTACGGCTGGGCATTGGCGCAGGGCGATGACTGGCCAATGGCCATGGGAATATGGCAGTTTCTTACTGAACAACCCGAAAATCTGTATACGCTTCAGGCAAGACATGCCTTAGGTTTGGGATATGCCAGGCATAAAGGCTACCAGGATGCCCTGGCACATTTTGAAACGCTGGATGCTGAATTAACCAAGGCCGTGGCCGAGCTGGACACGTTGAAATCGCAAATCTCAGACAGCGCCTACTGGGCTGCTATTGGCAGTGCGCTATCGGAGTCAGTTGATGTGCAGTCAGTTCCTGAAGCCTACGCTGCCTGGCCACAGGTTCATCGCGATATTTTAAAACGTATTGTGACGACCGATGAACAGCAGTCGAGTTATTCGCTACTGCAACACCTGCGAATGTTGTCAGACATGCAGCGCGTGCTTGCCGCAAAAGAGAAAACCGTTGGCCAGTTTGCAACATTGATAACCGAAAGACGAATTGAACACGCGCGGCGTGTGCGAGCCATTGATACCGCCTCACATGATGAGACGCTACAGGCCATCAGTCAGCAAGCGGATGCACTTGAGCAGCGCGTAAACCGGGCAATGGAGAGTGCAAACGCGCCTGCCTCTGACAGTGCGTATTTTGATGCTATCTCTACATTCGCAAAGCCCGAACAGCAGGCGACACTGGCGCGAATCAACGAAGCTGAAGCCCGGCTTCAAAGACTACTTGCAAATCAGGACCTCAAACCTGAATACCAAGCGCGTCTGGCGCGCGTAAAAGGCATTATTCAGTGGCAAATTGATGATCAGTTTGTGCCGCTGGCGTGGCAATATAAAAATCAGCTTGCGTCACTTCAGGCGTTACGTGATGAAGCTGAAGTCAGACTTAACGCATTAAATGAGCTGGTTGAGAACCCGATGATTTTTGATGCGCAGGAGACCCGCGTGGAGCGAGCAACGCAGCAGGTAGCGATGCGTAAACAGGAAATAAATCGATTGATTAATGTGGTAACCAAAACGTTGATTGCGCGAACGGAAGACGCGTTGGAAACACGCCGCGCCTACTTGTTAGATCAGCAAACGACCACACGTTTAGCCTTATTACAGTTGCGTGACCGCTGGCAGCCCGACTCGCAGGGAGGGCAGCCATGATACCCCGGTTCCCTAACGCATCATTGCTTAGCGCCAGTGTACTTACGGCGCTGATGCTGTCCGGTTGTGCTACAGCCCCGCAGGAAGAAACGCAGGTTGTTGCCACGCAAACCGATACGCCTTTGCTGAATTCTCTGAATATCAAACCGGTATCGGTGACCCCCAGTGAAGCGCCTATTGCGCCGCTTACCGAACTTCGCGACGGCTACGGCGTGATCCTGGAAAAACTTAACGATCCTGAACTGGCTCAGCACATTCAGCTGAGGCTGGGAGATGTCGAGATGCTGCTGGCAGAAAAGCACCAGGCAGCCGGCACGCAGGATCCAAAAAGCAGCGATAACAGCAAAGCCTGGCAGCGCGCGATTGATACCTACGAGGCGTTGCTGGCCACGTACCCGGATGAAAAAACGCAGGAAGAAATACTGTATCAATTGTCGCGGGCGTACGATTTGCAGGGGCAGACTGCGAACAGCGTGCGGGTATTAACGCAGTTGTTGAAAGTGCAACCTGACTCTATTCATGCGTCTGAGGCGTGGTTCCGTCTGGGTGAGGCTCATTATAGCGATGCGCGTTACCGCGAGGCGGCCAACGCGTATCGTAACAGTATGGAGGCAGACGCTACAGGTAACTTCTTTATCATGTCGGCGTACATGAAAGGATGGTCGCACTATAAACTTGAGCAGTTTGGCAACGCGCTGGACGCGTTTGATATTATGGTGGATGCCAGCTTCTCTGCGCTTCCTGAAGCGGTTTTTGCGTTTAATGGTACGCCGCCTGAAGTTGCCATGCTGCCAAAAGGCGAACAAAAGCTGGTATCTGACGCACTGCGCGTCATGGCTATTCTGTTTTCCTATCGTGGTGATGGTAAAGCGATTGCAGAATTTTATGCTGACCGTGAGCCTGCGCCACACAGTTATCTGGTGTACGACGAACTGGCACAGCAACATCTGAATAATGACCGCTATCAGGACGCAGCGGATGTGTATCTGGCGTTTGCATATCGCCATGTATCACATCCGCTGTCTGTGGCATTTTATGTCAAACATGTGGATGCATACCTGTTGGGCGAGTTCCCGTCACTGGCGCTGGAGGCGAAAGCCGGGTTTGTGAATACGTTCGGCCGCACTTACGGTGTCTGGGATGAATGGTCTGAAATTTACAGAGAAAAGTCCTCGCCTTATCTCAGGGAATACTTAACCACTCTGTCTCAGTCTGAGCACAGCATCGCGCAGACGCTGGCGAAAACCGAACCCGATGCGAGCCTTAATGAGCGTCAGGCGAAAATGGTGCAGGCACTGACCGATGTACAAAAAGACAACGCCTACGCCAAAGCCGCCCGGTACTACCGCGAGTTTATCAGTCTGTTTCCTGACGATGAGAGCACGCCGGATATGCAGTTTTTTCTGGCTGAAAGTCTTTTCGAGGCGCAGCAATACGCGGAATCTGTCGACGCCTACGAAACCTTTGCGTATGCCAACCTGAGCCATGAAAAGTCAGCGGAAGCGGCATATTCGGCTTTGCTCGCGCACAATGAAATGGCACTGGCAGGAAGCGGCGATACTGACGCGCAGAACGCCAGCAGAGCACGATTTGTCGATACATTTACCGGCGATCCGCGTGTTCTGCCTGTGGCACAGACGCTCATGCAATACTACTTTGACAATCAGCAGTATGTGCAGGCCGCACAGTGGAGCGACTGGTTACTGGCCTATCAGCCTCCGGCAGGCGTTAACTTTACCCGCGAGGACGAAAACGCCGCGATAGTGGTAAAAGCGTACAGCCTTTATGGAATGGAGCAATATGCCGATGCGCAGCCGGTAGTCGAGCAATTACTGACCCGCTTACCTGTCTCAGATCCCAGGGTCGATGAGCTGAAACGTGCTTATGCCACTATCCTGTATCGTCAGGCGGACAACGCCGTTGCGCAAAACAATCTGCCCGAAGCCATCACGTTTCTGGAAACCCTGATTGCGTCGCTGCCTGACAGTGATGCCAGAATTAACGCCCAGTACGATGTGATAAGTCACTTATTGACTGCGCAGCGGTATGACGAGGCGCAGCGCTGGCTTCTGGACTTTAAAAATCGGTTCCCCGCCAATCCTTTACAGGAAACGATCCCCGATAAGCTGCTGTTTGTTTATGAGCAAACCGGTCAGTGGGATCGCGCCGCCGCACACCTGATTGCAGTCTATGAGCAGTCTCCTGCTACAGAGGCGGGTCGCGAGGCGTTATGGCAGGCGGCAGAATATTTTGAACAGGCCAGTATGAACGATGAGGCCTTAGCCGCCTATCGGGACTACGCGCATGCGTTCCCCGAGCCTTTCTCTCAGGCAACGGAAGCGCGCTATAAAATGAGCGAGTTTTATCTGGCGAGAAGCGACGAAGCCAAACGCCGCTACTGGCTGAAAAAGCTGATGGACGCGCAGGATGCAGCAGGTGAAAAGGCAACAGGCCGGTCGCGGACACTGGCGGCAATGAGTGCGATGGTGTTTGCCACCGATGCTGAAACCGTGTTTGAACGCATAAAACTCACTGCGCCATTGCGTGCATCGCTGGTGGATAAGCGCGAAGCGCTGGATAACGCGCTGGCGTCGTTTAATAAGGTTATTAGCTACGGTGTCAGAGATTACGTCACCGAGGCTAATCACCGGCTGGGTGAGCTGTACCTGACACTGGCAAAAGATTTGATGGACTCCGAACGTCCGGATGGGTTGTCAGCACTGGAGGCGACACAATACGACATTCTGCTTGAAGAACAGGCGTTCCCGTTTGAAGAGAAGGCGATTGATGTTTATGAGCTTAATGCGGCACGGATCCCTGATGGCGTTTATGATGAGTGGATCAAGGCCAGCATGGCGAAGCTGGCAGCGCTATTGCCGGTTCGTTATCGCAAAGAAGAGATCACCGAGGTGCTTAATGAAGCCGATTTTTAAGCACGCGCTGCTGGCGGGTCTTTGCCTGGGAATGACAGCCTGCGCCAGCCGCCCCGATAGTGCCCCCACGCCGACTCCTGAACCTGAAGACGTAGTAACGGAATCGGCGTCAACAGCGATAGATCCGAACGTGGCAAACGGACAGGCGCTGCTTGCCGAGGTAAATTTATACCAGCAGGCTAAGAAACCGCTGGCAGATGAGACCAAAGCATTGCTGGTAAAGGCGCAGGATGCGGTGCATAGCGGGGAGCGCGTTGACGCCGCGGGGTTGTTGGCAAGACTCATGGCACACCCACAACGCACTGCGGCTATGTATGTTCTGCAGGGCGATTATGCCATGCAAACCGGGGAGGCGGAGAAGGCGCAGGACTTTTATCGTCAGGCGGTAAATGCTAACCCGTACACGTATTTTGCGCATAATCGCATTGCTACCCTGCTTAGAGAAAAAGGCCTGTTTGACGAGGCACTGATGCATTACAACCGCGCGCTGGATGGCTGGGCAGGCTTCGCGCCAGCGTACCGGAACCGAGGGATCCTCTACGATTTATATCTGGGCGACAAAGTGAAGGCGAAAGCCGACTACGAACGCTACCGGGATATCCAGCTGGCAAAACAGGAGGACTTCGCCAGTACACCTGAAGGCCGTGAAGTTAACGCCTGGATTGCTGATTTGTCACGCCAGATATCGCAGGCAGGAGGTCGCTGATGAAAACCGTTCTGACAATTTTTGCACTCACTGCGCTGGTGCCGCTCAGCGCTATCGCGCAGTCGGATCCTCGCACGGACAGCAATGAACCTTTGCGTCTGGAAGACACCATTCGTGGGAATAAGGAGCAACCGCGGGTTCTGAGTATTGTGCCCTGGCAACTGCCAAAATATCGTCCCATTGAAGGGGCACTGGACTGGCAACCCAGCCTGATATCACCGCGGCCGATTCACCGTGACAGCTTTACCCGACAGCTGTCGATTGAACAGGTGATGCAGGGTAATGACGCAAAACAAGCAAGTAATAATCAATAATCTGATGGGTGGCTTTTCATCTGTCATAAACGGCTGATAAGGTCACAGCAATACGTATAAACCCAGCCTGATATGTTAGTCAGGCGATAACGAAAACAACGGTAAATTGCGGTACAACAACGCAATACTGAAAATTAAGTGAGAGTTAGGTATGGATTTCTTCAATGTAGTGGTTCGCTTCTTCCAGGAAGGTGGCCCATTTATGTTTCCCATTTCGCTGGTACTGGCATTAGGTATTGCTATTGCTATCGAGCGTTATGTGTTTCTGGCCAATGCCAAAAGAACCAATAAAAAAGCGTTTGCAGAAATCGAGCCTATGCTCAGCGCAAAACAATATGACTCTATCGTGCGGTTAAGCGAGCGCGATAGTGCGCCGGTAACACGGGTAATTGGTGCCGGTATTGCACGTTTGCAGTTAAGTCCGCGACGTGAAGATGTGGAATATGCCATGGAAGAGGGGCTGATGGAGACCATTCCACGCCTTGAGAAGCGTACTCCTTATCTGGGGACACTGGCGAACATCGCCACGCTGTTGGGTCTGTTAGGAACCATCATCGGTCTGATTGCCGCTTTCTCGGCGGTGGCCAATGCGGATCCTGCAGAAAAAGCGAGTCTGCTTTCGCAAAGTATTTCGGTGGCCATGAATACTACCGCCTTTGGTCTTATCTCCGCGATCCCGCTGCTGGCGTTCCATGCCATGCTGCAAACTAAAACCACAGAGATCGTCGATAGCATGGAAATGGCGGGCGTGAAGTGCATTAATTTGTTGATGGCCAGAAAAACCTTGTCTGCTAATACCCGCGCGTCTGACGAGTAAATCCCATGATGCTTAAAAGGCGAGTTAAACGCCCGAAGGCCGATGCGGAACTGGATATCACGTCGTTCATGAACCTGATGATCGTACTGGTGCCGGTGTTGTTGATGATGATGGTCTTTTCCCGTATTACCGTGATTGAACTGAGTCTGCCTGGTTTACAGGGCGAGAGTGCGGCAGAGGTGATTCAGCAGGAAAACCTGGAAGTGTTGGTTGGAGAAGAAGGGATCGCAGTCTTTTTTCCAGAAGGGTATTTGATCAAAACACTGCCTGTGAAAACGCAGGAAGATGGCGCGGTGGTGCAGGACTGGGAAGGATTGCAGCTTATTCTTCGTCAGCTCAAGCAAACGCTGCTGGCTAAAGGGGCGGAGAAAAAAGACATAACCCTGCTTATCAATGACACCGTACCTTACCAACAGATAGTGACCCTGCTGGAAACAACGCGCTCTTATAAAGATGTGGTCGCGGCATCGGTGGTGGATGCGGAATTGTTTCCTGAAGTCGGCTTTGCTGAGGTGAATGCGGACTTGTCTGATTTGAACGCTATCCTCAGCGCATCGCAGCAGGGTGATGATGTGCGTGCCGGAGGTGCCGAATGAAGCAGTCTATGCGCGCCAAAAGAATGGAACGCCATCATAAGCGTCAGTCGCAACAGGCGAAGCTGAGTCTGGTGTCACTGATGGATATATTTACCATTCTGGTCTTTTTCCTCATGCTTAATGCGTCCGATGTCCAGGTGCTGGATAACCATAAGTCGGTAACGCTACCGGAAGCGACCTCCGAAACGCCAGCGAAAGAGACGTTATTGCTGCTGGTTAATAACCAGAGCCTGATATTACAGGGGCAGAAAATTGCGGATGTCAGTGACGTCATGCAACAGGGTGAAGATACTATTGACGCACTGGCAAGCGAACTGAGTTACCGTAAAAAGCGTCGGCAGCTTTCTGACATAGCCGCTGCGCAGGAAGGCGAAGGCCTGCCGATTACCATTATGGGTGATGAGACAGTGCCATACGCATTGCTTAAGAAAATTATGGCTACCTGCGCCAGTGAAGGCTATACCGATGTTGCCCTTGCCGTAGAGCAAATTCCAACTGCGCAGGGGGATTCATGAGTGCCGTTGTGATGAACTCTCAGCTACCCTGGTCGTCGTCGGATCAGGAAAATAAGCGTTTTACCCGGATTTCGGCCGGTGTGCTGGCACTGACGATACTATTGGCGATTATTGTGCAACTTACCGAGGTGCCGCCAGTTCCCCGCGAAGAGGAAGAGAAGCTGCCTCCGCAACTGGCGAGGATCATCGAAACGGTTGAATTGCCTCCGCCACCGGAAGTGAAGCCCGAGCCAGAGCCTGTGGTGGAGGAAACACCACCACCGCCGGTGGAAACGCCGGTACCGGAAAAGAAACCTGAGCCAAAACCGGAACCGGTTAAAAAAGTCGAGCCGAAGCCCGAGCCAAAACCGGAACCCACGCAGGAAGAAAAGGTGGCAGAAGCCAGAGAAAATGCGAAGAAGTCCGGATTACTGGCGTTTCAGGATGATCTGTTAAGTATGCGTGAGAGCGCGAATCTGGATAATCTGGCCGACACGCAGATGATCGAGGGCGCAGGACAGGCAGAGAAGACAGAGAGAAAGCGCATTGCCGCCGATCAGGTCACGCAAACCAGTGGCGGTGTACAGAACGCAGAAGTCAGCCAGAATATTGGCGCGCGAGGAGAGTTGGCGGGCCGTCGTACGACAGAGTTCGCAGCCCCGGAAGAAGGTGCGGCCTCGTTAGCGGCAAAACGCATTGAAGAAGAATCTGAAGTGATTGGTAATCGCGACCTGGCCTCAATCCGAAAGATGCTTGATGCCAATAAAGGCGCAGTGTACTCCCTGTATCGTCGGGCTTTACGGGAGGATCCTGCACTGCAAGGGAAAGTGACCATGAAGCTGACGATCGAGCCGGACGGCTCAGTGTCTGACATCAGTATTGTCAACAGCGAGTTAAACAACCCTGATCTTGAAAATAAGCTGCTTGCCAGAGTCGCGATGATTAATTTCGGTGCACAAAATGTCTCGCAGACTCAGCTGGAATATGCGTTTAATTTCCTGCCGTATTAACCGGGCAAACGCGATGGCTTATCAAATATAAAAAACGGCTCTGCAAGGAGCCGCTTTTTTATCACACTGTTGCTACAGTATTTCCGTAACAAGTCTTTTTTCTTCCAGATAGCGGTAACGCTGATAATTAACCTTTTGGTATCTGGGCAGTGTCTGACTGTGACAGGATCCAGAAAAGAGACAGCTGAAAACACAAGGTAACCGCAGTCACACAGAGACTGAGCGACACATCAGAAGTAAGCAAAAAACTCACAGTGAACGCCACCGCGATGAGGCTACACGTTGCCAGTAAAGACTTTTTCATAATTTTCGCCGTTTGATACGCCACCTGAATTGAAATTAAGTATGGAAGAGGCAGGACTAAGTACAAAGACGGACTTTTCTATGGTTATAATCTGATTAGTCGATTAAACCGACGCAAAGTCTATAGCGTCATTGGCATCACCCTATGTCCGGTAAGCAATGGTAAACAACGAATGACGCCGCCGTCTTTATGAAGCGCCCAAGAAAGCTGGAAAGCTGACAGCGATATTAAGTCAGACAGGTACCTGATAAGCCAAAAATCCCAGGCCGGTGACAACCGCAATCAGCAGCCATACAGGCACTGATGCCTTTCGTAATGCCAGCAGACCAAGTACAACGATAATTATGTCGATGAATCCCGCTACTGTGGTAAGTACCAAAGAATTTATCCACACTGCCGCGAGGATCCCCACAACGGAAGCATTGGCTCCTGCCAGCGCGTTGGCGGCGCCTGCTCTGGCAACAAGCCGTGACCAGAAGGGCAGGCCCCCCATTACCAGCAAAAATCCGGGCAGGAACAATCCTGCCGTGGCCAGCAGCGCCATTAGCGCCGGAGAGACGGATGTGGGGATCAGAGCGCCCAGATAGGTAGATAACGTAAACAAGGGGCCGGGCACACCCTGAACCAGGCCATAACCTGCAAAAAAGGCATCAGCGCTAATCCAGCCGTTATCCACGACAGTGCTTTGCAGCATGGGTAAGACCACGTGCCCGCCACCAAATACCAGCGCGCCAGGCTGATAAAATGCGTAGAAAACTGACAGCGGGCCTGGCTGGGTCCCTGTCACAAACGGCAGGCTGAGAAATAACAGCAAAAACACGCTCAGCAGGCAGACACCCGCCACCGGACCCGGAGCCCTTAGCGCGACATTATTTGTTGTTGCTGTTTGTGAACATAGCCACCAACCAGCCAATGCAGCCAGCGTGATGATAGCCATGTACAGCCAGATGGCATTGAATAACAGCACCGCTATCAGCGCTGCTAAAGCAATACTACGTCTGGGAATATCGGGACAGAGGTTTCTGAACATGGTGAGAACAGCATCTGCCACAATAATGCAGGCGGTGAGTTTCAAACCATGGATAACGGCACTTGCGCTATCCGACATTAACGTGAGGCCCATCGCAAAGCCAAACATTAGCAACGAAGACGGCAGGGTAAATCCGATAAATGCCGCCAACGCGCCAGCAATGCCTCCCCGCTGATATCCCAGCATAAAACCCAGCTGACTGCTGGCGGGGCCTGGCACGAACTGACTTAGTGACAACAACTGCGCGAACTGCGCATCGTTCAGCCAACGGTATTTTTCGACAAACGCGTGTCGAAAAAAGCCAATGTGAGCGGTTGGGCCACCAAACGCGGTGAGCCCCAGTATCAAAAAGCGCACAAATATTTCTTTCATAGTGCTTTCAGCGGTATTGTTTCAGCCGGAGTAATCATCACAGTGTATGACGAATTAAGGTCAGACTGAATGGGCAGACAACCTCATGCACGATTATCCGTTGTCGATAATTGTCGAAGTCTCTAAACAGCAGGTATTCAAAGCAGTCAGTGCCTCCGTATGAGCAGGTTTGTATCTGAAGGAAGAAGACAAACAGCGGAAAGTCGGGACGTACCGGGATCATTAGTCGCGTTTTTTTGCTATGCTGCTTTGGTCAGAAAGCGAGAAAGCCTGCTGAATCGATATGCACTGGTTATGCACGGTGCAGAAGTCAGCAGATAACTCGTGAACCCCACAATGCTTATGTGTGTGAAAAAGGAAAACGATGAAAAACATACTTTGGATATCACTGGCGATGCCGCTGTTATTCGCCTGCTCGGAACCAGTGAAAGAGAACAATGTCGCGGCTGAGAACAGCGAGGACAAAGCTCAGGTTGCCAGCGACACGTCAGCGATAGAAGCAGGCAAAGACTATCACTCTTTCGCCAATCCGGATGAAATCACGGTAAAACATATCGACCTGGATTTAACGGCGGACTTTGACAGTAAGCAGTTAACAGGCAGCGCAACACTGACAGTAGAGCGCCAGAAGGAAAGTGCTAACACGCTGGTTCTGGATACTCGTGAACTGGATATCGATAGTGTTACGGTTAATGGCGAGCCAGTGGAATACACCATGGGGGACACCGATCCTGCGCTGGGTTCTGCCCTGTCGATCACGTTGCCTGACACTGCAACTGCCGTCACCGTCAACTATGCAACCTCACCAGAGGCATCGGGCGTGCAGTGGTTAACCCCCGCTCAAACGGCCGGTAAGCAACACCCGTTTTTGTTCACACAGGCTCAGGCGATACATGCGCGCAGCTTTATTCCACTTCAGGATTCGCCGCAGGTTCGGGTAACGTACGATGCCACGATTCGCACGCCCGACGATTTGCTGGCTGTAATGAGCGCAGCCAACGATCCGGATACGCCCCGCGATGGCGTGTATGAGTTCACAATGCCACAACCGGTACCCTCATACCTGATTGCGCTTGCCATCGGCGATCTTGAATTCAAGGCGATGGGTAAGCGTACCGGTGTGTATGCCGAACCTTCAATGCTGGATGCCGCTGCCGCTGAATTTGAAGATACCGAAAGCATGCTTGAGGCCACAGAAGACACGTACGGACCGTACAGTTGGGATCGTTACGATTTGCTTATCCTGCCCCCATCGTTTCCGTTCGGTGGCATGGAAAATCCACGTCTTTCGTTTATTACGCCTACGGTAATTGCGGGCGACAAAAGCCTGGTTTCTCTGATTGCGCATGAGCTGGCTCACAGCTGGTCAGGCAATACGGTGACGAACGCCACATGGCGAGACCTCTGGCTGAATGAAGGATTTACGACTTACCTGACATACCGCATCATGGAAATGATTTACGGCCATGACCGCTATCGCATGGAAGCAGTACTTGGCTATCAGGATCTGCAGGAAGACATCGACGCACTACCCGACAACGACGAAATTCTGGCTATCGATTTACGAGGCCGGGATCCGGATGACGTGTTCTCTGATATTCCTTACGAAAAGGGCGCACTGTTTCTTCGCGAAATCGAGCAGAAAATTGGTCGTGCAAACTTCGATGCATTTTTAGTGCAGTACTTTGATCACTTTGCTTTTCAGAGCATTACCACGGATGAGTTCATCGCTTATCTGGATGAGACACTACTGAAAAAGTATCCGGATGAGCTGGACCGGGAGCGCGTGCTGGCGTGGATTTTCGAGCCAGGCCTGCCTGAGGGAGCCCCGGTGCCAACATCCGACGCATTCACGACCATTGATGAGCAACGCACTGCATGGCTGAATGGAGAAAAGGCCGCTGTCGACATTGCGACACAGGACTGGACCGTACACGAGTGGTTATACTTTCTGAATAATCTGCCGACAGAGCTTAGCGACGAACAGCTTGAGGAACTCGACAGTGCGTTCTCACTGACGCAAAGTAAAAATAATGAAATTGCGCACAGCTGGTTGCTGATGGCCGTGCAGAATGAGTACAAGCCTGCCTACGACAGACTGTATGAGTATCTGGTAAGTATTGGACGCAACAAACTGGTAAAACCGCTATATCGCGAATTATCAAAAACGCCGGAAGGCAAAGCCTTTGCAGCAAAAGCGTTTGAAGAAGCAAAACCGGGTTATCACCCGTTAACGATTAAAGCGAACGAAGGGTTTGTAAACCCCTAGGCGTTTTGTGCTACACCTTTCCGGTACCTGGCAGTTGCTGATACCGGACGGGTTTCCACATCAACTCTGAAACCGCGTGCAGCATTCGTTGCCACGCGGTTTTTTTATTCCTGTAGCTATCGCTGAAACCGCTTGAGTTGCGCGGTTCTTCAAGCTGATAAAACGCACACCGTCTGACATCAGGCAGAATAGACAACAATATTGCCGGTGTGACAGGTTTCTCCTCAGCACCACTATGGCTAAATCACGTCCGCGATCGGACGAAAAGTGAGATTCAGCCAGGCGGTGAAAAAAGCGAGCCATGTCCGGCAGGCTGTGATCCTAATGCTATGTAGATGGCGTTTTAATCCTATTACCCCATCATAATTATCACGGAGGAAACATGGCTCGTTTATGGATAGCTCTCACGCTCTGTATGTGCAGCTTTTTGAGTCACGCAAACAAGGATATCAGCGGTGTCTGGCAGGGGCAGTTAAAAGTACAGGAGGACATGGTGTTACCGCTGGTCCTTCATCTTAGTAAAACCGGTGATACTTATCAGGCAACCCTCGACAGCCCAAGTCAGGGTGCGACGAATATTCCGGTAAAGCTGGTGACGTACGAGGCATCTACTCTCATGCTGGATATTCAGGCCATAGGGGCTAAATACGAGGGCACGGTGTCGCCTGAGAAAATAGAGGGCACGTTTAGTCAAATGGGGCGCACGTTTCCGCTAACGTTGATGCGGCAAACTTCCACTCAGGCTAAAGCTAATAAAGACGCCATGGCTCGCCCGCAGGAGCCCGAATCGCCTTATCCCTACCGCGTTGAAGAGATTGAAGTGACGCATATTTCTGAAGATTTCTCTTTAGCGGGTACGCTCACATTGCCTGATCAGAACGGCCCGTTTCCTGCTGCCATTCTGATCACCGGTTCAGGGCCACAGGACAGAGACGAAACCCTGGCCGGACACAAGCCATTTAAAGTGATTGCCGATTACCTTACCCGGCAGGGAATTGCGGTATTGCGTGCGGACGACCGCGGTGTTGCCGGATCAGGTGGTACTTTTGAAGGCGCAACACTGCAGGATTTTGCAACGGATGTCGCATCGCTGTATCAGTATCTTAGCAACAGAAGCGACATCGAGGCCGACCAGATTGGATTAATCGGGCACAGCGAAGGGGGCATGACTGGTCCGCTGTTCGCGATGGAACAGGATGATGTGGCCTGGATGGTATTGCTCGCCGCGCCCGGTGTGTCGGGACGCGAAGTGTGGCTGACACAGCAGCGTTCTTTTGCAGAAGCTTATGGCGCACCGGACCCGGATGCTGCGTACAGTGTGATGGCCAAAGCGCTGGAGCTGGCTGAAAAAGACCATTCCGAAGATGAAATCTTTGCGTTTCTTATCGCGCAGGGGTTGCCAGAGCAAAGTGCACGCATGAACGCCCAGTTTATGTCCGGGCCCTGGGGCAGTTCGTTTCTGCGCTACGACCCCGCTGCGGTGTTTCCAACATTATCCATGCCGGTGCTGGCAGTATACGGAGAAAAAGACAGTCAGGTAGCAGCTACGCCCAATGCTAAGGGCATTAAGGCCTTATATGGGAAAAGCAATAGTGAGTTACTGACAGTAAAGACGCTGCCTGACCTAAATCACTTGTTTCAGCATGCTGAATCGGGATTACCTGATGAATATGCGCGTATTACCGAAACCTTTGATGAAACTACGCTGGCATTGATGGCTGACTGGATCCTCAGCCAACAGCCCTAGCCGCAACCTGAGCCGTCAGAGACGGTCAGGGCGCTGCGCCGCAGTAAGAGACATGTGCTGTGCAATATCAATGCACATGAACAAAAGCTGTATCAAACGCCATGAGCAAAAGCCACAGCGAGGGCTGTGCCCGTAGATGTAGACATCGCTACCAACAGAAAACGGCAGGTAACTGCCTAGATGCAGCTGTCGCTACCAACAGTGAATGACAGGTCGATGCCCCGGCTCAGGCGGCCAGTTGCTCGCCTTGCCATCTTTCATCCCGCTTCGCGTCACGCGCTTTTTTGCCGCCTATCTCTGACGTATTCAGGCTCTCAACTGTATGGCATCGATCTGCGGGCACATGGCTATGATTTGGTTTGAGGCTGCAACCTGAAAAACAACGAATACAGCACCGGGACAACGCCCAGACTTAAAATCGTACCCACAGCCAGGCCAAATGCGATTGCACTGGCCATCGCGTAGAACAGCACATCACCGGATAGAATAAGCGGTACCAGCCCCAGGATTGTGGTAGCAGCAGACATCAGGATCGGGCGTAGTCGCCTGACACTGGCTGTCACAATCGCCTCGGCGTGATCACCATCTTCTTCAAGCTCATTGCGCTCGGCATCAATTCGCTCAATCAGCACAATGCCGTTGTTAACGATGATCCCGGCCAGTGCGTAAAGCCCCAGGATCACCATAAAGCCAAAGTTACCCTGCATCACAATAAGCCCTGCCGCAGCACCGATGATAATAAGCGGAATGGTGAGCAGAATTATCAGTGTCCGGCGATAGGAACGGAACTGGGCAATCAGCAGCAGTACAATAACTCCCAGACACAATGGAATGTAAGTGTTCAGTGAGGACTGCGACTTTTTGGACTCTTCAATAACGCCATCGTACTCAATGGTGTAGCCGTAAGGTAAGGTGTCGCTTAGTGCTGCGACATCCTCTTGAAGCATTGGCACCATTTCTTCGGCGTTATAGGTGAAGTTTTTGGCTTCAACGGTAATGGTTCGGAACAGGTTTTCGCGGGCAATGCGGGCAAAACCGGTTTCGTATCTAATCTCTGCTACCTGCGTCAGTGGCACGCTCACGTCGCGCGACTGGGAATACACATTCACACTTTTCACGCGATCCAGATTAAACCGCTCTTCCTCTTTCGCCTGAATGATAACAGGCAGAATGTCGTCGCCTTCCAGGTATTCGGTAATGACGCGCCCTGAGAAATAAGTATTCAGTGTTTGGGCAATATCCGCCGAGCTTATGCCTGCTCTGCGGGCTTTTTGCTGGTCGATATCCAGCTTTATCTGGGTAACCCGGTTTTCCCAGTTATTGCGAATATCATAGGTGCCGGGCAAGCCTTCAAGAAGCCGCTCAAGCGCTTTAGAGGTGGTAAACAGCAAGTCTTTATCCGGCCCTTTTACCTGAACTTCAATTTTGCTGGAATCAGATGGCCCCAGAAACATTTTCGTTACGCGGGCAAAGGCGTTCGGAAACTCCTGAGCGAACATACTGCGCAGCGTGTCGATGGTGGGCTGAACATGCTTCCTTTGCCCTACATCAATCATAATGAAACCCTTTGAGGGCTCGGGATCAATGGGGGTCAGGGAAAGCACGAAACGCGGGCCACCAAAGCCGCCATAGCCAACATGTTTATCAATATGCGGAAAGCGCTGTTTGTCATCCAGACGTTCAAATACGGCCTGTAAGGTGCGGTTGGTTTCTCTGATAGAACTGCCGGTAGGCAAGTCAAGATAGACCAACACCTGGGCGCGGTCTGAATCCGGGAAAAATTTTGCCGGTACCGTTGAGAGCCCGTAACCGCCAAGCATAAACAGTCCGATCATCAGGCCCACGAACAGGACTCGTAAGTTAAGAATGCGTCGCAAAAACGACTCATAAAACGGGTTCAGTCGCTCAAAATAATGACTCACGGTAAAACGTGACTTCTTTTGCTCACCGGGGGCGGGAACAAAGTGATAGCACAAATACGGCGTAATGGTTTGCGACAGCAGCCAGGATACCAGCAGAGAAATCAGGATGATCAGCGATATCGATCGGGTATATTCGCCAGCGGCGCTGTTAGCCAGCATCAGCGGCAGAAATACCAGAATGGTGGTGAGAGAAGAGGTTAATAACGGAAAAGATAATGAGCGGCTACTGTCAGCGAGGGCCTGCTCACGCGATTCACCATCTTCCAGCCGTCGCTTGAAGTCCTCTGCCACGACGATGCCATTGTCCACCAGTACGCCCAGCGAAATGATGAGCGTTGCCAGTGACATGCGCTCAAGCACCATGCCGGTAAACGACATTATGGCGATAGTCAGCAAAATCACGCCTGGTACGATAGCGCCCACGATAAAGCCAGCTCTGAACCCCAGAAACAGGATCACCACCGTACATACGATGGCCAGTGTTTCCAGCACATTGAGACTGACGCCGTCTACCGCTTTTTCTACCACGTCGGCCTGACGCGTAATGGTTTCCAGCGACAGCCCGGCAGGGAGCATGGCGTCAAGTTGCGCAAGCTCAGCCTCCATTTGCGGGGAGAATTTCAGCACGTCCACGTGGTCGCTCTTAGCAATGGCAAAAATGATGGCCGGCTGGCCCTGATAAAAGGCCGTACGCGAGGGCGGATCGACCGGTTCGCGGGTAACACTGGCGATGTCTTTGAGTAGTACAGTTTCCTGTTGCCCGGGGACTGCGATTAACGCGTTTTCAACATCGGCTACGGTTTGAAAATAGCCTGAGGGCTGGATCGTGATATTCATGCCGTTGGCATCCACGGTGCCGCCCGGCTGAATAATATTCTGCTGCTGTAACATGGTCACTAACTGATTAGGAGACATGTTTAGCTGAGAAAGTTTGGTATTGTTTATTTCAATGGCAATTTGCTCAGGCAGAACGCCAAGCAAATCGATGCGCTTTACCCCTTCAACCTTAAACAGCGAGTCACGGATGTGCTGCGCAAAATCGTAGCGTTCACCTGCGGTATAACTATCTTCCGCCAATAGCGCTACCGTCAGGACAGCCACATCGCCAAAGTTATCGTTCACCAGCGGCGGCGAGGTGCCCTCTGGTAAATCCCCCTGAACCTGCTCAAGCTCATCCCGTAAATCGTCCCAGATTTGTTCCAGCTCGAAATACTTGTCCTGGATTTTGACGTGAATAATCGACTTTCCGGTCATGGAGACAGAACGAATTTCATCGATTTCAGGTAGCTTTCTGGCAGCTTCTTCTAACGTTTTGGTGACTAGCAATTCAACTTTATCAGCAGGCAACCCAGGGTACGTAGTGGTGATGACCGACTCCCGGATCGTGATAGACGGATCTTCCTGTGCGGGCAGGGTAAAGTAACTGAACAGCCCGTACAGCATCATGACGATCACTACCGCCAGCATCAGGCGGTTTTGTTCCAGACTCAGTTGGGAAAGAGACTTCATAGCACCGCCTACTCGTTAAACAAGCGAGGATGGCCGTTGGCAATATGGACGCGTTGATTTTCTTTTAAAAATCCTACGCCAGAGCGCACAATTCGCATACCGTCGGTAAGCTTGCCCTCTACCCGGGCGGTGTCTTTATCCATAGACAATAAGTTCACCGACACCGCACTAACCACAAATTCATCGCTGTTGTCGGTACTTGTCAGTTGCCAGACAAAATGCTGATTATTATCTGCCGATGCCACCGCTGACAGGGGAACCACGAAGGCGGTGGTGTTATTGCCATTTTGATAGCGAAACGTGACTTCGGCGCTCATGCCCGGTTGCAGCTTATCGGGTGTGTCATTCAATCTTACTGTCACCGGAAACGCATTGGCACTTTGCGCCCGGCTGGCGACTTCAAAGATCCTGCCTTCAAGTGTCGCTTTCTCAATCGCAGAAACCGTTACTGACACTGCATCACCCACAGCAACATTACTGACCAGGTTTTCCGGCATCAGCACGGCAACTTCAATGCCTGCGGTACCTTGTATCGTGAATGCAGGCTGCGCAGGCGTAATGCGCTGAGAGGGTTCAATATGGCGCTCTGCAATGGTGCCGGCATACGGTGCCACAAGGCGGGTATCGGCAACATCCTCTTTCGCCAGATCAAGCTGCGCACGGGCAACTTCCACCTGATCCTCCAGTGACTTTAACTGCGTTGTGGCCACATCCAGTTCGGCCTGTGACACCGCACCCGAGTCGATTAACTGCTGTTTGCGGCGAAAATCAGTCTGAGCTTCGTTCAGCCGGGCCTGTACTTCCGATAGCTGGCCCTGGCGCTGTTTCACAGCAAGCTCAAATACTCTGGCCTCAATCGTGGCCAGTACGTCGCCTTTTTCGATAGCATCGCCCAGATTCACATTGACGTCTTCGACGATCCCCGCCACTTCAAAGCTGAGCTGACTGGTTTCGGCTGATTGTGCTACGCCGGATAATACTCTGGCCTCGTTTCCGTCTGAGAATGTCACGTCGGTAGCAATCACCGAGCGCAGCAGTGCAGTTCGCTCTTGAGGCTCTGCGCAACCGGCAAGGACAACCATTAAGATGATAGGAAAAACAATACGCATTAGCGTCAACTCCATGACTGATAACACTGTTAAATACGCGCCACCGAGACTTGCAAGCACGGTAATCACGCCCGTTAAGCCGGATAATATTGTGTATTAGGGTTGGTAATATGTCATTTACGCCGTGGTTAGAAAAATAGTTTTCTTTTCACACTCAACGTGGCGAATACCAAGTCCGCTACTTTCTAAGCATAACACCATCGGCGACGGGAGCGGACAGTGACGTGATGCAGCACCTTATTGTCAGAGAACAAAGGCGAATAACCCTATGGCCATTCGGCTATATACCTGAGCGACCCAAGGGGTGTTCGTCTCTTCCCTAAAGGCCATTCAGAAAAGCGACGGAGATGGTGCGAGAGCATTGCACAGTTACAGCTACAGTGCCAAAGCTAACGGTGATAGTTGAGAAACGCTGTACGTTAGCTTGAGTGGCTGTCGCTTTCAGATGTCGTGAATGTGTAACCCCAGACTACCGGACAGGGCATCAAGCTCTGCCAGCGCGGCGTTCGGAAGTGCAAGGGTAATGGTGACGTGCTGCGCGTAATCGCAGCCTAAGACTTTTCCGTTTTGCTGCTCAGCCCAATGGCGCAGATACTGCTCGTGCTTGAAGTCGGCATCGATGCTCACAGTGGTAAGCGCTATCTGGGTTTTTATTTCCAGCGATTCCATCACTTGTTGCGCCGCGCCGGAATAAGCGCGCACCAGGCCGCCTGCGCCAAGCTTTATACCGCCGAAATAACGGCTTACGACAATCATCACGTCTCCGACGTCCTTGTGTTGGAGCACGTTCAATATAGGTTTACCGGCAGTGCCGCTGGGCTCACCGTCATCAGACATTGCGGCGCTGGAGGGCATTGCCGGGTTGCCAAGCACATAGGCCCAGCAGTGATGACGCGCATCGGGGTAGCGGGACCGCGCCGCTTCCAGCAGCGTCATAGCTGCTTCACGGGAGTCGACAAACCCGGCCCGGGCGTGAAATTTACTTTTCTTGATTTCCAGCAACGTTTCCTGTTGCCTGGCGGGGATAGGGTAGTTCATCCGGGAAGTGTATTGGATTGCCCCGGTAAGGGCAATGAACGGGTTCTTGTGTTTACAGAATGCGAACGGACACCTTTCAGTGTCATCACATGGCTCATCACTCCGTCGGTAGGCCTGTAACCTGATGTCGAAATCGAGAAAACCAATGTATCTGTCTGCATTCTGGGCCGGCCCCCGTCGGTAAGTATTTTGGGGGGGCAGTAACAATTATGAACTTTTGTTAATTTTCATCTGTATTGTTAGTAGAAACAACGTACTACTAAATTAGTAGAAAGAGGAAAAATAATGAAATACTTCACTAAACTGATGTTAGGTACACTCACCGCCCTGTTGTTTGTTGCCGGAAACGTTCACGCGGAAGCAATTAGCTCTGACAGTGTAATGCAGGCACAGACGGCATCATTCAATAAGCAGCAACTAATTGAAATGGTGAATCGTGAAGATGTCCAGAATAAACTGGTGAGTCTTGGCGTAGACCGTAATGATGCCATTGACAGAATTAACGCGATGACGCCAAACGAGCTTGCACAGTTAAACGACCATATTAATGAGGCGCCAGCCGGTGGTGTTGTAGGTGCCGTCCTTACGGTACTGGCAATCATTGCCATTCTGGATCTTATCGGCGTTACTGATGTATATCCGTTTATCCGACCTGTAAACAGCTAATATGATGCCATCGTTGGTGATAAAGGCCTGCTTTCTTGCAGGCTTTTTGTTGTTAGCCGGATGTACAGCGACCCCTCAGTCTGAACAACTACGTGCCGCGCACCCCACTGGGCTTTCCGAGGCCAGCTACATTGATAACGTGCCTTTTTACGCACAACAGCAATACTACTGCGGGCCTACCACGTTATCTGAAGTGTTCACGTTTTATGGTAATCCCGTCAGCGCTGAAGAGATTGCGCCAAAGATCTTTATTCCCGAGCGTGAGGGTAGCCTGCAACTGGAAATGGTAAGCGCGACCCGCCAGTATGGCTTTTTGCCCTATGCCGAGCGCGGCACATTAGCCCAGCTTTTCAGGCTGGTGGATGACAATATTCCGGTGATTGTGTTTCAGAACCTGTCTATTCAGTTACTGCCGCAATGGCATTATGCCGTGGTAATTGGTTACGATTTGCCGGCTGGCACCGTTACGCTGCACACCGGCGTTACCCCCGACCATACCATGTCTTTTGAACTGTTCGAGAAAACCTGGGCGCGGGGAAATTACTGGTACATGGCACCCTTGCCACCAGAGACTACCAGCCCGGCGCTGGATGCGTTTACTTACACCAGCGCGGCATATGACATGCTTAACGTGGGCAGAACGGATGCGGCACTGGCGTTTCTTGAATCAGCTACAAGGCAGTGGCCGGATCAATGGCTGGCGTACTTTCTGTTAGCCAATCACTATTTAGAAGCGCAACCAGAGCAGGCAATTTACTGGTTTGATAAAGGGTTTCACACAGGGCAGTATCAAGCCGCTTACATGAATAATTTTGCGCACGTGCTGGCGGTGCAGGGATGTGTAATGCAAGCCGCTAAAATCGTGGAGCAGGCGCTAAAGGTGTTTCCTGATGACGCTTCGCTGAAGCGAACACAACTGAGCATTCAGCGCGAAGACATTGGCGCGCCGCAACGCTGTAATCTCAGTCCTAAAAGCTGAGGATATTTTGCCGTCTGAAGGCAGAGACATTGCTTTAGAGAACAAAGATTGCTCCGATAAGTTATTCGCCTGTATTAGCAAAATTCTTGGCTCTGAACGTATCCCTGACTCCGCTAGTGCAGCGTTCAGGGGTATTTCTGACGTCTGTCTGAGCGGCCACTGACGTATTCCCACTTTCTCTAAAAGTCTAATATAAGTAAATCCTTCTGCGTGATACCTTTCGCTCCCGCAGGTTTCCGCGCGCGCTGAGACTTTTGCTGGCAACATCTGCATTCGCTGGTACTACTGCTGGCATTATCAGCACAAGGTGAAATTATGCTTCCATCAGACTTGGTTACTACCGAACAGACAACAAACAGTGAATCAGACCGGCTCAAGGCGCTTCGGGCATTAAATCTGCTCGACAGCGAGCCCAATGATCGGTTCGACAGGATTACCAGTCTGGTAGCCAACGTGTTTGATGTGCCAATTGCGCTAATATCCCTGGTTGATGAAGACCGCCAATGGTTTTTATCAAAACAAGGTCTCGATGTTGAGGAAACGCCCCGCTGTGAAGCGTTTTGCTCTCATGCTATTCAGGAAAATCATCTTCTGGTTATCGAAGATGCATCAACTCATCCGAACTTCAAAGATAATCCGCTGGTTATTGGCTATCCGAATATACGATTTTATGCAGGTGCAGTGATAAGAGATGAAAACGGTTTTCCGTTGGGAACACTGTGTGTAATTGACACTACGCCCAGAACGATTGACCAAAAAGAAAGAAAACTTCTTATTTCCTTTATGGAATTAGCCCGCCAGGAAGTTCTGTTACCTGACGATATTACCGTCGAACGATTAAAAGCCAGGCTCAAGCTGCATAAAGATTCAGTTACCAATACTCTGGTAGACAGCGCATTTTTTGAAGCCTGTGAACGAGAGCTTCCAGCTAACCGGGACGCCGGTATTTACCATATTGTTACTGTCACCATTAGTAATCTTCGATGGGTCGCAGACACATTCGCGCCGTATGTTGCGGATGAGATGATGATAGAGCTGACATCACGTCTGAAAGCATGTCTGGACAATTATTCTATGATCTTCGGGCGTGTGGAAACTACAAACTTGTGTGCGTTGATACTTCGTCCGCTTAGCGAGTCCGCCACAATTGCGCTTTCCCGCGAACTTAAAGGTTGCCTGAGAGGAGGGGTAAAAACCACAGAGGTGGATATTTTGCCAAGCCTCAAAGTGACCGTAACCAGCAATACTGCAGCCACAAGCGAGCCCCAAGAGCTGTTCAAAGTCGCAGCTCGTTTCGCACATTCACTGCCTAAAAGAGAAGGGGTGCAGGTTAGATTGCTGGCGGAAAAAGAACTTCTGTTAATTGAGCGTCGCGTGCAAGTTGTAAAAGCATTGCGCGAGGCACTTGATAACGAAGACCTGCACCTGGTTTTCCAGCCAAAGGTATGCGCAGTTTCACATAAACTAATTGGTCTGGAAGCGTTACTGCGCTGGCACCATAGTCAGATGGGCGCTATCAGGCCGGATATCATTCTGGATGCCGCGGTGGAGGCCAACCTGCTTTATGAGCTGGAAAAGTGGGTTTTTGATGCGGCGCTAAAACGCATCAGCGAGTGGCAACAAGCCGGATTCAGTGTACCCAGGGTGTCAGTGAATATTACCGGGGAAACCTTATTGCAACAGGGCTTCTCAACTTTTGTAGGAACGCGTCTGGCTGACTACAATCTGTCTGGCTCTGCACTTGATATTGAAATTGTTGAAAGCTCGGTATTTGACGATTTTGAAGCTACTGTCATAGTCATGGAGCATCTGCAAAAAGAAGGGATTAGCTTTTCACTGGATGATTTTGGTACAGGATTCTCAAGTTTGTCTTATCTGAGAAACTTACCTATTACGCATCTCAAAATCGACAAGTCCTTTGTTGACAATATTATCGAAAGTCAGGAAGCGGCAACGCTGTGTGGCGGAATAATATCGCTGGCAAAGAGCTTAAACTTACACATTGTGGCTGAAGGCGTAGAAACCGAAAGTCAGTCGATTGTGTTAAAAGCGCTTCGCTGTGACAGCTTCCAGGGGTATTTCTTTCATAAACCGCTGCCGGTCAGCGAGGTTGAACTAATACTTTTGAAACAAGAGTGACAGCTTAGCCGGTTTCCGGGAAATGCCACGCTAAAAGGACAAAATATCTCGTCGGGAGAAAGCCCCACAGTAACAATAAATTGTGAGACACATAGCCTTTGGGAAGCTTGTTGCCAGGTTAACTACAACAGGCTTCCGAGAAGAGAAGGCAGTGCAGAGCGAACGCTGACCAGAGAAAAGTGTAACCCTGTCATTTGACAATGCAGACATTTGAACTATTTTGTATAAAATTTGTTCAGGTGTCACTGGCATGGATGCGTCTAAGAATCACCCTCACCAACAATCAGCAACTGAAACTACAAACTGGGCTCCTGCTTTTTCAGTCGCTGGTGTTATTTTCAATTATGCACTGATAATCGTTTTCTTACTGCTTGCCTGGCACAAGGGGTGGTTGGCAGACCTCTGGCAGTGGTGTGAAGAGTACCCGGTTTACGCAAGTGCCATAGGTACTGCATTAGCTGGCTGGCTGGGTCAGGTGGTTAATCATAAGGTGAAAACTACCGGGCGCGTTAATACCCCGTTCAAGCACACTCACTTGCTTGATATTCCCACAGATCGCATTGGTTGCAGCGACAGAACCGCTTATCTGCTGGCTGAACTTTCGGACCTTGCCTATCTGGATGTCGTGCCTTCTGCACCAATATCCAAAGAGGTAGCCGATTACCTGAAAACGCAATCTCATAGCACCGATGCCTTTGTGGATGAAGTTATTGCCTGGCACAGGTTTTATAAGCAGAACGATAATGTGAGCTCAAAAAAGGCATTCGAACAAGACCTGCAAAAAGCGAATCTATCGCTGGCAGGCACGCCTTTTAACGTAGGATCGACACAAGGGTTTGTTTGCGTCCGTCACGGCAGCGATCCGTTTATCGCGGTTGTGTTCAGAGGAAGTGAGAAGAAAATTGAAGACTGGCTCACCAATTCCCGCTATGGCGAAGCATCAGCGATTGAAGGGGACGGTCTGGTCCACAGTGGATTTCAGGCAGCATGCCATTCGGTCTTTTCGGATATTCGTAAACAAATAGAATCTGCAGCCGGCCAGTTACAGAAGCCGTTTACGTTGTACTTTACCGGCCACTCTTTAGGTGGGGCGCTGGCTATACTTTGTGCCCGCCACCTTGAATACACTTGCTTGCGGGAAAAGGCGAAACCGTATCGCGCTGTCTGCTACACCTTTGGTGCCCCACGTATTGCCAGTTATGACTATTTTACCTTCATGAAAACACCGGTGTATCGCGTGGTGAATTCGGCCGACATCGTGCCGCGATTACCGCCTGGAGCCTGGGCCGGTTTGCTTGGGAAATCAGTTGCCTACTTACGTGGTGCGATACCGGGACGCTGGATTGATGGATGGCTGGAAACGATTGAACTGGCAACTTCCAAACTTAAATACTTCAGGCACCACGGTGATCTCAGGTATTTGCCGGAAGTTTCCAGTTTAAAAGACAGCCAGATGAAAAATCTGAAAATTCTTTCCAATCCCAATCAGTTGGATACTGCTTTCTGGTTCTGGCGCCGTGTCGCCGTGAGCCTGGGGATGCCGGTAAAAAGCCATTCTATGCGGTTGTATGTGGAGAAGTTGGCTGCAATAGCAACAACGCGTTGCAAGCAAAATGAAAATAACGACTAAACCATTTTTACGCCAAGGAACAGGACCATGCCTATTTTTACTGATGTAAACAGTCAATTCCCCCTTAATACACTGCGTACCATAGCAGACATTGCTGAAATCCTGGTACCGGATATAAATGTCGATGGCATTTCAGAGGAAAATCTCACTTCACTCAAACAGAAGTTGAGCCAATGGGAAACGTATATTGATGATTTGTCCTTCGATTCACTCATTGAGAAAGGATATTCCTTGGAATCGATTGTGGCATTTTTGAAACTAGTAAACGCTAGCGGAAGCTCTGGTAGTTCATCAACTTCGCTTATCGAGGTAATGCTGCAAGATACGTCCGAGCTGGGAGAATCGGTCAAACTGCCGATAGTCTCTCTGCATAAACAAGTTCCTGTTCCTGCTGGCACACTGGTTATTAACAGTGCGTTCAAGGTCGATGCTGCAGCGATAGTCAAATATCTTGATGATTTGCCGGTGTCGACGCAAGGTGCGAGACAAACGTCATGCCTGGTTTATTGCGTCGAGGGTAACGCATATGCCGGTGTTGACGGCGCGTTCTCTTCTGAAAAGGGTATGTCGTTGTCATTGCAGGCGGGCATGAGTGGAAGTGCAGAAGCACAGGTGAAATTCTATTTTGCTGCCTCTGCAGATACCCCGTTATTTATTTCTCTTTACCGACATGTCAGCTCGTTCAGTTTTACAGAACCTTTCAAAACATTAACTTCGGGTACGTTACGCGCAATACAGGTTGATTTGTCTGCAGGTTTGAAGGCTTACGCCAAGGTCAGCGCAGGCTATGCCTGGACCCTGAACAACACGCAAATTTCATCAGGAGCCGACAACGTGGGTGTAAAGGTTGGCGTTAGTGGTGGTGTGGATTACGCATTAAATGGAGACTTTGAACTTCTAGCCTTCACCCGTGGAGAGCACGTCTACGTGGAGGCGTTAAGAAAAAGCAATTCCTCACGTCAGATCAGCTTGAGTCTGGAAGCGAAGCTGATAACACCTGGTGTGAAACGCACCGTGTCTGACTATCTGAAAGCCGCCAGTGATTTGGATGCCAAGTTGCTGAATTTTCTGGATACTGTTAACGATCCCAAGTCTCAGTTAATTGATTTCATACAAGACCAGATAAAAGACGAAGACACCTGGAAGCAGGATATTGTGATGCTGGCACTCGGTCAGGATGACGAAGCCAGGCTTATCAAGTCGCTGAGCGAACGTGTCGCGCAGTTCCTGGATCAACCACTTGCACGTTACGACGAGTGGATGTCCGGTACACAAGAAACCAGAATACTCGCAGAATCGTTCTGCAGGCTGCTGGGGCTGAATCTCGCTGCACAACGAATTAATGCACTTGAAGCTTTGTTCACACAGACCGCCATGCATTGGCATGGACAGGTAAAAGAGGCAGTTCTTGAGTTAGTAAAAGACAGTAGCAGTGAGCTGTTAGCTCCACTCAAAGCCTTTGGTTATGACGTTGATAAGGTGCTGACTAACGTGAATGAATTGACTGATGAAGTGTTAGCTCCTGTCCACCGCTTTAGGAAGCATGTGGTGTCCCGTCTTGCGCTGTTAGAAGAATTTGTCAATACCAGCATGATCGAGGAAGTGGGGGCAGCTTACAGCCGGACTGACACCAGCGTAAACTCTGACAGTCGTTTGTTGAAGGTGAAGTTTCCTTTATCCGCATTGGCTTCTGACACCGATACGGCTAAGTATTTCTCGGCGTGTATGAGCGGCGATTTTTCGCTGGTATTGAAAGACGATGCGAACCCGGATATCAGTACCAGCGATAAGTTTACATTGCTGGAAGCCAGTATCAGTGCGGTGTCATCCAAGACCAAATCAGTCACTTTTACACTCAACCTCTTTGGCCTGGAATCCGTGTCAGCATTGTTATTTGATCAAGACGTGGAAATCCGCAGAGATGGCCGTGGACAACTCACAGCCTTCAACGGGAAAGGCACGTTTACGCAACTCGACAAGTTTAAAAAAGAAAGCAACCTGATAACACTGAGCTCTGCGTTTAATTACCTTGCTCAGGCGCAGAGTAAAAGCACGCTGAACATGCTCTATTCAGATGCGACTCTCACTGACGCGGAATTAGCCGGGTTCTCAAGACTCTATGAGCGTACCGGGGCAGTGACAATGCAAACTGTGCAGGCCATGGCCGCAGCGGCTAAAAATGCTGCCAGTAAAGGTGCAACAGTTACCCTTCAGTATTCGATGAGTCTGGAAAAGGACGCGTTTGCATCGGCGATATCCCGTGCCAATGAAGACATTTTTGATAGCACGTTAAAGGCCTACTGCCTGGCGTATGAAAAGTTTGCAGAATTAGAAGGGACGACACTTGCCGATGGCGTCAAAGATGTATTGCGAGCGGCATCTGCAGTCAGCCTCTATGATGCGGTGGATACACTTAATGGCATGTCTGGCGCGTCGATGCGTCGTGCACTGGATAAAGTGACAGATATCTACCGGGGAACAAAAAAATCGCAACAATACAGAAGAGCGACCGGGTTATATAACGAGTTAAACAGAGCGGCAGACTGCATGGTTGCTTACCTTCGCCAAATTGAAGTGCAGTTGGGACACCCCGTGTCAAACACATTGACGGAGGAAGAAACAGAGCGCTTACGCCGACGCAAAATAGCCGAATTAAATTCCCTGAACGAACTTTTGGACGAACTCATTCATTCTCCCTTTTCAATTTTAGGCGCAGAGCTGGAGCGAATGCATCCTTCAGTTATTGGGTTTGTGCTGGCACTTCAAAACCTTACCGGGCAGGTAGAGTTGTTGGGTGCAGTCTATAGCGAAAGTGAGCCAGGCGCAGTCGTGCCGGTAATTGTTGTTTGAGCCAGAAACTGTCTTAAACGCGGAGGTTTACATGGATTTAGAAGAAAAGTGCATTGCTTTGGAAGCAAGGATCAATGCGTTGGAAACTAAACTTCAGATAACCAGTGAGGTTGAAAAGCACAACCGGCGCTGGGGGCTGGCTATCATAGCAGTAATTTGTGGCATCCTGGGGGTGAGTGCGTACGAACTTCCAGGTTACATCGCAGAAAAAAGTGAGGATATCGTCAATACCTCTATCAATGAGGAGGTAAAACCTCAGTTTGACCAAAAAATTGAAACATTGCTGAGCGATTTGCTCGAAAGAGCAGAGGAAGAAGGAGCAAAAATCAATAATGTTGGCGCAAAGGCAAGTGAGGCTCTCGCGAAGATTCAGAGCCTCAAAGCAAGGGCAGAAAAAATAATCGCACTGCAGCATGATTATGAAGAATTATCTGATGCCGTCGTTGAGATGCCTGAGAGTTGGACTCCTGAAGAACAACAAGCCGATGAGCCTGAAGGACCCGTGCAGTGGGTAACGTTATTCTCTGGTTACTATGCTAAAGAAGGTTACACGCTGAGTTTTGGTGAGGGATACAAGCTATCAGTAAATAATGTTCAACCGAACTCAGTAAAATTTCAGGTCGTCAGCCAGGATGGCTCATTGTCGCAAGAATACAGTTTATCTGTAGGGGACGATATCATCATAGACACTGGACTTAACAAAACTCACTATAAAATTACCTTAATTAAGGTAGACGAAGCTGGCTTCAACATATTTAA
The DNA here is from genome assembly GCF_019249295.1 of Alteromonas antoniana. Lineage (GTDB taxonomy): Bacteria > Pseudomonadota > Gammaproteobacteria > Enterobacterales > Alteromonadaceae > Alteromonas > Alteromonas antoniana. Next base: position 177,982 of record NZ_JAESDH010000005.1, read on the forward strand.
AAAGGCGGCATTTTTTAAGGTTCAGCAAAGCCAGTGAAGATATTGCAGTAAAAGGGCGGCAAGCGGCTCAGATGCAAAATTGAGACTGCCTATAACAATATAGGTTTTATTTGTTAAGCCCTTCGCCGCTCAAAAAACTGCAACACAAACACCAGCAGGCAGGGTAAGAATGTCAGCGTGATCAGCATGGAGAAAGCGATCCCTGACAACACCACAATACCTACGCCCCGGTACAATTCTGTTCCTGCGCCGGGAATGAAAACCAGCGGCGCTAACCCGCAGACCGTTGTCGCGGTAGACATCATGATAGGGCGAAGCCGGCTTTTCACAGCTTGTTTTACCGACTCAATAACATTATCGCCTTCTGCAAGCTGTGCCCGGGCTTTCTCAACAATAAGGATCGGGTTGTTCACTACGGTTCCCAGCAGTATCACGAAGCCCAGCATGGTGATCATGTCAAAAGACTGATGTATACCGGCCAGACCGAACAGCGATAGCAGTGTGCCGGAATAATTCAGTGCCACAAGGCCTAGAATACCGCCACATATACCTAATGGTACTGTCATTAAAATCAATACCGGAAAACCCCAGTGTGAGAAAATCGCCACCATCAGCAAGTAAATCAGCACAATCGATACCGCAAGATTTGCCAGTAACGCATCACGGGTTGCTTCCAGCTGATCTGCAGCGCCCGTGATTGAGAAACTTACCGACTTGCCCGCTTCGCCACTGGCCTTAAGCTCGGGAATGAGGGTGTTCTGAACCATAGATACGGCGGTTTCCAGCGCGATATCTTCCGGCGGAATGATATACACAGACACCGTGCGCTGCCCATCCACCCGCCGAAGCTCGTCGCTGTCGACGGTTTCCACAAATTCGGCCAGGGCATCCAGCGGCAGCACATCGCCCTGCGGCGTTCGTACCGGGGCCATTTTCAGTGCATTAAGGTTCTGATCTGTGCCGGCCTCGCTGTACAGGAAAATATCAATTTTGTTATCGCCCTCGATAAACTCTGCCACATACGCGCCATCACTATATGCTGCCACCATAAAACCGAAAGCCTGCGGGTCCATACCTAGCTCGGCCAGCCTGTCCCAACGTGGGCGGATTTCAACCAATGGCTGGTCGAGTGATAGTGAAGCAGGGGAGGAGTCCAGCCTTGGGTTGGTAAAGATATCATCGGCCCGGCGCATGACGTTGCGCGCGGTGCTGTAAAGCTCGACCAGCTCTGGGCCGGATATATTCAGATTAACGGCGCGGGTACCGCCCTGATTACTGGAGATAATCGAGCCTCGTGAAGAAAATGCCCGCATACCCGGATACGATTCGAACAGGGTGGTTAACCCCTGCATCATGGCATCGATATCTTCATCGTTTTTGGGCTCGCTCATCACCCAGATTTCGCCAGCAGAAACACGCATGGAATAATATTCCAGCGCCGGCAGCAGTTTGTCCGGGGCCTCCGCGTCGGCATCGCGGGCTTTGGCTTCCTCCAGGGTTGCTAACACTTCCTCGCTGATGCGCTCCATTTCTGTCAGGTTATAACCCGGGGGCGCAAACATGCGGGTAAAAGCTTTGGGCTCTTCGCCCTCAGGCAGGTATTCGGCGGCTGGCATAAACAGTATGGCCAGGCCAAGCGTACCCACGATACTGACTATAATCGTTACTGTGCGCCAGTGCGCCCGGGTATATAACCCTTCCAACGCACCCAGGATGCGTTCACGGGTGGCTGCGGAACGATTTCGGGTTTCACCCAACCCGATATTTGCGCAGGCAGCAGGAACCACGAGCAAAGCAAAGGCCATGGAAGCCAGAATGGATGCGGATATTGCTATGGCGATATCCGAATAAAGCTGACCGGCTTCCTCTTCAATAAACAATACCGGTGCAAACACAAGCACCGTAGTGGCACTGGACGCAATAACCGCAGTCCAGACTTCCTTCACGCCCTGAAGTGCCGAATCCAGCGCCGACAGCCCTTTCTTTTTCGCGCTTTCAATACTTTCAAGCACAACAATGCTGTTATCTACCGTCATGCCGATAGCAAATGCCACACCGGCCAGTGAAATTACGTTCACGGTTCTGTCAAAGGCCAGCAGACCAAGGAAGGCAGCGATAGTACAAACAGGAATACCCATCAGACAAATAAGCGTAGCGCGACCTGAACGCAGGAACCAGTACATGACAGCGCAGGCCAGAATGGCACCAAGACACAGATTCACAAATACGTTTTTTACCGAGGACTGCACATAGCGGACATCATCGCCAATCAGGATCATTTGCATGCCGTTGGGGGCGAGCACTTCTGTACGTAATGCCTCTACGGCCTCCAGCATCCCGGCTTTGATATCTATCACGTTGGAGCCCAGCTCCCTGTTAACGGCCAGCATTACCGCGCGGTTACCACCAATCGTAGAAAACCCGCGCTTTTCATAGTGATCAAGCTCGACTCTGGCGACGTCTTTAAGGCGCACGTTTGTGCCATTGTTATGACTAAGAATTATTTCATTCAGGGCATTCACATCATCCACGCGACCAATGGTGCGAAGCAAATAACGTCGCTTACCATCGTCAATATCACCTGCGCTGACATCGTTCATTCTTCCGCGCACGGCGTCGCGGACATCGGTCAGAGAGAGGCCGCGCTGGCTCAGTTTAACTGGATCCACATAAAGTTTTATCTGGCGCAGCGCATTGCCGCGTACCTCAACTTGCGAGACGCCGGTAACCCGTTCCATGCGCGGACGCACGACGTCTTCGACAAAGTCACCCACCATATCCATATCCAGCCCGTGCGGGTTGTCGGCTTTGGGCAGCAACATAAAGTACATAAAGGCATTTTGCGAAAAACTGGAACTGAACAATCGCGGCTGGTCGACATTTTCCGGGTAGGCAGGAACCTGACTCAGTGCATTGGCCACACGAATAAGCGCTTCGTTAACATCAACACCGAAAGGGAACTCAAGCTCGACGGTGGCGCTGCCGGTGCTGGCAAAAGACTCCATGCGCACCAGGTTCGGCAGGGTACGCAGATAGCGTTCCTGCTCTATAAGAATTTCTTTCTCTACATCCTGCGGTGTGGCGCCGGGCCAGCCGGTTTCAACGGTGATTATCCGCACATCCAGGTCAGGAATCATCTGTACCGGCATGCGAAAGGCCGCGGCGATACCCAGCACACACAGGATAAGCACGATAACTGTCAGCAGTTTGCCCTGACGAATGGCCGCCGACATCATTGTGACAGGTCTCCCTCGGTCACAACTTCTACGTTCACGCTCTGGCCGTCGCTGAGTACTTCGTTACCGCGAACAACTACCTGCTCGCCCTGCTGCAAGCCTTCAAGCACTTCAATGCCGTAATCGCCGCTGCCACCGAGGGTTAGTTTTCGTCGCTCGGCTTTGCCGTTTTTAATGACAAAGGCGCTGACATTTCCGTCGGGCTGTCTTAGCAGGGCGTCGCGCGGCACCACAATCGCCTGCTGGTTTACTTCAAATTCAATGGTGGCACGTGCGGAGGTGCCTGGTATTAGCTCTGGTTGAGGGGTTAGCGGCTGCAAACGCACCAGAAAGCTGCGCCCTGCTGAGGTGCCAACGGGCACTACGGTGGCAATTTCGCCGTCGATTGTCTTATCGGGAGCGGTGTCAGGCAATAGATGAACTTGCTTCACGTTTTGTAAGCGGGGATACACCTCCTGCGGAAGACGCACATCCACCCGCACATTATCAGATGAAACCAGTTGCAACACCTGGCTTCCGGTTTGATGCCATTCGCCCACTTCCACATTCTTTTGTGAGATGACGCCGGAGAAAGGAGCGATTAATGTGTGGTTGGCTAACACTTCTTTTTGGTGGTCACGCTGGGCGGTAGCCTGATCCAGCATCGAACGGGCCTCATCCCGACGGCTTTGTCTGGTGCGAAATTCGCTTTGGGCGATATGGTTGGCGTCAATAAGGCGCTGTGCTTCACTGAACAAACGCTCAGCATCATCAAACGTAGCCCGGGCGGCAGCAACGGCAGCGTCTGCTTCTTTCACGGATTGTGTCGCTAGCGCCTCATCCAGAACAAGGAGTTTGTCCCCCTTGTTCACGTGACTACCCACATCGACAAACAGTTCTCTGATAAGCCCATCAGTTTCGATAGAGAGCCGTGACGTCAGTAGTGCATTTACCTCACCGGATAGCGTGATCTGTTCATTTACCTGCTCAGACCTGACTTCAATAACCTGAACGGACAAGGGCTCCTGTGCACTTAACTTTGTGCAAGATACAAGCAAAAACACGCTAATCACATAGCGTGGTAACCGGGTTAACAGCATGTTTTTATCCTGATTGTTTATTCTTCTTATTTTTTACTAGCTTTTGTAACGTTTGGACTAATGTGCAAATGTGTATGACATTTGCCGAGACGGTATTACTCTCATAGAGTAGTGCAAGTATAGAAAAAGGGATTGGATATGACGGAACAGGAATACCTTACATATTTGCAAGACTCGGTGCGTAAAAGCTATTTAAATACTCAGGAGGGCAGGCCTGATGACAAGCATAAGTATCGAACCGAAGGGCTTATCCATGCTGCGCGACTATTGGGGATCCTGTCCGTGGCGGGGATAACTGAAATGATAGAAAAAGAACACCAGGACGTCTTCGGTGAATCGGTAGCTGAGCGTAAAGCCAGGCTGGCGACTTTTGAAAAGCTAAAGGAAGAATCTATTGATGATTACTTTGAAGTACCGGCTATTCAACGCAAACGTTAAGAAATCGTAATACAGGCAGGCGGTCCGGCGAGTTGGCCCTCTGTGCACTACCTTTGCGTAACCGGACAGAAGAGCTAACGCATTATGATAAGGTTGTTGCCTGACCTGGTAACATTTAATAGTATCAAAGAACAGGGAGTAAATGAGTACATAAGGGGTTATGTACGGCGAAACCTGACAAACATAAAAATAGAATCAAAGGAGTATACTATGGAATGGTACATAGGCGCGCTTAAGAAATACGCTGAGTTCTCAGGACGTTCAAGAAGAAAAGAATACTGGCTTTTCATGTTGTTTAACTTCGTTATTTCGCTTGTTTTGGGGCTTATCGATGCAGCCACAGGCACCTTGGATACAGATACCGGGTGGGGGCTGTTAAGTGGTATATACGGGCTGGCTGTTCTGATACCTGCCATCGCTGTTACTGTACGTCGCTTGCATGACATCGGCAGAACCGGTTGGTGGATCCTGGTTGCATTTATCCCTTTAATTGGTGGTTTGATTCTGTTGGTATTTGCCTGTCTGGACAGTAACCCTGACAACGAGTACGGGCCAAACCCGAAAGCCATCGGGTAAGAATATAGATTCATTTAAAGGAGGCTTATCGCCTCCTTTTTTGTGTCCGCAATCTTCCTCAAACGGATAGAGAGCTTGTTACCAGAGTACATTCAAAAAATGTTTGATAGGTGAGACGGAGCTGATTCTGTTTCGTACCGGTATTCAATTATAAGTAAAAGAGGGCTGCGCTTCAGGAAATGGCGGGGAAGGCCCAGTTGTATAATCACATTTACGTCCCCATCAACTGATATATGCTTCTAACCGGAGAAAAATTATGAGTCGACATTTTGATAAAGCAGACGGATTGTGCGAGCAAAAAGATCCCGCAACGGATGGATTTGTTTTCAATCAAACCATGCTGCGTATAGCAGATCCTAAACGTTCACTGGATTTTTATACCCGGGTGATGGGAATGACGCTGTTGAAACGTCTGAATTTCGAGAGCATGGAGTTTAGCCTGTATTTCCTGACAGCGGGCGAAGATTTTTCAGATATCAGTGAAGATGAAGGAAAGCGTACAGAGCAAACCTTTGGACGACCCGCGATGCTGGAATTAACCCATAACTGGGGCGACACCCCGGAATCGGTTTCTTATCATAATGGAAACAGCGAGCCTAAAGGGTTTGGCCATATTGGTTTTCACGTGCCGGATTTAGAGGCTGCCTGCGAACGTTTTGAAAAACTGGATGTGCCGTTTCAGAAAAAGCCGAACGATGGCTCGATGAAAGGCATTGCCTTTATCAAAGATCCCGATGGCTACTGGATAGAGATTTTTGATGCTAAACGAGTACAGGAAACCTGTACGCCGCATCTTAAAAAGTAAAATGACAGGTATACGCGTTGGCCGCCTGATTGCCGAACAAACAGTGCGGCCGATGCGTGAGACTTCTTCTTAGCCCTCCACGGGGCTGTCTTTTCCGAGATAACGGTACTTCCCCTTCACTTTCTGTGGCAACACGAGACCTCTGATAACTACCGTGGGCGTTACGGCGCTTAAACTATCGTTCATATAGTAAACATATTAGGTATGCATTATACTTTTGGAAAAAGAGTGGGGGTTAAAATGCAGGTAACTCAGAACCTTAATACATTAGACAGATCGTTGCGTGGAATCATTGGCATTGTTGTTACAGCGTTTGCGTTGTTCAATGGCGACTATATTGAAGAGCCAATTATTGAAATATTACTCGGAATTTTTGGTTTGCTTAATCTGATATCTCTGTTCAGCGGATGGTGTCCGATTTATCACCTTGCAGGTATAGATACGCGCAGCAAAGACTAAAACAAGCACCAGTAAATGGTTCAGATTGCAGAACTTACCAAGGATAGGTCATTCAGAAACAGGTTAATTCTGGCTTGCATCAGTGTGGCACTGTTTGTGTCTGTCACTTACGTTGTGGTGTCTTATCGTCTGACATCGGAATTAGGTGTTAAGACAGAGCTCAATGCCATGAATCTGCAAGCCCGAATCATTCACAACGAGTTGGCTAACAGCGGTAAATCTCTGGATGAACGTGCGATGGAGTTGGCCAGGATCCTGTTTGCTGAGAATCAGGACTTGGCGGTATTTGTTCGGGTTACAGGCCATGACGCGAGCTGGGAATACGCCAACAAAATTCCCTCCTCTAGTGTGCCCGAACTGCTAAATGCTATCTCCCAACAACCGCAGGACTCGCAGGGGCAGGTAACCACTGCAACAGGCGATTTTCTCTGGCACGATTACCAGGGGCAGCAATACCGGGTTCAGTTAATTCAGTCCAATACCGCACTGGAACGAACCATGAGCATGGTAGCCAAAAGGCTATCTATTGTATCGCTAATCGTTTTTTGGATCGCAATTTGGCTGGCGCTCACCCTCTCTTCTTTTATCGCAAAACGCGTACAGCAGAAAAATGATGCACTGGCGAAGATCGCTACCCATGACACTTTAACAGGCTTACCCAACCGGTTGTTTCTGCTTGACTTATTGAAGCGGGAGTTGGGCGAGGCAGCGGATAAACCTAGGCCGGATACAGCTCGGCAAGAAACCGAAGGGTGCTTGTTTGTCATCGACCTCGACAAGTTTAAAGTGGTCAATGACTCCTTCGGTCACACCGCTGGTGATACCTTGCTGGTGGAGGTGGGAAGACGTTTAAAAAGTTTGTTGGCTGATAGCCAGGTGCTGGTAAGAATGGGAGGCGATGAATTTATTGTCTGGGCGTCAGGCATGCAGATAGACACGGCGAAAGCACTTGCCGAAAAGATGGTTGAAATATGCAATGCTCCCGTGATGATTAACCACCTTGCCGTTCAAACCGGAGCCAGTATCGGAATTGCCCATTACCCAACGCATGCTGGTTCCGGAGAAATGCTAATTGTTAGTGCTGATACCGCGATGTACAAAGCAAAGCAGCAACATAGTGGCGCGGTGATTTTCGATGAACCGGATTCAGAGAAATACAAAGCCAGTCTGCGGCTTCGAACCGAGCTCGCGCAAGCTCTGGAGCGAGAAGAGTTCAGACTTTACTATCAACCCAAAGTGGCACTGGCCACAGGTGAAATTACCGGGGTAGAGGCACTTTCGCGTTGGCATCATCCCGAAGAGGGCATATTACCGCCTGGTGCCTTCATTGCCTTAATAGAAGATAGTGGTCGTATTCAGGAGTTTGGTCGCTATGTTATTCGCCACAGTATCAGACAACTTGCTGAATGGCAGAAATCAGGCATTCATGTGCCAATTGCAATTAACCTGTCACCTTATAATCTGTTAGATCCCGGACTCATCGATTTCATAAGTGAGCAACTTGATGCAAATGGGGTTGAAGCTCAGCAACTGGAAATTGAACTGACGGAAAATGAAACCAGCCAGAATATCAATAGCATCCAGCAGCGCCTGGAAAGTCTCAAGCAGTTAGGTGTGTTACTGGCAATAGATGACTTCGGAACCGGAATGAGTTCACTGGCCTATATCGCAGAATTGGATGTGGATATCATAAAAATCGACCGTACGTTTATTTTCGATATGCACGATAATCACAAGCACCAGGCCATCGTTGCTACGGCACTAACGCTGTCAAAATCGTTCCGTTCCAAAGTGGTAGCTGAGGGTATTGAGAATAGGGAGCAGGCAGCGATGCTAGTAGAGATGGGATGTGATTACGGACAGGGGTATCTGTATGCCAAACCTGTTCCCAGTGAACAAATGACGGACATGCTTAGGGAGAATCCTTGTCTTCAATTGGCGTGAAATTCGTGCAATGGACTTCGGTGTAGCCGTGAAATAAAGCAAAATGCTGTCATTTAGTGACGCGGTGTATATGTGACCGCAGAGAAAATGGAAGCTGCTATTCTAGGGGAGGTTTACACTGGAAACTACATCCCAAGAAATGGGGCATTTCAGACCGGAGATCACCGAAGTCTACCTCTTCTGAGCAGGTAACATCAGTTATTCCCGCCTTAACTGCTTTGAACATGCTGTTATCTAGTCATTAATTAGGATGACGTTTCTCTATTTTTAGCTTCAATTACTCGATGAAATTAGGCCGTTAATTTTCAATCAGTGCCGAGAATTTTTATGCAACAAGCATCTAGAGTTTGATGCAGATGGCTTATATTATAATTTCTAAGAGTTGGGCTGTCAGGTTTCGATACCTGAGAGACGTTGCGTGCTGAAGCAATGGAGCAGGGGGAATAGCTTGCTGGACAGAAAACAATAGATAGCGGCATAGGAAGCCCATTTGGGAGTAGCTTTGTAGAGCTTGGATGTAGGTGCTAAATTCTATCCGTGGGTTTCAATACAAGGCTTTTATCAAGTTGCTAATCATTTTTACTATAAAAAGGAATTTTCATGCCTAACCTGTTTTTCTCCTATTCGCACAAAGATGAAGAGCTTCGCAATGAGCTGGAAACACATCTCGCGATGCTAAAGCGTCAAGGCAAAATTATCACCTGGCATGATCGTCGTATTACCGCTGGTAGCGATATAGACTCATCCATTTCATCAGAGCTTGAAAATGCCGACGTTATCTTGCTTCTCGTAAGCGCGCACTTCCTGGCGTCTGACTATTGTTATGACATTGAAATGCAACGAGCGCTTGATAAACATAGCGACGGCACAGCTATAGTTATACCGGTTGTTCTACACCCGTGCGACTGGCACAGTGCGCCTTTTGGTGAGCTTAGGGCGACACCTACCGACGGTAAGCCAGTGTCGATGTACGCAAATATGCATGAGGCATTTTCTATTGTTTCGAAGGACATTCGGGACGCGCTGGAACAGTTTCCCACCCGGGAAAAAGCCTTAAAGCCTCAAGTCGCACCAAAAGTGGGTAACGGTGTGATTGATTCGCATCCACGTTCAAGTAACCTTGCCATTAAAAAGCAGTTTAACGACCACGACCGTGACGTTTTTCTGGAAAACAGCTACGAATATATAGCACGGTTTTTCGACGGCTCACTTGATGAGCTTGCAAAACGCAACTCACAAATCCAGACACGTTTTAAAAGGATGGATGAAACCAGTTTTACTGCGTCTGTATATTTAAACGGAAATAGAGAATCAGCTTGCTCAGTATGGTACGGCGGTAGTGAATTCGGCAGCAGCAGAAGCATTAACTTTTCACACAACGATTCTGGCAGATCCAACTCGTTCAATGAAATGGCAACCGTTACTGACGATGGTTACATCCTGAAGCTATCCACTATGGGTATGCAATCGTTCGGACAAGACAGAGAGAAAGAGCTCACCCAACAAGGTTGTGCGGAAATGTTCTGGGGATTGTTTATTCGTAATCTCCAGTAAACCTTTTTGAAAAATGAACACATAACCACATACCTATCAGGGAGAGAATTATGATTCGGATTAGTATTAACGGCGAAGAAAAGAACGTTGATGAAATCCATGAAAACTGGATCCACAACACAGTTAGCGAGTTGCATGCTCAAAGTACATCTGTTTGCATAATAATCCGAATCATCGAGGGAGACGTGAACCTGGCTTTACCTGTGGGAGATTGTAAAACGAGTCCAGGACGAGCCCCCGAACCGAACTCACACACTAGAGATGTTCTGGCGTATTGGCAGAGAATGAAGGTATCAGAGCTGCCGATAAATACTGGGAAGATAGTCGCGTTTTTAAAGCAGATGAAGAAGCTTTGACATTCATCTCAATGCTATCCGAGACTTTTTTAGGATGGACTACGTATATTTTGAGAGAATACGTTAGTGGACGTTTTAACGTTAGTAAAGAATAAAATGACCTCGCTGTTGCAGGTGAAGTATGTGACAGATCAAAGAGCCATTAACGGTGTTGTGAGGCATTTGAACGTTTCTGTGAAGGAAGGTGAATCTACATACAACTTCAACGTGGAAGAGTCAGATTCCGAAGAATTTCAAGCGACTTTAGATTGGGCGGCATCGTCTAATGTAGAGATTATTAAGTCGAGTAAGTGTTGCGAAAAAAAGCCATTTCAATGGCATGGAGGGAAAAGGCAGCTTAGTAGTGATGCCTCGTTGTGGCGATACATGGGATTAGCAAAATTCTTGTCACTTATATCCTCTAATGGAATTTGGCTTTCCAGATTGGATCAGAATTGGGCGTTGGATCCGCTGGAAGGAAAGGTTCCTCGTCTCTCCCTTATCGATGAGGAAGATCAGATCCTTAATACTTCTTGGGCTCCTCAGTACACTGGAAAAGGAAAACATCAATTCGGTGGTCAACCTGAACCGGGTATGACCGAGATACCTCGGGATTTAATAATTAAGTCACAAATTGAAATGAGTAAACAATTAGCCGAGGTATCTGTCTATAATTCGTATGTCTCTTGTTGGAACCAAGATGAACACGAGTCATATGGTATGTGGAAAGCTTACTGTGATAGTGACAATAGCGTCGCGGTAAGAACTTCCGTAGGCAGACTGATTGATTCCATGGGTAAGAATAAAGATTTCACTATATCCGGAGGGATGATTCAATATTTAGATCATGAGTCCGAGCGGCCCGCTAGTTCCGGTTTTTTTAACTCACATGTGTTTTGCAAAAGCTATCCATATAAATTCGAGAATGAATTCAGGCTTTGTTTTACCGACCTTGGTTTTGTTTCTGAACTGATGGATTCTGAACAGCCATATGCAAGAGATGGGCAACTCATCAAAAGCAACATTGAACGATACCCCATAGGCGTAAACTTACCCCTTGATTTAAGTTTTCTGATAGAAGAAGTAAGAGTATCACCCTATGCTGCCCCTTGGCTGCAAGATACTCTTGTCGATCTCATGAAAAAGTTTAATACTAGCGAAAACCAGCTTAAGGGAAAGCCTGTGCTGCCTTCCACTATGAAGTAGAGTAAATAGATGGACGAATGGCTGAAAATTTTACCTTCCTTTTTATCTGCAGGAGCAAGTATAGCAGCCGCTATAACTGCAATTGTTGCACTGAAAATAACCAAGGAATCAAAATTTCTTGCAACGCGCAGCGCACTGGCAACACACCACAGTTCGGCGTCTCTGCAGCTCACGCACGCTGTTGAAGAGTTAAAGCCTAATATATTCAAAATTTCTCAATTTGCCTACTCCAGCCTTGTAAACTTGGCCAAAGAAATACAGAAGTACGACAATTGTTCCGTTGTTGGAGAAGACCCTCGCCCTTTAAGGCATGTTTTATTCGATACTGCTGAAATGCTAACCAGCCACGCTCAGGCAGCAACGAATGGTTCGGGCTATCTTCATAATGTGATGTTTGAAATTGTTCGTAGTGGCGGGCCAATACCGTCAGAGGGTGAGTTTGAAGAGTTGTTAAAGCAGGCAGACCATTGTTGCTCAAGCTTTGAGAGTGTTTTTGGACAACCTTCGCCAAAAGAGAAAATAAGTGATGCCAAGGCGTTTAGATGGTCGTTTTTTCAGTGTCATGCAAGGGTGTCTCCCCATGAATGGAGTGAAACATGGAACAGAGCCTGGTCTGACAACGGCAGGTTGGCTCAACTGGAAAAAATGCTTATATCATTCAGGCCTGAATTTGAACGGGTGAAGAGGAGCTTGCTGATTGAAGAGTCAAAGCTTGCCAACACCGTTTTTCCGTTGGAGCAGAACGGGCAACTGTTTTCAAAATTCAGGTCCCTAAAGAAGGTTTTGAATACTCTGTTGATTGATTGCGATTTAGACAAGCTATCATTTTACCGAAATAGCAGTGCAGATGATGATGCTCTGGAGCTTGTACTGTATGCGTTTGGAGCGATGGAGCTACTGAGTCAACTGGAAGATGATATATGCAGTATTCAGGAGTGATTAAATGTCTTGTCAGTCGATATGGAATAAAAAAGGCGATTCAATAAGGTTTTTTGGAATAGTACGTAGTAATAAAGCTGAAGTAACCGGGTATCAGTGGTGTAACTCACTGCGCTAGAAGATATTTTGCATCGGTGTTGTTGGTAAGGTTAAGAATACAGTCAAAATCTGCACCTCAGCCGTATTTTCATTGCAATTAACAACCTATACAATACACTTGAATAATACATGGAGTAGTTAAAAGCTATAACAATATTTTACTGTGAACCTATCTCAAGATTACAACATTTCAGCCATATCCAGGCTCTTCTCTTCCAGCGTTGTTAAGGAACTTGCGCGCAAAGGTAAGTCTCCGCTGTTTGCTCGGCTGATTAGTGAAGCAGGGGGAATATCTCAGAAATCACATGGAAACGTTGCTGATGCCTTTGAGGATGCTTTCTCTATTCTGAAAAAGAAAGATAACCGACATGAGTACGTTTATAAATCTGCTTTAACCCAAAATGTACTGCTTGGCCGCCACTCTTTAAATACAGCGTCGATGCTTACAGAGTTCAGAGTAGGTGATTGCAAAGCAGATGTTGTCATTTTAAACGGCACCGGAACCGTTTACGAAATCAAGTCAGAGCGTGACTCTCTGACCAGGCTTACCAAGCAGGTCTCAGCGTACCGCAATGTCTTTGCTAAGGTTTATGTCATTACAGGCGAAAATCATCTGGATGCTGTTTTAAATAGTGTTCCGGAAGATGTGGGTATAAATGTTTTGACTAGTGGGCACAATATTTCTGAGGTAAGACGAGCTCAGGAGTTACCGGAACGTACTTGTTCTTCTGCTATTTTTGATTCGTTAAGAATTAACGAGGCAAAACTGATTCTGAATAAAGCTAGTGTCGAGTGCCCTGATGTGCCAAACACCGAACAGTATGCAGTGTATAAAGAAGCCTTTTCTAAACTATCCTCCACGGAAGCACATAAAGGCTTGGTAGAGGTTTTGAAAAAAACTCGTAGCCTGTTGCCATTAAAGCAGGTTGTTGAAAACCTTCCTTTGTCACTACGTTCTGCAGCATTAACAACTCCAATAAGAAAGTCAGATCAACAAAGGCTTATTGATGCGGTAAATACGCCGTTAGATGAAGCGTTACAATGGATGTAGAAAATGGCGATGTATTATCCTTATTTTCGTGGTAAGCAGAATGAGCTAATTACCATTCGAAATAATGCTGAGTTAATGGCGCAGGCCAACTTCGTTCCTATTATTGAGCCGGTAAAAGAAACACTTAATGGACTTAAAAGAGCCTTAGAGGCTGTTGTTGAGGCGGGCGGGAAAGCAGTTGTTATCGTAAACCCTTTCCATGGTGACTATTCCGGGAACGGAGATTCATTAACACAACTTCTGGCAGACCATTTTGAAGATGAAGACGGTGTCTCTGCGGGAATACTTCTGACCGGCGACATGTCATTAGAAGAGGCAACGAGCTGTTGCCAAACACATGAAAATCATGCTCTTACACTCATTCATTCCGGGTTTTCTAACGCAAAAGCGTTAAGTCAGGCTCTTGGGGATAAACTTAACGATATTACTCATTGTTTCTATGACGATAAGGCGGGCAAGCTTTATCAGAAATACTTTTTTAGTGCTACCACGAAAATCCTGATCCGTGACGGCTTTGAAAAGCGGAAAAACAGAGAGCATCCTGACGTTGAGTTTTTCTCTGATCTGCATGCAACTTATTTGATGGAAAACATGCAAGGGTTTGGCGACTTTCTTATTGTCGGAGATGAGTATTCTGAAAGTGGTGGTCCTGCTTATGCGGTTGCAATACATTTAACATTTATTGACGATGAACAAGATGATGCAATGTTTGTTTATCATTTCATCTCCGACCGCCAGGATACACCGCAAGATCCCGCAGGGAAGTTTCTGGAAGCCCTGAATAAACTAATTCACAAATTGGATGAACCTGATTCCAAGATTCTGGCTACAAATGCGATTGCAGAGTTTCGTGACTTTCACGCAAGAAAGCACTTTCCTGGCTTAGGCTACGTTAAGAAGCTCTCGATGCAGCATCACATAGAAGTTCTCGCTGACTACTTCAAAGACAAGTAGGTTTTATAATGAACTGTTGTCCAAATTGTTTTGGCGATAGCGGCCTCAAGTCCCATATTGAATTTTTATCAGAAGCTGTTGGTGTATGTGATTACTGTGGTTCTCGCAATGTGGCTCTTGTCGCACCGTCTGAATTAGAAGATAAATTTGCCTCTCTGCTTAATACCTACGATATGAGTGAACAAGGCGAGTTAATAGCTGAGTTACTCAAAAACGATTGGAGCTTATTTGCACACGAACGAATGACGATAGCTCAAGTACAGATGTTACTTGCTGATCTACTCGATGATGGTGAGTTTGTGCGTAAAAGTTTTGTGCCCTCAGAACTCTATAGATCAAACCGGCTTGGGAAATGGGAAGAGCTTCGACTTGAGTTGATGCATAAAAATAGGTATTTCCCTGAGACAGAGATTGACTTGGATCGTCTTGAAGAGCTTTTGTCGCACATATCAATAGGTACCAATGAGTTACAGAGCAGATGGTTTCGTGCCCGTACAAAGACAAAAGACGAGCTTTTCACGAACGAAGAAATGTCCGCGCCCCCTTCGAAGGTGGCATCTCATGGTCGAGCTAATCCGGCCGGGATCCCATATCTTTATTTGGGCTCAACCGTCGAAACGGCAATATCGGAAATCAGACCTCATACTGGTGACATGACCTGCGTTGCGAGTTTTGACCTACCAAACATACTTAAGCTGGTCGACTTGCGAGCGCCAAGACAGTCTGTATCTCCTTTTATGCTGGAAGATGAACAAGACATTGGAATGATGCGAACTGACCTGGTGTTTTTAGAGCGTTTAGGGCATGAGCTTACGCGCCCTGTAAGACAAATGGCTGCTGCTTTTGACTATACGCCAAGTCAATATTTGTGTGAATTTATTAAGAAAAGTCGGTATGACGGCGTTATCTATAGCAGCTCAGTAAGTGCTGGATTCAACCTTGCGCTATTTGACCAGTCAAAGGCGGTTATTCGAGCGATAGGGCAGCGCCGGGTTGAACAAGTAAGTGTTTCGATATCAGAAGAAATTTAAAGTTCTTGTTATTTATTAATGAGGTCCCATTAATGTTGATTGATGTTTGTACATACAAAAGCACAGGTAGATATCAGTTGCAAAGAAGGAACTGTATACCTCTAATACAGAAATGGAGGAACTACAGAGACCTTTATAACGTTGATAGATAAGGGACTATTGAAGCGAAAAATATTATCGTTGAGCTAGGTTGTGATAAGGCTACTAAGTAGCACAGAGGTAGCACCAACCGAATCAGGTTAGTAGTAACTATCGTTGAAACGTAGGAAAAATGGTGGCCCCACCCTGACTTGAACAGGGGACCTGCCGATTATGAGTCGGATGCTCTAACCAACTGAGCTATGGGGCCTATGAAGTGTTCTGATGTAAAAACGAATGTTTTTACAAGCGGGGCGCAGTATAAGCAGTTTTTTTTGCCTTGTCACCCCATCTCAGGTGCAAAATGTGCAGTCTGACCAAATTACGAGCAACCTGGTCAGACCGATTTATCAGCCTCGTCGCTTTCTTCGCATCAGGGTGAGTACACCCAGCCCCAGTAATAGTGGAATGCTTGTGCTTCCGCCCCCCGAGCCTGATGAGTTATTAACCGGTGGCGGGGCTACTGGCGTTGTCTCGTTAGATTCCACGTCAACGGTTAGGGTATCAGTGCTTTCTACGCCAAATTCATCCACCGCTGTTAACGAAAACGTCAGTGTTTGTGCTTCTGATGGTGCAGAGAACGACGTTTCCACAGCGTTAGCATTTTGCAGAGTCACGCTGTCGCCACCGGTTTGTGACCACTGAACATTTACAAGATTATTTTCCGGATCGGTTGCCGTACCCATCAGGGTAACGGTGGCGGTTGCGTTTACGGTCTGATCATTCCCTGCATTGACGATCGGCGCTTCATTAGACTCATCATCTTTAATGGTAATCGCGATGCTGGCATAGTCGCCGAACAGCCCTTCGTCCGATGCCGTTAAATCAACGAAAAATGATTCTTCAGCTTCTTCTTCGTCATCGTCAATCAGCGTAAGCACAATGGTTTTCACGCCTGCCTCGCCGTTGTTCCATGTCAGCTCGCCGTTGTTTTCTTCAACGTCACTGCTAACCACGGAGGTATCTGAACGCAACGCGTATTTTACAGTAAGCTGGCCGCTGCTGCCGCCCTGGCGCTCTACTTCCAGTGCAAGCTGGGTGTTCGGCTCAAGCACGGTTCTCTCGGCTGCAGTAAAACTTACTACGCCGCTACTGACATTGTCTTCTCCGGCTATTGTGATTTGTGTTAATCCTTTGCCCGGTGTGATAGAGCCACCCTGAGGGTTAAACAGTCTCAGAAAGAAGCTTTCAGAGGTTTCACTGCTGACGTTAGCGGCAATAGGAATGCTGATGGTTTTGGCATCGGTATCGCCAGCTGCCCAGCTAAGTTCGCCGTCTGCTGCGGTAAAGTCGTTGGTTCTGGCAGAGCCAAACAGGGTATTGTAAAACACTGACATCGCGCCATCGCCGGTGCGCGTCACCGTAACATTAAGAGTGCCGTCAGCCGCTGTTGATATGTCATCTGATTCAAAACTTACCTGGTTGTCTTCCATGGCGACAGAATCGTCTTTGATAACGTAAAGGCCGCCCTGAATGTCACTGACTATTAGGTTGCCGCTGGGTAAATATGGGTACACGCCCCATGCGCCATTAAAGGCGGTGTTGTCCGAACTTGGGAAGGTATCGAAATTTGCGACCTCCAGTGGGGCAGTGGGGTCGCTGATATCCAGAACCGTTAACCCTTTTTCGTAGTTAGACATGTAATATCTGTCGCCGCGAACAAAGCCGTTGTGGTCGATGGCAGCGGTATCGCCTGTCCACGTTGCCACCAGTTGCGGGCTGGTCAGGCTACTGATATCAAAAAAATGCACCGTAGTATTCAGGCCGGCATAAGACTCATCCAGTTCGTCGTGAACAATGGCGTACTGGCCATCTTCGGTCCACCAGCCGCTGTGGGTGTATTCCACATTAGGGTAGCTGACAGAGGACAGTTCTTTAGCACTGTCTGTTAAGGTGTGATCCCAGATACGCATGCTTTGTTCATTGAAATCCAGCACCACCAGGCAGCCGTTCGCATCGCCATTTACGCAGTCAGTGGTGGCACGGGAATCGGTGATAAACAACGAGGACGCATCATGTGTGTAGTCACTGCGGTTAAGCCCTTCAGGCAGGTAGCTGGCGCCGGGAGATTGCAGGTTCTTTAGAGAGTAAGATCGCCACGCCCCGCCATAATTTTCAGAGCCTGTGATATGAATTTGCGGCGTTGTGCCCGGCAACGCGATATTGAGCGAGTAATCGACGTTCGAAATATAGATATTGTGGGCGCGGCTGTCGTCATTGGTTCTGCCGGCTTCGCTGATGCCATTTTCCAAATCGTTAAGATCGATGATCCATAACCCTTCGCTGGCGTTATCGGCGGTGATGTAGGCGTACGCTCGCCACTCGCGTGATGCGGTATGGTAATACTGATACACCTTGATATCACGCCAGGTCGTCCAGTCACCGGAAAGGCTGCCCGCAACCACTGGCGACTCAGGATTGGTAACATCCACAACAGACACGCCGTTACGCAGCCCGATAATGGCGTATTCTCTGCCGGTGTTGAGGTCAACATGGCCCCATATATCATTGGCGCTGGTAGAATTCTGCCCTAACTCTTTTAACGGAACATGAGACAACAAGCTCAGGTTGCGGCAAGCAAAACCAGCGGACTCGCCTTCGTTACAGGGTGCTGCCGACTGCGCACTGTTCATCAGAGACATAGCATCAGAGGCAAGTGAGGCAAGCTTGTTGTCGCGCTTGCCGTCAGCAATGACCAGAAAACCTTGCTTATGCAACGTCTCGGCATATTTAGCAGGCACGCCTGTCAGTGTAGTGGTATGCATGCCGGGATTCTGGATCTGGAAATGATCCACGCGGCTAAAGCCACCTTTTACCGGCACAATTTCGCTAACCAGATAAAACAGGTCCTGCTGAGTAGTAATGGGGTAATCGCCACTGGCAACCAGTACTTTATCGCCTTTACTGGCCTGTTGTGCGGCATAGGCTATGGTCTTGCAGGGCCTGAATCGATTGTCGCAGCGTCCCTGATCGTTACCGCCGGCGGCAACAAATCGTGCCTTGTCGTGCTCGCTATGTGCATGCGCTGCTTGACTCATCATCCCAAGAGCGAGCAGTATGAGTGGAATAACGCCGTTTTTCATCGTGTTTTTCATCCTGAAACCATCAGAAACTCACGTTAGCAGACCAGGATAAAAAGTGGAAATTTTACGCAATGTCATTACTCGCACCGCTGTCAGCGTATGCTTACTGTTTACGCTCAGCGCTTGCGATACCCTGTTCCCGGACGAACGTGTGGCCGGCACCATTCCGGTTCACCTCAAGCATGTAGATACCTCAACCTGTCCGATGACCATGAAAATCAATAACACAGACTGGATCGTCGATTATTTCGGACTTTATGTGAGTAACCCTGAAGTACGCATTGATGGTAAGTGGCAGGCGGTGTCTTTCACACAAAATGAATGGCAAACCGCAAAGGTGGCATTACTTAAATACCATCCGTCTTGCGGTGGAGATAAAGCCGGTAACACCAAACTAAAAATAAACGCCTCTGAGAAGCTGATGCAGTTGGCGACGAATCTGCGGTTCATGGTGGGGCTGCCGTTTGACGAGAACCACGCTAACCCGCTGACGCAGCCGTCACCATTAAACGATTCAACCATGTTCTGGTCATGGCAGGCGGGGCACAAGTTTATCCGGCTGGATATTCACAATAGCCAACAGCCTTCACAAACCTGGTCTTATCATCTTGGTAGTGTGGGTTGTGAGTCGGAGTCAGCGATGCGTCCACCAGAAAAGGCCTGCAAATTTACCAACCGGGTGGAAATGATTTTGCCGATGACGCAGCTCGACTGGGAACTGGATTTGTCGTTGTCTGTACCGGTGATGCTGTCACAGGTGGACCTGACACAATCCGAAGGTTGCATGTTTGAGTCACCGGAGAACCCGGTTTGTGGTCAGTTACTGAAAAACCTTTTGCACAGACCATGGTTAGACTGGCAGTAGCGCTGGTGGTGGCTGCGTGTCTCGCAGCCTGTTCTGATAAGCCAGAGCCTTATGAGTGGAACCTTCCCTATAATATTCCTGAGCCGGTAGTCCCGGCAGATAACCCGATGACACAAGAGAAGGTGTCGCTTGGCCGGGCGTTGTTTTACGACACGGCATTAAGCGTCAACGCCGCGCAATCCTGTGCCAGTTGCCATAAGCAGCAGTTTGCTTTTGCTGAAGCCACCAGACATTCTACCGGCACGACCGGAGACAAGGTCGATCGTAACGCGCTGGCGCTGGTGAATGTGGCCTATAATGGCAGTCTGACATGGGCCCATCAGGGGCTGGATCATATTGAACAGCAGCTATTGATCCCGCTGTTTAACGAAAGGCCGGTCGAGCTTGGGGTTACAGGAAGTGAAGGTCTGATTCTGGAAAGGTTTACGTCACCTTATTACCAATCTTTGTTTGATGAGGCTTTTGGTGATCCCAAGCCCACATGGGATCGCATCGTGAAAGCACTGGCCAGCTTCGTGCGCAGTCTGGTGTCATTCTCCAGTCCATTTGATCACTACGCCTACGGCGGACAGGATGACGCATTAAGCGAACAGCAAATTCAGGGGATGAACCTGTTTTTCTCTGAACGAATGGAGTGCTTTCACTGCCACGGCGGCGTGAATTTTACCCAGTCTTCAAAGCACGCATATCAGCAACTCGACTTACGCCCGTTTCACAATACTGGCCTTTATAATGAAGACGGCAAAGGCGCCTATCCTGAATCAGATCAGGGATTGTATGCGGTTTCGTTTAATAAAGAGGACATGGGGAAGTTCAGGGCGCCGACGTTACGGAATATTGTAGTGTCCGCCCCCTATATGCATGACGGCAGCGTGGCAACACTGGCGGAGGTCATAGATATTTATGCCGCAGGGGGACGCGGTGAAGGCGTAACCAATCCGCACAAAAGCCCGTTTATTAAAGGGTTCAGCATAACAGATGAGGAAAAAGACGCACTCATCGCATTTTTGCAAAGCCTGACAGACCAGCAGTTTTTGCATAATCCTGATTTTGCCAGTCCGGAAGCGAAGGCATTTCAACAGAAGGATTGAGCAATAGTTAAGAAATTGCCTACAATCAGTAAGGTAGTAAGTGCAACTGCCCTCTTTATTTGGTATCTTTTTTTCAAATTTATTTATATTGATTTAACACGGCACGCCAGCGCGGAGATAACAATGACAGAAAAGCCCTTTCTGGTAAGCGGTCGCAACACCCTTATTCATAAGATAAGAAAACTTGATTTACTCATCCTGAACGGTGATGAGAATCCTCCGATTATCGTAACCTACAAAGGTATAAAGCGATACGAAGGGAAAATTCCTGAAAACAAACGGGACGCGAAGATGATGGATATGGAACTGGTAGATCTGACTGCCGGTGAAGTGTTCAGCGATGAGAAAACCCTGCTGTTTGTACAGACGCTCAACGGCAAAGAGTACAAAATCGATTACAGCAAGTCAGACACATCAATGTTCATCAAAATCCATCAGGACAGCTTCTTTTAAGCACGCCAGGCAAGTCTCTGGCCGACAAATGGCATCGTGCTTTGCTCAAAAAAACTGTGCAAAGTGCGAGCTGTGATGGTTTTCTTGTTATAAAAGCCCGACGTAGTAGTCAGTCAACATGTCAAGCCCGGCAGCTTGCCAGTCTTCGCTGCATTACCACTATCTGAATTAACCAATACGACATAGAGCAACAGTTACCGGGCTGCTGGGTAAGTAGCACGCTTATTGCTTTTTGCGCGTTCATGGCATCGCTGTTTCGTGAGTATCGAAGTAATTAGCGAGTGTCGATGTAAGCAATGTGCTTTACGCAATCTGGCCCCAGTTCGTGGCATCGACAGAATTAAAGCCGGTTATCATTTTTCCGTCTCCTTTTAACTGCACGTAACGATTGTCAAAAATATTGAATCGGCAAATATCGTGGGGAGTCACCTCAGACGCGTTCACACCAGACACGATCCCGGCAGTTTCCAGGCCTTCAGCAATCAGTTCTGAGCAAAACCAGCTGCTGAAATCCTCCTCATTATAACTAAAGCGACCGAACCACGGATGGTCGTCCAAAAAATCAACCGCAGAGCCAAACAACTGCAACACGTCATATTTCTTATCCCGCTGCGAAAACATGAAGTTGAAAAAATCTACTTTATTGTTTTCAAAGCATTGCCGGGCCCCATCGCTCAATGGCAACCACCATATATCGCCATCATAGGTATCAACTCGCTCGCTCAGACGGTTTGTCATGACGCCTTTTTTGCCTTCGTAGACGGTAGCTTCCATGACCTGGTTAAAGTAACGACCGGTGCTGTCATCCAGCATTTTGGTTTGCATCACCAGCGCCACATGTGTCACCACAGAACGGGTTGTCAGTTTTGTCCAGCGAGAGAAAAGGCTGTTGCCACCAAAGGCGATGATGTCACCGGGGCGCATATGCTTTCTAATCAGATGGTAAGGCTGATTCTCTAACATTTTTACATCCTTGTATGCACGTAAATCAGGTTGTTTCAAAGTGTGTGGAGCCCGCGACAAACGGCGGCTGCAGGCGTCAGTTTAACTGCATTTATAGCGCGTTTATCGCAATATCTCAAATAGCCGTTGTTTACCGTTTTGTCACAGTCCTTACACGTTTTCTTCACTACTGTAATCCTGTCGCCGGACGCATGCAGTAATCCCGGCATTTCACAACCGAGGAATACATTATGAAAGCATTTACTCTACGCAAAACCCTTTTTGCCGCTATCGCCACTGGTGTCCTTTTCACAGGCGCAGTGCAGGCCGCGGGCTATCCCGCTGAAATAGAAAACGATCTGGTGAATATCTGTAAGGCAATTAAAGCAGATAACCCTATGCGTTTGCATCTCGCGGTGAAACGCAGCGGTCTTAATTATCGCACGCTCGATGAAGGCCTTGTCTGTAATGGTCAGAATATGATGACTTTCGCTGCCACCCACAGTGCCGGTAATTCGGGCAAATTTCTGGCCGCACGTTTACACAGCACTGACCGGACTCTGACGGCGAAACGATAGTGTGATAGCGATGAAAAAAGTCACTCTTCCCCTGGAGGTTGGGCTGTCGCCTTCACAGACAGCCCTTTTTTCCGGCCTGGCAGAAGACATCACGTTTGCCTCGCGCGAGCTGGACCTGGGGCAACTCGCGCTAGTGGCTGTTATTGTGAATGTAAACGATACGTGTGCAGAAAGCCTGGTTGATGCACTCAGCCAGCAACGTGAGTTTGTGCACACGATATGCTGCAACACTTTGGATGATGCAAAGCGCTTGCTTATAAGCTATCCCTCATCGGTGGTGTTTGCCAGTCAGGCGACCCTTGCTGCTCTTGACGGTCTGCTATGTGACGGCATGCATTGTGTTGTCACCGGTTCATCTAACGGCGATGCGCTATCGGCATTTCAGGTTGCTGCTGACGGTTTTTTGCAGCTCCCGGTTAATAAAAGCCAGTTGCATTGTTGCCTTGAAAACGTGACGCAAAATGCAAAACGCCAGCTGTTTCGGGATCAGTATCAGCGGATCAGTGAGGGCCTGTGTAAGCAGTTTGGTGTCAATCAGGAGGCGCTAGCGGCGATATTGCGTCGCCAGTGTGCCAGTCGAAAGCGGGCAGGTGTGGTGGGGCTGCGCTCAGGAAACGAGTGGTGCTGTCTGCAGCCTGATGATATCTGCTGGATTGAAGCGGCCGGTGACTACATGTGTGTTTATACCTGCGGTGAAAATCATATTGTCCGCTCTACCATGACCGAACTATTGCGCAGGCTCGACAATGATAACTTTTTACACGCAAACCGCTCTGTTGTCGTCAATCTGAGCAGAGTCAGACAGATGATACATCAGGGGCCCGGGGTGCATTATTTGGAGATGGACACCGGCACTATGATTAAAATCAGCCGGCGCTGTTACATGACGCACTGGCAGAACCAGCCACTGGGTTAGTCTTTTTGTACGACCATGGTCTTTGTGGTAACACCGGGTTTCAGTGGTACACTGCGGTTATGGATAACCATTTGACTGCAAAATGAAAACCATCAAAAAGTCACTTACAGGCTGGGCGGGCCTTCTTGGGTGTTTCGTCACCGGTAAGCTACTGGTGCTTTTATTTGACTTTCCGTTGCCCGGCGCATTGACGGGTTTACTGCTTTTGCTTACCTTCCTGATTCTTCGTGGGCAGCCGTCACCCTCCATCACGGCTGCTGCTTCACCGCTACTTAAGCACATGTCAGTACTGTTTATTCCCGCCGTATTAGGAGTGGGTTTGTATTGGGATGATATCGCACAGCACAGTACAGCACTGATTGGCGCTATTTTCGTTTCAACGACAGTCGCACTGGGGCTGGCTGGAATGGCTGCTGAGAAAATTCTGAATAAGCGGATTGCAACGTCCAAATGACCGTAGTGGATGCCCTTGAGCTGATTTTTCATGACTTTGCTGGTGTAGTGCAAGCCACGCTGACCTTCAACGGTGCGCTGTGGATAGGCGTAACGCTTGCCTGGTATGTGCTCGCGCTCAATATTCATCGTTTTGTCAAAGGCAGCCCCTTGCTGCACCCTCTGGTGGTCACCGCTAGCGGGGTTGGAATGACTATCGCACTTGTTCACGGTGACATCCGTCAGTACCAACTGGATGCCGCGTTAATTCACTGGTTGCTGGGACCGGCGACCGTTGCGCTTGCGATCCCCATGTATAACCAGTGGCATCAGGTCAGAGATCTGGGGTGGCGTTTGATAGCTGCCGTCGGCGCAGGCGGTATCATTGCACCGTTGCTGGCCTGGTCTGTGGTGTATATTTTTGATACCCCGTTGGCTATTCAAATGACCATGTTAGTTAAGTCCATCACCACACCGCTGGCGATGGAGGCGGGCGCAAAAATTGGCGGCGTTCCTGCACTGGCTGCAGTTTTTGTAATCATAACCGGCATAGTTGGCGCCGTGGTATCAGATCTGGTTTTCCGGCTTTGCAGAGTCACCTCGCTTCAGGCTCAGGGGATCGCAATGGGAACAGTCGCTCATGCTGTGGGGACAGCCAAGGCACTGCAAATGAATGAACATACCGGCGCTATGGCTACACTTGGGTTGTGTTTAAACGGTATTATGACGGCGATAGTGGTTCCCTTGCTATTTGGATAATGTCACGAAGTTGCTTTCGGGTATTGATTGTTAAGACAGGTTCCGCACCTATTCCACTTTTGGCCTATGGACTTTTGTCAGATAAATGCTATTTCTTAAAAGGGTTTCAGATCTGGCGTTTATGGTCGATATCTGATTAAGTGATTATTCAATGTGAATCTTGAAGCGCATGCGTATCGGGCACGTTAACGTGTGACAAAGACAATGCTGTAGCCGGTTAATCGGATGGAAAGGTGGTAAATTAGCTCAATGTATTCAGTGTTAGTGTGTGACGACTCGCTGGTAGCGCGAAAACAGGTTGCTAAGTGCCTTCCTCAGGACTGGGAAGTAGCGGTGCATTTTGCCAAGCATGGGCAAGAGGCGATTGATGCTATTAAGCAGGGTAAAGGCCAACTGCTTTTATTAGACCTGAATATGCCGGTCATGGACGGCTATCAGACGCTAGAGGCCATCAAAAAAGGCGGCTTTGCGACAAAGACTATCGTCATCTCCGGTGATATCCAGCCTGAAGCATTTGAACGCGTCATCCAGCTCGGGGCTATCGACTTTATTCGTAAACCCGTCGATCCGGATACCTTACATGCCGCGTTGGTGAAACACCGTATTCTGGACAGTGAGGGGGACGAGATCATTGAAGTCAGCCCACTGGATCCCGACATCCGTGATTGCTATCAGGAAATCACAAACATAGCCATGGGGCAGGCGGGCGACCACCTTGCTCGCATCATGAATGTTTTTGTACGCCTACCTATCCCGAACGTGAACTTAATTGAAGTATCAGAATTACATATGATGCTGTCTGATATTGAATCTCATGAGCGGGTGACGGCGGTTTGCCAGGGCTTTCTTGGCGGCGGTATTCGTGGTGAAGCGTTATGTATTCTCAGTGATTCAAGTTTTGAAGATGTCGCCAAAATTCTCGATATTCAGGACGACGTAGATGACCAGATCCAGCTTGAACTGCTTATGGATGCGGCCAGCATCCTTATCGGTACCTGTCTGACGGGTCTGGCAAACCAGATGGATGTGAACTTTAGTCAGGGGCATCCCATCGTGCTGGGACAACACCGCGCCATCACCGAAATTATTTCAATGAACAGCATCAAATGGAGACGCACGCTGGCCATAGAGCTCAGTTACGGTCTGGAAGGCTACAATGTCCAGTGTGACCTCATTTTGCTTTTCACTGAAGAGTCGATGAAGATCATGAACGATAAACTGGCACACCTGCTGGAGGACTTCTGATGAGTCAGAGTGATTTAGAAGGGTTGCAGGAGTTTCACTGGATGATGGACATGCTGCAGAGCGTGGACGTTGGTATCGTGGTGCTGGATCGCAGTTACCGGGTGAAAGTCTGGAACGGTTTTATGGAAAGTCACAGCGGAATATTGCCCAGCGACGTTCGTGATAAGAGTCTCTTCAGTGTATTTCCTTCCATTACAGAAACCTGGTTTTCTAAAAAAGCCCGTCCGGTCTTTGAACTGAAATCCCGGGCGTTTATGACGTGGGAGCAGCGCCCCTATTTGTTTAAGTTTCCCAATTACCGGCCGATTACAGGAAGTGAGCCGTTCATGTATCAAAACATCACGCTCTCTCCTT
Organism: Alteromonas antoniana; assembly: GCF_019249295.1. Taxonomy (GTDB): domain Bacteria; phylum Pseudomonadota; class Gammaproteobacteria; order Enterobacterales; family Alteromonadaceae; genus Alteromonas; species Alteromonas antoniana. The sequence goes on from NZ_JAESDH010000005.1 coordinate 204,544, forward strand.
TGGTGTCTGCTAATGGAGTGGTCGATCATATCAGTATGATGATTTATGACATGACGGATATTGCGGCGGGTAAAAAGCAGCTTGAAGCACTGCAGGTGCATCAAAGTGAAGAAGAAGAGCGCAAAGGTCGCACTTTCTTGTAACTCCCCCCAACTGGTTTTCAATCGCCCCCTTCGACACTGGTGTCGCGGGTGGCTTCCCACTGTCATGTCACAGTGAAAAATGTTGTAGGAGCGAACATGATCCGTTCTGGTTTTCACCTGTTCTGCATTGTTGGCCTGTTATTGCTGGTGTCATCCTGTGGCGGTGGCAGTGACGATAGTAGCGATTCCGCCTCACTTTTTGTGAATGCCGGCGCTGACCGAAGTGTCAGTGAGGGCGTGTCGGTATCACTTACCGCAGAATCACGCGGTGGTACAGATGATCTTGCGTGGCGATGGATAGCATCACCCGCACTGACAATTTTGCATGAAGATAACACCGTCCCGGATGCCAGTTTTGTGGCCCCAACGATATCCACTGCCCGCGAATATACGCTGACGGTAACCGTCACTGACTCAACCGGGCGAACAGCGTCCGACAGTACTGTGATTACCGTACAGCCCGATAACGCTTCACCAGTTGCAGACATTTCGCTATCAGCCTGGGAAGGGTTGGCCGCTGGCCTCTATCCGGCAGGCGTTACACTCACTCTCGATGGTAGCGGCAGCAGCGATGCTGATGCATCAAACCCATCAAGCCAAATCACAGACTACCTCTGGACACAGACGGAAGGAACCGACGTGCTGCAGGATGTGATGACCGAACAATCGCAGCTGGTTATCACCACGCCAATTGCCAGCGCCAGACAAAATCTGGCATTTACGTTACAGGTCACGGATGAAGAAGGCGCTACAGATGAGACCAGTATTGCCATCACGATACAGTCGGCGTCCGAGACATTGCCCGTGATTGACGCAGGGGTATCGCAGGCGGTATTCAGCGGCGAGCCAGTCATTCTTGAAGGAACGGCCTTCACTACCATTCCGTCGGCTAATCCTCTGGCTATTCGCTGGGAAGCTGATTCTGCTATTCAGTCGTCGAATTCGCTATCTACCTACGCCATTGCCCCACTGGTAGAAGCATATTCAGAACGGGTGTTCACACTGACCGTGACAGACGCGAACGGCAATCAGGTTACAGACAGTCTGCGGGTGGCAATTCGCCCTTATCCGGTGTCATTAATGAACGACACCGGCGTATCCTCGCAAGCGACAGACACCGCACTTACCACGAACCAGCAAAACCTGTGGCCAGGACAAGATGCCCAGCGTGGGGGCGATGTTATTCATCAGGCCGGACTGTTGGAGAAAGCCGGACAGGGTGACGCCGGTTTTGATTTTACCAAGCTTAACAGCAATGGCGACGAACAGGATGCGGCCAGCGGCACCTTTTCCTGTGTACGTGACAATGTTACCGGTCTGGTATGGGAAGTGAAAACGGCAGCTGCCGGTCTGCATTCTGCTGCAAATACGTATTCATGGTATCGCACAGAAGATAACGGTGGATTTGAAGGGGACATTAATGGCTCTGCTACAGCGTGTACGCTGACAAACTGCAATACACAGGCGTTTGTTGATCAGGTGAATTTGCAGGGGTTGTGCGGCTTTTATGACTGGCGATTGCCGACACACCGCGAGCTGATGTCGCTGGTGCATTTTGGTATTACTGACGCCGCAATGATCGACCCTGACTTTTATCCGAATACCGGGGATATTGCAGCGCAGCCATTGTGGTACTGGACGGCGAATCCCGGCGCAGATGGTGTGCAGGATGACAGTGCGCAAAATGCGTGGGCGATTGATTTTGCCTCCGGCGTCGATAACTTTCTGAATAAATCTGAGGCCGCGCGGATTCGGCTGGTGCGCGCCGGGAGGGAAGGGTTATGAAAGTACCAATACTGGCGCTATTGGCGTTATTTCCTTCATCCAGTTTTGCACAAACCTGTCTTGCCAGCGGCGTGGAAACCACGCCAGATGAAGACTTTACGGTACTGGGTACGGGCAATATTCTGCATGAGCCAACGAATCTGGTGTGGCAACGTTGCAGTGCAGGACAAACCTGGAACGGCAGCCAGTGTGAGGGCGAGGCAACCCGCTTTGACTGGCAGTCAGCGCTTACCTATGCGCATCAGGCCAGCCAGGAAGATTTGCTGGGTTGGAGACTGCCAAATATTAAGGAGCTGGCTTCAATTACAGAACGATTATGCGTCAGACCGTCTATCAATGAAGGGGTCTTCCCACAAACGCCTGACGATGATTTCTGGACGGCGACGCCGTCTACAGAAGATCCGGACAGAGCCTGGGTGGTTGCCTTTTTTAATGCAAGCCACTCGATAAAGCAAAAGGAACGCTTCGTCTACATCAGGCTGGTACGAACGTATGTTGAACAGTAGCGAAAATGTTCCTATCATGCTGGCAGAACGTGCGTGATGACGCAGGCCTCTCACGCACAAGTTTAACCTGAATTTTTGCCAGTTGACCTCATGTGACTTTCCTATTTGTGGTTATGCCGTACACAATAACACCATGAAACTTTTTACTTCTTTTCAGCGGTTTCTCGCTGCTTCGCTATTACTGCTTGTGTCATCACAACAGGCATGGGCGGAATTTACCTGTGATATTGATTTTTCCTACGGTTTAGTCGTGAACCCGGAGCAGATCCGGGTAATGGACAAGTCGCGAACCATTATGCAGATAAATGGCAGTGAACAGCTATTTATCGGGGGGCGTTGGCAATCTCTTGATAAGGAACAACGCAGGTGGTTGCGTGATTACGCCGATGGGCTTCACTATGTCGTACCTAAAATGATTGTGTTGGCCACAGAAGGGGTAGACCTGGCAATTAAGAATATCGATCACGTGTACTTAGGGCTGGTTGGAAGCGACCATGAGAGCTACGAGCGCCTCAGAAAGGCCATGGAGCGCGTTAAGATCAGAGTGAAAGACAAATTTCGTCACGCCAGCAACCACTATTTTATCGGCCCGGGATCGCTGGAAAGCGTTGACGAGTTTGTCGACACTGAGATTGAGACCCAGCTGGAAGAGGCGTTCTCTACGTCAGTTGGCGGCATTTTGTCAGCCATCAGCGGGGTAAATACCAACAGCAGTGACAACTTCAGCAGCGATGCCGACGCGCTCTCGCGCCAGCTTGAAAGCATGGAAGAAAAAATCGAAACCGACGTAAGGCCACGTGCTTACACCTTAAAAAACAAAGCCCAGTGGTTCTGTGACAAGCTGAAAAAGCTGGACGACACTGAAGAGAAGTTACGGGCATCACTGCCAGCGTTTCAGACGTATAATATAATAACGTCCACGCAATAATTTCCAAGCTGCTGCACTCATGATTGCGGCGTTAAAGGCCTTCTCAAAAATCCTCATTTACTGTATGTAAACTGCGGTTTTTTCCAAGGCCTTTGCCTTGCACTCAAGTCGTTCGCGACGCTTGGAATGAACAGGCTGCACTCATGATTGCGGCATTAAAGGCCTTCTCAAAAATCCTCATTTACTGCATGTAAACTGCGGTTTTTTCCAAGGCCTTTGCCTTGCACTCAAGTCGTAAGGAATATCTGGGAAGTACAGGCTGATATCACGTTATACGCGCTCTGCAATACACGTTGGTGCAGTAATAAGTGTGGTGCAACGGTATTGTCTTGCAAGTCACATCTGAACATACCTGCAAATAACCGTACTTTCTGTTGCCGGCTAGAGCACGAAAAGTCGTTATCTACGAGGCACTTTTTTCGGTTTTCCCGCTAATAAGAGAGTATAGGCGGAAAAGGCAAAAGGTAATTGCTGCGGCGATGAGGACAGCAACCGCGTTAATCAGGAAATCATTGAGTGCGGTTGCCCCATAAGTCACATTTCCTGCCAACCTGATGGTTAAAACAGAAAGCGCTACAAATATTATGAAAAAGAAAAAGCGAACAAGTTGACTGGATTGCATCATAAAATCTTCAGTATCAAAAAGTAAAAGAAATACGCAATGGAATTAACCATTGCGTAGCGACGCTTAACTGGATCTTGTATCGCCAACTTTTCCGTAGAAATAGCCGACAAGACCGCCTAAGGCGCCCAATGCGACGCCGGCTATTCCGCCCCGGGCACCGGCAACCGCGCCACCAGCTGCTGCTCCCGCAGCGCCAGCCCAACTGGCATCGCCCCAGCAGTGTTCGGCACAGCCACCACCCACAAGATCAACTTCCGTTGCATTTAACAGTTTCATAATTAATTCCATTTAATAGTTACGTATCAAGCCGATACCATTTAATAATAGCCGCTTACATTATGAAAGAAACTGACTCGGAGTACAGTTATTAAGCCTATATCGGCAGCCTTTATTTTACGTTTGTATGTTCAAGGGAGGAACCGCGGTAGCGGTATGAAAGAAGAGGCAAATAACGTCTTTAGTGACGCGCTGATGAGAGGGTCGTTGTTCAATCCAAATACTAAAACAGGTAGCCTGAGCTACCTGTTTTTCAATTTTTCTTGTGCCAGGCAGTTAGTGCGCTGGCCTGGAATTTTTCCATTTCACTGGCACAGGAAAAGATTTACTGTCATCAAGGATTATAGAGCTGCCATCTCTGAATTCGTATTCGGTCAGTGAGTTAGCTACCTGGTGGCATCGAACACATAATCTGAAACACTGCAACCAGATCCGTTCGCGTTCTACGCTGAGTGCCCGCTCAGCTTGTGTAGGGTAGGACATCGTTTTATCTCCGGATAAATCATCCACTACATCTCGGCTGTGGTTCGTTCGGTTGTCATTGTTAGTATATCGAAACGGGTTAGTACAAAATTTGATCTGAATCTATAAGGTGCGAATCGGGAAAATTCACAACAGCGCTTTATTTAACCGTGTTCATTATCTCCTTCAGCTTGTTGGTCGAAGCCGGTACTGCCACCTTGTTTGCTGTCACGATGACGGTTTCCGGATAGCGATGAATATCGCTGAGTATCACAGACAAACAGGCATCTGTAATAGTAATAAAGCTATGACAAAAAGCGCAGATTGGCCAACTTTTGTTAGTGAATTTTGTTCTATAGATATCCATAAGTGACGAAATACGACGGAGGTATAATCCGTTTTTTATGTGTCGCTATGTCGTCAATTATACTGTTCTTGTGGGTGATTCAGCACATCACACTATTGCAAAACAGGGAGGGGCGCGGCGGAAAAAGTTCGATGTCAGGGAAGGGGCTGCTTACACAAAACAGGTAAGCAGCGTATTCAGGTAACGCCGGCCTTTTGCAGTGACCTGCCAGTGGCTGTCAGAGATATCAAGCAGACCCTGTCTTTGGGCATCTTCGAGAGCACGCAATTCGTTGGATTGAAGCGGTACGCCAGTGAGCGCTTCAAAATCTGCGATGGGACACGGCTCAACCAGTCTGAAGCGGTTCATAAAGAATTCAAATGGCAGGTCTGCTGCCTGCACGAGGTTTTCTTTATCCATGTAGGGACGACTAAGTTCCATGTATCCCCTGGGGTGTTTTACTTTTACTGTGCGGGTAATTGAGCCGTCGCTCACGTCAGTGATTTTGCCGTGTGCCCCACAACCAATACCGAGATAATCTCCAAAGCGCCAGTAGTTCAGGTTGTGCTGACACTGATGGCCCGGTTTACTGTAGGCGGAAATTTCATACTGCTCAAATCCGGCACTGCTAAGGGTCTCGTGTCCCTGCTTTTGAATCTCCCAAAGAATGTCGTCATCGGGCAGCGTTGGTGGTTTTGAATAAAACGGCGTATTCGGCTCGATAGTGAGCTGATACCAGGACAAATGATAAGGCGACAGCGCTATGCCCTGGTCCAGGTCTGACATGGCGTTAGCAACCGTTTGCTGTGGAAGACCGTGCATCAGATCCAGGTTGAAGGTGGGCAGCCCGGCCTCGTGTGCCTGCTGTACTGCTTTTGTTGCTTGCGCATCGTCGTGTATGCGTCCCAACAATGACAGGTGCGCCGGCTGAAAGCTTTGCACGCCCACTGACAAGCGATTCACGCCAGCCTGACGAAAACCTCTGAAACGCCCGGATTCCACCGTGCCGGGGTTAGCTTCCATGGTAATTTCCGCATTTTCAGCAAGGTTTACGCGTTCCCGTATTCCTTTAATCAGGGCATGCATTGCCTCTTCACTGAACAGGCTTGGGGTACCACCGCCAATAAAAATGGTTTCTACCGGACGCTCGCCAATGCGTTTAGCATCTGTTGCCAAATCATCGAGTAAGTGGGAAACGTATTCTTTTTCCGGGATAGCTGACTTCAAACCGTGGGAGTTGAAATCGCAGTACGGGCATTTTTGCACGCACCAGGGAATATGCACATACAGGCTGAGCGGAGGATTACGCAAATGTCTGCCTCATCTGCGTCATTAATGTGGCCATGGCTTTTCCGCGATGACTGATATTGTTCTTTACTTCTTTATCGAGCTCAGCGGCAGTGCAGCCTTCAGACGGCACATAGAATACGGGATCATAACCAAAGCCGGCAGTCCCTGTCGGTGTGTCAGTAATGACACCGTGCCAGGCACCCTGGCTCATCAGGGGAACAGGGTCGTCGGCATGTCGCATCATGACAAGCGTACAGAAAAAATGCGCATCGCGGGCCTGTCCGTCAGGAATTGCCTTAAGCAGCTTGGCGATGTTATCGGAATCAGATGCGTTTTCTCCTGCGAAACGGGCAGAGTAAATACCCGGAGCGCCGCCAAGGGCTTTTACTACCAGTCCTGAATCATCGGCGATTGCCGGTAACCCGGTTTCTCTGGCGGCATTGCGGGCTTTGATGATGGCGTTTTCAACGAAGGTAGTCCCCGTTTCCGGTACATCGCTTACGCCAAGCGCTTTCTGACCCACCACATCGACACCGAACCCGGCAAACAGGGTTTCGAATTCCTTAAGCTTACCGGCGTTGCCGGTAGCGATTACCATTTTTTCAGGAAAAGCCATTTGCGCTCCTATTTCTTCTTACTTTTCGCTGCGCCTTTCTTCTTCACTTTTTTCTTTTTCGGCGCCCCTTTAGGGGTCTTGTGCTTCGGACGCAGTGAATCAATGACCCGGGGTTTCAATGGCTCATCCATATATCGGATGACCTTGCCAATCATGTCGATATCATGCGCCTCTACCAGCGAAATGGCGGTGCCTTTCGCGCCCGCACGACCGGTACGGCCAATGCGATGCACATAAATATCGGCTTTTCGGGGCATATCAAAGTTAATAACGTGGCTGACGTTGGGCACGTCAATGCCGCGTGCAGCTACATCCGTGGCCAGTAAAATTGGCACGTCGCCGGATTTAAAGCGGGCAAGTGCAGCGTTTCGTTTATCCTGCGGCATTTCTCCCTGCAGCCAGCAAACCGGAATATCCTGCGAGGCCAGCTTGTCTTTCAGGGCCTGCAGTCGGTCGCGGGTTTTCACAAACACAATGGCATTGGTGATTTGGTTCTGCAGAATGTGCAGTAGCAGCGCTTCTTTGTGCGCCATGTCATCAGCATGATGGTACCACTGATGGATCTTGTTCTTTTCTTTACGCGATGGCGTGGCTTCAACAATAGCGGGATCGTTAAGTAACTCTTTGGCAAACTGACGAACCCCGGCACCTTCAAGGGTGGCGGAAAACAACATGTTTTGTTTACGCCAGCGCGCTTCTGCGGCAATCTGATTCACAATACGCGAGAAGCCCATATCCAGCATTCGGTCTGCTTCGTCCAGAATCAAGGACTCAATGTCACGACAATCTGCCACTTCGTTCTGAATGTGTTCGAACAGACGTCCGGGGGTCGCCACCAGGATATCAAGGCCTTTGTCCAGCGTTTCTCTGTCGGTGCCGTAGTTGATCCCGCCGGTGATTACGCCGCATACCAAATCGGTATGTTTAGTGATGGCTACGGCTTGCTCATAAACCTGCACCGCCAGCTCGCGGGTTGGAGTAAGGATAAGCACCCGGGTAGCACCTGGTTTCTTTCTGGGATAGTCCAGAAGATACTGGCAGGCTGGCAATAAAAACGCCGCAGTTTTGCCGGTACCGGTGGGTGCAGAAGCAAGCACATCTCTGCCATCCATTGCCGCAGGCACTACCAGCGACTGAATTGACGTAGGCTCAGTAAAGCCCATGTCGGCAACGCCCTGACACAGGGCATCATCTAGTTCGAGTTCTTCGAAAGTCATAATTGATCAGCATATGCAAAATTGCGCGTATTGTAGCATCTGACCGGGGCCGAACAAGCGATACCGCAGTCGTTACGCAATTAGTTTTTACTTCTGTGTGGCGTCTTCAGAAGTGAGAACGTGATTCACTGCCTCACACCTGGCGTCGCGCACGGCGGCTTTAATGTCCGGGCCTTTCACACCTGTCTCGATAATGGCTTTCACATCAATCGTTCTGGCTTGTTCAAGTGCACTGAGCAGTATGTGATTTCGATGCTCCCAGCTTGCGATACCTCTGGCATTGGCGGTCACGGTAAAAACATCGAGTAACGCACTGAAGCGCTCGGGCTTTCGCCAGGCATCGGCAGCATCAAACATAGCGATAATGGTGGTGGCATCAAGCTGGCCGTCAATATGACAGGACAGGGTTGCCGCCAGCCTTGCCAGTGACGAGACGGCATTGGGCATTTTAAGGCGCGCTGCGAGTGACTTTACGGCGTCTTCGGTTAGGCCGGTACAAAGCGTGGAAAAACGGTTTTCTAACGGCATTCCCGATGTGGCACTTTTAGTCAGGGCGTCATAAGCCGGATCGGGAGGCGAGGGCAGTTCACAGAACCACTCTTCAAACGCCTGACATTGTGACAGCACCGTAAAATACACAGCGGGAGAACGCTCCATCAGGCTGCGCGCCGTTTCCTGCCAAACCCGTTCTGGCGTGAGTGTCGCCAGCTCGCCGGAGGACGCCATACTGCGCATCAGCTCAAGCGTGTCCTCAGCGATGGTAAAGCCAAGATAGTGATAGCGGGTGGCAAATCGTGCTACCCGGAAAACCCGCAGCGGATCTTCAGAAAACGCGGCGGAAACATGACGCAATATCTTGTTTTCCAGATCCTGTTTACCGTTGTAGGGATCGAAAAGCCTGCCATCCTGATCGCGGGCTATGGCATTCACGGTAAGGTCGCGGCGCTGAAGATCCTGCTCCAGCGTGACCGATGCGGATGCATCACACACAAAACCGGTATATCCCTGTCCGGCTTTGCGCTCTGTTCTGGCCAGTGCGTATTCTTCTTTCGTTTTTGGATGTAAGAAAACCGGGAAGTCTTTGCCTACCTGCGTATATCCGGCATCAAGCATTTGCTGTGGGGTTGCACCCACGACAACCCAGTCGCGTTCCGTTACTTTTCTACCAAGAAGTTCGTCGCGAACCGCGCCACCGACCAGATACGTTTTCATGCCTCTCCCGGGAAATTTGCTGCGCAATGAAAAAACTGCTTTGTATTATACGCAAGATAGCAGGGAAGACATCCGCGATATGATGAGGCTGTTTGGACAGGAGAAGCTGGTTGATAGAATTAACCTCTGAATTAACGGCAAAGCCTCAGGCATGTTTTGACTTCTGGTTACGCTCTGGTAGTTTAATCGCGTCACTCAATTTATCCGTTAATGTGGAATGTATCTGAACTATTTCGGGCTGAACGATAATCCGTTTTCAATAGCCCCCAATCCCGACTATTTGTACATGAGTCCGCGCCATAAAGAAGCGTTGGCACATCTGACATTCGGGCTAAGAGAAAGTGGTGGTTTTGTCATGCTTACCGGCGAGGTGGGAACCGGTAAAACTACCGTGTCCAGAAAGCTGTTGCAGCAGCTGCCTGATAATACGCAGGTAGCCATGATTTTAAACCCCACGTTGTCTGCACTGGAATTGCTGGCTACCGTGTGCGACGAACTGGGTATTCAGTATGACGCGGATAAGGCCAGTCTGAAGTATTTCACTGACTGCATTTTGTCCAAACTGGCCGATAATCATCAGGCCGGAATGAACACTGTGCTGATGGTCGATGAAGCGCAGCACCTGATGCCGGAAGTTCTCGAGCAGTTGCGGTTGCTGACCAACCTGGAAACCAACCGGGAAAAGTTATTAAAAGTGGTACTGATAGGTCAGCCGGAATTACAACAACTGTTGAAACGTAATGAGCTCAGGCAGTTAGCCCAGCGGATAACGGCGCGCTATCACTTATTGCCCTTAACATCACCCGAAGTCAGCGCCTATATTGCGCACCGGTTGTCGGTGGCAAATGGCGATATCAGCATTTTCAGTAAGGGAACCCTGCGCGCGGTACACCAGATAACCGGCGGCATTCCACGGGTCATTAACCTGCTTTGCGACCGGGCTCTGACGTTGTCGTTCACCAAACAACATGCTGTTGTTAAAAAGCCAATATTTCTGGCCGCCGCCGAGCAGATCCTGGGTGAAGATGTGGTCAGTCAGCGAATTCAGAGCCAGCGCAAACTCGGCTATGCACTGACGTTTTTCATCGCTATTGTTATCGGTTTTCTCGCCGGGAGGTGGTATGTCTAACCTGGTAGCCATATCGGATGTTACACCGGGAATGGTGATTGTGCGGATCACGCAACAAAACGGACCGGTGAAAATACGTAAGTCGGGCCTGGTGTCCAGCGATGCAATGATTCAGGGGCTCTCAGAAATGGGGGTTCAGGAAGTCGAAATCGATCCTGCCCAGACGGTAGAGATTGCGCCTGAAACCGCACCGCAGCGTCATGCAAAAACACAAACTCAGGCGCTCTTGCGAGGCGATCACGATACCAGTGCAAAGTTTGATCATGCACTTTCCGATCAGTTTAATCGCAGCCTGTTCCTGCCCACCGTACAGGGCTTACCCTCATTGTGGAAAGTCTATACCCGACAGGTACTGACGTTCGCTGTGCTGCTGTTTGGCGGAGCGGCAATTGGATTTACTGCGGCAACACACACCTTGTGGTGGCCGACAGTGGCCGCAATCTTTACCACACCCCAAAGTTCACCGCCGAATCAGGAAGTGGCTGCGCAACCCGCGCCGACAACAACTGATACTGTACAATCTGATACCGGCAACGCTGCGTCGACACCTAGCGAAGCGGTAGCGAAGATCAGTGAGTCAGACAAGGAGCCTGCAGCATCGCAGACCGATACAGCATCTGCGGCGGTGCCATCTCAGTCAACGGACTCGGTCGATATGCCGCGCAATGCCAACGAGGTGCCGCGCAACGAGAAATCGGAGGTGGCGACGACAACCCAAGGCAACGCCAATGCTGCTGAATCTGAAGAAGAGGGTACAGTACTCAACGAGCGTCCCGATAGTGGCAAAGTGTCTGTTTCTCCGGAGCTGATGGCACGGTTTAATGCGGCTGTGGAGGCCATGGATAAACAGGCAACCGATCCTGAGCCGGACCCACAAACCAGAGTCACCGTTCGAAATGACTTGCCCCGCGTCGACCAGCTTCCTGTCAGGCTGCTTACCCGACTGCCCACCATGAATTTTTCTGCCCACATGTATGCTTCGCGCTCCAGTGACAGATGGGTACGGGTAAACGGTATCCAGCTAGGTGAAGGAGACTGGATTGATGATCGGGTGCAAATCGTCAATATTGAAGCGCAGCAGGTGATCCTGGCTTTTGAAGATGAGCTCTTTACGATGGCCGCGCTGACTGACTGGTAACAAACAGCCCGGAAGTTTCCGGGCAATAAACTGTGCTGCGGCAAAGACAAAAAGCGCAGCGGCGTTAGCGCTGCGCGCTATTTTTTTATTTCCCAAGCCGCCGCGACACGGGATGCGCTCTCTTACGGAACCTGGTGTATAAACACTTCGCGGAAAAATTTCGGCAGGTCGATACCAAAGTCATCCGGGCGGACGCCTGAAACCACTTCATCGTCGGATTTACTCAAATCAAGACGTTTTATTTCATTATAGTGGCCGGAATTGGTGCTGTAGAATGTCATGACAATCGGACTTAGCAAATCCGTTTTTCCCGCCTGACTCACAATACCGAGTTTTCCGCTTTTCAACCGAACCAGTGAGCCGACCGGATGGACGCCAACACACTGAACGAACTGATTCACCAGTTCCTGATCCAGTGATGATTGTTTCACCAAACGTTTCAGCGCGGCCGCCGGTGCCACAGACTCCTGATGGGGACGCTTTGAAATCATAGCGTCATAGGAATCAATAATGGCGGCCATTTTTGCAAACAGAGAGATCTCGTCGTTCTGCAGGGCTTTCGGATAACCACTGCCATCATTTCTTTCATGGTGCTGAGCAATAATGTTTAGCGCCAGATCAGAGATATCTCCGCATTGCTCAACCAGCTCAACGCCGATATCCACATGGGTTTTTATCAGTTCCCAGTCGCTTTTCGACAATGATTGCGTGCTGTAACGGAGCTCTTCCGGAATCGACGACATGCCGACATCCATCAACAGTGCGCCCAGACAAGCTTGCTCAATGGTCTCGCGATCATAACCTAAGTGGCTGGCAAACATGCTCATTAAAATGCTGCAATTAATTGAGTGTTCCAGCAGGTAGCTGTCGGTATCTTTAATCATGGTCAGGCAGGACAACGCGTCCTGATTGTCAAACACGCTGTCGATAATGCTCTGAGATAAATCAACAACCGGGGTAAGGTCGCGACCCGCACCAGATTTCAACCCATTGATAAATGTGCCCTGGATGGACATAGCCTGCGTGTATAAATCATTCGCCTTGTTGAGTGCTTCAGAATGGCTCAGTTTGGTGTCTTTCTTTCTCGCCGGCTTTTCCGGTTCAGCACCGGTGTTTTGCGTGGTTGGAGAAGTGGATTTGTCAGTATCAATCTCAACGACCAGGATCCCTTTCGTTTTTAATGCATCGATAGCACTTTGCGTCTTTACCAGACCTTTTGAGCGCATCCGCAACGAACCTGATTGCTCGACAACCTGATTCACAAACATACCAGGCTGTAATTCATCAATAGCGATGTGCTTTAGCATTAAAACTCCTGTTGGCGATTAAAAAGTGTAGCAGAGTTATTCATTCACAACTTACGAATGTTTATTGTAATCGGTTTTCGCGACGTGCGCATAGTAGCAGGCTGATTAAAGCGAAAAAGACGACGTTAGTCGCAATTTTTCGCGATAACCCCGCTCTGTGCCGAAGGTGAACGGGGTAGGACAATGTCAAACGGGGCTCGGCAAGGCGAAGTGTCAGCATGTCTGTTTGATAGGAAATACAGAACAACGTGAAGCGGAAGGCGACACCAATGTGAAGGTTTTTATCAAAAGCGCATGAGTGACAGGATTTTTAAATGGAGCGTTAGTGGCGGGTCGCCGGAGCGCTCGGGGATTGGCGCAATCGAATGATTAAAAACCAGCATGGCCGGGCCTGTAGCCCGGTCATACTGCTTATAGACGGGTCAGGCCCAGGCGTTAGGCTCAGGCGCTAGGCCCAAGCTGGTTGTTTCGCCTCAAAAGCTTCGATTTGCGGTGTGAGTTCAAGTGTTTGACCAATCGCATCCAAGCCCTTAATCAGATTCGTTTTATGGTGCTCTGCGATATCAAAGGTAAACACCTGCTCACCTGCGCGAACCTGCTGATTAGGCAAATCTACGACAATAGTTGTCGACGGATCCTGTTTCACTGCGGCGAAGAGTTTATCCATGTCAGATGATGGCAATGCCACGGGAAGCAGTTGGTTATTGATGCAGTTACCATAAAAAATGTCAGCAAAACTGGTAGCGATAACTGTCATAAAGCCGAAATCGGCCAGCGCCCACGGCGCATGTTCGCGACTGGAGCCACAGCCAAAATTTTCCCTGGTTAGCAGAACGCTGGCACCCTGATATTCGGGTTTATTTAATACAAATTCCGGGTTAGGTTCTTTTTCTTCCAGGTCCAGGTAACGCCAGTCATGAAACAGGTGTTTGCCGAAACCCGCGCGACTCACACTGGTCAAAAACTGTTTTGGAATAATCTGATCAGTATCGACGTTAGCCTGGTCCAGTGGACATGCCGTACCACTGTGCACTGTGAAGCCTTGTTTATTTTCACTCATGCTGTTCTCCTACAATTCTCTGACGTCGGCAAAATGCCCTTTGATGGCGGCAGCAGCGGCCATCGCCGGACTTACAAGGTGCGTGCGCGCGCCCCGTCCCTGTCGTCCTTCAAAGTTGCGGTTGCTGGTGGAAGCGCAGCGATCGCCTGCGGTAAGGATGTCGTCATTCATTCCTAAGCACATAGAACAGCCCGGTAAGCGCCATTCAAAGCCGGCACTAATGAAGATTTCGTCCAGCCCCTCGGCTTCCGCCTGACGCTTAACTGCCGCTGAGCCCGGCACAACCATGGCCGTTACATTGCTGGCAACTTTGCCTTTAGCGGCAATGACCGCTGCAGCGCGCAAGTCCTCAATGCGACTGTTGGTACAAGAGCCAATAAATACGTGGCTAACCGGCACATCAGATAACCGTTCTCCGGCTTTCAGACCCATGTAAGCGAGCGCTTTTTTCGCACTTTCGATTTCGATAGGATCGCTGAAATCCTGCGGGCCCGGGACCGGCGCGTTCACACCAATTACCTGACCCGGGTTGGTTCCCCAGGTAACCTGCGGAGCAATGTCCTGCGCGTCCAATTCCACTACGGTATCAAACGTGGCATCGCTGTCGCTGTAGAGGGTTTTCCAATAGGCAACGGCATCATCCCAGTCATCGCCCTTTGGCGCGAACTCTCGGCCCTCAAGATAGCTGAACGTGGTGTCATCAGGGGCAATCATGCCGGCTTTGGCACCTGCTTCAATACTCATGTTGCAAATGGTCATGCGCTCTTCCATGGACAGCGAACGAATGGCGTCACCGGCATATTCAATCACATGGCCGGTGGCACCGGCATGACCTATCTCACCGATAATGGCAAGAATGATGTCTTTGGCAGTAATACCGACAGGCAACTCACCATTTACATTGATTAACATGCTTTTCGCACGACTCTGCTTCAGGGTTTGCGTGGCAAGCACGTGCTCGACCTGAGAGGTACCTATACCAAACGCCAGCGCACCGAATGCGCCGTGGGTGGCAGTGTGAGAGTCGCCGCAAACAATGGTCATTCCCGGCTGCACTAACCCAAGCTCAGGTCCCATGACGTGCACAATGCCTTGTTTCTGGTGCCCTACCGGGTATAACTGGATCCCGTTTTTTTCGCAGTTATCCGCGAGCGTCTTTAACTGTAAGGCGTTTTGCGGGCCACACGCATCCAGTGCCAGCGAACGGGTAGAAATACTGTGATCCATAGTGGCAAAGGTGCGATCAGGACGGCGCACTTTGCGTCCTTTTTCTTCTAATCCGGCAAAAGCCTGAGGCGAGGTCACTTCGTGGATAAGATGACGATCAATGTAAATTAAGCTGTCGTCACCGATCTGGTCTACGATGTGGGCCTGCCACACTTTTTCATATAAGGTCTTGGCCATTGCGTTTTACTCCTGAGCCAGTAATTGTCTGACAACTTCATCACCTACCTGTGAGGTGCTTGCTGCATTATCGCGTTTAGAGGAAGGCAATAATTCCCCCGTTAGCACACCAGCTTCAAGTGTTGCTACCACCGCTTTCTCGATGGCATCGGCAGCATCCTGCAGGTTCAGACTGAAACGCAGCATCATTGCTGCTGATAAAATTTGTGCAATCGGATTGGCAATGCCTTGTCCGGCAATATCCGGTGCACTGCCGCCGGCGGGTTCGTAAAGCCCGAAGCCATCTTCGTTCATACTGGCCGAGGGTAACAGGCCCATAGAACCGGTCATCATGGCACATTCATCAGATACGATATCGCCAAACAGGTTTGAGCAAAGCATGACATCAAACTGCGCCGGGTTTTTCATAATTTGCATGGTCGCGTTATCAATATAGATATGCTCAAGCTCAACGTCCGGGAAGTCTTTGGCGACTTCTTCGGTGATTTCCCGCCACAAGCGACTGGTAACCAGTACATTGGCTTTATCCACCGAAGTCACTTTTTTGCGTCGTTTTTGCGCCGCCTCAAACGCAGACACGGCGATGCGACGAATTTCACGCTTGGAGTAGCGCATGGTGTCAAACGCATATTCCTCTTCGCCGTCGCCGTTACGGCCTTTGGGCTGGCCAAAGTAAATGCCGCTGGTGAGTTCTCTGACAACCAGCACATCAACACCGCTGGAGGCGATGTCTTCACGAAGCGGAGACAGTGCCTCAAGACCCGGGTAAATACGGGCGGGTCGGAGGTTACTGAATAAGTCGAAATGACTGCGTAAGGTTAACAGAGCGGCGCGCTCGGGGCGCTGCTCCAATGGCAAGGTATCCCATTTCGGGCCGCCAATAGAACCGAACAGAATGGCATCGGCAGCTTCACAGCCCGCCAGGGTTTTAGGAGGCAGTGCCTCACCTTCGGTGTCGATGGCGTAACCGCCGACAGGGAAGGCATGTCGGGCCAGAGTGACGTTAAATTTTGTCTCGATGGTGTCTAATACTTTATTGGCTTCCTGCATGACTTCAGGACCAATGCCATCACCTGCTAATACTGCAATGGAAAACTGGCTCATTTATACTCCTGCAACTCGTTCTTGTTGGTTCTTCTGAAGATCTATCTGATCGGCTAAATAGGTATTGTTTAAAACGAAAATCAACGCTTTGACACCCGCCTCGACGATGTCGGTGGCAAGGCCAATGCCGTGGAACCGGCGATCCTTGTATTCGGCTATGACACTGACCTGAGCCAGTGCGTCAGCGCCTTCGCCCTTCGAGTCCAGCTTGAAGTCGACCACTTCGACACCTTCTAACTGACTCATCTCCATTATCGCTTTATAGGCGGCGTCTACCGGACCATTTCCGATTGCCGCTTTGGTAACCGATTGTTCACCGATTTTCATACGCACTGTCGCGCTGGGCACGATTTCACGGCCCGAATTTGCCTGTAGGTATTCAAGTTTGTAATACGCCTGCTCGTGTTTTTGTTTATCGAAAAACAGCAGCGCTTCCAGGTCGTAGTCGTACACCTGACCTTTTTTATCAGCCAGCTCAAGAAAGGCGGTGTACACCGCTTCCAAATCGTAATCTTCTACTTTGTAGCCCAGCTCAGTCAGACGATGTTTTATTACATGTCGACCCGAACGCGAGGTCATATTCAGGTTGTTTTTGTTAATTCCTACACTTTCCGGCGTCATGATTTCGTAGGTATTCTGCGCCTTCAATACGCCGTCCTGGTGAATACCTGAAGAGTGGCTGAACGCGTTTGCGCCGACAATGGCTTTGTTAGACTGCACGGGCATATTACATAACTGACTAACCAGCTTTGAGGTGCGGTGAATTTCGGTAGAGTTGATATTGGTTTCCAGCCCCAGCATTTCTTTGCGGGTTTGCAAGATCATGGCAATTTCTTCTAATGAGGCATTGCCCGCACGCTCGCCAATACCGTTGATGGTGCATTCTACCTGACGAGCGCCGTTTTCAACCGCCGCCAGTGAGTTGGCAACCGCGAGGCCTAAATCGTTATGGCAGTGTACAGAGATAGTCGCCTTATCAATATTGGGGACGCGGTTAAACAACTGGCCGATGATACCGCCAAATTCGGTGGGGGTAGTGTAGCCTACCGTGTCAGGAATATTGACAGTCGTAGCGCCGGCTTTTATCACCGCCTCGACCATACGACATAAATAATCGATGTGCGTACGGCCGGCATCTTCGCAGGAAAACTCGATATCACTGGTGTAGCGGCCTGCGTGTTTCACCGCGGCAATTGCCATATCTACGACATCATCCTGCGACTTACGTAGTTTTGCCCCAACGTGGATGTCTGAGGTAGCGATAAAGGTATGAATGCGGAAGTGATCGGCGACTTTCAGAGACTCGCCACAGGCATCAATGTCAGCTTTCAGCGCGCGGGACAAGCCGCATACGGTGGAGTTTTTTACTTCTCTGGCAATCATCTGCACTGAGCGGAAGTCGCCCGGTGAAGACACCGGAAATCCGGCTTCGATGATGTCTACGCCTAATCTTTCAAGCGCCAGCGCGATCTGGAGTTTTTCTTTGGCACTCAGACTGGCAGCCAGCGCCTGTTCGCCGTCTCGTAAAGTAGTATCAAAGATTTTTACCTGATTCGTCATGGCTTGCTCTCTTTTTAGTTAAAAAAAAACCCGTGCGAGGCACGGGTTTTGGCTGTTCGTTGCTGGATGCAATCTACCCGTGCAGTCTTGCTGCCATTAGGAGTAGAAGAGATAGAAACAGATGTTGATTCATTTGACTCGTGTTTCGTTGCGTCCAGTTGATAGCGGTCAATGTAACGGGGTAGTGCGCAGAGGTCAACCATTGTTTACAATGTTCGATATAACAAAAGATTATATCTTTGACTGAGGGCTTGAATTTATTAAATGCCTGTGTTTACGCGAACGTAAAGGTGAGCTGCCCGATTGGGCAGCAATGCCTAGTTATACTTTCTTTCTTCTTCTCAATGCGATGCCGCCCAGAGCCGCCATCATCAAACCAATAGTTGCAGGTGCGTTAACTTCAGCTGTCCCGTATACCAAGTTGTCATATCTTACGGAGTAGCCTGCACCATCATTAAATGCATTCAGAATGACTTCACCAAAATATTGAGTATCACCGTTATCATAAGAATGAACCAGATTGCCATTGATGTAATATTCGGTTGTCGTGCCGTTCAGAGAGAACATCAGAGTGTTCCAGTCATCAACGTTTACTATATTTTGGGCTGTGCTAGTCCAGCCAGTATTATCCCAAGCCTCAAAATTACCATTTGATGCCACTGTCAGATCCGGGACCTGAAACTCAAGGATTGGGTAACCGTCGATACTGTCTGTGCTGTCGTATGACACTCCCCACAAGCCGCCAAAGCGAAGCGCATCTGTCCATGAACCATCCACAAACATGTCAATTGACAACATCGTAGATTGACCAATATCGAGCTTCATACCCTGAGTATGGTAAAAGGAGCCCTGATCCAGGCAGGCACTATCATCTTCAACGCTTAGTACCAATTCATTATTAGAAACTTCAAAACTATCTGGAGCACATCTATCTGTCTCCCATGACGAGAGATCTGTGCCATTATCGAAGGTGTTAGTGACGATAGCTGCGTTCGCTACGTTAGTTGAGGCTATTGTTATTAGAATTGCAGTTAAACTGGTTAATTTCATATCATTTTCCTTGATTAAATAATCATTAGACATGAAGCATTTATCATTCCAAAGTATAAATTTTATAAAAATCAGCTAGATAGATTTTTGTTGTAAATTTTTTGTAAAGAAATTGGACACTAAGTGCTGGCTGAATTGTTTAGATGCTTTGAGTTGTAGCTATTTTATGTTTGAAAGACGGTAAGTCTTCCAATCAATATTACCAGACAACAACATCTCTCTTAGTGACAACGAACGCGGAGTCGATTTCCCTTTGTGATTCCAGGTATGACCGCAACAGGCCGCAGTCATTGTGGTTTTGGTAGGGCGCAGAAGCATAGTTTGAATAAGGGGAGCATCAGTGGCTGTATCCGGCTCGCCGCTGAATGCGAACCAGCCGTGTTTGTTCAGGTGAAGTTTGTGCTCATGGCTTGCTACCCGATCAATGGAATCGAGCTCGATATGCTGGCTTTCCATAGATACCACTTTGACTGGCACCACTAAACCATGTTGAGCGTGCTTTCTAAACCAGTCTGAGGTTTTATCGACATCATTATTGTTGCCCGGACACTTTGTTGCTTGTTTTCCCTGCCAGCTGGCGTTGTGACTATCTACCGCTATGGGGGCGTCGTTATTGGCAAGGAAATAGGCGGCGCGTTTGACGTGGTGAGACAGGCCGCTTAACCGACGGCGTAAAAGCTGAATTTGCGCTGGCCCCTGGATCGCAAGCTGTTGTAGCTCTCGCTCATATAAGGCATTACACAGTTCAGCAAAATGCGGATGCGCAGACATCTGCGAGCTGCTGAGCTCAAAAAAGTCAGTCTGACTGGACGGATTGTCAGTGCCTGATGTCATGGCGTGCAAATAAAAACCAACAATAAGAATAAGGTATCAATAAAATGGGGCGATAGCCAAACCTATCGCCCCATTACAGTTGGTATACGTGCTGACGCTGTCGGGGGATTACTACTGCGGACTATGGAGTCCGGCAAATCACCCGAAGGTACTATTGTCAGTTACTGACCTTTGATCTCGCTGCGGCCACGATACGCTGCCTTGCCACCCAGCGCTTCTTCAATGCGAAGCAGTTGGTTGTATTTGGCAACACGGTCTGAGCGGCACAATGAACCTGTTTTGATTTGGCCCGCTGCAGTGCCTACGGCTAAGTCGGCAATGGTCGCATCTTCTGTCTCGCCTGAGCGGTGAGAGATAACTGCTGTAAAGCCGGCATCTTTCGCCATCTTGATAGCATTTAACGTTTCGGTCAGTGAGCCGATTTGGTTAAACTTGATCAGGATTGAGTTACCGATACCGTTCTCGATACCGCGAGTCAGAATTTTAGTATTGGTTACGAACAGGTCATCACCCACTAACTGGACTTTGTCACCAATTTTCTTGGTCAGGCTTGCCCAGCCATCCCAGTCGCTTTCGTCCAGACCATCTTCAATAGACACGATAGGGTATTGCTCTGCCAGTTCCGCCAGGTAATCACCAAAGGCTTCAGAATCGAAGCTCTTGTCTTCGCCAGACAATACATATTTACCGTCTTTGTAGAACTCAGATGCCGCGCAATCCAGTGCCAGCGTAATGTCTTCATTCATTTTGTAGCCAGCGTTCTGAACGGCTTCAACAATAACGGCCAGTGCTTCGGCGTTAGAGCTAAGGTTTGGCGCAAAGCCACCTTCGTCGCCTACCGCAGTGTTCAGTCCTTTGGCTGACAACACTTTTTTCAGGCTGTGGAAGATTTCTGCACCCATGCGTAGCGCTTCTTTAAAGCTGGCTGCGCCAACAGGTTGCACCATGAACTCCTGAATATCGACGTTGTTATCGGCGTGCTCACCACCATTGATGATGTTCATCATCGGAACCGGCATAGAGTACTGCCCCGGCGTACCGTTCAGGTCAGCAATGTGCTCATACAGCGCCACACCTTTTTCAGCCGCTGCGGCTTTGGCTACCGCCAGAGAAACCGCCAGAATCGCATTTGCGCCCAGCTTCTCTTTATTTTCGGTACCGTCAAGTTCCAGCATAGCGTTGTCGATATCTTGTTGCGCCAGTGGATCTTTACCCACAAGCGCCGGTGCGATCACATCGTTCACTGCAGCAACCGCCTTGGTTACGCCTTTGCCCAGGTAACGGGATTTGTCACCGTCACGCAGTTCTAATGCTTCGCGAGAACCGGTGGAAGCACCAGAAGGTGCAGCAGCGCGGCCCATTACACCAGATTCCAGAATAACGTCGGCCTCTACTGTGGGGTTACCACGAGAATCCAGGATTTCGCGTCCGATAATGCGACTAATTTTCGCCATGTTATTTCCTCAACAATTGATGGGGAACACCACGGGAGGAAGTGTTCCCTTATTTTTAAAAATCAGTGATTTTCTTTTTGATACTTGCCGGCAGCAGCTACGAAGCCAGTGAATAATTTGTGCCCGTCACGAGGGGTTGAATTAAATTCAGGGTGGAACTGACCTGCGACAAACCATGGATGGTCGGGGATTTCGATGACTTCGACAAGTCGTTTATCAGTGGACAAACCACTTACTTTCAATCCGGCAGCTTCTATTTGGTCGCGCAGGTTATTGTTTACCTCATAGCGGTGACGGTGACGTTCGTAAATCTCGTCGCTACCATAAAGATCATGCACTTTGGTACCAGGGATCAAGTGACAAAGCTGGCTACCCAGACGCATTGTGCCGCCCAGATCAGAAGACTCATCACGTTGCTCTTTCGTACCGGCGGCATCCAGCCACTCGGTGATCAAGCCGACAACCGGATATGGCGTGTCAGGGTTGAACTCGGTGCTGTTAGCGCCTTCCATGCCGGCAACATTACGCGCAAACTCGATAAGCGCAACCTGCATACCCAGACAAATGCCAAGATAAGGCACCTTGTTTTCACGCGCATAACGTGCCGCGGCAATCTTGCCCTCGATACCACGCTCGCCGAACCCGCCGGGAACCAGAATGGCATCCAGATGCTCAAGGATTTGGGTTCCTTTGCTTTCGATATCCTGCGAGTCGATGTAATTGATGTTTACGGTCAGGCGATTTTTTAAACCTGCATGTTTCAGGGCTTCGTTAACCGACTTATACGCATCCGGCAACTCGACGTACTTACCCACCATACCGATATTCACCTCGGCTGTCGGATTCGACTCGGCATAA
This sequence comes from Alteromonas antoniana, assembly GCF_019249295.1. Lineage (GTDB taxonomy): Bacteria > Pseudomonadota > Gammaproteobacteria > Enterobacterales > Alteromonadaceae > Alteromonas > Alteromonas antoniana. Next base: position 226,848 of record NZ_JAESDH010000005.1, read on the forward strand.
AGTACCTGTTCCCATTCGGTTAGGTCTGCTTCTTTGCAGTCCAGACCAAAGCGGTCAACAACCAGTTGATCCATACCCTGTGCTTTCAGCGCTGCCGGTATACGGTAAATGCTATCAACGTCTTTCAGAGAAATTACGGCTTTCTCTGCTACATTGGTGAAAAGTGCAATTTTTGAACGCTCAGTCGCAGGCAGTGAACCCACAGAGCGGCACACCAGAATGTCTGGCTGAATACCAATTGAACGCAGTTCTTTTACCGAATGCTGAGTTGGTTTGGTTTTTACTTCGCCAGAGGCGGGCATGTAAGGCACCAGTGTCAGGTGCATATACATGGCGCGCTCGCGGCCAATTTCAGTTCCTAACTGACGGATGGCTTCCAGGAACGGTTGTGACTCGATGTCACCCACAGTGCCGCCGATTTCTACGATAGCCACATCGTGACCTTCGGCACCTTCAATAACCCGACGCTTAATTTCATTGGTAATATGGGGAATGACCTGGATAGTTGCACCCAGGTAGTCGCCTCGACGCTCACGCTTCAACACTTCTTCATACACCCGTCCTGTGGTGAAGTTGTTGCGCTTAGTCATGCGGGTACGAATGAAACGCTCGTAGTGACCTAAGTCAAGATCGGTTTCAGCACCGTCGTCTGTCACAAATACTTCACCATGCTGGATTGGGCTCATAGTACCCGGGTCGACGTTGATGTAAGGGTCGAGTTTTAACATGGTAACGGTGAGACCACGCGCTTCAAGAATTGCCGCTAATGAAGCTGCAGCAATACCTTTACCTAGCGATGATACGACACCACCGGTGACGAAAATATAATTTGTCATGCGAAACCTAAGGCGTTGGGTTGTAAGGATAATGTGTTGTTCCGGACCAGAGCAGCCGGTCACACTTGGACGGCGCAATAGTATACCTAAAGAGTAGTATGCAAACAATCAGTTTGCTTTTATGGTGCGAAAAACTTTTCCGGGTTGAAAGACGAGACAATATCTGGCCTGTGAAAGTGTTTATCAATCAGGTAGCTGGCAATTATCATGGCCGTAAAGGCACAGAAACGGGTTTTGCGGGTATTAGTTTTGCAGTTTTAGTGGGGAAGCGGTCAGAAAGTGCGTGTTTTTCTAAGTTGGTGATGGTTTCGTAACCAATAACATTGCTGTCTGCCACTCAGGTGAATCGATTAAGACGTAGTGAGAGCGGTAGAAAAAGCGGGCAAAAAGTACCATTAATGCCCGCTATTTTCTTGATCAGGCGTCGCGCAACCGTTTTAGGGTATACATCAGATCCAGCGCCTGACGTGGGGAAAGCTCATCCGGCTTTACATTGTCCAGTGCGTCCAGTACAGGATGCGGTTTATCTTCAAACAGAATACTCGACTGTGACGGCGCACTTGCAACAGATGAACCACTGTCAGTGCCGGTTCCGTCAGAGGTCATTTCTTTCTGATTCTCCAGAAAATGCAGCTTTTTGCGGGCAGACTGGATCACGGCTTTGGGGACACCGGCCAGTTGCGCCACCTGCAGACCGTAGCTTTTGCTGGCCGCGCCCTGTTCAACCGTATGCATAAAACGGATCGTATCATCATGCTCTACGGCGTCTAAATGCACGTTGACGACACCTTTTTCGGTTTCAGGTAACTGCGTTAACTCAAAGTAATGGGTGGCAAACAGCGTGTATGCATGAAGCTTTTGCGCGAGATAACTGGCACAGGCCCAGGCCAGTGAAAGACCATCATAGGTGCTGGTACCGCGGCCAATCTCGTCCATCAACACCAGCGAGTGTTCGGTGGCATTGTGCAGAATATTGGCAGTTTCGGTCATCTCCACCATAAACGTCGAGCGTCCGGATGCCAGATCGTCGGATGCGCCAATACGGGTAAAGATACGGTCGACTTTACCAATAACGGCATTTTCGGCTGGTACGAAGCTCCCCAGATACGCCATTAGCACGATGAGCGCAGTCTGACGCATGTAGGTCGATTTACCCCCCATGTTCGGGCCGGTGATCACCAGCATAGACTGACTTTCGTTTAACGTGAGCGGGTTGGCAATAAACGGGTCTTTCATTACCTGTTCCACCACCGGATGGCGACCCGCCTCGTAGCGGATTTCACGGCTCTGCGTAAGCGTCGGGCGATATAAGTCCAGCGCCACAGCGCGTTCGGCAAAACAGCATATGACATCCAGCTTGGCGATGGCAGCAGCGGTGTCGATAAGGGCGTTCAAATGCGGCGCAATGGCGTCGAATAACGCATCGAACAACTGCTTTTCTAGTGCCAGAGCCCGGCTCTGACTGGTAAGGACTTTGTCTTCGTGTTCTTTAAGTTCGGGCGTGATGTAACGCTCGGTATTCTTAAGCGTCTGGCGACGAATATACTCGGCAGGCGCATTCGCACTGGCGGCGCGGCTGATCTCGATAAAGAAACCATGTACTTTGTTGTAACCGACTTTAAGTGTGGAAATACCGCTGCGTTCGCGCTCGCGCTGCTCCAGGGCTGTCAGATAATCCGTAGCGCCCTGAGACAAGTCGCGAAGCTCATCCAGTTCAGCGCTGTAGCCTGGTGCAATCACGCCACCGTCGCGGATCACTACCGGCGGATTATCAATAATTGCGTCATTTAACAGCGCCTGTAGCTCGGGATATTCGCCGATATCTCCAGCGAGCTGCTGTATTAGAGGAGTTGAAAATGATGCAAGCTGCTGCTGCATCTCTGGCAGCAGGTTCAGGGCGTTCTTCAGCCGAGAAAAGTCTCGCGGGCGGGCAGAACGAAGTGCCAGACGTGCCATAATACGCTCAATGTCACCGATGGCCTTTAACGAGCCACGAACAATGTCGGCCTCTCCCTGCATCAAGGCGTCGATAGCATCCTGTCGCATCATCAGCTCATGATGGTCGGTAATCGGGGCGTGCAGATACCGCTGCAGCAATCGGCTGCCCATTGCCGTTGAGGTCGCATCTAGCACGCTAAAGAGCGTATTTTCCTGAGACCCTGATAAGCTATGTGTCAGCTCCAGATTGCGCCGGGTTGCCGCATCCAGTTGCACCCGGGTATCGTGCTGTTCTTTTTGGATCTGACGAATGTGCGGCAGCGCTGTGCGTTGTGTATCTTTAACATATTGCAAAACGCAGCCGGCAGCACCGAGACCTTTCGTTAACTCGCTGACGCCGAAGCCATCCAGCGTGGAGGTGTTGAACTGCGCATTGAGTTGCTCTGTTGCACTTTCTGCATCAAATTCCCACTCAGGACGCCGGCGCAGGCCCTTGCGGTTCTCAATCAGTGACAGGCTTTCAAAACCTTCCGGATAAAGTAGTTCGGCGGGGTTAATACGCTGGAGCTCGGCCAGCAGCTGTTCATCAGACTCGCATTCTGATACCAGGTAGCGTCCGCTGGCGACATCCAGTGTGGCCAGGCCGTAGTGCATGCTATGACCACAAACTGCAGCGAGGATATTGTCCCGGCGCTCCTCAAGCAGCGCCTCATCGGTCACGGTGCCGGGTGTGACGATGCGCTGAACCTGTCGCTCTACCGGGCCTTTGCTGGTGGCCGGATCGCCAACCTGTTCGCAAATCGCTACCGACTCACCCATCTTTACCAGTCGTGCCAGATAGCTTTCCACCGCATGATAGGGCACGCCAGCCATGGGGATAGGATCGCCGCCGGATTTGCCACGGGCAGTCAGTGAGATATCAAGGAGTTCTGCGGCACGTTTTGCATCATCGTAGAACAGTTCGTAGAAATCGCCCATGCGATAGAAAAGCAAAATGTTAGGGTGTTGCGCCTTAATTGCCAGATACTGGCGCATCATGGGAGTGTGTGATTCCAAAAATTACCTCAAAAGCGGTGTCAGTCGACCAGCAGAGGCCGTTATTGGCCTGCTTTTTTTCATGCTAAAAATGGTACACTTTTTTTAGTCTTTCTGTCAGGTGTGATTTAATCCTATGTCGCAGCGTTTTTTACAAGTTGGTGCCGAGCCGCTAACCGAGTCTTTGATTCTTGAGTTGGGCGAATTACTCCGCCAGCGGGGCTGGAGCGTATCGTGCGCAGAGTCTTGCACAGGCGGTGGGGTTGCCTACGCGTTTACGTCAGTTTCCGGCAGCTCTGACTGGTTCAATATGTCATGGGTGACGTATTCCAATGCGGCGAAACAGCGCGCGTTGTCGGTCGAACCTGAAACGCTGGCCCGCTATGGCGCGGTGTCACAACAGGTCGTAGAGCAAATGGTTTTGGGTGTGCATAACCACTCAGGTGCACAGTTGGCCGTCTCGGTCAGTGGGGTTGCCGGACCGGGTGGAGGCTCGGTGGAAAAACCTGTTGGCACTGTCTGGTTTGGATTCTATTTAAACGGCGAAGTATTAAGCAGCAGGCAACGATTCGAAGGCGATCGCAAAGCAGTACGACAGCAATCTGTAGCGTATGCTGTCCGTTTCCTGTTCCAGTGGCTGGTTGAAAACCCTGCCTGATCAACTCACTATAAATAAATCGAGCAAAGACTTGAAACTGTATAATTATACAGTATAGAATGCAGCCATTCGTTGGTAGAATTCGCAACGCCAAATATAACCGCACATCCCAGAGGATAATAACGTGGACGATAACAGATCAAAAGCACTGTCTGCAGCAGTCGGGCAAATTGAAAAGCAATTCGGTAAAGGCGCCATCATGCGTCTTGGCGACAATCAGGCTATGGACATTGAAGCCATCTCCACGGGTTCACTGAGTATCGATATCGCGCTGGGTATAGGCGGCTTGCCATGCGGGCGTGTGGTAGAAATCTACGGACCTGAATCATCAGGTAAAACAACGCTGACGTTACAGGTAATTGCCGAAGCGCAAAAGAAAGGTAAGACGTGCGCCTTCGTGGATGCCGAGCACGCCTTGGATCCGATTTATGCCGGTAAGCTGGGAGTCAATATTGATGACCTGCTGGTCTCTCAGCCAGATACCGGTGAACAAGCGCTGGAAATCTGCGACATGCTGGTTCGCTCAGGTGCAGTTGATGTGGTTATTGTCGACTCGGTAGCGGCGCTTACGCCGAAAGCCGAAATCGAAGGCGACATGGGGGATTCGCATGTCGGTCTTCAGGCACGTCTGATGTCGCAGGCACTGCGTAAACTGACGGGTAACATCAAGCGTTCAAACACCCTGTGTATCTTCATTAACCAAATTCGTATGAAGATTGGAGTTATGTTCGGTAACCCGGAAACCACTACTGGTGGTAACGCGCTGAAATTCTACTCATCCGTTCGTCTGGATATTCGTCGCATTGGTGCGGTAAAAGAAGGTGATGAAGTGGTGGGTAACGAAACCCGCGTGAAGGTAGTGAAGAACAAGGTGGCACCGCCGTTTAAACAAGCAGAATTTATGATCCGCTACGGCGAAGGGATCAGCAAAGAGGCTGAGCTGATTGACCTGGGCGTTAAGCTGAAAATGGTAGATAAAGCTGGTGCCTGGTATAGCTACAAAGGCGACCGTATTGGTCAGGGTAAAGCTAACGTGATGAATTATCTCAAAGAGCATAAAGATATCGCTAACGAGATTGAGACTAAAATCCGCGAAGAGTTACTGTTAAGCAAGTCTGTAAAAGCAGAGGAAGCGGAAGGCGACTCAGAAGATACCTTGTCATAAGACCTTTTGAGAATGAAATTAAAATAAAGAAAAGCCTGCTGAATGCAGGCTTTTTTTGTTACACCGGTTGTGGTTGACACTGTGTTCGCGATTTCAGTAATTAATGCGATCATAGTGTCTGTAAAACTACTCTCACATCAAGCTGACGTCTGACTATGCGCAAATCTATACTCACCCGCTGGAATGAATGACTCTCTGAATTGCAGTCTGGCAATATGTAACAGCAATTCAGCGAGCACTATAGGTTAGAAATAGTATTCGCATCTTCCTTAGTTATCTCTTAATCCGAAAGTCAGTACACAGCCATCAGCGAGAAAATCATTCTCGACAGGCGTCAGGCTGGTGATCGTCACCGGACTGATTTTATCTACCTCGCCATGTTGCGACACCTCAAAATAAGTATGAAGGTAAGGTTCTGAACCACTTAACTGCAAGTACGGAAAGCTGGTAATTTTCCAGTTTCCTGAATAAGACTGGTTATCTTTCTGAAGCGAAAACTTACCGTCGCGCTGCAAATTCAATACAACGTTGCTTTCACATTGCCATCCCGTATACACATTCGCCAGATCAGCAGAACTTGTGCCTTTGTGGGGGTCTATATTATTGGGGACAATGTACAGTCCAACAGAGTTTTTGGTGTACCAGTGGTTACTAATTGAGAGTGACTGAATGTAACTCACTGGCCAGTCGTCGGTTATTAACTCTTCAAGTCTAAAAATAGCTTCCCGGTCTGGCATAAGAGGAGAGTAAAGAATTGTTGTACTGGCAACCTGAGTAGGAAACAGCTGTTGGTTAGTTTTTACTGCAAAGTCCGCTGCTTTCAACCTACTCACGAGAACGCGGGTTTCCTGGTCGCTGAGGTACCGTGTATTAACATGCACTGTCACTGTGCTGCAGCCGGTCAACAAAACAACCCACAAGCTCAACCAGCAAAAACGTCTTTTCATTTTTATTCCATTTTACAAATACTAACAATCTCACTGTACCAAATAGAGGCGATAAGTCGTAGAGTGGGAAAAAAATTGGCACGCCAGGCTAATTCTGTAATATCGACCGGTGTAATATTTTTCGCCGACAACGGACTGTATTAATGAAAAGCATAAAACAAAAAGAAATAAGGGGTCAGGATGATTGAAATTTCACACCTTGCTAAGAAGTTTGCGGTGGAATCACCTAAAAAACTCAGCGAGCAGGAGAAAAAAGATCCGCGTTTGAAAGGACGTTATTTTCATTCCGTTAAAGACGTCAGTTTTACCTGCGACGACGGGCAGGTACTGGGGCTGTTAGGGCCTAACGGTGCGGGTAAAACCACGACACTACGCATATTGTCTACTGCACTGACTCCCGACAAGGGAGAGGTCAATATCAATGGTATTGATGTGCTGAAGGATCCGATTATTGCGCGCAAGAAAGTTGGCTTTCTTTCCAGCTCGACAGGCTTGTACGGGCGACTGTCTGGTCGCGAAAATATCGCTTACTTCGGGCAACTGCATGGTTTAAGTAAAAGCGATATCGCTGCAAAAATAAACGAGATGGCCGATTTGCTCGACATGCATAACTTTCTTGATCGCCGGGCCGAAAACTTTTCTTCCGGTATGAAGCAAAAAGTGTCTATAGCAAGAGCCGTGATCCATGATCCGGAACTGGTCATCCTTGATGAGCCAACAACCGGTCTGGATATTATGGCCACGTCGACGGTCATTGCCTTTATCGAACGCCTGAAAGCACAGGGCACACCCGTTATCTTTTCAACCCATCATCTTGATGAGGTGCAGGCCTTGTGCGACAAGGTTGTGGTTATCAATCAGGGCGAGACAGTATTTAACGGCACTATCAGTGAGTTCAGCGATCTGTCAGGTGGCCATATGCATCAAAGTTTCCTGAGCACCCTAGACGGAACCAAAATGGAGAAGAGCAATGTGGTTAATCTTTAAAAAGGAATTTACTGAGCTTCTTCGCGATCGCAAGACGCTCATTTTTATGATTGCGCTGCCATTACTGGTGTTTCCGTTAATTCTTGGCGCAACCATATTCTTTACAACCAGCGCAGTTAGCGATGCGGAAAATAAGGTGTTGAAGTATGCCATGGTAGGGCAGGCGAATGCGCCGGCCATTTATCAGGCTCTGAAAGAAGCGCCGGATAAGTTTGAGGAAGTGGAAATTGCCGCAGATGCCGATTATGCCGCGCTGATTAATCGCGATGAAATTGACTTCGTGCTGGAGATCCCCGCGACTTACAATGAAGATATTCTCTCGTCAGGCCAGCATACACTCAAACTGTACTTTAATGATGCCGGGCTCAATAAGGTCTACCGCCGTGTTGAGGAAATCGTCAAAACATTATCGGATGAATATCAGACGCAGGCATTCGAGACGCTATCACTAACCGAAACTCAGCGTGATGCGTTAATGGAACCCATAATCATTTCCAGAGAAAACGTTGCTGATGAGCGTGAGGTCTGGGGTGAACGCATTGGCGCGATGCTGCCTTACTTCCTGTTTTTCCTGTGCCTGCAAGGCGCAATGGCACCTGCTTCAGATATGGGAGCCGGTGAAAAAGAGCGTGGCACACTGGAGACCTTGCTTATCTCGCCAATGGAACGTTATAAACTGGTACTGGGTAAGTTTTTTGCGATCGCGCTGTCTGGCGTAATATCCGCACTTATTACCGTTACCAGCATGGCTGTATGGGGCATTGTTATCTCTCAGGGGATGGCAGTGGAGTTTGTTGCTACTCTGATGTCGATGATTGGGCTGGCCGATTTTGCCCTGGTGTTCTTTATGCTGGTGCCGGTAGTGGCGATATTCGCATCATTGCTGTTAACGCTATCTATTTACGCGCGCTCTTTTAAAGAAGCGCAGAGTTATATGGGCGCGTTAGTAATGGTGATTATATTCCCGGTGTTAATTGCCATGATGCCTGGCATTGAGTTGAAAGGGGCCTGGGTGTGGGTGCCATTAACCAATGTGGCATTAGCGATGAAAGAGCTTATTAAGGGGACGATGGACTATTACGCCCTTTTCGGGATCTTTACCTCGACCGCCATTATTGCCGGCGCGCTGATTGCCTTCAGTGTGTATTGGTTTAATAAGGAAAAAGTCCTGTTCCGATAAGGGACACTTTCGCTTGCACAACCGTGGGCGCGCACCAGCGCTCACGCTTTGTGAGTCATACCGGGAAGGTGACCTTCCCAGCCATCCGGCACCTCTCCCTGTAACACGTAGGAATATGCCAACAATTCTGCAATGACATAATACAGAGACTCTGGTATTTCCTGCCCCAAATCTAGAGTGGCGAGCACATCGATGAGGTAGGGATCCTCATGAATCAGCACACCGGCATCTTCGGCCATCTCTATAATAGCCTCAGCAAGCTCGCCGTAGCCCTTTGATACCACTTTAGGGGCTTCCTTTTTATCGCCGCCCTTATAGCGCAGGCCGATTGCACGTCGAATTTTTGAAGTCATGCCTGGGTCTCAAATATATGGTAGGGCCGGTCTTGCAGCGTGGACGGGATCTTTCCCCGCTGAAAACTGCTTTGTGCTACCTCTAGCCCCAATGCTGTTAGCCGTCGCTTTAGCAGTGGCAGCGTATCGGCGACACGTTGCAGCAACGCATCGGTGGAGGTATAAAGGTCCAGCTCTATTACATCACCGTCTATCCGGGATTTGGCGAGCAATTCTCCGAAGTCGCCTACATCCAGTTTCATCGTCACATTCCATAATTTCCGTTTGCTGTCGCTGGATTCGGCTTGTCGACTACCGCGCTCATCGGCCCGGATCAGTATTTCCGGTGGTGCGCCTTTTTGTGACGTTACAGGTAGCACGTAATATAAACTGTCCTGTCCCTGTAATCTGGAATCTGCCTGTGACAGCTTTTGCTGCTGATGGTTGGCGAGCAGGGTTTTTACCTGACTAAGAAACTGGCTGCGGCTTTCCAGTGATGCAAGATCCTGACTAACTCTTGAAGGCGCAGATGTAGGACCGCTGGTTTGCGGCACCACTTTCTGCAATAGTTGTTCTGGAGCATCGGCTTGCGCGGCGAGCGCGGGCTGTCTGTTGATGGCGCGTCCGGCCAGCGTGAGTTGTAACAGCAAAACCAGCCCGGCAACAAGATTATTTGCAGGGGCAGGTGTGGTCAGCTGAACGGGTGTCAGATTTAACGCCGGTGTAGTCATCAGACTCTGAATTTGCTGGGAAAGCGTACTGGGTTGGGATTTATTCGCTTCTGCTGGTATTCCCGTTTCAGTGGCCAGCCCGGTGTCGAGCTTAAATGGTTTGGGATCGGTTCCCTGAATTGCTGCAAGTACCTGACTGATTGTCTGCTTCGTTTGCGCACCGGTATTCACGTTCCCGGTTTTAAGAATTTGTATTAGCTGGCTTAACGCCTCTTTTGTTGAGCCTGTGTCTTTCAGCAGCGCCCGCGAAAGTTCAATGATTTGCGCGTGGACCTTTTCCTGTTCCTGTGGTGGTAATGTCAGTTTCGCTTTTCCGGTCAGGTTTAATGCTGTGCTTTCGGCGCCAGGCTTCGGCTCCACCGGCACCGTTGGTTGTGCTTGTCCTGGTGTCGTCACGCTGGTGCCGGGCTGAAACATTGATGGCTGTACCCTGGCTTCCGGAACAGCCGCAATTATCGACGCAAGCGCCGAATTTCTTGCCAGAACGGGAATACGTGCCTGCTGATTGATGTCTGGCGGTATTGAGGCTTTGGCAACGGCTTGCAGCGCTACCTGTCGTGTCTGGAGCTCTGGCATACCTGCTACACTTCGCTCCACTTTGACAAAAAGCATTTGCTCAAAGGGAGGCGCCGATGGCATCGAGCGCGACGACATAGCGGGAATATGGCGTTCAAGCGGTTTTGGTACCGGAACCGACGCTGTCTGCTTAAGGGTAACGCCTGTTTGAGATAGTTTTGCATTAATCAGCGCGTTGGCGGCATCACTGCCAGCCTTAATCGTGCTTGTGGTCAGCGGCGCAGGTGTCCCCTGTGACGTCGATTTTGGCGTGATCGCGACTTCAAAGCCGCCTTTGGGAAGCGGTTTTAAGGAAACGCTCACCGGATCATTAGGCTTGAGGACGCTCTGACTGCTTTTTACAGGTAAAGAAATAACAGGCTGGTTTTTGCGGTTGTCCACGCTCAGGCTCAGCGAGTTTTCAGTCGCTGATACCACGCGAGCCTGAATTGTCATGGTGGTATGTGGCTGCGCCTGCATCAGACGGGTAATGTACTGTGTCAGCGCCGCTTCTGCTTTTGTGCTGAGCGGTTGTTGATTACGTTGTTCCAGCGCCTGCATCAGTACTGCTGTCGATGCATCCTTTCCTGGCGTTCTGGCGATGAATGTCGGCGCATTGTCTTTGAGTAGCGTGGATGAGGGGAGCCTGAGATCCAGCTCAACCTTTTTTTCTGCTCCAGGCACGGATATGCGCAAGATCTGCTCAGGCAAACGGGCAATGGCTACCTTAGCCAAAGTAGATAATGTAGCAGCCTGAAGTAGTTTATCAGGCGCGTTTTGGCTTGCTGACTGCAGCGATGCAGGCAGACCGGACACATCGGGTAGCTGAAAATTCATAGTTAGTTATCGGCACGCATCTCACGGGACTAAAGGGGCGAATAGCCTGAATGTCTATCATCGTGAAATTTGAAGTAAATCATAAAAAACACGAATAGGCTAACAGGTGAGGTGCGAACCCTCGCGACTATGGTAGAATGCGCCTGAATTTTTTCTGAATCAATGAGTAAGGGTAAAGATTGGCAGGCCTTGTCGCGAATGCGCTCACCTGTATTAAGCGCGACCGCATCTTGTTTGAAAACCTGGAACTTACGCTTAGTCAGGGCGAGCTGTTGTATCTGCGTGGCCCCAATGGCGCGGGGAAAACCAGTTTGCTGCGTTTGCTGACCGGTCTCAGCTTACCTGAATCGGGTACTGTCACTTTCAATGGAACTGACGTGGGTGCCCCCCAGTCCGGCTTTTATGATGCCAGTCTTTACCTTGGACACAAGAGCGGGCTCAGTAGCACACTCAATGCGCTGGATAACCTGTCCTATTGGTGCGCTCAGCACAACGTTCCGGTATCCAAACACATGATTTATGATGTGTTGGAGAGGGTGGGTCTGGTGGGGCTTGAAGATATCCCGGTCCGCATGCTTTCCGCTGGTCAGCAACGTCGAGTTGCATTATCTCGCTTATGGCTGAAGCCCGCTACATTCTGGCTGTTGGATGAACCCTTTACCGCGTTAGATATCGATGGGATTGCCTTGCTTGAAGCTAAATTTCACGACCACGTTAGTAAAGGCGGGGCAATCATAACAACTTCCCATCAGCCACTGTCAACGCGCGCCGGTCAGCATCGGGTATTTGACCTGGAGTATCGGTTTTGAACCGCCTCTGGCACGGCGTAGTAAAGCGCGAACTGGCACTGGCCTATCAACAGAAAACCGAACTGGTACAGCCGCTGATGTTTATGCTGATGGTTGTCACGCTGTTTCCTTTGGGTATCGGCCCGGGTCCGGACACACTGCAGCGAATTGGGCCTGGCGTTATCTGGATAGCGGCAATCCTGTCGTCGCTGTTAGGAATGGAGCGGCTGTTCCGTGATGATTTTCAGGATGGCAGCCTCGAGCAAATGATGCTCTCGGGCATACCTGTGTCGATGATTGCTGCAATCAAAGTGTTTACCCACTGGCTTGTCAGTACCGGCCCTTTACTGATCATGTCGCCTTTGCTGGCCATGTTTTTGAATCTGACCGTGCCAATGTACATCGCGCTGCTTTGTACACTGCTTCTGGGCACGCCACTGTTATCTTTTGTGGGGGCGATTGCCGTAGGGTTAACCGTGAGTTTACAGCGTGGTGGTATTCTGCTGGCGCTGTTGTTAATTCCCGTGTTCATTCCGTTATTGATTTTTGCCACTTCTGCGGTGGATTCTGCCGCGTTACAATTACCTTATCATCCCCAACTTGCTATCATAGGGGCCATGTTGTTGCTGGCGATGGCGGTGTCGCCCTTCGCTATTGCGTATTCGCTAAGAGTGAGTCAAAACTGATGTGGAAGTGGTTACATCCTTACGCAAAAACTGAACGTGCTTATCAGCTATGTAAAACGTTGCAACCCTGGTTTTGGTCGGGCGCGCTGCTTTGTCTTGCCGTAGGTACCGTCTGGGGACTGGCCTTTGCCCCGCAGGATTATCAGCAGGGCGACTCTTTTCGCATCATATACATTCATGTGCCCAGTGCCATTTTGTCAATGAGCACCTATGTCGCAATGGCGGTGGCCGCAATTGTCGGGTTGGTCTGGCAGTGGCGTACGGCCTATATGGCCATGATAGCGATGGCACCGGTAGGCGCTGTGATGACATTTATCGCCTTGTTCACGGGCGCTGCCTGGGGTAAGCCGATGTGGGGGACCTGGTGGGTGTGGGATGCGCGCCTGACATCAGAGTTAATTCTGTTGTTTCTTTATCTTGGTGTTATTGCCCTGTATGGTGCGTTTGAGGATAAACAACAGGCGGGAAAAGCAGCCGGTGTGATGGCGTTGGTTGGGGTGGTAAATGTCCCCATTATTCATTATTCAGTTGAGTGGTGGAATACGCTGCACCAGGGAGCCACCATCAGTAAATTCGACAAGCCATCAATTGCAGCCGAAATGCTGTGGCCTCTGCTCATTAATTTACTGGGATTCGCCTTATTTATTGCGGCAGTAACCGTAATGCGAATGCGAAACGAGATTATTCGTCGTGAAATACAGCGTCCGTGGGTTAAAGCCCTGGCACAAAAAGCGTTAGGGTAGTCCATGCAGTTTGAAAGTTTTGAAGCGTTTTTGCACATGGGCGGCTATGCATTTTACGTATGGTTGTCATTCGGTGTTACCGCTTTGGTAATGGTATTAATTTCCGTTACCAGCCATAAAAATCACAAAAAATTACTGCGTCGTGTGATTGAAGAATCGGCACGACAGGCACGTATAAAAAAAGCAAGACAACGTACCGGCGAGAAAGTGGCGCAGACCACCGAACATAATTAGTTGGTTTAGAGAGTTGTATCCATGAATCCAAGAAGAAAGCAGAGACTGGCTGTCATAGGCGCTGTGTGCCTGTTGGTAGCTGGTGCTATTGGCCTGATGTTGTATGCGTTAAACGACAGCATCGATTTGTTCTATACACCGTCTGAAATCATTGAAGGTAAGGATGGTAAGCTCCCGCAGGTTGGTCAGCGCTTACGTATTGGCGGTATGGTTGTACCCGGTACCGTATCTCGCGACAGCGAGTCTTTAGCTGTCAGCTTCGATTTGGTCGATATCGGCCCGGCTGTGACGGTAACGTACAGCGGTATCCTGCCGGATCTATTTCGTGAGGGGCAGGGGATTGTCGCCACGGGTGTGCTAATGACGGACAATACTATTAAGGCGCAGGAAGTACTGGCCAAGCACGATGAAGAATATATGCCGCCGGAACTGGCCGAAAAAATGAAAGGGATCAAACACGTTAAGCCTGAAAACATAGGTGGCCAACAGTGATCCCTGAAATAGGTAATATTGCATTAACGCTGGCTTTGGTACTTTCTATCCTGCTGGCAGTTTATCCGCTCTGGGGAGCCCATCGTCAGCACGATACGCTGATGGCTACTGCCAAGCCGCTGGCTATTGGCCTGTTTCTGTTCACACTAATTGCCTATATCTGCCTGACGTATGCCTTTGTTACTGACGATTTCAGCGTGGCGTATGTGGCGCAGCACTCCAACAGCAAATTGCCTATTTACTACAAAATCACCGCGGTATGGGGCGGCCACGAAGGATCGTTCCTATTATGGGTACTGATGCTGTCTATCTGGACGGTAGCGGTCGCGATTTTCAGCCGCGGGATCCCGCTGGCGATGGTAGCACGCGTGTTGTCGGTGCTGGGAATGGTTGGCATTGGCTTCTATCTGTTTATGCTGCTGACCTCAAACCCGTTTGATAGCATGTTGCCGTTTTTCCCCGTGGACGGAAAGGACTTAAATCCGCTGTTGCAGGATTTTGGAATGATTATCCACCCGCCAATGCTTTACATGGGCTACGTTGGCTTTTCGGTAGCATTTGCTTTCGCCCTGTCTGCGCTGATATCCGGCCAGCTTGATTCGACCTGGGCGCGATGGTCGCGCCCTTGGGTCATTGCGGCGTGGGCATTTCTGACCGTAGGAATCGCACTTGGAAGCTGGTGGGCTTACTACGAGCTGGGCTGGGGCGGTTGGTGGTTCTGGGACCCGGTGGAGAACGCCTCTTTTATGCCCTGGCTTGTAGGCACGGCGTTGATGCACTCTCTAGCGGTTACAGAAAAACGCAAAGTCTTTAAATCCTGGACCGTACTACTGGCAATAGCAGCGTTTTCACTGAGCTTGCTGGGAACCTTCCTGGTTCGTTCCGGGGTGATTGTGTCGGTACACTCCTTTGCCAGTGATCCTACTCGCGGGCTGTTTATACTGGGGATCCTTATCGTCCTGACTGGGTTCGCGCTGGTGTTGTATGCATTACGCGCCCCTCAGTTGCGTTCGCCGGGGCGCTACCAGGTATTCTCACGTGAAGTATTGTTGATGGGGAACAATGTCTTTTTATGTGCAGCCACTCTGGTGGTGTTGTTAGGGACATTGCTTCCGCTTGTTCATAAAGAGCTTGGGCTCGGGTCTATTTCTGTCGGGGCGCCTTTCTTTAACCAGATGTTCACGTTGCTGATAGTACCGTTTGTTTTGTTTCTTGGGTTAGGACCACTGACGAGATGGAAACATCAGCAGGCATCAGCGATGAAAAAGCAGCTGTTAATTGCATTCGGACTCGCGGTAAGTGCAGCTTTGCTGATTAACTTTAGCTATGACGCCCCAACTTATATGGCGGCGCTGGGGCTCGTGTTAGCCGTCTGGATATTAGTGACCTCGGTTCAGGAAGTGCTGCAGCGTCTCTCTGCAATTCCGGATAACAATGCCTCTTCCTTAAGCCAGTTACGTCAGTTAACGCCAAGTCACTGGGGCATGATTTTAGGACATGTGGGGTTTGCGGTAACGTTGATAGGTATCACGCTGGTATCCAATTATGAAACCGAGCGTGATGTCAGAATGCAGCCCGGAGAAACCGTCACGCTGAGCGGGTATCAGTTTAAATTTACCGATGTAGTTAAGCGCAACGGTCCGAATTATACGGCCGATGTCGGTATTTTTGATGTCTACCAGGACAATGAAAAACTGGTGCACTTAGAGCCGGAAAAACGGATGTATACCGTACAGCGTATGCCAATGACTGAGGCAGGCATTCACTCCACAATCACCCGCGATTTATTTATTGCGATGGGGGAACCGCTGGATGACGGCGCGTGGGCTGTGCGTATCTATATCAAGCCGTTTGTAATCTGGATTTGGGGCGGCGCCGTGATTATGGCACTGGGTGGCGTGTGTTCCATCTCAGACCGTCGCTATCGTATGGCCAAGGTAGCCAAAGCGAAGCGGGCGCTTGATCGACTGCGTCCGCAGGCGACCGGAGAGCAGGCATGAAAAAACTCCCCTTAGTTGCGATTCCGCTGGTGCTTTTCACGCTGCTGGTGTTGTTTCTTTTCCAGGGCTTATTCTCAGACCCCAGAGAACTGGACTCGCAGGTGAAAGGCAAGCCGCTGCCGGAATTCTCGTTACCGGACTTGATGAAACCCGACGTCATCTACACGCCTGAGGTGTTTAAAGGCGACGTGACGATTTTAAATGTGTGGGGCGTGTGGTGTGTTACCTGTGCGGTAGAAATGCCATATCTGACGCAATTGAAAAATGAGCAGGGAGTGAAGTTTGTTGGTCTGTATTTTGATCAGGATCTGGACCCTGACTTTGGCACGAAAACACTGAGTCGTGTGCAGCAAGAGGTAACCCAGATGCTTGCACGTTTTGGTAATCCCTATGACTTTAATATTTTTGATGTTTATCGCGATACCTCGCTGGATTTAGGCGTTACAGGTGCGCCTGAGCATTTCGTCATTGATCATAACGGTATCGTGCGCATGCACCATATCGGAGATATCAATGAGCGTGTCTGGCAGAACAAGGTTGGCCCGCTTTACTATCAACTGATGGAAGCGAAAAACGCAGAAATGACATCAGCGTTACCACAACAGGCAGGTCAGCAATGAAACATATTATTATTACTCTGACGCTACTATTGCTACTACCGGTAACCTCCCACGCCACCGAAGACAATTTTGCTTTTGACGATCCTGCGCAGCGGGCTACGTTTCTGCGCTTAACTGAAGAGCTACGCTGCCCGATGTGTCAGAACCAGAACATTGCTGACAGCGACGCCATGATAGCGCACGACATGCGCCGTAAAGTGTATAGCCTGTTGAAAGAGGGGAAGTCCGAGCAGCAGGTTATTGATTTTATGAAAGCCCGCTATGGTGACTTTGTTCACTATCAGCCGCCGGTCACTGCGGCGACCATGTGGCTATGGGCTGCGCCGGTATTGTTTGCGGTGATTGCGATTCTGGTAGTGGTGCGGCGCAGAAAGCCGGCCTTACCAGATGATATGGCCGCGAAACTGGCGCAGGCGGAAGCAATGCTTAAGCAGGAGAAAGAATGAGCTGGTCTGAGTTTTATATTGTCGTATCCGGACTGATTACGCTGGTTGTTCTGCTCATTATGTTTCCCTGGTTGCGAAGAGCAAACCACGCCAAAAGTGATTCTCTGAACAACATACAGATTGTGAAGCAACGTCTCGCTGAGCTGGAAAGAGAAGCAAGAGAAGGCCTGATTTCAGAGCACGATAAGCGTCAGGCTAGTGATGAGCTGAAGCTGGCACTGGTGGACGAAACGCATTTTGAGCACGAGCGTAAAGGCAAGGCAACCATTCCGGTAATTATCGGCGCCATTCTGGCACTTGGTGCAGGCATTATCGTGTATGCTCAGGTAAATCACTTATCTGAAGTCGACAGAGCACAACAGGCGATATCCTCGCTGCCAGCGCTAAGCGAAAAACTGAGCAGTGGCAATATGCAGGATTTCACCGGTGACGATGTAGCAAATCTGGCACTTGCGATCCGTACGCGTCTGCGAGAGGCACCAGAAGATGACAAGGGCTGGATGTATCTGGGGCGACTACAAATGTCACTGGGGCAGGATGCACAGGCATTAGAAGCAATTCAACGTGCGCTGGCTATTGATCCGCAGAACCGTCAGAATCGAATTACCTATGCACAGGCACTGATGGTGTCTGGTGATGAAGCACAGTTAAAGGAAGCGCAGCGCCAGTTGCAACTATTGCTTCGGGCCAATCCGGGCAACGACAATATTGCGCTCATGATGGCGGTGGCGTCAGCCCAATTGGGGGATGCCAAAAACACGCGGCAATACTTCGACCAGGTAAAAGACAAGTTACCGGCTGACAGTGAGATGGCGCGGCGTATTACTGCCCGGCTTGATGAGCTTGAACAACGCGCGTTAACTGTACCTACCGGCAGCACACAGGATCAAGCTGGTGAGACAGGGGTCACACTGACGATAAACCTCTCTGATGCGGTTGTCGGACAGGTACCTGAACAAGGATATCTGATAGTGTTTGCCCAGGATGCGTTATCCGACAACAGGATGCCGGCGGCTGTGGTGAAAATGCCGTTACCGTCTTTCCCTGTCACAGTCACACTCACAGGAGATAATGCCATGATACCTGGCTATTCTCTGGCTCAACTGCAGCGCGCACGTCTGACCGCCCGGATATCAGTCGACGAGGACGTGGCCCCGGCCCCAGGTGAACTTCAGGGGCAACTTACCGAGGAAATCGGACAGGGCGAAATGATTTCCCGAGAACTCATAATCGATAAGGAACTGATGTGATAAAACTGACCCGTACGTTGCTACTTAGCCTGCTTATAGCTTCAGGTTCACTTGCCGGATGTGCGTCAAATTCAGCACAGGAACAGGCTGATACGGCTTCAAACCAGCAATCTGATCCACGCGATCCGCTAGAGCCTGTTAACCGGGCGATGTGGGACTTCAACTGGGAAGTGCTGGATGAGTACATACTTCGGCCAGTCACCGTCGGGTATGTCACGGTAATGCCGCAGTTCGCCCGTACCGGCTTACTGAATGCGGCCGAAAACCTGCAGGAGCCTGCGTATTTTTTCAATAATCTGCTGCAGGGGAAAGTCGATGAAAGCATGGATAGTCTTGCGCGTTTTGTACTGAATTCCACTGTGGGGTTGTTAGGCACAATCGACGTTGCTGAAAAAGTCGGTATCAACCGCCAGGAAGAAGAGTTTGGCGAAGTATTGGGTGTTTGGGGGGTGGGCACTGGCCCTTATCTGATGTTCCCGGTTCTTGGTCCTAATGATCCACGCAGTTTCTCTGGTGATATCGTCGATGGAATGTATTACCCCATGGCAGTGCTGAACAATAACCTTGCAGTAGCGCGTTACGTGATTTCCGCACTGGAAGGCCGGGCAGCACTGATTGATCAGGAACAGCAGCTAGAGCAAGCCGTAGATGATTACGCTTTTGTGAAAAACGCGTATTTCGAAAATCTCCAGTTTAAAGTGACAGACGGTAAGAGCGGCGATAAGGCCATCGAAGAAGAAGAGTTAGAAAACTTCGAAGAGTTCGAATCCATGCTTGAAGACGTTGAGCTGGAAGAGGACACACAATAAATGCGTCAGCGTTAAGGTGATTCATCCAAAAAAAACGGCACCGATGGTGCCGTTTTTTATTGTCTGATTAGCGAAGGTAAATCGACAATCAGCGCATTGCGATGCCATGGGCTATCTGAGAGGGTGAGTATCAACAAGCGATGACAATCAACCAACCGGTATCAGATAGCGTTTACTTGGGGTAACCAGTAGGGTTGTTAGACTGCCAGTTCCAGGTGCTGGCACACATCTCTTCCAGCGTTTTCTCGGCATGCCAGTTAAGCTCGGTGGCGGCAAGCGTGGGATCAGCGTAACAGCTGGCGACATCCCCGCTACGACGTGGCGCAATAGTGTAAGGAATGTCTTTACCCGACGCGGTTTCAAACGCTTTTACCATTTCCAGCACCGAATAGCCCTGACCCGTCCCAAGGTTATAGGTATCCAGCCCCATATTAAGTGCCAATCGGTCGAGTGCTTTTAAATGGCCGTTCGCCAGGTCTTCAACATGGATATAATCGCGAACGCCGGTGCCATCAGGTGTGTTGTAATCATCGCCAAATACACTGAGCTTTTCCAGCTTACCGGTCGCAACCTGAGAAATATACGGCATCAGATTATTAGGGATCCCATTAGGATCTTCACCTATCTGACCGGAAGGGTGAGCACCCACAGGGTTGAAATAGCGAAGCAGGACAATGTTCCAGTCATTATCTGATGCATATAGATCAGTAAGCACATGCTCCACCATGAGCTTAGACATACCATAGGGATTTGTTGGATGCCCGGTAGCCATGCTTTCACGTAAAGGCAGAGCCGCCGGATCGCCATACACGGTAGCAGAAGAGCTGAACACAATGTTTTTCACGTTGTGTTTTCGCATTGCTTTGCATAGCGTTAGCGTGCCGTATACATTATTTTCGTAGTACTCCAGCGGCTTTTGCACCGATTCACCGACAGCCTTCAGTCCGGCAAAATGGATCACTGCGTGAATATCGTGCTCGCTGAAAATGTCATCCAGAACGGCGGTATCCCGAATATCTCCCTGAACAAAGGTCACACTTTTATCCGTAAGGCTTTCTACACGACGCAGGGATTCTGCGCTGGAATTTGCAAGGTTGTCTAACACGACAACGGAATAATCCTGCTCAAGCAGCTGCAGGACCGTGTGACTACCGATATAACCGGCTCCACCGGTTACTAATATGGATTTCATTATCTCTCCTTGGATGGTTCAGGCAGGTATTTTGCGCAAAGTGAATACTGTATCGGTTTCACCGCAAGTGGGTAAAGTAAAAATACCAGTGCAGCCCATAATAGTGAGCCCCAGTTATCCGCTGTTTTCAGGATCAGTGCAAAAACAGGAACGATAATCAGAAGTTTCAAAATATTCAGCAAGGTCTTTTCGGGCGTCGTCAGTCTCTGTGCGGCTTTTTCAAGCCGACGGGTTCGTTCTGCAAGTGGCAGTCCACGCAAGGCAGGAATGTTGCGGGTAGTAAAATACAGTTGCATGATTTTCAGGCCTTTGAAATGAAGAAACCGCTGAAGCATATACTCCAGCGGTCATTGTATGCAATTGAGGCGGTACTTGAAACCGCCTTAACACTTAGCCTTGCTGCGAAACTGGGTGAGGCTCGTCACGGTGGTCTTTTTCTGCCAGCTTTTCCCAATAACGGGTTTTCAGAGACAGCAGCAGAACAACAATACCTACCGCAATACTGAACAGACTGATTTGCAGGTACAGGTTCGGCATTTCATCCAGGCGGCTTGGATCGAAGTTACCCGCAAGCAGGCCAGCGATAACGTTGCCGATAGAGTAAGTCAGAACGAATACGCCCATCATCTGTCCGGCAAAGCGTTTCGGCGACAGTTTACTTACCGCGCTAAGTGCAACCGGGCTAAGACATAGCTCACCAACAGTGTGAAGGAAATACGTCATTACCAGCCAGTAAGGTGCTACTTTCAGTCCGCTGGCTGCAAGCTGCGCTGCGAAAAACATCACGATAAAGCCACTTGCCATGATGATAAGGCCGATTGCACATTTTGCGCCGTAAGATGGGTCCAACATACGCTTACCCAGGTTAATCCACAGTGCTGCGAAAAACGGTGAAAGCAGAATGATGAAGATAGAGTTTGCTGACTGGAACCACGCTGGCGGAATTTCAAAGGTACCCACAATACGGTCAGTATAATCACGACCAAACAGGTTAAGTGATGAACCGGCTTGCTCAAACCCAGCCCAGAAGCATGCTGACGCAACACAGATTAACAGCAGTGCACCCATTCGTTTTTTCTCAGCACTATCAAGACTGCCGAAAAAGAAAATAGCACCGAAGTAAACAATGAATATCAGGGTAAAGGCCATGGCAACGTACGCGGCCAGCGCTACCGGGTCAATGATCAGGACACCCATGCTGGTTGCTGCAGTAACGCCTGCAAGGCCGATGAGGAACAATCCAATAACGCTCCAACTGCGGGTTCTGGCTTTACCCGACATAGTTGTTGTGGGCTCTTCAGACGCCCCTTCGAGTTTTGGTAGCGTGGCGCGATACTGAATCAAGCCGATGAACATCCCTATCGCCGCTGCACCAAAGGCGTAGTGGTAACCCCAGTTAGGCGCCAGCCACCCGCAAACGCCATAACCAATCAGCGAGCCAATGTTAATGCCCATGTAGTAAATGGTGTAACCACTGTCGCGACGACTGTCTTTGTCGTCGTAAAGCTGTCCAACCATGGCACTGATATTTGGCTTTAACAGGCCTGTGCCCAGTACCACCAGAATAAGGCCAATAAAGAAGGTGCTGTGAGACGGGATGGCGAGCACGATGTGACCGCACATAATAATGATGCCGCCATACCACACTGCTTTCTGCCCCCCTAAAAGGCGGTCAGCTATCCAGCCGCCGGGAAGGCCCATAAAGTAAACAGCGCCGGTATATAGTCCGTAAATGGCGGTTGCTGATGCCACGGTAAACGCAAGTCCCTCTTCCTGAAGGCTGGCCGTCATGAAAAGTACCAGCAGGGCGCGCATTCCGTAGTAGCTCATCCGTTCCCACATTTCTGTGAAGAACAGCGTTTGCAGGCCCCCTGGATGGCCAAAGAAGCTTGTATCGTTAGATGATTTTGTAGTCACAATAGAGTTCCGTTTTGATTATCTTTTTTATAGTGCTCGAGGGTCATTGCCCCGGCGTTATTATCAAGTCCTCATCAAGGATACGTCGTTATACTAAAGGTTGGAACGCGACACAAGATGAGACGGGGATTTGTCTCGGTGTGGTGCGGAAAGCCTGCTCCCCGTACAGTCAGGCTTTTCGGAATAAAAATGAATTATTTCTGAGTCTGGTCGGGAACTTATAACTCGCGGATCGTAGCAATGACAATTCTGACGATGCCATACAGAACCAAAAGTATAACGGCAAATAATGTCAGGTTATAGGTAACCTCAGGATACTGGTTGTCATCGGGCCGCGTTGGTGACTCGATGGTTACCAGGTGCTGAAGCTTCTGATACGTTTCGACACGGGCATTTTCTAACGTAATTAATGATGAAGAAAATGCCTGTATGGCAAGCTCAAGCTGCACTTTCAAATTGCTGTATTGCGCCATCAGTTCACTGACTGAGAGAGCGCCAGTATCTTCGTTGTTGCTGATGCGTGACTTCTGTTCTGCCAGTTGCTGTTCCAGCGCACTGATTTCTCGTCGGGTGTTGACAATCTCAGGGGCTGTCTCTGACATCATAGTACGCATAGTGCGAAGCTCTGCTTTCTTTTGTGCCAGCGTGGCTTGTAATGAAAACGCAATTTGCTGAAACGCGGCACCTTCTGCCGTAGGATCCAGAACATCGTATTTCGACTGGAAAGCCAGCAAATCGGTTTTTGCTTGCTGGAGCTTTTGCTCCACGATGGCATGCTCACCTTTGGCAAATACCAGTTTCGATTTTGCCAAATCGTTATTAATCGCATTAATGAATGCTTCTGCTTTGGCGACTATCGTACTGTTAATCAGCGTGGCGTATTCCGGGGTGAAAGCCCGGGCCTTCAGGGTAATAACGGCAGACGATGAGTCGACGGTAACCTCAATGTGATTGAGGTAATACTGATAAAAATCTTCTTCGCTATGAGAAGAGGGCAGTCCGCTGAATAAATCCGCTTCATCGGAAGTGTAATGCGCCCGGATCTGGATAGCGTCCTCAAGGTGGTTCAGCATATCAGCAGACTGAATGTAGGCCTCAACAATTTTACTTTCTTCACTCGCTGCGCTTCCTGACACCGTAGCCATCAGCAGCGATGAGGGATCGAAGCTGCTGCCCCCTTCACTGGATTTGACGATAAGCTGGCTCTGGCTCTCGTATTGCGGCGCGGCCCAGACAATTAAGTAGAAGGCATAGAGTAGCCAGGGCATCACCAGCAGCAAGGTTTTGTGCTGTTTCACGAATGCATTAACTTTTAAAAGAGTGTCCTTCACGTTTTAATACCTGTTAAATTATTTTTTGTTTTCCTGGGTGTAGACATCAATGCCTTCTTCCAGGTCAGCATAATAGGTGAGTCTGCCTTCATCGATGACGACTGCAGATGTGCAAAACTCGCGGATCTGGTCCAGTTCGTGACTGACCATAATGACGCCCGCTTGTTCACTTTTTTCTTTCAGGCTGGCACGGGCTTTCTTTCTGAATATAGGATCGCCGACCGACGTCGCCTCGTCGATGAGATATATATCAAAATCAATATTCATACAGCAGGCAAACACCAGTTTGGCGCGCATACCGGATGAGTAGGTTCTTACCGGCAAATCGAAACGTTTTCCAACTTCAGCAAATTCCTGCACCTTTTCCTCATAATCGGAAAGAGACCGGACATTATTGATGCGACCAATAAAACGGGTATTTTCTCTGCCCGTCATCTGTGGGTGAATGCCGGTCTGCAGCGCTACCGGCCATGACATCGCTTTATTGGTGACGATTCTTCCAGTATCAGGATATTCACTTTTCGCCAGTAATCTGAACAAGGTAGATTTACCGGTACCGTTTTTACCCAGAATGGCAACATTATTCTCTGTCGGAAAGTCGAAATTGAGATCACGGAAAATATATTGCGGCCCGAGTTTGCTCGGATAACTTTTAGTTAAGTTCTCAATTCGTATCATCGTGCCAGCACCCGCTTCCAGGTGATGTGGTAGAGGCATAGAGCGAAGAACAGACTGCCTATCGTCGTTTCTACTGCATAACTCAGGCTGACGCCCGCATCGCCATAGCTGGGAAAGCAGGCGTAGCGTGCGAGTTCGTTGAAGTGGACTAAGGGATTCCAGGTGAGCAGATACCAATATTTTTCTGGTATATCCTGCAGGCTATAAAATACACAGGAGATAAACATCAATGGTCTTAGCAGCATTGACTTTACTTTATCGACCTCAGGGACAAAAGCGAATGCAATTCCGAAAACAATACCAATCGATAAGGCCTGTACCCACAACAAAGAAATTAAAGTTATCAGAAGCAAGTAATTATTTACGGAAAAACCGAGTCCACTCAGGTAAAGTGCTAACGAAAGTAATAAAATAACAACCATCTTGATGCTTAATTCAAGAAAGCCTGCGGTCATAATGGCAGACATCGGTTGAACCTGCCTGAAAGCATAAAGTGGTTTATTTCTCTTTATTGACGTGGATACACTTTGCAAAGTAACTGTAAAGGTTTGCAAACCGACTAATCCAATCATCATAAAGACCATTAACGGTATTCCGTGTACGTCT
Organism: Alteromonas antoniana; assembly: GCF_019249295.1. Classification (GTDB taxonomy): domain Bacteria; phylum Pseudomonadota; class Gammaproteobacteria; order Enterobacterales; family Alteromonadaceae; genus Alteromonas; species Alteromonas antoniana. The sequence goes on from NZ_JAESDH010000005.1 coordinate 251,841, forward strand.
CCTTCGCTGATGAGCCCTCGAAAAAAAGAAAGCGCCAATATAAAAACAAACGGCTCAAGAAACGCCCAGCTCAAGCCAAACTTATCGTTAAACTTGCTTTGCAGCTCACGCAGGAACAGCGCAAATATCACTGTTCGCCATGCGTAGAGTTGCTCTTTAAATGTAACCATCGGGCGCTTAGTTGGTTGCTACGTTGGCAGCAACAGCAATCTGGTAGATAATCTGGGTGATATCTTTGATTGCCTGCAACGACTTAGTATCGATAGCGGGTAGTACCACAACCTGATCGCCGGCATCATAATTCATATCGTCATCACCGACAGCGGCAAAATCAACAGTGCCGTTTTTGCGGATGACCATAATTCGATCATCATCTGCACGTTGCGTAAAGCCGCCTGCCCAGGCCACATAATCTTCGGTTGTAGCATCGGGATTAAAGACGACAGATTGTGGCAACATCACTTCGCCGCCAACATGCACCAGGTCGGTTATTTCGGGGATCACAACGGTATCACCGGGCTCTAATAAGATGTTGGCTATTTCGCCATTTTGCGACACGATTACTTTGCCCAGAGGTTCAATTTGTCGCGCTCTGGCAACAAAGTCAGACACCAACTGTGCTTCCTGCACACGTATCGAGCCTTCGCCGGTGGAACTAATGGGGGCAGTATAGACGCTACGCTCCAGACGCTCTAATGCCTGCTCAATAATTTCTTTTTGCTTGGCAGCGACGCTTTCGCGCATCAGATAGATACTCTGGATGTCAGAAATATCACGGTCAATAGCGATATGGTCCAGCACGTCCATCAGACGCGTGCCTTTATCCACCATAACCTGAGAGGCGCCTTTGTGCGCACCGGCAACATTGATACGGTAAATCTGCGGCTCATGGTCATCAACATACTCCACTGTGTCGCCAGGCATCAGCGGTAGTCTGGCAAAGTTTTCCAGTGTCAGGTAACGCGCAAACGCCTTATTGTTTCTGACCCCGGCGACAGATACGTGGCTGATAAACTCGCCAGGACGGGCAAAATAGTTCACCACATCACCGTTGAGTTCTTCTTCGGAGAATTCGAAGGTGAAGCTATTCCGCGCACCGGTTTCTACCACAACCGTATTGCCAATTGGCCGTACCAGAATGGTATCACCATCTTTAAATGACACGTCTGGCATTTTTCCGTTTCTGAAAAAGTGGTACAAATCTGCAGTGGCTATCACTTTGTCATCACGAATAACGTCGATTTCACGGAAGCTGCCACGCTGAAAGTCGATACCGCCAGCACGTTTCAAAAAATAAAGCACACTGTCAGATGCCAGTCCTGCGTACTGACCCGGACGCAATACTGGGCCGGCAATAAACACCGATACCGGCGTTGATGTAAGCAGGTTTACATAAACACTGACGTCGTTGGTATATACCTGACGAATTCTGTTGGACACCGTCTGATTGACTGTGCCAGCAGGCGTATTTGCTACGCGGACAGGGCCGATATTCGGGATAAAAATATTACCCTGGTTATCCACCGTCACAACGTCTGAGTAGTTAACTGCACCCCAGATCCAAATCGAAATTTTATCGCCCGGTGCAATGAGGTAATTATCGTTCTGACCGGTTGCCCGCTCTGATTCAAAGCCGCCAATAAACAGGTTCGCGGCAAACGGTGGGTTTGACATTGGTTCTTGCGCGGGAAAAACGGTCTCAATGGTGGGTTCACCAGGCAGCGTTTGCCCGTTACGGGGCTGTGTGGTGTATTGGCCCGTCGATGGCAGGCTACTGCTGGCACCTGGCAACGTGCGTTGGCTGTTGATTGCCATCGGCGAGACTGCCTGACCTGCCATACCTGAAGACGATGTGCCAGAGCGTTGCGACTGAAGTTGCTGCAACTGTTGTATTTGTTCGGCGGTCTGCGACGCAGCAGAGAAACTCGTTGTTACTAAAAGCAGACAGATCGCCAGTGATGCCCACTTTCCATGTTGGTTGATTAAGGTCACGTTCACAAACTCTCTATACTTTTAACCAGTGGCTGAAGCATCACCCATTGTCCACGGCGCTGACACATTACGCGATCATCATCGTGACCGATGTCTGCAGACTGCAAGCGCAATCTGCGGCATTCTGAGCCAGAGGCAGATATATAGGCTGAATCTATCATAAAGATACTGCCGTTAAGCTGGACGCGTTGGCCTACTGCAGTAGAGGTGGATGGTGCAATTATTGCATCACGTTCCAGTGTGTAGGCTAATGATGAATGTACCAGCGGTACGTTGGCTTCAACTGCGGTGGGGGCAGAGGCACACCCTGTTAACCACGGCAATGCAGCGATTCCGGCGAGAAAAAAAGACCGTATTCGATTCATTGAGTTATATCCATATCGCAAACTGGCGGTAGGATAACATAAGTTACGTGAAATACATGCAGTAGAGTTGGGTAAAACCATACGGTTGCGCTATTTTTGTACTCTGCGGCAAACTGCGTGTTCGCGATGAGATAACGGGTTGCTGTTGGTAGGATGCAAGGGTGTTCTGAAAGTTTTTTACAGTAAAAGGGTGGTCTCTGTTTTGAATGTCTATTATTATATGCAGGTTTTTTCCGCCATGCTCTATGGATGGGTTTTAACAGAGCGTGGGGTGAGTAAAAAGGATGCAGTATTTATGATGGAACAAACCTCAGTTTTTCGCGTTATTTTCAGTAGCATTCTTAATAGTCCAATGGCAGAAGTGTCTCAGGAACAATTGTAAAATGTTTGACTATCTGCAGTTTGTGCCGCTGTTTACAGCCTTTTTTGTAGCGTTAATTCTATTGGTTGTAATGACACCCTTGGCCCATCAGTTCGGGCTGGTTGATCAGCCGAATATCAGAAAACAGCACGCAGGCATGGTGCCTCTGACTGGTGGCGTCGCCATTTTTATGGCTGTGCTGGTTGCCAGCGTTGCCACCGATGTCTGGATGAAAAATAACCCACTTTTCTTTACCGCCTCTGCGTTTATCGTGTTGCTTGGTGCGTTGGATGATCGTTTCGATCTCAGTGCGAAAGGCCGTCTGGTTTGTCAGTTCGGTGTGGCATCAATCATGGCCTGGAGTGCGCAGAACTACATCACGTCGCTTGGTGATATCCTCGGTACGGGTGAGGTATACCTGGGTCTGGCTGGTTACTTCTTTACGATTGTTTGTGTCGTGGGAGTCATTAACGCTTTTAATATGATCGATGGGATTGACGGTCTTGCCGGTGGAATGAGTCTGGTAGTACTGCTAACAGTGGTGGGATTCTTACTGGCGACCGGCAACGGCGGCGCGATTATGGAGCCTTTGATCATAGTTGCTGCTATTGTCCCGTTTCTTGCGTTTAACCTTAGCTGGAAAGGTTTTAAAGGAAATAAGATTTTTATGGGGGACGCTGGCAGTATGTTTGTCGGTCTTACCATTGTGTGGTTGCTGGTTGATCATACCCAGGGTGCAGAGGCTGCATTCAGGCCAATTACCGCAGTGTGGCTGATTGGCTTGCCTCTGATGGATATGGCGGCGATCATGTACCGACGTGCACGTAAAGGGCAGTCGGTGTTGCGCCCCGACCGTAAACATTTACACAATATTTTCATGCGAGCGGGACTGAGTTCGCGACAATCTCTCATTGCCATCCTGTTCATGGGGGCATGTTACTGTTTTGTTGGTGTGATGGGTGAGTTATTCATGGTGCCCGATGCCATTATGTTCTGGGGCTTTATCGCCACCCTTATCCTATACAGCTTTGTTATCCAGAATATCTGGTCGATCATTCGCTTATTCAAACGAAAAAAAAAGTAGCGCACCACAAATGTGCATTTGCGTTTTTTTCGGGCAAAACTTTCTCATTTCTGCTAGCTTGCCAAAGGCATTAGGCTAATCCCAACACAGGTGTTTTTTGGCGAGCGCATTTTCGGTTCTTCACGATCATTTTCATAAGGACACTATCCAGACGGTAGTGGGGATGAGCGTGTATGAGTCTGACCGGTTCGAGTGGATAAAGCAGGCGGCAGAGAGCATATTGCAACAAACCTACGGAGACTTTCTTTTCGTCATCGTTATTGATGGTGAAATTCCGGTTCGCACAATGAACCTGATTAAAGATCTGGCCTTTGAAGATTGCCGTTTAGTGATAGCCCAGAATGAGGAGAATATTGGCCTGGCTGCCAGTATGAATAACATTATTGCATGGGCAGAAAAATTCTCCCCCAGCTTTTTTGTTAGAATGGACGCTGATGATGTCAGCATGCCAAACCGCCTCGAGCGTCAAATCAATTATCTTATCAAGCACAAGAATATTTCGGTTTTAGGTAGTGCTTTGACTGAAGTGAATGAAGAGGGACAAAAGGTTGGTGCCAGAGTCATGCCTGCGGGTCACCGACAAATTGTTCATTTGCTGCCAAGACGATGCACGATGAATCACCCGACAGTTGTTATTCGCTTTGATGTATTTCGCAATGGCTTTACTTATGATCCTTCGCTGAAAAACACTCAGGATTATTTCCTGTGGATCACGCTGGCGAAAAATGGATACATATTCAGAAACCTGAAAGACAGATTACTGCATTTTCGAAGAGTGAATAATTTTTATAAGCGCCGGGGGCTGGGTAAATCGATCAACGAATATAAAGCCCGGTTGTACGCAATGCGAACATTAAAGCGTATAACGCTGTGGAATTTCACTTATGCGACAGCCGTTTTAGCTTTGCGTCTGATGCCTTCACAAGTGGTAAAGTTAGCATATAAAGTCGACAGACATATTCTCGAAAGGTTTATAAAGCATTGAGTATTGGTGCCGTCATTATTCTTTATCACCCTGATAAAGAGCATGTCACACGCATGATTAACGAGCTCGCCAGTGGCGAGCTTCGGGTGACTGTGGTAGATAATTCTCCAGCCAAAACCACGTTGCCAGATGTGGCGAGTCACCACTATTTGTTCTGCGGAGGGAATGTCGGTATTGCTGAAGCACAGAACCGGGGTATTGAAGACTGCCTTAAGGCTGGATGCAGTGAAGTGCTTATTCTCGACCAGGACAGTAAGATTTCTTTAAGTATTGTAAGACGTTTACATGAGCACCTTCAGACCATCACTGAAACAGAACGGTGCGTAGCCGCTGTGGGACCAATGTTAATTTGTGAGTTTTCTAATAAGCAGGTCAAGCCGAAGCTGCAGAAAGCGCTGGCGATTAAAGACAACCTTTCAGAAGTTCGTCAAATCATTGCATCGGGGATGTTAATTCCTGCTGCGGCGTTTAAGCATATCGGACCCAAAGAATCTGCACTGTTTATCGACGGTGTTGATCACGAGTGGTGCTGGCGAGCGCGAAAAAAGGGCTATAAAGTGTATCAGGCGCTGGATGTGGGTATGCCACACAGGCAAGGTGACGCCCGCCACAAAATCTGTGGATTAGAATTCAAACAAGGCAGTCCGGTCCGATTATATTACCAGGTACGTAATGTGCTTATTCTTTCCCGGCGCTCTTATGTTCCGTTCTACTGGAAATGTCGCCACCTTCTTGCGCTTCCATTGCGCTGGGGGGTAAACCGGTGGCATTTCTCTGACGGGCAGGCGCGTGGACGGTATTTTGTGAAAGGGTTAGTTGATGGGCTGCGAGGGAAAACCGGAAAGCTGGGGTAGTTAATTGTCTTCGTATTATCATTGGCTTTAAGTAAAAATGTCGCTAATCTAAGACAAATTTACTGACCCGTCCCGATTTGAGAACAGGATCAGGGTTCGGTGTAAAGAACGTTGAGCAGCCGGTGTCTCGCACCTTAGTAAGGGAGGTGCTCCCTAAGACAGTGCAGGCGCTAATTCTCAGTGCAAATTTATGAAACCCAGAGTCACCGTGCGGGTCTTGATGATTTGCATTACCCGCAGAATACGACAGTGTGAGCAAAAGCGTCTGCCGCGTTGTTAATGGTACAAATGACAGTGCAGGGACCCTTTGGTCGCAGTGGGCTTCGCCACATACCGTTGATGTGTGAGTGTCATGCATCTTGTGTATCAAATGACTAATGATGACAGGGGATATCGATCCCTGATTATGAAACAGCAGAACGCTGTCAGCAGTGCAACTGCTTAACGGCAGGAACTTATTCGAGCCAACACGTATGATGGAATGCGGATTGCATTAGTACGCAATTGGTCGTGGATTATCAGTACAAGGACATAAAACTATGAGTCAAGTGAAGAAGGCCGTTATTCCGGTCGCCGGTTTGGGAACCAGAATGTTGCCTGCTACCAAAGCCATTCCGAAGGAAATGCTGCCGGTAGTAGACAAGCCGCTTATTCAATATGTTGTCAATGAATGTGTAGCAGCTGGGGTAAAAGAAATTATTCTGGTGACTCATGCCAGTAAAAACAGTATTGAAAACCATTTCGATACTTCCTTTGAGCTGGAAGCCACTCTGGAAAAGCGTGTAAAAAGACAGCTTTTAGAAGAAGTTCAGTCTATCTGCCCGAAAGATGTCACTATCATGCAGGTGCGTCAGGGGGTAGCGAACGGTTTGGGGCATGCAATTCTATGTGCCCGCCCGCTGGTAGGTGATGCGCCTTTCGCGGTGGTATTGCCTGATGTCATAATTGATGATGTGGCGAGTAACCCGAAAAAAGATAACCTGGCAGACATGGTGGCGAAATTTAATACCAGTCGCGTCAGTCAGGTCATGGTTGAGCAGGTACCGCAGGAAGATATTCCTAAATTCGGTATCGCTGACCTGGATGGTGCCTCCATCAAGCAAGGTGATTCAGCGAAAATTCACGGCATGGTTGAAAAGCCAGCATTGGAAGATGCGCCGTCAGACCTTGCCATTGTCGGTCGCTATGTACTGTCTGAAAAAATCTGGGATCTGCTTGAGTACACGCCACCTGGCGCCGGCGGTGAAGTGCAGTTGACGGATGCTATCGATGCGTTGATGAAAGTCGAACAGGTCGACGCTTACTATATGAAAGGTAAGAGCCACGATTGCGGCAGCAAACTGGGTTACATGATGGCAAATGTTGAATATGCATTGCGCCACCCTTCACTTGGCGAAGAGTTCAAACAATACCTCTCTACACTGAAAGTCTGATCAGTCATTCAGTGGCAGAGAAAAAGGCTCCTTTTGGGCTGTCTCTTGATCACAAGTCAGCCTCCAGAGACCTGGCAATGTCGTAACCCTCAAGGATGGTTTGCAACTTAAACCA
>NZ_JAESDH010000060.1 GCF_019249295.1 Alteromonas antoniana
CTGCGGAGGTGGGTTACTACTTATAAGTGTGGCAAATTAGGTAAATATCGTACATTTAATACGGAACAGCCCTGATATGGCCATCAAAAACGAAATTACTATTCTCACGAGAGCAGAACAGGCAGATCTTTATTCCCCACCCATTTTTTCAATCGAAGAACAACGTCTGTACTTTTCTCTGAACGATGCGGAATTGGCAGTTTTTCGGTCAATTCGTCTCAGAGCTCATAGATGTTACTTTGTCGCGATTTTGGGATACTTCAAATCAAAGCCCGTCATCCTAGATATCGCTTACTCGCAGGTTTCTAAGGATTTAATGTTCATCAGTAAAGAGCTGCTTGGCGGCAAGGGGCTCAGACCATTCACTCCCTCACAAAAACAAAAAGATCGACTCTACGCAAAAGTATTAGACCTTGCTGGTTATCACAAATGGGACGAAAGTCAGCACTTCAATTCTCTTTTCGACCACCTTGTTCAGGTGGGCAATGCCTGGCTGGAGCCGCGTTACCTCTTTGATACTGCTATTGAATTCCTAACCAGTCACAGCATTGCTATCCCTAGGTACACCGTACTCCAGAGACTGATAAGCAGAGCGATGCAGCAGGTCAGAAAAGACCTGGCGCACCAACTTAATCAACTCACCAGTCCTGAACTTCACGTCTTTCTGGACAGCATAACAGCCATTGATGACGGACTAAGCCTGAACCAGCTCAGAGGCGGTGCAAAAAGTCTGACCGTACCTGAACTTAAAAAAGAGCTTGCCCTTTATCATCAGTTAGCGCCATGGCGCACGCAAATCAATGGCGTTATCGATGGGCTTAATCTGTCTCTTAAAAATCGACAACACTTCGGTGAGCTCATCAACTATTACGGTAGTAAACTCAAACGATTCAAACGCGCACAGCAGCATCTATGGTTGCTATGTCACCTGACAGAGCGGATACAACTGGCACTGGAACGGTTAACTGATGGGTTCATTTACCATATCCGCAAGCAACAAGAAGCTGCCAACACCTTTGCACAACAAGCAGTGTTCCTGTCCTGGCAGTCAGCCGCGGACAATGTCACGAAAGCGGCAGAGTTACTGCATCTGTTTGTGGATGAGAACATTGATGATAATCAACCCTTCTCAGTAGTCAGACAACAGGCATTGAAGGTCATGAATGACAGGGATATCCAGACCCTCTGCCTTTACCTGAAAAAACAGAAACGGACCGTGGAAGAGTACCAGTGGCAACATTACGATGAACAATGCAATCTCCTGGAGCAACTGTTAAGGCAGGTGTTCTTGTGCCTTGAATGTGAGGCCGGTAAAGGCTCAGAAGCCGTCGTCGCCCAACTTCAACAGATGCAGACGGAAATCGCATTCGGTGGACCACTGAAGACGATGGATACGTCGCTCATCCCGAAAAAGCACCTCCCATGGTTGGTTAAACAGGATAACGTTAACCCGCAACGTTACGAATGGCTGCTCTACCGGCAGTTAACCTCACGACTGAATGGACGCATTTATTTGCCAAATGTTACCAAATACCGCGCACTGGAAGACGACCTGATCCCCCAGACATCGCAGGATACCTTGCTGGCCTCATCAACACTGGACAGACTAAAACAGCCCGCAGAGTTATTGTTACAGGAGAAACAACACCGGCTGGAAAGTGCACTCAAAGACGTTGCTCTCCATATTGATGAGGGAGACAATCGAAATGTGATCATGAAAAATCGTACCGGTACCCGCTGGCGTCTGCCGACCAAAAGCGCTACATCTCTGGTCAACAATCCCTTTTTTAAGCGAATGCAACCGGTCGGTATCGCGGATGTACTGCGGTATGTAGAGCGCGAAACCGGGTTCATGAAATGTCTGACTCATGTACTTCCGATACAAAAACAAGGGTTCACTCATCAGGATGATTTACTGGCCATTCTGATTGCCAACGCCACTCACCGTGGTGTGTATGGCATGGCGCAGATCTCCGATCGAAGCTATGAACACCTGAGTACGGTGCAGGCCAACTATATCCGGCCTGAAACGCTGCATGACGCCAGCGACGTGATCAATAATGCGGTTGCAGCGCTACCCATCTTCCGCCACTACCATATTCAGGAGGACCAGCTGCATGCCAGTGCGGATGGTCAGAAATTCGAAACCCATCTGGAAACCTTTAAAACCCGGTACTCCTCTAAGTATTTCGGCACCAACAAAGGGATCACGGCCATGACACTGGTGGCCAACCACAGCGCCCTCAATGCTCGGATCATCGGTTCCAACGAGCACGAATCACACTATATTTATGACCTGTTACAATCCAACAGCAGTGAAATCAAACCTGACGTACTCTCGACAGATACACACGGTGTCAATCATGTTAACTTCGCCTTACTGGATCTATGCGGTTACAGTTTTGCACCGCGATACGCGCAGTTCAGTAGT
>NZ_JAESDH010000061.1 GCF_019249295.1 Alteromonas antoniana
GGGAAATCGACACAGTGATAGGGCATACAACAAAAGACTGCATTGTTACGCTGGTTGAGCGGGCGACAGGGTACTTATTAATAGGTAAATTACCAGACAGGACAACCTCGTCTCTCAACAAAGCAACCATCAGGTTAATAAAAACGAGTCCTTTACCTGTAAAAACGATTACGGCCGACAACGGCACAGAATTCCACCAGTACAAAGAGATAGAAAAGAAAGCAAAGGCGCTGTTTTACTTCGCCACACCGCACCACTCATGGGAACGAGGAAGCAACGAAAATGCGAATGGGCTGATAAGGCAGTATTTACCAAAGCGGACGTCGATGAAAGACGTTACGCAGCAGCACTGTGATGCCATTGAGAGGCGGCTGAACAGTCGTCCTCGTAAACGGTATGGATATAAAACGCCCTGGGAGATGAAGAATGATTATGCGTGATCAATGTTGCACTTGGGAGTTGATACTAAGCATCTATTCTAAAACATCCACTGAAGCATGTGATTCAATCCACGAACCTTGTTGCCTGTTTTTCCACGATTTATTTTCAGGGATAAAGTCGCACAACTCAATGTGAACTGTTTGTTCACCTTTCCATTGAGCATCCACAAACCTTAGCTCTAAAATTACGATATTGCCGGTTGTTCCTTTTGCGGTTAGTGGTGCGTCCAGTGCTACGACCATAGCAGGTGAGGAGTTTTGGCCCGGAATAAATCCATGGACTCTTCCGCTAATAAATTCTTTTCCCTTAATCCACTCTGGTTCGTAGTCATAGCCACCCCAAAGTTTCACAGGACAGTCTTTTAAAAACTCCATTTAATCGGCCCTATTCACATGATGTATAACGCTAAGCTTTGGGGCGCAGGCACGTAGGGCATAATAGCGAAGCGGCCCTGCGTGTTTGCGTCCCAGCGACCGAAGGGAGTGCCAACAGCGTATTGTTATGTGCACTCACTAAGAACAACCTAGATTTACAAGGCGCTGAACTAATTTTGATGTTTGCTCTGCCTCTTGAACAAACTGCTGATGACTCTTTCCAAGGAACATGCCGTCGATAGTGAGTTGATAACCGCCGATTAAATTCTTGGAGTGAAGACTCAAACTAGTATTATTTTCCAAATACGTAAATTCTAAAGATGAGTCTAAAGCGATAACAGGCTGAAACGGTTCATACTCATTGATTGTGCTAATGAGGCACGATGCTTCAATTGGAATTTCGAAGTTCACTCCATAGCCGATCTTATTGTCGATGCTTGAGCATCCGTTTAGTAATAATAGAACTGAAAGTGTTTGAATTTTCATGTGCACATAACTTTTAAATAAGGGGCGCAGGCATGTGGGGCATAATGGCGAAGCCGCCCCGCATGTATGCGTCCCAGCCCGCGCAGTGGGCGTACTTAATTTTTTTGTTAGATGGCATTAGCCGCAAAAATTCGAAGCTCACTTTCGTAGCCTTGCAAGTCGAAGTTCGTAGAACACTTATTCATAAAACCATGAAAGTAAGGCACCTGTCTAATTTTGGTTCTTTGTGTGGCGTGCAATTCTGAGATTAATTGTGATACTGAAAAGTGTTTCTCTGTTTTTGGGAAAACAAGAGTAACCGGAAATAATGGAACAACTTTTCGGTTGTTTCTTATTTGAGACCCGTAAAAGCATATAGCTTTGTTTATATGCGAAGGCCCGAAACTTCCTGAGAGGTTCCAAATGGCAGCAGCACCAATGCTAAAACCCACGAGGTTTACAGAATAATCCAATTTGGTTAGCGAGTTAATCAAATGCTTGCTGTAATTTTCTAAGCCAATATTAGAGGAGAAATACTCATATGCATCACTTTCAGTGTGAAACATCTTATTTTGACCGTCATACGGGTCAACAATGATGTGGTTCTTACAGATGGCATTTGCCAATTCTTCAAGAGCGGGAGTTTTACCAAAGATATCCGTAACAACTACAGTAGTCACTTTAATTTCCGTGCCATCTAACGCCCCAATAACGGACGCAAACGCGTAGGGCATAATAGCGAAGCGGCCCTACGTGTTTGTGTCCCAGCGAGCG
>NZ_JAESDH010000062.1 GCF_019249295.1 Alteromonas antoniana
CCCACCTCCGCAGCCATTTATTGGTGTGGTCTACAGAGGATTAAGTCTTTTTAGAGGGGAAAATCCCTAGAACCCCAAGTTGGCGTAAAAGTTGTCGCCGATGTGTATATTGCGTCCGAACTCGCAGCGGAACGTAGGTTCGAAATGAACCTGCTTACCCATTGAGCCGATAAGCTTCGTCAGAACGGCTTCACGCTTTTCCGCGTTTTGGCCGAAGCTGGCATTATAATCATTCGTCAGGAACACTGCTTCCTCACGAGCCGCCACGAGTTCAGACGTTAGATCGTTGTACATCTGCCCAGATCGGATGAGTTCAAACTGTTCGGCAAGTGTCATGCTATCTCCATTTAGAGCGTTTTCCTATCATAGTGGATCGTATCCGCATGATGGCCCCTGAACATTAAAGGGGCACAAATATACGGTAGGCCGATTTCACGCCTTTTGCGCAGCCTTCTTGATGGCAGTTACGAAGCCCGACAGTTCGGCCGGCGAGGTGAACCGGAACACCCGACCGGCAAATCCTTCCATTCGAGCAAGGTCGCGCTGTCGTTGCACCTTTCGGTAATTGATCACAAATCGGAAGAAGGCCCAATCAAAGCGTTCAGGACATCCTGGCGCGAGCTGATCACCGCGATTTCGGCCCAAACCGGATACCGTTCGTCGAATAACTCGCCACAGGCATAATGATGTTGGGTAATCGAGATGGATAAGCGTATTGTCTGGCAAGATAGCGGACGATGGCGTTCGATTCCCATAGGACTAAATCACCATCCTTCAGGCAGGGAACAAGGCCATTAGGGTTCATCGCGAGATAATCGGGGTCGCTCACCACGCCAAAGGTGCCACCCGCATTGATATGTTCATAGGTGAGGCCAAGTTCTTCAGCACACCAAAGCACCTTGCGGTTTCAGGATTTGCGCGACTTACCAAGTGCCCGCGAAGGCAGCGACCGCCAATAATGCCCCGGTCAGAATGTTCGACAGAAAGAGCCGGAAATTCAGCTCCGGCTTTTCGAGGTCAACACGCCATATCTGCCAAGCCAGATGAGCTGCAATAATAACCATACCGATAGCGTAGGGCATCGCCATGTCCAGTAACCACCCCCCAACCGCCCATGCCCCGACAGTCAAGGCGTAGAACAATCCGACGATAGCCTGCCCCCTGCGTCCAAATAGAATCGCTGTTGATTTCAAACCCAAACGGGTATCATCGGCTACATCGACATAAGCATACACCGTGTCATAGCCGATCTGCCACGCTATAGCGCCGACCCACATTACCACGGCTCCTGCTGGAATATTGCCTGACACCTCCGCCCATGCCATCAGCATTCCCCAATTGAACGCGGCCCCCAAAACAGCTTGGGGCCAATGGGTGAAGCGTTTGCAAAGCGGGTAAATGAATACCAGTGGCAGCACGCAAACTGCGACAAGCGCTGTGAATGGGCTTAAGAAAAACAATAGCAGCGCCGCCAAGGCGAGTTCGACGGCGAGGAATATTAGCGCGTGGCGCGTTCGAAGCTGACCACTCGCGAGCGGACGAAGGCGCGTCCGCTCGACATGCCCATCAAAGTTACGATCCGCAATGTCATTGGCTGTCGAGCCTGCGCTTCTCATCAAAAATGCGCCGAGAAAAAACACTACCAAAAGCCGAAATTCGGGGAGCCCTTGGGACGCTTGAATGAGCGCGGCAAGGCAGGGGAAAAAGGTGAGCCATATTCCTACCGGACGGTCGATCCGGGCAAGCCTTGCATAAGGACGCCAAGCAGCAGGCAACCAACGGTCAACCCAATCGCCAATATGAATATCGCTGAGGTCAGGACGGTTCAAAGTAGTCATCATGTGCTCCAATTCTGTGTCACAAAAATTCCGAAATTTGCGACATATTATACGAATAAAACCAGTGACGTAACAGGTTTCAGGAACTATGCGAACGACTAGCCCCCGTAGGCCCGCTCTCCTCATCTAGGGGTTCTAGGGATTTTCCCCTCTAAAAAGACATAATCCTCTGTAGACCACACCAATAAATGGCTGCGGAGGTGG
>NZ_JAESDH010000063.1 GCF_019249295.1 Alteromonas antoniana
GCCAAAGTCTGGGCCTCACTTTACCCATCTTTGAAAAAATTGTGGGGAATTTAGGGAAGAATTATCCATACAAACAAATTATGGCGTGCGCCAGGGCGCACTGGGACGCTAACACGCAGGCGGCTTCGCCATTTTCGCCTGCGCGTTCGCGCCCCATATTTGGGTGTTATATGCCAAGTTGAAAAAGGATACTTTGTTATGAAGTTTACAAGGATTTTAGGGACTTTTTTAGGCCTAGTATTTACGTGTACTTATGGCTATATTTTTCTCTCTGAGCATCTATCCGCACTAGGCAGCGTTATAGGCTTTTTGGTGGGTATTTTGTTTATTATATTCGGTATCACTGGCAAAGATTCAGTTCAGTGGCTGTTTAAAAAGCTTACTGGCAGTAACTTTAGCAATGGCATATAACAAACAAATTATGGCGTGCGCCAGGGCGCACTGGGACGCTAACACGCAGGCGGCTTCGCCATTTTCGCCTGCGCGTTCGCGCCCCATATTTGGGTGTTAGCCACTTACAAGGAAGTAATTATCAATGAGTGAACCAAATAACAAGTTTGGTGAAGAACGTCGCCAAACTACCCCTGAGCAGCAGGAAAAGTATCTTGAGCGTAAAAACGCATTTAGAATCGACTATCGGCAACGAATCGATATCTTTTCAAAATCTGTATTGTTGTTTTCTGCAGGTGGATTAACCATCTCCATGTCAATGTTCTTAAAAAAGGATGGACCATTTATTTCGGACACAGTTTTGCATGATTTGAAACTGGCCTGGGGACTTCTTTTATATACCATTATTTCTTTTTGCTGCTGCCATTACGTCATGATTCTCCAAGGCCAATATGTCAATAAGAATTGGGACGGTAAACTCCCATTAGGAGATGACCAAATCTCTGGAAATAGAACAATGACTGTTTTTAGAGCTTTTATTGGGATAATAGGTAGTTCTGGCTTTATCACTTTCATCTTAGGTCTTATTTCGCTTGTCCTAGCAGCCTTGGAAACCATTGATAAAGTAAGCGGCTAACAAACCAAGTCAGCGGGACACTAACACGTAGGCTCCCGTCACTTCGTTCCGTATTTTAGCCTACGTGTTATTGCCCCTGCTTGGGGCGTTAGCTGCCATTAGCATTAAGGATTTGAATGTACACCCCAAAAAACATGGAAATGCCAGATATTCATTCAATTAGCGCGTTTATATCGGAGTTTGGTTTTGGTACGTTAATCACACAAGATTTGGAGGCAACGCGCCTTCCTCTAATTTTTGATACCTCAGAAAATGAAAGTGGCTGCATAATTGGGCACATGGCTCGAGTTAACCCACAATGGAAAGATTTATCCGGAAAGAAAGTATCTGTTCTATTTAATGGGCCGCACTCATATATTTCCCCTACTTGGTATTCTTCAAAGCCAGCGGTTCCAACATGGAACTACGCGTCAGTGCATTGTTTTGGAATATTTCATGAACTGGATGCAACTGAAACGCATAGAGCAATAAACTCATTGGTTCATAAGTACGAGCCTGAGATACTAGATAGCTCAGAACTCATGCCGCAACAATATATTCAAAGGTTATTAAAGGCCGTGGTCGGTTTTAAAGTGGTTGTAACCGAAATTCACGGAAAAGAAAAACTGGGTCAGCACAAGAAAAGCGAAGATCAAGTTGGCGTTTATGAAGCATTACTTGGTAGCCAAAACAACGATTCAGTTCAGCTCGCAAATTATATGAAACAGCGAGGAGTGGGCCATGGAAGCTAACAAAACGCTGTTGACGCTCACTTCGCTCGCTGGGACGCAAACATGCAGGGCCGCTTCGCTATTATGCCCTACTTGTCTGCGCCCCAAAGCTTAGTGTTAGCTACCCAGTTTTGACTTTGGAGTAACATGAGATTTTTCATTTTATTAGCATTAGCATGTTGCTGTATTGAAT
>NZ_JAESDH010000064.1 GCF_019249295.1 Alteromonas antoniana
AGTCAGTTTATGATTATGTACAGTGACCGTGTATCACTATGATAAATAGCCACTTACACAGAAAATTTCACAGTCTCCATACGCTGCCTGCAAAGGTCTTTTACGATTGCAAAAAGAACTACTGTAAGACTGAAGCCAGTAACCCATAAAGATGGTTTTTATCGACGGGCTTTGCGACATGAGCTGTAAAGCCTAAATTTAAATAGCTGGATACATCCTCAACCATCGCATTTGCCGTAAGCGCGATGATCGGAATGTGGCTACTCAAATGGCGGATATGCTTCATCGCTTCAATACCATCCATCTCCGGCATTTGTATGTCCATTAAAATTAAATCAAACTCATCCTTTTCTGCTGCTTCGACCGCTAGTTTGCCATTTTCGACAATCGTTAAGGTTGCCTCGGTGCTTTCAAGTAACGCTTCGATGACAACTTGATTAATTTCGTTATCCTCGGCAACGAGTATTTTTCTGCCGGATAAACACGGTGCAACCAACGCTTTATGCTCAGTTTTATAAATCTCTTTGTCAGTTTTCGCTAGCGGCAGGATAACGTGTATCGCTGTTCCGCATCCTGGTTCACTTTTAACCTCTATTGCTCCATCCATCATATGTATAAGGTTTAGTATTATCGACATTCCCAATCCACTTCCACCAAACCTACGAGTTGTCGAATTGTCAGCTTGAGAGAAACGTTCAAATAAGCGGCTTTGAGCCTCTATACTCATACCAATCCCCGTATCAATCACATCGAAACCAAGTGCTTTTTCGTTATTGTGCTGAGCTTCGTAAATGTTAATTGTTACACTGCCTTTGTCAGTAAACTTGACAGCGTTACTCACGAGATTAAGTAAGATCTGTTTAACTCTGACAATATCCCCTAACCAACCATCGGAAAAGCCTGACTCAATATGGCTGATAAGTTGAATTCCTTTATTACTGACGATTCCATCTACATCGAATTTGACAGACTTCAATACCTCAATAACTGAGAACGGTTGTTTTTCCAATTGGAGCTTTTTGTCTTCTATCTTCGAGTAGTCAAGAATATCGTTTATGATCGTGAGTAGTGACCTGGCAGATGATGAGGCATTTCTTAGCATCAGTTCTGATTTAGCGTCGAGCGCATCGGTATCTATCATTTGCAAGCCACCGAGAACAGCGTTCATCGGAGTGCGAATTTCATGACTCATATTTGCCAGGAATTCGCTTTTCATCCTGCTGGCTTCTTCCGCCCTTTGCTTGGCGGTTTCAAGCTGTTGCTCAACAAGTTTTTGTTTAGAAATGTCCTGTATAATAGAGCAAATAAGTTCCTCGCCCATTGCACTCGTAATCTTTACGCCGTTGAGTTGGACCGGATACGTATGCCCGTCCTTATGGATATACTCTTTATAATAGGGCCCATAACGACCAGTAGTAGACAGGGATACCAGCTGAGCTTGCTCATCTTGCTCGTATTTTTGAGGGGTCAATTGCCAATAATCCATGTTATTAAGCTCATCAAGGCGGTAACCAGTAAAACGGCTCAGCTCTTCATTAACATAGTCAAATCCCCCGTCACTTAGCCTGTTTATCGCAATACCCACAGGCGCTAGATTGACCAGCTTTTCGAACTTTTCTTTTTCTTCTAAATACGCCGCACTGGCACGCTCAGCCGCTTCATTGGCTGAATGTAGTTGACTCTTTGCTTCAACCAGTTCTGTTATGTCTCTGCCTATTGCTAAAACCAGATTCTGATTGCCAATTGTTAATGCAGAAAGAGACCCGAATTCAGATAATAAGTGCACCACTCATGGTTAAACGGTGAGAAGAGATCAACTGCCTGTTGGTGGTACTCTGT
>NZ_JAESDH010000065.1 GCF_019249295.1 Alteromonas antoniana
CGTTCCTCACAAAAGCAACGTCGCGACTCGGATGTCAATGATGAAGGCCTGCGTTTTGATGAGACAGTGCCGCAACAGATTATTGATATACCTGCGCCAGAATTACAGGGGGCGGATGCCGACCAGTATGAATTAGTGGATACCAAAGAAACCTGTCGCTTAGCACAACAGCCTGGCAGTTATGTGGTATTGAGATTCCGTCGACAGGTCGTGCGTCATAAAACCACGCAAACCATTAAGGAGACGCCTGCCCCCACCAATGTGCTGGAAGGCTGTTACTGCGATGTCTCACTGCTCGCCGGACTGATGGTTGATAAAGCGGTGTATCACTTACCGCTTCACCGCCAACATCAACGGATGCTGGATAGCGGTATTACCCTTAGCCGGGCCACCTTAATCAACTGGATACAAAAAGGCATTGAGCTGCTTCGACCCATCGCCAAAGCCCAGTGGCAACACATTCTGCAAAGTAAAATACTGGCCATGGATGAAGTGCCTATTAAAGCAGGTCGCACTAAAGGCGCTGGCCGAAAACCCGGACACATGAAACAAACCTACTTCTGGCCCCTGTACGGTGACAGTGATGAAGTGGCGTTTACTTGGAGTAACAGCCGGGGAATGTTGCATGCCCAAGCACAGTTACAGGACTTTACCGGTACCTTGCTCACCGATGGCTATGCCGCTTACACCAAAACGGTAGCGCAGATAAACCAACAAGAACAACAGATTGTGCACGCAGCCTGTTGGGTACACATGCGCAGGGGCTTTGAAAAAGCCCTCGACAGTGAGCCGCACACCGCGCAACAGGCACTGGATATCATCGCCACGCTTTACCGGCATGAAAAACACATCAGGCATAAACAATTAGACCTAGCCGATATCCATGCTTACCGGAAACAACACAGCGAGCCACTCGTTACCGACTTCTTCCGGTGGGTCTATCAACAGCGACAACGCACTGATTTACTGCCCAAATCTCCCTTCGCCAAGGCACTCCATTATGCGCATGAGCGAGAAAGCCAACTCAAAGTGTTCCTGGGTAACCCCGCCTTACCCATGGATACCAATCATCTTGAGCGGGCACTGCGTGTTATTCCCATGGGGAGAAAAAACTATTTGTTCTGCTGGTCTGAACTTGGCGCTGAACAACTGGGCATACTGCAAAGCCTGATGGTGACTTGCCGCCTGCAAGGCGTTAATCCCTACCATTATCTGGTGGATGTATTACAACGCGTGGCATTACATCCGGCCAGGGACGTAATCGACCTCACGCCGCGGCTCTGGAAACAAAAATACAATCAAAACAGGTTAGTCAGCGATGTCAAAATACTCACTTCCCAACACTAAAATCTCAGCCACAATTATGGAGTTCGGTAAAGGAGTGTTAAATGCACTCCCTGCTGATTACAGCCAGGCAGAAATGGAAGATGCTATGCTGACGATAATAACCGTGTGGAATGCCATTGTATTGGACACTTGGCACAACACAGACAAAAATGAAAAAATGGTGCTTGATGCACTCTCTCAAGCGCCTAAAGAAGGACAACTTCAAGTAAAACGATTGATAAAAAGAAAGAAGACCAAGTTTAGCGATGATATCCGCGCGGTTGGAGATCACTGGATAAGAGAAGAGCAAGGGGACTTTATCTTCGGCTGTGAAGCACGGTTAGATATAGAACGCATCTCCTTAAACGAAGATAGCCTCAAACACTAAACGAATCACAACGGTCTATATTGATCGCTTAC
>NZ_JAESDH010000066.1 GCF_019249295.1 Alteromonas antoniana
ACGTACAGGCTGTGTGAAAACCCATTTTTTACCGATACCACTGTGATAGCTCTACAGTGTAATTTTTGGCTCTGTAAAATTATGAATGATTGTTGCTTCAACTTTTAGGACTTCAATGCAGATATCAGTCCGTTAACGCCTATGATATTCATCATTCTTTTGAAGTTGTATGCCAAGACTTGCAGACTTACCTCTGTTTTAACGTGTTTTAGTGTCTTCGTAAGCAATTGGTGAGTCCCTGCCCATTGCTTTATTGTACCGAAGGGATGCTCGACGGTTTGATGCCTTAATGTCATTGCGTTTGGCATATTTTTATAAGCTTGAGCAACCCGCTCAACGTGTTGCTCATCATCAAGCCTGCGGATCCGTCTACCTGCTGGTGAAGTTGTGCACCGTGATTTTATAGCACAACCTTTGCAGGTCATGACCGACATGTAAGCACGTAACGGTTTACCTTTATCCGTTGAAACAAAACTAAACGGGATGTCTTTGCCAGCAGGACATTCATAGACATCTTTCTCTTTGTTATAAACAAAGTCTTCTTTGGTAAACAGTCCCTTGCTTCGATTGGCTGAAGTACGAATCTTCGGAACAATTGCCGTAACGCCTGCCTCATGAACGGCCTTAAAACTCGTACTGTCGTCGTAACCTCTGTCTGCAAGAATGGTAATGTCTTGTTTACCTAATACTTGTTGTACATGTTGGCTCATGGGGACAAGCTGATGTCTGTCACTGGGGTTGTTCGTCACATAATGTGCAAGTATCAGGTGGTGCTTGGTGTCGACAGCCGCTTGAACATTGTAGCCAACTAACACGCCTTTATGCTTGAGCGCCATTCGCCTGCTGTCAGGATCGGTATAGGATATTTGTTTATCGGGTAAGGATTCCAGTTCTTGCTGAATTACCTTTTCGCTTTCCAGACGCGCTTGCAGTTTAGCGAGTTTGCCTTTCAATTTTATTGCATCGTCAGCTCGCGACTGGCGGTCTGCCCTGTCGAGTTCCATGAGATAATTGGCAATATCTTTTTCGGTCGTTTCAATACACGTCTTGATCAAACCACGAGAGTAGTTTTTAGCGATATTATTAACCGCTTTGAATTTAGTGCCGTCTATAGCCACAATGGCATCCGTAAACATATTCAGTTCACGACATATCAACACAAAGTGCTTACAGACTTGCTGTATAGCGTTGCCGTTATCACGCCTAAAGTCAGCAATCGTTTTAAAATCTGGGGTTAGGCGCTCAACCAGCCACATTAACTCCACATTCCTCTGTGTTTCTTTTTCTAAACGTCGACTTGATTGAATGCGGTTAAGGTAGCCATAAAGGTAAATCTTGAGCATGGTTGCTGGCGAGTAGCTTGGTCTACCTGTTTTAGCAGGTTGACTACGAGCAAAACCCAACTCAGATAAATCCAATGAATTGATAAACATATCAATTGCACGAATCGGATTATCTTCATGGATATAATCATCCAAAACTTCCGGAAACAGCGTGCTCTGTGTTCTGCTTTGGCCTTCGATAAATCTCGACATGCATTTGAAACCTATCAGCTTTCTGATAGTTTCATTTTACCAACTGACACCCAGATTGAGGATCAATAGCTAAGACAGATTGATCATATAAAACGCATACTTAGACCAAAAGGTGATCAATAGTTTTCACACAGCCTGCGTAC
>NZ_JAESDH010000067.1 GCF_019249295.1 Alteromonas antoniana
TTCCTGTCCCATGCTAATCAGGGCAGGGTAAGTCGGCCCCTAAGGCGAGGCAGAAATGCGTAGTCGATGGGAAACGGGTTAATATTCCCGTACTTATATAATCAGTGATGGAGGGACGGAGAAGGCTAAGCAAGCCTGGCGTTGGTTGTCCAGGTGAAAGCGAGTAGGCCGTTGACTTAGGTAAATCCGGGTCGATAAAGCTGAGACGCGAGACGAGCTCCCAAGGGAGTGAAGTTGTTGATGCCCTGCTTCCAGGAAAAGCTTCTAAACTTATGATTATGTGAACCGTACCCCAAACCGACACAGGTGGTCAGGTAGAGAATACTAAGGCGCTTGAGAGAACTCGGGTGAAGGAACTCGGCAAAATTGTACCGTAACTTCGGGAGAAGGTACGCCTCTGAAGGTGAAGGACTTGCTCCGTAAGCTTTTGGAGGCCGCAGTGACCAGGTGGCTGGGACTGTTTATTAAAAACACAGCACTCTGCAAACTCGAAAGAGGACGTATAGGGTGTGACACCTGCCCGGTGCCGGAAGGTTAATTGATGGGGTTAGCGTAAGCGAAGCTCTTGATCGAAGCCCCGGTAAACGGCGGCCGTAACTATAACGGTCCTAAGGTAGCGAAATTCCTTGTCGGGTAAGTTCCGACCTGCACGAATGGTGTAACCATGGCCACGCTGTCTCCACCCGAGACTCAGTGAAATTGAAATCGCAGTGAAGATGCTGTGTACCCGCACCTAGACGGAAAGACCCCGTGAACCTTTACTACAGCTTGGCACTGAACATTGAACCTACATGTGTAGGATAGGTGGGAGGCTTTGAAACATTGTCGCCAGATGATGCGGAGCCGTCCTTGAAATACCACCCTTGTATGTTTGATGTTCTAACATAGGTCCCTTATCGGGATTGTGGACAGTGTCTGGTGGGTAGTTTGACTGGGGCGGTCTCCTCCCAAATAGTAACGGAGGAGCACGAAGGTTAGCTAATCACGGTCGGACATCGTGAGGTTAGTGCAATGGCATAAGCTAGCTTAACTGCGAGACAGACACGTCGAGCAGGTACGAAAGTAGGTCATAGTGATCCGGTGGTTCTGTATGGAAGGGCCATCGCTCAACGGATAAAAGGTACTCCGGGGATAACAGGCTGATACCGCCCAAGAGTTCATATCGACGGCGGTGTTTGGCACCTCGATGTCGGCTCATCACATCCTGGGGCTGAAGTCGGTCCCAAGGGTATGGCTGTTCGCCATTTAAAGTGGTACGCGAGCTGGGTTTAGAACGTCGTGAGACAGTTCGGTCCCTATCTGGTGTGGGCGTTGGATGATTGAGGGGAGCTGCTCCTAGTACGAGAGGACCGGAGTGGACGAACCGCTGGTGTTCGGGTTGTTTTGCCAAAGGCATTGCCCGGTAGCCAAGTTCGGAATCGATAACCGCTGAAAGCATCTAAGCGGGAAGCGAGCCCCAAGATGAGTCATCCCTGAGCTTTAAGCTCTGGAAGGGTTGTTATAGACTATGACGTTGATAGGCAGGGTGTGGAAGCGTTGTAAGGCGTTAAGCTAACCTGTACTAATTGCCCGAGAGGCTTAACCATACAACACCCAAGAAGCTTT
>NZ_JAESDH010000069.1 GCF_019249295.1 Alteromonas antoniana
TGCCGCTCATATGCACCTCTGTATTTTTAGTTAGTTTATCTAACTAAGAGGCGTCTAGGAAATTAGTGTCGATTCAACTCAAATAGTTTTTAAGCCTCTGGCTAACAACGATAACACCAAGCAACAAGTGTACTTCGGAGGGAGCTTTGACGCACTCCAACTGCTGCCATCGGGTGAAATCTACTCTGCTGGAATGAGCAAGAAAGGCCCAATATTTAAAGCTCCTTTGGATTTTTACTGGTTATCCCCTGACGGTGAAATTGAGAAAGCGCCAGGGGCACAACTTATTCTATATCCAAAATATCCGGAAATACGCTTTAGCGGATTTTTGCAGCAATGTAAAAGCTCTCCAAGCCAATTAATGCAAGCGCCTACCAAGCAGGAACGAGAGGCTAGGCAGAGTAAACATCGAATTTTATTCTTAGGCTTAGCCGACGACCGGGTCATTGGCTTCGTTACTCACTGGGATGATGAAGTTTCGTTGACCGTAAATGCAATGGTGGAAGCTAGCCAGTATCCGGCTATTGCAACAGTATTTTATGATTTAGACGATGATGCTGTAGATACAAAATCAGACCTGTTAAATAAACTGAAAGAAATATATGAAATGGGACTGGTTCCCTCTCAGCGAATCAAAAACGGCGAGGTCATTCCATATGTTGCTCAAAACGGCGCTGGATTTACTCTTGAGAGCCTTTTCGGAATATCACCTAACGGTGTAGCAGAACCTGATTTTAAAGACTGGGAACTGAAAGCACATTCAGGGAGTGTGGTAACCCTTATGACTCCGGAGCCCAATTTAGGGCTTTATACACACAGTCTTGAGGACTTTCTGCGAAACTATGGGTGGTCAAATAACCCTGAGAGGCTGGATTTTGCCAGTATTCATAAAAACAACTTGCTGAATAAACGGACTAAGTTATTACTCATGATGGATGGCTACGATCCTGATAAAAAGGAAATTACCGACCCTGACGGAGGGCTGATTTTAGTTGATGAAAGCGGGAAAGTAGCCGCTGGCTGGACATTTAGTAAAATACTTGAACACTGGAAGAAAAAGCATTCGAGAACCTGCTTCGTCTCTTACAGCAAACAGGACAATTACGGAATATCTTTCCAGTTTGGACCTTCAATTAGACTGGCTGAAGGTGCTGGCATAAAAAACTATCTTCACTCTCTATTTGTCCAAGCTGTTTACTATGATCCAGGCATCAACATGAAACTAGTTAATGGCAAATGGAAACCCAAAAAGAGAAACCAGTTTCGAATTAAATGGAAAGATATTGAAGCACTTTATGAAACAGTGGTAGATGTATCCCTTAACGAATTGTAATTTTGTTTTAACGACAAGTAATTAAAGGGGCTGCCCGGGAAAAGTGACTGCTTTTTCGTCAGGAGTTATCACTTACTTGTACTCGCGGATTCAACTCCGAAGTGCACCACTCGCTAAATTAAGCTGTTCTTCGTAATTCATTGAAGACCACCGATGGTTG
>NZ_JAESDH010000006.1 GCF_019249295.1 Alteromonas antoniana
TGTGCGCTTAGGTCTTTGATTACTTGAAGTTGTCATAAAGAAGTCCTCTTTATGTCTACGTATTTCAGGACGGGACAGATGGCTATTTTAAAGCGGCACGCACGTGCCGCTTTTTTGTTTCTTACTATCGAATGAGAGAAACCAGTACATCAGCATGATGCAGATGTGCTGACATACTCCCCGTAAACTCCGCGTTTAGCGCGCGCCCGCCTCTGGGCGCTATCGCATAGCCCAACCAGTCTCCAGCCCCGCACCAAAACTAAGCCAATGATATTTATAGATATTACTTTTCATACCACCGAATAATTTTTCTGACCACATGTTCAAAAAATGTTCATGCAATCGACTTATTTCTGTGTAACGGTAGTGCTGCGAATTCCCCGGAGTTTTCTAAATATCAGAGGGCTCAGTAGTAGAGGGAATAGCGACGCCTGACGAAAACAGGCCTCTAACCAAGACAGGAAGATTCATGAGAAAATCGATAACAATGTTAAGTGCGCTGATAGGGATGAGCTTAAGTGCTCAGGTTAGCGCTCAGGTAGAGAATGGAAATTTCGAAAGCTGGAGTGGCGGTACGCCTGACAACTGGACCACCATAGATTCTGGCATCAGTGTCGCCGAGTCCTCTAACAGCTATGATGGTGCCAGTTCGGCAGCCATTAGCGTAAACACCGGCTCGCAAAGCTCCACTGACTTCCGCCAGTCGGTCAGCGTCAGTGCCGGGCAAAGCTATACTTTCAGTACCTGGGTATACCATACCGAAGGCGGCGTGCGTGCCCGTTTATACGTTGATGGTTATCAGGGTTATTCCACACCCACTCTGACGGGGCAGTGGCAACAGGTCAGCTATAACTACACAGCAGGCAGCACCGGCAACATTGAAGTGGGTCTGCGTTTTTACGATGTATCCGGTTTTGACGGCTCAGAAGTAGTGTACGTCGATGTATTCGAACCGACGTCAACCGGCGGTGGTGGCACTGGCGGTGGCAGCTGCAGCACCAATGGTGGTGAGCTTGAGCTGACTACCGATAACTACGGCGGTGAAACCAGCTGGCAAATCACTGACAGCAGCAGTCAGACGGTCGCATCCGGCGGTAGCTACGCATCGAACACCACGTATAACGAAGCCGTGTGCCTCGACGA
The DNA here is from genome assembly GCF_019249295.1 of Alteromonas antoniana. Classification (GTDB taxonomy): domain Bacteria; phylum Pseudomonadota; class Gammaproteobacteria; order Enterobacterales; family Alteromonadaceae; genus Alteromonas; species Alteromonas antoniana. The sequence goes on from NZ_JAESDH010000006.1 coordinate 1,144, forward strand.
TGGAGACTACACTTTCACCATCACCGATGCCTACGGCGATGGCATCTGCTGCTCTTACGGATATGGCAGCTACAACCTGATAGTAAACGGCAGCTCTGTCGCATCCGGCGATAGCTTTGGTTCGTCAGAGTCTACTGCATTCACGTTGGGTTCCGGTGGTGGCACCGGTGGTGGTTCAGATCTCAGCGGCTACTACGCCAGCGCTGACGGCCTGACCGGCTATGCACTGAAATCGGAACTGCATAATATTATCGACAGTCATAGTACCCAGAGCTATTCAGCCCTGTGGAGTTTCTACCTTTCCTATGGTCGTGATACCTATTATGAGAATGACGGTTCGATTCTGGATATCTACTCTGAAAACCCCACTGGCGGCGACCCGTTCAACTTCACTGCAGGCAGCGATCAATGCGGTTCTTACAGCGGTGAAAGCGACTGCTACAACCGTGAACATGCCTTTCCTCGCAGCTGGTTTGGCGGTGCGGTTTCACCTATGAATACTGATGTGCACCATATCTTCCCCACTGACGGCTACGTAAATGCACGTCGCAGCAGCTACCCGTATGGTGAAGTAGGCAGTGCGTCTTATACCTCATCGAACGGTTCGCGTCTTGGCAGTGCTGCATCTGGTCTGGGCTATTCCGGTACCGTATTCGAGCCTATCGACGAGTTCAAAGGCGATATTGCACGGGCGTACTTCTACATGGCCACCCGCTATGAAGATGTGGTTGCGGGCTGGGAGAACCAAAGCAGTTACGGTGATGCGGCGCTTAATGGCACCAGCAACCAGGTGTTCGAAAACTGGTTTCTGAACATGTTGCTTAGCTGGCACGCTCAGGATCCGGTAAGCCAGAAAGAAATCGACCGTAACGATGCCGCTTACAGTTTTCAGGGCAACCGTAACCCGTTTGTGGACCACCCGGAACTGGTTGGTGAGATTTGGGGTAATTAGTTTTTACCCGAATAGTTAATAATACTATGAATCAGTAGCGTGCAGCTTATGCTGCTCGCACTGGTTTTTGTGGCCATTCAGGCCCCTTAGCTATATGTATAGTAATTTTGATACCAATAGCATTGATTGCACATCAAGCTCTGGGTAAGAAGCTACCTTGATACTTTCTGATACGCCAACTATTCTAAATTGAGTCGCGCAACCTTCCCTCTATGGAGTCGTTCATGAAGACTCTTCTGGCGTTTATTCCGTTTTTCCTGCTGCTCTTTAACTATGGCTTTGCTTCGGAACAACAAACGGACTTCAAAGCACTAATGATAAAAAAATATGTCGATGGCGATTTCCACGGCGGAGTTCTCTATTCTGATTCCAAAGGAAATATTCACAAACTGGCATTAGGTTTGGCGAACCCCGATACTGGAGAAGCGCTCACTACAGAACATCGTTTCGCTATAAACAGTATGGGGAAAATGTTTACCGCAATTTTGATTATGCAGCTGGTTGAACAAAACAAAGTTTCTCTTGATGACACTCTCAGCAAACATCTGCCAGAGCACGCTCATCCAAATGCACCAGAAATAACCATTCATCAATTATTATCTCATCGCAGCGGCATTCCGGACTCTCTGATTAGCCAAATGCGCGGTGTCATACCATGGGATCTATCGGAAGATGAAGAAATAAATGCAGTCTACTCGTTACCCCTTGATTTTGATCCTGGCTCTGGCTTTCACTACACGAACACTGGATATACCCTGCTGGGGAGAGTTGTCAAAAAGTACCGTGAAGGCAATTATGAGGACATATTATCCCGGTATATTTTTGAGCCTTTGAACATGAAAGACAGCGCCATTACCAATAACAAAAATATGACTGCCTATTTTTCCAGTGACGGTAAAGTAGAAGAATATATTGATGATATGGCATACGTTGGCTCTGGACAGGGCGCAGCATCATTAATGGATATGTACAGGTTTTTGTCCGCACTCGGCTCGGACAGGTTACTATCGGGCGAGAGTTGGGAAATAATGTTCACTCCTCACTCTTTCCCTTCAGAAGTCCCTGAAGGAGCCTGGCCACCGCCGCATCAATACCCCTATGGATATGGCTTCAGTTTAATGCCCGTTGCCGCTGAAGGTGAAGAATACAAGCTTGTCGGGCATGGCGGAGCAGGATATGGCTCTAATTTCGCCGGCCGGTTTTTAGGAACAAAGAAGGTCGTGGTTATTTATAACAATATGATGAAAAACCCCGTTTTACCGGACGTCCTGCGTTTTGTTGCCAGCCAATAGCCTATCCTATCTGATTGCCGGATAAAGAGTAGTTCAGAGGGCCGCCTATGCTTGATGAACCAGGTTTTAAACAAACTACTTTCTTTCACAGTTTTATTCTTACGGGGGCTTTTAGTGCCCGAACCTTGCTGGGCCGCTCGGCAATCAGCCAGTCCACAGCAGTACCTTTCAGCTCTTTACTTGGGCACAGGCACCGCTCCGCACCAAAGCACGCATTTCTTAACATTTCAAAAAGCCTGTTTTTTCCAGGTTAGTCGTATCTTTAATGAAAGCGGCAATCGCGCAGGTTTTTGACGGTCAAATTATCGCACTACGCACATTGCCCCTAGCGGGCTTTCCATTGCTTTACTTCCCTCATTGACCGTGTGAAACTGAAAGAAAAACTAGACAGACCTATGGACAACAACCTGTCTGAAAAGACCGAAAAGCCCTCTGCATCTGCGCCTGCTGGCGGCGCATTCAATATTCTGAAAAACTATTTTCAGTCCTTTCGTCAGCGCAGAAACAAGGTCAGGATAAAACGCACGTGGCGCGAGCGCTTCGCCTTGCTCACCTTCTCTCAATGGACCTATTTTGCTGCATTTATCCTTTTCCTCTTTACTAACGAAGAGGGTGACTGGGAGGGTTCAGGCATTGTGTGGGTGGGTCTTATTGCGGGTATCGGCTTAAGTCGCGAGATCTGGCACTTGTTCCATCGTATCTGGCACACCATGCTGGGCAAAGGGGTGCTTTTAGTTCTATATGCCGCGACAGCGAACCTTGCGTTGGCAATGGCGGCGATGAAAGTCAACATTATTGCCGGTATAGAGCCCACCCCCCTTAAATTTACACTGGGCTTTACCACCCTGATTATGTTGCCAATGTGGATTTTCACTGCCAGCGTGTTGATGTCCAGCGTGTTACTGATGGCCGGTAATCTGTGGCTTCTGCTAGCCGGCTTTCTGCGACTTATCCGGATTAAAGTTCGCGTACATTGGGAAGATCAGTCATTTGCCTTTACCTCTATGATATTACGTATCATATTGCTGCCCATTGTCATATCCGCACTGTACCTGATTTCGAAACCCTACGTAGAGCAGGTGCTTACGCTGAATATCCCTCTGGAAATTATCCAGAGCGATCTGACTGAGGAACAGTTAGAAGAACTACGAAACCTCGATGAAGCGGCCAGGGCAGCAAAATTAAAGGAGTTTGCTGAGCAGGATCTTGTTCAAATACGACTTTCGACAGGCGAAGCGCAAGCTGATGACAGCGCGCAATCTGCAGAAGATTATACGCCGAGAGTCGTTACAGATGGCTTTATTGATAAGCTGATCGCCGCGTTTATCTTTCATATGGAAACCTATTCCTACTCTTCCTGCGCCAAGGAACCCTACCAGCGAGTACTGACTATCGACGATTATTCGATGCTGGTGGCTGAACCTGATGAGAACAATGCATTGGGGTATTCTTTTTCTATTGCGGCCTGTCGCCCCGTATATGAACAAGTCGAGGACCCTGCAGAAGATACCACGGATGGCTAATAGCGAAGCCACGTTAACGCTTACAGGCATCGTCAGCACAAACGTGTGACCCTGGTTGGTGTATTGATGAACGTGGTGTCCTGGTGATTCACAAATTGGCAGGGGCTGTGGTGCGCAAAGAGACCTCGATAGCAGCCAGCATGAAAAGATTTGCAGCGCCGGAAGGCATTACCAGCAGGATTGCTGAATAAGGAAGACAGCGTGTTCGGTTATGGCCTCGCGCCATAACCGAACGGTACCGCTACTGTGGGAGAGTAATAAAGTTTCATACCCTGGGAGTCTAAACGCCATGATTTTTGGTTTGCAAATGTGTGGTTAAAAAAATAAAGTATCATACTTATTTTTAGCTCAACGCATAAACTGCGAGCTAGCCTTGCAATAAAGTATCATACTCACACACTCTAGAGCTTCCAATTTTCCTTGAAAAGCAGTGGGTACTCGCGGTTTAATACCCAAAGAGTTTTGCTTTATCATCTAGACAAATCGTTTTCCTTCAGTGATTGAATTTATTGACGACTTGAATATAAATATCTGATGTTCCAATATTTATATTCAAGTAAAAGCCGAAATTTTTCTCTGACTTTCTAAAAGAAGGAGTAAAATTAAGGTATTATAAGTCGTCCTAGAACAGTCACTGATGTCCAACGGGGCAGAACCCGAAGCAACTGATTTATTGTATGCTATCTGTGAAACAACGACCTAGGTTGCCCCCCCTGGTACGTTTTCAATAGACAGGTATGCTCAAACCATTCAATCCCGTCAAGCTCTAGTAGCGAATCAACCGCGCCTCCAATTAACAAACTTTCATCATTCCTTATTGTTACAGTCTTAATCTTGGTATTGAGAGCAGGATTGAGCTTTATTCTTCCTTTTAAATTTGGCTGCTTCTTTCCGTGCAAGTTACAATCATAACTTAGCGGAAATTCTTTACCGGAAGTAAAAACATCATGATCTAGGCCTATTTCACTCCACTCTACGCAATTGACACTTGAGGCTGAGAACCCTCCAATCGCATTTTCAAACATTTTTGGGTATTGCTCTTCAAATATCTTCTCGTTAAACCAACTACCCATCCTCCTAGTGCGAAACCACTTACTCGCCATTTTGGTAACTATTTGAGAAAGCAAAGCTAAAGAATTTAAAGTGGCCTCTTCATCAGCTAATTCATTGGCAGGAGTAAAAAATAGTTTTCCATTTTTGGCATGAAACAACGGAAGCCGAGCATTGCGGTAAACCTCATCGATGATGAATTCGACCGAATTTTTTTCGCTTGCATTCGCTATCGAATCTAAGTTTAACTCGTCAGATACTAAATTAAGGGCTCGTGACAGCCATTGCACTTCTAGTTCCTTGCCTTTCGGATGTTTTGATGACAAAAGGTGTTCAAACGCCAAGTACATATTTCTGTAGGCTCCGAATAGATCTTCTGACACCTGAGAATATCTGAAAAATCGGAATCCTAAGTGATGTTGTTCCATAGGTGGAGGACTTGGTACAACTTTTCCATTTTTGTCCCGGACCACAATGCCAGCTACTTCAGACTTCATGGATAAGGTAGAAGTATCAACCAGCGAAAAGATCGTCTCTCCTTCGTCAGTCCACCAATACATATACTCTTCATCTACTTTTTTTGTAACCAGGTCTTCCGTACCTTTCATCGAGAGCATGTCCAAACCGATTTGAACAAGTGCTCTTTTCCAAGGTTTCTTCTCGCCCCAGCCTTTCCCTAAGACAACATACAATATAAGGGACGTTTTTTTTACACCTAAGTACATTTCCATCGTACGAGTATTCAACATCGTCTTTAGGGGGAGAAGTAAGTGAGAGTACAATACCGCTTCCCAGGTCTCCTTCAATATTGAGAGCTAAACTTCCAAGTCTTGCCAAAACAACTCCTTACACGCTATTTTTATTTAATCCACACAATATCCAATTGATTTATATCTAATCAATAATTTTATTAGCAGTCTCCGTCAAACTCAGATAATAAGTGCACCACACATGGTTAAACGGTGCGACATAAGCTGCTGGTTGGTAGTAATGTGTATTCGCCAATAACATCGCGTTCCTTTTTGACTTTAGTCAGCTCTCTTTTTAGCTTTGCCATCTCTTCATCGCGAGGACTGTCATGGCCTGTAAATGCTTGGTCTTTGTTTTGCTCTGCTTCACGTTTCCAGCGATTCAATAGGTTTGGATTAACACCAATATCCAGTGCAATTTGGCGACAACTCACACCCGGCTGCTGGGTCAGTAAAACGGCTTCGCGTTTAAATTCTGGGGAATACTTTCTTCGTTTGGTCATAGACACTCCTTCTAGGCATAGAATGCCTTCTTATGGATGTGTCCGTAAAATCTGGGTAGAACCCCACCACCAAATTCCGGAGAAAGCGTTGTTCATAAAGGTCAAAAAGGTGGCAAAACAGGGTGCGGCGAAAATACAAACGAACATCCTTCACACTGGAGCAACACTACTTCACCTGTTACTTGCAAACGCAATGGATGTAAGAGCTAACGCTTTAGGGGCTAAAGTGATACCAGCCCCCATAAATTAGTGCTTCATCATCGAATTAATCAGCATCCCGACATTCTTCGCTGGTTAGCTCAATTTCAATAGTGGTATGCGATAACTCAAACTCTTGCAGCGCGTTGGATACACTTTCTTTTAGTTCAAGGTACTCAGCTTTCGACTCAAACTGACTAACAACGTGAACTGTCGCAACATGATGCTCACCATCTAGTGACCAGATATGCAGGTGATGCAAATCGCTCACAGCATCAAGTTCAAGCAATTTATCAGTTACGTTTTGTAAAAGACTGTTGTCTGGTGACGCCTGAAAAAACAGCTTCGCGGTACTGAGGAGGTTTCGGATAACGTTGAACAGAATGAAAAGCGTAAATCCAATAGAAAGAATCGGGTCCAGAATAGGCCAATCTTTAAACTGCATAACTATAGCGACAATCAGTACCGCTACCCAACCTAAAACGTCTTCCAGTAAATGCCAGTTCAGTACTTTTTCATTAAGGGATTTACCCCCGTGTAATTTATAAGCGGCGAAGCCATTGACCAGTACGCCCAGAATAGCCAGTGCAATCATGCCTTCTGTTTCTGGCATCTCTGGATTACTCAGGCGGGGCACTGCTTCATAAAAGATCCAGGCAGAGCCAACTATTAAAACAATGCCATTTATCAGCGCCCCAAGTAAACTCAGCCGCCGATAGCCATAGGTAAACTCTTTCGTTGCGCTTTTAGTGCCAAGTTTGTTCAGAAACCATGCACTGCCAATTGACAATGTGTCACCTAGGTCATGCACCGCATCTGCCATAATGGCGGTACTATTTGTTAACCATCCTCCAATAAACTCAATGATCGTGAAGCCAAAATTGAGGAAAAAAGCCCAGCCAATTTTTTCTGAGCTATGGGAATGTGAGTGCCCCATAAATACTCCTGTAGTGCCCTGGTTTTGACCCAGGGCATTTTTTTACTGTTTATTCGCTTTCCTGTGTACCAGTTGATATAAGGTTGGGAGAACGAACAGTGTAAGTAAAGTCGATGAGATAATGCCGCCTATAACCACCGTCGCTAGCGGCCTTTGAACCTCAGCTCCGGTGCCTGTGTTCAGCGCCATGGGCACAAAGCCAAGACTTGCTACCAGGGCAGTCATCAAAACGGGGCGAAGTCTGACTATTGCACCCTCAATTACAGCGGTGTAGAGATTGCCTTTTTCAATCCACAATTGCCTGATAAAGGCGAGCATGACTAAACCATTTAATACTGCAACGCCTGATAATGCGATAAACCCTACTCCAGCAGAAATAGACAGCGGCATACCTCGTATCCACAGCGCAAGTACGCCCCCAGTCAGTGCCAGCGGCACACCGGTAAAAATGATCAGGGCATCTTTCACAGAACCAAACGCAAGTATAAGAATGCCAACGATGAGAGCAAGCGTCACCGGGACCACCCAAGACAGCCTTTTACTTGCCGACTCCAACTGCTCGAACGTTCCACCATATTCCAGCCAGTAGCCATCTTGTAGTTTCAGGTCTGCATTCAACGTAGTCTGCAACTCTGCAACGAAACTGCCTAGATCGCGCCCGCGCACGTTGGTTGTAACGACTACACGACGTTTGCCGTTTTCCCGACTGATTTGTGCTGGCGCAGGTTTAACGTCTAAGGTGGCCACCTCCTGTAGAGGCACATACCCATCGGGTGTCGGGACTGGCAGTACCTTTAGCTTTTGAACGTCGCGTCGTAGTTGCTCCGGTAGGCGAATTACCAGTTTAAAGCGCCGGTCGCCTTCATAGATCAAGCCTGCTTGCTGACCACCAATACTGGTCGAAACCAGAGACTGAATGTCGTCGATGTTCAGACCATAGCGCGCCATCACTTCCCGTTTGGGATTTACAGATAGCATAGGCAGACCCGCTACCTGTTCAACACGGGTATCTGCTGCGCCAGGTAAACCTTTCGTCAATGATGCAACCGAATTTGCTGATGCCAGTAATGTATCCAGGTCATCACCAAACACTTTGATCGCGACGTCGGCTCTGACACCTGAAATTAACTCGTTAAAGCGCATCTGGATAGGCTGCGTAAACTCGTAGTTATTGCCCGGTAGCGCAGTGACTGCTTTCTCAAGCTCTTTAATGAGCTGTGATTTAGGCTTATCTGGAGTGGGCCACTCAGAGCGGGGCTTGAGCATAACAAAGGTGTCGGCGACATTAGGTGGCATAGGGTCGGTGGCCACTTCTGGCGTCCCCACTTTGGCGTATACTTTGTCAACTTCTTCAAAGTCGATGATGGTTTTTTCAAGGAGTTCCTGCATTTCAACAGACTGCTCTAATCCCGTGCCTGTAATACGTAATGCATGCAGCGCGATATCACCCTCGTCCAGTTGTGGTATAAACTCAGAACCTAATGTAGAGGCAAGCCATGAGCAAACTACAACCAGTCCCAGCGCGCCTGCCAGAATAAGCGATTTGAACTTAAGCACCCACTCAAGCGCAGGTCGATAAATGGCTTTCGCCCCGCGGATAAAAATGCTCTCTTTTTCGCTGATTTTTCCGCGCATAAATACCGCGATCGCAGCAGGCACAACAGTGAGTGATAACACCATCGCACAAAGCAATGCGATTACCACAGTTGTTGCCATGGGGTGAAACATTTTCCCTTCTACGCCAGAAAGGGTAAATATCGGGAAGTACACCGCGGTGATGATACCCACGCCAAACAAACTGGGGCGAATAACTTCAATAGTGGCGTCTTTAACTTCCTGTAAGCGCGCTTTAAGCGCCAGTATACCCCCTTGTTGCTTTTGTGCCTCTGAGAGCCTGCGAATACAGTTCTCCACGATGATGACAGCGCCGTCCACAATCAGACCAAAATCCAGCGCCCCGAGACTCATCAGGTTGGCAGAGACCCCCCGCTGAACCATGCCGGTAATAGTCATCATCATCGCGATAGGGATAACAGCTGCCGTAATAAGGGCGGCGCGGATGTTTCCTAACAGTAAAAACAGGATAACGATAACCAGCAGTGCGCCTTCCAGCAGATTTTTTTGTACAGTCTGGATGGCTTTGTCTACCAACGTGGTGCGGTTATATACCACCTCTGCCTTAACCCATTCAGGCAATGACGTTTGTATTTGCTGAAATTTATCATTGGTGAGTGCTGCAACTTCACGCGAGTTTTCTCCGACCAACATCATCACGGTGCCCATCACGGTTTCTTTGCCGTTTCGGGTTGCAGCCCCTGTGCGCAGCTCTTTGCCCAGTCCCACTTCGGCGACATCGTTGACTAAAACAGGCACGGAACCTTTACGGCCGACAACAACGTTCCTGATATCCTCAATTGATTTTAACTGGCCCGGTGAGCGGACTAACAATTGTTCGCCATTGTTCTCTATATACCCGGCTCCAGCATTGTCATTGTTGCTTAACAACGCTTTGCGGATATCTGCCATAGTCACACCCATTTCCAGCATCTTCGCTGGATGTGGCATCACGTGATACTGCTTGTCGTACCCCCCTATGGTATTCACTTCCACCACGCCCTTAACCTGAGCCAGTTGTGGTTTGATTATCCAGTCCTGAACTTCACGAAGTGCCATAGGCGTAACGGGCGAGCCGTCCGGCATTTTGGCGCTGCCTTTCGCTTCCAGCGTGTAAACGAAGATTTCACCCAGCCCTGTTGCAATCGGTCCCATCTCAGGTTCAAGCCCAGGCGGCAGAACGCTTTTCAGCGTTGCCAACCGCTCATCGATAAGGTTCCGCGCAAAGTAAATGTCAGTTCCTTCTTCAAATACCACGGTGATCTGAGAAAGTCCGTAACGTGAAATTGACCGCGTATAGGACAAATTGGGCAGACCATACAACGCAGTTTCAACCGGAAAGGTGATCCGCTGCTCGGCTTCAAGGGGCGAATAACCTGGTGCTTCCGTGTTTATCTGAACCTGAACATTAGTAATATCCGGCACCGCATCTATCGGTAGTCGCTGATAACTCCAGATGCCGATGCCTATGATGACGAGCACCAAGGTTAACAGCAGATAACGCCGCTCAACTGAGAGGCGAACAATATTATCTATCATTTGTCTCTCCCTATCAGTGCGCGTGTGATGCGCCGGATTTTTGAATATCCGCTTTGATTAAGTAGCTGTTGTCGACAACATACGTTTGTCCGGCGGATAGCCCTGCGACGACTTCGGAAAAGTTGTCGTCCTGCAAACCTATGGTTACAGGTGTTGCCTGATAAGCATTGCCTTCATTCAGGAACACAACCGGCTTATTGTTAAGAGTTTGAATGGCGCGATTTTCGATTTTTACCGGCACCGTTTTTTGTTGTGAGTCGACAATGCCTGTGACTAAATCGCCGGGAGAAAGCAGACCGTGCTTGTTCACCACTTTTACCAGTGCTAGCTGGTAGGGTTGCCCTTCGTGAGAAGGAATAATGCTGGTAATCGTACTGTTGAGTTGACGACCATTTGCGATAATGTGAACGGATTTGCCTTCAGCAATCTGACTGCGCTGAGTTGGAAACACCTTTAATTCCGCCCAAAGAACTGAGGTATCAACTATCGTAAAAAGCGGTGTCGTGCTGGTAAGCTCTCCGATATTCAGGTTGCGCGATACCACAATGCCATTGATTGGTGCGTTCACATCGTAAGACTGGAGGCTGTCATTCGACTGCACCTGCGCCATTGCCTCTCCGGCTTTCACGGTCTGCCCAATATCAGCAAAGAGCTGCTCTACAATTCCCGTAAACCGGGCGTGAACCTCGGCACGCTGTTGTGGCGGTATAGTCAGTTGACCATAAACCTCGGTGTGCTGTTTTATTTCACCGCCCGTAGCGACTTTTGTGGTAACGCCAGCCTGACTCGAGTACACATCATCAATCTCAGTTCTGGCTTCGTGCTTCTTCCAATTCCACGAAAAGCTATTTCCTCCCTGTAAGAGTGTAATATTCGCGAGAAATGAGTGCGGCTCAGTGATGAAACCTGTAGATCTGAGCCCATTTTCATGGGTTTCAAAACGGATATTTTCCTGACGTCCTCCCATACGATTGAGGGTGACATTAAGAGCGTCAGGTGGCAGCGGCTGCGAGCGATCAGCGCTTTCTGCCAGTAAATATGCCCCCTCTTTCGTATCCTGAATGCGTAATGTCAGGGATACGCTGCTATTGGTAAATGTTTTCGATTCAGCAGCATGGGATTGTTTGCCACTTGCTGCGGCATCGGCATCAGTCAGACAAAGTAGTAGTGAGATGAGAACGAATAGTCTATTCATGGGTATTCCGGAATTCTTGTGTAGGAGAAGCCTGACCGGATAATCCGGTCCACTGTTCAACGAGTGACTGGTTCACTAACGCGCTTTCGCTTAATTCGATGACCTTTGCACGAGCGCGTATTAACGCATCTCTGGATGCAATCCAGTCTTGGTAGCTGTATGCCCCTCGCTGGTAACCTTCGAGCACGAGTGTGGTGGCTGTTTCAAGGTCGGGCAAAACGGTGTCGTTGATATGCTTTACGGCATCAATGGAAAAATTAAGATATTGCTGCGCTTTAAAGAGTAATGCTTTTATCTCCAGTATCTGACTGTCTCTGGCAAATACCGCGGCTTCTTTCTTCGCCAAGGCAGCCTGAGAAGCGCCCTTGTTCCTTTGCTCAGCAAAAAGCGGCGCGGATATGGCAGCAACAACAGACGTATCCTGAACTGCCTGAGAGCGACGTACGCCAATGCGCCATGAAATATCAGCCCTGGCATTACTTTCTACCAGCTTTTGTTCAGCTTCTTTCACATTGATTGCTTGGGTGAGTCGTTCCACATTTGCTGATTCAAGAAACTGTTGATAAACAGCTGAATACAGCCGTTTTGCGGGAAGGTTGCTAAGTGAGCCTGATATTTTATCAATCGCCTCAGCATCTCCCTGCCAAAATAGTGCAAGTGACTGTTTGGCAATAGCCAGAGCCGTTTCAGCGGATGCTTTGTCGACTTTAGCTTGATTAAGTGCGGCTCTGGCGCGCAGAAACTCAGCTTTATTGGTTGCGCCTTTCTCTACGCGCTGCTCAACGATAGATAGGGCTTCATCAGCAAGAGAAACAGACGTTTCCGCCAATGCAAGTCGCTCTTTTGCCGCGAGAGTTTTTACATATTGCCGGGTTAGTTCGCTTAACAGTTCGAGTGACACGACATAGCGTTCTGACTGTAACAGGGATAAATTTGCGTCAGCCAAAGCTACCCTTGCATTGCGCTTTCCTCCCATCTCGAAGACAGAGGAAAGTGAAACCGTCAGTTCAGCATCATTAATGCCTGATGCGTCACCGGAACCGAGCAGGTTTTCTGCTTCAACGCCAACGTGATAAGCCGGAGTGAGATTAGCCTGCTTTTTATCTGCCTTAGTGGCTGCAAGCAACGACTGATATTGCTGTAAATCCGGGTGCTGCTGCAATGTCAAACGTGTGGCTTGTTCGAGCGTAATCGTTTTACTCATGGCAGTTGGTGATATGAATAGCAACACACTACCCATGATCACAGTGCACATACGCTCACGCGCATGCGAAAAAAAAGAGTTCATATTGTAAATCCTGGTCAGTAACTAAATGGGTAAAAAATGACTAGGATTTAGGCTCTGGGAGGACGATCGATACCGGGTTGCAAGTGAGACGGAGGGAATGTGCGGTAAGCGGCAAGTGCTGTCTCGCCAAGTGCTCCTAACTGGCTATCAGTATTTTGGAATAATACGATATGGGTAAAATGCCCGTGACAGGAGCAGCAGTGGTCACAGTTGTCTGCGCCTGCGTCGTCTACAGAATCTTTATCTGGCTGACACACACTGGAGTCCTGAACACACAGTTCATGGTGTGATTCTGAAGCGTTTTCGAAGAAGCTATCAAAAGCAAACGCATCTGAGGCAAACAAAAACAACTGTGCAAACAACATCAGGGCGGTAATCACCACCTTGCTGTTGATCTTGTTGTCTTGATGCAATTTCATTGCGAATCCTTATCTGCCTAACAGCGCTAAATTAGCCTTCTTAATGTCATGAGTCAAGGTTGGTATTTTTTTAAAGAGTGGACCCAAATTCAGATAATAAGTGCACCACTCATGGTTAACTGGCGATAGACGATCAACTGCCCGTTGGTGGTATTCTAAAGTCGCCAGACGAAAAGAGTATCACCATGAGTTACAAGCAGTTGATCGAAGGGCAACGATACCAGATTGACGCCTGCTTACGCGAGGGTTTCAGCTACCGGGAGATTAGGAAACGGCTGTAGGTGAATCACAGCACTATCAGTCGAGAAGTGGGGCGCAACCGGATTCGGGATAACCATTATCTGCCCGAAGTCGACCATGCCAAGGCAATCAAGCGACGATGTCAGGCAGGGAAATACGGCATACCAGAACAGACCATCACGTTTGTTAAGTTTGGGTTGAAGCAAAAATGGAGTCCTGAGCAGATAGCATGCGTGGGTAAAATCATTGGTCATCCCGTCAGCCATGAGTGGATTTACGGTTTCGTGCGGCGCGATAAATTGCGCGGTGGCAAGCTCTTCAAGCAGTTGCGACATGGTCACCGGGATCACCGAAAAGGCAGTCGTGCGAAGCGGGTTATTATTCGAATCAGATTGGGATTGGGATTGGGATTGAGCGTCGTCCGGCCATCGTGAATAAGAAGAAACAGTTCGGTGATTGGGAAGCCGATACCGTACTAGGCAAGAACGGCACAGGTGCCATCGTCAGTCTGGTTGAGCGCAAAAGTAAGCTATATCTGATACGCAAAGTGCCAGCGAAAACCGCGGCTGACGTGAGTCGCGCTATGGTTAGTATTTTATGGCGCTACCGTAGTCATGTCCGCACGATTACCGCGGATAACGGCGCTGAGTTAGCCGCCCATGAGCTGGTAGCGGATAAACTAAAAACGGACATCTATTTCGCTAACCCATACTCATCATGGGAATGCGGACTGAACGAAAACTTCAACGGGTTGCTGCGGCAATACATCCGTAACGGTACAGACCTGCGTACTGTGACTGACAAGCAGATTGCTGACGTTGAGCGCGCCCTGAACGCGAGACCAAGAAAGTGTCTGGGCTTCAAACAGCCAGCAGTAGTATTCAAACAGTTACTAGGCGCGGCTTAATTTAGCGAGTGGTGCACTTCGGGGTTGAATCCGCGCCTGCTCAAATACAGTATTAGAATTAAAAAAGTAATCTGATTATTGATCTAAATCAGAATATGCTTCTTTCCCTCAGACTATTATTGATGATCAGGGAGGGCGCATGTTCACCAAGCGTAATTGGCTAGAATTCGTTGTTATTTTTATGCTGCTAGTGCCGCATGGGCAGGCTGGTGCTTACACGTGTGAGTGTCCAGGTGATGATTCCCTCACAACTCAAGATAGTCTGTCTCACGCTCCTTCCGAAACGAATCCAATGTCTCCCCGTCAGCAGCATCTGAAAGCCGACAGCGATCATTGTGAAATGTGTGAGCCTGACAAATGTTTGTGCTGTGAAAGTTTGTATGCAGGTTGTCATATCTTAGTACTGACTCCAATTCATAATGACATTTGTTTCAAGGACGATTTTTCCCTTTCACCGATAGCTACTGACGCTCAGTCACTTGCTTCTGGTTTTTCTGTCCCACCATTTCACCCTCCAATTACTTGTTAGCCACAGCATAGTTGCGCCTGAAACGCCTCAAAATAGGCTATCGGTAAAGAAAATAGCACCATTTCATTTTTACGCGCCATGTAATCAGGTAAGACTTGACCTGTGTGTAAAACATAGGTCTACGCTGTAAATCGAGATTATCGAATTAGAATAGCTGTGGAGCAAATATGACAGTTAATGATATCGCAAAGTCACTGACAACAACCGCAGATACCGTGCGCTACTACACGCGCTTAGGGCTGATAAAACCAGACAAATCAAACAACGGCTATAAATTTTATTCGAGTAAGGACCAATCAAGACTCAGATTTATTCTCAGTGCCAGACAACTGGGTTTTACCGTGAAAGATATTCAACAAATTCTGGAAGAGGCTGATCATGGTAAGAGCGCCTGTCCACTGGTTCGCAAACTCATCAAGGAGCGATTGGAAGAAACTGAAAAACAGTTTCAGCAAATGTTGCAGTTGAGAGAAAAAATGGAAGGTGCTCTGAAGCAGTGGGACTCGATGGCAGATAAAGCCCCAACCTCCCACATGGTGTGTCACCTTATTGAAAACATCAACAGTGAGGGTGCCGAGGAGGCGCAAAATGGGTAAGACGGCTTCCGAACAACAATTGATTATCGAAGGTGCAGGGTGCGCAAGTTGCGTTGGAAAAATTGAGACCGCGCTCAAAAATACTCACGGCGTTGATCGTGCAGAAATGAACTTTGCAGACCGAACAGTGCTGGTCTCAGGCACTGCAGAGACAGAAGCGCTCATTACCGCAGTTGAGTCTGCTGGTTATAACGCGAAAGCACTGAATGATTCACATGGAAGTGACGGATTGGACGAGAAGGATGCCGCCGACTGGGCGTATTATAAAAAGCTGATTAGAGACACAGTTATTGCTCTGTCGCTTGGCGTACCTTTAATGATTTACAGCGTTCTGATAGGCGAAATGACCGTCGAAACGACTACGCAACGCATCGTCTGGCTTCTGGTTGGACTGCTGACGCTCGGAGTAATGTACTTTTCTGGCAGACACTTTTTCGTGGGTGCATGGAACAGCCTGAAGAACCATTCTGCCAATATGGACACGCTGATCGCGCTGGGTACTGGCACGGCCTGGGTTTATTCCATGCTCGTGGTCTTTATTCCTGACGTTTTTCCATTAATGGCAAGGCATGTCTATTTTGAAGCCACCGCTATGATCATTGGTCTGATTGATTTGGGGCTTGCGTTGGAACTGAAAGCTCGTGGCAAAACCTCGGAAGCGATTAAGCGTTTGATTGGGTTACAAGCGAAAACGGCCACGGTCCTTCGGGACAATAAAGAGGTCCATATTGCTATCGACCAGGTGCTTCTTAATGATGTCATCAAAGTCAGGCCCGGAGAGAAAGTGCCGGTAGATGGTGTCGTCATCGAAGGCCACACGTCAATCGACGAGTCCATGCTTACGGGGGAACCCATGCCGGTAGAGAAAGCACAAGATGATGAAGTCGTCGCCGGAACCCTCAATAAGTCAGGCATGATTTTGTTTAAAGCAACACGAGTAGGCAAAGACACCGCGCTGGCGCAAATCATATCCATGGTTAAACGGGCCCAAAATTCCAAGCCCCCCATCGGGCGCCTGGCCGACGTGATCTCCTCTTATTTTGTTCCTGTTGTCATGATTATTTCGGTACTCAGTGCCCTGGCATGGTTGAATTTTGGACCTGAGCCAGCTCTGGCATTTGCTATCGTTTCAGCCACCACGGTATTAATAATTGCCTGCCCATGTGCGTTAGGGTTGGCCACACCTATGTCAGTAATGGTAGGGGTTGGCAAGGCCGCGGAAGCAGGTGTACTTATTCGCAACGGTGAAGCGTTGCAAACGGCTTCAAAGATCACCGCTATGGTACTGGATAAAACCGGGACCATTACGGAAGGCACACCAAAAGTCACCGACATAATTTTAGCCAATGCCAGTGATGAAAAGCCCGTGTTGCAATTGGCAGCCAGCCTGGAAAGTGGTTCGGAGCACCCCTTGGCAATGGCAATAGTAGAAAGTGCCCTCGACCAGGACGTTGAGCTGCTTAAAATTGAGGGATTTAACGCGATTACCGGGATGGGTGTTGAAGCCAGTTGTGAAGGGAAGGCTTTACTGTTTGGTAATAGTAAGCTCATGGCTAAAAGCGAGGTGGGCATTGGTGAATACGCCGAGAAAGCACAAACACTGGCCAAAGAAGCCAAAACTCCGATGTATTTTGCTGTAGATGGACAGCTGGCTGCCATCATAGCGGTTGCCGACCCGATAAAATCAGACTCTGTCTCTGCCATCAAACGCCTGCAAGCCAATGGGACCCGGGTCATCATGTTAACGGGGGATAATAAGGAAACTGCCGCTGCCGTGGCGAATAAAGCGGGGATAAGCGAATTTTTTGCTGATGTATTGCCCGAAGAAAAAGCCAACAAAGTGCAGGAACTACAGGAGCAAGGAGAAGTAGTGGGCATGACTGGCGATGGAATTAATGATGCCCCTGCACTTGCGCTAGCTGATGTTGGCTTTGCCATCGGTACAGGAACAGACGTAGCGATTGAAAGTGCAGATATCACCTTAATGCGCGGTTCGCTTCATGGCCTGGCAGATGCAATAGCTGTTAGTAAGGCTACGTTGCGCAACATTAAGCAAAACCTGTTTGGTGCCTTTGTTTATAACGTAGCAGGCATACCTTTCGCGGCTGGCGCGCTCTATCCATTTTTCGGTGTGTTGTTAAGCCCGGTTATTGCTGGTGCGGCTATGGCATTTTCTTCGTTGACGGTGGTGTCGAATGCGAATCGGCTTCGCCTATTCAAGGCAAAAGACCACTAAGGAGATTTCTTATGATGATGATTAATATTGTCGGACTTGCGGTGATCGCACTGATTATTTGGTGGTTTTGGCTATACAAGCCTGAGCAAACAATAACTGACAGCAATGAAGTACTCATAGAAGTAAAAAATGGTGTGTACTCACCTGCTGCAATTCAGGTAAACGCCAACCAGTCGGTTACATTGAAGTTTTTGCGGAAGGACGAATCTCCCTGCTCTGAGATTTTACTGATCCCTACGTTAGATATTAGTGAGCAATTAAAGCTTAATGGTGTAACACAAATACACCTCTCAAGCATTCCACAGGGCGAACACGTCTTTCACTGCCAGATGCAGATGTATCGTGGTGTTCTAACGGTGGTAAAGGAGGAGTCATGAAAAACAGTCACCCCCGATTTTGGTCAACCCCCACGGGTTGGACGGCACTAGCGATTATCGCTGCCGCTACTTATTTTTTAATCTTCGAACATGGTCATCATGTCCTTCAGTTTCTTCCTTATCTGATATTACTGCTGTGCCCGTTCATGCACATCTTCATGCACCGTAGCCATGGTAAACATGGTCACGACCACGAACATTCTCCGGACAGTGAAAACAGGCGGCAGAGTTTTCAGGAATTGAGTGATAAGAACGCGGCTTATCGTGATGGATACATTGAAGGGGTAGAAGAAGGCCGCAAGGAAATGCATAAAAAGGACGATGGTGATGAATGACACATACGATTATGGCTTATGGTCAATGGTGATACTGAACTCAGCTATTTTTATCTTTTTTGCATTTAGTTTTGTGAAGCCCAAAACGTCCACCGATTGGCGAAGTCTGGGCATTTTTTCTGCTTTTGTTGTGGCCCTCTTTACCGAAATGTACGGATTTCCATTAACTATCTATTTCTTGTCAGGGTGGCTTACTGATACCTACCCGAAGGTGAACTTCTTCGCGCACGAAAACGGACACCTGTTACACACCTTCTTTGGTTTTGACGGTGATGCCCATTGGGACCCGTTTCATATCACCAGTATGGTGTTTATTGTTGCAGGCTTCTTTATGTTGTCTTCAGCGTGGAATGTACTGCACCACGCCCAGAAGAACCATCAGTTAGCTAAAGCTGGATGGTATGCGCGTTGTCGCCATCCTCAATATGTAGCCTTCATTCTGATCATGTTTGGCTTTTTGTTGCAATGGCCAACCATTCCCACATTGGTCATGTTCCCTATTTTAGTTGTTGTGTATGTACAGCTGGCTAAGCATGAAGAAGCTTTAGCTATTTCTGAATTTGGCGAGGAGTATGTGAATTATATCAACACGACACCACGCTGGATCCCAAACCTGAACGTTAAATTAAAAGGTGAAAACCATGAAAAAACTCACTAAATCAATCATTTTTTCAACGTCATTACTAATGGCGGCAACTGCACCAGCGCAAAGCATGAAAGGGCATGAGCACCAGGGCTCAGACAAGCAAGACATGCAAATGGGAATGAATATGTCTGGCAAAGATATGCATATGATGCATGCGAAAATGAAAGCGATGAAGGAAGAAGTTCATGCTATCAAAGAAGAAAAGGACCCCGTTAAGCAGCGTGAGATGATGAAAAGCCATATGCAATCCATAATGGGAATGATGCATATGATGCATGAGAAAATGAAAAAACAACCCATGCAAACCCAGGTTAATATGGCAGAAAAGCATCTCAAAATGATGGAAATGATGATGTCAAAAATGGAGGACAATCATTCGCCTATGTCAGAAAAAAGTCAAACTAACACTTTAGGGGGAGACCATGAGTGATTTAGATCACAGAGTAGGTGTCAGAGAAGCTAATTTAGTCATTCGCAATTTACGGCTCAGCAATGTCAATGAGGCAAATTGCGATGCCCTAATTGGAGAAGTTGATAAGCTCTTTGGCATCGATGATGTGAGTTACAACATCAAAGAGGGTGTTATTCACTTGGCATATGATGCGACACATATAAATTTGGATGGTATTGAAGAAGTCATTCGAAGACATGGTGCCGACCTTCACAATGATTGGTGGACACACACGAAAGAAGGTTACTATCAATTTGTCGACCAGAATATCAAAGACAATTCAACACACAAAGCGTGGAGTTGTCATGCAGTGCCGCCGGGATCCCACAATAAGCGTAAATGAACACAATGCGCTATATGCTCTCTCGGAATCAACATAGGGGGAGCCCAGTTAAAGGAGATAAATGATGAAAATTCAAGAAAATGCCTTTGCCATAGCTTGTGCGGCAGCGTTTGCGATTATTTGGATTGTGTGTTCCTTATTCGTCATGGCGTTACCGAACATGATGTCTGATATGACAGGCAAAATGTTACACACAGACTGGCAAGCCATGAGGTGGCACATGTCGGTATTGGGTGTATTGATAGGAGGCGTTCTTTGGACGCTTCTGGCCGGTATATCGGGTTGGCTTATTGCCAAAATTTATAATATGCAGCTTCAGAATTCATGATTAAATAAATGCACCGCTTTTGAAATATTAAGTCCGGAACAGTATTTGCCTGTTTATGCTTTTAAGTAAACAGTGAGGCACTATGATCACCAGCAATACAGAAAACGGACTGCAGAAAGCCACGCAATTACTCAATCAGCCAAGTACGGATAAACAGGTCTGTAAGCAACCATCTGAGTCACAGAAGCAAGGGCAAGAGTTTACTGAAATAATGGGTAAAATGAAGCTGCAACAAGGCGGTTAAAGGGTGCCACGTGAAGAAATAACCGGCAATAAAATGCCGGTTACTTCCGTTCTGGCCTAGCCCTCTCAGGACTAGATCTTGGCTCCGATTACCACGCCAGTTTCACTGGTTGACTCGCCATCAGCTTTTAACGCGTTAGCCACTTTTAGCCAAGGCTTTGCTGTAATAAACGCCGACATAGAGCGCTGTTTCCCGTGTAATCTCATGGCGGTAACACAAGCCGATACGAATGTTACTCAGCCCGCTTTGACGGTTGTATTTTTCCGAGTCAGTGAGGTTCGCTACAACTTCCAGGCGTGGTTACAGACAGGAAACCTGACTTAACTGCCATTCATACTCGGTTTCATTGATAAACTGCATGCCACCGTCTTCGTTAATACGAAGTGAGTTTTCCATCCTTAATCGGTAGGGGCTAGTTCAGGAGGAAAGGACATCAAGGCTAAAGAGTGATGCCCTGATGTCCTGATGTCCTGATGTCCTGATGTCCTGAAGGAAAAGATTAGCCGCAAAAAATCATAACTTTCTATTAAAAGGAAAACTTATCCTTATTAGAAATCTGCTAACCTTCCAACTCAATGACTCACATCAGTTATAATTTTTGTCATGTTCTTCATACACATGTAGTTTTAGAAACCATTTCTCAGCCGCGAATACAATAAGAAGTCCGGCCACAGAAACCCATACAATGAAGATATCTGACTTTGCTTTCACCCACAAAAATGAAAAAAGTACAACAATATCCAGAATAATTGCGCTCACTAACACCCAGGCTTTAGCGTGCACTTCATCGCGTAAATGCTTAAATACCCCCCAATGGATGAAAATATCCATTACGAGATAAAAAACGACTCCGATCGAGGCTATACGGCTTAAATCAAAGAATATGGTCAGAAATATCGCGATTGCCAACGTATAAATTAGGGAATGTCTTCTTACATCTCCCGGTAATGAAAAGTGGCGGTGAGGCACAAGCTGCATCGATGTAAGCATTGATAGCATGCGAGAAACTGCAAATACGCTCGCAACGACGCCAGAAGATGTGGCTATGATAGCAAACGCTATAGTGAACCATGCGCCATACTGACCGAAGGCGGGTCGTGATGCTTCAGCAAGAGAGTAGTCTTTTGCCTTTATGATTTCGTCAATTGATAGGTTTGCACCTACTGCAACCGCCACAAAAACATAAAGGACCACACAGATCGAAATAGAAATGATTATGGCCCTTCCTACATTTTTTTCCGGTTGTTTTAGCTCTCCGCCGCTGTTAGTGATTGTCGTGAATCCTTTGTAGCCCAAAATACCCAGTGCCACTGCTCCTAGAAATCCTGTTGCGCTGGTTTCCTGCGGTTGAGCCGATACACTTTCAAACGACAAACCGGTTGCCCAAAGCCCACCTATTGCCAAAATCGCTAGCCCTGCGATTTTTATAAAGGCCATAATGAATGAAAGCGTCTGAATGAATTGGTTGCTTAGAATATTGACAATGAATGCAACAATAAGAAGACTCACGCCAAGCGCGGGAATGAGCCACTCAACTTCCTGGGAGTCGAACAATTGCAGGACATAGGTGCCAAAAGTACGGGCAACCAGACTTTCATTGATAACCATGGAAAAAAACATCAGCAAAGCACAGGCACCGGTCATTAATCCTCTTCCATATGCTTTTTGTAAGAACATAGCTATACCACCTGCTGAGGGGTATTTTTGTGCCATTTTGACGTAACTATATGAACTAAACCCTGTGATTATTGCTGCTACAAGAAACGCAAAAGGAAACCATGTGCCAGCCAGTTCAGCAATTTGACCGGTTAAGGCAAATATACCTGCACCAATCATCACACCGGTTCCCATTGAGACCGCGCCCCAGAGACTTAACGAATCTTTATTGCTTGAATGCTCGTGATCATTCATTGTTGGTTACCCCTTGTGTCATCTGAACCAAAGCAGTCGCAGAAGTAGTTTGCTGCGGTCACGGAAAACTTTGCCCAGAAAAATAGAATTGCGACGGTGTTACATGAAGAAATAACCGGCAATGCAATGCCGGTTATTTCCCTTCTAGCGTAGGCCACTTAAAACCAAATTCTTGCACCTAACACGACACCAGCCTCACTGGTTGACTCGCCATCTGCATTTAACGCATCAGCCGTATTACCTAAGGCTTCGCTGTAATAAACGCCGACATAGGGCGCTATTTCCCGTGTAATCTCGTGACGGTAGCGTAAGCCGATACGAATATTACTCAGCCCGCTTTGACGGTTATATTTTTCCGATTCGGTGAGGTTCGCAACAATTTCCAGGCGTGGTTGCAGATAGGAAACCTGACTTAACTGCCAGTCATACTCGGTTTCATTGATAAATTGCATGTCACCGTCTTCGTTAATACGAAGTGAGTTTTCCATTTCAAACCAATAGGGGGCTAACCCCTGATAACTGATCACTGCATAGTTTTCCATGTCAGCATCTGATGCCAGTTCGCCTTTCGTTCCCAAACCAACCTGCACAGACCAGAATGCAGAGACCAGATAGCCATACAGTACTTCGGCGCGTTCCAAATCCGTCGGCATTCCATCGTTTTGTGTATTTTCGCCTTCGCTTTTAAACACGAGTCGATGATAATCGCCGCCGTACCAAGCCTGCATGTCCCATACAGCTATGTTTTGTTGCTCATCATTACGGGTATACTCAAGTCGATCAAACAGTACCTGCCCAAAATTTTCATCCGGAATGGGAGATGGCCAGTTGTCTTTTGATTGAGCCAGAGCGGTGTCACTAAAACCAAGAGTAGAGACTATAAGCCCTGCTGCTAATACCTGTTTCATATTCATCTCCTATGCGACCTGAACAACACGAAACATTCCTGCTTCCATGTGGTAAAGCAGGTGACAATGAAAGGCCCACTCCCCGGGAGCATCTGCGCTGATTTGCAACGATACTTTCTCACCGGGCTTGAGGCTTATAGTGTGTTTTCTGGGCCTCGGATACTGGCCGTTTTCCAGTTCCATCCACATACCGTGCAAATGAATGGGATGATCCATCATAGTGTCGTTAACCAGAATCAGACGAAGCCGCTCTCCGTAGTTAAAACGGACATACCCATCTACTTCACTGAACTTCTTGCCATCAAACGACCACATGTACCGTTCCATGTTGCCGGTTAAATGAAGCTCGATTTGGCGCTCAGGCTCCCGCTCGTCAGGCCATGCATGCTCACCTACCAGATCAGCATAAACCAACACACGATGAGGGCTGTTTTCGAGACCTATGCCCGGCTCGTCTAAACGCGGTCGTGGATTTTGTGCGATCATGGCGGCACCTGGCCCGTGGCCCTCTTCACTATGGACAATGTCTATCTTTTCTACTGGCAGAACTCGTGAAGATTTCATATCGCCCTTCATCATGTCCCTGTGCATGGTATGCTCGCCATGCTGGCCCATCTTCTTCATGTCCATTTCTGAAGAAGCCATACCCTTTTTCATGTCTCCAGACTGTTGCATGTCCATACCATCCATTCCCGACATGTCCATTCCCATCGCAGCCATGCCGCGCTCGGTGATGGTCCGTTGTGGAGGCACCGCTGCGGTCAGACCTAAGGATGGTGTGAGCGTGCCACGAGTATAGCCGCTTCTGTCAAAGCTCTCGGCGAAGAAGGTATAAGCCTTTCGCTCTTGTGGTTGGACAATGACATCGTACGTTTCTGCTACTGCAATTCGGAATTCATCCACATTGACCGGCTTAACCGGCTGACCGTCAGCGGCAACTACTGTCATCTCCAGTCCTGGAATACGAAAATCAAAATAGGTCATTGCAGAGCCGTTGATGATCCGCAAACGAACTTTCTCACCAACATTAAACAGAGCCTGCCAGTTATCCTCTGGGGTACGGCCATTCATAAGGTAGGTGTAGGTGCTGCCCGTCACATCCGCGATATCACGAGGACTCATGCGCATCGCGCCCCACATGGCGCGCTCCTTCCATGTCTCGGCAAGTCCTTTTTTCTCAACATCTTTCAATGTGTCGAAGATAGTTCGCTTTTGATAATTGTAATAACCCTCAGCCACTTTCAGTTTTCTCATCACATCGTGAGGGTCTGCGAAGGTCCAGTCGCTGAGGATGATAGTGTGTTCCCGATCCGCGCCGATATCGCCATCGGCAGGCTCAACAATCAGCGGACCTAGGTGGCCCCGCTGCTCCTGAAGACCGGAATGACTGTGATACCAGTACGTTCCGTTTTGCTCTACATCAAATGCATAATTAAATGTTTGACCGGGCTTGATCCCGGCAAACGAAACGCCTGGCACACCATCCATTCCAGCGGGCAAAATAATGCCGTGCCAGTGTATTGAAGTGTCCTGCTCCAACTGGTTAGTGACATTCAGTTGAGCACGTTGACCTTCCTTTAGCCTTATTAACGGCCCCGGCATCTGGCCATTTATAGTGAGCGGTAAACCGGTTTGTGAGCCTATGGCTAAATTGGCCTCAGAAATTGTCAGGTGTTTGATGTCACCGGTCAGTACCTGGTCTTTAAAGTGACGTCCTGCTGGCGCAGCCCAGAGTGGACTGACGTTAGTCAGGGCCGTCGCTGCGCTCGCAGTCATTGCGCCAAGCACGAATCTGCGACGACCATCATTAAATGAATTACTCATAAAGTTAACCTTCAAAAGTGAATGTACGCAGGCTGATAAGCTTCAACCTTAGAAAAATATCTTGCTGGAGATATCCGAAGGTCAGGTTATTGGTGGTCGATATGGAGGTGTAGAAATGCTTACAGGAACGGACAGAGCAATAAACTCATATTGCTCTGAATATTTTACCGCTAATTCGTCTTGTGAAGAATAAATCGACGCTGAGCCATGCTGACAATTTGTCATAAAACATAGGCAACCGTCCTCGCAACAATCTGAACTGCCTTTACGCGACGTGTGCATATGTGCTTTTTTCTCTGACAGCGGTTTATTTGTTACCCCGATGGTATGCTTATCTGCATGACTGGCCTTTTGTAGTAACATTTCCACCGAGACGGTCTGTTGACCTGATTCTTCATCACACGCACTTACCGGCAACGCTAGCGCTGCCAGGGAAATGACAATACATGTGAAAAGAATCTTTATACTCATGGGTAAGAAGCCTACTCCTCTGATTTTCGTAGCGTTATATTAACGATGTAGTTTAAAGTATAGAGACAGATTTTCTGCTTTCAACACTTATATGAACTTTTGTTCATATACGCAAAACTATCAAAACAGATCTCAAAAAATCGATAACGAATTTCAAATTCCAACTGTAATAAGGTTGTAATTTAGTATTTGAAGCCTCTATTTATCCAAGTGAAAAATTCCAGCATGCATTTCACACAAAATCACTGTTGACTAAGTTGACGCGACGGGGCTGCCATATCTTTAAAAACAGGAAGAAATAGTAATAAAATTTGCGTACCCTAGTCAGGGTGGGGATTAAACGGTGGTGATACCGAGAAAATACTCGCACCTATCGCTAGATTTTAGTCCACAAGACAGTGGACTAAAGAGCAATAAATAGAGAAGAGGTAGATATGCAAAACATTCTTAAAATTGGGTTAGCCCTTATGCTCATGTTCAGTGCAGGGGCAATTGCTCACGGTGATGTGATGCTTGAAAGCAGCTCACCATCAGACAATGCAATGTTGATGAGTGCCCCTGAGCAACTGACGTTAACCTATTCCAAACCATTGCGATTAATGAAAGTAAGCATTACGGGCAATGAGGCCGGTGAGGTCGACTTTGCTTTCACACCAGCATCAGGAAAGCAGGCTGCTTACACCTGGCAATTACCTGTTTTGAAACCAGATACTTACACTGTTGAGTGGATAGCAATGGGCGGGGACGGCCATAAAATGAAAGCGACATTCTCTTTCATGGTTCACTAAGCGAAACCTATGGAATTAATTCTTTGGAATGCAGCCATTGTTGTTTCTAAAGCCGTATTCTACGTAGGTTTTGCCAGTGTAGTCGGTTTTGCTTTCTTTATGCACAGGCCAGCCCAAAACCGCGCTTTTTGCAAAAATGTTGTATATCACGTGGTGCCTTTACTAGCGCTCTCTTTTTTCGCTTCTGCGCTGTGGTTTTTTGCCAAAACCGGCGCATTTTCTGAAAATGGTCTGCAAGGGGCCTTTGACCCCATAATGCTTGAAGTAATGTGGGACTCTCCTGTGGGAGATGTCACTCTGGTCAGAATGCTGATGTCTGCACTGGCGATACCTCCATTGCTTCTGGCGTTAGTCAAGCGAGTCAACTTTGTTGCTGTTAGAGCGATGCTGTCTGTACTGATAATATACGGCCTGTATAGTTTTACGCTTATCGGACACATTGCAGAAAAAGGACTCATCGATAAACTCATTTTGGCAACGCACGTCGCTATTATGGGTTGGTGGTTTGGCGCTTTGTTACCGCTGAGAATGTCATGTAAGAGCTTCTCGGTAGAGGACACAAAAAGTATCATGACTGACTTTGGCAGGATGGCAGGGTTCCTCGTGACCACACTACTCCTTATTGGTGTCTACATGGCGATAAAGCTATTTACGTCACCAGGAGATCTGATTCAATCTCAGTATGGTCTTATCTTTTTGGGCAAGATGTTAGTAGTAGGTTTATTGCTATTACTTGCTGCACGTCACCGCTTTATTCTGGTGCCCGCAATGGAGGATGCCGACGACAAAGCGCAACTGAAACGCTCCATAAATATTGAAATAGTTTTAGCCTCCGCACTGCTGTTAATTACTTCGGTATTAACCAGTGTGGTTGGGCCCCAGTTTAATTAGGAAAATAATAATGCGAAATCTGTTAGTGGCATTCATCTTAGCAGCCGCCTCACCATCCCTTTTCGGCCATGGCAACAAACCCGATGAGCACCAGTCTAAACTATCAGGCAGCGAGACCGTGCCGGGCCAGGTCGTATTGGCTTTTCATAAAGCCTTGCGAGAGCAGAATGAAGTCACAGCGAAATCATTGCTATCAGATAACGTCATAATTGTTGAAGGTGGTGGTATCGAGCGCAGCGCTCAGGAATACGCGTCTCATCATATGCTGTCTGATATGAAGTTTGTCGGCACGTTGTCTTCAGAGCTTCGGGAGCACAAGGTGACAGAGTATGGCGATTCAGCCACATCACTCTCGGTGTCTAAAAACACCACGGAGTCGGGTAAAACATACCGCTCGTATGAAACAGCGATTCTGACGAAGCGTAATGGAAAGTGGAAAATAGCACACTTGCACTGGTCAACGGCAAAATAAGTGAGTGGCTGTTTGAGGTCTAAGCGTTATTCGGCAGCCTCTGAGCATGAATTCAGAGGCGCGCCGAAAAGACCAGCGTTATTACAACAGCAACATAATTAACGCGCCAACAATCATAAACAGGTTTTCAGATAGCGATACAAATCCCAGCGGGACATTACTGTCACCGCCTACACAGGCACATTTTAGTTCACGCTTATCAACATAAACCGCTTTAAAAACGGATATAGCACCAACCGTTCCGATGAACAACGAGAATGGTGCAACAGCGAGAGCGGGCAACTGCGCGACCATTCCAATTCCTGCGTAAGCCTCGATAAATGGATAGATGTAGCCATAGCGCAACCACTTCATCGCCAATAGGTCATAGGTGATAAATGAGTTAGTAAAGCTATACAAATCCTGAAGCTTTTGTACCGCGAGCAGTGTCATGGAAAAGGCAATAAACAGCATCAGGGTTCTTATCGAGATGAAATCGCCTGAAACAGCGAACTGAAATGCCAGAGACAGCAGGGCAGCCACAGAAAAAATAGCAATAACCGGCGTGTAGGTTGTCCCTGTCTGACCTGCCTCGCCCTTATCGAAATGCTCCCGAAGCTCGTCATATCCCCCAACACGTTCATTATTAATAAACGTTTGAGGTGTAGTCTCGACGCCATGTTTCTCTTTAAATTTATCGGTTTCTTCACGAGAGGTAAGGTGGTGATCTTCTACTGAGAAGCCCTCACGCTCCAGCAAATCTTTCGATCTTAATCCGTAAGGGCATATATGTTCGTCAGTTACCATGCGATACAGGATTGCTGTCTTACTCATTTTGCTCTCCTTTACTCAGTTTACCCTGAAATTCTGGGAGCGGACGTTGCTCGGCCTCGGCCTGAGACGTTACTTTCCCATTTTCAGAAATATCTTTAATCAGCCATTCCATTTCTTTAATTTCTTTTCGTTGCGCTTTGATGATTCCGTCCGCCAGTTCACGCACACGCACATCCTTTAATTTCGAGCGCTCACTGGTAAGAATGGCGATGGAATGGTGAGGGATCATCGCTTTCATATAGGAAGTATCAGAAACTGTACTTTGGGAACGAACAAGGTAGAGACAGACGGCGAAGAGCACAGCTGCCAGCAAGAAAATCGCGACGTTAAGCTTTTTGTTATTGTACATACCAAGCATAAACGCCAGCATGACGATTGCCATGCCCGCCCCCATATACAGCGCCATATAGGTTCTCGTTTCACTGAACCATACATGGGAGACTGCGTAAGTGTTCAGATACATCATAATGAACATCGCAATCGTTGATGTAATGATCATCGCAGCAAATTTTGAGTATTTCATCTGTAATCCTTACTTAAGAAAAAACTAATTTGTGTAATATCCTCTCACCTTAAGACAAAAAGGGAGCGAATGTAGGATAATTCAAAATCCGTACCATCGAAGGGAATGTTATGATTACAGCAATAATTATTAGTGCGCTAACTCTTTTAGTGAGTGTGGCTTTGCACGTTTTTAATATATCGGTAGTTGCCGATAGCGCTATCAGGAAACTGGACAAAGTTTGGATAAAAACACAGGTCGTGGTTTTTATTGCCATCTGCAGCCAGCTTCTACTCGCGATCATTTTTGCACTGGCCTATGAAATTGGACTTGGTCTTGAGTTAGGAGGCTTTAAGCAGCCAGCTACGACGGTCGATATTTTTTATTTTTCGTTGACGACGATTACTACACTGGGCCTCGGAAGTATTGAGCCGACTGGACATTTACGAATGCTTGCAGGAGTCGAATCAGCTACAGGATTTCTCTTAATAAGCTGTTCGGCATCGAAAGTGTTCAGGCTCATGTAGCAACTGTAATTTATTTCAATTCAACATAGAGCAACTTACCCGACCAGCACAGACATAAGCTCGACTCGCTTTTCACTGGGACAACCAACACCAATGGAATTTACAAAACTCCATAGGTGTTAACTGGTTTAATGAGCGGTGTGGTCGACAGTGATTGTAGTCTTCACGCCATTGCTCAATTCGTTGGCGAGCCACCGCCAAATTGCGGAACCAGTGCTGGTTCAGACACTCATTCCTCAGTTTACCGTTATAACTTTCTATAAACGCATTTTCCGTAGGCTTTCCCGGCCGGATATATCTAACGTCCAGATTATGTTGCTGTGACCAGGCTAAAAATGCCCGGCTGGTAAACTCACTGCCATGGCAGATCAGTTGTTCGGGTAACCCGCGCGCTTCTCTGATCCGTTCAAACAGGCGAATAATACGCTCACTGCTTAAGCTGTTATCGACTTCTACGGCAATGGCCTCGCGAGTATACTCATCAACCAGATTAAACACGAGGAACTGGTTGCCGTTGAACAACGCATCGTGTACGAAGTCCATGGACCAGCGCTGCATCGGTTTCGTCGCCCGTTCAAAGGGGACTTCGCGCTGAGGGCCAACCCGACTTCGCCTTTTACGGCGTGGGATCTGAAGTCCCAGTTCTGCGTAAAGGCGCTCGACGCGCTTGTGGTTAACTGCCCCAAATTCGCGCCGAATAAGGACCGTTAGGCGTGGACTGCCGAAGCGCAGACGCTGCTTCGCCAGCGCACACAGACGCTCGCTGATGGCCTGATTGAAGCTACTGGGCTTAGTCTGATAGCGCCACGTCATACGGTTCAATCCGGCTAAATGGCATGCCCGGCGTTCGCTAATCTGAGTATAGGTAAGCATATGAGCCACTGCCTGGCGACGATGCGCGCGACTCAGTGATAGTTTCCCGCGAGGGCTGCCTTCAGTGCCTGAATATCCAGTTCTTTTTCACCAAGCAACTGCTTAAGCTTACGGTTTTCCTCTTCCATCAGCTTGAGTCGCTTGATATCACCTGATTCCATACCACTGTATTTGGACTGCCAGCGATAAAACGTCTGCTCACTGATCCCATACTGACGACAGATATCAGCGACTTTCATACCCGACTCTTTGGTTTTCAGGATCTTGACGATCTGTGTCTCGTTGTATTTTGACTTTTGCATTGTCGTTTCCTCTTTCTTTCAGTTTAGAGAAAACTCACATCATCGGTGGATTAAATTAGTGGGGAAACGTCACAGGGTCTATATGATCACGACTAGGACTGATCGTCAAATCGATCCATTATTTAACTGCTTAATAACTGTTCACGATCTCGCCCTGGGGGAAAGGTCAGTTAAACTATTTCTTTTTATGACTTTTCCCCGGTGGAACGGGATGGCAGCTCCACGGTTTATGTTTCGCATTTTCCCTAATATTTTCGTCAACGAATTGGTAGTAGCCTTCTTTCATCTTTGTCCAAAAATCATCAGAAATGTCTGCACCGTGTGCACGAATGATTGTCTCAATGCCATCTAAATTGCAGTGGGTCGCGTCATAGCCGATATGCAAAGTGTTTTTGGCTTCTTCAAATGAAACGGCATCAATACCAAAGGTCCCATCAATTTCAGCAACAATTGCTAATAAATTACCGTCGGTAATGCCGGTTAACTTCAAATGCCGTACCACTAAATTAGCCTCAGAAACGCCCACTCTGTGATCTAAATCGCTCATACTTTTCTCCTATAAATTAATTTCCTACACAGTTATGTCAGTCACGTCTCTAATTACTTAAAACGCTATTGGCATTAACCACTTGCTGCATTAACGATCGTAAAACTGTCATTCTTTGTTCTATTAACAACAAATGTTCATCTATCGAGTTCCCCATCACAACAATGTCGCTTGCTGATATGCCGCTTTCGATAAGAACAAGACTTCTTTGCAGGCCTTTTCTATATGTCTCTTTTAATCGTATTTTTTGTTCAGTATTAGATTCACTTTGGATCCTCTTCTCAATACTCGTTAAGTAGGTATCCATCATCTTCATATGCTCAACAATCAACGTTTGCCTCTCAGAAACGTCATTGATCCGTTGGATGCGTTGCATTAATGCATCCATGACGCGCTCGTTACTGCGTAACATCTCATCGGCACTCATGGATGTCTGAGCACTCGTAAAGGTAGCGGATAAAACGCCTGCGACAAACAATATTGAAACTAATGCTTTCTTCATTTTGAAATCCTTACACGGGGCTTGAAACGTTTGAATTGAGAAATCGTGGGAACCAACCTGGCGTGGCTTGCTTATATTGCCTATAGGTATCACCAAACTCAGTTTCGGCGTGCTGCTCTTCGCGTTTGGCCAGTCGAACATAGACAACAATGAGAATGGGAAACATGAGCAAAGTGGGTAGTGTTGGCCATTGCAGTAAAAAGCCAAACATGATCACAATGAAGGCAACATATTGGGGATGCCGACAACGTGCGTACCAACCGCTGGTCGCTAAGCTGCTCGTTTTTTGCGCGTGATGCAGGACATTCCACGAAGCAGATAAAACAAAGAATCCTAAAACGATGAGAACATTACTCAAGATGTGCAGTACATCCCAATGCGCATCGCCAGATAACCCCAACAGTGTATGCCACAAGTGACCATTTTCGTGACTTAAAAAATCTACGCCTGGGTAACTTTCGGCTAACCAACCGGACAAAAAATAGATGGTAAGCGGGAAACCATACATTTCAGTAAATAACGCCACGATAAAAGCGGAAAATACGCCTAAGCTTCGCCAGTCTGTTTTTGACTTCGGCTTGACGAAACTAAACGCAAAAAAGATAAATATTGCGGAGTTAATGATGACTAACGTCCAAAGCCCATAATCTGATTCACCGTGCATTGTCGCTCTCCGTTTTACGTCTTTCCTTGCGTGCCTGCTCTAACCCTTCGATATAACCTTGTCTGTATTGATCATTGTCTTCGGTTTGCTCTTTAAATGTTTGCTCGTCGTTAGTATGTGTCTCATGCCCTTTACCATGACTTCCGTGCATAAAGATATGCATCACTGGGCATAGCAGCAGGATCAAGTATGGTAAATAAGGGAAAACATGTTCACCATGCTCGACAAACAAGAAATAGCTTGCCGCCGCTATAAGTCCGATGGCGGACCAACCACTGGGGGTGCGCCAAAAAGGTAATTTTTGTTTATTCACAATACACCTCGCTTTTGTGTCGTTTAAGTTTTCAGAAAACGGTAAATCACTTGATCACCAAAGTGCCACGGTACATTTGCATCTGACAATGAAACGGATAGCGACCTGCCTTTTGGGGGGGAATAGTGACCATCACACGCTTGTTAAGCACTAATGTTTCACTGATCTCCAACTCGGGTATTAGTAGTGTTTCCGCACAGGGAGTCGCATCTTCTCTGTAGAACATCAGTTGTACAGACTCATTCGCGGGCACTGTGATATTGGCAGGTTGATACACGCCATCTTTCACGCGGACTTCGATGCTGCCGTCTCGTACTTCAGTTGACTTTGTTTGGTAAAGCCAAAACCACCAAACAATAAGCCCAATCACGACTAACCCTATCAAATTAATCCACATCATCTTTAGGTTCTCCTAGTGCTCTTTAGCTTTGAATAAACGTAATCGATTCGCGTTGGTCACTACCGTTAACGACGAGAATGCCATCGCTGCACCGGCAATTACTGGGCTAAGTAGTAAGCCTAAAAATGGATAAAAAACACCTGCAGCAAATGGGATCCCCGCGACGTTATAGATAAATGCTCCGAAAAGATTCTGCTTTATGTTTCTCAGCGTTGCCTTACTCACTGCAATCGCATCCGCTAACCCATGTAAGGAGCCTCGCATCAATGTGATATCTGCACTTTCTATTGCGACATCAGTGCCTGTTCCGATAGCAAATCCGACGTTGGCATGGGCTAAGGCGGGCGCATCATTGATCCCATCGCCGGTCATTCCGACGATTTCACCCTCACGTTGAAGTTCGAGCACTTTGTTTGCTTTATCTTCTGGCATCACTTCAGCAACGTAATCAACAATCCCCGCCTTTCGAGCAACGGCTTTTGCAGTCATACGATTGTCCCCCGTCAACATCACCACACGTATTCCGTTGTGCTGTAGGCGCTTGATGGCATCTATTGAGTCTGATTTTATTGGATCGGCAACAGCAATGACGGCAACTAATTTTGAATCAATCGCGAAATACATTGGGGTTTTAGCCTCTGCGGCCAGCCTCTGCGCTTTGTCAACGTAATGATGAAGTTCTATTGATTTTTCTTTCATCAATTTTTCATTGCCAAATAGCAAACGCTGAGAATTCAGTGTTGCCGCTACGCCCTTCCCTGCAATGGACTCAAAATCAGTCACCGAGTGGATCGGCACACCTGTCTCTTTCGCTGATTCAACGATCGCCATTGCGAGTGGGTGTTCGGAACCCGACTCCAGGCTTGCAGCTAACGAAAGCACGTCATCTTGATTGTGATCTGACGCAATAACAACGTCGGTAACTTTAGGCGCCCCCTCTGTTATGGTGCCGGTCTTATCTAATACCATGGTGGTAATTTTCGAAGCAGATTGCAGCGCTTCACCGTTGCGGATAAGTACGCCTGCTTCAGCCGCCTTGCCAACCCCCACCATGACCGACATCGGCGTGGCTAAACCTAATGCGCAAGGACATGCAATAATCAGTACCGTGGTTGCTGACACGATTGCGAAGGCAACCTCGGGAGCCGGACCAAAATTGAGCCACGCTAGTGCGCTCATTACGGCAATGATCATAACAACTGGCACGAAATAGGCAGAAATAACATCTGCCAATCGACCAATAGGTGGTTTTGAATTTTGTGCACGTTTTACCATGTTGATGATCTGAGCTAGCGCGGTGTCTTTTCCCACGCGTTCTGCCCGAAAGACGATAGAGCCTGATTTGTTGATGGTGCCGGCTACTACTTCATCGTCTTTTCGTTTCTCAATTGGCATGGGCTCACCCGTTAGCATTGATTCATCAATACTGGTTTGGCCCTCTACGACTACACCATCCACAGAAATTCGTTCTCCGGGTCGAACCCGGATAAGATCATTCAGGAGAACATCTTCAATAGGAATATCTATATCGTGTCCGTCACGAATGACGCGAGCTGTCTTGGCTTGTAAGCCGATAAGCCTTTTAATTGCCTCGGAAGTTTTACCGCGTGCTTTGATCTCAAGGGCTAAGCCTAAATTAATGAGACCAATGATCATGGCTGTCGCCTCAAAATAGACATGCCGTGCCATTTCGGGAACATATCCAGGAAAGAATACAACCACCATAGAGTAAAACCAGGCGGTTCCTGTACCCAAGGCTATCAAAGTATCCATATTGGCCGAATGATTCTTAAACGAATTCCAAGCGCCTACATAAAAATGACGACCAGAGAACACCATGACACCCAATGTCATGAGACCAATAATTAACCATACAATTCGCTCCATGGTTGTGTTGACGCTCATTTCTCCCGTCACCAAGCCATAGATCATGAGCGGGACACCAAGCGACAATGAAATGACCATGTCTCGCATTAACTTTTTATAATATGCCCAGTCCGCTTGCTCCTTTTCTTCAATGGCAGCCTCATCAGAGTCGGCATTAGCTAACGTTGCGTTGTACCCAGCTCCCTCTACCGCACCAACCAGTTTGCTTGGCGAGGCATTACCATTGATAAGCACTGTACGCTGTGCAAAATTCATTTCTGCGCTGGTGACGCCTGCGACTTGTTTTAAGGCTGTTTCAATTTTAGTGACGCAACTGGCACAACTCGCCCCTTGGATATTAAGTTGAACCTCACCCAAATTAGCAGAAACGTGCTCAGTCTTCGTTTCACTACCAACCGCGTCACTAGTGGTTGATACTTTACTGTCGCCACCACAACACGCATGTTTTTTTGTATCTGAATTCATGAACCACTCCCTATTTAAATAATGTTATGACTTAAGCGCTGTGAAACCTTCAATTAAATGGCATATCGTATCGGCCGTTGGAGGTTGATCGGGTTTGTTTTGCCACTCTGAAGTGGCTAAGCGCATGCGCTCTCTAAGTTCATGCATGTCCTGATACCGCTGTTCAGTCTCTTTCAACCGTTTTTCAATAAGACGCCTTACCGTTGGACACGGCGCATTGGTTTGTGAAGATGTAACTAGGATCTCTTTAATATCATTGACCGAAAAACCTAATGAGCGCGCACTTAAAATGAACCGCAGTCGCGTCACATCCGCCGGCCGATAATACTTGTATCCATTGTGGGATTTATTTGGGACCAAAAGTCCAATGCGCGTATAATAGCGTACGGTATCAACGCTAATATCTAGTGCATCTGCTATTTGTTTTACCCGCATTTTAAACCCCCGTCTTTATCAACATAGTTGTGCCGGTAAAACACGCCTTTAATCCTATGTTTTACTCTCACCTTCACACGATAAACCTGTGAGCAGCTCACAGGTCAACACCTAAACCTTCAACAGATCCGTGGAAGTGGCTCATCTTCAAGTTCACTCATGAAGCGTCGCCCTCCCATTGGCGTAATAATCGACACGCGGCCCTTTAAGTCTGTATTTTTTGATATAACACCAATATGTTGGGCATTTTCACCGTTTTTTATACCCCGCCAATGAGTGAGTACTTCGCTGCTAATATCGGGACTGACAATTGCAATAACGCGTCCCTCACAAGCCAAAACGAAAGGATCAAAGCCTAGAATGTCACACACGCTTGCGACCTCTGGACGCACCGGAATGTTATTTTCAATTAGCTCGATATTGAAACCCGTTTCAGTTGCCACGTCATGGAGTAACACTGATAGTCCTCCACGCGTTGGGTCTCGGACAAAACGAACGCCATTTAAGTCTCTGATTGCATTGACTAACGGGAAAACGCTGGCACAGTCGGACTTTAATTGGCCGTGCAACCCATAGTCCTCACGCGCCAGTAATACGCAAGCACCGTGATCGCCAACAGAGCCACTGACAAGTACGTGATCGCCCGGCCTTATAAGACTCGTATCCCAAATTGGTGTGTCTTGGCTGTCACCTACACCCGTTGTATTGATATAAACGCCACCACCGAATCCCTTGGGAACGACTTTAGTATCTCCCGTTATTATGGCCACATTGGTTTCTACAGCAGCTTGATGCATTTTATGGACAACCTCCTTGAGAGCCGTCATCGAAAAGCCTTCTTCAATAATGAATGCAGTACTGATATACCGAGGGGTCGCGCCAACGACAGCCAGATCATTCACGGTACCGTAAATACTTAATGCCCCCACATTGCCACCTGGAAATGTGTAAGGTGAGACAACGAAGCTATCGGTTGTCATACTCAGAAAGGGACCGGCGAAGGTTACCGAAGCCGCGTCGTGTAGCAGATCTAGTTCTTTATTGGCAGTATTTTTAAACACATCATTAATAAGTTTTTTGGTCAATATTCCACCATTGCCTTGCGCTAACCGAATAGTATCGGTGTCCAACGGTTCTGATGATGCTCGATTATTACGCTCTATGCCTTTCATGATGATCTCCTTGAGCAATATTCGTGAATTTGCCCGACACTTATTGCTGCATCGTTTAAAGGTAAACTGCTTGGGATAACAACAGGAATGTCTGATTGTGCAAAACGTTCAGCTAGGCCATCGCATAAAATGCGGTTTTGGAAGACGCCTCCGGCCAAACCAATATGTTTGAAATCATACTTTTTGCGACAACGCTGGGTTAACTCCCACGCAGTTTCAATGAGTGATGCGTGAAAATTTGCGGCGCGGATTTGTGCGGGTACTGTTTTATCAAATAGGTCAGGCACCATCGTTCGCCAGTCCATTAGAATGAAATCATCATTTTTCTGTATCAAGGATAACGGCACAATCTTGGATGGCGTGGATGCAACACTCTCAAGCATCATCGGTGCTTGCCCTTCATATGAGACTTCACTTTGTTCACAACAGGCAAACGCAGCTGCATCAAACAGTCTTCCCATCGAACTACTAAAATAACAATTAAGTTCGTTTTTCCATGCCTTGAAACTCAGGTGCTCTGGGTCAAAGGGGGTCAAATCGACCTCCATGAAACTAGTCTCCCATGCAAGTGCTGCGGCGCTGCGCCAAGGCTGATATGGTACTTTATTCCCGCCTTGCAGTTTCATAGGAGCCAATGATGCAATGCGTTTCCAATTGCCCGGTGAGCCCCAAAACACTTCACCACCCCACAAATCACCATTACTGCCTATCCCTGCCCCATCCCATACAAAAACCAAACTAGGTGACGAGACTTCAGCAGATAACGCCCAGGCGGATGCGTGGGCACGATGATGTAAAATTTCACTGGACGGTAATGGGCTGTCCTTGGCCCAACGAGAACTAATATAGCCAGGATGTCGGTCACACAGAATACGCTGCGGGCTGACATGATAAAGGTCTTGAAAATCACTGATACATTTTTCAAAATGTGCCTGCATTATAGGCGAATCTAGGTCGCCAATATGCGGCGTTACCACTAGTCGGTTCTTCCATGCGAACGATACCGTGTTTTTCTGATTCGCCCCCACCGCAAGAAGGGGTTCTTCCACGTCATAGGGAAGCGTTAATTCCAGGGGGCTTAAGCCCCGCCCCAGACGAAACGGTATAGCGCCTGACATCACAGTTCTTAGAACGGAGTCGTCAAGTTTGTGACAGATATCGCGATTATGATGAACAAAAAAATCAGCCAACATGGAAAGCTGTTGTTGTGCAGACGACGTCGATGTGACCATAGGTTCACCGTATTCATTGCCTGAGGTTGCGATCATCGGACGATTGAATTGCTTCATGAGCATCAAATGCAAACCACTGCATGGTAACATCACCCCCAAATCACTAAGCATTGGCGCTACGTTTTCTGCAATGGGTGCATTGCGTTTTTTTGGTGCAAGCAAAATAGGTCTTATAGGGCTTGATAGGAGCGCTTTATCTTGACTGTTTACCACCACACAGTTATCGAGCCAACTCTGTCCAGGAACATCGCTTTGCGGCTCTGGAAGCATCACCGCAAAAGGCTTGTCGGGTCGATTCTTTCGTCGCCGCAGTAGATCAACCGCTTCAGTGTTTTGCGCGTCACAAATTAAGTGATACCCGCCGACACTTTTTAACGCAATGATTGCACCTTGGTTAAGGCATCCCACAACCGCAGTCACAACATCGTCATCACCTTGCGCGATCACACGACCGCCAACTGTTGAACAAAACACTTCAGGTCCGCATGCGCGACAACTGATAGGCTGTGCGTGAAAGCGCCTGTCATGCGGGGATTGATATTCTTGGTGACACGTCTCACACATAGGAAACGCAGACATACTAATATTTTTTCTGTCATAGGGCATTGCCCGCAACATCGAGAATCGTGGTCCACATTCGCTGCACGCGATGAAACTATAATCACTGCGCCGGTTAGCTGTAGACAGTAACTCGGACTGACAAGCGTCACACAAATACAAGTCTTTAGGCACTGATACCGTCCCGCTTAATGGGTCATGACTGCTTTCTTCTATCGAAAATGTGCCTAAGCCATTGGGTTTAATGCTTTTCTTTTCGAGCAAACACAACGATACCAGTGACGCATTATTTAGTAAGTCATATGAAAACTGTTCAACATCTGATTCTGAGCCTTCAATATGTATGCGCACACACCCACAATCGTTTTTGACCCATCCCACAAGGTTTTTTTCATGGGCTAAACGGTAAATCAAGGGTCTAAAGCCAACGCCTTGGATCATCCCTGTAATGATTAGCTCATACGCAATCGTTTTTGCATTATTTTGATTTGCTTCGTGCGAGCCGGAAGCCGTCATGACTTTATCTCCACTTTTTGCGTATTTCCCTTTTCAATAACTTCTATTACTGAGCGCTCACCAGTGCTATACCAGATTCTGCAAGCCCCCTCGTCGGAAACCATACAGGCTCCTTTGGGCGAAGCCGGTATACATTCCTTACCGAAAAATGGGCACCCATCAGGTGCCATTTGCCCAAGTATCACTTGCTCACAGGACGGGGGTGTTTTTAGACCGGTTTGTATAATTCGTGAACTAGAATCGATTGGCTCATAATGGTTGGTAACGTCTAAGTGCGACAATTTTGCAGCCAATGAAAATCCAGAACGCGGTATGACACCAATTCCACGCCAATGCGCATCAACCTGAGTAAACGCTGTTTTTAAAAGAGTTTTAGCCGCTGAGTTACCATGGTGCTTGACTACTTCGGGATAGCTATTGTTCAGCGTAATGACTCTGCTAGAACAGTTTTTGATAAGTGCATGGATCGACAAAAGCAGACTTTCTGGATGAAATCCTGAAATACTGACGGGTAAATCATGATGGTCGATAACAAATTGCCATTCTTCACATCCCATAATGGTTGCGACATGGCCTGGTGCAATAAGGGCGTCAAATGTATCTTTTTGACTTCTAAGCACATGGGCAACAGCTGGCCAAGTAAGACGTCCAGACAATAAAACTTTAAGGTTATTGGGCAAATCAGCAAGCAATGCTGCTGCAACCGGTGCCATGGTGGTTTCGAAACCGACCGCAAAAAATACAACCGCCTTTTCAGGTTCACCTATCGCAATAGATACTGCTTCTTGCACAGACGAAATAGGACGAACATCTGCTCCACTATTTTTTGCTGCTATCAATGAATCACAACCATCGATAGCACAATCGATGGGCACGCGGAGCATATCACCAAAACTCGCAATGACGACGTTTTCGTTGAGTGCTAAGTGAATCGCGAATGCGATATCTTCTTCTGGACAAATACAGACGGGGCAGCCTGGGCCGGGGATCAGATGAATATTGTGTTGAAATAACGTTCTAAAGCCAGCGCGCGTGATCGCGCGCTCATGACCACCACAGACATTGAGAATACGGAGCGGTTTTGTAAGCGGCGTTTTCTTGATCAGATCTAGCAACGATTCAACACTATACATACTCTTAAGCTCCCCGTTCTTGTAATGAGCGAGAGTCACGAGCATTAATGGTTTCTATAAAGTAAGCAAACCATGCCTCAAGCTGGTTACTTTGCGTTGAAGACACTTCTATAACAGGGGCGTTATTGCCCACTTTACGAAATGACTGGATCGCACGCGCCACATTGAATTCGTCGTGGAACTGCAAGTAGTCGGTCTTTGAAATCAGCATGACATCTGCGGCACGAAACATAACGGGGTACTTTTCGGGTTTATCGTCGCCTTCTGGTACCGACAACAAGATCACATTCAAGTGCTGCCCTAAATCAAAACATGCGGGACAAATTAAATTGCCAACGTTTTCAATAAACAAAACGTCTAGCTTTTCGAGGTTAAATTTCCCGAGTACCTTAAACACCATATTAGCGTCCAAATGGCACCCTTGCCCTGTCGCAATTTGCTCAGCCTGCACACCATGACGCCTAATCCTGTTAGCATCATTTTCAGTTTCGAGATCGCCCTCAATCACCGCCATGTTGTATTGTGATTTGAGCGCAGTGATCGTTTCTTCCAGCAACCGAGTTTTTCCGCTGCCTGGCGATGACATCAAATTAATCACCATCACATCATGTGCATCAAACAACGCACGATTTGTGATCGCTTGGGTATCATTGCTACTTTTTAGATTCGCATGAACCTCAACGACGTTTGTCTTTTGCTGAATAGGCTTTTCGATTTTCCTAGGTGTTTCACACCCACAATTACCGCACATATTGTCTTTCCTTTGGTTCGGTTGATATTTCGGACGGGATGAATTCAATTCGCTGTAAAACAAATTCATCGCCTTGAATGAGTTCTGTATGCCAAGATCCGCAGCTAGCACATATAATCCGGTTTACAACTGCATAACTTTGTTCGCCGCACAATTTACAGCGCACTTTAATAGCGCTGGTGTCAATTTTAAGCGTTGCCTGATCGCCAATGGTATGAGTCCTGCACGACAAGAACGCATGATGCAGCAAGTCCGGCTCAACGCCTGAAAGTGGTCCAACTTTGACGTGAACAATACCGACGCGTTTGTCCATGTTGGCTCGCTGGTGAACGGCAATCGTGTCGAGTAAGCTATAACAAAGACTCATTTCATGCATCGTAAGCAATGACCTGGTCAAGTAACTCCCACGTCACTTGTGCTTCTTGATAAGTGATCACCTGCAGGGCGTAACCTACATGCACCATGACATAGTCACCCACCTTGACATCCGTCCCGTGTAACAGATGCAAACTGACTTCGCGGGAGACTCCTTTGGCTTCGCACGTCGCATTAAAGCGTTTTATTGCGGTGATTTTCATTGGAACAGCAAGGCACATTACTGACTTTCCCGCACTGTGGCGCCATTTGTTCTGGCTCTGTAGACAAACAGCCCAAGCGCACATAACCCCGTGATGAATAACAACGAGCCCAGCAGTATGGAATGATCGTGTTGATGGCCAGGGTGCGCATAGCTCACTGGTGAGCCTAATACCGAGTAGAACAATACGATTAGAGGGGTAGCAGATTGCTTAGTCATTTTTTGACGTTTCATAATATTTCCTCAACTATGGTTAACGAACCTTCAGACGCAGACGCTCTTTACCTGTTTCATCCATTACGTGCACGGCACAGGCAAGGCACGGATCAAAACTATGAAGTGTTCGCAAAATTTCTAAAGGTTGGTCAGTATCATGCAGCGTGTGTTTATCTTGCAGTGCGGCTTCATAAGCACCTGGCTGCGAATTAGGATCTCGGGGGCCTGCGTTCCATGTAGTGGGCACAACACATTGGTAATTTTCAATTTTGCCATTTTGCATGACCAACCAATGCCCTAGTGCACCGCGAGGCGCTTCCATAACCCCAACGCCTTGCCCTTTAACTGGCCAATTTGCCGGATCAAAATACAAAGGATTGAACGTATCGGTATCGCCTCTGGAGATATTATCAAGCAATTGGTCATACCAACCCTGAAGCTGGTTAACAACGATTTTGGTTTCAACTGCTCGGGCA
Organism: Alteromonas antoniana; assembly: GCF_019249295.1. Taxonomy (GTDB): domain Bacteria; phylum Pseudomonadota; class Gammaproteobacteria; order Enterobacterales; family Alteromonadaceae; genus Alteromonas; species Alteromonas antoniana. The sequence goes on from NZ_JAESDH010000006.1 coordinate 43,761, forward strand.
AGGGTTCTCCCCAACGTGGAAAAAAGTGCCGAGGGCGCTAAGTCCAGGATAGAAAGAGAGCGGTTAACGATGTCTTGTGCTGCTGCATCTTTTTTTGCATACATCATTAACACACGCGCCAACGGCCCCACCTCCATGGAGTGGCCTTTCCAGCGCGGACTTTTTAGCCATGAATATTCAGCATGGGTATTGAGGTGCTGGTAAGGGGGGGTTGGGCCGGTGTATTCGAGGGTCGTTTGCCCTTCGAAAGGATGCAAACCGCTTGTATTTCCGCCGCTATAGCGATACCAAGAGGAAGAGACGAATTCTTGAATTTCAGTTGGATCATCTAAGTCAACATCATGCACTTTACTCAAGTCTCGGCCGAGTATGGCGCCTCTGGGAAATAAAAATGATGCGGGATCATCCATCGAGGTCGTGGGTAAGTCCCCATAAGTGAGAAAGTTACCGAGTCCCTCTCCTCGTGTCCCCCACTCTTTGTAATAGCCCGCGATGGCCAAGATATCTGGGTAATACACTTGATCAACAAACGTTTTCATTTGGGTTATCGCATCTTGCAATTGCACTAGTCGACGTGTATTGATTCCCGTTGATGCATTGAGATTAATGGGTGACGGCACACCGCCGACAACAAAATTGGGGTGAGGGTTTTTCCCACCAAATATGGTGTGAACTTTGACGACCTCTCGCTGCCAAGTTAATGCATCTAAATAATGTGCCAGCGCCATTAAATTTACTTCAGGTGGCAGCTTGTAACCAGGATGCCCCCAATACGCATTACTAAATATTCCCAGTTGTCCCGACTCAACAAGTGTTTTAACTTTTTGCTTCATGTCCTTGAAATAACCCGGAGATGAGCGCGGATAATCGCTGAGTTGACCGGCAAGCGTTGATGTTTTAGCTGGGTCAGCATCTAAAGCAGAAACTACGTCAACCCAATCTAAGGCATGCAAGTGATAAAAATGCATTACATGATCATGCACATACTGGGTGCCAATCATGATGTTTCTGATCAATTGTGCATTTTGGGGGATCGCCATCTGGGCTTCACTCAATGTGCTTATCGATGTGCGTGAATGTGGGTGCCCTTTGCCTTTTTTACCATGTTGCATCGGTCCTTTTGGCATGGAAGTCATAGCAGGTTTGCCAATAGCCACGCCCAAGTTGGCGTTTGTACGCCACGCTTTTCTGATAGCATCCTCAACTGCGCGAACAGATGCCATACCATGCACCAATGTGCACACGCCACAGATACGTTGAGCAAACGCCCAAGCATCACGGGGATCTCTGCCTTGCAAAATGAGTTCAATTCCTCGTACAGACGTACCCGACGAATACGCCTGTTTAATAGTATTCCCTTCCATTTCGGCTTCTATGCGAAGATGGCCTTCGATCCGAGTGATGGGATCGACGACTAACCGGTTTTCATTTGATGTATTTTCCATGCGCCTTGCCTTTAATATTATGAGTGTTTCCCAGCGTGCTGCTGTCCGCCTTTGCCAGGTTTGGATTTGTACCGTTCCCATGGAAATAAGGCTTGGTAAAAGCTGCCTTTATCCCAGAAGTCGGGCTCAGAGCAGCCAAGACAAGGGTGACCGGATTCAATCGGAAAACTGGTGCCTTGGTTCCACTTCACCGTTGCACACGCATTAAAGGTTTCGGGTCCCTTGCACCCCAGCTCGAACAAACACCAACCCTTTTTAGCGCCCTCATCATCAAACGATTTTGCAAATTTGCGCTGTTCAAAAAACGGACGTCGATAACAGCGATCGTGAATAGTTTCACCAAAAAAGGCGAGTGGTCGTTGGAGTGCATCCAGATCGGGAAAGCGCTTAAATGTTAAGTAGTGAACCAAGACTGCTGTGATCGCGATAGGCAGAGGAGGACACCCTGAAATATTGACAATTGGTTTATCCGTGATGATATCGCTGACTGCCACTGCCCCCGTCGGGTTGGGGTTGGCTTTGGGGATCCCGCCAAACGATGCGCAGGTACCAATTGCTATGATACCCGCCGCGTCTTTGGCCGATTCACGCAACATGTCGACATTGCTCATTCCACTGATAGTGGAGTAACCTGGATTACCCATTGGAACTGAACCGTCAACCAACAACAAATATTGTCCTTTGTGCTCTTGCATCGCCGCGCGTCGTGCCTCCTCTGCTTGCTCACCAGCGGCAGCCATTATCGTATGTTGATAGTCCAACGAAATGTGATCGAATATAAGGCTTTCCAAGGTGGGCGCATGAGAGCGTAATATCGCCTCGGTACACCCGGTACACTCTTGGAAGGGCAACCAAATGACAGAGGGTCTTTTCGCATTGCCAAGAGCATTGGCGAGTTCGGCGACCGCACTTTGCGGTAATGCGAGCAAAGAGGCTGTCGTTGCGCAAAACTTAAGAAACGTGCGTCTTGATATACCCGACGCTTGCAACTGCTTGTTTAATGTGGGTAGAGACATATTAATCCTCCTTAGCCGTGTCGTCAGTCGATGTATGTGACAATGATTGAATCTCTGACACTATTTGATTGAGCGATAACACCATATCTTCTGGCTGTGATTTAATTAGCGGTGGGCAGCGGCAGATATGCACATATTTCCCCATGATCTCAGCTTCTTCGTTGTAATGCGTTTCAAGCCAGACGCCAGTAAATCGAGACTCAATTAGCACCGTGTCACCAAGAGCCTGAATATCCGCTTTCACCTCGCCATGGCCAAGAAACGCTTCCAACTGAGATTCTTCGCCAGCGCTCAATGGCAATCGTCGCAAGTCAATTGTAGTGTCCTCTTGCCGTTCAATTAATTGGGACAACGCATGACGTATCTGATGTAAAAGCGGTGTGACATTGCCCGTATTCTCAGTATTTGATGTCATGAAAATAAGTTCTTCGGTCATCGTGCCTCCTTTTTTGTCATTGGGTCATAGGCCTGCATCCCATCTACGGATAAACGAGCAAGTGTAATTTCAAGGATGGATGAGAGCGCCAAGCTTACTTTTGGGCTCAAGGCTGTCCCCCACTCGATTACGTCAGGCTCTACCCCAATTAACGTCACCTTAGTCGGTTTGGAGTAGAGTGTTTGGCTCGTTAATAACGTATCGCGTAAGGTTATTTGGTGAACGGAATGGGCCGTCGCATGTTTGAACTGATGCGCAATTTCATCATCTTCGAATACTTTTACGGTGCCAGGAAGGGCGCGCATGTAGGCTGCATCGATGATTATGGTGTGATCTGAACTTGCTACCCATTCCAACAATTCATAGCTTAGCGTTCCAGCATCAATGCACGACACATTTGAACAGTCCTCAAAAAAGGGTTGTAAGGCACGAACGGCATGCACACCCACGCCATCATCTCGCTGCAAAAGGTTTCCTACACCAATAATGGTGTACTGCTTACCCTTGTTCTGGACGACGTCTACTGGCATATGTGTTTTAGGTGATTGCATCTGTATCTTTCCTGCGTTAACTGTGAGGCGCTGGAATTGACCAGCCAATCACAAAGGATAAAGAAACAACAATCACACTAAGACTGAATACTTTTAGCGATGTTAAGCGTTGTTCTTTGCGACGCTGCAATACGAGTCTGAACGCAATGAGTGTTTGTATGAGGTAATAAAGTGCAAACCCCTTAGAAGCGAGATTAATAATTTCAAATACGTTAGATGACCAAACTAATATGCCCGCAATCGCGATAACCAGAACATAGTAAAACTGAGGAGATATGGGTAAGTGGAAGAGTTCTTTTAGCAGTCCTCCGCCACCGATAGTATCGGCCAATGCGGCGCTTAACTGACTTGCTGTCGCTGCCACTAACAATAATATGGGCAATACCCAAATGGCTTGACCCAGGGTATAACTAATGGTGGTTTCATTCAGTTCGGTTATCGGAAAATCGAGAAATATGGGACAGGTTAAACCAATAAACACAGCGTAAAGAAAAATGGCAATCCACTGGGCATATCGCCCTGCTTTAATGCGCTGCTCTGCATTGTAGTTACTGCCCATGAAGCGCGTTGTCTCAAACCCTTGCGTAACCATGAGCATACCCGCGAGCATACTAAGGGTTTCAAAATGGCTGAGGGATTGTATCGCTTCGTGTTTAAACCACGCACTTTGGACTTGTATGTCGTAGGTTGCCAGCGCGACAAGCACACCCACAATAATCGCCAACTTAATGGTTACCGCGAATAGCTCGATGGTCTCTAGCCCTCTCGCACCGCGAAGCCAAGCGACCAGCATAATGATGACAAGCAGCCCACTGGTAAACAATTTAATGAGTGTTGTATCAGCGATAGCCAAGCGGTCAAAGACAAATGCGGCAAACAAGCTAATGTAAAACGCCACGGAAATCGCATAGGCAGCGCCAAGTGCCCATTGACTGGCTTTCTCAAGCGTTGCGATACTGCCGTGGGGATTGCGAGCAAGCTCAGGCTCTGCGTGACGTATATTGAAGCGAATGACCGAACCCAACGTATATGCCAGAATGGACAACAGAATAATGCCCAGCAGCGCCCATTTGCCCATCACCGAATGCAGCAGTGGTGCAATGATCAAAAAGCCACTGCCAATTATTGAAGCCAACGGGGTGACTGTTGCTCGCCATTGGACAGATTGTCGTAGGCGAGGCAGAAACAATACTATTGCTACTATCAGTGAGGTCGCCAGCGCAATGGAATTTGTGATCACGGTTTCTCCCACTTAATGATGCTTATACCAGCCGGCACGTTTAATATCGTTCCAGGAAGTCGATTGATGACAGGCGTAACACGCCTCCACTTTGGCTTTAGGCTCGCCAGCCACTTTGGCGGAAATCATTTTAAAATGTTGCATATAGTGACTGGGCGGCGCCTCATGACATTGATTACAATCGCGAGATTGACTCGAAGGATGAATAAACGTCGGCAGTGACCACTTAATTGTACTGTGACACTGCACGCAATCTTCCCCAAACAACTTAAAATGGCGATCATCGTTGCTATGGCACTGTGAACAATTTAACAATGCTTCTTTGTCGCTGACCTCAGAGTGCACAAACAAAGGGTCGGGTGTTTGCTTATTCGCGAGAATGTTTTCCAGAAAAGACATGGTGGCCGCCCCTTCGTCAAACGGTACGTTTGGATTGGGGAGCATATTGAAACCAATATCGACCAACGCAATATGGCTCATTATTGAAATATTGGCATTCTCACCTTGATGCTCAACATGGCAACTCGCACATTCTTTAATGTCACCATGAAATGCAGTGGGTTGTCGCGCGACGATATGCTTATCATTTGCGTGACACGCTACACACTTGTCACGCTCCACGCCTTCTACCGGCGTGTGACAACTCAAGCAATCATCAGCCAAAAAGGCATGTGCCTGACTCAGCGAACCTGGTTCAACCACTTGTTCCCATGGAATTTGTGCAAGATCTTCTGGCGTGTGAATAAAGTGGCTTAAGCCAACGCCCGCAGCGACTAAGCCAAGTATGGTTATTGTCCACTTCATCATAACCATCGAAGCCCAAAGTACACTTCACTGAAAATGTGAAAAAACAGTACGACATAGAGTGTCATCGAAATCACGATATGGAATTTCAACCAACGCGCAAACCAAATCTTCGCGGTGTCGTGAATAAGAATGCTGTATTCAACATCTGAAATCGCATCGATAATGGCTAGGATCTTACTCTCTTGTTTGAATAACTTACTTTGTTCTGAAGTGGGCACGTTCAAGGCGATGTACGGAATATGCCTTGCGGATGTTTGGGTAAACGTCGAATACCGTACTTCGCACACCGCGTCTTTCAATGATTGCTTAGCGTAAGAAAGCGAAACATGTAGTTCGTTTACTTGGCGCTTTTTCTCTTTAACATTTGATGAAATAAGGCCGAGTACATATCGACCAACAAACCCACTGATCACAACGACCATCATAAAGATGACAAGCGAGATCCCCGTCGCACTATCAAAACGATGGGCGCTATGGATCAGCGCAAGAATGGGGCCTAACACACCAGCATAGATGTGAATACGCAGTAGCGTTGGCATAGCAATATGCTTCGTCACAACTTTCTTAAGCGCTTTGCTGCGTTTAATGATCATATAAACCAATGGGATTAACATTAATATCGACGCGGTTAACCCGACGCCAAATCCGGTAAAACTACCAGGAAATGTGGGGTCCCTATGCCAGACAAATCCGAGCCAAAGCAGGATCATTAGGACAACCAAACTACCTACAATGGTGCGCTCTTGCGTATTCACTATGCTTCCACCTCCACATCAGATTTTGGGATGGCTTGGCACGCTAAAATATACCCACTGACCTTATCCTCTGGCTCCAACCCGTCATCAACCTCCATATCAACGTCGCCTCGTAACAGTTTCACCTTACAACTGCCACAAGAGCCCGCCCGACATGAATTCTCAATATCCACATCAAGTCCATCAGCGACGTCCAAAACAGTTTCATCTGGACCGGCTTGTGCCTGAGCATTTGATAGACTAAAGCGCACTTGTCGCGTGTTGTTTACTGGTGTGTTTGGTGCGACCTCGGGTTTAGCGGCCGTTTTCTTCGGACTCGCGCCACCGAAAGCTTCTGTTTTAATATGCGCTTCAGGCATACCCAATTCAGATAACATATCCTTGGTTGCATCCATCATTGCCGGTGGTCCACAAATGTGTGCAGTCTTTGATGCAATATCCGGCACAAATTCGTTTATCAATGCTGATGAAAAACGCCCCTGAGGCCCCATCCAGGTTGTGCCCTTTGCCTGTGTCATACTAACGAGCACTTTTAACCTAGGGTGACGCGCTTGTAGGTATTTTAATTCCTGCTCAAAAATAAAATCGTTAGACGTGCGCGTACAAAACAGAAAATAAATATCGCCGTCCCAGCAGGTCGTCGTTAAGTAGCGGACCGCGCTCATCATTGGCGTGATCCCTACGCCACCTGAAATCAGTACAACACTGTTTGCAGCTTGACCATTGAAGTAAAATTTACCGCCTGGCGCTTTAATCGAAAGCGTATCTCCCACATTTACGGCGTCATGCATATGACGAGAAACAACACCGAATTCCTCGCGTTTGATGGTGACTTCAAAGTAATGGTGCTCAGTGGGTGAGGATGCGATGGTATACGAGCGCTTCACTGGCTTTGCCACACCATCAATAGTCAATGTAAACGTCACAAATTGACCTGGTTCGAAACTAAATGGGATGGTGTGTCCATCAGGGCTGGCTAGTCGAAACGTTTTGACATCATGAGTTTCATTAAAAATTCCAGTTACCACCACATCGCCAGTAAACACGCCTTTGCGCGGCGCCGCAGTGGGTAAAGCCAATGCTGACTCTCTCGTAGGCGCAGAAGCTGAGTCTTTCTGAGGGATAGGTGTCGTTATCGGTATATCGTTAGCTGCTGCTTTGTGAGTTGATGCGGGACCGCTTGCGGTTTCAGTGGATTTAAGCTGCGCTAGCAATGCCGCAGCTCGGCGCATTTTGAACCCATAGACATACACCATAACGACGGTAAACAAGAGTAAAACAAGCATCACTGCGGTATGAAACGGCGTCATACCAAATAGGGTTGAAGTATCGTTTGCAGGCGCACTGGGCAGCAGATTCATTTGCGACTTGAACCAGGTTAATGCCACTCTCCTGGGCTCTTGGCCGTCTTGTATGGCACGTTTCGCCGCAAGGCCACTATCAAAATGCGCGATCCCCTCTTTAACGGTCTCGACAGCCACTTGCATTTGGGTAAAGTCATCAGCGGCAACGGCACGGGCAAGCCAATCAAAACCTGTCGCGAGTTGTGTACTTCCTTGTTGCATGCGCGCGGTGGCTTTTCGTAATACAATTTCTCTTTGTTCGGGGGTGGTTGAATGCATCCGCATTAATGTCGGATAGAGATCTTTGGGCTTGGGTGCCCCCATTTTCTCCATCATTTTGTCCATCCCTTTTGCCATACCGGGGCCCATCATGGCATTGCCCGGCGGCCCCTTACCTTGAGTAGCTAACGGCAGAGCGTCTGTGCTTACCCCGACAAGGGATTCATTCGTTTCTTCAGGATGATGACTGGCGTGCTCACTGTCCTCAGTTTGTTGCTGCGCGTAGGGGCGCGTCATTGCTAGCAATAACACAACGTTTACGATGACAACATAACGGAAGAAAACTGTCCCTTGTGATAAAGCGTTTTTCATTGACCAGCCTCTTGTTCGGCTAGCCAAAGTGCATTTATCTTGCCTACTTGTGATGATGTCAATACCGCAACTGCTTTCCCTACGGAGGTAATAAATTGCAAACGTAAGGCGCTGTTTAAGGCCTCTATTTCGCTAATGGTGTCTTTTATGTTGTCGTATTGGGGTAACCCTTTAGCCGTGAACTCCCACAACGATGCCTCTAAAGTGGAGCGCTGCTGGGCAATGCTTTTTTGGGTCGACTCCCACTCAGTTTGGATTGTTAACAGCGTTTGATACTGACCATCAGTTAACTCAAGTGTTTCTTTGTAATTCAAGAAAAATGCTTGTTCACCAACGTGGTATAGATGAAGCGCCCCACTTGCACCGGGTAAGGTAACGCCAGATGGGGATGGGGATGTCGCGGGCGTATTGGGTTTAGGAGGCATACCCATCATCGAATTATTTTTCATCATCATCTTGCACATCATCCCCATGCAAGACTTTCCGTTCATTGTCATCTTCTTTTTCCCTTTTCCCATGCCCATCTTCATCTTGCTCGTCGCTTGGGGGGGCGTAGATGATTCGTTGAGTTGAGGGCTGGTATCGCTCTGTTTAACGCCGGTATTGCTTTTTGATTGCGCTGCCAGTGAGTTGTCTAATGAGCGCAAAGCTGATTGGATCTTTGCAAAGTCAGCCGGTGCTAACTCGGGCGCAGTGTCTGAAGATTGTGTTTCTTTAGGTTTTTCTTTTGAACTAGTTTGTTGTGTTCTCGCTGAGCAAGCTGTTGTGAATAAGACACTAGATAATACCAGACTCACAATAGCCGCTAAACGGTAGGTTTGGTGACACTCTCTAGTCTTCACAACGGCATGCTCCTATTTAAAATATCCACTAAAACCCACGATCAAACTCGACCATGTCATAACGTGCAAGTTCGCCATCAAGTACAATAGCCTCTGCAAAATGCTCATCCTTCGTTTTACCTAATCGAATTTTGCCCACGAACTCGCGCGAATAGCCGTCTTCCCCTTCAGAAATTGCTGTCGCATCAAAAACGGTGCGATAGACATTAAAGACTTGATGTTCTTTGAGACCATCGGTGTCAGAGACACACACCACTACTTGTTTATCATCGACGGTAACAACCTGCCCACTCATGATGTAGTCATGGTATATCTGGCTTGCACAGCCCCCTAGTAGCCCAACAGACAAGATTGCAATTGATAAAAGCTTGATTAATTTGTTCATGTAAAACTCCCGCGATTATTAAAAGAAAAGAGGCAGTCGCTTTTCCTGCCTCATAACGCATTGATTAGTTCTTTTTATGCTTGTGTATTGGCTTCGCTTTTTCAGCCGTATGTCCCATCATTTGCCCCATCATGTCTTCCATCATGGCCATACGCTGTTCCATCATTTTCATTTTGTCATCAGTCGACATATCACTGTGTTTATGCTTCATGCCCATGCCGCCTTTCATTCCTTTTCCATCTTTCATTCCCATCGAATCTTTGCCTTCCATCATGCCCATCATGTCTTGCATCTTTTGGGCATGCTCATGCAACATGGCTTCGCGCTTTTCAGGATCAGATTCACTTTTTACTTCATCTAAAACTGCTTGCATTTCTTCCATATGTGTTTGCATTTTCTTCATCATCTGACTGTCCATCATCGGCATGTCAGATTTATCAGTGTGTTGATGCGCGTAAGAAGTCGCAATTGGCGCAGCGACAAGGGCGCTGGCCAGTAATAATGACGTTAATGTTTTCATAATTTTTCCTTTAATTGTGCTCACATGAGCGGTTTAGGTTTGAAATAGACGACTTGTCACCTTAATCCTATGTCTTAGACTCAGGTCAAGGTGCTATTTGGGCGATAAAAATTCGGCCAAAACCTCAAGCTCTTCATCTGTTATAGGCATTTGTGGCATTGCAGATTAGTGCTATCGTAATTTTTTGCACCCGATTTATCCTTTGCTTTTGATGAAATCCATCCTATAAATCACACGATAGATGTAATTGATTTAGATCAATCCTTCACGACAATCGGATTACAGAATCATTACATTTCCGTAATCAAATCATCGATTTATTTATCCTTGGTTCAAAATTATCTATGCTCAAGCTGCGTCAACAGGTCTCCTCATAGCTACTTTGCAGCGGCATATGCTGAATACCAGATGCAATTTTTAATTGGGTGAGCGGATAATAAGAAATGACGAAACACAAAATTGCGGTAATTACCGGTGCAGGATCAGGGATTGGATTAGCATTGACTAATGAATTCTTATCAAGGGATCCAAATATGCTTGTTGTTGCACTGTGTCGTGATAGCTCAGAACTAGGAGCGTTCAATGAAAAATTTGAACCCCGCCTCATCATAGAACACGTTGATTTTAATAACGAAGCGGCAACGATTGAAATTCAAGAAACGCTTAGCCAATACGAACAGATTGATTACTTAGTGCATTGTGCAGGTATTGTCACACCGCTTAAACCTATTCAATCAATAGGCTACAAAGAATGGCGCACGGCACAAAGAATCAACTGCGATATCCCCTTTTTGATAACACAACTGTGCCTGGATAAGTTTAAACATAGCCGCGTACTGTATTTGACAAGCGAGCAACCCGTTAGTGCAGTGAAAGGCGCATCAGCATACTGTGTGAGTAAAACGGCTTTAAATATGGTGTGTAGTTGTTTTAGACAAGAAGTTAATGAAGATGTAGCTGTTTTTGCCACCGCAGCTCCCGGAAATGTTGATACAGCGATGCAAAAAAAAATCCGGCAAGTGCCAAGCGATGTACTGCCGATGTCGGCCTTTTTAAGAGGCTTACATGAAGAGAACAAGCTACTACCGCCGCGCCTTGTTGCACAATACCTTTGGCAATTGTTAAATCGTATAGACCCAAAGACATTTAGCAGAACAAATTGGGATTTATTGCAAAGCATTGACGAAGCGCCGCTCAACCCAATTGATACCAATAAAACTATTTCAACGAAGCCAACTGAATCTGACTTACTGTCGTTGCGAAACAAGTTAAGCGGCAGTGTCTGGGACGTTGGAAGTACAGGCTATTCAGCGCGGCGTCATGTTTTTAATCGAGCCATTTCACATTTTCCATATGCGATAGTCGTGCCTGAGTCAGACGTCGATATCATTAATACAATTGACTATGCCAATCGCCTTAATTTACAAATATCAGTTAAAGGCGGCGGCCATGGGGTAACGGGTGCGGCCGTTATTGACGGTGGCATTGTCCTTGATATGTCTGCCTTTCAAAGTATAGAACTTTGCGCAGTTGGTCAGTCAGTAAGAGTGGGCGCGGGTGTGAAAAATCATAATTTGGATCTGTTCTTATCGAAATATAAGAAAGTGATCCCATTAGGCACCTGCCCGGATGTCGGTGTTGTAGGAGCAACGTTAGGCGGCGGGATCGGTTTTTTGTCACGCAAACATGGGTTAAGTTGCGACAATGTCTTGGCGTTTAATCTGATCACAGCAGATGGTCAGCAAAGAGTTATAAACACTTTGGAACACTCTGATCTTTTTTGGGCACTACGCGGCAGTGGCGGCTCTCAATTTGGCGTTATCACCCACATAACATTTAGGCTGCACCCGGCTCCAGCTTATGTTCAAGGAGGTATCATTGAATGGCCAATTCAAAAGGCAAAGCCTATTTTAAAGCAATACAGCGATGCTGTACTGCAGGGGCCGAGAACGCAATTCTTATATGCATACATCGCTCGTTCAGCGTTACAAAATGCAAAAATATCAATTATGGGGTTTAGTGAAGACCCTGACTCCAACCTAAATAACATAGCAAAATGGGAAACGGATGCCGATATCTCTGTTACGCATAAACAATACATAGAGTGCCAGTCAAATGAATATGAACAAGGGCACGCACTTTATTGGCGCAATGGGATCATTGAAGGTGAACTTACGGAACAGTTTATTGATGCGCTTTTGCAATGCTATCAGTCTTGCCCAGACAACGCAGCGGGCATTATGCTCGATCCGTTATGTGGCGCGATCCAGGATATCGAGACCCATGAAACCGCATTTATTCATCGCGATGCCTCATTTGTATGTAGCATCACGGGTGTGACTCTGCCCGATCAAGACAATACCAAGGTTATAGACTGGGTTAATCAAACCTATGAACGATTATCCCCATTTTTTAATGGCCATGCCTACCAAAATTATGACATGGGCAACGACTGTCCATTGACCAGTTATTTCGGTCACCATGTAGAGCGTTTGATTGCTTTAAAAAAGAAATACGACCCTCAACTTAGGTTTGCAGGCTCTTTGCAGCGGGATTTACAATAAACCGTTAAGCTGGTGTAATACTTACTCAAGCGCTATGGCGATCAACCGTCAGTTGCAGTAATTAGGATATATACAGTGTTTAAATGGATGTTAGTTTTTACTCTACTTCTTCCCACCATTTGCTTTGCCGATACCGATGACTATGTTCACGCAGACTTCTATCGCGGATTAGTTGGCCTTAAAAAACAGGTTGATGAGATTAATCGAGATTTACGACTATTGGAAAATGCTACGCTTTCCAATGCAGAAGTTAATCGTCGACTTGCGCGTATTGAACAAGATATTGATGCGGTGAAAACGTTATATAATGAAGCGACACGCAATTTGGCCAACACAGTATTAACATTAACAGCCATCCTAGCTGCCGTTATTTCTGCGGTTATTGCTTGGATGAACCCACACTATTACTGATATACAAGTGCTAGAAACGCCGAGACTACTTGTAAAACAAACAACGCTCTACTTTTGTCAAAGGTCCCTTATTATCATTGTCTCATCTTCAACTTAGACTCACATAACCGAATGCGAAAGCCAATACACGCTGCCTAATGTTACAAAAAACAGAGGTTGATGTAACACATACACAGCAAGACTGTGACGTCCTAAAAACGTGATTTTAGTTGATAATTTCAGTGAAGCACAGGGATCTATACCCTTAATAAACATATGGCCAACGCCAATGCCCAGCAATACAACGCCAACCCAAGGAAATAGTGCAACATAATCGTTGGGTGATGACGGCAGCCCCAATTCCCATAAGTTAAACGGCCATTTACTTGTAACCACATTCGTTAAGAACAGTGTAATAATCCCTATCCCAATAAAACAAGCCATGACTGGATAACGTGCGAAGGGAAGGCATAGTACACTGGCCACGGCGATAAAGTGTAAAACACCAAAAAATATCCAATGACTATTGAAAAACCAATAAGTAAATAGTGATATAACGCATGCCCATACCACTATCCACATTATTCGCTTCGCAAAGGATTTCAAATCCACGCGTTGGTGATGAGCGAACACCAATGATGCACCCACACTTAAGAAAAAGAGTGATAAAATGACATACCGAAATTGTTTCCAGCCAGGACCATTTGGCACACTCCAATCTACCCAGCCAAAGAACCGCAAGTCATACGCGAAGTGAAAGATCACCATTAATACAATGGCGACCGTGCGCATGATGTCTAGGGTAACGTTGCGAGTGATGGGCATACTGACGTCGCTTAATGATGCTTGTGGGGCTTTTTATCGCGGGTAGACGAATGTGAATGTATGACTTTCCATCCATTACTCGTTCGTTTAAACAAGTACGTTTGGTAGCCCTTTTTGTCAAATGTTGAGCCAGTTTTTCTTACTTCACCAGACACATTTACGGTCGTAATCGCCCATGCCATATCGTCATCAATTGTAATATCCATATCCAATATATCGATGGTGAGGCGTTTGAGTACTTCTTTCTCTGGCTCCACATGATTTTCGACGAGATCACTTAATCCTGTGTTTTGGCCGCCTGATTCAATGTATCGAGCACCTTTATGGTCGAGATAGTGTTCATAAAAAGGCCGTCCTTGGCCCGACTCCCAACCGTTTTCAATAGCAATGATAATTTCTTCAATCGTCGCTTTGTCTTCATCTGCCTGTGATGCAAAGACGCCCAGTGTAGTTGTGCTTAACATCAGGACGAGTGAGATTCGTATAAGTAACGTCATTTAAAGTTTTCCTATAAATTAAAGTGTTAATGGGACCAATGGATATGACTTATTTTCCAATGACCATTGATAAGGTTAAGTACCAGTGTTTCATTTCCTTGCTTATCAATTTGTTTACCTTTGTATGTGCCAAGGGTGTGGCTTCTGGCAATTGAGACCGCCGTATCCCCATAAACGCGAACATGATGTTCAATTGTTGTGGTTTTGACAGCCGCAGAAAATCGCATATCAGCGTGTAAATGATGTTGCCGATATTCTTCGGCACTGCGTTCTATTCGCGATCCCTCTAAAATAATGACTTCGGATGTCAATGCACTCATGACGTCATCCGCTTGGCCATTAGATAATGCTTCGTGATAAGCGAGCACACTGCGACCCGCTGCAGTATCCAAACCACTGAAGTGAGTTGCAGAGCGCTCTATTGATTTGGGTGGCTCATGGGCAAACGTACTAAATGAAAGCAGCGCAATAGATAAAACAGTCGTTAAAACGTAATTAATTTTCATATAAATCCAAAGTTAAGATTGAGGACCAAGAACAGTAGTCAAAGCAACGGTGATCAGAAAAATGCATAGTCCAATGAGCATTTCAATTTGAATCGAACGGCGCATGTCTATCGCTGCGTTACTGTGCGTTAAAAGCTTGGGCGTTAATTTTAATTTATGCCATGCGGCAAGCAGCAGGATCGCATTGACAAAGCCCAGCTTTAACAGCAGGCTTTGTCCATAGATTTGATTGAATAAATTACCTACAGAACCAACTAGCTCCCATGCTAGCAGAGTGCCGGCAAGGATCAGCAGGCTCACCAGTCCTATAGCAAGATGACCAAATTGCCGCATCAGAGTGTAAAGCGGTGTAGGCGATAGGTGTAGGCATGCTGCTGACAACGGCCAAAGAGCGCCCATCCAGCTTAGCGCGATGATCACATGCACAGCTAATGCATAACCATATGAACGTTCCAGTTGCACGGTATGCCCGGAAAGCATGAATACATATCCAACGCTCCCCCAAAGAATTATTGCACCAAGAAGAGTCACGATAAAATGAGGCGTTTTTTTGCGAGCGAGTTGCCAATAAAACAATCCACAAAGAGCAATGCCGACGATGAATATGCACAGCCGACTTATTGCAATAGTCCCTAAAGTAGATTGTGCAACCATACGTTGCATGACCGGATCAAACATGCCTGTGAAACCCGTTTGAGACAGCGACCCCACTTGGAAAAAGAAATCCAACGTAGTCGCGAAAACACCAACTAAAGCAAACATAGCCATATACTTAATAATATGAGCTTGCAGAAGCAGACGAGCGTGAGATTGTTTTTCCAGGCTAAATGGCACTAAAAGAAGGATAAGAAATCCGCCCAAAAGCGCCGACAGTCCTAGATAGACAGTAAGCTTGGTGGATAGGATCAATACTTCCCAAATTGCCATTTTAATCTTCCTCTTTAATGGTCTTTGTGTTGACTATGGGCTTTTTTGTCATCTTGCATGGACTTGCTTCCGTGAACCATGAAGTCAAATGAACCGTCCATTTTGTGCCCATCCTCACCAAGTAACATCCACTGTGCGGTATAGTTACCCGGCGATAACGTCGGTAAGTCGTAATTAAAGAAAGTGCTAGACTCCATCGATGGAGAAAAATTAAAGTCGACAGGCTCGCCGTTTTGAGAATTTAACGTCAATTTGGCCAAACGAACTGGCTCAGTAAAAACAACGGACAATTGTGGAGGCGATGACATTAACATCGCATTGTTTTTTGGCATGGACGTTTTCAACGATGTGTGAGCATAACTGCTTGTGCTCAAGAAAAGAGCGGTCAGTAAGAACGTTGACAATAGTGTTTTCATAAATAAACCTCGGTAGTTTTAAGTAGTAGTAAATGGTGAAAATGAATCGATTTGTATAGCATTTTCATTGACGGAGTAGCGTAATAGTAATTGGGTTACATCGTTCATCATTGCCGGAGGACCGCAGAGGAAAAACAAACATCGATGGAGGCTACGGTGCGCAGACACAAATGCATTCAACGGCGTTTGTACGCGGCCCACCTGTCCATACCAAACAGAAGACGCGTTAGACACGATAGGTTGATAGGAGAAATTGGAATGCTGTGTTTCAACCGCTTTTAACCAGCAATGATTTGCCAATTCAACAGGGTGTTTGGCGCCATAAAAGAGGGTTATAGGCAGTGTCGAATGCAAGCCAAATATTAGTTCATCGATTAGAGCTTTTAGAGGTGCTATACCCGAGCCCCCACCGACCAACACAATTTCTCGTACACCAAGGTCATCAAGTAAGTTAAATCCCCCTCGAGGCGCAACTATATCAACCACCGTGCCGATGCTTAAATTACCAAGGTGAAAAGAACCGATGCCAGGTCTTTGGTTGTTAGATTGTGCCGGTTGCATTTTTATATTGAATGTAAGCACGCCACTACCATCATTTCGGTTTGCAACTGAATAATGCCTGACAGTGTTTGGATGGGAAAATGTAGCTGATTCAAAACGCGGCCAATAAGGCTGATAGCGTCTCGGTAAGTCTTTCGGAAACGCTAAAGATTGACCTTCTTTAATCGTGAATTGAACAAAACTGCCAGGCTTAAAATCCAGTGGAACACTGCCTTGATATTTAAATCTTAATTCTTTGATAAAGGGTGTAATGAATGTGTTTGAGAGCAACTCGCATGATACTGTTTTGGGGTTTGGAGACTCTACAAGCTGAACGTTGCCTTTCAAATCAGTGTTTTGCTGACAAGCTAAACGATAACCGGACAACAACCTGTCTTGAGATAAGCGGTATCGTTCTGCAACTGAAATGGCAGCCGATGGATCAAGACGCACAATACATTGGCCGCATGTTCCCCCTCCCCCACATACTGACTCAATAGAAAGGGCGTTATGCTGTAGGCAATCCAGAAGTGATTCATTGTCCTTAGCAACGACGTTTTGGAGGTAACCTTGCTGATTTCGTACCACTAAGTCTTGCTTTCTATACCACCACCCAATGAATACTTGCTTATTTTTAACGAGGCTAACCAGCCACGTAATTCCTGAAATACTCAACAGCACAGTCAGTAACGCGAGAGCCTTGATCCACCAGTGATTAAATGAGCCGGTGTTCTGATAATCCATAAAGTGCAATAGCATCAACAAGTTTGTCCATTCCCTGTTGCTATCGACGACGCCGGCTAATTCCCCTGTTGATGCTCGGACATAAATGTGTGTCGTTTCTCTGTCTGATAAACGAACATGCCAAACCGATTGTCGCTCTTTGGGTAGATGCTCTATCGGCGGATCAACACGGCGCAAATCTTGAATAGGCGAAGTTAACCGGAACTGATTGTTGACCAGATCACGGATATCGTTCGCTGTTAGTTCTATTTTATTTCCCTTTATCGCGTCTATTAACTCATACTCTCTTTCATGGGCATGTCTTGCATAGTGCGTCATAACCTTATAGGTCGGGTTTCCCAATAAGCTAAGCAGCTCAATAGAGAGCGCATTGGGTGAGCGTATAAGGACGTTCTCGACGGATATTAGGTTTTGCGTTAATACACTTCCTGCAATAGCGTCACTTGCGATTCTGGAGAGCGGTTTACTGTGCTCAGCCTGTCCGAGTAAAAAACCCGTAGCGAGCCAAACCATTAATTGTGAAAACACAATCAATGCAAGGTATTTGTGAATGATCCGCCAGAACATTTCAGTCAGCTGCCTTTCGCGATGACGAAAAGGAATAAGGCAGCAATAGCAAGCCTGCTAATGCGGCCAACAGCCCTATGATAGTCATGCTCACTAATAGTGTATTACTAACGTCTTCACCGTCTTGGTAATCCATAATATGGAGGCGCCATAACCAATCAAATACTTGCCAAGGGGCATGTCGAATATATTCAACCGTACCTGTGTCTTGACTGACGTAAAATGTTGGCGCAAGTGCGCCTTTAAATTCAACTCGCCATAATGGACGTCCTCGTTGCCCAACCGCACTATCCTCTTCGTTTTCACCCAGCAAGGTCACATTGTCGACCTCATACGACCGACTTGACCTGGACATTGCGATGGCGGCGGCTTGTTTGTCTGACAACGGTTGGATGATGTCTCCAGATAAGCCGCTGATCAGGTGCGTCTTACTGGTGAGGGTTAATCGGTAAACCGGCATCTCCCCCACACTGCCCAAAACGATTGACTTAGCATCAGGGTAGCGAGCGACTATCTCATCAAAGCCAACGTTTACCGTTGACAATGATGAAAGCGCGGGCGAGCTTTTCATGAAATGATCGCCATGAATATAGTGGATATCAAACCAGACCATGTAGAGTCCACTCACTGACCAGAGGAGCATCTGCACACCGACAATCAACAGTAGGTATCGGTGTAACCGACGAGCAAGGCGACGCATAACTACCAATTACTCATCGTTTTGAGCTGCTGTTTTCGCCATATTAAATAAATGGCTGGTAAAATAAGTAGCGTCAATAAAATCGCACTGACCATCCCGCCCACCATGGGCGCAGCGATACGACTCATCACTTCAGACCCCGTACCTGAGCCATAAAGTACCGGTAATAGTCCGAATATAATGGTTGCGGTCGTCATCATGACTGGCCGGACACGCAAACCCGCGCCATGCAATACGGCTTCGGTTAGCATTCCTACGGTGGGTTTAATACCGTCCATTTTGCATTTGTCGATTAACGCCTGGTACTCATGATTCAAGTACACCAGCATAATGACGCCAATCTCGACAGCGACCCCGGCCAATGCAATGAAGCCAACGCCCACTGCCACTGAAAAGTTAAACCCCTCTAAGTACATAAGCCAAATACTACCGACCATCGATAAAGGCAACGTTCCCATGATGATCGCTACTTCAATAAAATTGCGGAAGTTGAGGTATAACAAGATCACGATAATGGCTAAAGTCAATGGCACTACATAGGTTAATTTTTCTTTTGCCCGCAACATATATTCATATTGTCCCGACCACGTTATGGAGTATCCTGCAGGCAATACCAGCTCCTCACTGACGACCTGCTGCGCTGCGACGACATAAGAGCCAATGTCTACACCATCAATATCCACATACACCCAGCCATTAAGGCGTGCATTTTCACTTTTAATGCCTGGGGGACCATCTTCAATATACACATCCGCGACATCAGCCAACGCAATGCGTTTGCCTTGTGGTGTGACAATAGGCAACAATGACAATGATTCAGGTGATGAGCGATATGATTGTGGATATCGAATATTCACTGGGTAGCGCTCTAATCCTTCGACGCTTTGTGTAACATTCATTCCTCCAATCGCACTAGAAACAACTTGTTGAACGTCTGCTATGTTAAGACCATAGCGAGCGGCCCTTTCACGTTGGATATCGACTTTGACATAACGCCCACCAGCAACACGCTCCGAATAAACGGATGCCGTGCCCTCAACATCTGAAAGTATCGTTTCAATTTGTTGACCAATCTTTTGAATTTCCATGAGATCTGGACCTCCAATCTTGATGCCCACAGGTGTCTTAATACCGGTAGCCAACATATCAATCCGCGTTTTAATCGGCATAACCCATGCATTCGTTAACCCCGGCAAATTAACCACAGCATCAAATTCTTTGATCAGATCCTGGGTCGTCATGCCTTCACGCCATTGATCTTGAGGTTTTAATTGAATAAACGTTTCTATCATTGTCAATGGTGCAGGATCGGTTGCCGTATCAGCTCGCCCGACCTTGCCAAACACCGTTTCGACCTCAGGAACAGTCTTGATCAGTTTATTGGTTTGTTGTAATAACTCGCGAGCTTTACCTATCGAAATACCGGCATAAGTCGTCGGCATGTACATCAAGTCACCTTCATCAAGCGGCGGGATAAATTCGCTACCGATCTTATCAATTGGCCAAAGGCCAATACCCAATACAATTACGGCGACCAGCATGGTCAACTTGGGAAAACGTAATACCGCTTTAAGTGTTGGCATGTATAAAAACGTCAGGAACCGATTAACAGGATTCTTATGCTCCGCAAGTACCTTACCGCGTACAAAGTACCCCATCAAAACTGGCACTAGTGTGATCGCGAGCGCTGCAGAAGCGGCCATCGCATATGTTTTGGTGAATGCAAGCGGCGAGAACATCCGGCCTTCTTGCGCTTCTAGCGTAAAGACAGGTACAAAACTAACTGTGATAATCAACAAACTGAAAAACAGCGCAGGACCGACTTCAGACGCTGAATCTATCACTACCCGCCATCGATTTTCTTTTGTCAGCGGGGTTCGCTCCATATGCTTATGCATATTTTCGATCATGACAATGGCCCCATCGCTCATTGCACCAATAGCAATTGCTATCCCCCCCAAGGACATGATGTTCGCATTGATACCTTGCATATACATCACGATAATTGCCGTGATGATCCCGACAGGAATACTTATAATTGCAACCAGCGAGGAACGCACATGGAATAAGAACGCGATACACACTAGGGCAACGACGATAAATTCTTCTACCAATTTAGAGGCCAAGTTATCTACCGCACGTTCAATCAATGCGGAACGATCGTAAACCGTGACAATTTCGACGCCATCCGGCAATCCTTTTTTGAGATCTTCGAGTTTAGCTTTGACTCCGTTAATGGTTGTTTGAGCATTTTCACCAAATCGCATGACAACGATGCCGCCTACGGTTTCCCCTTCGCCATTAAGCTCGGCCACCCCTCTGCGCATTTGAGGACCTAACTGCACATCCGCGATATCCCTTACCAACAGCGGCGTGCCATTTTCATTAACTCCGAGTGGAATCGTTTCGATATCTTGTTTGCTTGAAATATACCCTGTCGCCCTGACCATATATTCAGCCTCAGCCATTTCAATAACAGATGCGCCAACTTCTTGGTTGCCTCTTTTGATGGCCATTTGAATATGTGATAGCGGGATCCCATAGGCACGCAGTTTTTCAGGATCAACTTTAACTTGATATTGCTTGACCATACCGCCTAAAGCAGACACTTCGGACACACCAGGAACGGTTTGCAATTCGTATTTAAGAAACCAATCTTGGAGACTGCGTAATTGTGATATGTCATTTTTGCCGGTGCGGTCAACCAATGCATACAAGTAAACCCAACCCACTCCGGTTGCATCTGGACCTAATTGTGGCCGAGCATTTTCAGGTAAATTGGGAGCAACTTGAGACAGATATTCCAGTACACGGCTACGAGCCCAATAGAGATCTGTGCTGTCATCAAAAATGATGTAGACATATGAGTCGCCAAAGAAAGAGAAGCCCCTGACCGTTTTAGCACCTGGCACCGACAACATCGCCGTTGTAAGCGGGTAAGTCACCTGATCTTCAACCACCTGAGGTGCTTGTCCAGGATAACTGGTCTTAATGATGACCTGAACATCAGACAGGTCGGGCAATGCGTCAATTGGTGTATTCTTCACCGTAAATAAACCGCCCCCGATAATAATTAAGGTCATCAGCAATACGAAGAAGCGGTTGGCAACTGACCAGCGAATAATAGCAGCGATCATTCGTATACTCCTCCATGGTTACTATGATCTATCGAAGTATCTTGGCTTTCGGACTCAATACTGAGGATCCTAAAGTTGCCATCAGTGATTTCAAACGTAAATGTAATGTCAGCACCGACCGTAAATTGGCTGATATCGATAGCGTCGCTCACGGTAAAGTCAAGAGTTGCCGCAGGCCTATCCCACTTTGGGATCGCTTCACGTGAAATATTGACTACACGAGACTGCGTATTGATGGCATTAATGGTGCCTGTCACCACTGCGCTTTGCGCTGAACTTGGTTCCGCTGATTTTACATGGATGGTTGTTACCAGATAGTCGCTATCACCGGTTTTGGTGATTTCAATATGCAAATCCATACCAGCTTCCAATTGTGATAAATCGATACTGTCAGCAACAAAGAAATCCATTGTCATCGCGGGCCATTCCCACGCTTCAATTGCTTCGTGGTCAAGATTTAGCATTTTGTGTGAGGGCATAACCGAATTAATCGTTGCTTCAGTCCATATACTGTGTCCATTTATCGTCTGTGTATCAGCATTGTCGTCAATGATGTGCACCGTCGTTACCACATACTCGCCATCGTTTTCTTTACTGATTTCAATATGCGCCCCCATACCTTGCCGCAAACTCGTTAGGTCTACGTGGTTGGCGACAGTAAAATCCATTGTCATTTCTGGCCAATCCCATTCACTGATGGCGCCATGGTTCACTGTTATCATGTTATGTGAGGCCCGAACATCGGTGATGGTGGCTTCGGTAAAAACCGACGACGGGAGTGCATCAGGTGCTTCCATCCGTTTAAAATCTGAACTGATACTGCTTTCTGAATCGAGTAAAAAGTGTGCAGAGGTGACAATCTGATCCCCGTCGATGAGACCTGTTGTAATCTCAGTGTAGTCCTCTACCACTCGACCTACATCTACGGCGATGGACTTGAATTGCCCGTCACCGATCGCCAAGACAACACGATCTTGCGTGCCGGTTCTGATAACCGCTTCTGATGGTACAAGAACGTTGTCAGAGTCAAATTCTGAATGTATTGTGATCTGGGCAAACATGTTCGGCTTAAGCGCGTAATCGGCATTTTTAAAGCGTAACCGAACCCGCAGCGTTCGAGTGCTCTGTTCAAGCGTGGGGTAGACGTAATCAACCTCACCCTCCCATGTTTTGCCGGGTAAAAAATCCAACGTCATTGTGACGGGAAGTCCGACAGTGACTTGCGCGGATTGCCGTTCAAAGATTTCAGCATCAACCCACACCTCATCCAACGCACCAATGGATAGGAGGGTATTGCCTGGCTTGATAAAGAATCCTTCGCGAATATTTAAATTGTCAACAAACCCGGTTTGCGGTGCCGAAAAAGTGATCGTTTGACGAACTTTTTTGCTCGACATTAAGGACTGAATCGCTTCATTTGGCATTTGCAACGCATCTAATCGCGAGCGAGCAGCACTGATCAAATCGTCGCTCCCGCGGCGCATCGCGAGCAGCAGCTCTTCTTGCGCATTGACCAATTCAGGGGAATAGAGCGAATACAATGGTTCGCCTTTTTTGACATACTCACCCGAGGCTTTCACATGCAGTGTATCTACCCAACCTTCAACGCGTGGGTGGATATGTATCAAGGTGTCTTCATTGTATTGCACATAGCCAACCGTACGAATAGGGACATGCAGCGAGCGGCGTTGAACCGATGCTGTTCTTACCCCTAAATTATTAACTACATTGGGTGATATGCTAATGGTTCCCGGACCTTCATTACCTCCCGTGCTCTCCTCATAAACGGGGACGAGATCCATTCCCATCGGAGATTTACCCGGTTCATCACGACGGTAATTGGGATCCATCGGTGCCACCCAATAGAGTGGCTGGGGTTCTGTGCTTTGCCCTGCTGCGTTAGATGGTGCATCAGAAGGAAGTAGGAATGTATATGCTAACGCAGTCATTGCACCGCCGATAACACATCCTAAAATAATGGCTTTCGTGTTATTCATTATTGTTCTCCGAATTGAGTCTTGGAAATACCTGCGGTGGTATTGAAGTAATAATTAAGTCGAATGTTTGTTCTGACGAGATCCACATCGATATCCAATGCATCAATACGCGCATTCAAATCCGCGATACGCGCGCGAGCAACTTCGGCGAAATCGCCGTCATCATTGGTGTAGGCATTCAAGGACGCATCTGCTTGTTCTTGCATTTGTGCTAATAACTCGTCGTTGTATAACGATTGCCTGTCAGTTAAACGTTCTCGCTCAGCGTATAACGACTGGATGGCAGACATCATTTCGCGCAGTGCGAGTAACTTGTCAGTCTTTATGGCTTCTGATTGATTTACGGCTGCAGAGACTTCTTTGTCTTGACGGTTTTCAGTAAAAATAGGTAAATCAAAACTAACACCGACTGACAAGAAATCAGCTCGACTTGCACCTGCCGGGGTATCATCGCGAAAAGCGTAACTGGCATTTACGCCCCATTGGGGTTTGTATTTTTCTTTAGCTAACTCAACCCCGGTTTGACTCGCTCTGATACGTTGATTAATGGATAAAATATAAGGGTGATCTGCGAGTAATTCCGCGAGCTGTTGTTGGTTTTTCCTTTTTACCATTAACAACGTGTTGTCAGTGATTTTTGCAATGGCAGGTAATGTATTAGGCAACTGCAACGCGCTAAATGCATCAAAGCCAAGTTGGCGTGCAGACTGCTGGTTTTTTAGGATCCATTCCAATAACTTACCTGTGGCGCGTTCTTCCAGTGCTTGTAGTTTTGTTAATCTGTCTTCTAACCGCGTCAATTCTAACTTTGCCCTAATGATGTCTTGCTGTCGCACGCGTCCAAGGGCGGTCGCATAATTCGCTTTGGCAATGTCACTGAGTTGCTCAAACAATGCCCTATCTTGATGGATTAGCTTAATACTCTGCTGCGCGCGATAAATTTCAAGCCAAATATCAGAGACCTGCACACGTGTGCGGGCGATGCGATCAGCACGCATTAATGGGTGCTCGGCGGCTTGCTCTCTTAATTGACGAGAACGAATATCTAACGAATCCCCTCTGGGGAACATCTGTGAAACCCCTGCCTTAAGTTGCGTCATGGGTTCTTGATCGAATGCGAATCCATCTGTTGGTAAGTTCGCTAAACCAATATTAACTACCGGGTCCGGCAAACTAGCGGCTGCCACGCTACTTGAAACAATGGCTTGCTCGCGATACTCACTGCCTACAAGCCAAGGATCGTTGTTAATCGCGATTTCAACAGCCTGCTCCAATGTCAATACCGACTTGGTTTGACTTTGGGCGAGCCCAGTATTCAAAAGCGTCATTAGTACAATGACATGAAATGAAAAGCGTCTCATTAGAATTGCTCCTCATACGAGTTAACTTCGGCATAAGTGGTTGCGCTGCCATCGTCATTGAGTTGCAGAATAAGATAAGGACGAAATTGATCACCGACTTCCATACCAGGTGACCCAATTGGCATAGCCGGCACACTGAGTCCGATGGCGCCTTCAGGTATATTGTCTAAGAATTGCTGAATGAATTTTGCTGGAATGTGACCTTCAAAAACAAAACCGTCTGGGGACAATGCCGTATGACACGAACGGTAATTAGGCGCAACACCATATTTGTCTTTAATTCGAGACATTAATGTAACATTGGATACGTCCGTGTCGAACCCGTGCTCTTCAATGTGGTTCACCCACTTTTGGCAACACTTACAAGAACGGCTTTTGTAGACTGTTAAGGAAGCTACCGGGGATTCAGCAACTGCATCCGAATCATTATTTATCTGTATTGAGTCGGTACATGCTGATAAAAACAGTGCAAACACCAACGCTATCCACATCGAGCGATGCGTAATAATTGACATAATTACTTTCTCATTTCTATTGTTTAAATAAATGGCTTGCTATGATCATTCGACCAACAAGCGATATCATTGCCCGGATTCTAGACGGACTTATCCTGCTGAAATGAGAGAGTGTTTCGGAGGGCGCTGCAATCCACCTAAAAAGATTTGGTTTAGGTTTGAATTAAGAGACTGAATACTCAGCGACACGCCTTCGGGTGACGAATGAGCTTGACTAGAGAGAAGACCAATATGAAACATCGCCATTGGACAACAGCAATCTTGCTGACAACAATCATTCATATCATCGCTTTGCGAGTGTTTCATCATGTCATGAGCGCTGTGCATATCGTGAGATCCGAGATCCATCTCCGCTACC
Source organism: Alteromonas antoniana (assembly GCF_019249295.1). Classification (GTDB taxonomy): domain Bacteria; phylum Pseudomonadota; class Gammaproteobacteria; order Enterobacterales; family Alteromonadaceae; genus Alteromonas; species Alteromonas antoniana. Next base: position 69,736 of record NZ_JAESDH010000006.1, read on the forward strand.
ATTTCGTCACTGCATGGCATTTGCGCGAATGCAAATGACTCACTCATTTGCACACTGAGCAATGCAATAACTATAATTAAGTGAATGAAGGCGCTTTTCACGGTCTCGTCATTCCTTGGTGTTTGACAGACAGCAGTCAATGACTGTTTATTAATGGCTGATGATGTTAGCACCCTCGCCTGACAACCAGATTACCCCTACATTACAATTCGGTAATAAATGCAATTAGACGGATTATCATAGATCAAAGGCAAGGATTTCATTCCATAATCAGCGACCTAAGGGCTAACATCTTGATAGCGCTCAGCATTAAGATTACGGGACATTAGCGAAATTACAAAGCGACCTACATAGTAGGTGTTTCGTTTCACGGTTTCGTTACGTACATTAATAATGTAAGCGGGCTTATCATAAGTAACACGGGTGTAACATCGCATGAAAATATTAGTCGTTGAAGACGAAACAAAAACTGGAGACTACATCAAACAAGGCCTTGCCGAATCGGGCTTTGTTGTTGAGTTAGTTCGGACCGGCCTCGATGGCCATCACAAAGCCATGCTCGGTGAATATGAGTTGATCATCTTAGACGTCATGCTGCCTGATATCGATGGTTGGAAAATATTGTCATCGTTACGAGAGTCTAACAATCATACACCGGTTCTTTTTCTTACTGCTCGTGATCATGTGAATGACCGTGTTAAAGGTTTAGAGCTCGGCGCAGATGATTACTTAGTGAAGCCGTTTGCATTTGCTGAGCTGCTAGCGCGTGTGCGTACGTTGATCCGCCGCGGCACGTCCGTTCCCAATAATATTTTACACATAGCCGATTTGGAGCTCGACATTCCTTCGCGTATTGCCACGCGAAGTGGGCGCACGTTAAACCTGACAACTAAAGAGTTCATGTTATTAGAATTAATGGTGAGACGCCAAGGCGAGGTGTTGCCGCGTTCTCTTATTGCTTCTCAAGTATGGGATATGAATTTTGATAGCGATACCAATGTCATTGATGTCGCCATTCGACGTCTTCGAGCAAAAATCGATGATGACTTTTCACCAAAGCTCATTCAGACTGTGCGTGGGATGGGATATAAAATGTGTATTAATGAATCTTAAGGATCTAACGAAGCGACCAAGCTCGCTCGCCTTTCGCGTCACGGTATTTGTAGGGATCACTATCTTTTTATGCCTGACATTGATTAGTTTAATGGTAAAGCAATCTATCGCCCAACACTTTGCAGAGCAAGATGCTGATGAACTTAATGAAGTTTTTTTAGCAGTTAAACGTAAACTTAACCAAGCCTATACTCAAGGCACCTCACCCTCCAGCATATTATTCCAAGCAGTCTCAGGGCATCATGGTGTCTACTACTTAGTCAAAAACGAAGCCAACGAGATTGTTTTTACTAGTGATAGTGTGGATTTAGAAAAATATCCCGGAGTTGCATATGAAATTGAACATATTACGCCATCAACGTTGAGCCTCTTTTTTGACGGTGAGAATATGTTAAGGGCAACAGAAGTAATAGTGCCTATTCAAGCGGCACAAAGTCACAAGCACTACCAAATCATTGTTGCCTCGAACATGAAATTTCATATGAACTATATGGAGGAATTTGAGAAAACACTCTGGGGGATAATTGTACTGTCCGGTATTATTACGATCTTAGTTGCTCGATTTGCCGTTTATCGAGGTCACTCACCATTAAGGCGACTAAGCCGTAAGATTGGGTCCATCACGGCAGACAAATTAGATATCAGGCTAGATCCCACTGACGTCCCGGTGGAGCTTGCTAACCTCGTTGAGTCATTCAATGCAATGATAGAAAGGCTGGAAAGTGGCTTTGAGCGGCTGTCTCATTTTTCTGCTGACATAGCACATGAATTAAGAACGCCTATCACTAACCTAACCACACAGACCCAAGTCATTCTCAATCAGCCGCGCTCGACAAATGATTACTCTGAAATTTTGTATTCCAACTTAGAAGAGTACGAGCGAATGTCGAAAATGGTGAGTGACATGTTGTTACTTGCACAAACAGAGCACGGTTTAGTCAAGCCCAAAGCTGAGGTGATTGACTGTCACAAAGAGATCGGCAAATTAATTGAGTACTTTGAACTCTTGGCAGAAGAAAAGCACATCTATATCCAACTGCTTGGCGACAATGGTGAGATAATGTGTGATAAATCGATGTTCCGACAAGCGCTGTGCAACTTGTTGTCCAATGCCATTCGGTATGCACCAGATTATGCCGAAGTGACCGTGGCTATTCAAATGGTGCATAAAGAAGCACAGATTTCTATTTCAAACCCAGGACCCAAGATCCCCGAAACTCAGCTTTTACGACTTTTTGATCGTTTCTACCGTGCCGACCCATCCCGTAATCGTGATGGGCAAGGTGCTGGATTAGGATTAACCATCGCCCGCTCGGTATTGGAAGTGAACAGAGGCCGTATACGAGTGGAGTCAAGCGAGCAGAAGACGACCTTCACAGCCATATTGCCATTAAGTCGTTAACGGGAAGTGGACAATGCCAATACGGAACTAGCGACAAGCGATGAGCCGTTTTATGATTGAATTTGAAGAACGGCTCACCGATCATTTAACACTGGCAGTTACACAGAATCTGTTTGTAGTGGTCAATAAAACCCGGACACCTTTTTAGCTAATTCTTCCGCTTTTGCCGGTGGTAGCCCATCGTTAAATTGATGCGGTCTTTCCCAGTTGTAATAATTCATCAGGTAATATCCCACATCTCGTTTTGCTTCATTAGGCGAACAGTAGCCGGTTGATGGCATCCATTCTGATTTCAGACTTCTGAACACGCGTTCCATTGGGCTATTGTCCCAGCAGTTCCCTCGGCGACTCATGCTCTGGCTCATCTTGTAACGCCACAGCCTTTGTCTGAATTTACGAGCGCCGTACTGAGAGCCCTGATCGCTGTGGAACATCACGCCTTTTGGCTTACCTCTCAGCTCGTACGCCATATCTAAAGCTCTTGCGGCAAGCTCCGCGTCCGGTCGGTGTGACATACTCCAGCCGATAACTCTGCGGGTATGCAGGTCAATCACGACGGCTGCGTAATACCATGCTGAGCCTGTCCAGATGTAGGTGATATCGCCGCACCAGGCCTGGTTGGGTTGCTCCACATTGAACTCCCTGTCCAGTAAATTAGGGATATCTGGCCGCTCAACCTGCACGTTTTTATAAGCGTGCTTACCCGGCTGCTTGCTCATCAGCCCTTGCTCTTTCATCAGCCGACCTACTTTGAATCGGCCCATGACGATGCCTTCATCGCGAAGCATATCAACAAGCGTTCGTGTGCCAGCAGACTGACGACTCTTATCGAACAGACGCTTCACTCTGGCGCGCAGAATACGCCGTTTAGCACCAATCAGCCGCTGTCGCTTTCGTCGTTCGTAATAACTACTGACACCAAAACCTAAAGCTGAACAGACCAATTCTGTTGATTCATGACCCTCAACCGGTCTATCAGCGCGTGGACTTCAGGTCGTCGGACATTAAGAGTGCGGTAGCCTTTTTTAGAATGGTCTTTTCTCGTTCCAGACGGTTCACGCGAGCCTCCAGGTCCTGAATACGCTGCTGCTCTTGCGACAGAGCTTTGGACTTCGGTGTGCTACCGCCGCGTTCAGACTTAAGTTGCTGAACCCATTTGCGCAGGGTATTTTCATGAACGTCTACAGCGCGACTTGCTTCGGGAACGCTATACCCCTGATCGAGCACCAGGCTGGCTGCATCATGTTTAAATTCCGGACTGAATGACCGTCTTTGTCTTCTCATTGAACACCTCGTTATTAAGTGTAATGCTACCACTTAAAACGGTGTTCGGGTTTAGTCTGCCACTACAGTATTTCTATTACTGGCCTTTGCTACCGCTAAGGAAGGCACGAATAAGTCTCGCATTTTAGCGCTGAATTAAACCGCTGCACCACCTGTGTGATTTTTAAACTTCAATTTTGCGACTTAGACCGCATTCATACAACGGTGGTTTAACGCCGAATGAATCGGAGAAACGTTACTGGAATAGCTACAACGGTGTGGCCAAAATGACTTGACCACTACAGACCACTATTATCTCTGAACGCCGAAGTCCGCTCAAAGGACACCACCGCCTTCGCGGTGGTGTTGGTTCAAATTGATCAATGCGGTATGAAACTATATTACCAAGTATGACACTTTAATACTGTGTATGAGACTTTATTACTATCCCACAATTCCGGCGAGCCTGCTTTTTCTTTCCTATTCCACCGTTACCGATTTCGCCAGGTTTCGAGGCTGGTCCACATCGGTTCCTTTGATCAGCGCCACATAGTACGACAATAACTGCAGTGGAATTGTATAGATAATGGGTGCTATCGGGCCTTCACAATGCGGCACGTTGATGACACGCATGGTTTCGTCGCTGCTGAATGCTGCATCTTTATCCGCGAATACATACATGATGCCACCGCGTGCCCTCACTTCTTCCACGTTTGACTTCAGCTTTTCTAACAGCTCGTTGTTAGGCGCAACCACGATCACCGGCATTTCTTCATCAATCAGTGCCAGCGGACCATGCTTCAACTCACCTGAAGCATAAGCTTCGGCGTGAATATACGAAATTTCCTTCAGTTTCAGCGCGCCTTCCATCGCAATGGGGTACTGATCACCACGACCTAAAAACAGGCTGTGGTTTTTGTCAGCAAACTCTTCAGCCAGATCCTCAATGCCCTGCGTGATAGCCAGGGTTTCTTCCAGCTTGGCTGGCAGGCTGTGCAGCGAGCTGACGATTGAGGTTTTATCTTCTGCGCTGATGCCATTGTGTTCACCTAAGGCCAGTGTCAGCATCAGAAACGCCGTTAACTGAGTAGTGAACGCTTTGGTTGAAGCAACGCCAATTTCTGCGCCGGCGCGGGTCATAAAGGCCAGGTCAGATTCACGCACCAGCGACGAACCGGGCACGTTGCAGATAGTGAGCGAGGACATATAGCCAAGCTCTTTGGCAAGGCGCAATGCGGCCAGCGTATCGGCGGTTTCACCAGACTGAGAAATGGTTACCAGCAGGCTGTTCTCATGAACCACTGACTTGCGATAGCGGAATTCAGAGGCGATCTCGATGCCGCATGACACATTTGCGTACTGCTCAAGCCAGTAACGCGCCGTCATTCCTGCATGATAACTGGTGCCACAGGCGATGATCTGAACGTGCTTGACGTCGCGGAAAATCTCATCTGCGCCCGGACCAAAGATGTCTGCGGTCAAGCCATTATCATCCACGCGGTTCTGCAGGCTGTTACGCACAACGGTGGGCTGCTCATGAATTTCCTTGAGCATGTAGTGGCGGTAACCGGCTTTGTCTCCGGCGTCATGCTCGATGTTCGACTCAACCACATCGCGCTCGACCGGATTGCCGTCTTTATCAAAGATATTCACCTCACGGCGGGTGATCTCAGCGACATCGCCTTCTTCCAGAAAGATAAAACGACGGGTTACCGGTAGCAGCGCCATTTGATCAGAAGCTATAAAGTTTTCACCCAGCCCCAGACCAATGACCAGCGGACTGCCTGAGCGAGCCACAACCACACGCGATGGGTCTTCTTTATCCATGATCACCGTGCCGTAAGCACCATGGAATTGCTTCACGGAATGTTGCACAGCGGCCAGCAACGCACAGCCACTTTTCAGTTCTTCGTGCACGGTATGAGCAATGGTTTCTGTATCGGTGTCACTGGTAAAAGTGTAGCCTTTCGAGGTTAACGACTCACGCAGGCTCTGGTAGTTCTCAATGATACCATTGTGTACAACAGCAACACGTTCTGGAGAAAAGTGTGGGTGTGCATTCTTTTCGGTCACGCCACCATGGGTGGCCCAGCGAGTATGAGCAATACCGGTGGTGCCCAGCGCTTCCCCTTCAGCAACCGCATCCGCCAGTTCCTGTACTTTGCCGGTGCGGCGAATACGAGACAAGGTGCCGTCCTGCTGCAACAGCGCAACACCTGCCGAATCATAACCACGGTACTCCAGGCGTTTCAGGCCCTCCAGCAGAATCTCTACAACATTACGTTCGGCGACCGCGCCAACAATTCCACACATACTTATACTCCTTTTGACGCAGCGGTTATTACTTCCACGCCATGCTGTTCAATGATTTTCCGATGCGCATCTGAAAGCTGATCATCGGTAATTAATACGGAAACCTTGTCCCAACATAATTCTACATTGGGCATTTTATTTTTTACTTTGGATGACTCAGCCATAATCACTACCGTGGTGGCAGCGTCCGCCATGGCCCGGGTCAGTCCCGTCAACTCGTTAAGCGTAGTCGTGCCGCGCTCGACATCAATGCCGGATGCGCCAATAAAAGCGATATCGTAATTGTAAGCACTTACCAACTTCTCAGCCATTGCTCCCTGGAAAGATTGTGAATTTGCATCCCAGGTTCCCCCCGTCATTAGCACAGTGGGTTCCGCATCGCTGGCGGTCAGCACATTGGCTACCGACAGGGCGTTTGTCATAACAATGAGGGATGAAAAGCGATGAAGGAAAGGTACCAGCGCGGCGGTAGTAGATCCGCAATCAATAATGAGCTTCTGCTTATCACGAATCAGTGAGGCTGCCGCTTCGCCGAGGTGCGATTTAGCTGGCGCGGCGTCGGTTGATACGGCACCCGAAGGCATAGGTACCGCGCCTCCCATTTGCCGAAGAATGAGGCCGCGAGAGGACAGTGTCGCCAAATCTTTTCGAATTGTCACTTCAGAGGTGTCAAACGCTTTAGCAAGGTTATCCACTGAGGCAAAACCCTGCTGCTTCACCTTATCAACGATGTCTTTGCGACGCGCTTCCGCACTGCTAACTTTCATTTCGAAACACTACAACTTACAAAGTGAAACGAATTAAAAGGCATTTGGTTTCAAATTACAAGTTATTTTGCTCAATTATTCAACGCTGATGGTTTTTTGTTGCTCTGTCGATTGCTGCGCTAACGCGATAATGCGGATAACATCCACTACCGAACTTGCCTCTGCCGGGCCCGGCACCTCACCGTCGGTTTCTATGGACTGCGCGAGCTGGCGGAAAAATGCCAGATAATTACCGGGCTTTAGCTCGGCGTACTCTGGGCCACTTTCCAGTGACAGCTCGCCCCACGCAGCGGTTGCACGGTGTGCCCATCTACTGTCGTCAAGCGGCAGCCCTTCGCGCAATTGATTCTCCTGAGGATCGAGACCCAGGCTGCGAAAGCTGCCATGGGTACCCTGAACATCAAAGCGCAGAGTCTGACCAGCCTGAAAAGGGGAGCTCCCCAACTGCACAACTTGTGTCGGATAACGCAGCATAACCTCAAAAAAGTCATCCGATTCGCTGCCTTCCCGTAACGGCAATACCGTGGCCGTCACGCTTTGCGGCATTCCGAACCACTGCAGAGCCTGGTCTATCAGATGCGGCCCGAGGTCCCAGAATATCCCACTGCCGGGCCCGGCGTTTTCGCGCCAGCGATCTCGGGGTTTCGGCCTGAAACGATCGAAACGGCTTACAACCCGCTTTACGTCTCCCAACACCCCGGAAGCCATCAATGCACTGATGGTCAGAAAGTCATCGTCAAAACGTCGGTTTTGATACACGTTCAGGCATTTGCTTTTCTCTTTCGCCAGAGTAACCAGCGCCTGAGCGTCATCTACACTCAGCGTAAAAGGCTTTTCCACCAGTACATGACACCCATTGTTCAGCGCCAGTCTGGCTTGGTCTGCGTGCAGATGATTCGGCGTAGTGATGATCACTAAATCAAACTGTTTCGCGTTGAGTGCATCTTCCAGCGTGGGGAATACCGGTGTTTCAGGCTCGCTATCTTTTACGTCCTGGGGTCGGGAAGACACGACTCCGGCCAGAGAAAAGGCCTCAAGATGGCGCAGAAAGGGTAAATGGAAGGTCGTTGCAGAAAAGCCAAAGCCCACCAACAGTGTAGAGATTGCCATAGTTGCTCCGTAGCCAGAATGTTTCGGGTATTGCAAAGGCGGTGTACTGCTTCATTATGATACACCCACGCATCAATATCAGCGAGAAGTGCCAGCAACGGCATTGCCGGAGTCGTCGCGCGTTACCACACCTGCAACGCATATCAGACTCCCGACGGACAGGAAAGGTATACTCAGGCCTGTAGGCGGCCTGAGCAAGGTGTTAACACTACGCTTTCTTGGTAGGGCGAGGCCAGTCAGGAATATTGCGCTGTTTTCCTCTGGCAACGGCCAGTGCGCCAGCTTCAACCTCACCGGTGATCACCGAGCCAGCGCCCACTGTGGCACCGTCACCAACTTTGACCGGCGCGACCAGTGAAGAATTTGAACCAATAAAGGCATTCTCACCAATGATGGTCTTAGATTTGTTTACCCCATCGTAATTGCAGGTAATAGTGCCGGCACCGATATTGGCCCTGGGTCCAACTTCGGCATCACCCAGGTACGTCAGGTGGTTTGCTTTCGCGCCTTCACCCAACACGGCTTTCTTCATTTCTACAAAATTACCCACCTTACTGCCGTCTTTCATGACCGCGCCCGGGCGCAGACGCGCATAGGGTCCAATAGTACAGGCGGAGGACACTTGGGCATCTTCAACAATCGAGTTGGCCTCGATGATCGTATTGGCACCAATCTTACAGTTTGTCAGCACACAATTAGGACCAATGATCACACCGTCACCCAGTTCTACATTGCCCTGTAAAATCACATTCACGTCAATCGCGACATCCTGTCCGGCCGTCACCGTGCCGCGAATATCCAGTCTGGCCGGGTCAGCCAGCGTCACGCCATCCATCATCAGCGCATGGGCTTGCCTGGCCTGAAGCGCGCGTTCGAGGTTGGCTAATTGTGCACGGTTATTGACGCCTTCCACTTCTACCGGCGCATCTGGCTGTGCAGCCTGTATCTGCTTGCCCTCAGCGGCTGCCATGGCAATCACGTCAGTCAGATAATATTCTCCCTGCGCGTTGTCATTACGCAACTCGCCAAGCCAACGTTTCAGGTCAGCCCCAGCCATCATCATCATACCGGTATTGATTTCGCGAATTTTGCGTTGGTCATCAGTGGCATCTTTGTGCTCGACAATCGCTGTGATGTTGTCGTTTTCACGGATGATCCGCCCCATTCCGGTTGGGTCTTCCAATTCCACAGTCAGCAATGCCAGGTCGCACTCTGCTTTGACCGCCTTCAGGCGCTCCAGCGTTTCCTGGCGGATAAGCGGCGCATCGCCTACCAGAATCAACACATCTTCATCGTCTTTGATGGCATCTGCGGCTTGTTGTACGGCATGCCCGGTACCTAACTGCTCGGCTTGCAGACACCAGTTAAGGTTGTCACCTTCCAGCTGTGCTTTAAGCTGATCGCCGCCGTGTCCGTATACCAGATGTATCCGGCTGGCATCCATTGCCTGTGTGGTGTTGATAATGCGTTGCACCATTGGCAATCCGCCTACCGGATGCAACACTTTCGGCAATGCTGATTTCATCCGGGTGCCCTTACCCGCTGCCAGAATAACCACAGAAAACGCCATGAGATGTCCTTTTATTCGATGTGTTAATACAAAACCCTGATAGTGTAACCAAGCCCACCCCGGATGTCAGCGTTTACACCACGCACTGTGCTAAAAGATGCGTTCTTCCTCATCATTCCATCTGGTAGTTCACCTTTTGAGCAGGTATACTTATAAGAAATCGCCTATACGGTTCGAAGTGTCTGTGATGACAACACAGCCTGCATCGCCATATTTTAATAAACGTTCAGATTTGCCAGGGAGCGCGAGTAGTCAGTGAACGCCTTCAGGACCCTTCACAGAAGCATACTTCTACTTTTTGCCGTCGTTGTTATCGCCATCGTCACGTTGGTGCACTTCAGTATCTCTAAAATTGTGGCAGAGCAAAGCCGTGCCCAGCAGCAATCCCTATCGCCCGCGATTTCCCTGATTGTCGATCAGATCCTAAAGCCGCTTCATACTGCTGAAGCGCTTGGAAAGTCACAGGAACTGATCGAACTTATGGAGGCTGACACGCTGGATGAAGAGCGGGTAATGAACACATTGCTGCGTCTGGAAGACGAATTCGGCCTGACTTTTTTCATCGCCAGTGAAAAAGAGCGGATGCAATATCATTCGTATGGCGAAAAACGCAAGCTTGAAGAAGGCAAAGTCAGTTGGTATTTCAAGTATAAAGACAGAGATGCAGATACCGTTGCGGACATAGGCAAATGGGAAGACACGCACTTTTATATTGATATCAAAATATATGACGACAGCGGACAGTTTCTTGGCTTTTTCGGCGTAGGTAAAAGCCTGGACAGCTTTATCAATATTTTCGACGTGTATAAGCAACAGTACGGTTACGATTTTCTGTTTGTTGATGATAAAGGCGACATTATGCTGTCGTCTGACAGTAATCTGATTGCCGAATACTCGGATTTTACCAATCTGGAAGAATTGCCCTGGTTCGCCAGCTTGCCGGAAGACACCCAGAGCCTTCGAGCCCTTAACAACAAGCTGATCACCATTGACCAGAAGGACTATCTGATTGCTGAAGTAAAACTTAATCAGTTTAACTGGACGGTATACCTGTTGAGCCCGCTGGATGATCGACAGGCGGAAATTTCTCAGGCGTTCATCTTCAGTGTAGTCACTCTGCTGATTGTCGTTTTCTCGCTGTTTTTACTTATTTACAACCTGCTGTATTACTTCCGTCGCGATATGCAGCCCGAGTTGATTGTCAGAAATGCCAACCGGCTTCCGGACCGCAATCACATTGAACCCATTTATAACGACCTCACCGAGCGCAGGCAGTCCATCAGCGTGATCCTCGTTGATATCGATAAATTCTCTACCATCAACGATACCTATGGTCGCAACACCGGTGATGAAGTATTAGACAAGGTGGCAACCTTCCTGTCTTCGCATACCCGCGAAGACGATGTGATAGGACGCTGGAGCAGTGAGGAGTTTATTATCTTTCTGCCCGACACCGGTCCGCACGAAGCCACCGAAATCGCGCAAAACCTGCGTCATGGACTGGCTACATCCGCGCCGCTTTCCAGTCACCCTCAGCTGCAAATCACCGGCTCTTTCGGGGTGTCTTTTACCGCCAGTAAGCGTCCGATGAATGAAGTTACCGCGCATGCAGAAGATGCGCTGTACCAGGCGCGTCGCGATGGTTGCAACCTGGTTCGCGTACAGCTTATTGATTAGGGCTTGCTATCCCCTGGAGTCTGTTGACCCCAGGCAGGATAGGTATCAACCTGCGCGGGCGTGATATCTCTGAAAGCTGTAGGTAGTGATACCCCCCGTATTCACGCGCTGAGTGAACACAGATAAATACAAAATGGGTTTGTTTAACCGGTACCGGGAACCTTGCCACGTTTGTGTCGCTGACGTAACAGCCCGGCTGCCCCAGTGGTAAGTGCGACACCGGTAAGGATCATGATCCCGCCGGTAATGGCCTGCACTGACAACGTCTCATTAAGAAACACCAGCCCCCAGAAAATCCCAAACAGCGGTACCAGATAGGCTACCGTGATGGCTTTTGCCGGTCCCACACTTCCAATGAGATAAAAGTAAAGAATGTAGGCAATGCCGGTTCCGCCAACGGCCAGCGCCGTGGCATTTAGCCATGCTGTTGTTGAAGGCATGCTGTCGGGCAAAGTCGTAAGCGCGAAGGGAAGCAGCAACACCGATGCCATCAACTGACTGCCGGTGGCGATGGTAAGGGGTCGCGTGGTTGTCAGCCATTTTTTAATCATGCTTGCTGCAAGGCCGTAACATGCTGTCGCTATCAGTACCGTTAAAATGGGAAGAAAACTGACCTCACCACTGCCCACTTTTTGCTGACTGATCACCGCGACGCCGGCAAAGCCGAGTATCAATCCGCCTACGGCAACTGGCGTAAGCCTGTCTTTTAACCAGAAATACGCCACCAGTGCACCAAACATCGGGGCTGTCGCGTTTAGAATTGCCAGCACACCGGCTTCAAGATGCAGGCTGCCGTAATTGAACAATACGAAAGGGATCGCGGTATTGATTGCGCCCACTAAAGCAATGGGCTTCCAGTCGCGAAACATATTGCGCCAGTCACCGGTCGCCAGCAGAAATGGCAACAACACCAATGTGGCCAGAACCGTGCGAAACTCGACTAAGGCGTAAATGCCGAACTCTGGCGCAGCCACCCGCATAAACATAAACGAGCCGCCCCAGATCGCCGCCAGTACAACAAGCGCCACAATGTGCTTTATTCCCATGTCAGATCTTTACTCCTTCCAGGTTCAGCAGATACCGCTTTCGTTCCAGCCCGCCCGCATAGCCAGTTAGCGAACCATTGCTACCGATAATACGATGGCAGGGTACAACAATCGCGATGGGGTTTCTGCTGTTTGCCATGCCCACGGCGCGCACCGCTTTGGGGTTGTCCAGCTGCAATGCGATGTCGCTGTAACTGGCGGTTTCACCATAGTTAACACGCAGTAGCTGCCGCCAGACACGTTGTTGAAAATCGGTACCCTGCAGGTCCAGAGGCAAGTCAAAGAGAGTAATGCCTCCGGCAAAATAGGCCTGCAATTGTTCACAGGCCAGCGCGGTGATACCACCAGGCTGATCTTTTTGCAGCCGGTTGCCGGTAAATGTCACTGCCGTGACGCCACGTTCACTGGCACTGACTGTCAGGTTGCCACAGGGACTACGAAAGCTTTGAGAGTACATCTTTTTTCCCTATCAATATCAGGCCAGCTGCCATAGCTGCATGGTTAAATAGCTTCGCCAGGGATGCGCATTTTCCGGATTCAGCGCATGCTGCGCCGCAATTTTACGCACGATCAGGTCGCCTTCCAAATATATATCCGGATCTGAGTGCCCACGCATTTGCAGGTAATTTACGGTCCAGGGACCAATTCCTTTCAAGGCGAGTACGTCGTTCACGTCTATCTCCGCATTCATAACACAATAACGGGCAAAATCCCGCAGCGCCTGCTTTCTGGCACCCGGCACTTTCAGAAAGGTCAGTTCAGACTCAGCCACCGACTCTGCGCAGGGAAACGCAATCCCCAGTGACGTCACCTCGCCAAGTTCATGGGTTAAGGTTGCCACCTTATTGATGGCGGCTTTTACGCTCACCTGCTGGCCAAGAATGGCGCGACATCCTGCTTCAAAAGCACTCCAGCAACCCGGCAGACGAAGTCCCTCTGCAATAAGGGTATCGGGAATACCGGCATTTTTCAGCGCGTGGCGGATAGCCTGAGGATCGGCATGTAAATCCAGAACCCGGGACAGGCTGGCAATAACCTTGTGAGTAAAGTGCAGGTTGTCTACTGACACCGTTACCGCAAAGCCATGTCTGTCAGGGCGATGCTGTGCCAGTACATAACCGCCCCCGTCAGCATCGCCAAGGCAACGCCAATAGGTGTTATCGGTGACAGTTTCTGTGCCTGCTACTGCCCGCTGCTGCAAAAATGTGCGCACCTGTTGCCACTGATAAGGAGGGCGGTAAGGTAAGAACAACGTCAGTGTCGGCACTTGCCCCACAGGTTCGTGTCTCTTGCGAAGCGACGCAGGCGTCACTTTACAATACTGCTTCACCGCCCGTTGCAACGCTCTGGCGTTTTCAAAGCCACAGCTCAGCGCTACTTGCTCCACCGGTAACGCAGATTGCTGCAACAGCTGCTTGGCAAAGAGAACTTTTTGCATGGTCTGATAGGTTTTGGGCGAAACACCAAAGTGAGTATTCACCAACTTATTTAAGTAGCGTTCACTGATACCCAGACGAGCCGCAATGTCTGACACTGACTGCGCCGGTATGGCACTTAACAACTTTTCTGCGCGCCTGACGGTTGTCTGCACACCCAGCCAGGCGTAAGAATTTGGCGCACTGTCTGGCCGGCATCGCAGACAAGGCCGGAAACCTTCGCGGAGAGCATGAGAGGCATGCTCGAAATAGCGCACATTTTTTTCCGCGGGCAACCTTGCCGGGCATACCGGCCGACAAAAAATACCGGTAGATGTCACCCCCACAAAGAACACGCCATCAAAGCGCGGATCGCGACTCATTCTGGCCTGAGAGTAATCGCTAGCGGTATATTGAGTCATTACATTTGCCCTGGTATGAAAATGCATCAATGCCATCATACGCTGAATATATCAGACGGACGCGTCAAAATCGGAACTGACAGTGAACTATAGTAGGGCAGACGAGTCCCACACTGGCTGCAGGTTGATTATACCCTGCGCCATACGCATAATAGCGAGGGGCTGTTGATCTTTGCTGTACACATTTGGGTCTGGATAGAAACCTTTTAATCGCGAACCAGTTCTGCAAGCCCGGTGGGCTGAGTTAAAGAACGGTGACAAAGCGTAAAAGGCTCCCATGACGACCCCCTCGGGCAGTGCCAGTGTGCCATCTATACCGCGTTGAATGTTCTCGGTTTGGGCCCGCCAGACCTTTGAACATCCGCCTTGTCCAGATGGCACAGACCGCTGCAAAAATGGACAGTAAAGATCAGCAGCCCCTTGGAAATAACACATCGCCTCAAGGGATGGTGGTGATAATAATAATCAGGAGCGACCTTGCCCACACCCTTCGCCATGTTCACCCGTCCAGTATTCACATTGGCCTTGCTGCTCATTATGCTGCTGGTTTCAGCGTCCGTATCTGCCAAAAACTGGATTGATGAGTATGCCGACTATGTGAAACGTCAGGCAATCAAATATCAGGTGCCTGGCTACACATTTGTCTATTATCAGCAGGGTGAAACCCCAAAGGTATTCGTGTTTGGCAGAACCCATCGTGGCGGCGAACGAATTACAGAGAACACTGTATTCCGGCTGGCGTCGGTATCTAAAACCTTTACCGGCATTCTCACTGCAAAGCTGCACGAACAGGATATTCTGCCGCTGTCTACGCCTATCTCAGAGCTCACACCAGATATCGATTTTAGCGGGAATGGCATGAATGGCCTGCAGTTACAGCATATTGTCGGCCAGTCTTCAGGTTTTATGCCCAACGCCTATGACAATCTGATTGAGGCCGATTACCCGCTTCGACGCGTGCTCGAACAACTTGGAGAGTTGGAGCCCATTTGTAAGCCGGGCGAGTGCTACACCTATCAGAATGCACTTTTCGGGGCTATTGAATACTACCTGACCAGCCAGAACACCTCCTATCACCGGCAACTTCAGACTCAGCTTTTTACGCCGCTGGGGATGCGCACTGCCAGCGCAGGGAAAGGCGCGTTATTGTCATCGAAGGAATGGGCCCGCCCACATATTGCTATCGCGCGTAATAAGTGGCGGGAAGGGCTTGTCGAGAGCAATTATTATCGTTTTACGCCAGCTGCTGGCGTTAATGCCAGCATTCGGGATATGACCATTTATCTGCAGGCGTTACTTGGTGAGTTTCCCACGGTGGTCACGCCTGAGATTATAGAAAAAGTCACTACACCGCGCGTAGTGACACGCCGTGAAACCTATCGTCGCGGATGGCGTGGACATCTTGATGAGGCGCACTATGGCCTTGGCTGGCGAATTTATGATTTCGACGGGCATCGCATCAATTATCATGGCGGCTGGGTAAAAGGCTATCGCGCTGACGTGGCCTTTGCGCCGGAGTCCGGGGCAGGGTATGTGATGCTGATGAACGCGGAGTCAAATATGATCAACTCGACTACCGCAGAGTTCTGGAAGCGCTACTTCGCTAACCAGCAGAAGTAGCGCTTTATGGTGTGTCGGTTATGGCTTTAAGTAGGTGTAGCCATTCAGACAGTTTTCGTAAAAATCTGTCCACTTGACCGCTTCTCTGGGATTAAAGTTACCCAGTGAGATTTGCCTGTCAATCAAACGCTTAACATCCGACGCCATGGCGCGGGGGTTGTATTGCATGATATTCAGGACATCTTCCACCGAAGAGCCTTTCACGACTTCCTCAATATAAAAATCCTGTGGATCATCATCGTAGCTGTAGATGTGAACCTCATTCAGACGACCAAACAGGTTATGCATATCGCCCATCACGTCCTGATACGCGCCAGTCAGAAACAGGCCCACATGATAATGCTCGCCTTTTCTCAGTTTGTGCATAGGGATCACGTCGCTGATTTCACGACCGATGGAAAACTGATCGATTTTACCGTCGCTGTCGCAGGTAATGTCCACCAGCGAGCAATTGACTTCCGGGCGCTCATTCATGCGTGTCAGAGGCACTACCGGCAGCAGCTGGTCGATTGCCCAGGTATCTGCGGCAGACTGAAATACCGAGAAGTTACACAGATATTGTGAAGACAGGCTGTAATCAAGTTCCTGAAGTTCTTCCGGCACATACTCGGCATTGGCATAGTAGGCGTGCAGGCGGGTCATAATTTCCCAGTACAGGGTTTCAATTTTCGCCAGCTCTTCCAGCGTCAGCACACGCAGTTTAAATGCATCCAGCGCCTGCTCTTTGTATTGCGACGCGTCGTTGTAAACTTCCTGCATATTTGTCTGCTGATCAAAGGTCTCGGCAAGCTCGCGCATGTTTCTGACAAAAAAGTGTTCGTCTTCTTTGGCATCAGTATCGATACTGGCGCTGTTTGACTTAATCTCACCAACAATTTCGGTGATCACGCAACTGTGGTGTGCCGTGATGGCGCGACCACTCTCACTCACCAGATTAGGATGCGGTACGCCTTCCAGGTCACACATTTCTTTCATGCCGTATACGACGTCAGCGACATACTCCTGCATGCTGTAATTGCGCGATGATTCGTTTGTTGAATTACTGCCGTCATAATCGATTCCCAGGCCGCCACCAACATCAACGTAATCCAGCGGAAAGCCCATCTTGTGCAGGTCTGCATAAATGCGGGCACCCTCGGTCATGGCTTCTTTAACAGCACGAATGTCGGTGAGTTGGCTGCCGATATGGAAGTGAAGCAGTTTCAGGCAGTGA
The DNA here is from genome assembly GCF_019249295.1 of Alteromonas antoniana. Classification (GTDB taxonomy): domain Bacteria; phylum Pseudomonadota; class Gammaproteobacteria; order Enterobacterales; family Alteromonadaceae; genus Alteromonas; species Alteromonas antoniana. The sequence goes on from NZ_JAESDH010000006.1 coordinate 86,667, forward strand.
GCCATGCCCTGTTCTTCCAGATAGCGTGCGGTTTTAATGATTTCGGTGATGGTAAGACCAAATTTGGCGCGCTCGCCTCCCGAGCTTTCCCATTTACCGCGACCTTTTACCGTCATTTTGGCTCTGACCCCAATGATGGGCTCGATCTTAAGCTCTTTCGCTACTTTTACCAGTAACAGCAGTTCGGTGTATTTCTCCACCACAACCACAATTTTACGGCCTAATTTTCTGCCAAGTAGCGCAAGACGCATAAATTCGTCGTCTTTGTAGCCATTGAGAATAGTCAGTGAGTCTTCATTGGTATTCATCGCCAGTACGGTAAGCAGTTCGGCTTTAGAGCCTGCTTCCAGGCCATAATTAAACGGCGTACCGGCGTCAACGATCTCTTCAACCACTTCACGCATCTGGTTGACTTTTACCGGATAAACCCCCTGGTACTGACCCTGATACTCCGCTTCTTCGATGGTATTTCTGAAACTGGTGTTCAGGCTGGCGACCTGTGAACGCAACACATCATGAAACCGCACAACCACGGGGAACTGTACGCCTTCTTCCCGGATATCATCAATTACCGCCTGAAAGTCGATACTGATGCTGGTATCTTCGGGGACCGGCGTCACCTGTACGTTGCCATTTTCGCCAATGCGGAAATAGCCACCGCCCCATTGCGAAACGCCGTAGACTCGTTCAGCCTCTTCAATGTTCCATTCTGACAATGTTCTTCACCTCGATTTGCAGTTGGCAGACGATGTTGCACTGCATGTTTAACTGTTCTGTCGGGCCTCACCCAACCGCCGGACAGCGAATCTCGCAACAGGAAAGAGTCGCCATCTGTAAATGCTTGCAGGGACCTTGCCCGACAATGCGGCGTATTATAGTCAAGCTATGCGTGGACGCTATGAAAATCAACGGATTTTCATTAAAAACTCTGCGTGATTAACAGACCGGTTTTGGCAACCACTGTGCGATTTCCTGCGATACACTTTCCGCTACCCGCGGCGAGATCCACGCTAACAACTCGTCACTAGTGGTTACCCGCTCCAGAGGAAATGGTTCACCGTCAAAAAACGAAAGCAGATGGTCGGCAGCGGCCATGTCGCTTAGCAGCCAGATTTCGCCTTTCTGATTCCGCCGGTCCATTGTAATTGCTACCTTGGTTTTCGATTGCTTCACGGCGTCTGGCACACTCCAGTTCCGCATATCGGCTACCACGTAAAACGCTTTGCCCTTACGTTTGTTCATTTCATTGCAAAGTGCACTCAGATAAGCAATATCGGTTTTAAGATCCCACTCTTCAGACTTTTTAATCAGAATGCAGTTACCGCAGGTTTTTATCGAAAATGAAGGGGTTGGCATAATAGGGCGAGCTGCCTGATGTCGCACATGAGTTGTGATTGCTATGATAAGGCAAATCCTGCAGCGGCCCCATTAAAAGTTCATTATAAAATGGTGTGTTGTTATTTAATGAAATACCAGATGTAGCGCTGAAACTCTTCCAAATCTACGGATTTACAGTTAGCCACTTCACTACAGGTACGGCCGCGTATGCGTGTGCCGGTACTGGTGCTGTTAATATCGTTCGGATTATCCCGAAACTCCTGTAAGCCGAATAACAGTAATTTTTGCAGGTCCGGCCCGTTAACGGTAACCACTTCGAACGCCTTATCAGATGCAGGCGCGCTCCTAACTGTAGTTTTAGCATCGGTTGACGTTTCATCGGACGCGTTGGCTTTGTTGATAGCCGCCATGGTTTCGGGCAATACTTCAGTGCTCAGTTTCCCATCTTCACGTAGCCTCAGTAATGTTTGGTTTATGGCGTGGTAACTGGCTTCAACTGACGTAGCCAGATAACCATCGGCCCGCTTCAGATCCACAACGCCAAACTCAGGATTCGATAAAACTTCGCCGGCAAAGTATGTCGCATGTTTATGGCCACGGTTCGCAGCATCTAGCAGATACTTCAGCCCCGTTTCCTTGTCATCAGCATCGCCTGACGTAAGCATCATCAGGCCGGCTTTGTAACGACCATGCAGCGAGCCCCAACTGGCGCCGCGTTTGAAGTATTTTAACGCTTTACGCTGATTTTCTTCGGTGCCGTAGCCATTCAGATACATGTCGCCTAACAGCACCGCCGCGTCGGAATGAGTTCGGGAGTATTTCTGGTACATCCCAAACAGCTTCTGGCAATCGTTGCTGTCGCATTTACCAAACTGGAGTGTGTCGGCCTGAGCGGCGGTTCCCAGTAATAGCAGTCCAAATAATATTAGCGTTCTCATCAGTTATCCCTTTCTTTTGTGATTCACTATCTAGTCAAACAGCAAAAGGATGAACAAAGCCTGAACATAGCTAACCGGCAGTAGAAAGGATGAAAACAAGGTTTGCGGTTCTGCGGGAGGTCAGAAGTAACGGCTCACCAGCCAGTTCTTCCTGGTTACAAATAAAAACGCTGTAGCCATAAGGCACTGAGCTCTGCACTCTGGGCAGTCGGCAGTCGGCAGTCGGCAGTCGGCAGTCGGCAGTCGGCAGTCGGCAGTCGGCAGTCGGCAGTCGGCAGTCGGCAGTATTGTGATTTCAGGTGTTAAATAATTCACACAAGGAACGCAGAAACGCGTTGTGACGTTTTACATACTCAAAACGTGCACCGCGTTCTTGCACTCCAAATAAGCAGCGTCTTCACGCTGCTTTGGGATAATTACTGTATTTCGTAGGAAATTTTTCTTCTGAACCGGGTTTTAAATACAGATCGGCAGTTCCACAAATCATCGCAGGTCTTGCCCCGGATACGGGTTCCGGTTGCGCGCTGACGAATGTCATTATCTGAGGTACTGAATATTGATAACCCCCAGGTCAGCATTTCTTCCAGCTTCGGACCATTTACGGTAATCACTTCGTATTTGTCATCAGCCGGCGCTTCGCGCAACACCACCTGATTGGCTTTGGCTTCTTCACTATCCATTGCCTCGTACTGGGCATTCATCTCATCCACCTTAGCCAGCGTAAGTGGAAAATCTGCTTGCGTAAGTTTTCCTTCGCCCTGTAAACGATGCAGAGGGAAGTTCACCAACGGATGTCCGTCTTCAATTGACTCGGCCAGCCAGATATCCGCTTCTTCTAAATCCAACAGGCCGTATTTAGGGTCTGAGTACACTTCTGCCAGCAGAAACTTAGCATTCCGATGCTCTCGTTTCGCGGCATTTCTGAGATAATCCAGGCCGTCTTCTACCTCGTCCGGGTCGTCACTTTCTATCATCAACTGACCAGCCTTATACATGCCCTGCATAGAGCGCCAGCGCGCCGCTCTCTTAAATAACTTCAGCGCTTCTTCTTCATTCGGCTCTGTGCCATAGCCATTCAGGTACATGTCGCCCAGGATAGCAGCCGCGTCAGCATGGGTTCGGGCGTAGGTATGGTATCTTTCAAATAAGGAGGCACAATCGGCGGTTTCGCACCGATCCATTTCGAAGGTTCTCGCCGCAGCAGAGCCGCAAACCAGAACAGACAGAGTAAAAAAGAAAATAGCTTGCTTCATATTGCACTTCCTTGTTGTTAACGCCCTCAGGCAATTAATGACTGTGCCTGTCGTTGTCATGTAAACCATTGTTGGTGTGATTAAGGTTTGTACAGTTCTGCGGGAATTTCCAACTGATTGTTAAAAGATTGTAATGACTGTTCAGATCTCCCGTTGCGTAACCGCACCGCGAGAAAGGATGGATTGCTGCTGAACTTTTCTTAGGGCACATCCGTCAGGAAAACCAATGCCTGCCCAGCGAGCTACATATCAGGGAAAGCTGCCCACGGCGCCTGTAGCTACGTTCTTTTTAAGTGATTTTTCAGAACAATTAAGTTGCCTTTTAGATTTTAAACGTCTCGCTTTCAACTACACTTGCTGCAACCTTTTATTTATATGTTGGGGTTATTGGTCATGTCACAGTGGTGGAAAGGGGCGCTGATCTATCAGATTTATCCCCGCAGTTTTTTTGATTCAAACAATGACGGCATCGGGGATTTACCCGGCATTACCCAAAAGCTTGAATACGTGGCATCGCTGGGTGTCGATGCTATCTGGATTTCTCCGTTTTTTACTTCTCCGATGAAGGACTTCGGCTACGACATTGCCGACTATTGCAGCGTCGATCCGATTTTCGGCACGCTGGAAGATTTCAAAGTGCTGCTTGATCATGCTCACAAGCTGGGCCTGAAAATTATCATTGATCAGGTGATTAGCCACAGCTCGGATCAACACGCCTGGTTTCAGGAGAGCCGCCAGTCGAAAACCAACTCCAAAGCCGACTGGTATGTATGGGCGGATCCGAAACCCGATGGCTCGCCGCCTAACAATTGGCTGTCATTTTTTGGCGGCAGCGCCTGGACGTTCGATGAAGCTCGCGGGCAATACTACCTGCATAACTTCCTGACATCACAACCTGATTTGAATTTTCACAATCCGGCAGTACAGGACGCGCAATTGGGCACGCTGCAATTCTGGCTGGATTTAGGGGTGGATGGTTTCAGGCTGGATGTCGCAAACTTTTATTTTCACGACGCCGCACTCAGAGATAATCCTGAACTCCCCGAGAGTGAGTTATCGACTGTGGGTGTCGATCCGAAGAACCCGTATGCACGCCAACAGCACATTTACGATATGACGCGCCCCGAAAACCTGGACTTCTTGAAGCGAATGCGTGAATTGATGGACAGTTATCCTGGCACCATGACCATGGGAGAGGTTAACGGCGAGTATGCGCTGGATATTATTCGCGACTACACAAATGGCGACGACAGACTGCACATGGCATACACCTTCGATTTGCTTTCCGATGATGCCAGTCCTTCACATATTCGAAAAGTAATTGACGCCTTCAGCGGAGATAATCAGGCGGGCTGGCCGTGCTGGGCGCTTGGAAATCACGACGTAATTCGTGTCGCCACACGATGGGGTAAAGACACAGATAATGCAGCGTATGCCCTTGTGGCCATGGCTTTGCTGAGTAGCCTGAACGGAACGCAATGCCTGTATCAGGGCGATGAACTTGGTCTGCCCGAGGCCAACGTTCCCTTTGATGATATTGTCGACCCCTACGGCAAGCCTTTCTGGCCAGATTACAAAGGCCGTGACGGTTGCCGCACACCCATGCCATGGACAGACGCAGAGCACGGTGGCTTTACCACTGCATCGCCCTGGCTACCAACAGACGAACGTCATCTGGCGTTGGCGGTTGAACAGCAGGATACCCGCATAGACAGCACACTCAATGCCATAAGACGGTTTGTTCTGTGGCGTCAGGCACAGCCGGCGCTGGTCAAAGGATCACTGACATTACTTGATGACAGTCTGGGGCTGGCTTGGCTGCGGGAAGCCCCCGGGCAGAAAATGCTGGTATGCATCAATTTAAACCACACGAGCACAACCCTTACGCTACCTGATATGGCACTAAAGGTACTGCAGGGACATGGTTTTCACAGCAGCCTTCAGAACAACACACTCACCCTGCCTGCATATCAGGCCTTTTTTGCTGAGATAAAAACAACGGATGTAAACGAAGAGAACTAACATGACTGATAGCATTAGCCAGATTGATTTAGGGATTATCGCCGGTTATTTTGTCATCGTTCTTGCCATTGGTATTTGGGTCGGGAAACAGACCAAAACCGGCGAGGATTTGTTTTTAGGTGGACGCAGTCTGACATGGGGCATCATCGGTTGTTCACTGTTTGCCTCCAACATATCCAGCACTACGCTGATTGGTCTGTCCGGTGCGGCTTACAGTACCGGGATCTCAGCCTCCAATTATGAGTGGTTATCCGGCGTGCCTCTCATTGTGATGGCGGCGATATTTATTCCGCTATACCTGCGGGCCAGAATAACTACCGTGCCCGAATACCTTGAGCTTCGCTATGATGTGCGCTCCCGGAAGATCTTCTCTGCAGTGACAATTTTCATTTCCGTATTGGTAGACACCGCGGGCGGCCTGTACGCGGGGGCCGTGGTATTGCAGGTGTTCTTCCCGCAGTTTGAATTATGGTACACCGCACTGGTGCTGGCTCTGGTTGCCGGATTCTACACCGCTTTCGGTGGTCTCAAAGCCGTGGTATATACCGATACTCTGCAGGCCATCATTCTGATTGCAGGCTGTTCCATTCTGACCTACATGCTGTTTGCCGATTTGGACTTTTCCTGGTCGGCAGTAACGGCCTCCGTACCTGAAGGTCACTTGTCGGTGATCCGCCCAATGGACGACCCTACTTTGCCATGGCTCGGCACACTGGTTGGCGTACCGTTACTGGGGTTCTGGTACTGGGTAACTAACCAGTATGTCACCCAGCGCGTGCTTGCAGCAAAAAATATCGACCATGCCCGTTGGGGCGCATTACTTGGCGGATTTATGAAAATACTGCCGCTTTTTATTATGGTACTGCCCGGCGCGATGGCCATCAGTTTGCTGCCCGGCATCACAAACAGCGATATGGTGCTCCCCACCCTGATTTCAGAAGTGTTACCGGTGGGAGTCGTTGGCATCGTGATGGCCGGATTGATATCCGCCATCATGTCAACCGTTGATTCGACGCTGAACTCAGCTTCAACGCTGGTGGTAGTCGATTTCATCAAACCGGCTAAACCGGATATTGCACCGAAAACCATTGCCACCTATGGCAGGGTTACCACGGTCGTTATCATGCTGATAGCGGCAGTATGGGCACCGTTTATTGCCGACTTCGGCGGACTCTGGAACTACCTGCAGCAAATGTTTGCGATCATTGTGCCGCCAATTGCTACGCTGTTTCTGGTTGGCGTGTTTTATAAAAAGGCCAACGGCAACGGTGCATTCGTTACCTTACTTTCCGGCTTTGCGCTGGGCATTGGATTATTCTTACTCAGACAGGCAGGCGTAGTAAATATTCACTTCTCTATCGGCGTAGGCGTGATGTTCGTTGTGTGTACAATTGTCCTGCTTATCGCGTCACAGTTTGGCAAGCAAAAAGATGTCGAATCGCTGGTATATCAGCCCGATATGATGGCGCCTGACACCCCTTGCCACTGGTATAGCGATTATCGGGTCTACTGCGGCCTGTTGTTTGCAGCCATGGGCGCTATTCTGATTGGGTTCTGGTAACCGCAGACGTGCCGGTATAACGTAAAAGAGCCGGCAAGCCGGCTCTTTTCATTTACCCGTTATCGTTTGATTAATCGTCACCAAACTCGCGAATTATGCTGTTGATGGTTTCTTTCGCATCGCCCAGCACCATGCGGGTGTTGTCCTTGAAGAAAAGCGGGTTGTCCACCCCGGCAAACCCGGCATTGGCAGAGCGCTTAAGCACGAATACCGTCTTCGCACGATAGGCCTCTATCACCGGCATGCCGTAAATCGGGCTGCCTTTCATTTCTTTCGCTGCAGGATTTACCACGTCGTTGGCACCGATGACGATCACCACATCGTAGTTTTCCATACGCGGGTTCACATCGTCCATTTCATGAAGCTGATCGTAAGGCACATCGGCTTCCGCCAGCAGCACATTCATGTGTCCGGGCATACGGCCTGCTACCGGGTGAATGGCGTAGTCGACGGTACACCCATTTTCTTCCAGCAACGTTTGCAGTTCACGTACCGCATGCTGTGCCTGTGCTACGGCCATACCGTAACCCGGAACCACCAACACAGCCTGTGCCGCTTCAAGCACATAAAACGAGTCCTGCGCAGACAACACTTTAATTTCGCCAGTGATAGCCTCGCCTGCTTCCACCGGTTTGGAAAAACCGGATAACAGCACGTTCATCAGTGAACGGTTCATGGCTTTACACATGATGTTTGTCAGAATTAGTCCCGATGCTCCCACCAGCAGACCCGTGACAATGAGTATGGTGTTGCCCACGGCAAGCCCCGCCGCAGACGCAGCAATACCGGAGTAGCTGTTCAGCAGTGCGATAACTACCGGCATGTCAGCACCACCAATGGAAATAGTGGCCCACAAACCAAAGCTAAGACCCAGCGCAATGGCGATATACAGCCACAGCGGATTAGCCGGGTCGGTAACAAACAGATAGCCTACCACTGCCATCCCCACCAGATGCAGAATGCTAAGTTCTCGCAGACCGGTAAAAATCACGGCTTTTGAAGACAACTTACCAGACAGCTTTCCCCAGGCTATTACGGAACCGGAGAAGGTCACGCCGCCCACCAGCAAGGTAAACAGCACAGTGATAAAAACAAAATTGCCAGACGCATTAATGGCAAATGGCGTCATAGCGCTTACCGTTGACCAGCCCAGCAACAACGAGGCGGCACCACCAAAACCATTAAACAGGGATACCATTTCCGGCATCTGCGTCATTTGCACAGAGCGTGCTTTCCACGCGCCATAGGCGCCGCCGATCACGACACCCAAGACGATGTAGTGATAACTGATAATGTCGCGATCCAGTAAGGTCACCACTACCGCCACCAACATACCCAGCGCGGAAATCATATTGCCCTTTCGCGCTGTAGAGGGATGACTTAGCAGTTTCAGGCCAAGAATAAATAACGCTGCGGCGACAACGTAAGCGAGATTAATTGTGGTTGCTATATTCGTCACGTGTCACCTCCTATTTTTTGTCTTTTTTCTTGAACATGCCGAGCATACGGTCAGTAACCAGATACCCTCCCACGACGTTAATACTGGCAAGCGCGACCGCTGCAGTGCCCAGAATGGTAGTGAGTAAATTATTATCTGACCCAGATGCCACCAAAGCGCCGACCAGCGTAACACCGGAGATGGCGTTAGAACCGGACATCAGCGGTGTATGCAGCGTCGCGGGGACTTTTCGGATCAGCTCGAAGCCCAGCATGGCTGCCAGAAGTACAATAAACAGCAGATAAATCGTTTCCATCTCAGGCTCCTTCGTAGGCTGATTTCAGCATGTCATTTATGATGTTGCCATCGTGCGTAATAACGCAGCCGGCCAGAATGTCGTCCTCTAAATCGAGGTTAAACGTCCCGCTCTCATCATCCAGAAATTCATCCAGCAAGTTGAAGATGTTGTTGGCGTACATGTCTGTTGCCGCACGCGCCACCTGCTGACTCCAGTTGCCCGTTCCGATGACTTTCACACCTTTCACGTCAACCGTTTCGCCAGGTACAGAGCCTTCAACGTTACCGCCAGACTGTGCAGCCATATCTACCACCACACTTCCCGGCTTCATCATTTCCAGCGTGCTTTTGTTAATTAACACCGGCGGCTTTCGTCCGAACAACTGTGCGGTAGTAATTACAATGTCTGAACTGGTAATGGCATCGCGTTGGGCATCCTGCAGTTTTTGCTTTTGCTCGTCGGTAAGCTCTTTAGCATAACCATCTTTGGTTTGCCCGGTTTCTCCGATATCAATTTTTAAGAACTTACCGCCCAGCGACTCAACCTGCTCTGCCACGACCGGTCGGGTATCATACGCCAGCACATTTGCGCCTAGCCGTTTGGCTGTGGCGATTGCCTGCAGTCCGGCTACACCGGCACCGATAATAAAGACTTTCGCAGGCTTGATGGTACCTGACGGCGTCATCATCATGGGTAGAATGGAGGGGAGGTACGTGGCCGCCTGCATTACCATAACGTAACCGGCAAGACTGGCCTGAGAGCTCAGAGCATCCATCTTCTGAGCACGGGAAGAACGCGGGATCATCTCGACAGACACTGTCGTCATACCGCTTTCACTTAATTGTGTTACCAGTGGCTGCTGGAAAAAGGGATCGATGTGCCCGACAACCAGCGTACCCGGCTTCAGCTTGGTGATCATCTCCGCAGGCGGACGATTCACGCATATCAGCGCATCAATTTCGCTTAAGGCCTCATTCACATCATCTATAATAGAAGCCCCCGCTTCTTTTAATTCAGAATCTGAATAATGACTGGATACCCCTGCACCAGTCTCGACCAAAATTTCTACATTTTTCCGACTCAAACGCATCACACTCGACGGTGATACGGCGCAGCGTCTTTCCTCGCTGCCAGACTCTGAAGCCTGCTTTGCCTCATTTAAAATCAGGATCTTCATGATTTTCTCCAGTTGATCAGGCTTCCCTGAGGATGACACTCTTCATACCGTACCGGCTATTTCAATACATTATGTCAATCATTCGGAATGGAAATCCATTAATGATTGAATAAATGTTATGCAAAATAAATATAAAAGCAGAGAATAATATTGTTGAATAATTGCGCATCAACCGTATCTATTGGCAAGTCCGCTGGTTCACCGGGCTAATTCAAAACCTCAACGCTATAAATGTTTTTTATGTGAATGGCGTGGATCTGGCGATATTCAGGATAGTTACATGCAGCAATATGTGCGGGAAGAAGGGGTTGGTGTGCGGTCTGTACTCACGCCGGCACTGAGTGGTATCAACACTATCGCTATACAGGCTGAAAACACGTTACACTGACGACATTATTGTTGCTGTCTGATTCCCTTATGCAAAACCGAAAGCGCTGTTTCGCACTGCTTATTCTTTTCTCTTTTCTCAACATCTCTGCTGCGCAGGCGATGCGTGCCGGTGATTACTATTACTTTATTTCCGAGCGCTGTGAGGCCAGGGGCCCTCAGGAGCCTGAGAAAAAAGCCGCGGTAACCCCCGATATCCGTTTGTTTGATATTGTGCCAGCCGGCATCAGCGATTATTACGTAAAAATGAATACCAGGGCGCTGGTCGATTATGCAGAAGAGGGACAGCGTTTCCTTGACGAGCTGGCAAAAAAGCAAGCCTATACCGCGGGTCAAAGCGCAGATAACCCGCAAGAAACCCATCATGACTTTATGTTACAGCGCGAAGCTATCGACCTTGCAGAACTTATCAGAACACTGAACGTGTTTTCGCAACGTCAGACAGATACCGGATATTTTTATAAAAAACTTCTGACGCTCGCCGATGATACCGCACGTTTTAAAGCCGTCACCCGTGTGCGTCTTACCGATACAGGCGTGGAAAACGCACTCTACCTGACTACCTTTACCTCGGAATACTTCAGGCTGGATGATGATGGCAATGCCGCTGAAACGGCGTTTATTACTGTGGATCATGCAAAAGCGATAGCCCGCCATCTGCATAGAGATGACAGCCCATATGCAAGCTACGTAAAAAAGGGGGTATGCGCAGAGAAATGGATGCCGGCGGATACCAGCGAACAAGGCGATTAAGCAAAACTACGCTATCGGTTTGCTAGCAGCCCGAACTCTGAATACTGACAAGTCTGCGGAAAGTAGCAATTCGGACAGCTCCCCACACTTAACCATAATCGCCGCCCCGTCCCCTCAAAATACTTCCTGTTCTAAACCAAAAAAAGAATCTGGAATTAATCAGAAACACAGACCAAACTAGAGAAGGTGCGTGGCTGCATGTCTGAGCGACCATAGACGTATTCGCACCTTACCTAAATAAAAGCGTGACGCCGTGAACGCGTAACATAAAAACTTGTTCTTATAACCCAACGATATTGCTGTTCTTGATTGTAAAGTTTTGACCCATCGTGCGTAACGCTCTGCCAGGATTAGCAGGGAACAGTAAATGAGCAAAGTGGAAGACTTCATAGCGGGAGCCGGCGTTGGGGCGCTTGCAGGACTACTTATTGGTTTATCTACCGCATCGGTCGTAGGTACTGCAATCAGTGCCATTGCTGCCATTCTCGCCGCCGTCTTAGGACTTACCAAAGCTAAACCTGAACTGGTTGAACAACAGCGTTTCAGGATCATGGGATTCGGTATTTTTGCCACCCTGGCCTTACTCTGCGGCTTGCTGCTGCGCGTGCAGGATCTTCTCGCCCCTTCTATCAGCGAACAGATTAACCAGTGGCAGAGTGCCGGTTATACCGAAGAAGCTGCGCGTGCTTATACCGCCTTTGCGCGGCTGGGTATTAAACCGGACGGAGCCGAAATTATCTCTGTGCCCGGCCCCCGTACCGTACTCTCATCAGGCACCAGTTCGACACACTGTAACAACCTGAAATCCGGAAACCGGACGGTTTCCCAGTGGATAAGCGCGGCTCGTGCCGAAGACGCACCGTGGCCCGATATTGCCGACATCGTTGAAAGTAGCCGCGCTGAGTCACAAGCAGATATTGTCAACGCGATATGGAGGGTGTTATGCGAGGCCTGATAAAAACAGCATGTTATTTACTAACGGCACTCAGCGTTGCTGCGTTTGAGACAACAGCAGCAATAGACGCAGACACACTCAAAGAAGTGAAAAAGTCTGTTGTCCGGGTTCAGGCCAGACAGTGCGTGGACGATGCCCAGAATGGCAGCGGTTTTCTCTACGGTAGCGAAAACCAAGTTGTCACTGCACTGCACGTCATCGCTGGCTGTGAGAAGTTCAGTGTATATCATGAAGACTCCGGCAATACGCTATCGGCAAGCGTTCTGAAAACCTATAAGAAAGCCGATATGGCGGTGCTAAAGCTGAGTGCGGCGCTTCCCCATGCCGTACTTACCCGTTCTAACATACAGCCTGCATACAACGAGCGGCTTATCGTTATAGGCTACGAAGCGAATGCGCCAACCATGGACGACACCGAGTTGCGCGTGACCTCTGGCAGTAACCGGCTGGCGGACATGCTGAACGACAAGGCCATCACGCAGATAAAGCAGGTGGGCATGCCGTCTGTCGATCTTGAAATCCTGCGCTTCGATGGTCACCTGATCCCCGGCATTTCCGGCGGCCCGATACTGAACAAAAACGGCGAGGTAGTGGGCATTGCAGATGGTGGACTGGAAAGCGGCACCGCCAGTATCAGTTGGGGCGTACCGATTAAAAACTTTTATCACCTGATGTCGGGTAGCGAGCTGGACATATCGGGGCAGGCGTCAGGAGCCGGGACACTTACCGCGTCCCGCGTTTTTTCGGCTGACACCGATATTAATATGGGAAAAAGTATCAGCTGCGGCCAGTTTACTTTCAGAAAAATGCGAACCCGAAGCCTCAGCGAGTTGTATCAAACCTCGGACTCACCAATGGGCATTTCTCAGCTTATCAGTGCGGGTCATTATGCCGGTCACCCGAATATAAACCCAGATTTTGATATTTATATTCATCAAGCCTCCGGCGGCGCATTTGCCATCCCGCAAGGGTGGGAAATAGAAAAGTCCGGTAACCACTGCAGAGCTTACAACGATGATGGTAGCGTAGAAATGCGGTTGGCCGGAGCGCAGGTTTCTGGCCCGATGCATGCTCAGCAGGTGTCAGTTAATTTTGAATCTATGCTGCTGGAGAATGACACACTGGTTGCTCAGGTTGATCCCAACTGGAGTTACCTGCAACCTTTTGTAAGAAACGATGGCCTTGTCGCCAACAGAAAGTCTGCAACGCTGTATAACTCGGCCACACTCTGGCAGCCTCCCATGTTCAATTCCTACGTTATGGAAACGCTGCTTGTGCGATCCGATGCTTTCCTCGGCATCGCTGCTTTTGACCGTTCGCTGTGTCGCGTTAACCATTTTAGTCCGGGCTGCGACCCTTCACGACCGGTAAACCGCGACTTTGTGGAAGCATCGTTAGGTGCCGCGCTGTCCACGTTCCCCTGCGGTCGCACCGACAAGCAGTTTGCGGCCCAGTTTGCAGGTAATAACGTGCAAGCCTGGAATAACGGTTACTGCGGCTGAACCTCAGCACGTTACCGCAGCGAAGACAGGGTCGCTGCGGTAATGTTGTGATATTTGAAATATGCGCTATGCACGCCAGAGTGTATAAACCCAAAAAGCAAAAGGGGTACACAGGCATATCTCGGTCAAAAGAAGGCAGACAGGCCGGGAAAAGCGAGCAATCCTGTAATGTACTGACCTCCCGGCGTTACCGCCTATCGCTGGCTGGCTGACAGCGCCTGCTCAATATCCGCAATAATATCGTCGATATGTTCAATACCTACGGAAATGCGCACCATATCTTCACTGACACCGGCGCTGGCCAGTTCTTCAGCGTTTAGCTGACGGTGCGTTGTGCTGGCCGGATGGCAGGCGAGGGATTTCGCATCACCGATGTTAACCAGACGCAGAATAAGCGCAAGCGCATCGATAAATTTAGACCCGGCAGGCACGCCGCCTTTAATACCGAAGCTGATAATGCCGGCCGCTTTTCCGCCGCAGATCCGCTGACACGTTTCGAAGTGCTCACTTTCAGGAAGGGCGGCGTAATTGACCCAGTTGACCGCCTCATGCTGCTTAAGATAAGCGGCAACTTTTTCGGCGTTTTCACAATGTCGTTCCATGCGCAACGACAGCGTTTCCAGTCCCTGCATAATATTAAACGCGCTTTGCGCTGACAGCGCCGCGCCGGTATTTCGCAGCGGCACCACACGACAGCGTCCGATGTAGGCAGCTGGCCCCAGAGCTTCGGTATAGGTGACGCCGTGATAGCTGGGATCCGGCGTGGTCAGCATGCTGAAACGATCCGAATGGGCAGCCCAGTCAAACTTACCTGAGTCAACGATAATGCCGCCAACGGTGGTGCCATGCCCGCCAATGTATTTGGTAAGCGAGTGCACGGCAATATCAGCGCCGTGGTCGAATACCCGGCATAGCACCGGGGTTGCTACCGTATTATCGACAATGAGCGGAACGCCGGCGGCGTGTGCGATTTCAGCCCAGCGGGCGATATCAACCACATTACCTGCGGGGTTACCAATAGACTCACAAAACACGGCTTTGGTATTTTCATCGATGGCGTCGGCCAAACCGTCAAAATCATCCGCCTGAACAAATTTAGTTTGTATGCCCTGGCGCGGAAAGGTGTGTGCGAACAGGTTGTACGTGCCGCCATATAACTGCCCGACACTCACGATATTGCTGCCTACCTCGGCAATCGCCTCTATCGCATAACGAATAGCTGCCATACCGGACGCCACAGCCAGGGCGCCGACACCGCCTTCCAGTTCCGTCAGACGCTGCTCCAATACCGCATTGGTGGGGTTCATGATCCGGCTGTAGATATTGCCTGGTACTTTCAAATCAAAAAGATCAGCACCATGCTGTGTATTATCGAAAGTAAACGACGTGGTCTGATAAATAGGGGTAGTCGCGGCTTTGGTAGTTTCTTCGCTGGTATAGCCTGCGTGCAGTGCAATCGTTTCCGGTTTCATGTCGAGCTCCTTAGGCAACCGTCTGGACATTTAGACGTCCATAAACAGTAGAGCAAAACTTCGTCTTTGGATAGTACTACTTAGCAATAATTTAAAACGTGTGATTATGAAAAGCAGAACAGGCGATATAAAGAGTTACATCTGAGATGGGTAGCAGGTGGCACTAACTGCGATACAAGGTTTTAATCAGGTGGTAGCCAAAGCGCGTTTTTACCGGCCCGTGCACTTTTAGCACTTCTTTTTTAAACACAACATCATCAAAAGCTTTTACCATTTGCCCGCGGCGAAACTCGCCCAAATCACCACCACGCTTACCCGATGGGCAGGTAGAATAACGTTTGGCGAGGCTACCAAAGTTTTTGCCTTTTTTAAGCTGGTCTAAAATCGATAAGGCTTCTTTTTCTGTTTTTACCAGAATATGCAGTGCGGATGCAGTTGCCATAATTTTTACTCTTTCTCGCTCGACTCAGTGGCAATTATACGGGAAAACGGCAAAAAAAAAGCGCTCCGAAGAGCGCTTTTCTTAATTAGCGTTAGCTAATGGGTGGATCACATCATGCCGCCCATTCCGCCCATGCCGCCCATGTCAGGCATTGCTGGTGCGTCTTCCTTTGGAAGTTCAGCCACCATCGCTTCAGTCGTGATCATCAGAGAAGCAATCGACGCTGCGAACTGCAGTGCAGAACGAGTCACTTTAGTTGGGTCAAGGATACCCATTTCCAGCATGTCGCCGTAAGTGTCGTTACCTGCGTTATAACCGTAGTTACCTTCGCCGTTCTTCACTTCGTTAACCACTACTGATGCTTCTGCACCTGAGTTGATTGCGATTTGACGCAGTGGAGATTCCATTGCACGCAGAGCCAGTTTGATACCAACGGTTTGGTCTTCGTTGTCACCAGTCAGGTCAACCAGGCGTGACGCCGCACGAACCAGGGCAACACCACCACCAGGTACCACACCTTCTTCAACCGCAGCGCGAGTTGCATGCAGTGCATCTTCAACGCGGTCTTTCTTCTCTTTCATTTCTACTTCAGTAGCAGCACCTACTTTGATGACTGCAACACCGCCAGACAGCTTGGCCAGACGCTCCTGAAGTTTCTCTTTATCGTAGTCAGAAGAAGATTCTTCAATTTGACCACGAATTTGCGAGCAACGACCTTCAATAGCCGCTTCGTCGCCGTTACCGTCAACAACAGTGGTGTTGTCTTTGTTGATAACAACGCGCTTCGCTGTACCTAAGTCTTCCAGCTGTACCTTTTCCAGCTCCAGACCAATCTCTTCAGAGATTACTGTACCGCCAGTCAGGGTCGCGATGTCTTGTAGCATCGCTTTACGACGGTCACCGAAACCCGGAGCTTTAACCGCAGCCACTTTCACGATACCGCGCATGTTGTTAACAACCAGTGTTGCCAGCGCTTCACCTTCAACGTCTTCCGCCATGATAAGCAGAGGCTTACCGGCTTTCGCAACGTTTTCCAGTGTAGGCAGTAGTTCACGGATGTTAGAGATTTTCTTGTCTACCAGCAGGATGAACGGGTTGTCCAGCTCAACAGTGCCGTTTTCCTGGTTGTTGATGAAGTAAGGAGACAGGTAACCGCGGTCAAACTGCATACCTTCAACCACGTCCAGCTCGTTTTGCAGAGCCTGACCTTCTTCAACAGTGATAACACCTTCTTTGCCAACTTTTTCCATTGCCTGTGCAATGATCTCACCCACTTCTGAGTCAGAGTTTGCAGAGATAGTACCTACCTGAGCAATAGACTTGCTGTCAGCACAATCAGTAGACAGGTTTTTCAGTTCTTCAACCGCAGCGATAACGGCTTTGTCGATACCGCGCTTCAGATCCATCGGGTTCATACCCGCAGCCACTGACTTAAGACCTTCAGTTACGATAGCCTGCGCCAGAACGGTTGCCGTAGTAGTACCGTCACCCGCTTCGTCGTTCGCTTTAGACGCTACTTCTTTAACCATCTGTGCGCCCATGTTCTCGAACTTGTCTTCCAGCTCGATTTCTTTCGCTACAGACACACCATCTTTAGTGATGGTAGGCGCGCCGAATGACTTATCCAGAACAACGTTACGGCCTTTAGGGCCTAAGGTTACTTTTACTGCGTTTGCAAGAGTATTAACGCCTTTCAGCATTTTTGTGCGGGCGTCATCACCAAAACGTACTTCTTTAGCTGCCATGTTTAATTCCTCTAAATTCGTTTAACGGATATCGTGTTTTATTCAACAATTGCCAGAATGTCGCTTTCGCTCAGGATCAGAACTTCTTCACCATCCAGCTTCTCTGTTTTCACGCCGTAACCGTCGTTGAAAATAACGGTGTCGCCTACTTTTACATCCAGAGCTTTAACGTCGCCGTTATCAAGGATGCGACCGTTACCTACAGCAATAACCTCACCGCGCGTAGATTTTTCTGCAGCAGAACCAGTCAGTACGATTCCACCAGCAGACTTGCTTTCCTGCTCTGCGCGCTTAATGATGACGCGATCATGTAAAGGACGAATTGCCATTTTCAAATCTCCTGAAAATTCAACTATTCAAGTTTTAAGTTGTGATCGATGCACAACACTGTGCACCGGATACCTAGGAATGCCCGTTGCCGGGCGTTAAAATCTTTTCTGCGTGGTTAAATGGGGGAGTACCCTGACAATCTCAAGGGCTTTTTGTGAAAAAAACGCATTTTTTTTCATTCAACGCGTTGCCAGCCAGGCTAGCTGCCACGAATGTTTTAGATTCGCGTGCAACCCGGCTGCTCCTGAGGTTCAGAACTTGGGTTACTTCAGGCGCTTATCCGGATCGTCCTGCCGGGTTTTATCATCGTATTCGCCTTCAAACACGTTGCCGTTACCGGATGGATCGCGCTTCCTGAAAGGATCGTTACCAGGTTGTTGATAATTACCGGCCTGACCGAATCCGCCCTGGGTAACAACCCGCATCTTCATATGCTTGGACAGTTGCGCTGCCAGCATGTGGCGGCTGCCGGGAATCACGAATAGGAAGCCAAGGATATCGGTAATCAATCCGGGAGTGACCAGTAGCACACCGGCAATCACCAGCATCAGCCCTTCTACCATTTCTTTACCCGGCAACTCGTTTCGCTGCATTTTCGCCTGTGCAGACTGCAGGGTCTGGAAGCCCTCACGGCGCACAAGATAAGCACCAACAAAAGCTGTGATAATAACCAGGGCAACCGTGTTCCAGCCACCGATGATGCCGCCTACCTGAATCAACAGCGCTATCTCAAGGATAGGCATAATGGCAAATAATAAAAAAAGAATGCGCAAATCAGCACCTCATAAAATTCATTTTGGCCCGGATCCGGGGCCAGTTTTGTGTAATACCAGCACAACATAGTAATGAGCACACAAACACATGCTTCACGCCAGACGCTGGCAATACACTTTACTCCTACATGGGGGAGTTTCTCATAATCACAATCATACCTACGTGCAGAACCGACCAACGGTGCTGTCGCGCCGACAAGTCGTTCTCATGTTACACTGAATTTCTGAAAGAATATCAAAGCCCGCAAGGTCTTAAGGAGCAAACATGTCAGTTAAAATTGCATTGTGCACCGTACCCGATAAAAAAACCGGCAGCGAGATCGCAGCCAGACTCGTGGAAGACCACCTAGCAGCGTGCGTCAATATTGCCGGGCCGGTAACGTCATTTTATAAGTGGGAAGGCGCTTTACAGCAAGGCGAAGAATTTCAGCTGGTAATCAAAACCACTGATGACAAGGTCAACGATGCCTATATCTGTGTTGAAGATCTGCACCCGTATGATGTGATGGAATGGTTAGTTATGGATGAAATTTCTGGCAGCGATGCCTACGTAAACTGGCTGACAACGTCTGTTAATTAATAAGCAGTAATCAGGAAACTTGCATGAAGCCAAGACATTATTTACTCGTTCTGATGGCGATATTCATCGCCTTCCCCTTTGCCTGCAAAGCGCAAGTCGAAAGTGGAGGGATGGCCGATCTGTTCAGTGACGAGCCCGAGTTTTTACCGGTTGAAGAAGCCTTTGTTTTCGACTTTGAGCAAAACGATGACGTGCTGACGGTGACGTTTGACATTGCTGATGCCTACTACCTGTATAAGCATCAGTTTAAGCTGGTCACCAAAAACGCCACCATTGGCGAGCCATCGTTACCTGAAGGTAAAGAAAAACAGGATGAGTTTTTTGGCCTCACGGAAGTGTATTACGACAGCGTCACTTTTACGGTTCCTATCGAGGAATCGGTAAAGGATGGCGTGGTAAAGCTACGTTACCAGGGATGTGCCGATGCCGGGCTGTGTTATCCACCCACCACCAAAGTGATTTACCTTGAAGCGGTGGGCGCGGGGTCTGAGCCAGCTCCCGCAGAGGCCGGAAGCGATGCAGCGCAAAGCGGCAGCACGCAATCGGAACAGTTCACGCTGGCCGAGCGGCTGGCGGATGATGAAAACCTGCTGTGGACGTTGCTGATATTCCTCGCACTGGGCGTAGGCCTGGCGTTCACACCCTGTGTTTTTCCGATGTATCCCATTCTGTCCGGCATTGTAATTGGCCAGGGCAAAGAAATTAAACTGTCTAAAGCATTCTGGTTATCGTTTGTGTACGTACAGGGTATGGCGATCACCTACTCGCTGCTTGGTCTTGTGGTGGCTTCGGCAGGGGTACAGTTTCAGGCGGCGCTTCAGCACCCGATTATTCTTTCGGTATTTATTGTGTTGTTCCTGGCACTTGCGCTGGCGATGTTTGGCGCGTATGAGCTGCAATTACCTTCGTCATGGCAATCCCGTCTGAACAACTTAAGCAACGATCAGAAACGTGGCAACGTTATTGGCGTCTTTGTCATGGGTGTGCTGTCCGGCCTGGTGGCATCGCCATGCACAACGGCACCGCTGACCGGCATTCTGTTGTTTATCGCACAGTCCGGTGACATGGCGCTTGGCTTTATCTCCCTCTACGTATTGAGCCTGGGCATGGGGATCCCGCTTATTCTGTTCGGCATGACGGGCGGAAAACTACTGCCCAAAGCGGGCAACTGGATGAATATCGTGAAAGTGACCTTCGGCTTCATGATGCTGGCAGTAGCAGTGCTGTTTGTTGAGCGTTTGTGGAACAGCAACTATACCGATTTATTGTGGGCTGGCGTCGGCCTGATGGCTTTCACCTATTACAGCGTGATGAATCAGGCGTCATCGCCTTCGCTCGCGAAAGGTGTCCGTACACTGGTCATTTTCTTAGGTCTGTTTGGTAGCGCAATGATTGGCTACCAGACACTCTTTGGCAGCAGTCACGGAAGCACTGCAGGAACCTCAGCGACAGCATCAAACGCTCATCCTGAGTTTATGGTAGTAAAAAGTGTTGACGATTTACGCACCAAAGTGGCTGCCGCTAACGCGCAGGGAAAAACCGTGATGGTCGATTTGTACGCCGACTGGTGTGTGGCCTGTAAGGAGTTTGAGAAGTATACCTTCCCGGCGCCGCAGGTCGTTGACGCACTCAGTGACACCGTGTGGATGCAAATTGATTTAACCGATAACACGCCGACCAATTTGGCGTTTAACGAAGAATTTGATGTGCTTGGCTTACCCACCATTTTGTTTTTCGATAAACAGGGGAATGAAATAAAAGGCTCCCGGGTTACCGGCTTCATGCGGGCAGATCCGTTTGCTGCCCACATTAAAAAGGTGTTAGATAACAACTAGAGTCAGCCAGCCGGCGTAATCTACATAATCGCTGTTATCTGTTAGCCGCGTCAATAGGGCTCTGTACTGCCAGAGCCCTGGCGATTGGTGGTTCAGCTTTATCGTTCTGCAAACAGCAGGGTAGGAGTCAGGGGGCAGGTTTTGCGTATTCTTTTCATCTGGATAGCGATTGTTTTGGCTCTGCCGGCCTACGGAAGTCAGCGCTGTTTTGATGACCGCTTTTGTCTTTCCACAGAGCCGGACGGAAGCCGGGCGACTCTGCTTGTTGAGAACGTGTCCGGGTTACCCGTGGTTCTCTCGTTATATGCTCCGCAACTGGTAGGTAAGCCTCACGTTACTGTTGATTTGCGCGCCTCGGAGCAACGCCTGCTTGGCAGCGTTCGCAACGTCCGGCGTTTCTGGCAGGATATGCGGGTCCGCTGGACGCCAGGCACACTGGCAGCCGTTCACAATGACGACATCCGCTACGCTCCTCCACTACAACCCGTATCACACTATCCGGTTATCCAGGGTTTCAATGGCAATTACAGTCATCAGGGGGCGTCCCGTTACACCATTGACTTTGATGCACCTGAAGGAACCCCAGTACTGGCGGCCAGAGGCGGCATTGTTATTGATACCAAAGCCGACGGGCAGCTTGGCGGTCCGTCGAAGTCGCTGGCAAAACATGCGAACTATGTGGCGATTCTGCACGATGATGGCACAACCGGTGAATACTATCACTTGCGCTTTGATGGAGTGGCAGTGTCTCGCGGTGATACGGTCAAAACCGGTCAGCTGATTGGTTATACCGGCAACACCGGCTTCTCATCACAGCCTCATTTGCACTTTGGCGTATACATCGCAAAACCTCATGGCCGGTATGACTCTGTTCCTGTCAGCTTCAATACAGAGCTTTCGATGCCCTAGTTTGCTGTGCTTGTAGACTAACGTCTATATGCACATGAACTTTGCGGCGATATCCCCTGATTAGACCAGTATTTTGCTGCGAAATTTGTATGTACGTCTATAATCACTCGTTAATTAAAAACGATAAGGCTGTAACTGGCTTTTTTTCGTGCAACAGCAGTGTTTTTTTGTTGAAATGACAAATAACCCGATCTTTGTCGAAAGATAGCATCATTTTAATGAATATTTTGTTACTTAACGGGCCTAACTTAAATATGTTAGGACAGCGTGAACCGGATAAATACGGTCACCAGACATTACAGGACATCGTCGATGACTTAACGGCACAGGCAGACTCTGCCGGAGTCAGCTTGTCTCATTTTCAGTCAAATGCCGAGTATGCGCTTATTGATCGCATACATGATTCTCTTGGCACCGTTGACGCTATCATCATCAATCCCGGCGCATTTACTCATACCAGCATTGCGCTGCGGGATGCGCTGTTGAGTGTATCGATTCCTTTTGTCGAGGTGCATCTGTCCAATGTGCACGCCCGCGAACCTTTTCGTCATCATTCTTATCTTTCAGATATAGCCGCAGGCGTCATTCTGGGGTTGGGTCCTATCGGATACTCCCTGGCTCTGACGGCTGCCATTAACTTACAGACAACGACAAAGTAATACGAGACAGATCATGGATATCAGAAAAATTAAAAAGCTCATCGAACTGGTTGAAGAATCCGGCATTGCCGAGCTGGAAATCACCGAAGGCGAAGAGTCTGTGCGCATTCACCGCGGCCCTTCTGGCGTCGCAGCCCCTATGAATTACAGCTTCGCAGCACCGCAAGCGCCTCAGGCTCCGCAAGCGCCGGCGTCTGCACCTGCAGCACCGGAAGTTCCGGCAGAACCGGCGGCTCCCAGCGGCCACGTCGTCAAATCACCGATGGTAGGCACCTTCTACCGCGCGTCCTCACCAACGGCAAAAGCGTTCGTTGAAGTTGGCCAGAGCGTGAAAGTGGGCGATACGCTGTGTATCGTTGAAGCCATGAAAATGATGAATCAAATTGAATCTGACAAAGCCGGTGTGGTTAAAGAAATCCTGGTGGAAAATCAGGATCCGGTAGAATTTGACCAACCCATGTTCATCATTGAATAACCGGGCACATTATCATGTTAGATAAAGTACTCATTGCAAACCGTGGGGAAATCGCACTTCGCATTTTGCGTGCCTGTAAAGAACTGGGCATCAAAACCGTTGCGGTGCATTCCACTGCGGATAAAAACCTCAAGCACGTTCTGTTAGCTGACGAATCTATCTGTATTGGTAAAGCGTCAGCCACAGAAAGTTACCTTAACATTCCACGCATCATTGCGGCGGCGGAAGTCACCAACTCCATTGCAATCCATCCTGGTTATGGATTTCTTGCAGAGAATGCCGATTTCGCTGAAGCAGTAGAAAAAAGCGGCTTTATTTTCATCGGCCCGACAGCGGAGACCATCAATCTGATGGGAGACAAAGTGTCGGCCATCAATGCGATGAAAAAAGCTGGCGTACCCTGTGTACCCGGCTCTGACGGCCCTCTGACAGAAGACAATGAGCGTAACAAAACCATTGCTAAGCGCATCGGTTATCCGATTATCGTAAAAGCTGCCGGTGGCGGTGGTGGTCGCGGTATGCGTGTTGTTCGCAATGAAGGCGAGCTCATCAAGGCTATCGAAACCACACAGGCAGAAGCCGGTGCCGCTTTCGGTAACCCTACCGTGTATATGGAGAAATTCCTGGAGAATCCACGTCATGTGGAAATTCAGGTGCTTGCCGATGGTCAGGGCAATGCCATTCACTTAGGTGAGCGCGATTGCTCCATGCAGCGTCGTCACCAGAAAGTGGTTGAAGAAGCGCCAGCACCTGGTGTTTCTGAGCAGATGCGCAATAAAATTGGCGATCGCTGTCGCCGTGCCTGTATCGAAATAGGGTATCGTGGCGCCGGAACATTTGAATTTTTGTATGAAAACGGCGAGTTTTATTTCATCGAAATGAACACCCGTATTCAGGTAGAGCACCCGGTATCTGAGATGATCACCGGCGTCGACCTGATTAAAGAGCAGCTGCGCATTGCAGCAGGTCAGCCGCTATCCATAGACCAGTCGCAAATTCAGATCCGTGGTCATGCCATTGAATGTCGTATCAATGCGGAAGATCCGCAGACGTTTGTGCCAAGTCCGGGCAAAATTGATATGTTTCATTCGCCAGGCGGCCTGGGCGTTCGCTGGGATTCACATATTTATGCCGGTTACACTGTACCGCCATACTATGACTCGATGATTGGTAAGCTGATCACTTACGGTGAAAGCCGTGACGAAGCGATTGCCAGAATGCGTCACGCGCTGGATGAGCTGGTTATTGACGGGATCAAAACCAACATTCCGCTGCAACGCCGAATTATGGCTGATGAAAACTTCTTTGCTGGTGGAACCAACATCCACTATCTGGAAAAGAAGTTGGGCATGGCCTGACAATG
The DNA here is from genome assembly GCF_019249295.1 of Alteromonas antoniana. Taxonomy (GTDB): domain Bacteria; phylum Pseudomonadota; class Gammaproteobacteria; order Enterobacterales; family Alteromonadaceae; genus Alteromonas; species Alteromonas antoniana. Next base: position 110,872 of record NZ_JAESDH010000006.1, read on the forward strand.
ACAAAAACAGGCGCGCAATGCGCCTGTTTTTATTTCTGTGGCTACCTTGGTCAAAGACGTTCTTCTGTTCCACCCCTCGCAAGCTTTGCTGTCAGTTAACACCAGAAGTAAGATGTAGCTGAGCATGACAGAGCATATCAGTCTGATCTAAATCGCTGTCTGCACCATGGCAGAGCGCAATCAAACGCTACACACGAAGGCGGCTAAGCTGCGTATTCATATCATGGATAAGCGCGTTGATATGGGCGTTCACGTCGTTCAGTACCTTGCCCAGTTTTGCCAAGTCCTGACTATCATCACTGACCATAACAACGCGTTTACTGATGTCATTACTCACGTGGCTCTGTTGCTCAGCGGCCGTGGCAACCTGGCTAACACTGTCGCTGATACTGGCTAACCGCGCCAGCGTATCGCTGACATTGTCAAAGCTGGTTTGGGTTTGCGATACAGTATCAGCTACTGAACTCTGCATTGCCTCCAGTGACGTCACCGAGCGTTTAACACGGCTTTGCAATTCCGTAATAAGTTGAGAGATTTCTTCTGTGGATGTCTGGGTTCTGGCCGCCAGATTACGAACTTCGTCGGCCACTACTGCAAAGCCACGTCCTTGCTCGCCTGCTCTGGCAGCTTCTATCGCTGCATTCAGTGCCAGCAGATTGGTTTGCTCAGCAATAGATTCTATTGTGGTGAGAATACTGGTGATATCGTCGGTTTTGCTGGCAACGTCATTTACCTCGCTGGCAGACTGACGGATTTCCCGGGACAGCCCATTTACATGCTCTACGTTAGAAGACAACGCCTGCTGAGTACCCTGCAGCATGGTATTGCACGACTGGGTATCTGCCGCCGTGCCGGCTGCCAGTGATGCCACTTCCGTTGCGGTTGCCGACATCTGCGTAACGGCAGTAGCGATATTGTCCAGCTCATGCTGCTGTTTGCCGGTACGACTCTCAAGTTGCGTCGCACTGGACGTTAACTGATCTAACTCGCTGACCAGCGCCTGTGCACTGTGTTTAGACACGCGTATCATTTCTGCCAGCTTCTGCATAAAGGCGTTTAGTCCGTTTGCTAGCGTTATCAGCTCTGCATATCGCTGGGCAGGCAGCGTCTGGGTGAGATCGCCCTCCTGGGAGGCGAGGGTGGATACGGACGAAGCCACCGCGGAAATTGGCTGAGAAATGGAGCGCGCAACCCACAAAGAAATGCCAATGGCGATAACAATAAACAATCCGGCCAGTACCAAAAGCGTGGTCAGTGCCTGGCCATAACTGGACTCAGCTTCTTTTTCCATTGTTTGCAGTGATGCCGTCGCCACTGACGTAGGGACTGCTACCACCATGGTCCAGCGCTCCTGAGTATTGGCGATATCGAAAGCGTAGGTCGCACGCCAGTAAGTGTCCCCCATCTGCGTTTCTGCACCGCCTTTTAATGCGCTGCTCAGTGCGGGCGCGACTTTTTCGAGGGACTTGCCAAGATCGTCAGGGTAAGCGCTTGATGCAGCAATCATATTACGCTGACTCAATAGCGTGAGCTCAGCGGCGCCGTTAAACAATGTTTTGCTGTAGTCAGATACCCATCGCTGCAACACCGGCAAATTAATATCAATGCCCACTACCCCCCGGAACTGACCATTCTTTAACACAGGTGCGGTCAACGTCGTCATCAGTGCTTCGTTACCTTCCTCTATTTCATAAAGATAGGGGTCAAGTACGCAGGCCCGCCGCAGATCTTTGCTGCACAGGTACCACTCGGCCTCTCTAACCCCGTTCTCATCGCGGGTATCCAGATACTTCTCCTGCGGATCATCCACCGGATAGAGCACAGCCTGGCCGTTTTCTTTTACATAGTAGACTTCAAGGCTGCCTATTGGCGTGCTGTGTACACCGGCATTACGGAATTCAGAATCGCGACCGTCATAGGCATTGTTCTCAAACTGCGCATACAGTGCACTGGCAGCGTCAACTGACAATAAGGTAGAGGCCACCATTTGTTGCACATCTTCTCTGGACAGGTTTGCCGAGGGTGTCGCGGTGTCTGCATAAATCGATGCCAGCGCCTGGACCGGCGTGAAACTGGCGTTTAATAGTGAGGATGCTTGCTGCGCCGCACGCTGTGCACTTTGCTGCATCGATTTTACGATCTGCGTTTCCAGCTCACTTTCAATACTTTGTAATTGTCGACTCGAAAGGCTGTTCAGGCTAAAGAGCGCGATGCTTCCCAGCACAATGGCACAAACGCTGACAAGAGCAATCATGATGATCAGCAGTTTCGTTTTAATTGAACCATGATTACCCATCGGACAACTCCGCACGCTACGTTACATAAGGGGGTTAATGTAATCTTAATCTGGTTTCCCCACTCTGCCACTTTATTTTACCGTATCTGCGTTATGGTCTTTATCGTGCATTTTGCTTCTTTTCTATAAATTCGATTAAAACAATCAATTTTATTAAATTTTGCAAATTAATTCCTTAAGCTACTATCCAAGACGTGAAAGGGCAGCTCTTGTCTTTTTACGTTCTCATGTGATTTTAAACCTCTCTGGTTTATACCCTCCGGGCTTAGTACCCCACTTCATAGGCCGGCACGCTTGATGCCGGCTTTTTTTTATTCCCGTTCAGCTTTCTGCCACAATCATTCGTATAATGATGACTTCTTATTTTTCAGGGACGTTAATAACTATGTATCGCTTCCTTACCGCCGTGTTGTTTTGTGCAAGTCCGGTGGTGGCGTTGGCTCAGAACAGCGACACTGACAGCGCTGCCGGGTATTCTCACAGGCTGGATTTGCAGGCGCGTTTTGATGACCGTTCAGACCGGGATCATCGAAATCAATACCGTATCCGTTATTATCCACAGTGGACCTTTGATGACGATGGCAGCTGGAGTGTGAACAGTTTCATCGTAACAGGCGATGATTTCGGCTCCAGTCACAACACCATTGGCGACGGCAACAGTCAGAAAATCTACGTCCGGCGCGCCTACGTTCGCCACACGTCCTCATGGGGAAAAACCGAAGTCGGCATCATACCCACGTACAAAGGCCGGGTATCCTCCTCGGGCTTATCAAAAGATGGCTGGATTGCCGGTATACGTCAGGTAGTTGAGCTGGACAGCGACAGTCTGCTGGATATTGTGGTGGGAGAACTGGATGAAACGGACCCGGCGAAAGCACTGCACTTACCCGAACAAGCCAATTACATCGAGGTGGAGTACACCACAAAGATCAATGATTTCCACAGTTACGAACTAAGCCTGGAGAGAATGACGGGGGGTAATTTTCTGCGTGGTGAATACCGTTATAAAACCGGCTTGAACCACACGCTGTTTTTCGAACTCATCCGACGCCTGGATGAACCTGATTCCAAAACCGTTGCCGGTCTTACAGGCGACTTCGCCATTAATAACACCCCTCTGTCTTACTTTGCCCATTACTCTTATGTCAGTGAAGGCATTGGTCCCCGGGCAGAACTGACCGAAGATTTTTTAGGAACCGGTCATGGGTTTTCTGCAGAACTTAGCGGCCGCATCAACGCTGTTGATGATATGGAGTGGTTTGTCAGGTTTGACGTAGTAGACAGCACAACCCGCTTACTTACCGGCATCGCGGTGTCACTCGATAAGGATTAACGCTCTTTAGGTTTAGCTTCAATCACGGCATCGCCGACTCGCCCGGTTATGGATTGTCTGGTGCAGTGTCGAAAGCTAAAAAAAAGGCCCACCGAAAGGTGGGCCAAACAGCAAGAACGCGTACACACTGTCAACAGTGCATAGTGATTTACGCATACATATATGCGTCAGTTCACAGCATCATGGTTACGTTTTTTTAATCTGGCTGATATCACGCTCTTCATCCTTTATCATTAATTCTGCGACACTGCATAAACAAAAAAATCACTGTCAGCAGGCCGTTTCAAAGGATGCGTTTTCAGTCAGCCTTTGTATATAACAACAAGAGGAGGATATATGTCATCGCGGGTGCAGTTGATGTCCCGTCATTTACCAATATCACGACTTTCCATCGACGTACTGCTTGCTCTCAGGCTGTACTACGATAGTGCTGCGCAAGGGGTCAGTATTGACAAAGATATCGCAGAACTTCGTGAGTTTCCGGAGCGATTATCCGGAAGCTATCGCGCCGAATGGGAGAGCCTTGTCAAACGCGAAGTCGCCAGACAAATTATTCAGCAGGACGCACGCCCTGTCAGCGAGATGATTGAAATCATCATGGCTGATCTTGAAACGTTCTATGCGCGCGACGAACGCTTCCTGCGATTGCTTGAATTAGTCAGGCACGCTGAAGCAATTGAGAAAACAGATAACGCGCGGGTGTTTCCCACACCATTAAAACGGCAACTGATGGCACTGTTGCTGCCCGCAGTGACATTGCCGCCAAAACCGCCTAGACCCTGATTAATAAGCCGCTGGCAGAGCTTATTTATTTGCGCCCTGTGGTTTGTACTGTGACACGCAGTATCCTCGTGAGACGCCTTCAGGGCGCAGCGCTTTATGCTTTGTACTGCGGCCGCTTACCCGTGCCCGCCAGTTACGAAAGGCCTGTGGCTTTAGCCTGGCGCGCATCAGAGCGATAACCTGCTTTTCAGATAGCCCGAAAAGCGACTCGATGGCTTCAAACGGCGTCCGGTCTTCCCACGCCATTTCAATTATCCTTGAAGTTTCATGTTCTTCAAGGTGACTTGTCAGGGCTTTTTTATTCATCAATTACATTACATCAGAATGACTGCGTGATTACCTATACGCAGGCTCTCAAAAGTGGTTCAGTCACGCTTCTGCTGGGACAATAGCAGCAGCGACGCGGCGGCTTTAGCATCTGACAGCGCGCGGTGATGACGCTCCATCGCAATATCGAAATGAGAGGTCAGTGCTGCCAGCGAATACGAAGCCAGCCCAGGCCACGCTTTACGCATCTCTCTGACAGTACATAACTTCGGGCGGCGATAGTGTTGCTCCAGTCGCGCAAACTCCTGCTTAATAAAGCCATAATCGAAATTCACGTTATGCGCCACAAACACACAGTCTTCCGTGAACTGCGCAATGGCTTCGGCCACCTCGGCGAAAATCGGTGCCGTTGCTACCATCTCATCAGAAATTCCGGTCAGACGTGTTATTGCAGATGGGATGTGACGCTGCGGATTAATAAGCGACTGCCATTCGTCCACCACTTCTCCGTTTATGACCTTGGCGATCCCGACTTCCGTTATCCGGTGGTAAGCGGCATTTCCGCCGGTAGTTTCAATATCTACCACCGCATAGGGCTGCATTGGATCGCGGTACCAGTTAACCTGCGTAATGGTCACATCAAAACCAGCCTGCTGTAGTCGCTGAATAGTCATCAGCTGATTTCTGCGAAGCTGATCCCCCGGCGCTTTAATTTCTTCAAACCGAAGGGTAGTGTCCAATACCATAATGTCAGGAAAACCATCGCGCAGAGTTTTAAAGTCGCGACACATCATCACAAGTAACCGCTTTACGGCTTCATAATCTCCCTGCGTCAGCAATATCCGGGGAGTGTCCAGCAAGGACTGGCTCCACATAAACAGACTGTTAACCTTTCCGAAGTGAGCAGCTGCCTGTCGGGTAACGTGTTCAAGCATACTATCGGCGGTTGGCAGCGCATCCAGTAGCGCATCTATCTGAATATGATACTGGTCGTAAAAATCGTTATGTCTGAGCGGCTGAGGCCGGCGGTCAAATTCGTTTACCAGTGCTTCCTGCGAATATAATAAGTCCCAGAATGTCAGACCGAATAATACCCGCCACAACCGGTTTTCTGTTCTCCATGCTGTTATTCCTCTGCGCTTGTACCAGGCAATGACCCCACGCTCCACCTGCTGATTCTGACTTTCATCCAGCGCCAGTGTGCGACTGGCATTGCGCAGCATGTCAGTGAGGGCGCTGGTACGTTTTTTATGAAACTTTCTGGCGTAAAAATCTTCTGCAAAGGTTAACAGGGTATCGGAGCCGGGATTATCAATAATCTCTTCAAGGGCAGATTTCACCTGCGCCTTGTCGCCGGATTTATACAGCTCTCGTAACCACTTTTCTTTTGCCTGATCACCCTGCCCCCTGGCCAGTACCGAGAGCGCCAGTGGCGGAAATTCGGTTAGCAACAGTTGGCCCAGCTTGAGGCAATACCGGTCCTGTAATTGCTGACCAACGGCGCTGTCAGCTTCAGGCAAAGTCTGCTCTGCCAATGCGCGCAGCTCTGCACTGCTCAGATACGGGAGCGTGTCGGTATGATAAGCGTAATACCAGGCCGCGGCTGCCTCTTCGGCGTTATCAAACCTGGCAACATCAGCACTTGCTGCGCTGTCGGCGCGAGTGCGCATAATGCCAAGATCGCGCATGGAAAATTGATTCAGCCGCCCCTTGGTATTGCCGAAGTATAAAAACAGCAAAAAACGCAATGGCTGATCGAAGGCGCAGTAAAGATAATGCGAGCAGGAAAAACTATCAGGCCAGCCATGCTGAGTAATTTGCCGCTCCAGAAGCTGACTGAGCGCCGCTTTGCTTTGCCCTGAAAGTCCACGGATATCCTGATAGTTAGCCAGTAGCTCGATAATGTCGGCCTTATTCAATACCGACACCACATCCCAGATTGGTGCCGCGTCCAGCGACAAAAACCACTCCTGCGCGATCAACACATCTATCTGTTCCTGCGGTTGCGCTATCTCATCGTAGTTGAAGTGATTGCGATTTATCACTGCATACTTTCTTGAGGCCGCCCGCACAACGATACATTGCTGAGGTTCGGGAAGGGCTATGAAGTTATCGATAAAATCGCGGCTGGCAGTATCAAGAAGAACACCACTCTGGCCTTCAAAAAACCGCAGGAATTCATGGAAATGGTCAAGGTAGTAGCGAGCCGGTAACGTTTTGCGCATAACGGGATGAATTCTCTCGTGTTGTAATACTGCCATCCCCGCGGATCCCGGGGAGCACACCTGCAACCCTGACAACCGGAACTAACCGGGTCGAGGGGGCTGCCAACAATAGTGTATATTTATACAGCTCTAATAATCAAGCCGGATCCGCTGTTTGCTCACCCAGTCAAAATAGTTAGCCAGATCCACGTCCTGCTGCAACGCTTTCTGCGTATTCAGCGTTTTCGCTAGCGTCATCTCTGAATAAAACCGGTGAATACCATCATGACACTGCCGGCAAATTGCAATGCCTTCGTTTAGCTTTTGTTTCGTGTAGCGCTTTTTGAAATGGGCGCGGCGATGCATTTTTTTCGGGATCAGGTGATGAAAGGTCAACCGGGCATTGCGGTAGCAAAGGGGACATACTCCAATTTTTTGCTCTCTGCTCATCAGACTTTTTTGTGACGGATTCAATCTCTTTACGGCAACAGGGCGTAAACCAGTTTATTCTTTTTTAAAAGGCGAGGTACTTTATGAGCCTTACCCGAGCGATGACATTTTCGTGCCCTTACTGTATGGCACCGAATGATTTCGAAGTTGACGAAATAAACGATGTAGGACAAGTTCAGGTGCTGGATTGCCAGATCTGCTGTCAGCCCATTGAAATTACCGTTACCGGTAGCGGTGAGGATCTGGAATTGCACGCAGAGCGGGAAAATGACTGAGCCATCTGAACATCATTTTTCAACCGCCGATATCGATGCCATGGCGCAGCGGTACCGGGCAAATTTTATCAACAGTTTGTCGGGGTTCAAATCGGCAAACGTCGTGGGCACACGCAGTGACAAAGCGGAAAACCTGGCAATCATCAGCTCTGTTTTTCACGTTGGCGCTAACCCGCCTTTGCTGGGTATGCTGATACGCCCCCACACTGTGGTTCGCGACACGCTGGAAAATATACTATCAGCTAAGCACTACACCATTAATCATGTCGGCACTGACTGGATTGATAAGGCTCACCAGACCTCAGCGCGGTTTGAACCGGACGTCAGCGAGTTTTCTGAATGCGGTTTAACCCCATGGTATTCACCAGAATGCGTTGCGCCTTACGTGTTGGAAAGCCGGCTACAAATTGGACTGACGTATTCTGAGCATTTCACGCTGGAAAATGACACGGTATTGGTAATTGGGAACATCCAGGAGGTTATTGTGAAAGGGGATGCCATGCACAATGACGGCTATGTGGATATTGAAGCGCTGGGCTCGGCCTGTATTTCCGGTCTCGACAGCTATCATCAAACCCAACGCCTGGCGCAGTTTGAATATGCCAAGCCTGATCAACCTGTTAAGAAAAAATCACCGCAGGGAACTGAAAGGTAACCTGAGTATCTAATTAAAAGCAAAAACGCTGTTTTTCTTTTTTATTGCGGAGCGGTTGCACGATTATTAATGCAGATCAAACTAATCTGGCTTTGCCTTTGCCAGATCCAGATTTTGCAGGTATAAGTATAAAGACTGAAAACCCGCCTTTTGGCGGGTTTTGCGTGTTTAGCGTTGAATAAAAAAGAATCATTATCGTTTCGATCAGCTTGGAGAGACCTATGAAATCCGTAAATCGCCGTGATTTCCTCAAGTTAACAGGATCTACCGTCATTGGTATGACACTGGGTGGCGTTGCATTACGTGCAAATGCTCAGGAGCAGCTGCAAGCTGACGACCCAACGGCAAAAGCGTTGAACTATACGCCATCGTCTACGACTTCAGGCCAGAAATGTGCGAATTGCATGTACATTCAGGGCAGTGACGGTGAGCAGCACCGTCCCTGTGCAATTTTCCCTGGCAAGCTGGTTGCCGCTGAGGGCTGGTGTAGTGCGTGGGTGAAGCGCCCCAGCTAACTAAACTGTGTTCCCACCCGGCATTGCGGAAACAGCTCGTCTGCTCCGCAATGCTCCCATTACCCGTTTATCTTTTATTTCCCTTTTCGCTACATTGACGCTTCTTATCTGGGCAACCTTGCGCTTGCATATCAGCTCACTACTTTGTTTCACGTTCACCATCAGTTAGCGAAGAAAACCACTGAGGATGAGCCTGCATCCGGCTTTCCATAAGTTGTACCTGAGGCGTAAAACCCAGTGCCTGCTCAAGCTGATAACCCACCATCAGTACCTTCATATCCTGCCACTGGCCTCCGATAACGCTAAGCCCTACCGGTAATTCTTTTACTTCTGCCACCGGCAACGTCAGGTGTGGATAGCCGGCAATGGCAGCCAGATAGCCAATGCCGATAAATCCCATCGGAGCATGGTCTCCGTAAATGGTATCGATAAGAAAAGCGGGGCTGTTTGAGGGCGCAACCAGCACATCGACATTGTTGTCTTTAAGTAGTGCGTCAATGCCTTTGTCTCTTGCCGTAGTGCGGATAAGTGACAACGCATCACGATAGGCGGGACTGTCTATCTCAGGTGCGGCAAGCGACTGGGTAAAAATATCCTGGTCGAATAAGACCATTTCTCTGTCCGAACCGGCATTAAATTCAATAAGTTCGGTCAGAGACCGGGCGGGCAAGTCGGCAGGGGACGATGCCAGGTACGCATTGATGTTGTGGTGAAATTCACTTAGCAGTACCTGATAGGAATCAGGCCAGAAACTCTCAGGCTGTGAAAAGTCCGCAATATCCACCAGCTGCGCACCGTGTTCTTCCAATACAGCAAGCGAGTCATTAAATGCGGATAACACGTGCGGGTTGTCCCCTTGTCGATACCGCATCACGCCTATACGTACGCCTTCCAGACGCCCCGTTGTCAGGCTGTCGGCGGGAGGCATAAATGTGGGGGCTTGTATGGTTAGCTTGTCCTGATTATCAGCGCCGGACATTGCCTGAAACATGACTGCTGCGTCCAGCACACTCGTAGTCATCGGGCCGGCGGTGTCTTGCGTATGTGAAATAGGTACGATATGCCGACGGGACAAAAAGCCCACCGACGGCTTAAACCCGACGACACCATTCATTGCCGACGGACAGATAATGGAGCCGTTGGTCTCGGTGCCGATAGCCAGGGAGGCCAGCCTGACAGCCATTGCCGCGCCTGATCCCGACGAAGAACCGCAGGCGGTGCGGTTCAGTAGATGGGGATTGCGGGTCAGCCCGCCGACTGCACTCCATCCGCTTATCGATGATTCAGACCGAAAATTTGCCCATTCCGACAAATTTGTTTTACCCAGAATAATCGCACCCGCAGCTCTGAGGCGGGCAATAATGGGGGCGTCACGGCCGGTATCATTGTCTATCAGCGCCATTGATCCTGCCGTTGTCGGCAGCTCCCGGGTCTCGATATTGTCTTTCACCAACACGGGGATCCCGTGAAGCGGCCCCAGCGAGCGTCCTTTAGCGATGGCGTCATCACGGTCTCTGGCTTCCTGAAGGGCGTCAGGATTAATTGAGAGTACCGCATTGATGTTGCCGTCCAGGTCGCGGATCCTTGCCAGATATCCTTGCACCAGCGCTTCCGATGTCAGCTCCCGACGCTGAATGGCTGCGGCCTGGGCTACCGCGGTTTCATCCAGCCAAGCAGTGTCTTTCGCCGTGGCAGCCTCGGTATTCGCCTGCGGGGTGTCCGGTGATGACACCCCGGATGCAGAACATCCCAACAGACACCAGAATAAACCGATAATAACGCCAGCTCGCAACGCGCCTTGTTTCATAGCAGCTTCCCATTTACTTTTGTTCGGTATGTTGAGCGTTCTACGGCGCAACGTCGTTTTCCGCTCATTTCGGTAACGGCCGTATTTATTGTAAGTGTAGTCCGGGGCCTGACGCGGCGTCGAGACTCGCATGTTCCACATTTCATCGGAGAGGATGCAAATACGCCTTTGACCAGAACAACATATCAGCAACCATCAATCTGATTTACTGCTATTTTTAACGACGATACGTTGTTGCGCTGCGCCGGCTCTGGCAGTCTTTAATAAAAACAATAACCCGGAACTCAATACTATGTTCAAAACCAACAAGTACCTTACGATAGTCATGCTGCTTGGCAGTCTGATGCTGTCCGCCGGCGTCACTGCCGCAGAAGAAAAAGCCCCCCCCGCCGATGCTGAACCTGTCATGAAAGTGACCCAGCACAAAGCACGGATCAACGGCAAAACGGTGAAATATTCGGTGCATGCTGGCGATACTCACCTCAAAGATAAAGAAGGTAAGCCAAGCGCCAGTATATTCAGCATCGCGTATATTCGCGACGATGTGGATAACCGCAGCACCCGTCCGTTAATGTTTGTGTTCAATGGCGGCCCTGGCTCATCCAGTGTGTGGATGCATATGGGCTTGTTTGGTCCCAAAAAAGTGGTACTGCCCAGCGATGCCGAGCAGGTGGGTGCACCGCCATTTCCGCTTGAAACGAATCCAGACAGTCTGCTGGACATCGCTGATCTGGTGTTTATCGATCCGGTAGGCACTGGCTACTCAACGCCATTAGGTGAAGCTGGAGGTAAAGATTTCTGGGGTGTGCAGGAAGATGCCGATATTTTGTCTGAGTTTATCCGCGTGTACATCACAAAGAACAAACGCTGGAATTCACCCAAATACCTGGCAGGAGAAAGCTACGGTACAACGCGGGCAGCGGCGATGGTCAAAACGCTGCAGGAAGGCTGGGGCAGCATCGACTTGAATGGTGTATTACTGATTTCTTCAATTCTGGACTTCCAGACAGGGGATTTCACTGATGGCAACGACTTACCTCACATCACGTTTTTACCCACCTTTGCGGCGACAGCCTGGTACCACAATGCGCTACCTGATAAGAGCGCGTTTGACAGTCTCGAAAGCTTTCTTGAACAGGTTCGGGATTTTGCACTGACTGACTACGCGACGGTGCTGCTGAAAGGCGGCCTGGCCTCCGAACAGGAAGAGCAACATGTGATTGATCAGCTTCATCGCTTTACCGGTTTGAGTAAGACCTATCTGAAGCAGACGGACATGCGCATCAATGAATTTTTGTTTATGAAAGAACTGTTGCGTGATCGCGGACAGGTGGTAGGCCGCCTTGATAGTCGCTACCTGGGTGAAGATGCCGTGAAAGTTACCAGTCGTTTTGAAGCTGATCCGTCTTCCTACGCTATTGATGGTGCTTACACTGCAGCATTACAGCACTACATGGCCACCGAACTGGATACGCTGCGTGAAGAAAAGTATAACGTGCTGTCAGGTGAAGTGTTCAGTAACTGGAACTGGCTTGTAGGCCGCAGCCCACGCAGTCAGGGCTTTTTAGCGATGACACCGAATCTGTCCCGCGCGATGCGCCAGAACAAAGATTTTCGTGTGTTCATTGCCAATGGTTACTACGACATGGCAACCCCGTTTTTCGCTACAGAATATTCCATGCAACACCACGGTATCGATACTGACCGGGTGTCAATGCACTATTATGAAGCCGGCCACATGATGTATATCCATGAGCCGTCGCTGAATAAGCTGGTGAAGGATATTCGTGAATTTATGGATGCTCGCTAAACCGGTTAGCCGGAATATCGTTCATCAGGTTGACCAGCCCAAACTGGTCGATTAATGCCTGATAGCGACCATCTTCCATAAACGTCGCCAGTGTCTGATTAAACTGGCGGCGTAATTCATCGTCAACGATGGCGGCACGGTAAGGACTTACCCCAAACAGCGTATGGATGTCCACTTCTGCCTGAAGCTCAGCGGGCTCTTTGCTGCGCAGATGGGAAAAAATGTTTCTGTCCATGACTGCCACATCGACACTTCCTGCTAACAATAGCCTTACCTGCCTGAATTGCTGAGGGATTTCGATGTAGCTGGGGTGCTGACTGACCACCTCGCGGTACTCCTTCCCCAGAACATGGCTGGCCGTTTGAAAGGCGGCGACGGAATAGCTCCGTAAATCATTAATTTCGCTTATCATCAGATGACGCTTTTTGAGAGTGACCGCCACATTTTGATAAACGACATATACGTTGCTCAGAATCGCATCGTCGATAGGGTGACGGGCATTCATCGTCAGACCGATATCGGCCCCACGTGCATTAATCAACCGGGGAGTTCGCCCGAAAGGCACATAAATAGGAAGGATGTCATGACCGAGCTCTGCCAGAATCTGGCGCACCAGCTCCAGCTCGAAGCCACTATGCGACTCGGCAACCACGTAGGGTGGCTTGTCCCACCCTACCAGGACATCAATTTGCCGGGCAGCAGCAGGAACAGATAATAAGACGCAAAACAACAGTAAAACAACGTGCTGCATATCGGGCAAATTGGTTAAATCTTAACTTCAGTGTATCGCCTTGATTGGTGAACGCAACGTCCAATTGACTACCTTTGCCAAAATGCGAATACCAGCCGACCTGCATTCATTGCCGTGAAGCTTTTCTCAGAGCATGTTAGCCCTAATAGTTTCTCGACACTCCCTGCGTTTGCTACAATCCGGTGTCTTTACTTATTGGGAAATCACACATGGCCTGGCTACAACTGCGCATTAATACGTCTGCCGAGCATGCAGAATCCATTGGCGGTATGCTCTCAGCCAATGGTGCACAAGCCGTCACCTTTGTCGATGCGAAAGATACCCCTATGTATGAGCCCAAACCCGGAGAAACCTTGTTGTGGCCAGATACACAGGTAGTGGGATTGTTTGAGGCCACCGACGATATGAAGGCCATCGTCAAACGCTTAACGCAGTCAAAGCTGCTGGGGCCAGACTTTGTGTACAAGTTAGATCCACTGGAAGATAAAGACTGGGAGCGTGAATGGATGGACAATTTCCATCCCATGCAATTTGGTAAGCGTCTGTGGATTTGTCCAAGCTGGCGGGATGTTCCGGACCCAAATGCGGTGAACGTGATGCTCGACCCGGGTCTGGCGTTTGGTACCGGCACGCATCCCACAACATCATTGTGTCTGCGCTGGTTAGATGGATTGGAGTTAGCTGGCAATACCGTGGTCGATTTTGGCTGCGGCTCGGGCATCCTGGCGCTTGCTGCTCTGAAACTTGGCGCTACGCGGGTGGTAGGTATCGATATTGACCCTCAAGCACTGCAGGCATCGATGGAAAACGCGCGGCGCAACGATGTAGAGCAGCGCCTTGAGGTATTTTTGCCCCAGGATCAGCCGGCGCTTGAAGCCGATGTCGTGATGGCGAATATTTTGTCTGGACCGCTGATTGACCTTCAGGATGTGATCACCGCTTACTGCAAACCAGGGGGGCGACTGGTGCTTTCCGGAATACTGGCTGAGCAGGTCGAACGCATCGAAGCAGCATATTCCCGTGATTTTGATCTCGAACCCAGCGCCATCGATGGCGATTGGGCACGTGTCTCAGGAATTCGTAGATCCGTCTGATTTTTACGCCGGCTTTTTACCTGTCGCCGGTCTGACTTGTCACCCGCGTTGAACAACAATGTCACAGGGTAATACACCTTGACATACACCCTTTTCACAAACCGCTAACACGGCTGCGCCCCTTTAGTTACGGGGGCGCGCACGTTTCGGGTAAAATCATACAAAATGCCTAATGAAATCATTCTGTCAAGACCGAAAACATAAATTTTGTGTGATTTTTAGCCTTTTCAAGCCTTGCGAAAACGCGTACACTTAGCGCCCCGTTTCAGCCGGGTGATTATTTTCTGCACAGCAGTTGGTGTATTATTATGCAAATCGGACCATACAAATTGGATAACAATCTGATGCTGGCCCCGATGGCTGGAGTGACTGATCGTCCCTTCAGACAGCTATGCAGAAGAATGGGTGCTGGCCTGGTGGTGTCAGAAATGTTGTCGTCCAACCCTCGGGTGTGGAATACAGCAAAATCGATGTCACGGATGGACCATGCCGGGGAAAGCGGTATTCGTTCGGTACAAATTGCCGGCGCGGATCCGGAGCTGATGGCGCAAGCGGCGCAGTTTAATGTGAGTAACGGTGCACAAATCATCGATATCAACATGGGCTGCCCGGCGAAGAAGGTCAATAAAAAACTGGCTGGTTCGGCGCTGTTGCAATACCCCGACCTGGTGGAATCTATTGTGAAAGCCGTGGTGGACGCAGTAGACGTACCGGTGACATTAAAAATTCGTACCGGCTGGGATACAGAAAACCGTAATGGGGTAGATATTGCCCGCATTGCAGAGCAAAACGGCATACAGTCGCTGGCAGTTCACGGCAGAACCCGTGCCTGTATGTACAAGGGTGAGGCGGAATACAACACAATTCGCAAGATTAAAGAAGCTGTGTCTATTCCGGTTATTGCCAATGGCGATATAACGTCGCCGCAGAAAGCACAAGAAGTGCTGGAATACACTGGTGCAGATGGCGTGATGATTGGTCGCGGTGCTCAGGGAAATCCCTGGATTTTCAAACAAATCCTGCATTTCCTGGAAACCGGAGAGAACCTACCATCACCTTTATTGTCTGAACAACATCAGGTGTTACATGAACACGTTGCGAACGTGCACGCCTTTTATGGCGACATTACCGGGGTAAGAATAGCCCGGAAGCACGTGGGCTGGTATCTCGCGGAGCATGATAAGGAACGTCAGTTTCGTAAAACGTTTAATGCCATTGAGCAGGCTGATGACCAGCTCAACGCACTTGACGATTATTTTCAATCGCTGCATAAGCGGGAAACCCGACAGATTTCCCCCGCAGCATAGTGATGACTAACTAAAGAGCAAGAAAGTATTATGTTCGATCAAAATGTGACTTCTCCGTTTACCACGACAGTAACTACGCCTTCACAAACTCAAGCTCAAAAGCCGCTGCGCGACTCTGTAAAGCAGGCGGTTAACAAGTACCTCAAGCAACTGGACAATGCCAATATCGACAACCTGTATGAACTGGTTCTGGCAGAAGTTGAAGCACCGCTGCTGGAAGAAGTCATGACCTACACCCGCGGCAACCAAACCCGCGCGGCCATCATGATGGGCATCAACCGCGGCACACTGCGTAAGAAGCTGAAGCAGTACGGCATGAACTAAGATTTCTGGGCTTCGCCCAACCCAAGAGCACCTTTCGGTGCTCTTTTTGTTTCACACTCTCGATAAAGAAAGCTATACACACTATGCATACACCTAAACCCATCAAACGTGCGCTTTTAAGTGTTTCTGATAAAACCGGCATTGTTGAGTTCGCCACTGCGCTTAGCCAGGCTGGCGTTGAACTGCTATCGACTGGCGGCACTGCCAAGCTGTTAAGCGAAGCTGGCCTGGCGGTAAAAGAAGTGTCAGCTCATACCGGGCACCCTGAGATTATGGACGGTCGTGTGAAAACCCTGCATCCGAAAATTCACGGTGGCATTTTGGGCCGTCGCGGACAGGATGAAGCGGTAATGGAAGAAAACGACATTGCTGCTATCGATTTGGTGGTAGTGAACCTGTACCCGTTTGCAGCAACCGTGGCTAAAGAAGACTGCACACTGGAAGACGCTATCGAGAACATCGATATCGGCGGCCCTACAATGGTGCGTGCTGCGGCGAAAAATCATAAAGACGTGACCATTGTGGTTAACGCCAAAGATTACGCCGGTGTGCTGGAAGAAATGAACGACAACAGCGGTTCACTGACCTATGCAACTCGTTTCGATTTGGCTATTAAAGCCTTCGAACACACCGCAGAGTATGACGGCATGATAGCCAATTACTTCGGAGCAAAGGTTGATGCCGTTGAGTGTGAAGACGACTGTGACCACGAGCACAGTGAATTCCCGCGTACCTACAATATTCAGGTAAGCAAGAAACAAGACCTGCGTTATGGTGAAAACAGTCATCAGTCTGCGGCGTTCTATGTTGAGAATGACATTCAGGAAGCTTCTGTGGCGACTGCTGAACAGCTTCAGGGTAAAGAACTGTCATTTAATAATATTGCTGATACTGACGCCGCACTTGAGTGTGTGAAAGAATTCGACCAGCCAGCCTGTGTTATCGTGAAACATGCTAACCCTTGCGGTGTGGCGATTGGCGAAAGCATTCTGGAAGCCTACGACCGCGCATTCAAAACCGACCCAACCTCGGCATTTGGCGGCATCATTGCGTTTAACCGTGAACTGGATGCCACCACCGCGCAAACCATCGTTGACCGTCAGTTCGTTGAAGTGATTATTGCGCCTACTGTTTCAGATGGCGCCAAAGAGGTAGTCGCAGCGAAGAAAAACGTACGTCTGTTAGCATGTGGTGACTGGCATGGCCAACTTACCGACGGGTATGACTTTAAGCGAGTGAATGGCGGTTTGCTGGTGCAGGAACGTGACTTTGGCATGGTGGAAATGGATGACCTTGAAGTCGTGACTAAACGCCAGCCTACAGAAGACGAACTACGTGACCTGATGTTCTGCTGGAAAGTGGCGAAATACGTGAAATCGAACGCCATTGTCTACTGCAAAGGCGGCATGACTATCGGCGTGGGCGCAGGCCAGATGAGCCGCGTATACTCTGCGAAAATTGCCGGCATCAAAGCGGCGGATGAAAATCTGGAAGTGGCGGGCTCAGTGATGGCATCTGATGCCTTCTTCCCGTTCCGTGATGGTATTGACGCCGCAGCAGAGGCGGGCATAAAAGCCGTTATTCAGCCAGGTGGCTCGATGCGCGACCAGGAAGTAATTGACGCCGCAGACGAACATGGCATCGCCATGGTCTTCACCGGCATGCGCCACTTCCGTCACTAAGCCAAAATTACGTGTGGCAGCCGGTCGTCAGGCAAACACGACCGACTGCCGACGAAAAGCTGGTGTTTTCCTGCTGCTCGGTTAGGCTAATGACATTCGCGAAAGCGAACGCGCTATCCGTATGTTGCTATCCAGTGATGATGAAGAATGGTGCACAGCCAGGTGATCATTTGATACCAACAACGGGTATGAATTACGCCTCACTTTATGCTGTCTTAAGTGAAGCCCGATTATATCAAGCTCCTGACCCCAGACAGAAAAAAGGAAACAATAACCATGAAGACAATGAAGCGAATTTTGACCGCCGTGACATTGGCAATGGCTGTGACTTCAGTCAACGCCGATCCCATTACTGAAGCCGTAAAAAGCGAGCATCGCAGCGCTGAAGCCAAAGCCCGTGATGAATATCGTAACCCGCAGCAAACGCTGCGCTTTTTCGGTATTGAACCAGATATGAAAGTCATTGAGATCTGGCCAGGCGGCGGCTGGTATACCGATATTCTGGCGAACCTTCTGAAAGACAATGGTAAGTTGGTTGCCGCACATTTCTTTGTGGACGACAGCACGCGTGATTACTATAAAAACGCACTGAAGAAGTTTAACGAGCGTGTAGAGACACATCCTCCTTACGCCGGTATCACCGTTAGCGCATTTCACCCTGAGGCCGCGCTGGAAATCACTGAAGCCGGCACGGCGGATGCGGTACTGACTTTCCGTAACGTGCATAACTGGTATATGAATGCCGGAAAAGACGGTGTGGAAAATTCGTTTAAAGCGTTTTTTAAAGCGCTCAAGCCTGGCGGTGTGCTGGGCGTGGTAGAGCACGAAATGCCGTCATCAGGCAGTGATGAGGATATGGAGAAAAGCGGCTACATGAAGCGTGACTTTGTGGTTGCCGCTGCAGAAGCTGCCGGTTTTGAACTGGAAGCCAGCAGTGATATCAATGCCAACCCGATGGATAACGCTAACCACCCACGTGGTGTCTGGACGTTGCCGCCCACACTGGCATTAAAAGAAGAAGACCGTGCGAAGTACCTTGCTATTGGCGAGAGTAATCGCATGACACTTAAATTTGTAAAACCTGAAGCATAAACGGAATCATTGATGAACGTACTTGTTATTGGCGGCGGTGGCCGCGAACATGCGCTTGCCTGGAAAGCCGCACAATCTTCTGACGTTTCAACCGTCTTTGTAGCACCGGGGAATGCCGGTACTGAACACGAGCCGAAACTGAAGAATGTCGCCATTGGCGTTGAAGATATCGAAGGCCTGTTAACTTTTGCCCGGAACAACGACATTGCGCTGACCATTGTGGGGCCAGAAGCGCCGCTGGTAGCAGGGGTAGTGGATGCCTTTGACGCTGCCGGTCTGACCATTTTTGGTCCGACTCAGGCAGCCGCTCAGTTAGAAGGCTCTAAAGCGTTCACCAAAGATTTTCTGGCACGCCACGATATTCCCACAGCTGAATATCAGAACTTTACCGACATTGAGCCTGCCCTTGCGTATGTACGCGAGAAAGGCGCACCCATTGTGGTGAAAGCGGATGGCCTGGCTGCCGGTAAAGGCGTTATTGTCGCCATGACGCTTGAAGAAGCGGAAGACGCCATCAAAGATATGCTGGCAGGCAATGCGTTTGGCGACGCGGGCAGTCGTGTGGTCATTGAAGAGTTTCTGGACGGCGAAGAAGCCTCTTTCATCGTGATGGTGGATGGCAAAAACGTACTGCCGTTTGCCACCAGCCAGGATCACAAACGCGCTGCAAACGGCGATAAGGGACCAAACACCGGTGGTATGGGCGCTTACTCACCTGCGCCAGTTGTCACCCCGGACATCCACCAGCGTGTTATGGATGAGGTAATCATGCCTACCGTAAACGGTATGGCATCGGAAGGTCATCCCTATGTAGGGTTTCTTTATGCGGGCCTGATGATCATGGCAGACGGTACGCCAAAGGTAATTGAGTACAATTGCCGCTTCGGCGATCCGGAAACTCAACCTATCATGATGCGTCTGCAATCTGACCTTGTTCCGCTATGTATCGATGCCTGCAAGGGCCAGTTAAATGGCAAAACCATCGCTTTCGATGATCGTGCTGCTGTGGGTGTCGTGCTGGCTGCCGGGGGCTACCCGGGCAGTTACAATAAAGGCGACGTAATCAGTGGCCTTGACGATGCCGCCCAGTTAGACGGTAAGGTATTTCACGCTGGCACCGCATTAAAAGACGGCAACGTCGTGACCAGCGGAGGGCGTGTGCTGTGTGCAACAGCACTGGGTAACAATGTTACCGAGGCGCAGCAACAGGCATACGAACTGGTTGCTAAGATAAACTGGCAGGATGTGTACTATCGCACTGACATCGCTCACCGTGCGATTGCGCGCGAAAGTCAGGCGTAAGTAACCACCGCCCTGAAAGGCTTCTCCCTATGGGGGACAGAGGGTTAACGGGCCTGCCGTATCCATTGCAGATCGACAGTCTGGGTAGCCAGCCAGTGTGACATCGCAGCCGCAATACTTTCGGTGTCATACAGTGCGTTATGTGCATGTCCGCTTAACTGCAGTTGTAGTGCAGAAGCCAGCTCACCGCTGGCTTTTTCACTTTCAGGCACCTGATAATGCTGCAGTAACGCTTGCAGATTCCTGATACCCTTAGTAAACGTTGGCAGCGCGAACTCGCCCAGTGTAGCGTTTTCTTTAAGTACACGCTCATCCGCTCCCCAACTCCAAACCGGAAGGTGCCCGTCTTCACAAAAGTGATAAAGCGTAGTCATTGCCGACGCCGCATCGACGCCGTGCTCGTCGACCATAGATTGCGAGATCCCGGTGAGATTGATGATGTAGTCACTTAAGGCTGGGTTTATTACCGGCTTTACCAGAATATTAAGCCGCTCAGACACCAGACAGGATGAGGGCGTCATTGTGAGCTTCACAGCGCCAATCTGGATCAGCTCCCTGTGCTCATTGTCACCAGACCAGTGTCGCTGCGCGGACCCTTCCCAGGCCGTAAACTCGGTATCAATAATGACGCAGCGATAAGGCGCTGTGGTGGTGGCCTGATTATGCTTTATTTGACTGACTCCATAAGCTGCTTCGTCGGCGCTGCCATTTAGCGGCAGTAGACATTATCTTTGCAATATGGCAACAATGAACGACAAGGCGACAGTACAGGAACATAAACGCCCGTCACTCTGGCGAGATGATACTGTGCCGGCATCCGCTCAACTCAGAATAATACATAAATTGCTGTGCATACAAATCAGCACACGGACAGGACACCGCCATGAGGCACCAGCCGTTTAGACAAGCCTGCTTTCGTATTTTACGCCCCTACCATGAAAATCAGTCTGGCGAATGGCCCAGTCGACTGTTTGACTACCTGCTTATTGTCCTTATCGCGTTAAACGTTGTGGCCATGATGCTGGAAACCGTGCCTGGGATAGCGGCCGACTGGTTGCCTGAATTGCGGATATTCGAAGCGATTTCTGTGATTATTTTTACCATCGAATACATCGCCAGAATCTGGACCAGTCCGGAGTCACCCGATTTCAATAACGGCGAACAAAGCGATAGCCAAATCAGACTGAAGTATGCCTGCTCGCCAATGGCCATTATCGATCTGATAGCGATTATTCCGTTTTATTTAAGTATGTTTATCGCCATTGATTTGCGTATGTTGCGGCTATTCCGGCTCACCCGTCTGATTAAGCTGGGGCGCTACTCCCGCTCTATGCAGACACTGATGGAAGTTCTGCGAAGCGAAGCGAAAACGCTGCTTGCCGCAGTAAGTGTGCTGTTTATTGTGATGGTGTTTGCCGCGACCGGCATTTATTACATTGAACACTCTGTGCAACCGGAAGAGTTCAGCAGTATTCCTGCCGCGATGTGGTGGTCGCTGGTGACGCTCACCACCGTGGGCTATGGCGATGTAGTGCCCATAACGCCACTGGGTCGTGTTTTTGGTGGCTTGATCACATTACTTGGCGTTGGCTTGTATGCTTTGCCAGCGGGTATCCTGTCTTCCAGCTTTACCGCACAGTTACAGCGCCGCCGTGACCGGTTCCGTGAAGTCGTAGAAGCGGCGATCTCCGATGGCAAGCTAACCGCACACGAAACTGAGCACCTTGAGAAAATTCGCGGCCTGCTGGATCTGGACGAAGAAGAGGCAGAGCTGATTATCAAGCTATTGAAACATCACCACTCCACAGTGAATAACGGCAAAGGTGACGGGAAAGCGGGCGATAGCGCCTGATTCGACACCGTTGCCGACAGTTTTCCTTATTGACTGACCTTGGACTGCCCTTGATTATTCATTGGCAGAGGCTTATAACTAGAGTCCGGTTTTTGCCCTAAGAGACACTATGTCTGTAAAACATCCAATTATTGCCATCACGGGTTCTTCCGGTGCCGGCACCACCACAACCACCAACGCGATACGCCATATTTTTCGTAACCTTAAGGTAAATGCGGCGGTGGTTGGCGGTGACAGTTTTCACCGTTTTACCCGACCGGAAATGGAAGTAGAGATCCGCAAGGCGCAGGAACAGGGCAGACACATCAGCTATTTTGGCCCCAAAGCAAACGATTTTGAGTTACTGGAAAGCCTGTTTCGGGAATACGGGAGCACCGGCACCGGGCAGTTTCGACAGTATCTTCACACTTTTGATGATGCCGTGCCGTTTAATCAAATGCCGGGCACCTTCACACCGTGGCAGGACTTGCCGCAAAATACCGATTTACTGTTTTATGAAGGCCTGCATGGTGGCGTGAAAACCGAAGAAAATGACGTCGCCAAATATGTCGATTTGCTGGTTGGCATGGTTCCCATCGTGAACCTGGAATGGATCCAGAAAATCGTGCGCGACACTACCGATCGCGGACACTCCCGGGAAGCCGTGATGAGCAGCATTGTTCGCGGTCTGGATGACTATTTTCACTACATTACGCCGCAATTTTCGCGCACACACGTAAACTTTCAGCGGGTGCCTACGGTAGACACCTCGAACCCGTTCAGCGCCAGAGAAATCCCCACTCAGGATGAGAGTTTCGTCGTTGTGCGCTTTCGCCGGGAAATGAGAAATGTGGATTATCCTTATCTTCTGCAGATGATTGATGGCGCCTTTATGTCACGGATTAACACCATTGTGGTGCCAGGCGGAAAAATGGGGCTGGCCATGGAGCTTATCCTGACGCCGCTGATTGAAGATCTGCTGGAGAAAAAGCGTCGCGCCGGCCATCAGATGGATTGGGTTAGCGACAGATAGTCGCGTTTGCAAACCAGACACAGCCATTCATTATGCTGTTTTCCGACCTTTAGACATTCGCGGCTGCGTAAGGCCAATCTGCAATGATAGGTGCTGATCACATCTCATAACGGCGGTGCATAATAAGCCGCTATGGCGAACATAACCTGAAAATCCCACAAATTGTCGCGCCTGTCATTTGAATCATGCCGCAACCGGCGTAAACTACGCAGGCACACAGGCATTTCCTGCTTAGATCCCACGCATGCACAAGCATTACCGCCTGCAGCGTGGCGGATTTACCCTGGTGCTGACGGTCACGTCAGGTCGCCAGCCCCCTGCTGGTGGTTTTTATTTTCGTTTTTCACTGTCTTTCGCGTGTCTCGTTGCGTGTTTGGTCAGCCCTCTGCTGGCATCGGCCATCAATGCAAGGTCAGTGAAAAGCGGTAACCGGACTCTCACATGTTGGATTATGTGTTAATTGCCATTGCCGTTCTGGCCCTAATCGGCGTAATTTTTGAAGAAGTACTTCACGTTAACAAAGCCAAAGTTACCTTATTTTTCGGCACCCTTGCCTGGATCCTGCTGTTTATCAGCGCGGACCATGGCCCCCTCCTCCCAGGTGTAGAACACGATCTCACTCACAACATCACTGAGATATCCACACTCTGGCTGTTTCTGGTGGCCGCCATGACGTTCGTGGCCTATCTGAACCGCAAGGGTCTGATTGAAAACATGCTGAACGTGGTGATGCCACGGCAAATTTCGTTAAAAGCACTGCTGTTTATCACCGCGATTTTCAGCTTTTGCTTCTCCTCACTGGCTGACAATATTACCGCCACACTGGTCTCTGTTGCGATGGTATTGTCCTTAGGCCTGCCGTTTAACCAGACACTGCGCTTTGCCGTTCTGGTGGTGTTTTCCGTCAACTCCGGTGGTGTGTCGTTGATTACCGGTGACGTGACAACGCTAATGATATTCATGCAGGGCAAAGTCACTATCACCCAGTTATTGTGGTTATTACTGCCCTCGTTCAGCGCCGTCATGGTAATGGCAAGTCTGTTGTCATTTGGCATGACAGGGCGAGTCACACTGCGCAAAACACGCCATGCTACCCGGCCGGTAGACTATGTCATTGCGGGCACGTTTTTGTTAACCATTATTTTAACGCTTACAGGTAATGTGCTGTACGGAATCCCGCCCATGCTGAGCTTCTTAGCGGGTATGGCCGTCATGTTCCTGATTGCCACCTTTATGGGAGACGATGACGATAACGATCCCATTCTTGATTACATTCGCTATATCGAATTCGATACGCTGCTGTTCTTTTTAGGCGTGTTGCTTTTGGTTGGTATGCTTGAACATATTCACGCGTTAACCGCCTTCCTTTCTGTCTATGAAATGTTTCCTCCGGTGTTGGCGAATTTCGTTATGGGCGTCATATCCGCCGCGATTGATAACGTGCCACTGACCGCGGCACTGCTTAAGGCCAATATCACCATGAACACGGCTGAATGGATGACACTGACCTATGCAGTTGGCGTAGGCGGCTCGTTGCTGGTAATCGGCTCCGCTGCAGGTATTGTGACGATGAGTAAAGTAAAAGGACTGACATTTGCCCGCTACAGCAAGTTTACGCTTCTGCTGTTGATATCATACACTGTAGGGTATGCGCTGGTGTATGGGCTTACCATGTTTGCCCTGCCCGCACTGGAGATATCGCTGTAGCTGCGGATCTCAAAGCAACAAACGCGATATGATAAAGTGTGACGATATCTGCCGGCGACAGCCGGCGTTTGGCTTGTGAAGAATCCGTGCAACGGTAGACAAGGCCCCGTGACTTCACGTAGTGTGGTCGTTACATCGCGTAGTACACGCTGCCAACAACGCTATTGGGTTAGAACACTGACAAGTAAGCACTGGTGACAGGAGGTCTTCAGATTCGCTTCATCGTCACGCCACTCGGTAGCCGTTCATGAACGCTTTCAGCGTGCCATTTATCGCACAACATAACTAAAAGAAATTTATTCTCGATCAATATGTTGTGCTAAAAATTATTCTATACAGGTTGTTATATTCTTTATTAACGCCGACCTTCGGACTAAAGCATATAAACGGAACTGTGCTTTTACTCACGTCTGTCGAAATAAACAGGACTTTTCATGAGCCTTTCGACGCAACAAATTTGGGTAGACAAGCAGGATCTGAACGACACAAAAGTCGTTCAGGACTCACTCAGTGACGATGTTCTCGGAGAAAATGATGTTCTCCTTAAAATAGAACAATTCGGGTTCTCCGCAAACAACATCACGTACGCCTCTATGGGCGAAAAAATGGGGTATTGGGGCTTTTTCCCCGCTGGCGCTGGTTACGGGATTATCCCGGTCTGGGGCTTTGCGGTCGTGCAGCGATCCATGCACCCGGATATTGAGGAAGGTGAGCGTATTTTCGGTTACCTGCCGATGGCATCCCATTGGGTGATTCGTGCCGGTAACGTAGCCAAACACGGCTTTAAGGACGTTCATCCAAACCGTAACAGTATCAGTCCGGTGTACGATCAATACCTCCGATGTTCAGCAGACCCAGCATACAATCTTGACAGAGAAGTCTGGCAACAGGCCTTTCGTCCCTTATTTATGACGTCGTTTGTTCTTGACGAATTCGTACACAATAATGCTGAACAATCGGTCATTCTGATTTCCAGCGCGTCCAGTAAAACCGCCACCGGTTGTGCTTGTCTGATGCGCCACCAGCGGGATAACCGCCAGTCCGGTTTTCGCATTATCGGGCTCACTTCCAAAGCAAACCGGGACATGGTATGCGACTCTAACTGCTATGATGATGTCATAACCTACAGCGACGCGGACCAGCTTTCTGGTGACGACAGTTACTGGTTACTTGATTTTGCCGCCAATGGCGAGATGCTTGCCACGCTGAAACGTCATTTGGGAAACGCACTGGATCGTATCACGCTGATCGGCGCGACCGACTGGCAGTCAAAAACCAAACCCGATCGCGCCGGCCTCAAGGCAGACATCTTCTTCGCGCCTGCACACGTCAAGCATCTGCAGCAGGAATGGGGCCATGAAGGCTTTCTCTCGCGTTACGCGGAATCCTGGAAGCTGTTTTCTGATAATACGACGCAAACCTACTACGAACAGAAATTTGAAGGCGTGAATAATGTATTGTCGGTGTATAAAGATACGCTGGCCGGCCTGATGAACCCAAACGCGCTGTTAAGCCTGAAATTCTGATGTTCCGATAGCTGCGGTCTGCGGTCTGCGGTCTGCGGTCTGCGGTCTGCGGTCTGCGGTCTGCGGTCTGCGGTCTGCGGTCTGCAAGTCAAGTATGAAACCATTTGTAACAAAGCGGCAAGTTCCGCAACACTTCTGTGCTTTTGTCTTTTCCCTTATGTGGTTATAGTGAGACAGGAAAAAGAAACCTTGCGGATAAAAGAATGGGTCAGGAAACCTCAAAAATTCTGGTAGTAGATGACGATATGCGCCTGCGCAGCCTGCTGGAGAGATATCTGGTAGAGCAGGGCTTTCAGGTTCGAACAGCAGCAGATGGTGAGCAGATGAATCGCTTGCTGGAGCGCGAGAATTTTCATTTGATGGTGCTGGATCTTATGCTTCCCGGTGAAGATGGCCTGTCTATTTGCCGACGTATCCGTCAGTCAGAAAACGACATGCCTATCATCATGCTGACTGCGAAAGGCGATGAAGTTGACCGCATTATCGGCCTGGAAATGGGCGCAGACGATTACCTTCCCAAACCATTCAATCCGCGCGAATTGCTGGCACGAGCGAAAGCAGTATTGCGCCGTAAAACCTCCGAAGCGCCGGGAGCCCCCTCCCGTGATGAGCAAATTGTTGAATTTGGCGAATACAAACTGAATCTGGCAACCCGTGAAATGAGTGCTAACGGCACGCCAATGCCACTGACCAGTGGTGAATTCGCGGTGCTGAAGTCGCTGGTGACGCATCCCCGCGAACCATTGTCCCGGGATAAGTTAATGAACCTGGCACGCGGACGTGATTACAGTGCACTGGAGCGTAGCATTGACGTACAGGTTTCGCGTCTGCGACGCATGTTAGAAAAAGATCCTGCCAGCCCTCGTTATATCCAGACAGTCTGGGGATTAGGTTACGTGTTTGTGCCCGACGGAGAGCAGGTATAAGACGAGACGTTCTTAATGCGATTCGTCCCCAGAAGTGCCTTCGGTCAGACGGTATTATTAATCGGCATTTTATTGCTGATTAATCAGGTTGTGTCCTACCTGTCAGTGACCTACTACTTCATTCGTCCCAGTTACGAACAGATAAACAGTTTGCTTGCCACTCAGGTCAAAGGGATCCTGGCCAGCGACATGCTTACGGCAGAACCCGCTAAGCAACAAGTATTCACCGAGCGTACCGGCATCAAAGTCCTTTCCCCTGAACAATCCATGCAACAGGGGCTGCGTAACTCAACGTACTACGGCTTTATGTCAGCGCAGGTCAGCGAACAGCTGGCAGAAAAAGCGGAAGTCCGCATCAGTACGACAACCGGCAGCGACTCCCCCTATCTGGTCTGGATAGCGCTGGAGCGCTTTCCTGATCACTGGATCGCGGTGCCTATTTCCGGGCTAAGCGAAGCCAACATATCGCCTTTGACAATGTATCTGATGGTCATTGGTATACTGAGTGTGGCAGGCGGATGGCTGTTTGTGCGCAGAATGAACCGGCCTCTTCAGGCGCTGCAGCGTGCCGCATTGCAGGTCGGGAAAGGGGAATTCCCTCCTCCACTGGCTGAGCAGGGCAGCAGCGAAATGATAGAGGTTACCCGGGCCTTTAACCGCATGAATCAGGGGATACGACAACTTGAAAACGATCGCGCGCTGATGACGGCCGGCATTTCACACGACCTGCGTACACCCCTGACCCGGATCCGCCTGGCGACGGAAATGATGCCGGAGGACCAGGAGTGGATCCAGGAAGGTATCATTAATGATATCGAAGACATGAACGCCATTATCGATCAGTTCATTGAATATGCCAGACAAGACCGGGAAGAAGTCAGAGAGAATACGAATCTCAACGAATTAATTGAGGAGCTAACCCAGGCACGTCATATTGAAGAAAGTCACCATATCGAACTGGCATTGCAGAATATACCGTCGCTAAGCCTGCGCCGTATTGCGATTAAACGGGTACTGGATAATCTGATTGAAAATGCCTTTCGCTACGGCTCAGACCATATCGTTATCAGTAGCCGGGTGGATACGCAGCAAAAACGGGTAGTGTGCTCAGTCCGGGATTTTGGTCCCGGTGTTCCGGAAAAAGATCTGGATGCGGTTTTTCAGCCTTTTGCTCAGGGAGACAAGGCCAGAGGCTCAACCGGTTCAGGGTTAGGTCTGGCCATTACCCGACGCATCATTGATGCGCACGATGGCAATGTCACATTGCGGAATCACCCGGAAGGCGGCCTGGTCGCCGAATTCTGGCTGCCTTTTCGCCGCTGACCACTACTCTTCGTCAGGCCTGTCTGCGGCGTTCGCCTTAAGCAGACGACTATACCCGAATGCGCAGACCCACAGCCAGACGCCGGCGATAGGGATAACCCAGAATGCCGTTGTCAGAGGGGCAAAATTTGCCCACAGTCCGGTGCTGAATGATGCCACCTGAACGCCTATTGTGTTACCCACCATACTGATTCCGGAAAGCACGGGGCCCTTTTCGGGGCTCAGGCTCATCGCAGCCGACAGCATCAATGGAAACAGACCGCCGATACCCAGGCCCAGCAACAGATTGCCACCTGCCAGTCCGTACAGGTCATCAGCAAGCTTAATGACGAGTGCGCCTGTCAGTCCCAGTGTCGCCATCACCACAATCAGACGGTGTACGCTGAACCAGCGCAGCAACAGCGCAAAGCCGAGCCGGCTGATAACCATCCCGGCCGTAAAGCAAGCCAGCAGATTACGAGACACCTCACCACTGTAGCCAATGCCGTTTTGCGCATAGCTGACAAACCAGTTGGCATTACCGAACTCAACCGCGCCGTACCCGAAGCTGGCTAATGCAAGGAACAGAAACACCGGTTGGGCGATAATATCTTTAAATACCAGCGACTGCTTTGGCGGTTTCGGTTTACCGGCTGTGACTTTGCGCTGCGTGCGCGCTACCAGCAAGGCATAGCCCGCCACCACCAGCATCGCCAGACTCAGCACCTGTATGGGCAGGCGCCAGTTATGCTCCGCCATGTAAAGCAGCGTGACAAAGAAAGAAGACGCGAACGTGCCAAGACTGAACATAAAGTCCATCACACCCATCATGGCAAAGCGCTTTTCGGCGAACATCTGTGCAATCAATGTGTGGCCGATGGTGATCATACTTGAGCTGATGACGCCGATAAAAAATACCATGACCAGTACCGATTGCCACTGCGTGAGCACAGAGAGAATAAGCAACAGCACAGTGTCGATGACAAGCAGCGAGGCCAGCAAGAACAGAAAATCAAACCGGGTCGCATACTTCCCGCCGAGAATGGCGCCGCTCATCATACCCAGTGAAAAAAGCGAAAACAGCGCGCCGCTGACCACTTCTGACATTGCTAGATCGCGGGCAATATCCGGCAGCAGGATCCCCCACAGAATAAACAGCATACCCAGCAGGAAAAATCCGGCAAAAATTACGGTGGTGGCGGGACGACGACTCATCCAGTCTCCTTTATTCACAGTTACAGAAAATGTCAGCCATTCTGAGCACGATGCACTCAGAATGTAATGTGGCGTTAAAACCGGGCAGGGTAGCGTTTTGATTTGAATTATTGGCTGCTTCTTCCAACAGTACGACGATATGCTGATAAAGGCAATTGACCGTCACAACAGGTGGAAACGTTTACATTAGACTACAAAACCTATTTGTATGACAAGCCAAATTCTGCCATTTGTGAAGTCATAGCGATGACATGCAGGTCAGCCATCATTACGGTTTTTATACTGCCACCGAAGTCATACCGGCCGATTTTCCCCATGTTACAGATGGTTGTCGGTATTACTGGATAATGATCGGACGTTGGCCGCGTATCCTGTACCAACCGGTAAATGACCGTTATCGATTAACCTGAATGCAGGATAAAAAAAAGCCCGCTCAATTGAGCGGGCAAAATTCAATCACATGAGGGTGATGAACGTTGGGAAGGGTTACTTGCCGGGACCGGCCTTCACAATAGCGTCACTGACATCGTATTTTACGAAGTTATCATTAAACGCATTGATGAGGTTATCTGCATATTCGTCATATTTTTCTGGCTGTGCCCAGTTTTGTTTAGGCACCAACAGTGTAGGATCAACACCCGGAACAGCCACTGGGACATCAAGGTTAAGTCCGTCAATATGCTGTGTTTCTACATCAGCCAGCTCGCCACTGACGATGGCATCAATAATGGCCCGGGTAGTCGGTATGTCGAAACGCTTGCCGGTGCCGTAAGGGCCCCCGGTCCAGCCGGTGTTCACAAGATAGACCTTGGCACCAAAGGCTTTAACACGTTTAATCAGAAGCTCCGCGTACACGCCTGCCGGACGCGGGAAGAACGGGGCACCAAAGCAGGTAGAGAAGGTAGATTCGATATCGGCCGTTGAGCCGATCTCGGTTGAGCCGACTTTCGCAGTGTAACCACTTAAGAAATGGTATGCAGCCGCTTCTTCAGACAATACGGACACCGGTGGCAGTACACCACTGACATCACACGTCAGGAATACGACCGAACGCGGCTCGCCGCCCCGGTTCTCTTCGACACGCTTAGCGATATGCTCAAGTGGATATGCCGCACGTGAATTTTGCGTCAGAGACGTGTCGTGATAATCCGGTGTGCGCGTTTCATCCAACACGACATTTTCTAAGATGGTGCCGAACTTAATCGCATCCCAAATTACCGGCTCGTTTTTCTGTGACAGGTCGATACATTTGGCGTAACACCCGCCTTCAATATTAAACACACTACCTGGTGCCCAGCCATGCTCATCATCGCCGATAAGAAAGCGCTTAGGATCCGCTGACAGTGTGGTTTTCCCGGTACCAGACAGCCCGAAGAATAAGGTCACATCCCCGTCTTCACCCACGTTCGCTGAGCAGTGCATGGGTAAAACTTCTTTGCCCGGCAGCAGGAAGTTCTGAACAGAGAACATGGCTTTTTTCATCTCGCCAGCGTAACGCATACCGGCAATCAGCACTTTTTTAGCGGCAAAGTTGATGATCACCACACCGTCGCTGTTAGTGCCGTCGCGCTCCGGCACACACGTGAACCCCGGCACATTCATTACCTGCCAGGGGGAGTCAGCGTTTGGATTCCACTGCTCTGGAGTGATAAACAGGTTGCGGGCAAAGACATGTTGCCACGCTGTTTGCGTTCGAACCTTAATGGGAAGCGCGTGAGCAGGATCACTGCCTACCTGTAAATGCGACAGAAAGTGTTCCTGTGTATTCAGGAAAGCTTCTACCCGGCTCCAGAGCGCATCAAATTTGTCGCTATCGAAGGGGCGGTTTACTTTTCCCCAGTCGATATCGTTCTCCGTTTGTGCTTCTTTCACAATAAAGCGATCGGCCGGTGAACGGCCGGTTCTTACTCCGGTCTCAACCACCAGTGCGCCATTAGCAGCCAGCTTTCCTTCCCCTCGCTGTAACGCAATCTCTATTAATTCAGCCGACGACAGATCCACCATAGGTGACACTGCCTTGGCATTATCCAATGTAGCCGCTGCTGTCATTTTCGTTATCCCACGTTAAAGTTTTCAATCAGACTTTCAAAATTACCGCCTACGCCAATTGTATATAATTAAAGGGCCACAGCAACATCAAACTTCCGCATAGCGACTATTTATTTAACTAAATTACGGAACAAGTTACAGAAAGAGGGATTAAAAGTGGAGCCAAACCAGAAGAAATAAACATAAGACACTGATAAATATTAAATAAAACAAACCACGCAAACTGTAACCAATAAAGAAAACTTTCAACACGCCATCAGAATGATGAGTGGCGAACACAGAGACTGTTCCGTAACGACAGTACACAAACGAAAAAAGGCACGTTAAACGTGCCTTTTTGAATAACCGCATCGACGGCTAATTGTTAACTCACCGGAAGCGATATAACGCTAATATCTACTGACCGCTTGGCGTTTCACCAAAATGGCCGCCGTGTATGGCCTCTACGTCAATCGCATCAAACCGGTATTCCGTGTGACAATACTGACAGTTCATTTTGATTGCGCCTTCTTCGCTAATGATGTCCATTAACTCGGCTTTATCTACATTGCGTAGCGCTTCCGCGCTGCGTTCCCGGGAACAGGTGCAGGCGTACGAAACCGATTGCGCAGGAAACATCTCTACTTCTTCCTGGTGGTACAAACGATACAAAATGTCTTGTGCAGGAAGGGCAAACATTTCTTCTTCCGTCAACGTATCGGTCAGCGTTGAAAGGTGATCAAATTCACTGGTTTGGGTTCTGTCAGTCGCACCTGCTTCTTTTGGCATGACCTGCAACAGCAACCCCGCCGCTTTCGCATTGTCGGGCTGGCTCAGATCCGTCATTAACCGTACCGACGTGGCCAATTGTTCAGACTGATCAAAATAACTTTCAATGCACTCCGCCAGCGTAGGCTTGTCCAGCGCCACCACGCCCTGATAACGCTCGCCTTCTTCGGGAGTGATAGTGATCACCAGCACAGCTTTCGATAATAATGCCTCGAAAGATTCTGGCAGTGAGCTCAACTCCTCGTCCCAACGCGCCACACCGCGTAATGTCTGGTCATGGGTAGCGTTAATGACGGCATACTGCACCGGCCCCTGACTCTGGATTTGTAACCCGATTTCACCTTTAAATTTCAGTATGGCGGTAAGCAGACAGGTGGCTGCAGCCATTTCACTTAGCAGGCGCTGAATTTGTACCGGATATTCATAGCTGTGCACTATATGGTTCAGACTGTTGTCCAGCCTGACCATTTCGCCGCGAACACTGACGTTGTTAAAGATAAAGCGGTGAAGCTGATCAAATTGACTCATGTAAATTCATATCCTGTTCAATGATACTGACATCGGTAATGCTGCGGCATGGTTATGCTAGCTTCGGCACGGTTATGCTAAACGTGATGCCCGCTTGTGTCGCGATATCGCATAAGCGATTCCGCTATTTGCCGCACACGATTACTGATGTTTAAACTTAATAATTTCCCGACGTTGTTTTTTGTCCGGCCTGCCTTCGGGCTTAGGACTATGAAACGTTTGTAACTTGCGGGCGGCCTGATTTTCTTCACGCTTGGCTGCGCTCTCCGGCGTTTCAGTGTAAAGTTCCTGTGCCAGTGTGGCGCTAAGTCGCTTTTCGCTAAGCCCGAGAATTTCGACTTCTTTGGTATCCCAACCTGCCGGTACTTTAACCATAGCACCGATTTCCACTACCTTACCCGGCTTGCTGCGCTGCCCGTTGTAATGCACTTTTCCAGACTGCACCATGTCTCTGGCCAGCGCTCTTGTTTTAAAAAAGCGTGCCGCCCACAGCCACTTGTCCAGCCGTACTTTTTGTGATGTATTGTCAGTTTCGTGTTGGCCCATGTAATAATTTCGTAACTGTCTGGCTTTAGTGTTGTGACCCTCACCCCTACTAGGCTATGATGGGTCGGCTAAAGCGCGGTTAACCTAATTTTCACTTTTAAAGCAGTACCATCGTGACAGCATGACACTCGATAAAATCAATTCACAATCTCTGGTCACCTTTTTCAACCAGCATCAAAAACAATTGCACTTGCTGGTTGTAGTGCTGCTCAGTCTGTATTTGCTCGCATTCGCC
Source organism: Alteromonas antoniana (assembly GCF_019249295.1). Classification (GTDB taxonomy): domain Bacteria; phylum Pseudomonadota; class Gammaproteobacteria; order Enterobacterales; family Alteromonadaceae; genus Alteromonas; species Alteromonas antoniana. The sequence continues at coordinate 144,485 of NZ_JAESDH010000006.1, forward strand.
GCCAGCATGGTGTGGCGAATTATACCTGAACCAACGCTGTCAGCGACACCTTCTGTGTCAGCGACTAACACTACGGTTACGGCAAGTGGCCAAAGTGGGGTCAATGTACGGCGTTTACAACAGCTAAATTTATTTGGCGACGCAACAGCATCGCCACAGCCTGTCGAAACCACGCAGGTAACCGATGCACCGGAAACCCGGTTGAACCTTACCCTGACCGGCGTTGTCGCAAGTTCGCTGGAACAAGCAGGCACCGCGATTATCGAAAACCGTAATGTGCAGAACGTGTATGGGCTGGGTGAAAAGATTGAGGGTACCAACGCTACGCTGCAACAGGTGTTTCGTGACCGCGTAATTATTAAAAACGGCGGCCAGCACGAAACTCTGATGCTCGATGGTATCGATTATGAACAAGCGAACCGTAAACGCCAGCGGCAAGTCGTCCGACCGGTAGAAGATGATGAGCCAGACAATCGTCGCCTGAGTGAAGACGCCGTAGAAGTCACCGAAACCTTGCGAGGCAATCCGGCAAACTTCACAGACTATATTTCCATTTCTCCGAAAACCGAAGATGGTCAGCTACTGGGCTATCAGGTAAAACCGGGGAAAGATCCTGCCTTGTTTGAGTCTGCAGGGCTCCAGGCAGGGGACGTGATTGCGCAGATCAACGGACTGGATCTGACGGATTTACAGCAGTCGCAGGAAGCGTTATCAGAACTGCGTAACTCTCAGACCATCGAGCTGACAATTATTCGGGATGGCGAATACGCAACCATCTATCTGGATTTGCCAGAGCCCGAGCTAGAATAAGAAATAGGATGACAGAATTATGAGGCGAGCCAGCCATTCATTGTTTTCTAAGCTAAGTACTGCATTGTGCGCAGCAGTACTGTGCGCCTCGGCGACGGCAGCCGAATACATGCCAAACTTTAAAGATACCGACATCAACGAATTCATTAATATCGTCGGTAAAAACTTAGAGCGCACGATCATCGTCGATCCCAACGTGCGCGGCAAAATCAGCGTGCGCAGTTACGACATGCTGAACGAAGACCAATACTATCAGTTCTTCCTCAACGTGTTGCAGGTGTACGACTTCGCCGTGGTGGAAATGCCCAGCGGTATTCTGAAAGTGGTTCGTTCCAAAGACGCCAAAACGTCAAACATTCCGGTGGTAGAAGACAAAGCCAGCGACGGTGACGAATTTATCACCCGGGTTGTGCCGGTATATAATGTTCCGGTACGTGAATTGGCGCCGATTTTACGCCAGCTGAACGATCAGGCTGGCGGCGGAAACGTGGTGAGCCACGACCCGTCTAACGTCATGATGCTGACCGGCCGTGCCGCCGTAGTAAACCGTTTAGTTGAAATCATTGAGCGCGTGGACCGCGCTGGCGACGAAGAAGTCGAAATCGTTAAGCTACGCTATGCGTCCGCGTCTGAAATGGTGCGTATCATTGACTCTATCAACAAGTCTCAGGGCAAAGCCAATACAGGTGCCAAGTCAGAGCCGCGTGTTGTAGCTGACGATCGTACTAACTCTGTGATTGTCAGCGGTGATGTGAAAGCCCGTCAGCGACTGATTAACCTGATTCAGCGTATGGACCAGGAACTGGAATCTAACGGCAATACCCGGGTTATTTTCTTAAATTACGCCAAAGCGGAAGATTTGGTGAAGGTACTGCAGGGTGTGTCGGCCAGTATTCAGGCAGAAGAACAAAACGGTCAGCAAAGTCGTCGTGGCAGCTCTAACCGCGAAATCAGTATCGACGCCCACGAAGATTCCAACGCCGTGGTCATTACCGCCGAGCCAGACATGATGCGCTCGCTGGAAGATGTCATTCGCCAGCTGGATATTCGCCGTGCGCAGGTGCAGGTAGAAGCCATTATCGTTGAAATCTTTGAAGGCGACGGCACCACACTGGGTGTGCAGTGGGTGTCTGAAGAAGGCGGTGGTACGCAGTTTAATAACGGTGTTGTACCTGTGGGTGCATTGGGCGTAGCGCTACGCCAGGCAGAAGACCGCGAAGTCCAACGCACCAATGTTACCGCCAACGGCGAAGTAGTGCGTTCGACGGAAACGATTGAAGGTAACCTGACACCACTGGCAAACCTGTTGGGTGGCGCCAACGGCCTGATCGCCGGCGTGATTGAAAATGGCTGGGGTGCGGTTGTACAGGCAGTAAGCACAGACACCAACTCAAACATTCTGGCCACCCCGCATCTGACGACCATGGATAATGAAGAAGCCTTCTTTATTGTGGGTCAGGAAGTGCCAATCATTACCGGCACCACCACCGGCGACAACAACTCTAACCCGTTCCAGACCGTCGATCGTCAGGAAGTGGGTATCAAACTGAAAGTCACACCACAAATAAATGAAGGTGACGCGGTACAAATGCTGATTGAACAGGAAGTCTCCAGTGTCAGCGGTGCAACCTCGGTAGACATTTCAATCAACAAACGTGAAATCAAAACCACGGTGATTGTGGATGATGGCGGCACTATCGTGCTGGGCGGTCTGATTGACGAAGATGTTCAGGAGTCAGTCTCCAAGGTGCCATTGCTGGGCGATATTCCTATTCTTGGACACCTGTTCAAAACAACGTCTACCAGCAAACGTAAACGTAACCTGATGGTGTTCTTAAAGCCGACGATTGTTCGTGACGGCGCTACCATGAATTCAATCAGTCATCGCAAATACAATTATATTCGCGCATTGCAGCTGAAGCGTCAGCAGGAAGGCGTGTCACTGATGCCATTCTCCGATGGCCCAAGCATGCCGGACTGGGATGATGAACTGGCGTTGCCACCGACCTTTGAGGAATACCTCACAGAAAAAGAGAATCTGGACGAGGTAGAAGAGGGTAACGAATAATCATGGCCAATAACGACGAACAGCTCACCAGCGTGGCTGTTGAAGCGCAGGAACAAGCGCTTGATGCCATGACTGACGAAGAAATGATTCCTGATGAGGACGGCGGTCCTCGTCAGCTAAGCTTTGGTTTTGCCAAGCGTAATCACGTATTACTGGAAACCAATGAAACACCGGCTGTACTCTACTACACCGTTGAAACGCCCTTCTCTATTTTCGCGGAAATTCGCCGCTTTTTCGGCGAACCTTTTGTACCAAAGGAAATAGAGGCTGATCAGTTCGAGCATCTGTTAACGTCGGCTTTCCAGCGTGACAGCTCTGCTGCCAAGCAGTTAATGGAAGACCTCGGCAACGAGAGCGACCTGTTTTCCCTGGCGGAAGAACTGCCTGACACCGAAGATCTGCTGGACAGTGAAGATGACGCACCGATCATCAAGCTGATAAATGCCATGCTGGGCGAAGCGATCAAGGAAGGGGCGTCAGATATTCATATCGAGACGTTTGAAAACCAGTTGGTGGTGCGTTTTCGGGTAGACGGCGTGCTGCGCGAGATCCTGCGCCCGAACCGCAAGCTGTCATCGATGCTGGTGTCACGTATCAAGGTAATGGCGAAGCTGGATATTGCTGAGAAGCGCGTTCCCCAGGATGGCCGAATTACACTGCGTATTGCGGGCCGCGCGGTAGATGTGCGGGTATCCACCATGCCATCAAGTCACGGCGAGCGCGTGGTATTGCGTTTGCTGGATAAAAACAATGCGCGCCTGAATCTGGAAGATTTGGGCATGACGAAGGTCAATCGCGACCATTTTTCCACGCTTATCCGCAAACCTCATGGCATCATTCTGGTCACCGGGCCAACAGGGTCGGGTAAAAGTACCACCCTGTATGCTGGCTTGTCTGAAATTAACTCAAAAGACCGCAATATTCTGACCGTGGAAGATCCTATTGAATTTGATTTGGCCGGCATCGGGCAAACACAAGTCAATCCACGGGTAGATATGACATTCGCACGGGGCTTGCGCGCCATACTGCGTCAGGATCCGGATGTGGTGATGGTCGGTGAGATCCGGGATATTGAAACGGCGCAAATTGCGGTTCAGGCCAGTTTGACCGGCCACTTAGTGTTGTCTACCCTGCACACCAATACCGCCGCAGGCGCTATTACGCGACTGGAAGACATGGGCATTGAGCCGTTTTTGCTGTCATCCAGTTTGCTTGCGGTACTGTCGCAGCGGTTAGTGCGTACACTGTGTCCTGACTGTAAGACTCCTCATTCTCCTACCGAACAGGAAGTGGCGATTCTGGGCATGGATGATATTGCCTCCAGGCCGACAATATACTCGCCGAAAGGGTGCGCCGCCTGTAATCAAACCGGTTACCGTGGAAGAACGGGTATTCATGAATTACTGATGGTCGATGAGGCCATTCGCGACATGATGCATGAAGGCCATGGTGAGCAGGCTATCGAAAAACATATCCGCAAAACGACGCCAAGCATTCGCGAAGACGGATGCCGCAAGGTACTGGCAGGAATTACCTCGTTGGAAGAAGTCCTTCGGGTAACCAGAGAAGACTAATATGGCCGCATTTGCTTATAAGGCGGTCAATCACCGTGGCAAAAATACCAGTGGCGTGCTTGAAGGCGATAACGCCCGACAGGTTCGCGCACAGTTAAGAGAGAAAGGCCTGATCCCCATGGAAGTGGAGCAGGTCGCTGAGCGCACCTCATCGGGTAACAAAGCCCGTTTTACGCTGTTTAAGCCGCGTATTTCTGCTTCAGACTTAGCTCTGTTAACCCGCCAGTTAGCCACGCTGGTTGAATCTGCCCTGCCTATTGAAGAAGCCTTGCTGGCTGTCGCCGAACAGAGTGAAAAACCACGTCAGAAAAATATGATGATGGCCGTGCGCAGTAAGGTGGTAGAAGGTCACGGCCTGGCGGATGCACTGGCTGAGTTTCCCAGCGTATTTGACGATTTGTATCGCGCCATGGTGGCGGCAGGCGAAAAATCCGGACATCTTGATACCGTATTAAACCGCCTAGCCGACTATACTGAAAAGCGTCAGCAAACCCGTAGCCAGATTATTCAGGCGTTAATTTATCCATCGCTGATGATGTTTTTCGCGCTGGGCATCGTGTTGCTGTTGCTCACCGTGGTGGTGCCCAAAATTGTCGGGCAGTTTGACCACATGGGTCAGGACTTACCCACTATCACGCAGGTATTGATCAGTATCAGCACCTGGTTACAGGATTATGGCCTGATCATGGTGGCTGTGCTTGCCATTCTGGTGGTGCTGGTGCAGCGTTTGCTACAGCAAAAAGCCATGAAATTACGCTACCACCGCCTGCTGCTGACCCTGCCGATGATTGGTAAGGTGTCGCGCGGCCTGAACACCGCCCGTTATGCCCGAACCCTGAGTATTCTTACAGCCAGCGCCGTGCCGCTGCTTGAGTCGATGCGTATTTCCAGCGACGTACTGGAAAATCAGCACATCAAGAATCAGGTCTCGGATGCGGCAATTAACGTAAAAGAAGGCTCCAGCCTGCGCGCCGCGCTGGATAACACAAAGATGTTTCCGCCGATGATGATGCATATGATTGCCTCGGGCGAAAAGTCCGGTGAGCTTCAGCAGATGCTGGGCAGAGCAGCAGATAATCAGGACAGGGAATTTGAGGCGCTGGTTGGTGTCTCACTTAAAGTCTTTGAACCATTACTGATCGTGTCTATGGCAGGCATCGTCCTGTTTATCGTAATGGCGATTCTTCAACCCATACTCGCATTGAACAACATGGTGAATATTTAATGAAAAATCTAACCCGTACCTCTGGATTCAGTTTGATAGAAGTAATGGTGGTACTGCTTATCATCGGTATCATGGCATCAATGGTGGCGCCGCAAATTCTGGGCAACCAGGAAGAGGCGCAACTGAAAAAGGCCGCGGTGGACATTCAGCAACTGGAAAGCGCGCTGGAAATGTACAAGCTTAGAAACAACCGCTTCCCAACGACTGAACAGGGTCTCGACGCGCTTGTCACTGCGCCTACTATCGACCCAATCCCGCGTAACTATCCTGATGAAGGCTTTATCAAACGTCTGCCGGAAGATCCGTGGGGCAACCCGTACGCGCTGATCAGCCCGGGAGAATTGGGCAATATCGACATCTTTTCAAATGGCCCGGATGGTGAGCCAGGAACAGACGATGATATTGGCAACTGGAACGTAAACGAATACCTGAACTAGTCTGATAACACATGCCATACTCCTGCCGTAAAGCCGCGCCAATGCGTGGCTTTACTCTCTTAGAAGTCATGCTGGTGCTGTTGCTCATGGGGCTGGCGGCAGGTTACGTCATGTTTAACGCGTTTGGTGCCAGCCAAAGCGATTTATTAAAAGCGCAGGCCAAACGAGTTCAGGTTATTGTCGATATGGCCAGTGACTTTGCAGTGCTTAACCAGCAACAGCTTGGCCTTCGCATAGAAGAAGCTGACCGCGAGTACTACTTTGTTTATCTGGACGACGAAGACGAATGGCAGCGCCTGGAAGGTGAAGAGATTTACGAACCCCACGAATTACCTGAGCCCTTTTCATTCACTCTGAACCTCGATGATTTGCCCTGGGACGTGGAAGACCGCCTGTTTGACCGTGACCTGTTTGACGAGACCTTAAGCGTGTCCGACGAAGGCGTCGAGATTGGTAACGAGGAAGACAAGAAGCTGCCGCCGCCACAAATATTGATTATGTCCAGCGGCGAAATCACGCCATTTAGCCTGACGTTTAATTATGAGCCCGATTTTGGTGGCGAGGATCCGGCGTACTTCCGGCTAATGAATAAAGACATGCCGCCGCTGGAACTGGAAGGCCCGCTGGAGGATCCGGAACCATGAAACGGTTTTCGGGAATGACCCTGTTAGAAGTCATGGTCGCGCTGCTGATCTTCGCGCTGACCGGCTCTGCCATTTTAAAAGCCGCGGGAGATCACTTGAGCAGCGTCGGGCAGATAGAGGAAATTACCTTTGCCAACTGGGTTGCCAGCAACCGCATGAATCAACTTAAACTTACCGACACCTGGCCGCCTAAAAACAATGAAAAAGGCAGCATGGAAATGGCAGATCGCACCTGGTTCTGGCAACAAACGGTAAAGAAAACCAATGACGATGACTTACGTGCAGTCGATGTTACGGTAGGTCTGGATGAACAATATGAAAGTAGCCTGGTAACGGTAACCACCTTTGTCGCCAAGCCCAAAAAAGAGGCGCTGACAAATTGAACGCCCGCGGATTCACCTTACTTGAGATCCTGATCGCCATGGCTATCTTCACACTGATAGGCCTGGCTTCCACGGGGTTGTTGACCACCGTGATCGACAGTAACGAATTATCCGAATCGCGCTTTGAAAAACTGCAGCAATTACAGCGCACTATGATCACCATAGAGCGTGATATTCAGCAGGCTGTGCCGCGCGCAGTCCGTCACAACGGCGAAAAGCAGGAAATCGTTATGACCGGAGGCACTCGTGAAGACAGCGATGCCGGTTTTATTGGTTTCGTCCGTAGTGGCTGGGATAACCCGCAAATGATGCTGCCGCGCAGCACAATGCAGCCTGTGGCTTACCGCCTGAATGAAGGCAAATTAGAAAGAAATTACAGCAATTACGTCGATAACGTAATTGGCTTTGAGCCCAAAACCCGGGTGTTGCTGGAAAACGTTACTGATTTCAAAGTGGAATTTATTGCCAATGAGGCCACCCGCACCAGGTCAATGGACGATGACGAATTAAACTGGTCTGAAAGCTACACCGGCACCGCACTCCCCCGCGCAGTCGCCATTGAAATTGTCAGCGACGATTTCGGACGCATTCGGCGTGAATTTGTTTTAAGCGGAGCGTCACTGTGAAGTCAATACAGCGACAACAAGGTGTGGCACTGATGATCGTGCTGATGATCGTCGCGCTGGTTGCGGTACTGGCGACAGAAATGGGTAGTCGCCTGCAGTTGCAGGTACAGCGCACCATGAATATCAAAGATAACAATCAGGCGTACTGGTACGCCATGGGAGCAGAAGCCTTCGCCCGTAAATCGATCAGTACGCTAATGGAGGAAACCGGCGATAAAATTACACTGCAGCAACCCTGGGCGCAGGAGTTCACCTATCCACTGGATGGGGGTGGTTTGAATGCGCGGCTGGAAGACATGCAAAGCTGCTTTAATTTAAACGCACTGGCGGGCGGGACGACATCGCCGAATAGCGGCCAGCAAAACGTGACCCAGGCGATGCAGGCGTTTCATACTATGCTGCTTGCCACCGAACTGAATATCGACAGCTATACTGCTGATACCCTGCGTGACAGTCTGGCAGACTGGCTGGATGAAGACGACATGATGCGTCCTTACGGCGCTGAAGACAGCGAATATGAGTCGCGGGAACATCCGTATCTGGCAGCCAATTCGCTGATGACCGCACAATCTGAATTGCGTTTGGTGAATGGGGTAGAAGCGGGGTTGCTGGTTGCGCTTGAGCCGCTGATTTGTGTGTTGCCTGAAGTAGATACGCTGAAAATTAACGTAAACACGATCCCGCCTGAGCGCGCAGCATTACTTGCCGGGATCACCGGCCTGTCGCTACAACAGGCTGCCAATTTATTGTCCAGCCGTCCTGAAGAGGGCTGGGATGATGCCGGCGCTTTTTTAGCAGAACCGGCCATAGAAGCCCTGGATTTGACTCAGGAGCAGCGTGACTGGATAGCCGTCACCACAGAGTATTTTATTTTGCATACCAAGACCCGCTACAATAAGGCATCATTTAGCATGTCGACCTTATTTAATGCCAAAGAGTCGGGTGTGGTCAGCGTGCTGCGGCGCGAGTTTGGAGGAGTAGATTAATGGAACAACTTCTGGTCAGGCTGGGCTCAAAAGCCACAGACCCGGTCCACTGGCTGGTCTGGTCCAGTTCCGAAGAGGAAATTATCGCCTCCGGCGAGCTTGCGGATGCCCAGCAGTTAAGCACACTGTCTGAACGCGCAGGCCAGCGCCCGGTGATAGCCCTGGCGCCTACCAGCGATATTCTGATGAAGTGGGTGGAGCTGCCGCCAAAAGCCAGCCGTAAAATTCTGTCCGCCATTCCGTTCATGCTGGAAGATGAGCTTGCGACCGATATCAGTAAGCAGTTTTTTGCCATGGGGCCAAAACAGGCGAATCATCAGGCTGTCGCTGTCGTCTCCCATGAGCAGATGGACGCCTGGCAAACCTGGCTGGCATCGGCGGGACTTTACTGCGACACCATATTGCCAGATGTCCTTGCAGTACCGGAACACGAAGGCGGCTGGGCGCTACTGACACTCGGCGAACAGATCTTACTGCGGGAAGACAGCTGGAAGGGGATGCAGGGCGAAACCCAGTGGATGCTGCCGTTACTCACCCATTACGCAAAGCAGAGTGAAACCCCGGTTAGCATCGCGAATTACTCTGAACTGGACATTTCCGGCATCCCCAATACCGAGCAGCAATCCGCGCCGCTGGAATTACCTATGCACGTGTTGGCAAAAGAAGCCATGCAGTGCAAATTCAATCTGCTGCAGGGCGAGTACAAAGTACGCAAAAAGCGCAGCGGCGTCTGGCATCAGTGGCGCGTTGCCGCCGTTCTGGCAGTGCTGGCCCTGACTACGGCGCTGGTAGACAAAAGCATCACGCTGTATCAGCTAAAAGACCAGAACGAGGCGTTGCGCACGCAAATCAGTGACACCGTAGACGCCGGGTTTCCGAATATCGGTATGTATCGCGACGTTCGCCGCAAGGTCCGTTCAGAGTTAGCCAAACTGGAACAGGGCGGCGGCTCTGCTTCAATGCTGGTAATGCTCGATCAGCTGGCTGGCGCATTCGACGCCACCAATGTGAAGCCGCAAACGCTGCGCTTCGACGCTAACCGCACTGAAATCCGGATCCAGGCTGAAGGCGACAGCTTTGAGGCTCTCGAGCAGTTTCGCCGCATTGCGGAAGGCGCAGGCTTTGTTGTTGAGCAGGGAGCGATTAATAATCGTGACGACGGCGTGATTGGCAGCGTATCAATAAGGAGTAATTCGTGAAGGCATTACTTGATAAATTCCGCGCCCTCACCGAACGCGAGCAGCAACTTGTCATCCTGTGCGGCGTGTTTGTCGTGGTTGCCATTTTTTATTGGGGCATTTGGTCGCCACTTACCACCAGTATCGAGCAACAACGACAGTTATTGGACAACCAGCAATCACTTCTGACCTGGGTAAAGGACAGCGCCACTCGCGCTCAGCAACTTCGTCGCAGTACTACGGGAAACACCAGCTTTTCCGGCAGTTTACCGCAGGCAGTGAATCGCACGACAAATCAGCACAACATAGCGATTTCCCGCATGCAGCCGCAAGGGGACGAACTGCAGGTATGGGTAGATCAGGCCCCGTTCAATGACGTCCTGGCCTGGCTCCAGACTATGGAAAAAATGGGCATCGTCATATTACAGGCTGATATAGCTGAAGCCGATGTGGAAGGCCACATCAAAATTCGTCGATTACAGTTAGGAAAAGCATGAAGTCACGTATTGGATGGATTGTCGGTGGCATACTGGCATTCCTTTTCTTCCTCATTGCGTATTTGCCAGCCAGCCAGGTAGTGGGGCGAATGGAGCTACCCCGCAATGTGTCTGTCTCTGGTGTGACTGGTACCGTGTGGGAGGGTAAAGCGCAAACGCTCGTGGTGAATGGCCTGCCGGTGTATGACATCAAATGGGATGTTAATCCGTGGGCGCTGCTTATCGGCGATATCAGTGTGACACTGGATGCCGGCAATTTCCGTGATGCTGATGCCATCGCATTTGAAGGTCCGGTATCCACCAGCGTATTTGATTTACAGCACGTAGAATCTGATGGATTTTTACTGTTTTTACCAGTAGACAGAGTATTGGCACAGGTTCCGTTGCCGCTTCCGGTTAACGCCGGTGGCCGCTTCCGTGTGCGTCTGGAGACCTTGTCTTTCGGCCCGTCATGCGAGTCGCTTCAAGGCTTTGGCGACTGGTTGAACGCAACCGTAGCCGGTACCAAAGGCCCGATTGATTTTGGCAATTATACCGCGAAGCTTGCCTGCAATGGCGATGATATTGCTATTGATGTAGACGAGCCCAATATGTTGGGTCTGACAATGAACGCCGTCATTGCACCAGATTTCAATGTGAGGGGAGTTAAGGGACGTTTCAAACCCGATGACAGCCTGCCAGAAGAAGTGCATCAGGCGTCCCGGTTCTTTGGACAACCTGGCCCTGAGGGCTATATCCAGATTGATCTGTAATATCTGCCAGTGAGCTGTTCACGTATTATTCCCGGTTTGATACAAGCCTTGCGCCAGTGAGTAATACGTAAAACACGCATAAAAAAGCCGGGACTATCCCGGCTTTTTTCGTTAAGCATGGTGCGTAGGATTACTCAGCAACCATAATCGACTTAATGTTCACAAATTCGCGAATACCAAAACCGCCATGCTCACGGCCGTAACCACTGTCTTTGACACCACCAAACGGCAGGTTTGGTTTCGCCAGATTGTAGCCATTGATATTCACCATACCGGTGTCGAATTCATCTTTTGCCAGTCTCAGCGCTTTGTCTGTATCCTGACTGAAAATGCCACCGCCTAATCCGTAGCGAGAGTCATTGGCAACGCGCATGGCTTGCTGGTCATCACGTACGCGGATCAGCGACGCTACCGGCCCAAACAGCTCATCATCGTAGGCGGGCATTCCCGGCTCGACATCTTCAAGGATGGTAATCGGATAGAAATACCCGTCTGAGTCCGGCATTTCGCCGCCCAGCGTGAGAGTTGCACCCGCGTTTACCGACTCCATCACCTGATCGTGAAGATCGTCGCGCAAGTCCTTACGGGCCATCGGACCAAGATCGGTATCTTCTTTGGTCGGGTCGCCCATTTTCAGCTTCTTACACTGTGCAACAAACTTTTCCCTGAATTCATCGTAAACCGCATCGACGACAACAAACCGTTTGGCGGCAACACAGGTTTCACCGTTATTAATAACCCGGCCCTGAATACACATTTTCACAGCATGATCGATATCGGCGTCTTCTAATACCAGAAAGGCATCGTTACTACCCAACTCCATTACTGTCTTTTTCGATAAACTGGCCGCTTCTTTTGCGACTTGTTTACCAACCTCATCACTGCCGGTAAAGGTTACGCCGCGAACGCTGTCATGATTAATCAGCGAGTTGGCGGTTTCACCGTCGATAAGTAGCGACTGATACACATTCTTCGGAAAACCTGCATCTTCATATAGCTGCTGAATGGCTACTGCCATGCCGAATACATTGCGCGCGTGTTTAAGCACCGTCGTATTGCCGGCCATAATATTTGAGACGCTGTATCGGATAACCTGATATAGCGGGAAGTTCCATGGCTGAATACCAAGGATCACACCTATCGGCTGGTAGCTGATCACAGCACGACCGCCTTCAAATACTTTGTTCTCGTCTTCAAGAAACTCTTCACCATGCTCTGCGGTATACCGGCAGATTTCCGCGCAAAGTTCCACTTCCTGCTTACCCTGACTGGCAATTTTTCCCATTTCCTTTGTCATCAGGTTTACCAGGTCATCGCTGCGCGATTCCATCAGGTCAGCCAGGCTGTTCAATAATTTTGCTCGTAAATCAAAACTGGTAGTTCGCCAGGTAAGATACGCCTCGTGGGCTCGATCCACTGCCGCTTTTGCGTCTTCTTCTGACAATAAGTGATAATGGTCCAGCTTGTCCCCGGTCGCGGGGTTGTAAGTTGTTACTGTCTCGCTCATCAGTCATTCCTCCTGAATTTAACGTGTCAGTGAGAGTGCAACTACAAGGCCAAAACCGGAAAAAAACGGTTATCTCCTTTTTATCAGTTACTTAAGAAATAAATTTGATAAATACGGTATTCACCCGGGAACAGGAAATGCAGTAAAGATTACGAACTCAAAGATAAGTTTTTCATGTCAGAAGTGCGACAAGACGCGGTTTTGTCAGCACCCGTCAATACAAAGCCGTGCAAAATAGAGAGGGAAAATGCGGCTCGCATTCGGACAGCGTAATGTTTATCTTCCCGCGGATGTGGGACTATCGGGTTTACTTCGTCATGAGCTACAGAAGAGGCGACGTAATCAATAGCCACTCAGCGAGCCTTGCGACAGGGTGGTGCAAGGCAGGATCCGCAGGCAAAGGCGTTCGCCTCTGCCTGGAACGTAACGCTGCAACCTCTCATATTGCGTGAGCAGCCAGCGACTCCCAGTAATCAGGAAAGCTGACAAGAGGGATAAATGCAACCAGCCGAACCAGGGGTCAGTTCGCGCGTCGGCGTTGAGTTCATGCCGGCGCGTTTTTTTACTAATACAAATCAGGGAAATTAAACGGCGCCAGCGCCAGCGTAATCGCAAGCTCATAAACCGACTGACGGGTGGCTCGGTGGTGGGTCAGCAGGCCAATCGCGCCCCCTTGCTGTTTAATATTCTTGGTATCGAATAATCTGTCCATTTCTGGCCCCAGCTCTTTACCTTCCTGTAACGCCTGGAATACTGAGGGCGGCAATGGCAGGTTTGCACTGCGACCGACTGACCATTTATCCCGATGGCAAATCGCAACATAAGCAAAGGTTGCGGGACCATCTTCGAAGACATCCACACCGCCTTCTATCGCGACATACCAGGCATCAGGGTAATCTTCTCTCATCAATGCCATGCAGGCTTCCACACGGTTTATTGCGCCCTGGCGCGTTTCCTGTGACGTCAACGGTTGTTCAGCAACGCCACTTTTGACGTCCAGGCCGACAGTAAACAGAGGCATTTCCAGCATGTCACCAATCGCAAACTCTGCGGCTTCTACTTTCACCGGATTTTTGGAACCGACAAAACAATCAGCCATCACACTACTCCTTATGCCCAGCGCTACCGGGATGCTGCCGGATATCGTCAAGTAACAAGCGATAGTCAGAAACAGCGGGAAACGTATCGATGTCTCTTGCCGGCAGCTGGCTGTCAGGGTTGCTCACCGCCAACAGATGTTTGATACCGAAATCTTTTGCTGCCTGCAGAATGGTCAGACTATCATCCACGAACAGCGTTCTTGCCGGGTCGAATCCCAGCCGTGCCTGAAGTTTTTCCCACAACAGCTGTGACTCCTTGGTCACACCAAATTCATGGGTAGAAATGAGGTTATCAATGTGGCTGTCCAGTTTGGTATGCTCGATCTTCAGCGACAGGCTGCCAGGATGCGCATTGGTCACCAGAACCACTTCTCTGTGGCTATCATGAAGCGCATCCAGAAAGGGGATAGTATCTTCCCGCATGGCAATTAAATGCTCGACTTCGCGCTTGGCTGCCATGATGTCCAGCTGGAGCTCCTCTGCCCAGTAATCCAGACAGTACCACTGAATTTTGCCCGACACCCGCTCGTAATGGGCCAGCATGTTCGCCCGGCAAACTTCCAGTGGCTCTCCGGTTTTTTCTGCAAGCTTTTTCGGCAGGTGCTCAATCCAAAAGTGGTTGTCGAACCGTAGATCAAGCAGGGTACCGTCCATATCCAGCAAGACAGTATCGATTTCATTCCAGGGCAGAAATGGCAAGCGATTTTCCTTATAATACAGTAAGCTTAATGACAGACCGCCATGATAACGAAAGTTGTAGCGAGAGACATGCGAAATATTGATCCAGACAAGCCACTCCCCCAAATCCATCACCGGGAAATTGTTGCCCGGAGTAAATTGTTCAGAGTCGAGCAGGTTGACCTGGAGTTCTCTAACGGCGCCACACGCCAGTTTGAGCGCATGGCCGGAACCAATCGCGGTGCGGTAATGATCGTTCCCATGCTGGACGCTGACACCATGGTCCTCATTCGTGAATATGCCGCCGGTACCCACTCCTACCAGTTAGGCTTTCCGAAAGGCCTGATTGACCCCGGTGAGAGCCCGCTTGAAGCTGCAAACCGTGAGCTGCAGGAAGAAGCGGGCTTCGGTGCCAATGAACTTCACGATATCCATCAGGTCAGCATGGCACCTACCTTTTTTAATGCCACCATGAACATTGTGATTGCCAGGGACCTCTATGAGAAGCGGCTTCCCGGCGATGAGCCGGAACCCCTTGAGGTTGTGACCTGGCCCCTTGCAGAAGCGGATGCGCTGCTGGCGCGTGAAGACTTTATTGAAGCGCGATGTATTGCCGCCCTTCTGCTTGCGCAAAAGTGGCTTAAGGAGCAATAACCTATGCCTGAAGATTCCCACGAAAGCCTTCTGACACTGGCAAAATCGATTGCCCGCGAAGCTGGCGAAGCGGTGCTTGCCATATACGATAACGGCGATTTCGACGCTTATCAGAAAGACGATGACTCGCCGGTCACCAGCGCCGATTATCTTGCCAATGATATTATTAATAAACGCCTGAAAGAGGCCACGCCGCATATTCCTATTCTGTCCGAAGAAAATCAGAATGCCGGGCTTGATGAGCGTGAACACTGGGATCGTTACTGGTTAATTGACCCTATCGATGGTACGCAGGAGTTCATCGCACGCAGTGGCGATTTTGCAGTAAATATTGCCCTTATAGAGAACAATAAACCGGTTATTGGCGTAATATTCTGGCCACCGGGACAAACATTGTATTACGCCAGCGAAGGGCAGGGCGCGTTTAAAGAGTGTCCGCTGGGTGAGCGCCAGATACATGTGCGTAAGCTTGAGGATCCCAAAAGCAGCGTGGTCATGATTGCGATCAGTCGCCGCCAGTCTCGCGATAAAGTGTTATCACGTTTATGCGCCAAACGAGTGTATCAAACGCTGCCACTGGGCAGTTGCTCATTAAAAGCGTGTTTTATTGCTGAGGGTAAAGCGGATGTCTTTATGCGTATTGGCGTTACCGGTGAATGGGATACAGGCGCGTCGCAATGCATCATTTCTGAAGCAGGCGGCCGTATTATGGCGGCAAATTTTGAGCCGCTGACTTACAACGAACGTCACACGCTGGAAAACCCTGACTTTGTCGTCATGGGCGATCAGCGGGTGCCATGGCAGGAGATAATTCAGTATGAAAATCAGTAATAACCGCAACACCTCGCTGGCTCGTAATATCAAACGTGCTGCAATCGGGTTCGCTTTATCCTCTGTGGCAGCCAGCGCCTCCGCAGACTGGGAACTGGACGCGGAGCAAACCGCGTTGCATTTCCTGTCTACGAAAAATGCTCAGGTAACAGAGGTGCATCAATTCACCTCGCTATCAGGTAGCGTGACCAGCAGCGGTGAGTTGACAGTCGACATCGATTTGTCGTCGGTAGACACCGGGATTGATATTCGCAACTCCCGTATGAAAGAGATGCTGTTTAACGTTTCGGAATTTGCATCGGCCACGTTTGAAGCTTCTTTGCCCGAAGCGATGCTCTCCGGGAAAGCCGGCGATGTGCAGCTTGGTCCGGTAGAGGGCATGCTAAGCCTGCACGGCATGGCAGCACCAGTAACGTTCCACATTGCCGTGAGCCACGTCGATGAAAACACGGTGTCAGTAAGCACAACACAGCCTTCACTGCTGAATGTCGCTGACTTCGGACTTGAGAGCGGCGTAGAGTCTCTACGAGAAATCGCCGGACTGAAAAGCATCACAACCACAGTCCCGGTAACCTTTACCGCAACGTTTACGAAATAAAACCCGAGATGCCGGCGCGACAGGTGCCGGCAGCTTTTCCCTGCGACGCCAGCACGCCATTACTTTTCTTTTGTGCGTTTGGCTCCATAAGACCAATTCGCAACGGTAGGTAAGCTCCCATCATCGCGCACGGGATAACATCCTGACCCGGCATTTTCAGAAATCGCCGGGTAACTACAGAAATTTTCTACCTCTTCCTTAGCTGTTTGCCGGATTGATTGCCGGTCTCATCGGAAGCGGACTTGCATCAAGTGCCTGCGTGACCATAGGTGTCCAGTGCGGCTCAGGTAATGCAGGAACGACCGCCTGCTGACGTGTTAAGGCAAAGTGTTTCATACCGACCCGTACCCGCTTTAACGCCATACATTCACGCGCTTCCTGATCAATGACAAATATCCCCAGACGGCGAGCGGCCTGGCCGAAGCCTGCGCTGCTGCTAAGGCGAATGATCGGTGCCGCCAGCACCATTCCACTGAGTACGGGCAATAGCCACATAAACAGCGATGGCGTGAAGTACCAGGTGGTAACACCCCAGGCCACTGCCAGGCAGCTCATTAACTGAGTATGTCTCAGCGCTATTGACCAGGGCACCATTCGTCCCTCGCGGGCTTGCGCTTCCCATTTTACAGAGTGCCCCACCATCACACTAAGCACAAAATAGCTGTGGTAAAACATCATCAGAGGCGCGATAAGTACGGCCATTGCTAGTTCGACAACCGCACCGGATAACAGCTTTCGTGCCCCTCCAAAGTCATTCCGGCGCTGGATCAATGCCAGGACAATACCGAGTATTTTGGGGAGGAAAAGCAGTGCTGCGGTGGCCCACATTGTGACCATCATCATGTCCTGTCGGGCAATTTGCCAGTCTGGGAACAACTGATACTGAGAGCTGAAAAACTGCGGCGCAGACGTTGCTCGAATTAGGGCGTCCGCCGTACCGAGTGCTAACATGGAAAACAGCACCAGAGAGGAGATGTAGGCGAACGCCCCAAACAGGAAGTGCAGCCGGCTGGTGGTTTTCAGGCCTTTCACACTCAACAATCCAAGATGCTGAATGTTGCCCTGAACCCAGCGACGGTCCCGCACTGCGTAGTCCACCATATTACTGGGGACTTCTTCATAACTGCCCGTGGTATCGGTCAGCAAGTAAGCTTGCCAGCCTGCACGACGCAACAGCGCCGCTTCCACAAAATCGTGACTTAATACTTCGCCGCCAAATGGCGCGCGGCCGGACAATGTCGGAAGGCCGCAATGCTGCATAAACGGGGCAATGCGGATAATGGCATTGTGACCCCAGTAGTTTGCACTGTCGGTTTGCCAGAACGACAAACCGGTTGCCAGCATTGGGCTGTACAGGTGTGCAGCGAACTGTACGAACCGTCCAAAAAATGTATCCTGACGTACCGGCATAGGGATCGTCTGAATCAGCGCGGTATCGGTATTTTTTTCAATGCGGCGGGCAAGATCCAGCATTCTTTCACCGGTCATAATACTGTCGGCATCCAGTACAATCATCGACTCGTAACGTGCTCCCCAACGCTCACAGAAGTCTTTCAGATTACCCACCTTACGGTGACTGTTCTGTTCGCGACGGCGGTAAAAAAGCTGATCTGCGTAAGCGCCCAGACGAGTGGTAAGCCGCTGCCACGCACGAAGCTCAGCCTCTGCCATAGCTTCATCACGGGTATCACTTAACATATAGAAATCGAATTTGTCGGCTTCATCAGATTGCACCAACTCCCTGACACAGGCCTCAAATCCCACCATAATGCGCTGGGTGTCTTCATTGTATACCGGCATCACCACCGCATGGCGCTGAGAAAGCGGTGCGGTTCCCGCCGGTGTAGCAAGCTGCTTTTTCAGGCTTAGGGGATCAATTCGCAACAGTTGCAATACGAAACCGATAATGCCGGTCCAAAATGCCATCGACAACCAGCCAAACAGCATCAGCGCCAGCCCGAGCTGCGCAATTTCTAATTCAGTAACGCCATTAGGACGGAAGATTTCATACAAACTCCAGCCTGCTAACGCGGTAGTTGGGATCACCAGCAGCGCCATAATAAACAGACGCGCTTTTTGTGCCACCGTCATTAAGACTGAATCGCGGTTTGCGACCGACGACGGGGCATCGGAAGAAACCAAAGGATTATTTCGGTTGGTAGACATAATTCCACACCTCGCTGATACGTTGGTCCTGATAGTTGATGTACATGCGCATATCAACCGCCGATGAGCTATCTGGCTCAAGTAAAAATGTGACTCTGATGTTTTTGCCGCCGTTCACCAGGTAGGTGCGGGGCTGAACGGTCTTGCCCTGCGCTGCAGACAGCGACAGTGACAACCCTTGTGGATCGATTTGCTTATCTTCGGGAACCGAAAAGTCGACGACGAAGCGTCGGGTTCGGGTCTCCTCTGTGACCTCTTCGCCGGGCAGAACACTTGCTCCCTGACGCGTATGCACGACATTCGCCAGCTCAGCGGCGGTTTTACTGCCTTCTACCGTAGCCAGTGTGTAGGCGAAATAGGCCGACTCCCCTTCCAGTAGCGGCTTTTCCGGTACCCAATACGCCACGATATTGTCGTGGGTCTCTGATGGCGTTGGAATTTCCACCAGTTCCAGTCGACCCTTTGCAAAACCGTGTTCCGGCGTAACCCACAGCCCCGGGCGCAGATGATAATTGGCCTCGGCATCCAGGTAGTTCTCCCAGCGCGTATCGCGTTGCAGCATGCCGAACCCTTTCGGATGGGTATCACTTAGCGAGGTAATTTGTAAGGTTTTTGGATTCGTCAGCGGCCGCCAAATGACTTCGTCATTGTGGGTTTTCATCATGACACCGTCGCTGTCGTGGACTTCCGGACGGTAATCGTCGTGGGCTTTTTCCGTATTTTCACCATACAGAAACATACTGGTGAACGGCGCGATGCCAAGTTTCTCAACGTCTTCTCTGGCAAAAAGCCACGCCTGAGTGGCCACGGTCGTATCCGTCCCGGGCGTAATTTCAAATTTATAGGCACCGGCGACCGACGGGCTTTCCAGGCGTGCATACACCGTAATGGGTTCACCGGCTACCGGCTCAATCAGCCAGAATTTAGTAAAGTGGGGAAACTCTTCGCCTTTCGGTAAGGCGGTATCAATTGCCAGTCCGCGCGCTGAAATACCATAGACCTGATTTTTTCCTACCAGGCGAAAGTACGAGGCACCTAAGAACACAGCAAACTCATCTTTATACTGATCGTTTTTTATCGGGTAGTGGACACGAAACCCTGCAAATCCTGATTTTTCAGTAGTCAGGCCTTTCAGCTTGGTTGCGCTGTCTTCATAGCGAAACATGTCGCTGTTAAATGAAAGTGGCTGTGTCTGGTTTTTTCTGTCAACGGTGACGATCGATACCGGCTTCTCATACAAAAAGCCGGGATGAAAGAACTGGATTTCATAGTCATTCTTGTCCCGCCACAGGCTGCTCTGTGCATCAAATCGGATCGCCCGGTAAGCCTGATAATCCATTGACTTTAACTTCTGATGCAGGTCGTGATCGTCTGCCGTGTAATCATCCTGAGCAGATTGCATCGCATCATCAATCACCGACTGTAATATAGGTGCGGCTTCTCCCGGCATCTTATCGGAGTCGATGTCTTGCGCGGCGCTGTTCGCAGTTAACAGCATCATTGAGAGCGTGGCACAGACAGCAAGAGACTGCATCGACGCGCGCAGCGTACGCGGCACTCCACGCACTAATTGCGTAGCGGCGTTACGATTCTGAACGGGTTTCTGTCTTCCTGCCATAAGTCCTCCTCCTCAGTGGAACCGATTGATTGCAAGTGCTGATCCAACTGACGACATAGCGCCTGTATTTTTTATTTTTTTATTTAAAATCATAAGAATAGAGACTGATTTCAGAGCGCGAATCGTCGTTAAATGACACGCGCTACCTCATCATCACACTCGCCACACCACGTGAGTGTTGTTTTTTTGCGACAGAATGTCGTCTGCCAGACCTGTTCTCTTCGCCTTTGCGCACATGTAACGTCTAATCTGAAAGTATGAGAAAAATAAAATACTTTTAAATTTTAATGCTTTAGCATGAGTTGCGGATGAGATTTCTGTGACTGGCAGGAGATTTGCTGATGTCATCAGGAACAAGAGATAAAAGGAGTACTTGAATATGCGTAAATCGATTAGTTTACTGGCTGGCGCACTGGCAATCACCGTGTCAGGCGTTGCGGCAGCCTCGCCAGACTGGCAGTACGTAGAAGGCGGCTATACCCAGATGGACTTTGACGGTAATGAGTCGTTTGAGCCAGACGGTCTGGCAATAGAAGGAAAATACGCATTGAATCAGAATGTCTACCTCAATGGCGAGTACCGCTTCTTTGAGGAGGGTAACTTTGATTTTAATATGCTGACTGTGGGCGGTGGCTATCGCCTGCCAGTGAACAGCACCACGGATGCCTACTTTGGCGCGAATCTGGAACGTGTTGATTCAGACGGCTATGACGACACCGGATATAGCGTGAGTGCGGGCTTACGCTCGATGATCACCGAACAGGTTGAGTTGATGGGTGAAATTGGCTACTACGACGTTGATGAAGGCGATGCAACGTTTAAGTTTGGTGGAAACTACTACATTACGCCGCAATGGGCTGTAGGTGCCAGCTACGAAGTCATTGATGAGATTGACATCATGCAGGTGACTGCGCGCTACGCGTTTTAACCTTAACCGGGGGTGACACTGCGGATCACCCGCTTGTGGTTATACCAACCGCCGTTACCTAACGGTGATTGGTAACAACGCGACCTGACCGGCATTTCTCCTCAGACCGGTCGGGTCGCTTCTCTTTTGTTTGTTACCACTTACTTTTAGATAAACTTTTGCCAGCAAGGCATACGGAGAGTTACGCGTTAAAGGCTGGTATCAGACTCTGCGTTATCGTCCTCGTCCATTAAGGCGTCTTTTGACTTGATATCAATACTGTCATGAAGCTCTGAATAGTGTAAAACGGCCTCACCGCTTTTCAGATTCGCCAGAACCTGCTCAACTTTGTCGTCAAAGCTCATTTCCACATCACCGTAATCCGTTCCTTCGCGCAAAACGAAAGACTCAGCAATATTTCTTAATGTCTCTGCCGACAGCTCCTGAATAGGAATTATCATTTTGCCTCCTGATACTTCGCATCGTCCAAAACCGGAAGATGCGCTTTTACGAACTTTGTGACTCTGTCGTGCAGCCATACTGTGGGTTTGAGTACATTTCCCTGCATAAAACCCACATGGCCGCCCTGCTCACTCAGTTCCACCGTGACCGGCCGAGCGAGATCCTGCTCCTCAGGCACGATCAGGTGGTTCATAAACGGGTCGTCTATGCTGTGTAGTACCAGCGTAGGGCAGTGGATCGCGCTGAGATAGTGAAATGCACTGCATTTTTCATAGTAGTCAGCCGAATCTCTGAAACCATGCAACGGTGCCGTTACCTGTTCGTCAAACTGCCTGAAGTCCTGAATGGCATCGACATCTTCCCGTTTCAGCTGAATAAGACTACGGTAGTCGATCGTTTCCATTTTTCGCTTCAGCGTAGCTTTCATACTGGCTAACAGATATTTCTGATATACCCGCGAAAAGCCCTGGTTAATGCTTTGTGCACATTCTGCCAGCTTCAGAGGCGCCGACACGGACACAGCGGCATTCAGCCATTTCTGAGCGGGATTTTCTCCCAGCAGTTTAAGCAACATATTGCCACCTAGCGAGAAGCCGATCCCCACTTTTGGCAGTGCCGGAAAGCGCGTACTCAACCACTCAAGAAAAAAGGAAGGATCCTCTGTCTCGCCAGAATGATAGGCGCGCGGCAAGCGATTTGGCTCACCACTGCATCCCCGGAAGTGCATCATCACAACCTGCCAGCCATGTCGGCTCAGAGAAGCCATCATGTCGTTTGCATAGTGAGAACGAATACTGCCCTCCAGTCCGTGAAACATAGCCACTATGCCGGTGGGCTTTTCAGGCTGAGGTCCCCATGCAATATCGATAAAATCGCTATCCGGCAGTTCCAGCCTTTCCATCGTGTATTTCAGCGGCATACGCTTTTGAATAAAGCGCGGCCAAATCGTCTGAATGTGCCGGTTTCTGGCCCAGGCAGGGGCACGAAAACAACTCTTAATAATCTGTCCGTGAGATAAGCTTATCTTCGTCATAGTTTATTCTTGTACCAACCGTGGCATCAGGCCAGTTTTGCCTGTGTCATTAAATACGTGAGGCTGGCTCTTGCATCCTGCCTGTTTTTTAATCCGTAAAAATGTATCAGAGCCACAATACTGGGGTTCACGGCATCCCCTTCAAATTGTTGCGCTTCTATGGCATTGAATGCTTCCGCTAACACCTGTTGGCATCGCTTCTCCAGTTCCAGCTCCTGAGATTTAAGCTCATCATACAGCGCTTTATCGCCACCGTTATCGGGATGACAGGCGCGACGAGTTCCACGGTGTGCAAGTAGCTGATTATCGATGTCTTTTATCGCATCAGACAGCGATTGTATAGCTGGCAACGTCACTATCGCGTTGCTCTTCATACACCAGCAAACCAAAAGTAATAAGTTAACGTTGACCTGATAGTTATCCTGCAACGACAGACAGTGTGATGCCACATCTTCTCGCTCGTATAATCGAACGCTGTACTGCCAGAACGCTTCCTGAGTCAGACTAGCTGGCATGGTCGTACTCCTTTCTGGCCAGCTCCAGTGATTCCTGCGCATCCAGCCACGCCATTTCCTCATCTTCCAGCGCCTGTTTAGTCGAGCTTTGTTTATCCAACAACGTCATCAGCTCAGCTTTGTTGGCCTCATCGTACAACTCAGTTCGCGTGAGAGCCTGTTCGACGTCTGACAATTTTGCGGACAAGGTTTCCATCGCCTTTTCATGCTTTTCTATGGCCTTCTTCAATGGCGCCACTGACTGCCTGAAC
Source organism: Alteromonas antoniana (assembly GCF_019249295.1). Lineage (GTDB taxonomy): Bacteria > Pseudomonadota > Gammaproteobacteria > Enterobacterales > Alteromonadaceae > Alteromonas > Alteromonas antoniana. Next base: position 167,985 of record NZ_JAESDH010000006.1, read on the forward strand.
TCCGCTTCCCGACGCTTTTCTGCCTTACGATCAGTTTTTGGCTGCTCCGGTTTTTCAGCTGCTTTTTCTTCATTTTGCTGCGCCAGGATCCATTGCCGGTAATCGTCCAGGTCACCATCAAATGCGCCAACACGGCCGCCATCAACCAGATAAAAGTCTTCACACACCGAGGCCAGTAAGAACCTGTCGTGAGACACCAGCACCATCGCGCCACTAAAACCCTGCAACGCCATATTCAGTGCATGGCGCATTTCCAGATCCAGGTGGTTAGTCGGTTCGTCCAGCAGCAACAGATTGGGCTTCTGATACACAATCAGAGCCAGTACCAATCTGGCTTTCTCGCCACCAGACATCGGCGCCACAGCGCCCAGCGCTTCATCACCGTGGAAGCCAAAGCCGCCAAGAAAATCACGCAGGCTTTGCTCTGTGGCCTTTTCATCCAGCCGTTGCAGATGCAGTAGCGCGGATGCCTTTGGATCCAGGGTTTCCAGCTGGTGCTGTGCAAAGTAGCCGACGTTCAGTCCTTTGGCTGTGGAAAATATCCCGGACATAGGGTTGTGCACGCCGGCAAGCAGCTTGATCAGCGTCGATTTACCCTGTCCGTTGCGACCCAGCAGACCGATACGGCTTCCCGGCACCAGATTCAGTTGCACCTGCTCCAGCACGATGTGATCGCCGTAGCCGAGTTTCACTGACTCCATTTGCACCAGCGGGTTAGGCAACGCGGTTGGCGCTTCAAACTCAAAATTAAACGGACTGCTGGCATGGGCTGGCAGCAGGGTTTCCATCCTCTCGAGTTGTTTTATACGACTTTGCGCCTGTTTGGCTTTACTGGCCTTGGCTTTAAACCGCGTAATAAATGATTCAAGATGCGCAATCTTATCCTGCTGCTTCTGGTACTCGATATTCTGCAGTCTGATGCGCTCAGCACGCTGGGTTTCGAAAGCAGAATAGTTCCCCGTATAGTTCACCAGTTGTTGCTGTTCTACCGAAAGAATATGCTGTACGGTGCTGTCAATGAATGCCTTATCGTGTGATATCAGCAGCAACGTACCGTCGTAACGCTGCAACCATTTTTCCAGCCAGATCACGGCATCCAGGTCGAGGTGGTTAGTGGGCTCGTCTAATAATAATAAGTCAGAGGGGCACAACAGTGCCTGCGCCAGATTCAGGCGCATACGCCAGCCTCCCGAGAAATCACTGACCGGCGCAGTCAGCTGACGGGAACTGAATCCAAGACCGGCCAGAATTGTCGCTGCACGGGCTTCTACGTCATAGGCTCCGGCCTGCTCAAGCTGACCATGGACGCGGCCAATGGCGTCGCCGTCTTCTTTCTCTTCCGCATCGGTCAACTCTGCCTGCAGAGCGCGCAGGTGTTTATCACCATCAATAACGTAGTCGATGGCAACCCGATCCGAAGAGGGAGTTTCCTGCGCAACACTCACGATGCGCCACTGCGAGGGCACGTGGCACTCACCGGTATCCACACTCAGCTCTTTTCTGAGCAGGGCAAATAAACTGGATTTCCCACAGCCATTGGCGCCGATTAGCGCAACTTTGTGGCCGGGAAATACCTGCGCAGATGCGTGATCTAACAGGACTTTGCGTCCCCGCATCAGGGTAACATCTGTCAGCTTTATCATGGGTACTTACATCCGGCCATTATCAGGGTCGCGTATCATATCAAATCTACCAGATTCGATTAATACTCTTGCTTAGACAATCTGCCTGTCATACAGGGTTTTTCGCATCTTTTCTCCCCGATATCACCTTTTTGCCACGACAACGCTGCGGGATTACACCGTGTTAATGCCATGCGCCGGTAAATTGCGGTATAATTACAGCCTCATTCATCAGGATAACTTTCCTGATGAATTATCTTTTGCTGCTGCCATGCAGTTGTAATTAATCTGCTCCCACGCGTTGAGGTATTATGCAAAAACGAGTGAAAAAACGCTTCATTGCCGGCGCAACCTGTCCAAAGTGTCAGGCGCTGGATACCATTTCGTTGTACTTTGAAAACAACGTTGAGAAACTGGAATGCGTTAAATGCGGGTATTCTGAGGCACAGACAGATGACGCTGTTAAGTCTCAAACCCGGGAACAGGAGAACGTGATCGGTTTATTCAAACCGGAATAACAGCATCGTTACCAATTTACCAAGTGTGTGAAAGGTTTCCCGCTATATCCGCGACCAATTCATCCCCCCATCCTTTAAGCCGCCCAACGTAAACATGTCGTACGCGCTTATACGCTTTGCTGAAGTAACGCGTTACGCAAGCCACGTCGGATAAGGCAAAGGCAGTATTTCACAATATTCGCTACCTTCAGCCAGTTATCTGTCGCTGGAGCCAACTGATTATGAAAACGGCAGTGGCACGGGAATTGAAGCTACCTGCCAGTACAATAACTTTCCGGACTGCCGTAATACGGCTATCTGACGAGGCGAGGTGTATGACACGCAAATTCTGGCTGTACACGGTTCTGGTGATTGCATTGCTGTTGCTCGCAGTGCGCATGGCCATGCCTTACGCTGCCCAGTGGTACATCAATAAAACACTCAGTCAGCCTGGCTCGTACAGCGGCAGAGTAGGCGATGTCGATCTGATGTTATGGCGGGGCGCCTACTCACTGGAAAATGTGCTGCTGTATAAAGATAACGGTGAAGTAGATAAACCGCTGTTCCAGGCAAATTATGTTGAGTTTTCATTACTCTGGTCTGCATTGCTTGACGGCTCTGCAGTCGGCTCGGTAATCATTCGCGAACCGGAAATCAACTTTGTTGATGGCCGGGATCAGGCTAGAAGTCAGGTTGGCAGAAACGAAAACTGGTTAACTATCGCCAACCAGCTTTTTCCACTGAAAATCGACCGCCTCGACATCTACAACGGCATAGTGGCCTTTCACAATCCTGACACCTCTCCTGAAATACATATCTCATTACACGATATCCGACTGATCCTGCGTAATGTGGTTAACAGCCGTGACCTGTCCAAAAACATGGTAGCGACGCTGAATGCTACGGGTCAGACCGCTGAACAAGGGCATATCTCGGCATCTGGCTCAATGGATCCCAGCACCGCAAAACCCACGTTTGATATTAATGTGGAGGCCAGCGATGTGGCGCTGGTTAATTTCAGGAACCTGCTGGACACTTACGCGCCATTTGATCTTGAAGCCGGTTCGCTGGAATTCGCTATGGAGCTGGCGGCCGATAATGGCAGCATTACGGGTTACGCAAAGCCGGTTATCCATAATGTAGAAGTGTTTTCCTGGAAAGGCGATATCGTACGCGATGGTGACGGTCCCCTGGAGGCTATCGGTGAAATGGCGTCAGCGTTTGTGACCGAGCTGTTTGAAAACCAGTCGGAGGATCAAATAGCAACGCGGATCCCGATAGAAGGGTCACTCAGCGAGCCTGAAACTGACACCCTCAGTACCCTCGGCGGCGTATTAAAAAACGCGTTTATCAAAGCTATGCAGGGCAGTCTGGAAAACAGCATAACCCTGGATGATGTGCAGACGGACTCCGAACCGGAAACAGATAAAGCTGGTGACGCTGCTGGCGCTTGAAGCATGCGTTCAGGGTGCAGGTGCGAAAGCTGTAATTATGCGAGTTTTCGGTGCGAAGCGCTTAGACGGCATGCCAGGTTTTTTGGGGCGAAACGCATTATCGCTCGAAGCCATATCCCCTTTTTAAAAATGCGTTCAATCCATGACGTTGAGTGAGTGAACGTCAGAGTGAGTATTAATAGTGCGGAGGCGGCGTTTCCTCTGACTGTTTGGCGATGTTCGACGTTTGCATGGTTTTAACGCGGTCAATAACGTGCTTCATCTTAAACGACAAATCGTCCAGTTGCTTTTGCTGTGCAGTCAATGCGTCGTTGAGGCTGTCGATGGTATGTTCCTGAAAAGCCACCTTTGTCTCAAGCTCTTCAATTTGTTGCTGTGCCTGTTTCAAGGCGTCTGCGGCGTCATTACTTGTCATGATTTACTTCCCAGGTTTCTGCAAGGCCGCTGCTGCTTAACGATAGTATGCGGTGATCATCGATAAAGCCGACGCCATAGACCACAGCCGTTGGCGGACTCTGATCCTTTCTGGGTTCCACTTCCCAAGATTCCAGTTGTTCGCCAGACTGCACATCCCACAGGAAGATACGACGGGAAGGCGACCCGGTTAGCAAGTACTTACCATCTTTTGAGAAAACAGCGTCGGTGAATATTTTCTGACGCGCAATATACTGCAAGTTGCTGATGGGTTCACCTGTTTGTGCGTCCCAGATTTGAGATTTCTGCTGGCTGTCGGCAGTAAAGATGTATCTGCCCTGGTCATCTAAGGCCACCAGCGTGACTCGGGTCGGATGATGGAACGTATGAATAATTTGCCCGCTTTCGGTACTCCACAGGTACGCCGTGTAGTCATTGCCGCCGCTTAAGGCAAACCTGCCGTTAGGGGAGATATCGACACTGTTCACTTTTTCCTGGTGCCCCATAAATTCCAGGCGACGCTGGCTCTGAGGCTCGAAAAACATTACCTTGCCGTTTGAGCGGCCCACCAGAATGCCTCGTCCCGAATCAGTCACCGCGACATCGCGTATTGTCGACTCATCGATTCGCCAGAAGCCCTCAGGCTCACCATTGTTCATATTCCACAATGCAAAAGCGGTGCGGTCTGCGGTTACGGCGTATTGATTGTCTGCGGAAATGTGTACCAGAACAACGGTATTGTCGGCTCCGCCCTGATGACTCCACTGAAACGTCGGTGTCTGTGCGCCAGTCTCCCACACGTTGATGCCATTGTTTACTCCCGACACCACGCTAACCGATCCATCCGGCGAGATATCAGCAGCGTATGCGCCCTCTTCTACTGCCCGCGATGTTTTCAGCGGCGTGGTATCGGGAATGGTACAGCCGCTCAATACACTGCACATCGCGATAAATAATGACATCGGCAGGAACAATCGTGGAGTTAACATAGTCAAATGGCTTTCGCTTTACAGTCACTGGGTTTACCATAGCACGGAACCTATTACTTTTGACATCGTGTTTAACGCGCTACAAGGCGCAGTTTTATTGAGAAAGAGGCACGATAAGACCTATAACTTTTTGGAGATGTTTTATGCAAAAGTCGCTTGTCGCCTTATCAACTATCGCTGCACTGGGCCTGTTTGCCTGTCAGCCGCAAACCGAAAAAGCAGCTGAAACTAAAGACGTGGCAGAGGCGCAGGAAACTGCAGCACCATCCGTTGCGGCGGAAGAGATGACCGATGCGCAGAAACAAGCCTATGCAATGGGTGCCAGCATGGGGCTGTTTGTTCAGCAACGTGCGCAGCAGCAAGAGCAACTAGGCGAGCCAATGGACAAAGAGTCACTGAAGCAGGGCTTTGATGATGCACTGAAAGATGCTCTGAAGTTTACTCCTCAGGAAATTCAGCAGTTTGCACAGGCTGGTGAAGAAGCCATCCGCATCAAGCAACAGGAAATGGCAGCTAAAGCTGCAGAAGAAAATATCGCAGAGGGCGAAGCGTATCTTGCGGAAAACAAGAAGCGTGAAGGCGTAATGACCACCGAGTCAGGCCTGCAATACGAAGTTCTTGAAGAAGGAGAAGGTGCGAGCCCGGCCGCCGAAGACACCGTAAAAGTACATTACAAAGGCACATTGCTGGACGGCACCGAGTTTGATTCATCTTACAAGCGTGGTGAACCTGCGGTTTTCCCATTGAACCGTGTTATCGCGGGCTGGACCGAAGGCGTTCAACTGATGAAGGAAGGCGCAAAATACCGCTTCCATATCCCTTCAGACTTGGCCTACGGCCAACGCTCTCAAGGCGCAATCACGCCTAATTCAACGCTGATTTTCGATGTCGAACTACTTGAAGTTGTTGATACAGAAAACGAGGGCGCGTCTGAATAAGTGCAGACTCCCTTATGAGAAAAGCCGACGATATCCGTCGGCTTTTTTGTTTCAAGACAGCGTAATCCTTGCTCACCTTATCCCTACGTGCATGGACGCCTGTATGGGTTCAAGCGCGTACCTGACTAGTAAGCCAGGCTATTCGTAATATGCTTGGTATCTCGAATTTTCATTATTAAGTATAGTGCAAAGTGGCCAGATTTCCGCTGAACCGACCGCCTTTTATGGAACGATTTTATCTAAGGAAGATGCTGATATAACTTCTGGATTTAGCGGGGCTGGCGACGACGCTCTTTGCGTGTTCTGAGCGTGGCGTAATGGTGCAAGATAATATGCCCCAGTTTATACATTAACATGCCAGCAAGCAGCATCAGGCCGGTGCGCAGAGAGTCTATGCGAACCAGAACGTCAATCATGCCAATAATAACCAGTAGTACGCCGGTGAGAAATAGCAAAAAGCCGACGATGGTGGCGCTGGTTGCTGTGGCGTTGGTTTTCTTATGATGACTGCTCATAGGTTGAGACTCATCATTGGCTAAAGGTGCTCGCAATGTTGTGGTCCTGTACTAAGTTAAAAATAAGACATTACCTATTGGCATCTGTTCAAATTTTATTCTCCCTTTGCGAAAAATACGCAAAAAGTGTTATAAGCCGAAGCGACAGTTATCTATTATCGGCATCTAATCAGCATTTTTTATTGTAAATACAGACCTTATTGTGAAAACACCACTTGTAACCCGAAAGGGCTATCAGAAATTACGAGACGAGCTGGAAACGCTGTGGCGTGAAGAGCGACCGGAAATTACGCGCAAAGTGACCTGGGCGGCCAGCTTAGGGGATCGCAGTGAGAACGCAGATTACCAGTATAATAAAAAGAAGCTTCGCGAGATCGACCGTCGGGTCCGCTATCTGCGCAAGTGTTTGGAAAACCTGAAAGTTGTCGACTACACCCCCCAGCAAGAAGGCAAAGTTTTTTTTGGTGCCTGGGTGGAAATTGAAAATGATGATGCAAAGGTAATGACCTTACGACTGGTTGGCTATGATGAAATTTTTGGCCGCAAAGACTACATTTCCATCGACTCGCCAATGGCCCGCGCTCTGGTAGGAAAAGTCGAGGATGACGATGTTACCGTCAAGACCGAAGCCGGCACGTTTACCTGGTGGATAAACCGAATTTGGTATGACCCGACGGACAAAATTTAATATCGGTGTAGCGAACGACATTGCGCCGGTGCGTAACAACTGCAGACTGCATAATTTTCTGCTTCTGTGACAGAGTTTTTTCTCTCTGAGCAGATCGATGTGAAGCGTGAGAGGGCTTGGCCGAACACATTACTTTGGCGAATGCGAAATTCGGTTTGGTTACCGGGATAATCGGACTTCTGTCACCGGGGGGCAGTGGTATATACTTGCTCCACTTTTTTTCGTGCCTGGGGAGTGCTGACCAGCGCTGTACCGTTTTGCAACAATCGGTATAGCAGCGATAAGCACACCCTGGAACCGGGACGCGATAGCGTTGCGCCGGTATCCATTTTTACTGACGAGTTAGGTCTCAGAGTCTTATATGATCATAAACAAAATCGCCGACGAACTTGCCGTTAATCCCGCGCAGGTTCAGTCCGCCGTCGCGCTGCTGGATGAAGGCGCCACTGTTCCATTTATCGCCCGCTACCGAAAAGAGGCCACACAGGGACTGGACGATACCCAGTTGCGCAATCTGGAGCAGCGGCTGACGTATCTTCGCGAACTGGAAGACCGACGCGGCGTTATCCTAAAATCTATCGAAGAGCAGGGTAAACTGACTGACGCTCTACGCAATCAGATAGATAGTGCGGACAACAAAACCTCGCTGGAAGATCTGTATCTGCCTTATAAACCTCGTCGCCGCACAAAAGGGCAGATAGCCATAGAGGCCGGCCTGGAGCCGCTCGCTGACGCGCTGTTTAACGATCCCTCGCTGGAGCCGGAAAGTGAAGCACAGCAATATATTAAGGCTGATAACGGTGTAGCTGACACTAAGGCTGCACTGGAAGGAGCCCGTTATATTCTGATGGAGCGCTTTGCCGAGGACGCCAGTTTGCTGGCGAAGATCCGCGATTATCTGCAAAAGAATGCCCACGTCACCAGCACAGTGGCCCCTGGCAAAGAAAACGAAGCCATAAAATACAAAGATTACTTTGCGCATTCAGAAAAGCTCAGCAAAGTGCCATCTCACCGGGCGCTGGCTATGTTCCGCGGCCGCAATGAGGGCATGTTGCACATCCAGCTCAACGCCGATCCACAAAATGAAGACAACACGCAGTCATCCCATTGCGAGCATATCATTGCCGAGCACTATCAGATCACGCACCGCAACCGTCCAGGCGACAACTTCATGGCTCAGGTTGTGCAGTGGACCTGGAAGATTAAGATCGCACTGCACATGGAAACCGAACTTTTCAGTGCGCTTCGCGAGCAAGCTGAAGAAGAGGCTATCAACGTCTTTGCGAAAAACCTTAACGACCTGTTGATGGCAGCGCCGGCTGGCGCGAAAACCACAATGGGACTGGATCCGGGCCTGCGCACCGGGGTAAAAGTGGCCATTGTTGATGCCACCGGTAAAGTGGTTGCCACCAACACCATTTTTCCACACGCACCGCAGAATCAGTGGGATAAGTCGCTACGCACGCTGGCTACATTGTGTAAACAGCACAAGGTGGATCTCATCAGCATCGGTAACGGCACCGGCTCTCGTGAGACCGATAAACTGGTTGGCGATATGCTGAAGGCTAACAGCGAACTGAAAGCTCAGAAAATCATGGTTAGTGAGGCAGGCGCTTCGGTGTATTCGGCGTCTGAACTGGCATCAAAAGAGCTGCCAGGGATGGATGTCTCGTTACGTGGCGCGGTATCTATTGCACGCCGTCTGCAGGATCCACTCGCTGAGCTGGTAAAAATCGAACCTAAAGCCATTGGGGTCGGCCAGTATCAGCATGATGTCAGTCAGAGTCAGTTGGGTAAGTCGCTGGATCGGGTTATCGAAGACTGTGTAAACGCCGTCGGCGTTGATTTGAATACCGCATCACCGGCATTGCTTAGCTATGTGTCTGGTCTTAACCGCACGCTGGCGCACAATATTGTTCAGTTTCGGGATACCAATGGCGCGTTTGGCGATCGCAAAGCGCTGCTGAAAGTTGAACGTCTGGGACCAAAAGCCTTTGAGCAGGCTGCAGGCTTCCTGCGAATTGTGAACGGAACCAACCCGCTGGACCGCTCTGCGGTGCACCCGGAAGCGTACCCCGTCGTTGACAAAATTGTCGACCATACCGCCGTCGCCGTAAATGACCTGATAGGCAATACCGAGTTACTAAAAAGCTTGTCACCTGACACCTTTACCGACGATGACTTTGGCTTGCCGACAGTAAAAGACATTCTGAAAGAACTGGACAAGCCGGGTCGTGATCCCCGCCCTGAATTTAAAACCGCGACATTTAAAGAAGGCGTTGAGACACTCAACGATCTTAAGCCCGGGATGATTCTGGAAGGAGTCGTAAGCAACGTGGCCAACTTCGGAGCGTTTGTGGATGTGGGTGTCCATCAGGATGGCCTGGTACATATTTCGGCGCTGACGAATAAGTTCATTTCAGACCCGCGCGAAGTGGTTAAAGCCGGTGATATTGTGAAAGTGAAGGTGATGGAAGTGGACGTGCAGCGCAAGCGCATTTCCTTCACCATGCGCCTGGATGACAGCCCGGCTCCTGCTAACAAGCCTGGTGCAGGCAAGCCGAAAGGCGGTCAGAAACCAAGGGGCAAGGCTTCAGGGCAGCGGCAAAGCGGCCCGTCGCAAAATCAGGCAATGGGCAACGCCTTTGCCGATGCTTTTGCCAAGGCGAAGCAAAAATAACCATCTCAAAAGCCCCGTCGATACGGGGCTTTTTGTTGAGCAAGGCAACCGCTTCTGCCTTATCGGTTGCTTACCTCTTAAACATCTTTTTGCGCCTTCGGCGCGAACCTCTCGCACCTGGCAATAGCAACACCTTACGTTACAGACTGCCAGCTTAATACCAGCGCAGCATGACACGCAGCTCAGCGATACCGAAGCCGGCATCAGCAGTTACTTGGAGGTATTACGAAAAGGAAACGGCTATGCGTTGGCAGAGAAGCCGGCATTACTGTTGCCGGACACACCGGAGTAAAAGCGCTGAATCACGCCGATCCGCGCTGACATTTCGTCAGCAGGGAAATCCAGAGAACGGCTACCCGAATCATCGCGCCTTTTACCCATGCTTTCGCGGGCTTCCAGCATCGCCTCATCCAGGGTTCGCGTGGGAATTGACACATTATTGCTGTCAATGATGTCATCAAGTGAAGGCACTGACTGAGAGGAGGTGGTTGGCTCTGAGGACGTGCCTGCTGCGGCAACCTCTTTGCGGTTGGCCTCAGCAATCTCTTTGCGCGCATCAAACGCTTTCTGGGACGCTTCTGCCGCAACTTCTAAATCCTGAGGAGATGGTTGAGCTGGCGCCAATGCAGCAGCTCTGACCTGCTGCATTTTGCGAAGTGTTTGTTCAGGGCTTTGCGCACTTGATATATCAATAGAGACCTCACCATCGGTGGCGTAGCGCTTGCCGTCAGGCCCGGTAGTAAACTCATACTGAGGGGCACCCGCATATTGACCGCCGGTCGATGCATGCGCTTTTTCATGAGTGCGCACTTCCTGATCGCGGGATTTTAACTGCTGAATTTCCTGCTGTTCTTTCTGGCGCTGCTCAGCATCTTCCTTACCGGCACTTTCATCGCTGGCATTGTCTTTAGAGATATCTGCATCGCCCTGTGCCTGCGAAAAGCTCTGCGCTACGTTGCTTTGGATTTGGGGACGTTCGTAGGTAACAGGCGCCGGTACCTGACCGGGACTTTTTGCTCGATCGCTTTCAGAGCCGAGCCCCTTCTGGGATGCGCCCTGCTCATTTTCAGAAGCTTGTGGAATCGTTTCACGAAGCACATTGTCACGCCGGGCCGACTCCGTATTCACGTTGGCCGTAGTAAACACCAGCGATGTAGGGATGGGGGTAACAATGTTCATGGTATCGGTTAACGCCGTTAAGCCAGGGTGTCGATAATGGTTCCGACCGTATCGAAAGCCACATCAAGTACTTTTGCAGAGGCCTGTGCGTTTATGCTGTTCAGTTTTAACGACACCAAATCGGACGTCATATTACCTGCACTTTGCGGCAAACTGTCACGGATATTTTGCAACCCATTTAGGGATGCGTTCGCCAAAACCGCGCCTGCGCCATTCTCGCTAACCTGCGACTGTGCGCTGCGTTGTGCAATATTCATGGACGCCTGCGTCATCCCCTCAAAGGATTTCTGCAAGCCAAACTGACCAGAAACAATTGCCGAATTGATACCGTTATCAATAATGCTCGACATATCACTACCTCTCTACTCTCATGGCTAATTATTAACCAAAAACCGTAAAAAGGGAAGTTCTTGCACTAATTCGTCGCGTCAGGATGCCTTACGCTCGCGTGATAGCGACGCCATAAACTGCGTAATAATATCTGCCGTCTGTTGTGGATGAGAGATAAAGGGCGCATGTGCGGCGTGAGGCAATACTACCGTATCAGACTGAGGATGAAGCTGGCAGATCATATCCACGCCGCTGGTAGGGACCAGGCTGTCTAATCTGCCATAGAGCCTGAGTGTAGGCTGAGTGATGCGCCCGATGCGAGCGCGCATATCCTCGCTGGATAGCAGCTTCAGCCCTTCCTTTAAAGCGTGAGGCGCCGGATCAGGATGCGCCGTAATATGGGTTTTAATGGCCTTGATGTCTTGTCGGGCCGTCTCGCTGCCCATCGCCTGTATGGCCAAAAATCTGTCCAGGGTCTTGCGGTAGTCTGTTTCCAGTTGACTTTCAAACTGCGAAAGCAGTTCCGGCGCAATGCCAGGCCAGCCTGCACCAGCAATAAATCTGGGTGTGGAGGCAATGGTGATAACGCCGGAAACCGTCTCGGGCAGTGACAGCGCCAGTTGTTGTGCAACCATCCCGCCAAGCGACCAGCCAGCAATAACGCAATCGTCAGGCAGGAGGCTTTCCAGCGATGCCGCGATGGTTTCGACATTATACGGGGTAGGTACGTGGTCACGACTGTTGCCAAAACCCGGAAGGTCGATGACGGTAACCCGCCAGTCATTTTCCAGATACGGTACAAAAGAGGAAAAAGCGCCACTGTTCATGCCCCAACCGTGCAGAAAAACCAGATCTTTTCCTGCGCCATGCGTACGGCTGAAAACCGTGTCTGATACGTGCGAATCTATCACTTTCGACATCCCGGTACTGATTCTGTGAAAAGTGTAGCACGGGAAAAATACAGCACACCAGAAAGAGTTTCCGACATGTTTACTACTCCGCGCCGCGTACTGCCAAATTTGGCTTGTCTGCTTTGTAAGCAGGCAAGTCGCACGCCAGTTTGTCAGTGGTGTGCAGATGACATACAGTGGCTGGCACCACCCGGTGAGGGTGAAAACTTGCTGCTAAAACCGGATATAGCAACGGCCGTGGCGCATTCACACATTCATGCACTGAAAGCGGCGGCCTGGTATTCGTGGCCGTTCGATTCACTGATTCATGCACTGAAGTTTTCACACAAGTTTACGCTTGCTGACTATCTCTGTGATGCTTTTTTACAACAGTACCCTGTAAATCAGACCAGCTTGCCCGACTTGCTTTTACCTGTACCGATGACGTACCGGCGTTACTGGCAACGGCACTACAATCAGGCGGTAGAAATTTGCAAAGCGCTGGCTGCGAAATATCAGCTGAGATGGGAACCACAATGGGCGCAGCGCACTGACAACCGACTCCAGCATACACTTGGTCGTGAAGCGAGAAAGCAACATGCACAGCAGGCGTACTGTTTACAGCCACTGACATCCTGGCAAACTGGCTCCCCCCCGCTTCGCGTGGCGATTATCGATGATGTGGTAACGACGGGTCAGACGGTCAACAATCTTGCCGCGGCACTGAAAGCGCAGTGGCCATCAATGGTGATAGAGGTATGGACGATGGGGATCACACCGGCGCCGGGACAGCGCCGGTGTTAGCGTTTACTTAAGCAAAGCAGACTGATAAATGGCGTTACTCATCAGCTTATTGGTGCCGTACCAGTAACCCCGGAAGTGTGGGTTATCAGTAAAGCCAATCACCAGGCCGCTGCCATAGCGCTCGGCAATAACCGCCGTGGTTCCACCAATCAACTCGACCAGCTGCGGCGCACTGTAACCGGCCATTAGCGGTGACTCAGTGTAACGTGCCACGGTGGTAAAGGGTGAATTGTCACTCTTCACAATCATGTTCGAGGTTTTAAACATCGGCAATGTCGATGAGGTGTACCCGAAAAATAGCGGATGTGAGGTGTCAATGCGTGTTTCATATACTGAGCCTGCAATCAGCTTCTTAGCATAAAGCGCACTTCTGTCAGCGAACGTCAGCGAGTCCGTATCAAAGGCATCATCAATCGTTTCCCGGCTGGCAATTTCAATATCCAGCCACTCGTTCTGAGCAAACAAACGCAGCGCAGACTTTTGTCCGATCAACACGCCACCGCTGTCTACCCAGTCAGCGATTGCCTCAACGGTGTCCTCGTCAAGTTGTCCGTAACGACCACTGGCCATGATAATGTGCGTATAGTTATGTAATGGCGTGCGCGCCAGACGTGACAGCTCGACCAGTGAAGCAGGAAGCCCTACACGCGTGTCCAGATAATGCCAGATTTCTCCAACTTCATACTGACTGGTTCCTTCGCCGCCGACCATCAGCACTTTTGGTGTGGTCACCGGTGTCATTTCCCGGCTTCCGAGGTCAGACCCCGCTGGCGTAAGACCGCTACGGATCGCGTGTACAGGCATGTTCAGCTGACTTGCCTGGGTTGTTAACAGGCTAACCAGGTTGTCAGGCTGCGCCAGACCGGTGGGAATTAATATCGTTCCCGGAGCGAAGTCGCGTGTTGAGTCGTCTACCATTTTCGCGGTAAAGCTTTTACCTGCAGTACGCACTGTGGCGCCTGATTCAAGCAGCGCCTGCAACATGGCAGGAGCCTGATAATACTCCCAGTCAAAGGCATAAGCGTAGGCATTATCGGGCAACGCCTGAGTGTCGTTTTGCAACGAAAGGCTGGCGTTCGCAGCCGTCTTCACCTTACGGCGGTCACCGCGCTCAACAGCAACATAATCAATGTTGAAGGCCAGTGGTAAATTCCAGTTAGAGACGTCATAGAACGTATTGTTTTCAAAATTCTGCTGCGTTGAAAACAGAGAGGAAACCAGTCGGTACTGAGGTTGTTCAACCGGAATGTAAATGGCCTTGTTGGCAGTAAACCCTTTCCCGCTTACGTCCACGTCCCGGTTTACCACTTCATAGTCGATAGTATGGCGCTTGAGTAAGTCCAGCATGGCGGTAAATCTGCCGGTATCATTCGGCACAGCCAGCAGGTACCCGGCAGTGTCGCTGTTTTTCGCCGCATCGCGGGTATCTTTTACAAAGCTGGACTGATAATTCAGGATTGCGGGCTTATAGGCCATCGCGCCCTTAAAGGTGCTCAGCGACGTTGTCACCTGATTCTGGATCGTATCTGCAAAGCGGACTTTTCCGTTGATGGAGTCCTGCACGTGTCCGCGGCTGCTACCCTGTTCGAAAAGAATACCTATGCTGCCGTGCACATCGGGGTAGGTTGACCCTTTACCTACGTAAAAGTCGTCAAAATCTTCTTCAGAGAAATACAGCTCACCCTGCGCATCAAATGCTGCCGCATGATACTCCGCCAGCGCTTCTGTCAGCGTCACGTTGCCATCAGGCGTTATCGGATTTTTGCGAGAGCGTACGCCTGGCTGGAAGAAATAGGTGCTGTTCGTTCCCATCTCATGGAAGTCCGTCAGGATATGTGGACGCCACTGATGAAACTGTGCAATACGGGCGCGGGATTCAGGGTGTGTCAGTAGTAACCAGTCTCGGTTAAGATCGAACCAGTAGTGATTGGTGCGCCCTGACGGCCAACCCTCAACATGTTCACGTGTTTCAGGATCGCTGACCAGCTGCTTTCCTTTGTGCATATTCGCCCATTGCGCGAAACGCCCTAACCCGTCCGGGTTGAAAGACGGATCCAGTAACACCACATTGTTGCGTAGCAAACGGTTCACATCGTCTGACTGGGCTGCAGCCAGATAGTAGCCGATGACCATAGCGGCATTACTGCCGGACGGCTCATTACCGTGAATGCTGTAACCCATGTAAAAAATCAGGGGATCACCTTCACTCGGTGCTTCACCACTTTTCCAGGCATCCAGATGCTTTTTTCTGATGCTGTCGATACGTGGCTGATTATCTGGTGCGGTGATCGTGAGCAGCAGCAAAGGGCGGTTTTCGTGAGTGCGACCGGTTTCCTGAATGGTAATGCGGTCTGATGCTTCAGCGAGCGCACGCATGTAGGTAACCAACTGATCGTGTCTTACATGCCATTCGCCCACCTGTGCACCCAGAATTTTTTCTGGTGTTGGGATTGCGGGATCATAGGTAACACCCGCGGGAAGGTACTCAGCGACAGGTTTGCCACCGGTTTCGGCCGGCACCAGGCTGGCTGCAGATACAAAACCGGAGACGCTCAGCAGCAGACTGAACGCGACGAGGTGACGAGCGCGCTTAGCAAGGCGTAGCGTCGAGTGAACGAACTGATACGTCATAGTGTTCCCATCTCTTGTTGCATGAATTTTTATGATTATGACAATCTGAGAAAACACTTCAATACTTGACTGTTTTACTCAGGTAAATTTGTTATCATTAGCCCCATCTAATTAATTGTAGGACTTGTTGATGATCACTATATCAGAAGAAGCACAAGCTCACTTCGCGAAATTACTGGAAAAACAAGAGTCTGGCACGAATATTCGTGTATTCGTCGTAAATCCAGGGACGTCGTCGGCAGAGTGCGGCGTGTCCTATTGCCCCCCTGATGCTGTCGAAGAAGGCGACATAAAGCTTGAGTTTAACGGTTTCGATGCGGTGGTTGATCAGGAGAGCGCGCCTTACCTGGAAGAAGCAGAAATTGATTTTGTTACTGACCAGATGGGATCGCAACTCACGCTGAAAGCACCGAACGCAAAAGCGCGTAAGGTGTCAGACGATGCACCGCTGGTTGAGCGGATTAACTATATGATCGAATCTGAAATCAACCCGCAGCTGGCCAGCCATGGCGGCCAGGTGATGCTGGTTGAAGTCACCGAAGAGGGCTTTGCAGTTCTGCAATTCGGTGGCGGCTGTAACGGCTGCTCGATGGTAGACGTAACCTTAAAAGACGGTATCGAAAAGCAAATGTTAGAGCAGTTTGCCGGTGAGCTGAAAGGGGTTCGCGACGCCACCGAACACCAGGCTGGTGAACACTCGTACTACTAATATGAGTACCCCGCAACAGCGCTGGCAAGGGTTTGTTCGTGGCCTGGTTATTTTTTCACTGGGCGCGCTGTTGCTGGTTTTTACAGCAGAGTATGCGGTGTGGCTTTACTGGCTGTCTCTGGCCATTTTGTTCACCGGGTTTGCGATTGCCATGCGTTACTACGCGGGCATTTTTATGCAGCGTATTTCCTCGTTTGGCGACGCTAAACGCTTACTAAAGCGTCTCGACGAACGCGATAAATGAACACCCACCCCAGCGTTAGCCCACGCGCAAGCAGGAAGCTCAGTAAGGCATACCATAACGCCACGTTTCCCGCGTCTGAAAACAGCCACCATACCGGAAAATAAGCCACTGCAGCGCTGATAATCATAGTGTCGCGCATTGCCGCAGACTGCGTAATACCGACAAAAACCCCATCAAATAAGAAACACCAGTGGCCCAGAAGTGGTAGCAGCACCATCAGCCACAGGTACGCTGAAGCCGCCTCGCGAAGGTGAGGTAAATCGGTCAGTAATGCAATGATGGCGTCGCCAGATACATAAAACAGCAAGGCGTAGGCAATCGCAAACAGTGATGACCAGAATAATCCGCGTTGCGTCTGCGCCACTACTGCGCGCTTTGACTTGGCTCCTGCGGCTTCTCCTACCAACGCTTCCACCGCATAAGCAATACCATCCAGGCCCAGCGCAATTAGCACGAAAAACTGCATAAGAATGGCATTAATCGCCGCTGGCGTTTCTCCCAGCCGGGCTCCCTGGAGCGTCAGGAACGCCAGACAGACCTGCAACGCCAGGTTACGTATCAGCATGTTGCCATTGAGTTTCAGCAGTACTTTCCGGGCTGCCGAGTTAAACCACTCCGCTCTCGGCGATACGCCTTTGCAGTGAGCCAGAGCCACCCACAATGACAATGCAGTCATTGTATACTCGGCTGCGATACTTGCCAGCGCCACACCCGCGACAGACATATCAAAACCATAAACCAACAAGACATCCAACGCGGCGTTTAGCAGGTTGCCTACAATCTGAATAAACAGAACGGCACGGGTTTTTTGCTGCCCGACCAGCCAGCCCACCAGCGCCAGATTGAGCATGGCAGCGGGCGCACCCCACACACGTACTTCAAAATAGGCTTCAAGATGCTGCAACACCTCGTAGCCCGGAGATGCAAGCCAGATACCGGCATGCAATACAGGCACCTGCAGAAGCAGTAACCCGATACCTAAAACCAGTGCAATGGCGCAGGTTTGCCAGAGGGCCTTCGCCGACTGGGTTTTCGGATCATGGGGATTTCCTCTGCCCTGAGCACTTAAGCCGGTGGCCGACATTCGCAAAAAACCGCATACCCAGTAAATTTGTGTGAGTATTAACGTGGCTATCGACGCACCAGCGAGCATAGCCGAGGAATCCATATGCCCCAATACAGCCGTATCAACCAGTCCGAGTAAAGGCGTGGTAATATTGGCCAGAATCATCGGAAAGGCCAGCGTGATTAATGTTTTGTGGGCCTGCCAGCCGTGCGGCACTGTCGCTGTCATGGAAATGTAGCACCCGCAGAGTAAGGAGGAAACGTGAAGTATAACATGGGTTTGCGACAAAAAATCGGGTTCGTACTGGGCCTGATTGCGACATCGTTAACAACCGGAGTGAGTTACGCACAGACTGACGACAAAGGTCTGGATAACGCTGTGATCCTGCTCTATCACCATGTAGCAAACGATACACCTGCAAGCACCAGCATTTCGCCGGACAGCTTCGCTGAACACATGGAATACTTAGCAAATAACCATACTGTGCTGGGCTTACCAGAGGTCGTTTCTGCGCTTCGCGAGGGTGAAACTCTCCCTGACCGCACTGTTGTGATCACCTTTGATGATGGCTATGAAAATATTCTTACTAATGCCCACCCGATATTAAAGCGTCACGGGTTTCCCTACACCATCTTTATCAACCCCAATGAGATAGGCAGTAATCGCAGTCAGCTTAGCTGGGAGCAGGTAAAAACAATGCAGGATGACGGTGTCGTGTTCGCGAATCATACGCTTGATCACCTGCATATGCTGGAGCGAACGCCTGGAGAATCTGAAAAGGACTGGCTAAAACGTGTGTGGACAAATGTCACCGAAGCCGAAGATATACTGGAGGACAAAACCGGACGTTCACTCAAGTATCTGGCGTTTCCGTTTGGTGAATACAACCGTGCTTTGGCAGATAAAGTGTCACAAGCCGGCTATGTTGGTTTCGGTCAGCATTCTGGTGGCGTCAGCAGCGAAAGTCAGTTTTCCGCTCTCCCCCGTTTTCCTGCTGCAGGCCCTTATGCCAACCTCAAAACGTTGAAAACCAAGCTGGAAAGTCTGGCAATGCCGGTATCCTCATACACGCCTGAAGATCCGATGGTAACTGACAGGAGCGAGCCGCCTAAAGTCACCTTCACCGTGACCTCCAGCGATGTCGATTTGAATCGCGCTAACTGCTTTTTTGGTGGCGATACCATCGCACCGCGCGTAGATAAGATGACAGCGACTGTCACTATTGATGGCGCACTTCCGGTTGGGCGTTCAAGAATTAACTGTACTGCGCCGTCAATGGAACACAGTGGTCGCTATTACTGGTACTCGCAGCCATTTTTCGTCGCCGACAGCAAGGGTAATTATCCCGATTAGTGACTAAAGGCCTGCGAGACCTTTGGTGTGAACCATTTTGTGCAACCCTAACGCATTTCGCGCAAGTCTCAAGGAACATGGTGTAGTTTTACTGACTGAGTGACGGGTTGCGCAGTGCAAAATGCGCTTGAAAACACTTACACGTCCGCAGTTTAGGACGTGGGGGTGGATGTACACTCCCGAACACAGGCTTTATGCCGTTCAATAATAAGGTGTGATCAGCGCAGAAAAGAGGGGTGTAAACCGACAATAATACTCAGTGGGAATGCCTCACAAAGGCGGCACAGCTCTTATCATCTGAATAAAGGGAGCGGCATGCTGATGCTCGCCAAATCCCAGCGCCTTATAGAACCGCCGGGCAGTCTCATTGGAGACTTCCACGTCCAGCACCATGGCGAATTTTTTATGCTCTCTTGCGGTTTTTTCAGCAACGCGCAGCAATGCGCGGCCAACGCCCTGACGCCTGGCGCCTGCAGCGACTGACAGGTGCCCAATCCCCAGCTCTGTCGCCAGTGGCGGATGCAGAGCGGCGCTAAAGCGCTGACTACGCATTACCACATCAATCGACTGGTCCAGTCCAAAGTGTTCTGTGATTGAAGAGAGCGTATCGCGATCGAAATCGGCAGGCAGTTTATCATGCCAGCAGGTCATCAGGCCTACCACGTCATCGTCTATGCAGGCGACCCAGTGATTTTTAAAGCCATACTGGCCCTCCCCGTTTGACCAGGCATAGCATAAGTACTGATAGGCGGAGTCTCGCTCACCATTGCCGAAAATATCAATGAGAAGCTGCTCACCGGAATCAAGAAGAAGTGGAACCGCACTTGCCATGTCGGCGGCGGTGGCCTGACGTATATTCAGGTTCATACATACTACTAGGGTGCGACAATAACCGGCAAATCAGCAAGAATTTGATTTACATCGGCGACCGCCAGCTTTCCCGGCTCCGAAACAGGCTTAAAGCGTCCAATTACTTTAGCATCCGGATTAATTAATACCACGGAAGCGCTATGATTGACCAGATAATTGGGATCATCGGTGCTCTCCGCCATGGAGTACATCATTCCCATGCTGCGAACCAGAGGAAACATCTCTGCATGTTCTCCGGATACTGCAATAAACTCGTCGTTAAAATAGCTGACGTACTCGTTCAGGCGTTCAGTGTTATCCCTGTTTGGATCCACGGAAATAAACCACACTTTTACCGGCACATCTGAATCCAGCTGCTGGATTTTCGGATAGGCTCCGCTCAGCGCCGCCATGGTTGTCGGGCAGATATCCGGACAAAATGTATAGCCCAGAAACGCGAGCGTCCACTGTCCCTTCAACGACTGCGGCGTCACAGTATTGCCATGGTGATCAGTCAGTGTAAAGTCGGTCAGCACTCGTGGCTGTGGGAACTGCTGTAAATACTGAGGCTGAGCGTCATCTGCCGCGGGAGGCGCGATATAGATTGCACCGATGATGCCCAGTATAAGAGCGATGCCGGCCGCCAGACCGGCTACTGCACGTTGATTCATAAGCTAATTGGTATGTAATGATCGACCAGTAATACCACAAACAATATCATGAGATGAATAATGGAGTACTTAAATGTTTGCATGGCCGTTTTATCCGTAGCAGCAAATTTCAGTTTCCACGCATACATCATAAAACCGGCGTTCAGCGCCGTTGAACCAATCAGATAAATCAGATTGCTCATTCCGGTAAGATAGGGAAGCAGGCAAACCAGACATAATAATACGGTGTAGAGCAACACGGAGGTTTTGGTATACTCGACGCCATGAGTGACCGGCAGCATTGGCACTTTCGCCTTGGCGTATTCTTTTTCTCTGTGAATTGCCAGCGCCCAGAAATGTGGCGGTGTCCAGGTAAAAATGATTAACACCAGCAACAAGGCGTGGGCGTGAATTTCTCCTGTCACGGCAGTCCAGCCCAGCAGCGGAGGTGCTGCACCTGCCAGGCCACCAATAACAATATTTTGCGGTGTCGCGCGCTTTAAAAACATCGTGTAGACAAAAGCGTAGCCAACCAGACTAGCCAGCGTCAGCAATGCCGTAAGCCGGTTTATCGCAAACTCCAGGATGCCATAACCCGCAACCGCCATGACAGCAGCAAAAATAAGCGCATGAGTGACTGACACCTTCCCTT
Organism: Alteromonas antoniana; assembly: GCF_019249295.1. GTDB lineage: Bacteria > Pseudomonadota > Gammaproteobacteria > Enterobacterales > Alteromonadaceae > Alteromonas > Alteromonas antoniana. Next base: position 189,139 of record NZ_JAESDH010000006.1, read on the forward strand.
TCGCCACCGGACGATTGTAGGTTCGTGCCATCTGGCTATCGATACGATGATCCACAACGTGATTTATCACCGCGGCGGCACTGGATAACAAACCAATTCCTGCAAGGCCTGCGATCAGTACTTTCCAGTCTACCCATTGCGGTGTCGCCAGACACATGCCCACCAGCGCCGTGAGGAGCAGCAGCATTACAACGTTCGGTTTGGTCATTTCGTAGTAATCACGCCACGACGCAGTAGCCCGAGTCGCCGTGCCTGATGGGGAAGAAATCGAAGCAGATTTAGCCATAAGTCGCTCCCTGAGGTCGATAAAGAGAATAGGTGACCCATACCATCACCAGCAGAAGACAGGCGGCCACAGCATTGTGCGCCACCGCGATAAACAGCGGCAGGCTGAATACGACGTTGCTGATACCCAGCCCAACCTGAACCAGCAACACGGCAAGCAACACGGTACCGCCGGTTTTCATTTTACCTGAGTAGCCGCTCATCAAATGCAGCGCTAACCAAGCCAGATATAAAAAGGTAACTACCGCGCCTGCGCGGTGCACGATGTGCATGGTCATACGCTCTGCGTAATCATGTGCACCAAATTCATAATTTACTGCGTGAGGCACACTGTAGGCGCCGGCAAAATCCAGACTTGATGCCCAGTCACCCTCGCATACCGGAAACTCTGTACAGGCCAGCGCAGCGTAGTTTGCTGATGTCCAGCCACCCAGCGCAATCTGAATAACGAGAATAGCAATCCCAGCCAGTGCTGCCAGAGGAAGCTGGGCGGCAGACTGCGGCGAATGCGATGCGCTGTGAGTACCTAATCGCAAATACAAAAGAAACAAACACGAGAGCACCGTGAACCCACCAAGCAAATGACCCATCACCACCACAGGCAGCAAATTCAACGTGACCGTCCACATCCCCAGGGCCCCCTGGAATATCACGAGCCCCAGCAGAAATAGTGGCAGTTTTTTGGGTTGTGAAGGCTCACGCCGGACTAACGCCAGAATGCTGATAGCCAGGATACACAAGCCCAGGGTGCCGGCGAAATACCGGTGAATCATCTCATTCCACGCCTTATGCGCTTCCACCGGGCGCTCCGGATAAGCGGCATTAGCGGCTGCCACTTTCTCTTCAGACAATGGCACAGTTAAATGACCATAGCATCCAGGCCAGTCAGGACAGCCCAACCCTGCATCCGTCAGGCGGGTGTAAGCCCCAAGAATAATGACAACCAGGGCCAGACCCAGGCTGAACAATACAAGCTTCTTCATTAGCGCGCTTTATCCTATGCGAGACAACTTCATTAACTTTCTCACGTCAGCAAGAATGTTACGGCTCTCCATCACTGCCACGTCTTTATCCCCGTCCACCGGGTAGTAGAGCATGGCATTATTGAGTGTATCGACTACGAAAATAGCATCGCCCGAGACAGATTTAAACGACTTATTAACATTTTCTTTACTTGCCTCAACCGCATGCAGAGAGGGCATTTCAGAAATTTTCGCCACTGCCTGCTCATCGCTTGATTCCGTAACAATCACAACGGCCTGAGCGCGGTCAGATTCCTTACCCAGTGCAAGCCATACCTGATTTATGCTGAACAACGCATTTTCACATGTCTTATCGCAATTTTCCGGGAGCGTATACACAAGTCGCCATTTGGGCGCTTCTGTTTCCAGAACAGCCGACACATCGAGTACCGGGTTTAGCAAATTCCCTTTATTGGTCGCACCACGATTAAACCAGTCGTTATCCAGCGCCAGTTTTGCCAGTACAACAGGCAACACAAACACCACAATGAGGGCGATGACCAATTTTTTTGACGTTTTTGACGGTGCATTACTCATGCGATATTTCCTTTTTTCTGAGGGCCAACAGGCCGATGATCAGTGCTGCAAAGGCAAGGCCGAACCATTGGATGGCATAGCCTAAATGTTTCTCCGGTGGCATCACCACCGGTGACCAGTTGCGAATGAACCTGTCGTCGGATGTCGTGAGCACCACAACATAATCAATGAACGGCGTTCTCAACAAGGTCGAAAGATAGTCCGTATCTAACGCCTGAATACGAAGCGGAAATGTGGCGCTGTCAGCGGTTTCTGTCACCATGGGGTTAAAGCCTGGCGAGGTAATCACGCCTTGATAACGGGTTATCTTCTCGTCTAATTCGATCTGGGGTAAGCGCTCGCGGGTGGGTAAGCCTTTTACCCAGCCATAGTTCACCAAAGTCCAGCCAGCTTCGGTCTGCACCGGCACCACAATGTCATATCCCGGCTGACCGTTCTCTATTCGGTTATCCAGATACATTATTCGGGAAGTGTCCGGCGTTCCGGTAAAAGCCACCTGCAGATCACGAGCATCACCTGCGCTTCGAATGGCTGACTGCAAACCCATTAGCCCACCAGACTGCTTTTGCGCTATGCTAGCCAAACGTTGTTCTTTTTGTTCCATCCGATCAAGTTGCCAAAATCCCAGGCCGCACATGATGATGACGGCAAGCAAGAGAACGCTTGCAGCCAGTATTCGGGTCGGGGAACGATGAAGTATCACGCCTTCAGCACACTCCTGATGAGGTAAATATGATTATAAAAATAATTCTGATAGCCCTGCTCATTTACATGATTGTTAATTTGTTTCTTGCCATGCGAATCATGATGAAAGGAAATCCAAAGGGTGAGCCTATGAGCAAATATATCGGCCGACGTGTACTGACCTCCGTGATCATTGTCACCCTTATTCTGATTGCCTTTGCAACCGGACTTATCACTCCCAACCCCCGTCCTTACTAGTACGGGGGAATGGCGTTAACTCACCGGCTATAGCGCTACAGTACGTATACAAACAAGTAGAGCATTACCCACACAACATCAACAAAGTGCCAGTACCAGCTCCCTGCCTGGAAGGCGAAGTGACTGTCCGGCGTGAAGTGGCCTTTCAGCACCCGCAGGAACAGCACAATCAGTATTATTGTACCCAGCGTTACGTGCATGCCGTGGAAGCCGGTGAGCATAAAGAAGGTGTTACCGTAAATTCCAGATTGCAGTGTCAGGCCAAGATCCTGATAAGCATGTACGTACTCCTGAACCTGCAGGTATAAAAACACAGCACCCAGTAAAATAGTAGCTCCTAACATCAGCGTTAGTTGTTTGCGTTTATTCTGCTCCAAGCCAACGTGAGCGAAGTGCAGCGTCACCGACGATATCAACAAGATAATCGTGTTTATGGTCGGTAGTCCTCCAGCACTCATCTCCTGTGTAGTGGTACCGCCAGGTGTACTCACCAAAGGCCATAAGGCTTCAAAACCAGGCCACAACACCTCGTTGGTCATAGCGTTATTTGATGCTCCGCCGAGCCATGGCACCGCAATGAAGCGGGCATAGAACAACGCACCAAAAAACGCGGCAAAGAACATCACTTCGGAGAAGATAAACCAACTCATTCCTTGCCGATAAGAGCGACCCAGCTGGTCGCTGTACAGCCCACTCATAGACTCATCGATCTGGTTCTTAAACCAGCCAAATAACATCACCAGCAATGTCAGGATACCAGCGGTAAGGAGATATCCTCCGTAGCCTGACTTATCCTGGGTTGATTCAATTACGAAATTACCCGCGCCCACAGCAATCAGAAACAGCGCCACAGCACCTACAATAGGCCAGGGGCTTTGCGCCGGAACATAATATTTTTGATATTCTTGTTGCATAACCGTCTCCTTCTCCCTTCTTTGTTATTTACCGCTCTCAGACTGCGTTGTCATAAAGGGATTGGTTTTTGTCTCAAGGCCATCAGCACGGGCTGTGACATCGTATAAGGTGTATTGGACTGTGAAGTAACTAATATCCTCAGGTATCTGAGGGTCGACATAAAACTGCATTGGCATGTAGGCCTCTTTCCCGCTGTCCAGCGGTTGCTGGTTAAAGCAGAAGCATTCGGTTTTATTCAAATACAGTGCGGCCAGTCCGGGAGATACTGACGGGATAGCCTGTGCCACTATGTCACTGGATGCTGGATTACGAACATAAAACGACACGGTATTCAGCTCGCCAGGGTGTACCTTGATGCGCTTAGTTTCAGCACGAAACTCCCACGGCATACCCGTATTGGTGCGGGTAATAAACTCCACCGTTACCTCACGGCTTTCATCAATCTCGACCGCCTGATAACTGGCCGCCGTGGTATTGGTTTTTCCGTTGATGCCGGTAATGTCGCAAAAGACATCGTAAAGCGGCACCAACGCAAAGCCGAAACCAAACATGCCGATAACAATGACAACCAGTTTCAGCACCATTTTCTGGTTTTTGTTGTTTGTCTCTGTCATCAGCTTTCTCCGCCTTATTTCACTACAGGAGGCGTTTCAAAAGTATGATAAGGCGCTGGTGAGGGAATTTCCCACTCCAGACCTTCTGCACCTTCCCACACCTGATCAGATACTGGCTCACCCTGTTTTTTACAGGCTTTGATCAGCAGCGCCAGGAAAATCAGTTGCGATAAACCAAACGCAAACCCGCCAATGCTGATCCACTTGTTGAAGTCAGCAAACTGCAGGGAATAATCCGGGATACGACGAGGCATGCCTGCCAGGCCGACGAAGTGCATAGGGAAGAACAATACATTCACCGAAATCAGTGAACACCAGAAGTGCCACTTAGCCAGCGTGATATCAAACATTTTACCCGTCCACTTCGGCAGCCAGTAATACACTGCCGCCATAATGGAGAATATTGCCCCCGTTACCAGTACATAGTGGAAGTGGGCTACCACAAAATAAGTATCATGGTATTGGAAGTCCACAGGGGTAATGGCCAGCATCAGTCCAGACAACCCGCCAATGGTAAACAGCACAATAAAGGCAATGGCAAACAGCATCGGTATTTCGAAACTTAGCGAGCCACGCCACATTGTGGCTACCCAGTTAAAGACTTTTACCCCCGTGGGTACCGAAATCAGCATGGTTGCAAACATAAAGAACATCTCTGCAAACAGCGGCATCCCGGTCGTAAACATATGGTGCGCCCATACGATAAACGAAAGCAGGGCGATGGAGGCCGTGGCATACACCATCGACGCGTAACCAAACAACCGCTTACGCGAGAAGGTGGGGATGATTTGTGAAATGATCCCAAATGCGGGCAGGATCATGATGTACACCTCAGGGTGACCAAAGAACCAGAAAATATGCTGGAACATCACCGGATCACCACCACCGGCGGCGTCAAAGAAGCTGGTACCGAAGAACTTATCTGTCAGCACCATGGTTACTGCACCAGCCAGCACCGGCATTACTGCTATCAACAGAAACGCGGTTATCAGCCAGGTCCAGACAAACAGCGGCATCTTCATCCAGGTCATGCCAGGGGCACGCATGTTGAAAATAGTCACAATCACATTGATTGCGCCCATGATGGAGCTAATGCCCATAATGTGCACCGAGAATACAAACAACGCGGTACTGTCACTACTGTAGGTGGTGGACAGCGGCGCATAGAAAGTCCAGCCGAATGCCGGGCCGCCACCTTCGACAAACAGTGACGACAGTAAAATTAAAAAGGCGAATGGCAGGATCCAGAAACTCCAGTTATTCATCCGCGGCAACGCCATATCCGGCGCCCCTATCATCATGGGCACCAGCCAGTTTGCCAGTCCGGTAAAGGCAGGCATGACGGCGCCAAATACCATAATGAGACCATGTACTGTGGTCATCTGGTTGAAGAAATTGGGCTCAACAATTTGCAGACCCGGCTGAAACAGTTCGGCGCGGATCACCATCGCCATCGCACCGCCAATCAGGAACATAATGAACGCAAACCAGAGGTACAGCGTGCCGATGTCTTTATGATTGGTGGTAAACAACCAGCGGGTTATGCCTTTGGGAATATGATGATCGTGATGATCATCATGACCATGCGCCGCTTCATCAGGGTGCATCACTTCAGTAGCTTTACTCATGACGTGCTCCTATTGTCCGGTTGCGACGGCATTAACGTCTTTAGGTTGAACGATGTCCCCGGTGTTGTTACCCCAGGCATTTCTTTCGTAAGTCACCACCGCAGCAATCTCTTTGAGGCTTAACATTTTGCCGAAAGCCTGCATGGCGGTGCCGGTTTTACCATTGAGAACGATATCGATATGCGCAGCCTGGTCTTCTGTCACCATCTTGCTGCCTTTCAGTGCCGGGAACACGCCCTGCAGCCCTTCACCGTTCGGCATATGACACGCTGCGCATGTCGCGTTGTACACGCGCTCACCTTCTTTCATAAGCTCATCCATCGACATGCTCATCGCCAGCAAACGCTGCTCTTCTTCGCGCGCTTTTCTTTGCTTTTCTTCCTGCTCGCTCATCCAGGCTTCATATTCAGCAGGTTCCTTGGCAATCACGACTACCGGCATGTAGCCGTGATCTTTACCGCAAAGCTCCGCACACTGCCCGCGATATACTCCAGGCTCATTCACCTTCGTCCAAGCTTCGTTGATAAAACCAGGGTTGGCATCTTTTTTCACGGCAAAATCTGGTACCCACCAAGAGTGAATGACGTCGTCAGAAGTAATAAGAAAACGCACTTTCTGACCAGTAGGAATGACCAGCGGGCGGTCTACTTCAAGCAAGTAGTTCTCGCCCTTAGCAAATTTATTCACAATTTGCTCTCGGGGTGTCGCGAGTAGCGAATAATACTCAACCTCGCTGTCCATATACTTATAGTGCCATTTCCACTGTGAGCCGGTAACCAACACTGTCATGTCAGGTTCCGTTGTATCTTCCATCGCAATAAGGGTGTTGGCGGCTGGCACGGCCATAAAGATAAGAATTAAGAAAGGAACCACCGTCCAGGCTATCTCTACTTTCACGCTCTCGTGAAAATTTGCAGGTTTTGCACCGCGCGATTTTCTGTGCAGGTACATCGATGTAAACATCACACCGAAAACGACCACCGCGATAACCACACATATCGCAAACATCAGCATATGCAGGTCATATACCTGACCGCTGATATCCGTAGCACCGCGACGTAAATTGAGAGAAGAATTTTCCGTTGCCGCCACCGACTCGGCAAATGCAGCTGCACTGAAAAACCATGTCATTAGCGTTCCCACAACTATCGAAAAGGGATTCGTCAGTCGTTTCACTCAGCACCTCCGTGATGGAAAGAATGTTGGCGAGGCTTCCCAACGCCAGCTCCTGTCCATGAGTTAGGTTTAACTGCCGACCTTTGTAAATTATTGTACTGGTCGGTGTTATTTTTTTGTTAATCAGCGTATAAGAATTACTCAATTAAACAGAGGCGTCTAGTCTTTTCTTAGAAAAAACGTACGGAGTGTGCATTTTTTAACCATACCATTCGTATTATCGCGTCGTCACGCCCGCACTTAAAAAACATCATATACAGCAAAAAGTTAGTATGCCCTGACCGCAAGAAGGGAAGCAGCCGCTCGGTGTGGCTTCTTTTCGGGCTGTTTAAAAAACGCGCAACAAGGCTTAAGGTAAGGCGTGAGGCACCAAACTGGTGCGAAGAGTAAAATTTAATCGATTGGTGTTGAAGCGAGGCGTCGTTACGAACAAGTTCGTCTCTTTGCAGGACGACATCGCCAGGTTACAAACTAAACCGGCGAACTACTTACAAAGTACAGTTTGATTATCTTTACCAGACTAGATATAGAAAAAAACGGCCTACGGGCCGTTTTTAAGTTCAAGTGGGTGTTTATTACATCCAGTCGGCGTTTCTGATGACGCCTACGGCAATCCCTTCTATTGCAAAGGGCTCGTTGGCTAAATCCACTTTGATGGGAGAAAACTCTTCGTTTTCAGCGTGTAATAACACTTCCCGGCCACGCTTCTCTAAGCGCTTCACGGTAACATCTTCATCGACGCGCGCGACAACCACCTGCCCATTATGAACATCGGTAGTGCGGTGCACTGCCAACAAATCACCGTCCAGGATCCCGATATTCTTCATACTCATGCCGTTTACCCGCAAGAGAAAGTCTGCATGGGGATGAAACAATGCCGGATCCACCTTGTAGTGCTGCTCAACATGCTCCTGCGCCAGAATAGGTTCACCGGCGGCAACCCGTCCAATCAGAGGAAGGCCTTCTTCTTCATTTTCAGCTTCTGCATCAATATTTACCCTGATGCCTCGCGATGTACCAGGTAAAATCTCAATGACACCTTTACGCGCCAGCGCTTTCAGATGTTCTTCCGCAGCATTTGCTGATTTAAAACCCAGTTGCTTGGCAATTTCCGCACGCGTGGGCGGCATGCCGGTCTCCTGCATCGTGGTTTTAATCAGTTCCAGCACTTCAGTTTGTCGGGGGGTAAGTGGACGCATAAACAGCCTGTTATTCCATACAGTTAGTGGAAGTATATACAGCTAAACTGAAATGGCAAGGGTTAACGTTAGAATCCGGCTAACGTCAGCCGCAGGCTACTGACATGGTCACAAAAAATCAGCAGCCTTATCGTTTCGTCTAACGCTGAACAGTCAGGTCAGTACTTCCTCCCGCCCGACTATGGCAGAGGCCTATGCTTGACGAATGTCCTTTGACCGTTCCCCCAGTGCGCGGTCAAAGGTCTGTGTTCCTGTATGTATGTTTCTTGGCGTCTCTACGGCCAGTCATTTTTTTATGATCGCTTAAGGGAGTAGGTAGCGGTTACGCCTGGCTTTGCCTTTGATTTCCCTTGCTGCCACCCCAACCCGATAACAGCAAAGGAGAGAGCGAGCACTACCCAAAATACGACGCCGTAATGCAGTGTAGAAAGTGAAACAACAAAGGCTTTCCAGATCTCGGTGGGTCCTAAGGTGAGGTAAAGAACAAAGGAAACAACATAAATAGTTAGCGCAGACAGCCACACTTTTCTCTCTATTGCGACTTTAACAGCGATCACGGCGATACAGAGTATGGTTAGCAGCATGCTAAACCATAACGCATGCCCAAAATTGCCCATGGTTTGCGGCCCCGTAACCTGAAAGCCGGGGACGTAATTCACCAGTAAACGGGACAGTGACGGACCAATCAAAGCAAAGCAAGTAAGTACCATGAATGCTGCATGATGTCGGCTCTGTTTACGGTGTTTCAGACCAAGATAAATCAATCCCAGCGTCAGTGGCAGAAAGATAAGATCAAAGATCATCAGCGGCGCGGAAAATAGCTGTGCAAACATTGACGCTCCCTGCGCAGTCCTGATGGCTGAGTCCAGGTTAATCAGCGCAAACCCTGCCACCATAAAAGGAGCCAGCAATAATCCCGTAATGCCAAGCATTTTGTGCGCTACAGGCTTTCTGGCATTAATTAACCACGCCTGCACGCCAAGAATGCCAATCCATACTGTGCTGGTGAACCCGTGAAACAAATGCGTGAACGATGCCTCTGTCAACTTACTGAAAAAGGACGGCCAGAAGCCGATTAACGTCACCCCAAATAATACCACCATCAATCCTGTCGTGAATCTGTACATAACCCCATTCCTTTTATTGTGAACCCAAAAGTAATCAATGCGTCATCGCAGTAAACGCTATGCCACACACGGGGGTAGTGCGAGTGATGATGAGTGATGAAAAGGTGATGATGGAGCCATCATCTCAGAGGGAGAGGAGTGCGAAGTCCTGTTGGTTAAGCTCACGACGAAACTGGCTGCATTGCCATTGACGGTCTGTGTAACGACAGATATCCGTGATGGCGTTATCTTTCCAGTATGCCAACAACCCCATCTGATTAAACAGGGCCTTCATTCTGGGATCATTAACGTAGTCAGTAGACAATACTGCCAGCGCATACACCGCCACAAACTGATTGTTGCTAATCCGCGTGGCGACATAATCAAACAGCAGATCGGCCTGCTGCAGGTAATGAAGGCTGAAAATGATGGTTCGGTGATCGACCTCAGCCAGGTCGTCACGTTTAAGGAAGGCCTTTACAGCGTCATGATCAATCTCCCGGGTTTCTAAGTAGTGCAGCTCCAAATCGATGAGTGCTTGCTGAGCCTCATTCAGCTCCACTTCCTGTAGCCAGTCGCGCAACGCCCCCTTCTCATTAAGCAACAGCTTGGCCTGAAAAATACCTCTCCACAGCCAGAGTGCACGGCCACCCTCACCCCATAAGTCAGTCAGTTTCTGATAAGCCGCCTCTACATCCGCGGTATGCATTGTAGTAATAGCAAAGTCTGCCTGTGTTACCCATATTGTCGGATCAAGCGCGATAGCGCGTCGAAGTGCTTCATGGGCATCATTCATGTGGCCGAGTTCACGCAGTGAGGTAGCATACCAATACACCGCCATCGCGTTACCTGGCGCGTTGTCTCTCATTTTCTTAACGAACTCAAGCGCCTCGCCATATTGTTGTGCTTCCAGCGCCTCCTGATACAACAGGAAATAGGAATAGGATACCTCCTCGTCAAGCGCAATGGCGTGGCGGGCGGCAAGTGCAGCATCCTCCAATACACTTTCCGGTACCGCGTCGTATGTTTGCCAGCTCACCAGAACGGCCGCCAGACTATCCCACGCGGCGGCAAATTCCGGGTCGATGGTAACCGCCTCCTTCAGCAGATATACCGCGTCAGACATAGGCTGCTTTCCGCGCTGCAGCCAAATGTACTTGGCTTTTAAATAGAGACGGTATGCCTCGGGATGAGGCTCTCTTGCTTTTGCTGCGGAGGCTTGCTTACCCGGTAATCCCAGTAACGTTTGCAGAATGCTGGCCTTCGTTTGTGCAGACCAGGCAGCCTGCGACGCAAAAGGCTTGGTGATGCGCTCACTCCAGACAACCTGATCTGTCTCAGTTTTCACAAGCTCGGTGTAAAACATAAGGTCCGTGCTGGTCTCAGATTTTTCCACCCTGCCATTAATGTAGTGGGTGGCACCGAGTGATACCGCAGCACGATGCAGCTCCTCTGACGTTGCTAACGCCTGTTCTGCGGCAAGAAAACTTCGCAACTGAATCTCAGGCACAACGTAGAATTCCTCAATCAGCTCTTGCGAAAACGAATGCGCAAAACTGATGTTATCGGTACTCTCAAAAGGAAAGACCACAAGCGCGACCGGTTGTTGTGATTTGTTCGTTGGGAATAGAAAAACCAGCAGTGAAATAAAGCAAATGAACAGTGATGCTACAACAAGGTAATAAGGTGTTTTTTTATGGCTTGGCAACGCACGTGTCGATTCTTCTGTCGTCACCTCGGCGATAAACCGGTAGCCAGCCTTTGGCACTGTCTCGATAAAGCGGGGAGCGCGGTGATCATCTTCCAGCGTTTTTCTTATTTGGGCAATTACGCGGGTAAGTGAATTGGGGGTTACTACCACATTGGGCCAGTGTCTTTCATATAACGCTCCTGTAGGAATAATGGATTGTGCGTCCTCGCAAAGATGCACGAGCACATCAAAAGCCAGTGGCTCCAAAAAACAGCGCGCGTTGTGACGAAACAACGTACGTGCACGCGTATCTATAACGAAATCATCAAATCGGTAAATCATCTGGTGCGATGTATTTTATTAAGCACTACCCATTTGGATAGTTGCTGACGTTATTCCCTTCATCCAGTATAGAGGGCCTGCCTCAGTAACCATAGTTATTCACATCGCCGTAGCCTGCTTAATTTTGGCAGAAAAGCGCTCACGCATATGCGGCGCTTGTATAACCAGACACCAAGGTCATTGGTCTGTGGGCTGTTACTGATGGTTTTAACTACAAATGGGTATGTAAGCCTTAATGGCGCAGAAAAGAAAAGCCACCGCGATATTGATAAAAGCGGTGGCTGGGAATCCCCTGATCACAGGGACGTATTTTCTTAAGCGTAGGAGCTATTGCAGAACCACCTCGGCCTGCTGGTACTGATTTTCCGACAAGTAATTCGGCTGCCCGCTACCCACACTGACCACCAGCTTCCCTGTGTAAGGCTGCTTGTTACCCTGCTCGTCAATATAAGTAAGCTCATCAGCATCTACCGTAATGGCGACAGTTTGCTTTTCTCCGGCGCTGATCGCGGTGCGGGTAAAGCCTTTAAGCTCTCTTCTCGGCGTGTTCACAGGGGCATCAGGCATAGAAAAATACACCTGAGTAACTTCTTCCCCATCCGTGTCGCTGCTGTTACTGATATCCACTTCCAGCGTAAGCGGCTGCGCGCTGTTATGAGACGCAGGCGCGCTTAGCGCAGAGTAACGAAAATCACTGTAGCTCAGGCCATAACCGAAGGGGTAGAGGACTTCGCCATCGAAATAACGGTATGTGCGGTTTGTCATATCGTAATCATCAAAGTCAGCAAACCCGTCCAGATTACGATAAAACGTTACCGGCAGGCGTCCAGATGGATTGGCTTCGCCCCACAACACTCTGGCAATAGCGGTACCGGCCTTTTCTCCGGGGTAGAATGCCTGCACGATGGCATCCAGATTTTCATTTTCCCAGTTCAGCGCCATGGCGCTACCGCTGAAATTCACCAGCACCACCGGTTTACCGGTAGCTTCCAGTTTCTGAATAAGCTGTTGCTGTACATCCGGAAGGTCAATGTCGGTGCGATCACCATAGTTGAAACCATCCAGCTTCACCGGCATTTCCTCACCTTCAATACGCGGAGAAATACCCGCCATCACCAGGATCACCTCGGCATTTTCAATGACGTCCAGCGCTTCCTGCTGCAGGTCTGCAGACGTATTCAGCCAGCTTAAACGGATATTGGGTATGGTATTGCCCCAGGGATTTTTGAGAAACAAGCGCTCAGCCCTGAACGCATATCTCTTACCAGCCTCAAGTGTGACAGTGCCATCGACTTCACTGTCATCAATATAGACAGTGGCATCATCGCTGAAGCGATATTCACCCGAGGTTTCCGGCGTCAGATTTCCTTCCCAGACCACGCCGAACTCGCTCAGCACCTTGTCATCTATGGGTGAACGCTCCCAGTAAAAGTCGATGGTTTCATCAACGCGGGTTTTAACCGGCTGACCTACCCGCTTTCCGCTTGCTGATACATCGGTAAAATCGGTGACAGGTTCGCGCTCGACACGATAGTAACGCCCTACAAGACCGGGCTGTTGTGCACCACCCTTATCGTGCGACAACACAGCGGCATCCAGCGGTTCATAGTGACCATAAATGTCCGCAATGATCGGACTACCGGGCGCATAGCTGACATTGTCCTCGCCAAGATAGTCCTTAATGGCGTGAAGCGGTGTTACCGGCGCGATTGGCAAACCATTGTAGTTACCCAGCAACACGTCTTCGTTATTGGCGTTCGGTCCGATAACCGCAACCCTGATGCCTGGCTTTAACGGCAGAACACCATTATTTTTAAGCAACACCAAGGATTTTTCTGATGCGCGTTGGGTCAGAGCGAGATGGTCGTCCGAGCCCACCACATCCATTGGGATCGCCGCATATTTTACGCTTTCAGGATCGTCAAACATGCCCAGCTTAAAGCGGGTTTTAAACAGTCGGGAAACAGCCTGGTCGATTAATGCCTCTGAAATCAGACCTTTTTGCAGCGCGAAGTGCAGATTGGCGAAGGTGCTCAGGCGTCCGGTACCACAGTTTAAGTCAGTTCCACTGGTTACGGCCCAGGCGGCAGCTACGGCCGGCGCTTTCACGACCCCGTGAGCGTCCGGATCATAAAAGTCGGCAATCGCACCGCAATCTGACATGACGTGGCCATCGAACTGATACTTGCCGCGCAGAATATCTTTCAGCAGCATATCGCTACCGCAGGCGGGCAGGTCGTTGACGCGGTTATACGCACACATTACGGCTTCCACATCCGCTTCTACTACGGCTTTTTCAAATGCCGGCAGGTAGGTTTCGTAGAGATCTTTATCTGACACCACGTAGTTGTCTGAATGACGGCTAATTTCTGGCCCGTTGTGCACAGCAAAGTGCTTCGCCGTAGCCGCGGTTTTCAGATAGTTCGGATCATCCCCCTGAAGACCTTCGATAAACTGTACGCCCAGCTCGCCGGTAAGATAGGGATCCTCACCGTAGGTTTCCTGTCCACGTCCCCAGCGGGGATCCCGGAAAATGTTGATGTTCGGTGACCAGAAGGTCAGACCGGTGTAGCGATACCGGGCATCGTTGTCAGCGAAGAAATGGTGTTTGGCACGGCCCTCATCGGAAATAGCGGTAGCGATATCGTGCAGCAACGGCCCGTCCCACATCGCGGCCATGCCAATAGCCTGAGGGAACACCGTGGCTTTGCCGGCACGTGCAACACCATGAAGCGCCTCGTTCCAATAGTCATAGGCAGGCACGCCCAAACGCTCGATGGCCGGCGCATCGTTATACATTTGCGCGATTTTTTCATCAATGGTCATGCGAGCAACCAGATCGGCTACGCGCTCATCAATGCTAAGTTGCATATTAAGATAATCAGGCTGTGTCTGGTCGTCGCTCTGCACAGATTGCTGGGTTTGACCACATGCGCCTAAGGTCAGCGACAGGGCCAGAAAGAGATACCGTTTTTTCATAGAGGAATTTACCAATAGCTAGGTATCCGTACCTTAAACCATGCGTATCAGGCCTCAATGGCGCAAGTGGATATCATAAGCGTGATGTTAAAAAAATGTATACACTCTCTGCGTACTGCGCGCCCTGTAATCGCTTTTGCTTAAAATTCTGTACAAAACGATACGCGACGGGGCAACGCATCAATCGCAACCAAGGCCGGAATGAAAAGAAAAGCAATACCGGTTTTCCCGGCACATACGTTTTTGTGCATAACACCATATGAGAAAACAGGCTGATGATGAGTATTACCTGCCGTCCTGCCAGTCAGCAGGATATAACTGTATTGAACCAGTTTCAGCGCGATATTGTTCGAACCGAAGCCCCTTTTATACCGGGACGCAAAGAAGAGGACTACACCTACTACGACATTGCAGCACTGATTGAGTCATCGCTTGCGCTGGTTGCCGTTGCCGAATATGACGGCAAGGTAGTGGGCTCAGGCTACGTGCAACAGCGGGCATCGCGTCACTATTATAAAAATCCGCATCATGGCTATGTGGGATTCATGTATTCGCTGCCGCAATATCGCCGTAATGGTGTGGCAAAGTCTATTCTCGGGTTTCTCGGAGAATGGGCCAGAGAGAATGGTATGGATGAGCTTCGTCTCGATGTCTTTGCGGCCAATCATTCTGCTATCAGCGCCTATAAATCTGCAGGATTTGAATCCAGTATGGTGTCAATGCGGTATCAACTGACATGAAATCGATAAAATCGGCATTAATTGCCTACATAACGGTACTGCTGGCTTTTGCCATTCTCGACGGCTTATGGCTGGGCGTCATTGCCAACGAGTGGTACATGAGCGCATTTGCGCCCCTGCTTCGCGATGCGTTTATTACCTGGCCATGGGTAACGTTCTATTTGCTCTACGGTGCGGCAGTGGTTTTTCTGGCGATATCACCGTCTGCCAGTATGTCCGGCGCACTTGCCCGCGGCGCTGCGCTTGGGGCCACGGCATACGGTACTTATAACCTCACCGCCTACTCGATCATTGGACAATGGCCGTGGCAGATGACGTGGATAGACTGGATATGGGGAAGTGTAGCAACCGCGCTGCTCTCACTGTCAGGCTATGTGGTGACGCGCTCCCGTGGAAACTAACCGACAAACGCAGTTCGACAGTATGCCAGTGGTTTACGTCGCTCAGAGGCCTTACCTGTATTAATGCGTAACAAAAGCCTGATAGCGTTGGCTTTTTTTGGTGTATATTTTCAAAAGTCAGAAAATTCGAAGGCAGCACCGCCGTCTCGCGTGCTGCTTTTTTGTAAATTACTGCTTACTACTGAAAAAGAACGCCATGCAATTTTTAGATTTCTCGCCCTCACTGGCGACAGACTTTGAACGGATAAACCGGGAGTGGATCGAAGCCATGTTCGTGCTTGAACCTATCGATGAGCAGGTGATAGGTGATCCCCAAACCTTCATTATTAACCGGGGCGGTTACATTTGGTTTGTAGCCGATGACGCTGGAGAGATAGTCGGCACCTGCGCGTTGATGAAGAAAGCAGATGGTGTATTTGAGTTAACCAAAATGGGCGTTTCTGCCTCCGCACGGGGAAAAAAAGTGGGCGAAGCGCTACTTCGCCACGTACTAACCAAGGCACCGACTATCGCGTTTAATGCGTTGTTTCTGTTAACCAATAAGCGGTGTGAAGCGGCTATTCATTTATATGAAAAGCTGGGATTCAGACACGATAGCGCCATTATGGACACCTACGGCGGCGCTTATTCCCGGTGCGATGTCGCGATGCGATATTCGAGAAACGTCTGACCCGATATTACTGATCGTTAACCATCGGCTCGTGAGTTACAGGATCCGTTCCTGACATGTGGTACACTTCGCCGGTTTTAGTTTCATAGGAAATTGTATTTCATGTCGTGGATGCGCAAAACGCTGTTGTCCGTTTTTCATTATCCCGTTAAATGGCTGGTACGAGCCCACAGCATTCCCGTCAATGTGGAGACCGAGCTCGGCATTGATAAAAGCAAACCCATTATCTATTTGCTGCCTACCAACTCTGTTACTGATCAGCTGGCCTTACGCATGTCCACGAAGGCATTGGGGCTGCCCAGCCCGACCGACTCAGTGACAATGGCAGAAAAAGATTTCCCGGGAAGTCTTTTCCTGCGTAAAACCCAGCCCATCTTTCGCTCTAAAGCGTCCGGCACGGATATCGAAGATACGTTCACCGATTTATTCCACGTTCACCGCGATCATGGAGAACTCGATCTTCAGGTAGTACCGGTTTTTGTCTCCTGGGGAAGAGCACCTGGCAAAGGCAAGCCTGGACTGGGTGACCTGATCGCTGACCGCGCTGCACCAAGCTGGCTGCGAAAGTTGTTTATCGTGTTGTTTTTGGGCAGAGATAACTTCATCAGCTACAGTAAAGCCGTATCGGCCCGTGCCATGTCAAATCAGCATGGCAGCGATAAGCACATTGCTCAAAAGCTTTTGAGGGTAGCAAGCACTCACTTTCACAGAAAGCGTCAGGGCATGACAGGCCCCACCTTGCTAGAAAGGCAGGAGCTGAATAACGCCTTGCTGGGCTCTGATGCGGTTCGCCGTGCGATGGCTGAAGAAATCAGAACAAAGAAGATCACCCACGAAGAAGCCAAGGCCCGCGCCAGAGAGTATGTCACGGAAATTGCGGCGGATTATCGCGAAGGGCTCATCCGCTTTGGCGACCGGCTACTCACACGCATCTGGAACAAAATATACAATGGCATCAGTGTCGGACATGCCGAGCGTATCCGGGAGCTTGCCAGTAACGGCCATGAAATCATCTATGTTCCCTGCCACCGCAGCCACATGGATTACCTGCTACTGACTTACGTGATTTACCATGAAGGCATGGTCACTCCCCACATTGCTGCCGGCATCAACCTGAACTTCTGGCCTGTAGGTAAGATTTTTCGTCGCGGCGGCGCGTTTTTCCTTCGCCGTAGCTTTGGCGGTAATAAACTTTACACCGCCGTGTTCCGCGAATATCTGGAGCTACTGTTCAACAAAGGGTATTCGGTAAAATATTATCCGGAAGGCGGCCGTAGCCGTACAGGAAGACTGATCCCTCCGAAAACCGGCATGCTCGCCATGACACTGCAAGCCATGGTTAGAGGCATTAACCGCCCGGTAAGCATCGTGCCGGTTTATATCGGTTACGAAAACGTGATGGAAGTGAAGAGTTATCTGAAAGAACTCAAAGGCACATCCAAGAAGAAAGAATCTAACTGGCAGGTATTCTCCGCCATTCGTAAACTGAAGAATTATGGCCACGGCTATGTCAACTTCGGTGAGCCGCTGCAGCTCAATCAGTTTCTGGAAAAGCACGTACCGCACTGGCGTGATTGTCGTGACGCCGAACCTGAGAAAAAGCCAGCCTGGCTGACGCCGGCGGTAAATACGCTGGCAGGTCAGGTGATGGAGTCTATTAACCGCACCGCCGCTATCAATGGTATGGCGCTGACATCACTGTGTATGCTGTCGTCTAAAACCTACACCATGAGTGAAGACGAACTGTATCAGTCTCTGGACGATTTTCTTAAGCTGATGCGTCAGGCGCCGTTCAGCAATGACGCCACTGTGCCTGACCTGACCGCGCGTGAGATGTTGCAGGAAACACTCCGCCTCAAGCGCTTTGAGATAGAGCATGACGAGTACGGGAAACTCATTCGTCCACAGGCAAATTCAGCGGTTTATCTGACCTATTACCGCAATAACATTCTGCATTTGTTTGCGCTTCCTGGCCTGATAATGGCTTCGATCTTTGCCCATAAAGGGGCCCAGAGAAGTACGGTCTTGCAATTGGTGGCGGCGCTTTATCCGCTGCTGCAAAAAGAATTGTTTATGTACAAAACGCAGGATCAGGCTCTCGCTTACACTGACGAATTAATCACACAGATGGTTGATATTGGTCTGCTACAAGAACAGGAAAGCAGGGTGATGCCTCCGGATGCACAGTGTAAGAAATTCCACTCTGCCTGGCTATTGAGCCGCTGTATGCAGGAAACGTTTCAACGTTATGCGGTAGTGCTTACCATTCTGGAAAAAGAGCGTGAAATCAGTCGCAGCGATCTTGAGCGTACCAGCCGTCAGGTTGCAGAACGCCTCTCCACGCTGTACGGGCTTAATTCCCCTGAGTTTTATGATAAAAACGTGCTCTCCAGTTTCATTTCAGCCTTGCGCGAGAATCACTGGCTGAACAGCGCCCCCGATGGCAGTCTGCGGTATTCTGAAGAGTGTGCGGCACTGCGCCAGGACGTGATGCTGTTGGTCTGGCCTGAGATTGCGCAGCATTTGGAAAACGTACCCCTGCATGTAAATTAACGCAGCCTCGCGAAGGCTGGCCTCAGTCCAGCCGGGTTGTGCAATGCAAAATTGGTTGATGTCGGCGTAGCGGGACCTGACATCAGCCAACATCGGTAAGCCTTCCCATGCTGACAGCGATTTTTACGTAGTTGCCTGCAGAGAACTCAGGACCCTGACAACCTCAGAGCGGGTAAACATCATTACGCTGTGAGCCTTGGCTGCGCATATTCAGTACAACAGGAGTAGCCCGTTCGTAAAGGCACGTTTCATGCACCACGGGTAATGGTACCGGGAAGTCAGGCCTTTTCGTAACTTTCGGTACACCATAAGGAGAAAGGATACCCATGCAGTTACATCGAACCTTACCATCTCGTCTTATTGCAGTAGCGTTTACACTTACCGCGATCATCATCAGCGGGTGTACTTCTAAACCGGCACCACCGCGCACCTACACCGCCAACACCTTTTCACTGGAAATTCCACGCGCGGGGCATGGGTTTGTCGCAGATGACCGTCAGCTGTATGTGTTTGGCGGCGCGGTCAAAAATGGCACCAGTGGCAGTATTGAGATTATTGACCCGAAAACCCGCTCAGTGCAGGTGCTGCGCAATCATGTGATCCCCAGAGCGCATCTCTCAGCCGTCTGGGATGGCAAACACGCAATTTACCTTATTGGCGGACTGAGCGAACGTGACGGCAATGTGCGCTGGGAAAGCGATGTGGAAGTATTTAACACCCAAACCCGCGAAGTCACCACCGTCGCTCCGCTGCCATTTCCCACCCGCAGCAATACGGCAGTGCACATCGATGGCAAAATCTATGTGTTCGGTGGCAACTATAAAGACTGGGAAACCAACCGCATGAAGCGCAGCGATATTGTCGCCATCTACGATATCGCCGATGATGCTTGGTCTCTTGGCCCGCCCATGCCTGCAGGTAAAGAGACCGAAGCTGTGGTGTACGAACAGGCGATTTACACGGTAGGCGGTTACGATGGCCGTAACGGGCTGTCTTCTATGGACAAGTATCTTCCGGGCGAAGAGACCTGGTCTTCGCTTTCGCCGATGCCTGAACAGGTTAGCGCCCATTCCGCGGTGGTGATGGAGAATAAGGTAATTACCTTCGGGGATTACGAGAACCAAAATAAAACGCTGGTGTATGACTTTACAACAGATAAGTGGAAAGAAATTGAGCTGGGATTCACCGCTGCGCGTCACAGCGCCGCTACGCGACTCGGTGACACCATCTACGTCACCGGTGGCACCCCTGCACCGGCCGAGTATCTGGACAACATTCAGATTTTCACCCGCAAGGACGTTTTTCAGGCGATAAAAAAAGCGCGGTAACTGCTTCCTGCACGGGAATCACGAAACCCCGCACGCTTGATATCGGCTAAACGTCAGTGAAACGGACTACCGTTTCACTGTCCTGTCGCACCACCGTAGCACAAAAACGGGCGGAGCCGGCTGCAGCATCTGGCCCTACTGGTGCGATAAAAAGAACCGGTAGGCCGGATTATCCGATACATCCTGATACTGGTAACCCAGTTCGGCTACATGCTGATTAAAGTCTTCACGGCTTTCTGGAGGGATATCGAAGCCGGCCAGCACTAACCCTTCTGCAGCACCGTGATTGCGATAGTGGAACAAGGTAATATTCCAGCGCTCCCCTAACGTATTCAAGAAATTCAGCAGTGCGCCGGGATGTTCCGGGAATTCGAATGAAAACACTTCTTCGTTGAGGATCGTCGGCGGACGGCCGCCTACCATGTGTCTGACATGAAGCTTTGCCAGCTCGTTGTCTGACAGGTTAAAGCAGTCGTACCCTTCACCTTTGAGTTGTTCGCTTAACGCCGCAAACTCCTGCTGACCACCTTTGAGCTTAATGCCAACAAAGATATGCGCCTCACTTTCGTTGGCAAACCGGTAGTTAAATTCCGTGATGGCTTTGCCGCCAATAGTTTCGCAGAAGCGTTTAAACGCGCCCTGACGCTCCGGGATCTTAACCGCAAACACCGCTTCTTTCTGCTCGCCAAGCTCACAGCGCTCTGACACATACCGTAAGGTGTGAAAATTGATGTTTGCACCACACAGTATGCCACCTAATTTCTTACCTTTAACCTCATTGTCCTTCACATACTTGCGAATGCCTGCAACAGAAAGGGCACCAGCAGGCTCAGCAATCACGCGGGTGTCATCGAAGATATCTTTAATTGCCCCGCATATTTCGTCGTTGGAAACAGTGATGATCTCATCCACCAGCTTATTGCACAGCCGGAACGTTTCACTGCCCATGACTTTGACGGCGACACCATCGGCAAATATTCCCACACTGGAGAGTGGCACAGGTTCGCCGGCGGCTTTGGCTGCAGCGAAACATGCTGATTCTTCCGACTCCACGGCAACAATCCGGATGGAAGGTTTAAGCTGCTTTAAATAAACCGCGATACCGGCAGCCAGTCCACCACCACCTACGGCAACAAACAGAATGTCCAGATTGGGATTCTGCTCCAGTAGCTCACGCGCCACCGTGCCCTGACCGGCAATCACGTCCGGATCGTCAAAGGGCGGAACAAACGTGTAGCCGTGTTCCTCACACAGCGCCTTTGCATGGCCGCTGGCCTGATCAAAGCTGGTGCCATGCAATACCACATTCACATGCTTACCGCCAAAGCGACGCACTGCGTCGATTTTGATATCCGGCGTGGTTTCGGGCATCACTATCGTAGCCTGAATGCCTTTCATGTGTGCACCGTAGGCGAGCCCCTGTGCATGGTTCCCGGCTGAGGCGGCAATCACTCCGGCTTGTTGCTGCGCGTCGGTAAGCGAAGACAACCGGTTATATGCGCCGCGCAATTTAAACGATTTGACTGGCTGCTGGTCTTCACGTTTAAGAAATATCTCGTTTCCCAGCTCGCCGGATAAGCGCGACATCAGCGACAACTCGCTGTTTACTGCCACATCGTAAACCGGCGCCAGTAAAATCTTTTTTAAATACTCGTGGTCGCTGACCGTCATATGTCCTCCAGCTTGGAGGCATCTCTCACCGCGCCTTTGTCCGCACTGGTTGCCAGCATTGCAAAGGTTTTTAACGACAATGACACTTCACGCTGACGATCTTTCGGACGCCACGGGCGTTCGCTGCGCTCCATGGCTTCACGGCGAGCAGCCAGCTCGGCATCGCTGATGGCAATGTTGATAGCGCGATTAGGAATATCAATTTCAATAGGATCGCCATCTTCCACCAGACCGATACCGCCCCCACTGGCAGCCTCTGGTGAACAGTGACCAATCGACAGTCCGCTGGTACCGCCGGAAAAGCGTCCGTCGGTGATAAGCGCACAGGCTTTGCCTAAGCCTTTTGATTTCAGGTAGGAGGTCGGATACAGCATTTCCTGCATACCCGGCCCGCCGCGCGGCCCTTCATAGCGGATGATGACGGCATCGCCTTCTTTCACTTCATCACCCAGGATGCCCGCCACCGCGTCATCCTGACTTTCATAAATACGCGCCTTGCCGGTAAATTTTAAAATCGACTCATCGACACCCGCCGTTTTGACAATACAGCCATCCACCGCGAGGTTACCGTATAGCACCGCCAATCCGCCTTCCTGGCTAAACGCGTGCTCGATGCTTCGGATGCAGCCATTTTGACGGTCCGTATCGGAATCAGGCCAGCGACAATCCTGGCTGAATGCCTGGGTAGTACGAATACCTGCCGGGCCAGCACGATAAAACGTGTCCGCAGTCTCATTGCCTGGCTTGGTGATGTCCCACTGACTGATCACCTCACCAATGGTGCCGTTTAATACATGAGGAACGTCATCGTGTAACAGCCCGGCTTTGTTTAATTCATTCAAAATACCCATCACACCGCCAGCACGATGCACGTCTTCCATATGGTACTGTGGTGTTGCCGGTGCAACTTTACACAAGTGGGGCACCTTGCGGGATAAACGGTCAATATCGGCCATTGAGAAGGGCACTTCGCCCTCCATCGCCGCAGCCAGTAAGTGAAGTATGGTGTTAGTCGAGCCGCCCATCGCAATGTCCAGGCTCATGGCGTTCTCAAACGCTTTAAAGTTGGCAATATTACGCGGCAGCGCAGAGGCATCATCATCGCCGTACCAACGTTTACACAGCTCCACCACTAACTTGCCGGCCTGTTTAAACAGGCCTTCCCGATCGGCGTGGGTAGCCAGCATCGAACCATTACCCGGTAACGACAGGCCAAGCGCCTCGGTCAGGCAGTTCATCGAGTTGGCCGTGAACATGCCGGAACAGGAACCGCAGGTGGGGCATGCGGAACGTTCAATTTCATTAGAGTCGTCGTCACTGACCTTGTCATCCGCCGCCGCGACCATGGCGTCTACCAGGTCCAGCTTGATAAGTTTGTCAGAGAGTTTGGTTTTTCCTGCCTCCATCGGCCCACCGGACACAAACACCACCGGAATGTTCAGGCGCATCGCGGCCATCAGCATTCCCGGCGTGATCTTGTCGCAGTTGGAAATACACACCAATGCATCGGCGCAGTGTGCATTGGCCATATACTCGACAGAGTCAGCGATAATTTCACGGGACGGCAGGCTGTACAGCATGCCGCTGTGGCCCATCGCAATACCATCGTCCACGGCGATGGTATTAAATTCTTTGGCCACGCCGCCCGCGTCTTCAATACTGCGGGCGACCAGCTGTCCCATGTCTTTTAAGTGCACATGCCCGGGCACGAACTGCGTAAAAGAGTTAGCAACAGCAATAATCGGTTTGCCGAAATCGTTGTCCTTCATGCCGGTAGCGCGCCATAGGGCACGGGCACCCGCCATATTTCTCCCTTGCGTAGTGGTTGCAGATCGTAACTTGGGCATAATTGCTCCTGATGTTTTAAATTACTTGTAAACCGGGGTTAACCAGTTCCATTTATCTTCGGTTTTGCCGTTGAACAGGCCGAAGAACATATCCTGAACCTGCTCGGTGATTGGACCGCGGCCACCGTTACCCACCGCAATGCCATCCACACTGCGCACCGGCGTCACTTCTGCGGCAGTACCACACATGAAAATTTCATCTGCCAGATACATGGCTTCACGAGGAATATTTTCTTCGCGGATTTCATAGCCCATGTCTTTTAACAGTGTGATACAGGTATCACGGGTAATGCCTGGCAGAATCGCCGCCGTTTTCGGGGTAGTGCTGACAACACCGTTGCGGATAACAAAGATATTTTCACCCGCCCCTTCACTGATGTAACCATTGCGGTCCAGCGCGATCCCTTCGCCATAACCATGACGACGGGCTTCCATAGAAATAAGCTGTGAAGACAGGTAGTTACCACCGGCTTTTGCGCCGGTTGGCATGGTGTTAGCGGCAAGTCGGTTCCACGACGAAATACCGGCGTCCACGCCGTTCTTAATCGCCTCTTCGCCCAAATACGCGCCCCACTCGAATGCGGCAATAGTCACTTCGGTTTCCGTGCCAAACGGTACCTGCAGACCCATACCGATATCACCATAATAGGCGATAGGGCGGATATACGCTGACTTCAGGTTGTTCTTACGAATGATGTCCAGCGTTGCCTCGTTGATTTGATCCAGCGTGTACGGGATGGTCATACGATAGATTTTTGCTGAGTCAAACAGACGACGATTGTGCTCTTGCAGACGAAATACGCAGGTGCCTTTATCTGGTGTGTTGTACGCGCGCACCCCTTCGAATACGGAAGAGCCGTAGTGGATAGCGTGGGTCATCACGTGCACTGTAGCGTCTTTCCACGGAATGATTTCACCGTTAAACCAGATAAATTCAGCAGGTTGCTTAGCCATGTTTTAATCCTTCTTATTGCGGGCCATAACCCTTGTGACGCGCGAGATGCACGACAAATAAATACCAAGACAAATGTCTGAGACGAATAATACATGACCGGACAGCAGCGCCCAACTAGCGGTGCGGCGTATCTGGCAAATGGACAGTTATATGTACACTTTTGCTATCGATCAGATGAAAAAGGCACACAAACGCTCGTCTTCTCGTCGGCACGACAGAAGAGGGCAGCAACGGCTGCTGCAATGACGGGCCGCGAAGGCCTGAGAAAGAATGTAGTTCGGAGAGGGCTTTCCCTTTGGGTAACCCCGCCCGGTAACTGGCTGGCTGACCGATTACCGAGTATTTGCGCAAAGAAATAGCATGAAACTCCTTCCGGAATCAAGTAATTTGCAGATAAGAAGGCCGCTTTGTGCTTTCCTCATCATCACGCGAAGGAGTAACTATGATTGATTGGTTTCATTGGCTGAACCTGGCAGGCGTTGCGGTCTGCGCGATTTCAGGAACACTAATGGCCTATCAGAAACGCATGGATGGCTTTGGTGTGATTGTGCTGGCCAGCGTCACAGCCATTGGTGGCGGTACATTGCGCGATGTTATGCTCGACTTACCGGTATTCTGGGTTGCCGACACCGACTACCTTTACACCACCATGATTGCTGCGTTTATCCCGGTGATCTGGCTTCGCATCAGCCCGCGCTTCCCATTTCACTACCTGCTCATTGCTGATGCCTTTGGCTTAGCATTATTTAATGTTGTTGGTATTGAAAAAACCCTGGCTAACGATGGCGGCATGGCGGTAGCCATTGCGATGGGCACCATTACCGGTGTATTTGGTGGCTTATTGCGGGATGTGATTTGCCGCGAGGTACCGCTGGTATTAAACGGTGAGCTCTACGCCATGACCTGCATTGTCGGCGGCTTCGTGTATGCCGTGTGTCATTACTTTGGCCTGGCGACTCAGTGGTGCGGCATCATTTCCCTTAGCGTTACGGTGCTGATGCGTCTGGGCGCCATGCGCTGGCACTGGCAATTGCCGGTATTTCGAAGTGAGACGACGTAATACCAATCCGCATAGGAGTTTGCCCACTCAGCAAGACTGTCAGGCTTTCTGGCTAGGCTTGGTTGCGCAGGTTTGGTGGTTCCAAATCAAGCAAGCATAACAACGCCCGAAAGTCTGACAGCTCGCCCTTAGGGAGTTGCCCTAAGGGAGTGGCCAGAACGACTTACATCTGTGTTGCGTCCTCTGGACATAGAATGACTATGCCTCAGAGAACGCGTCGTGATCTAAGTCGTTTTTCGACTAGCCCTCAGGGAGCACTCTGAGAGGGTAAACTCCTATGCGGATTGGTATAAATTCGACTTCAGTTCCGATAGTGATTATGCTGATACCCGGAGCTTGTTTATCAACTCCAGTGGCTATGGGTATGCAGCGCAACAACGCTGCATCAATAATCAGCTTCTGGCCAGCGCAAAGACAACGCAGGGAGCCTAATGGAACAGACTATCAACATCCGGGATGCCTACCCTTTCATTCTCGCGCATTATGCTTTTTTTCTGTGGGCGGCACTTTACCTCGCCGAGCGCCTGCAACAGCCTAAACTCAGAGCTTTATTAATTACTACATTCTGGCAGTTGTTTTTCTTTCCGTTTGTGTGGGTATATGTTGCCAGAAAGGCTTTTGCGTACTTTTGCCCTGTGAGCACACTGAAAGCTCGACTTCATCACTAAATCCTGTGCGGATACGTCTGTTGTGATTCAGCAAGCCCGGTAGTCCGCCGCAGTAAGGCTGGTTTCGCACCTTCTCCCGGCACCGTAGCGCGTCTTTTTGTAGTCAGGGGCAACGCCCTAATCCTAACCAGTTCCCTGTCCGGGAAGCTCGCTCGCGGTGAATTGCCAGCATCATCGCATTCTGTGCTTGTGGACAGTATTCAGTCGCTATGAGACCGAACTACACTCTGATTTTTGTCAGGAAGACAGGTATGAGTGTAGCGTCAGTTATCACGTTTGCCGGACAGGGTATGTCTGCGCCACAGATAACGGTTGAAATCCATCTTGCTAACGGGTTGCCCGCATTTCAATTAGTCGGCATGGCTGAAACCAGTGTCAAAGAAGCCCGTGAACGAGTCCGGTCTGCTCTGATAAACAGCGGCTTTGAATTTCCGGCTAAACGCATCACGGTAAACCTTGCTCCGGCTGAAATCCCCAAAGCTGGAGGCCGCTATGACCTGCCCATTGCCATTGGCGTATTAGTCGCTTGCGGCGTGCTACCGCCAACGAGCCTGTCTCGCTTTGCGTTTGTTGGTGAGCTGGGCCTGAACGGTGAGCTCAAACCGGTTAAGGGCATTATTCCGGTATTACTGGCGTGCGACGAGAATCAAAATGAGGTTATTTTGCCCGCTGCAAACGATGCAGAAGCCCAGCTGGTAGAGGGAGTACGACGCTTTCCGGCAACCACGCTGCTGGATGTATTTCACCATCTTACTGGGGATGTTCCGCTGGCAACCGGACAGATTTGGCGCAGTAGGGCTGGTGCAGACGCCACCCTGTTGCAGTGGGACGATATTGTAGGTCAGGAACAGGCGAAGCGCGCATTGATGGTTGCAGCAGCTGGCGGTCATAATCTTCTTATGCTTGGCCCCCCTGGCACCGGCAAGAGCTTGCTTGCCAGCCGCCTGCTGGGGTTACTGCCACCACTGGATCAGGACGAAGCGATGGCCGTGGCGGCAATCCGGTCTGTGAAAGGTGAACCGGTAGTCCAGCAAGGGTTTTATCAACGCCCCTTTCGCAGCCCACACCATACGGCATCGACAGCAGCCCTGATTGGCGGAGGCACACAGCCTACACCTGGCGAGGTCTCATTAGCGCATTGCGGCGTACTGTTTCTTGACGAGCTTCCGGAGTTTGGCAGACGTACACTGGACGTATTGCGTGAGCCATTAGAAACCGGTGATGTGCATATCTCACGCGCCAGTGCGCAGGTTTGTTTTCCCGCACGCTTTCAGTTACTGGCAGCCATGAACCCAAGCCCCACCGGCGATACCGATGACAACCGATGTACACCGCAACAACAACTTCGCTACCTTAACCGCCTGTCCGGGCCTTTACTTGACCGTATTGATATTCAGATTGAAGTGCCCAGACTGAAATCGTTTGTATTAAACAGCCCGAAACCCGACGCCCGGCAAGACTCGCAAATTGCAGCCCGTGAGGCGGTATGGCAGGCCAGAGCAAAACAACAGGAAAGACAGGGTAAAACCAATGCCGCGCTTGGCAGCGGCGAGCTGGCAGAGCACTGCAAACTCTCCGCCAGTGATCTGAGTTTTGTGCAACACGCGGCAGAATCACTGAAACTGTCGATGCGTACGTTTCACCGCACACTGAAAGTCGCCCGGACGCTGGCAGATTTGGATAACGATGACGCGGTAACCCGTGCCCACCTTGCTGAGGCGCTGGGTTACCGGGCGCTGGATACGTTAATTAATCAGTTAAGCGGAGTATGAAGAAACGCACTGATCAACGGCTCTTGCTGGCGCGACTGTAAACAGCACAAGCCCAGTTCGTAAGGCTCGATATCATCCACCTGAATTTGGGTCACGCTACTGACCAGCGTGGAGTGATCCAGTACCACTTTAGGCACAAAGCCCACACCACACTCCAGCGCCACCATACTCACAATAGCTTCATTTCCCCCGACAGAGGCATATACATTCGGACGAATGCCGTGCTCAGCAAACCAGTGATAGGCAATACGACGCGTGGGGCCATGCTCGGGCATCACCACCTGATGCTTTCTCCAGTCCAGCTGACTGAGCTGAGTCAGTCGCCACTCTTTGGGCGCAATCAATACCAGCGGTACGGCATCTAGCGGTGCAAAATGTAAGTCAGTAGCAAAGTCGGGAGTGTGAATAGCGATGGAAAGATCGCACTCCTGTTGCCTTACCTCATCAATGGCCAGTGCCGGATCGCCGGTGACCAGCCGAATGTCCACGCCGGGATAACGCTGTCGAAACTCCCGAAGAATGCGCGGCAGATGGCTCTGGCTTGCGGTCACCGAGCAAAACAGACTGATTTCGCCCTGCAATATGTCACTGTCTTCCTGCAGATCCGCTTTTAATTGTTGCCAGTCGGTCAGCGCCTGCGCACTAAAACCAAGTAGCTTGTGTCCGCTGTGAGTGAGTGCAACCTTGCGGTTATCCCGCTTGAACAGGACACAACCCAGTTCGTCTTCCAGCCGCTGAATAACGCGGCTCAGCGTAGAAGGCGAGACATACATTGCCTTCGCGGTATCACCAAAATGCAGACTGGTGGCCAGATGCGTAAACAACTGCAGGCTTCGAAAATCCATTACGTTTCACTTTTTGCAACATTATCTTGCAAATATATCATTTTTCAAAACAAAAGAAATCAACTAGTCTTCACAACAAGTCGTCATAGACGAGGTCATTCACCGCCATTGGGGCAGTGGATAATGACGAAAAGAATGTTGTTCGGAAATATTTATGGCTAATTATTTCAATACCCTTTCATTACGCCAGCAGTTGGATCAGCTGGGCCGCTGCCGGTTTATGGCACGCGATGAATTTACTGATGGATGTCAGTATCTGAAAGGCAAAAAAATTGTCATCGTAGGATGCGGCGCGCAGGGTCTGAATCAGGGCCTGAACATGCGTGACTCTGGGTTGAACGTAGCGTATGCGTTACGTCAGGCCGCTATCGATGAAAAGCGCGATTCGTTTAAACGTGCTTCAGAAAACGGGTTTACAGTAGGTACATATCAGGAGTTAATCCCTGACGCCGACCTGGTTTATAACCTGACACCAGATAAACAACACGCCAGCGTGGTTGAAGCGGTAATGCCGCTGATGAAACAAGGCGCAACACTGGGCTATTCCCACGGTTTCAATATTGTGGAAGAAGGGCAGCAAATTCGCAGTGATATTACTGTGGTGATGTGTGCACCGAAGTGTCCGGGTACGGAAGTGCGTGAAGAATACAAACGTGGTTTTGGCGTTCCGACACTGATTGCCGTTCACCCGGAAAACGATCCGGAAGGCAAAGGCTGGGATATCGCCAAAGCACTGGCCAGCGCAACCGGTGGTGACAGAGCAGGTGTACTTGCATCGTCATTTGTTGCCGAGGTGAAGTCGGACTTGATGGGCGAGCAAACCATTTTATGTGGAATGCAACAAGCTGCCGCGATCCTGGCTTACGAGAAAATGGTCGATGATGGCATTGATGCGGGCTACGCTGCCGCACTTATCCAATATGGATTAGAGACCATCACCGAAGCGCTGAAAATTGGTGGTGTGGCGAACATGATGGATCGCTTATCCAACCCGGCCAAGCTAAAAGCGTATGAGCTTTCTAAAGAGCTGGAATCACTGTTACGCCCTCTGTTTGAAAAACACCAGGACGATATCATCAGCGGCGAATTCTCGCGCACTATGATGGAAGACTGGGCAAACGGTGACGCTAACTTGCTGAAATGGCGTGAAGAGACCGGCGAAAGCGGTTTTGAAAACGCACCGCAGTATGACGGTGAAATCAGCGAGCAGGAATTTTTCGACAACGGTATTTTACTCGTTGCCATGATTAAGTGCGGTGTAGAAGTGGCGTTTGACGTCATGGTTGAAGCGGGCATTTTACCGGAGTCGGCTTATTATGAGTCGCTGCATGAAACGCCACTCATCTCAAACACTATTGCACGTAAGCGTTTATACGAAATGAACGTGGTTATCTCAGATACGGCAGAATACGGAAACTACCTGTTTGCCAATGCGGCCGTGCCGCTGCTGAGAGAAAAGTTTATGCCTGAAATCGATACCAGCGTGATAGGAAAAGGCCTGAATGTGTCTTCCAATCAGGTGGAGAACCGTCGTCTTGCCGAGGTAAACGACGAAATACGTTCTCATGGTGTAGAGATAATTGGTAAAACCCTGCGTGGCTACATGACTGACATGAAGGCCATCATTGGTTAGACAGTTTCTGTCGTTAGGTGCTTAACTAAGCCCTCTTGCCCGACCAATTTGGTCGGGCTTTTTTACATTCAACTAACACCTTCAATAGTTATAATTAGACTGACATCTAAAAAACCATATTTGACGAATTCAGATTAACATCTACATTAAAAGTTAGATTATGTAGAGTTGGCAAATATGGAACATTTCTACCACCTCATTGAAACAGAGGATACTATCGACATAGGTTCTGTTTCAATTGATGCCGAACAAGAACCAATCTCTTTCAGTGTTAATAAGCCAATGCCATTTAAAGGTGTGCTTATGCTGTTCACCAATGATGGTGAGCCAGTCTTTGAACCGAATGCATTCATAATGGACCGTCGCATTGTAGAAGACATTAAAGACATTAAGCCTACATGTTTTCACCTGTTACGTTATTACCGATTCTTGCAAGCCAACAACTTATCTTGGAATGACCAAAACGAAGAGTTAAAGCGCTACCCCATCTTTCTTTATCGAGCCTTTTTGAATAGTGAGATAGAAAATGGAAGTATAAAACGTTCTGTTGCTGTCGCAGCCTTGTCGGTAGTTAGGCGATTCTATCTTTTCTGTTATAGGCATGGTTACATATCGGACTTGCCTTTCGTTGTAACTGGCACAACAAAGTATGGTCAAGTCATTACTGATTGCTCTATCCGCAGTCAGTCAAGAGACACTAATTTACAGCCATTAAACGACCTAGACCTTAAACACGTTCGTGATAATTGGCACAGTAATGGTTTGTCGTTAGAGTTTCGCTTGATGATATCCGTAGCCCTTTGCTCCGGCCTTCGTTCTATTGAAATAACCCATTTAAAACCAAAGCATTTTGCCATTCCAAAAGGGTTTACAGGTAAAACCCTGACGGGGATTTGGATTGGGCCTGATCATGAATGCAAGACTAAGTACGACATTAACCGACAAATATCCATGCCAGTCTGGTTGATAGAAAAGATGAATGAGTACCATCTAAGCGCTCGTTATCTTAAAAGGAAGCGGTTGTACTTCATGAATACCGGAGATGTGGATGCTCCTGGATTTATCAATAAAGATGGTGACATGTTCACCACTCAGAGCATCAATACTCAGTGGGCGAAGCTGAGAGCGGCCATACAGGAAAGCAGCAATCCACATTTCAAACACAAGGAGCACGACTGTAGAGCAACGTTTGGGGCCTACAAACTCGAGTCGTTGGCAAACATTGACGGACTGACGATGATGCAAGCGCTAACCATGCTTAAGAACGAAATGGGGCACAAAGATTTAAATACAACAATGTTGTATTTAAAACACTACGAGGGCAACCCTGAAAAGAATCAAGTGCCTGAAATCACCATGAACTTGCTAGAGGATGAAGCACTATCGTGACAGACATTACTCCAGAAGACAGCAAGCAAAACGCTCGTGCTTACCGCTCAATACCCACAAATGAAATGGTTACGGATAACACACTAACCACTATAACAAAGTGGAAATATGTTTGGAATAACAGCTGTGGTGGCAATTCAACCTGTGACTTTAAACAGCTTATAACGTATGCCGCAAAAGATCATATTCGGTTACTTATTTCTAAATTTGAGCAGTCTGGGTGGCGTGAATCATCGAAGGTGGC
This sequence comes from Alteromonas antoniana, assembly GCF_019249295.1. GTDB lineage: Bacteria > Pseudomonadota > Gammaproteobacteria > Enterobacterales > Alteromonadaceae > Alteromonas > Alteromonas antoniana. The sequence continues at coordinate 221,350 of NZ_JAESDH010000006.1, forward strand.
ACATTTTAAGTGCGTCCGCAAGGTTTTAAGACATGCGTTTAATGCACAAGGTGGTAAATCTAAGGTTGAATTTTCACCAGAGACTTGCACCACATACATCCATGCAACTTACCTTTCAATGGCAAGTAAGAGAGAGGGGTTATACGCCGCCCCCATTAGTCCTACAACGTTAGGTCACTTAGGTTCGAATCTTAGTTCCATCTGCAAAAAGTTTGGTTTTGGTAGTATCCCGAAGCAAGCTCGCAACCTCAAAACAAATTCAGCCGCATTGGACTCGGACAATTATACCGCTAAGCAACTACGATCGATCGCCTTTGCATTATTGACTGACAGAGAAACCTTGCTAAAGCGTTACAATGATGAATCACTGTCGGCAGCTCAAAGAAATCTCGCGTTTGATAGACTAATTAATAATGCGGTGTATTTGACCATTTACTACTTAGGGACAGGTCAAACCGAAACCCTGAGCATGTTTCTGGACGATGAGTGGGTGTGCAAAAAAACCACAGCAGGCCGACTCAGTATCGAAGGATTCAAGACCCGCGGAACTAGCGTTAATTTACGCTTATTTACACCAAGAGCGTCCTGTAAGCACTTTTTTGACTCGCACCTCAAGCTCTCAAAATCACATTCCCTATCACTGGGATTGGATATGCACTACCTGTTTAGAAAGGCAAATGGAAATGCGCCATCGGCAGCAAACCTGCAAACTTATGCTAAAGACTATTTACCGAAAAACTCTAAGCGTATTAAGGAGTTGTTGAGGGATAACCCTGATTTTAGTCTGAATACCAATCTTTTGAAGTCCTCTATAAAACAGTATGCAGAGCAAAAATTGGGGCGAGACAAAGCGGCTACGAATACTCGTAACGCTCCTGGAACATATGACAGTTCCAAGTATGGCAAAGTCTCTAAAGGTGAAGCCAGAAGTCAACTAGCGCTTGGTTTAACTGCTCTGCATCATATGGGCAATAACCCCACTGGCGGAACGATTGTCGCTGTAGCTAGAGCTAAGTTAGCAACAGGAGAAGTTATTTCTCAGGCCAGTTGGAAAGCATTAAAAGAGCATGACGCAGAGCAGGCGGTTGTTAAAAATTTAAACGGTGGGTTTTGTAAGGGTGAAGATACCCCACAGAAAAAGGAATTTCAAAAAAGCGTAGAGAAAAGCGGCGTACTTTCTGATGAAGATAAGGGTGGCTTAGGGTGCGGCTTTGTTGTGAAGTGCTTTGCTTGCACAAACTTTGGGGTAGTTGATGACCCGCATGATATTTGGCGCTTATTGAGCTTCGAGATGCGACTTAATGAAGCGATGTTGGCGCATCAGAACATTGAGCATTTCATTACCAATTTTGGTGAAGTCAAAGCAGATATAAATGCGCTCAAAGCTCGATTCAAGAAATCCCATCTAAAGGCGGCAATGAAGCTGTTAGAGCGGGAGTGTCACCCGTTATGGGATGAAAACTCAATTATGGATTTATTCAGAGGGTAAGTAATGTATAACGTCAGTCTCGATACAGATAAATTTGAACAGTACGCTCTACCTACGCCAAGCACATCAAGCAAGTTCGTCATGCCGGGTGACAATACCGTGGTGAGTATTGATAAGGACGGCAATCCCGTTTCTTATTTTAGTGAAGATATATGGGATTTCAATGCGTTTTTTAATCTCACCAGGGACAGAAAAAGCCTGTATCAGATAAATTTTACCCCCGAAAAACATCAACCTACACTGCTCATTGAATTGAAGCAGCGCATCTATTTTTTGATTTGGGGTGCAAAGGGTAATTTACTTTGTATGGAAGGCGACACCTTCCGAAAATTCAGGCAATGTCAAGTAATTGCTTGGACGGCAGGCTCTGCTTTGAGAGTATATAAAAGCACCTCTGTGGGAAGCTTTGCATTATTAAGTAATGAACTGGTATTCAATCAACTGCTTCATGAATCAAAGAATCTCAGTGAACATACAGTAAGAATGCGATTAGAATCACTGAGCGTACTTACGCAAACCAACCAACACTTCCCAAATAATAGGCGCTTTAGCCTGGGATTACCCGAAAGAAAAAGCGTCCCACAAATTGCCAAGCAGTATTCCAGCGCAGGTACAGGCCATTATCCCACCATTATTCCCGTGATTTATGAACAACTAATGGGGCGATTGGTGAAAGATATAGAAACGGCTCACCATAAGTTAAAAGACCTTAGCAATGTAAAGACTTATGCTAGAAAGCACAAAATAACAGAGCGACAAGCTATCGATGAGTTCAGGGTAATACAGGGGGGTTGTTTTATGACCTTAGCGGCCTTTACTGGAATGCGTATCAGCGAGTTAACACAAATTAATTCGTCCTCGTATAAGGAGGTTGACCTTGATGGCGTGACGTTATGTACTCTTCGCTCATGGACAAGCAAATTAGAAAAGCTGCCAAGAGAAGACACGTGGGCCTGTGCCCCTATCTGTAAACTAGCACTCGAAGTTTTAACGGCATTAAATGATGACTATCGCTCTGAAAAAGGTGATATAAAAATGACGCCACGTTTTAGCTTCTATGGTTTTGGTGGTTGGACTGATAACATTTCCAAGCAAATTGACAGTTCTGTGTTAAACACCAATAAACTTCGTCACCTCCTATATTACTACTCAAATCAGCTTGATATTAGATACCTCCCCGACCAGATGGATGATGCATACCGGCTACTTAATCCTTTCGTACCTGCCCATTACAATCCGATTGAGTTACGAGAAGATGGCTTGTTTTATTGGCGTTTCTCAACGCACTCATTAAGACGTACCTTTGCCCACTTTATGGTGGGTAATGGTTTGGTTACACTCGCTGCATTGAAGCATCAGTTTAAGCATATCAGTCTAGCCATGACTGCGATATATGCCAGTCATGCCGAGGTATTAACGTTATTGGGTATAGAGAACCCTGGCAATATAAAAAAATCCGTGGAAGACGCAGAAATGGAAAGTCATAAGGCTTATTTGCGAGACATGATTGACCACCCAGAAGAGCAATCAGGTGGGTTCATGAAGGCGTTTGAGGGTGACCCAAAAGTATTTACCGATGAACAATTTGAGCAGCTTGCCAAGGATACCCAAGGTGCAAATAAGTCAACGGGCTTTGGTCGATGCTTTGCGGGTTTTAAGTGCAGTATGAATCACTTATTTGAGCCATCAAGCTGTGTCGGGCGAGATTGTGAAAACCTCAACATTAATCAGAATGAAGCGTTACGTTGGCAGGAGAGACATAAGCGTATTGGCCATAAAATCCAGCAAATGAAAGAGATGGGATTCTATAACCAAAACACTCTAGCTCGTGAGCTGACGGACATCTGAATCGACACCAATAATCTAGACACTTCCTAGCCGTTCTTGATGTCGTTTTTCATACTCTACTGGCGAAAGTAGAT
>NZ_JAESDH010000070.1 GCF_019249295.1 Alteromonas antoniana
CTAATGCCGATCAGTTAAGATTATTTTGATGATCGGTTGACCGATCTTTTCAAGGCTTCAAAATCCGATATCAGTCTCTGGTATCGGATTTTTTTATGTCTTTACTCACAAACCTCGATGAAACATTTAGCCACGCAGAAGATTTGAATGCTCTCGATAAGCTGATGTCTTTCGTTGACCCTGAGCTTCTTCAGCAAGCTTATGCATTGTCGGGTGTAGCGACTGTCAGGCGTCGCCGATTGCCGCTGGATTCAGTCGTACTTACCATTGTGGGTATGAGTCTCTTTCGTAACGATCCTGTCTGGGATATCGCCAATAAACTCGACGTCTCGCTACCGGGTAAAAATCGTTTTGTTGCACCCAGCGCCGTCGTACAGGCTCGCCAGAGACTGGGGGACGAAGCGGTTGGTTACGTCTTTAAGCTGATGGCGCAACGGGCATTTGGTGAATATGCCTTTGAACAGTGGTGTGGTTTAAACGTACTGGCGGTTGATGGCGTAATGTTCCGTGCTCAGGATACCGCTGAGAATCTTGCAGCATTCAGTTGTGAACGGAATGCCAAAGGAGATAATCCATACCCGCAGGTACGCATGTGTAGTCTGATGGAAACGTCCAGTCACCTTCTTCTGGCCAGTGCGTTTGACAGTCGTGATGTCGGAGAGATGTCTCTCGCAGAGCGTCTTATCCCTTCGATTCCGGATAACTCACTGACCCTCTTCGACAGAGGTTATTACTCACTGGGGTTACTGTACCTATGGGCGACTAAAGGTATGAATACGCACTGGATGCTGCCCGCCCGTAAAGATTTACAGTACACCGTGAAGCATCAACTAAGCGAGGATGATGCTGTCATCATCCTCAAGACTTCCCCCCAGGCCAGAAAGAAGTTCGAGGCTTTACCTGAAACCCTCGAAGCCAGACTGACCAGCTACGAAGTAGACGGGAAAACATACCGTGTACTCAGTTCAATGGTTGATAGTATGCAGTTCCCCTATGATGAGATTGTTGATGTGTACGTTCAGCGCTGGGAAATCGAACTGGGCTTCAGGGAAATGAAACAGACACTACATCAGGCAAAACTGACACTTCGCAGCAAGAAACCTGAGATGGTGCGTCAGGAGCTCTGGGGTTTGTTGCTCGCTTACAACTTGATTAGAATGATGATGCTCGATGCTGTGAAGGACATGCCAGAGCTATCTCCTTCAAGGCTTAGCTTCAGCCTCTGCATGAGACACATCCTCGTATTCTTCCTGACCACCATCCCAGACACAGTAACCAAATTGCCCGTTCACTATGAGTACCTGATGGAATCGCTGAGGATGATGAGGTTACCTGATAAACGACCTGACAGGTATTACCCCCGGGTTGTGAGGAAGAGACCGACTAAATATCCCACAAAGAAAAATGCCAGTCAGCTTAACTGACTGGCATTAG
>NZ_JAESDH010000071.1 GCF_019249295.1 Alteromonas antoniana
GAGACTGTGAAATTTTCTGTGTAAGTGGCTATTTATCATAGTGATACACGGTCACTGTACATAATCATAAACTGACTCATGGCCGCTTTCCAATCTCTAATTGGCATGGTCCACTTCTTTGATATCTGGTGAAGCGCCAGATACAGTATTTTCATTACTGAGTCGTCAGTCGGGAATGACCGTCTGGTTTTGGTAATTTTTCGCAGACTGGCGTTCAGGGATTCGATGGCATTCGTAGTGTAAATAACCTTACGGATTTCCGGCGGATAATCGAAGAAGACGCTCAGACGTTCCCAGTTATTGCGCCAGGATAGGCTAATCGTTGGGTGTTGGTCATCCCACTTTTCAGCGAACTCTGCCAGGGCCAACTCCGCTTCAGCTAGTGTGGCCGCGCCGTAAATACGTTTCAGGTCAGCGGCAATGACCTTGCGCTGTTTCCAGTTAACATAACGCAGCGAGTGGCGAATCTGATGCACAATACACAGTTGCACCTGTGTTTTCGGGTAAACGGTCTCAATGGCTTCAGGGAAGCCTTTCAGACCATCGCAGCAAGCAATAAAGATATCCTGAACGCCACGGTTTTTAAGCTCGTTCATCACTGACAGCCAGAATTTCGCGCCTTCGGTTTGGGCCATCCATAAGCCCAGCAGTTCTTTTTCACCATCGGTGTTGATGCCAAGAGCCAGGTAAACCGATTTGTTCTGTACCGCGCCAGAATCCCGACTGCGCACCACTAAACAATCCAGATAAACGACAGGGTATAACGCGTCCAGTGGGCGCTGCTGCCATTGCTTTACCTCATCCATCACTTCATTGGTAACTTGAGAGATAAAAGTCGGCGAGACTTCTACGCCGTAAGATTCCTCGAAATGCGCCTGGATATCACGTGTTGTCATGCCTCGCGCATACAACGAGATGATACGGTCATCGAAACCGTTGAGCTGTTTGTCGCCTTTCTTGACCAACTGTGGCTCAAAGCTGCCATTGCGGTCACGAGGGATATCCAGATCGATCTCACCGTGCACAGAGCGCACCTTCTTACTGGATTTACCATTCCGGGAATTGCCAGAGTTCTTACCTTCCGGCGCATGTTTGGCGTAGCCAAGATGTTGCTCCATCTCAGCGTTCAACGCTCGCTCAGCAACCTTCTTGGTCAGTTGCTTAAGCAGTCCGGCTTCGCCGAGAATATCGTCTGGGGAGTTACAGCCTTCAAGAAGCTGATCGATAAGTTTGTCTGATATTGGCATTCTGCATTCCTTTCAACAGGTTAAGAATGCCACTTACACAGATCTTTTTACACTCTC
>NZ_JAESDH010000072.1 GCF_019249295.1 Alteromonas antoniana
GGCTCTACCCCATAAACGGGGGATCAGCATTCATCTTACACGATTAATTACACCATCCCATCCGCAATGGGTCATTACTCTTATTCTGTAATTTTCAAAGTTTCTAAAACCATACGCTCTTCTCGATATCATTTCCATTTTGTTGTGGAATCCCTCAGTAATGCCATTGTTGCGGGTAAATCGCCACATTGCCACAATGGGCTGTAGCCATGTGGTTAAGGTCTTAGCCAGGGCATTTAACGGGCTATAATGTAACTGCTCCAGTAAGTCTAAAAAGCCGGGTAACTTCTTTTCCATACGCTGCGCGTTCATGGTTTTCATTAGTACATAGCGGATGAGCTTTTGCTTGGCTTCATACATCGCTTTGAGAACGGGGTAGTCAGCAAGATAACGGTTCAGATTGGTTAGGTTACTGTCATTCAATCGCCATTGATGCCGTCGCATTAAACTGAGCAGGCCTCGATTACGTCGCCCTTCAGGATGATGTTGCTGCCAGGCTTTTAAAAAGTGATGGTTAATCAGTCTCACGACATGAAAACGGTCAGCAACGATGGTGGCATTAGGAAAATATCGCTTAGCAATAGCACGATAAGTTTCGGATAAGTCCATGGCAATCAGTCGCACATTTTCTTTACCCGGTAGTCTGCGTAAATAATGGCGTAGACTGGGCTCTGAACGCCCTAACTTAACATCAAACACATTGTGGTTACGCAAATCCACAAACGTCGTGGCATAGCCTCTTTTACGAGTAAAAAAATGTTCATCAATACCCAGCATCTCAGGACAGGGGCGACTAATTATCTCTTTGTATTTTTGGCTGATATGGGACTGATACCAACGCTCGACCGTTGTCGGGCTGATGCAATGCGTTCTTGAGATACCCCGCTGGGTAACGCCTCCATGGTGGGCTTCAAAGACTTCTAAACGAAAACATTCTGACGCCCGGTAACGGGGGCGGATCCCAACAAAGGGATGACGAAAGTACCGACCACAGGCCCGGCAATGATATTTAGGAACTTTTAAATGTAGCGTCAGCACCTGATTGCCCTGACGAGTATGCTTTACTGTGCGGTGATGTGTCGCTTTAACGCGTAGCTGGCGACTCTCACAATGCTTACAAACAGGTCGTCGGCTTGGCTTTGCCCATACCTCTATAGAATCGTGTCGGTGAACACGTTCGATTTCTAACTCTCTTATGCCTAAAATAGTACCCGCGTGGGACATCGGCTTATCTCCATTAAATGATCTTCGCAAAATCAGTTTAATGAATGCTGATGTCCCCCGTTAATGATGAAGAGCCA
>NZ_JAESDH010000073.1 GCF_019249295.1 Alteromonas antoniana
TGTGTCGTCCTAATATAGGTTGACAGTTATTAGGCCAGCTCTCGAAGCTGGCCTTTTCTATTGTGCACTGCGTTAGGCGTTTCCATATCTAATGCTAAGTGCGGCCTCATTTCATTGTAAATATTAATTGATTCGGTAACGAGTATTTTCAACTCTTCGATGGTTTTACATCGGTAGAGTAAGAACTCTTGTTTGAGTATTCCATTGATTCTTTCTGCCAATGCGTTTTGGTAACAATCGTATCCATCTGTCATTGAGGGGTGAATACCATATGCTGTTAATTCCTTCTGGTAAATAGCTGAGCAGTACTGCAGCCCCCTGTCAGAATGGTGTACAGCGTTGCCTTTATACCGGTTATCTTTAACGGCCATTTTCAGTGCTTTCACTACATTCTCAGCTTTCATGTCTGAGCTTAAGTGATGGCCAACAATTTTCCGAGAACCAGAATCGGTCACCAGCGATAGATAATGCACGCCTTGGTCAGATTCAAGGTAAGTGATATCGCTAACCAAGACATGTTCAGCATTATGGAGCCCTCCTTCCTTGAGTAAATTTGGATGTTTCTTCATCCAATGCTTGCTGAACGTGGTTTTGATATAGCTTTTTTTCGGCTTAACGAGTAGCCCTTCTCCTCTTAGGTAAGTAAAAAAGCCATCTCGACCTAGTTTAATTCCATGCTCAACCAACTTTGGTTTTATAAGCTTATAGAGCTTACGCGTCCCTATTTGTGGCATGAACTTACGCCAATAAAGTACCCACTCTTTAATCACCGATAGCTCTGTCCTTCTATGCTCCATGCGAGAAACAGCCTGGTAAACCGACTGTCTGGATATTCCCACAACCCGGCATGCTGCCGCCAAACCTATTTCTTTTCTTGTTTTGGCTTGCCAGACGTACCGGATAAGTACTTTTTTCTGAGGCCAGCTCCATACTCATTATCCATAATATCTACCATCCCATTGAGGATTTTATTACGGAGCTTTTCATCGGCTAACTCTCTCTCGAGGCGTTTTATCTTTTCGGCTGGTGTTTCTTTTGAATTTGGCATAAGTGGATGCTGAAATGGTTTCGACCAGTCGAGTCTACCATGCTTTCTGAGCCAAACTAATACCGTCGACCTTCCTTGTATCCCGAAGTGAGCTTGTGCCTGTTTATAAGTGAATTCGCCTTTTTCAACGCGTTCAACCACGCCTAATTTAAAAGCTAAAGTGTAATCACGCTGTGTGCGCTTAGGTCTTTGATTACTTGAAGTTGTCATAAAGAAGTCCTCTTTATGTCTACGTATTTCAGGACGGGACA
>NZ_JAESDH010000074.1 GCF_019249295.1 Alteromonas antoniana
TGAATCGACACCAATAATCTAGACACTTCCTAGCCGTTCTTGATGTCGTTTTTCATACTCTACTGGCGAAAGTAGATCATTGAAACCATGTTTTCGTTTATTGTTATAAAACATTTCTATGTAATCGAAGATATCACTTCTAGCATCGTCCCTTGTTGAATAGACTTTTCGCTTAACTCGTTCACGTTTTAGCAATTGGAAGAAGCTCTCAGCAACCGCGTTATCATGACAGTTACCTCGTCGGCTCATGCTGCCTTCAAGACCATTTACTTTAAGGAAGTGTTGCCAATCATGGCTGGTGTATTGACTACCTTGATCGGAGTGGACTGTCACCATTTTCTTAGGGTTACGTCGCCATACTGCCATTAACAATGCATTTAACACGATTTCCTTCGTGATCCGTGATTGCATTGACCAACCAATGACTTTACGAGAGAACAAGTCGACAACCACAGCCAAGTAAAGCCACCCTTCATGAGTACGGATATGAGTGATGTCGGTCACCCATGACTCATCTGGCGATTCTGGATTAAATTGCCGCTGCAATCGATTGGGCACGACGATATGGCTCTCACCGCTACGATGACGAGGTTTCCGGTATCCGACCTGAGCTTTTAGTCCTTCCTCCCGCATCAGCCGATAAACGCGATTAACACCGCATTTCTCACCAACATCACGTAAGTCAGAATGAACTTTCCGGTAACCGTAAACACCACCAGACTCTAACCAGAACTGTTTAATCAAACCTGTAATACGTTGATTGGCTTTAGCTCGGTTAGAGTGAGGCTTTTTATTCCATGCGTAATATCCACTCGGATGAACATCGAACATTTTACAAAGCCAACGAACAGGCCAACTGTCCGAGTTTTCTTTAATAAAGGCATACCTCAGTCGGACTGCTTTGCGAAGTATGCCGCGGCTTTTTTCAACAGGTCACGTTCTTCTGTCGTCCGTTTTAATTCTTTTTGTAACCGTTTAATTTCGGCTTGAGCATCGCTCAGATCATTGTGCTGTTTAGAGTCAGGGCCGTATTTTTTGACCCAAGCATAAAGACTGTGTGTTGTGACATCTAATCGTTTCGCAACGTCAGATATTGAATGACCGCGATCAACTACCTGTTTAACCGCTTCAATTTTGAATTCTTCTGGGTAGCGCTTGCCGCTCATATGCACCTCTGTATTTTTAGTTAGTTTATCTAACTAAGAGGCGTCTAGGAAATTAGTGTCGATTCAA
>NZ_JAESDH010000075.1 GCF_019249295.1 Alteromonas antoniana
TTTGTATGGATAATTCTTCCCTAAATTCCCCACAATTTTTTCAAAGATGGGTAAAGTGAGGCCCAGACTTTGGCTGCAACCAAAGTTGGCTGCGTGGCAGTTCGATTAATTGTAGGCTCCTCAATCGAGAGACCGATAACAAACGAGAACGCCACACAGTGCTCCAAGCAACATACTCGAATAGTCGACTGGGCCCCGAGCTCGCATTTAGCAAACCAGAGTTAGCTTATTATGAATAAATCAGTAGCGCAAAGAATTAACGTTGGTGTGGATACCGGCAAAGATCACCTCGATATTCATGTTCGTCCGCTCAATGAATACTTCCAAGTCAGCAATGACAAGAAGGGCATCACAGAAGCAATGAAACGCCTGAAGAAGGTTGCGCCTGAGCGCATTGTCATTGAGGCGACGGGGCGATATGAAACGGCGTTTATCACTGCATGTTCTAAAGCAGGTTTACCGTTTAGCCTGGTCAACCCGGTGCATGTAAAACGCTTTGCCGGCGCGATTGGGAGAAGAGCTAAAACAGACAAGCTTGATGCTGAGCTTATTGCCCACTATAGCGAAGCAATACGTCCCGCTCTGTCTTCTCTTAAGCCAGAAGCCATAAGGCGGATGGCAGACTTAGTATCACGCCGAAACCAGTTGATGGACATGCAGACCAGTGAGAAAAACCGACTGCAAATCATGCCTAAAACGACACAAGCAAGCATAAAATCTGTTCTTCTGGTTATCAAAAAACAGATTCAAATAATGGATGAAGAGCTTGCTGTATTGATAGAAAGTTGTCCGGAATATAAAACTAAAAGTGCTCTGGTTCAAAGTATGCCCGGCATAGGAAAAGTGTCAGCGGCAACACTGATTAGTTACTTGCCAGAGCTCGGTCTGCTGAACAGCAAAGAAATTGCAGCATTGGTTGGTGTTGCGCCGATGAACAAAGAAAGCGGCCGGTACAAAGGCAAACAAGTTATTCAAGGAGGCCGCAGTCAGGTTCGCACTGTATTGTTCATGGCCATGATGTCAGCGATGCAGTGTAACGCTGTTTTTAAGCGCACCTATAACCGCTTGGTAGAAGCAGGGAAACCTAAGAAAGTCGCTATTATTGCCTGCGTCAGGAAGATGATTGTCATCCTCAATTCGATGGTGAGAGATGGCGTCGTGTGGGAAGAAAAAACAGCTTAAATTTCGGGTTGACGCCATAGTCGTTTGTTAT
>NZ_JAESDH010000076.1 GCF_019249295.1 Alteromonas antoniana
TTTGAACGTACGAAACCCCACGTAAACGTGGGTACAATCGGCCACGTTGACCACGGTAAAACCACTCTGACTGCAGCAATCACTACTGTCCTTTCAAAGACTTACGGTGGTTCAGCTCAGGCATTCGATCAAATCGATAACGCGCCTGAAGAAAAAGCACGTGGTATCACCATCTCTACGTCACACGTAGAATATGACACTCCTACTCGCCACTACGCGCACGTAGACTGTCCTGGACACGCTGACTACGTTAAGAACATGATCACCGGTGCCGCACAGATGGACGGTGGTATTCTGGTAGTTGCAGCGACTGATGGTCCTATGCCTCAGACTCGTGAGCACATCCTACTGGGTCGTCAGGTTGGTATTCCTTACATCATCGTATTCATGAACAAATGTGACATGGTTGATGATGAAGAGCTGCTTGAGCTGGTAGAAATGGAAGTTCGTGAACTTCTGAACGAATATGACTTCCCAGGTGACGACCTGCCAGTAATTCAGGGTTCAGCTCTGAAAGCACTGGAAGGCGATGCAGAGTGGGAAAAGAAAATCATCGAACTGGGTGAAGCGCTGGATTCATACATTCCAGAGCCAGAGCGTGCAATCGACAAGCCGTTCATCCTGCCAATCGAAGACGTATTCTCAATCTCAGGCCGTGGTACTGTTGTAACTGGTCGTGTAGAGCAAGGTATCGTTAAAGTTGGTGAAGAAGTTGAAATCGTTGGTATGAAAGATACTACGAAGACAACTTGTACCGGTGTTGAAATGTTCCGTAAGCTTCTTGACGAAGGCCGTGCAGGTGAGAACGTTGGTGTTCTTCTGCGTGGTACTAAGCGTGACGAAGTTGAGCGTGGTCAAGTACTGGCGAAGCCTGGTTCAATCACTCCTCACACTAAGTTCGAAGCTGAAGTATACGTACTGAGCAAAGACGAAGGTGGCCGTCACACGCCATTCTTCAAAGGCTACCGTCCACAGTTCTACTTCCGTACAACTGACGTAACCGGTGCTGTTCAGCTGCCAGACGGCGTTGAAATGGTAATGCCAGGCGACAACCTGAAATTCGTAGTTGAGCTGATTGCTCCAATCGCGATGGAAGAAGGTCTGCGCTTCGCAATCCGTGAAGGTGGTCGTAC
>NZ_JAESDH010000077.1 GCF_019249295.1 Alteromonas antoniana
TGTTGCGGCACTGTCTCATCAAAACGCAGGCCTTCATCATTGACATCCGAGTCGCGACGTTGCTTTTGTGAGGAACGGGTATGGGCCTTCACCGGTTTTGTTTCTGCCGGTAAGGCGTGGGGTTCCCCCTCATCAAACAAGCTGCTCTGGGCCGGATTATCCACTAACACCTTTTCAGACTTACGCCCGAACAACTGGCGTTTAAGCCAGTCGAGTTGATGCTTGAGTTGCGCAATTTCATCTGATAAAGCCGCAATTTGTGCATCTTTCAGGGTGTTATCTGAGGGCGTTTTCATGGCGCAAATTATAACAAAATCAGTTAATTAAATCGCCTGTTTTGTTTACCTTTTTGCCAGTAAATCCCATCAATCAAACACTGTAACTGGGCACTGTTGAGTGGTGTTTTGGTGTTGCCGTCAGACACGTTAGCGAAGGTGCCTTTTTCTAACCGTTTGCTCCACAAACAATAACCGCCCTGGTAGTAATACAACACCTTCAGCTGAGTACGGCGCTTATTGATAAACACAAACCAGTCACCACAATGCGCTTGCATCCCCAACTTGCGCTGTACCAGCGCCGCCAGCCCATCAAACTGTTTGCGCATATCGGTATTGCCGGTGTACAACCAAATACGCCCATTGGATAAGGGTAACATCAGGCGGCTCGGTTCATCCGCAGCACCACACCACCGGGTAATACCAGTTCAATCTCCCACGCTGAATCTATACTCTGGTTCCCGCTCGCTGGCATATCAAAAGCAAGCCAGTTATCCTGCTGCGCAAACGGTTGACTATCATCGCTGAGCTTTTTACGCCACAGATAAAAATTTGATACTGTTAACGCATGTTGTGCACAAAATTCACTGACTGTCAGCTCGCTTGCTGCTTGCTTGTCAACCAATCTTTGCCATTGCTCACGTGTACGTCTTTTTGTTGCCATCAGTAAAGTCTCCGTTAGTAAAATCTACGGAGGCTATTTTACGGAGTAGCTAAATCTTGGGAAGACGGCCTATATTGATCGCTTACGTTCAGTAGTGTCATCAATGATCTGTTTGATGTGACTGAAAGTGAACAAGGCAGCACCATACTGGCGCTAAAGAAGC
>NZ_JAESDH010000078.1 GCF_019249295.1 Alteromonas antoniana
CAGAGTACCACCAACAGGCAGTTGATCTCTTCTCACCGTTTAACCATGAGTGGTGCACTTATTATCTGAATTCGGGAGCCCTTTATACTAGTAACTTTTTGAAGTCTAATATCTTTTCTGCTTTTACAACAAAGCCTAAATTATTTGGGATTTTAGATAAGCTTATAGGGATTTGCTTTAATGGAACGTTAATTGTTTGTATCTCACCCTGCGCAACGTGCTGAGGGCCCGCAAAAAGAGCGCCCAATAAAATTATTCTATTGCCACCTAAATTCATATTACCACGTGCGTCCATGTAACCACCTTGATCAAAGATCAGTACAGGACTTCCGCTAGATCCCGGAAAACAAGCACAGTCGATTACAAAAATAGGCAAACCATTGTAATCATTTTTAGGGCTTGTAGCCGTTACTCCTTTTCGAATTATTGGCATATTATTTTTCTCATCCCAAATACCATTTGGGTAGCCAATCATTGTTATATTTTCTAAACCAGATAAATCACTGAGGATCTTTTCATTTGCAACTAAGTCATCTTGTAAAGGTGGAGCAAAAAACTTCACTCCTTTGGCTTCAGCTTCTCTAAATAATGGAGCCATAGGGAAAACAGCTAAGTCTACATCTTTTTCAGGGTGTTTAATCCAAAGGTTTTCGAAACCATTTAAGACAACACGCTCAACTTGCCCCAACAAAGGTTTACCTTGAGCATCACTTTTTGTGAGCACGAAAGATCCAATTTCACTATTTTCTATAACGTGTTTATTTGTGATTATTACGGGTATATGTTGATCGCCATCTAGTTTAAACGAAAAGAAGAAACCAGTACCTGTTGAGGAATTTCCATCTTTTAATTTACACTCCAACCTTACAGTTGTGTGCATTAATGTTTCTGCGACAGTCAATGTCATACGCGATTTCTCCATAGAGGGCTAACAGCTTATTACTGAGACTTCATAGTAACACTCGTTTCCGCAGAAACACCATATTCTGTGTTTTCATGGGAAAGGTAAAACGTCCGCTTCACGTACAGGCTGTGTGAAAACCCATTTTTTACCGATACCACTGTGATAGCTCTACAGTGTAATTTTTGGCTCTGTAA
>NZ_JAESDH010000079.1 GCF_019249295.1 Alteromonas antoniana
CCCGATTTCAGATAATAAGTGCACCACTCATGGTTAAACGGTGAGAAGAGATCAACTGCCTGTTGGTGGTACTCTATAGTCGCCAAACAAATAGAAGTAATTACCATGAGATACAAGCAGTTGATCGAAGGACAACGATACCAGATCGAAGCCTACTTGCGCGAGGGTTTCAGTTATCGGGAAATTGGGAAGCGGCTTAAAGTCAGTCACAGCACGATTAGTCGTGAAGTACGTCGCAACAGGATTCGGGATAATCATTACCTGCCCGAAGTAGCCCATGCTAAGACGATTAAGCGACGATGTCAGGCGGCCAAGTACAGCATCCCCGCGCTCACCATGACGTTTGTTGAGTTCGGGTTGGGGCAAAAATGGAGTCCCGAGCAGATTGCAGGTGTAAGCAAAATCATTGGCTACCCAGTCAGCCATGAGTGGATTTACGGCTACGTACAGCAAGACAAATTGCGTGGAGGTAAGCTGTTCAGGCAATTGCGACATGGTCGGCGTAAGTACCGAAAAGGCAACCGGGCGAAGCGCGTTATTATTCCGAACCGGATTGGCATTGAGCGCCGTCCTGCTATTGTTGATAAGAAGAAACGGTTTGGTGACTGGGAAGCCGATACTGTCTTAGGAAAACAAGGAACAGGCGCAATAGTCAGCCTGGTTGAACGCAAAAGTAAGCTATACCTGATACGTAAAGTGCCCGCGAAAAGCGCAGCTGACGTGAGCAGAGCGATGATTGGCATGTTATGGCGCTACCGCCGCCATGTTCGCACTATTACGGCGGACAACGGCAGTGAATTCTGTGACCATGAACTGGTTGCAGAGAAGTTGAAGACGGATATTTACTTCGCCAATCCATATTCATCATGGGAACGCGGATTGAATGAAAACTTCAATGGGTTGCTACGGCAATACATCCGTAAAGGTACAGACCTACGAACGGTGACAGCCAAACAAATTGCTGACGTTGAGCGTGCTCTGAATGCAAGGCCAAGAAAGTGTCTTGGGTTTAAACAGCCTGCCGTCGTCTTCGAGCAGTTACGTAAGGCAGCTTAATTTAGCGAGTGGTGCACTTCGGAGTTGAATTCGCG
>NZ_JAESDH010000007.1 GCF_019249295.1 Alteromonas antoniana
CGTCCATCGGGACTGCGCAATTAACCCGACTATTTCTTTCTCCTCGGGAGCAAAAAGTAAAACGCTGTGGGCTAACATTCCTCGACACCGGTCGCCCTGATTGACATGCCCAAGCTGGTTACGAAGCGTTCTGTGGCTAAATGATATCGTCGTCGTATCTTCCAGCGCCAGCAGTGTACCATGCTGTCCGGCCTTTACACGTGCCGCGCAGAACCCCGCTTCTGCAATGGCCTCTGCATCCACGTTATCGTTTCGGATGAAGCGATAAGCTCCCTCCATATCTGCAGGAGATTCAGTGATATTCATAAGCGATTTTCCTGGATTATCAGCAAGCGTTTCAGCCAACTTTACCAGACGCGAAGTACGACGGGGATCACCCAAACTGGTGTTTCCAAACGTGTCTTTTGCCCAGCGCGATGAGTTATTCATGATCTTTCACCTAAGTGCGGAATGGAAGATCTGATCAAGCTTGGTAAATAGAGTTCAAAAAAAATCCCCACTAATTACTTAGCAGGGATTTGTGTATAAGAGACAGGTCTTATGACAGGCTTTTTAACGCTATACGCTATGTTTCATGACGCGTTCTTTCTGTCGCGCCCAATCCCTGTCTTTCACTGTATCGCGCTTATCATGGCTGTGTTTGCCTTTTGCCAGATAGATTTCCAGCTTCACCCAGCATTTTTTCCAGTACATTGCGGTGGCAATAATGGAGTAACCCTGGCGATCTCGCGCACCCATCAGACGGTCTAGTTCACGACGCCCTAATAAAAGCTTGCGCGCGCGTTCTGGCTCACATATGACATGGGTAGAGGCCTGACTCAACGGCGTGATGCGGCTACCCACCAGATACGCCTCTCCATTCTGAATAATGACGTAGGCATCGGTAATGTTCACTTTGCCTTCACGGATGCTTTTGATTTCCCATCCCTGCAGCGACATACCGGCTTCAAATTTATCTTCCAGGAAATAATCATGACGCGCTTTTTTGTTCAGCGCGATAGTCCCGGTTGAGTTCTTGTTGGCTTTATTTTTCTTCATGGTCGGTATTATACTGATTGTCCACGTAAAGTCTTTAATAGTTATGCAGTTATCGTGGTATGTGGGGATGAATTGTGCGAAGGGAAGGTTAGTCGCGTCGGATTTCTCATGATAAACTGCGCGTTTTCTGAAAACACAGTAGAGTGTAAATGCCGAGTATTCAACGCAGTGCCCTGGTGGCTCACAGTGCACAAGCTATGTTTGATTTGGTCAATGATGTTGAGTCGTACCCTGAATTTTTGCCAGGCTGCCAGGATAGCAAAGTGCTTGAGAACACCGCCGAGGAAATGAAAGCCTCGCTGTTGGTGGCAAAGGCAGGCATAAAACAATGGTTTACTACCCACAATACCCTGTATCCGGCCTCCAGAATCGATATGCAGTTAGTTGAAGGGCCGTTTAAACGTCTTACCGGCGGCTGGACGTTCTCTGCACTGTCCGAAGAAGCCTGTAAAATTGAATTGAATCTTGAATTTGAATTCAGTAACAAATTGGCCGAAATGGCATTTGGTAAAGTGTTCAATGCGCTGGCGACAAGTATGGTCAATGCGTTCACCGAGCGTGCCCGGAGCGTGTACTCGTGACAGAAAAGATGATTAGCGTTGAAGTGGCCTATGCGTTGCCGACTAAGCAGTCCATTGTTGAGCTTGCCGTTAAATCGGGTAGCAGCGTGGAGGAAGTCATCGCGGCGTCTAATATTCAGACACTGTATCCTGATATCGAACTTGATAAAGCGAAAGTGGGGATCTGGAGCCGGGTAGTAAAACTGCGAGATAAGGTGAAAGAAGGCGATCGAATTGAGATTTACCGGCCGCTTATTGCCGACCCTAAAGAGGTTCGAAAGCGCAGAGCGGAGAAAGCGAAAGAAGAGGGCCGCGCAGATAAAGTAACCGGCGGCAGGCCCAATCCCTTGAAATCAAAAAGTGAACAGGAAAAAAGTGAATAATGCAGATACAGTATTCACTTACACAGTAACCCCACTAATTCCTGTCTGATAAATTCCCCACTTCAAGAAACGGTGACGCATCGATATCTTCTGCGTCCATCATGGTAGCGATACGTTGCATTGTTGCTACCATCTGACTTTGCTCCCATTCCTTTAGGTGGTTAAAGCGCTCAATGAAGTGTTCCTGCAAAGGGCGGGGTGCATCTTGCAGAGCGTCTTTTCCTTTTTCGGTAACAAAAACACCGACTTTACGTTTGTCTGTGGTGCTGCGAATACGCTGCGCTAAATCTCTGGCTTCCAGCCTGTCCAGAATATTAGTAATCGTGGCAGGGCTGAGGTTAATATTTTCAGCAATGTCTTTCACCATGATCCCAGGCTTTTCCTGGATATTCTGCATAACCATCAGCTGTGGGCCGGTAAGACCCACAGATTTACTGAGATGCTTACTGCGCAGGTCAACCGCTCGGATGACTCTGCGCAACGCCACTAACAGTTCTTCTTCTTTCCGCATTCCATTCTCATCAATACAAGTTGAATAAACGTGTTATTTCATCAAGTGTATGAAATGTTGATGTTTTTGATAGTGATCAATGACATCGTTTATTACAGCCAGCTTCGACCATCCCATGATGTCGTAGTTTTGGCCACCTTCACTCAAGTGAACTTCGGCGCGATAGTACGTCTGGTTCGCGTCGTCGTCCACACTTTCTTCATGGGCGACGTATTCAGGTTGCGCCGTTTTAGTCATATAAACTGAGTAAATAAAGTCAGGATCAGTACCCATGGATACCGTAAGGGTGATCAGCTTATCTTCTTTAGAAATATCTACTTCGAATTCCTGTGACCTGAACTCTTTCCCTACTTCTTCAAGTGCAGGCTCAACAATCCTGTTCATAAACCGAGACACCACATTCTTATCCGGAAAGCTGGTGATGTTTTCCAGTCGCTCTTTCCAGTTTTTATCGGTATCAGAGTGCGGCGGAGCTCCGGCGAGTACCTGTAAGCTTTCCCGCTTGTAACCTTCCACTCT
The DNA here is from genome assembly GCF_019249295.1 of Alteromonas antoniana. Taxonomy (GTDB): domain Bacteria; phylum Pseudomonadota; class Gammaproteobacteria; order Enterobacterales; family Alteromonadaceae; genus Alteromonas; species Alteromonas antoniana. The sequence continues at coordinate 3,012 of NZ_JAESDH010000007.1, forward strand.
TAAGGCTTTCAGTAAGCCCACCAAGGCAATTAACAGAACGATTGCAAACGGTAGAGCCGACACTATGGTCATTGTCTGTAGTGCGTTCAGCCCGCCAGCATAAAGCAGTACTGCGGCAACGACGCCTACGCCCACAGCCCAGTAAATACGCTGCCAGACTGGTGTATTGTTCTCTCCGTGAGAGCACAGCATGTCAACAACCATGGCGCCGGAGTCGCATGATGTCACGAAAAAGACGATAACCATCAATACGGCAATGAAACTCAACACGCTGGAAAACGGGAATTGTTCAAGAAAAACGAACAGCGCCACAGAGGTGTCTTGCTCGACCATATTTGCCAGCATCTCTTGCCCCTGGGTAAACACCAGATCTATCGCCGTGTTGCCAAACACAGTCATCCAGAGCAGCGTGAAAGCAGAAGGAATCAATAAAACGCCGATAATAAACTCGCGGATGGTACGTCCAAATGAGATACGAGCGATGAACAGGCCGACAAATGGTGCCCATGCCAGCCACCATCCCCAATAAAAGATGGTCCAGCCGCCAATCCAGTCGGTTTTGTCATAAGCAAACAGGTTGAAGGTATTTCTGACAATATCTGAAACGTAGGCTCCGGTATTTTGCAGATAAGCCTGTAGTAAGAATACCGTTGGGCCTAACACCAGCACAAACAGCAATAACAGAATTGCCAGAATCATGTTGGTTTCAGATAACCGACGGATGCCTTTTTCTAGCCCCGTCGCGACGGAAACAATAGCCAACGCAACAACACCAGCCATTAACATTATTTGAACCGTGGTATTCGAGGGAACTCCGAATAAGTAATTCAATCCGGCATTAATCTGTGAAGCGCCTAAGCCTAGTGAAGTCGATACACCAAAGATGGTTGAGGTAACCGCAAAGATATCAACGATGTGACCCGGCCAGCCGTAAATCTTATCACCGATTAACGGGTAAAGGGCAGATCGAAGCGTTAGCGGCAAATTATGTCGATAGGCGAAATAGCCTAACACCAGTGCGACCACAGCATATATTGCCCAGGCGTGGACGCCCCAATGGAAAAAGGTGGTTTTCATTGCCTCGCGAACAGCTTCCACACTTCCCGGCTCGGCGGTAGGCGGAGAGAGATAATGCATGAGCGGTTCAGCGACCCCGAAAAACATTAGTCCAATACCCATACCTGCAGCAAACAGCATGGAGAGCCAGGTTGGAAAACTAAACTGGGGGGTGGCGTGATCCGGTCCCAGTTTTATCTCGCCGTACCGGCTGACACCCAAAAAGATGACGAAAATCAGAATAATGGCAACCGTCAGTACGTAGAACCAACTGCCGTTGGACACAATAACAGACTGCATTGCAGAAAAAAGACTATCGGCAAGCTTGGGCATTCCTGCTGCAAACACCATCAGAAGTACGATGACAACAGATGATGTAATGAACACCGGCTTGTTCAAAGGAGATTTCGGTTGAGAGTCACTCACGCAGTAGACATCCTTCTGTCGGTAATGAATTTATTCGAATTATCGTTGTTACGCATGAATATATCGTATGGAGCAGTATTTATAAACTTCTGCTGTAATTATTCGTGTTGCTGTCGACAATTGGTGGAAATTTGTTCTCTTTTGTGTAAATCTTTAAATAAAATAATAAGTTAAATTTTATGAAACAATTTGAATTAAAGTATAAGTGAAATATTTGGCAAGGTAAGTATGATCTAATACAGAGTGCTTTAGTAAAAGTATGTCGAATAATAATAGTTTAACTAGTAACAGAGGAACACACCTATCATGCGAAAAACACAGGTAAGCTGTGCCATCGTCGCTGCGTTGGCGTCTACTTCGATTGCCGCGCAAGAAGCAAGTACTGCAAAGGCGAAAATTGAAACCATCGAAGTTACCGCGACGAAACGTACGGAGTCTATTCAGGATGTTCCGGTTTCGGTCACGGCGCTGGATGGAAAAGCGCTGGAAAATCTGGGAATCGATAACTTCCAGGATTACGTTGAATTCCTTCCAAATGTGGTATTCCAGGGCACAGGACCTGGTCAGAACGAAATTTATATCCGTGGTGCGGCAACAACGCAGTCAAATATTATGCTGTCGTCTGTTCAGGCATTACAGCCTTCGGTGGCGTTTTATGTTGATGAACAGCCGGTATCAATGGCGGGACGTAACCTTGACGTGTATGCAACAGATGTTCAGCGCGTAGAAGTATTGCCAGGTCCACAAGGTACGCTGTTTGGTGCCAGCTCACAGGCAGGTACGGTTCGACTGATTACCAACAAGCCAGATCATTCAGGTTTCAGCGCAGGATTTGATACGTCTATCTCGTTCACCAAAGGCGGTGACATGAGCAACGCGGTTGAAGCGTATTTCAACATGGCCGTTACAGACGACATGGCAGTGCGTGTTGCAGCCTACAACGACCGTCAGGGTGGCTGGATTGATAATATTGAAAACGATCCGGGCAACGGCGGCTACATTGGCAGTGCACAGGTTATCGACCGTATCTCCGCAGACTTCGGGAAACTGGCCGATCCGATTGGCATGGATCAGAGACGCATCACAAACCCTGACATTAACACCATGGGAGAGGCAGCGGTTGTTTCACCTCAGAACGACGCGCTGGTAGAAGACAACTTTAACGATGCGGTTTACTCAGGTGCACGGTTTGGACTGTCTTACATCTTCAATGAGCAGTGGGATCTGCTGGTACAGCACACGCAACAGACTCTGGAAACAGAAGGTGTGTTCGCGTATGACCCTAACCTTGAAGGCGAAAGTTCCACTAACCGCTTTCAGCCAGAAGAAAATAACGACGAGTTTGGTCTGACAACCTGGACCCTTGAAGGTCGTCTCGAAAAGCTGGACGTAGTTTACACCGGTGGCTATCTGGATCGTGATATTGATACGCTGGCTGACTACACTGGCTATACCAACGGTGGTCTGTACGCGTCGTACTACGTTTGTGATTATACGGCTGATCCGGATGATCAGCGCTGCCTGGATCCAACCAAATATTTCAAAGAAGATACGAATACCACACGTTCAACGCACGAACTGCGATTCAACACCACCATGGATACTCCATGGCGTGTAACTGCTGGTCTTTTCTATGATGATCAGGAAGTGGCGACGGTGGGTCAATTCAAAATCGCAAATACCGAACTCTTTCCTAATTTAGCAACCACAACTCTGGGCACTGAAGGAATTAATTCTGACGGTGGTCCATTCCCGGGTGAAGTGAGCTTTGTAAACGATATTACGCATACCATCGAACAGGTAGCGGTATTCGGACAGTTAGAGTATGACCTGACCGATACGTTAACGGCTAGCGTTGGCGCGCGCTGGTATCAAATAGATGATGAGTACAAAGGTTCAACTTCAACGGTAGACGTCAGTGCGCGTGTTAAAGCGTTTGGTTCTATGGACCCGGACGCATTGGCAGCGGTTGGACTTGATCCGGTGGAAGTGCAGAATTCAGTTAACAGCGGGCAGCTTGAAGTGTCTGAGCTGGGTTCAGATGGCGTACTGTCAGTTGACGATACTATCTTTAAGTTCTCTCTGGACTGGAAAGCCACAGATGACATCCTGTTATTCGCTAATTACTCAGAAGGTTTCCGTCCGCCGGTAACAAACCGCGTGGGTGGTGGTCTGGCAGACAATCAGTCAGGTAAGTTTGAAGGATTCCGTATTCCGGTTTACTCGACTACCGATACGCTGGATAACTATGAACTGGGTTTGAAAGGTGATTTCCTGGACGGCATCGTGCGTGTTAACGCGACGGCGTACTATTCAGAAATTTCAGATTTACAAACTTCACGTTTCGATCCGACCAATATCAGCTTCCTGGTATTCACCGATAACGTAGGTGATGCAGAGATCAAAGGTTTAGACGCAGACATCACCTGGCTGGCTACGGACAATCTGGTGGTCAACGCAGCATTCAGTTTACTGGATACTGAGCTTACCAGTATTAACGAAGAACTGGTTGGTATCGCTGCCGGCGTAGGTTCTGAGTTACCTTACTCTGCAAACTTCTCGGGTAACATCAATGCACGTTACTTCTTTGAGCTTGATGATGGTAAAACCGGTTACGTGAATGGATCTGTAAGCTATACCGGCGATCGTCTGGCGGGAATGGTGATGGATGCATACGCGATGGAAGATGCGACGCAGCTTATTTATGGCACGGGTTCTGGTCTGAAAATTCAGGACGAAGCCGCTGTATTTGAAGGTGCTACTTACACCGACCGAAACGGTGAGGTGATCCGCGGTGGTCGCTACGTGCAGGAGAGCTACATGATTGCGAACCTGGCTGTAGGTATTACTAACGATGAATGGAAGGCAGAACTTTTTGTTGATAACGTATTCGACGAAAGCGCCATTCTGAACATTGACACGCAGCAATTCACGCCGAAGGTGGTCACAAACAGACCACGCACTGTTGGTGTACGCTTCTCTTACGATTATTATTAATCGTCAGAAAAGTTAGTTAATCAAAACGGCAAGCCAGCAATGGCTTGCCGTTTTTTGTATGATTAGGCAATCTATACCTATGCAAAATACGCAAACACATTCTCTCCCTTCACTTAAGGCAATAAGGCAGGCAATCAGTCAGGGGCAGCTGAACACTGCTCAAAGTATGATTGACACATTGCTATCTGAAAGCACTCTAGCGACGGGGCTGCGTACGGAGTGTCTATACATGCGGGCGGTGACACATCGACTGAATAAGCAGTACCAGCGCGCCATTGATGACATTAATGCGCTGTTATCGGTTCGTCCGGATCACGGCAGAGCATATCAGGAGCAGGCATACAGTTATAAAGCCCTGGGGAGTAATAAAGCCGCAGCCAAAGCATTCTACCAGGCTACACATTTTAATCCGGCATTGCTGGCGAGTTGGCAACAGCTGATTAGCATTTACAAGGAACAGGACAACCAGCAGGCGGTGTCACTAGCCAGTGAGCAAATCGCCTTTCTTGAGTCTTTACCAAAACCCATACTTGGGGCCCATGACTTAATGTACGACGGGCAGTTAGCGGCTGCAGACAGTTTGTGTCGAAAGTACCTCCAACAGCACAAACATGACGCAGAGGCGATGGTGTTACTGGCTGAGATAGGAATGAAATTAAAGGCCTACTATGAGGCTGAATTTCTACTGGAAAGCTGTGTGGCTATTCATCCTGACCATGAAAGAGCCGCAGTGGCTTACCAGTCTGTGCTATCGAAGCTGGGTAAATTCCCTCAGGCCGAAGCATTTTGTCGTAAGCGCAGAGAACAGAAACCCGGCGACATGTCAGTGTTAATGGCACACGCCTCTGCATTGGTGGGCATGGGCACATTAGAAGATGCCGAGGCTATTTATCATCAGTTACTCAGTGCGAATGAACAACGCCCCGCAGTGTGGCTGGCACTGGGCCATGCTCAGAAGGCAATGGGTAAGCGTGAGCTCGCAATCCGTGCGTACGAAACCGCTATTCGTTATATGCCCGATTTTGGCGATGCTTACTGGAGCTTGGCAAATACGAAAACCTATACATTTTCTGACGACTTGTTGAAAGAAATGGAGACACTGGCTTCAGGTGACGGGCTCAGACTTGATGATTTGATTAACCTTTGTTTCGCGTTGGGTAAAGCTCACGAGGACAAAAAGAACATCGAAAAGTCCTTTGCCTATTATAAAAAAGGTAACGCACTTAAACATTCGACAACACAGTTTGATATCGCGCGCACTGAAGCGGCCATGGATGCGCAGAAAGAAGCCTGTCCGGCATCATTATTTACCAGTAAATCCGGGTGTTCTGATCCGGCTCCAATTTTTATCGTCGGATTGCCGCGAGCAGGCTCGACTCTGCTTGAACAGATCCTGGCGTCGCATTCTCAGGTCGACGGCACGATGGAACTGCATGATATTCTGACCATTGCCTCGCGCATCAGTGGTCAGAAAACGCCATACCCGTATAACCTTCCATCGCTTAGTGATGATCAATGCGAACAACTTGGAAGGCTATACATTGAACAGACCAGCGCATACCGACAAGGTGCCCCGTATTTCATTGATAAAATGCCCAATAACTTTATTCATATCGGGTTGATAAAGCGCATTTTACCTAACGCAAAGATTATTGATGCGCGCAGACATCCTTTTGATTGTTGTTTCAGCGGGTACAAACAACTGTTTGGTGATGGCCAGGAGTTCAGTTACGGGCTGGAAGAAATAGGTCGGTACTACCGGGCTTACGTTGATTTGATGGATCACTGGCATAAGGTCCTGCCTGGTGAAATACTCACAGTGCAGCATGAAGCATTGCTTGAAGACCTGGAAGGGCAGGTGAAAAGGCTGCTGGATTTCTGTGGGCTTCCCTTTGAAGAGGCTTGCCTGGCGTTTCATCAAACCCAGCGGGTCATCAAAACTCCAAGTTCTGAACAGGTAAGACAGCCTATTTACAAAACCGGGATGGGGCAATGGAAGCCTTTCGAAGCGCACCTGACACCACTTTTCGACGCGTTGCAGCAATATCCGTGAAGGTAACAGGCATAGGGAAGGCTTATTTGCACCTTCCCTTGCTCATTTGTGATCAAAACAGCAGAGGCTGCGCTTAATACTTGCGGCGCTGCAAGCCGGTCTCTGCCAGAATTTTCGCGGAAATTTCTTCTACAGAGTATTTGGTACTGTTAAGGAATGGGATCTTTTCTTTTCGATACAGATTTTCCACTTCCCGCAATTCCATTCGGCATTGCTGAATGGATGCATAGCGACTGTTGGCGCGGCGTTCTGAGCGTATCTGGCTCAATCTCTCAGGATGAATTGTCAGGCCAAACAGCTTGTCTTTGAATCGCCGTAACGCCGGAGGCAATTTAAGCATGTCGCCCATGTCTTCTTCTGTAAACGGGTAGTTGGCGGCTTTGATACCGTATTGTAGTGCCAGATACAGGCTGGTTGGGGTTTTACCAGAACGCGATACCCCTACCAATATAATATCCGCCTCATGATAATTCTTCAGGTTAGAGCCATCGTCATTCGCCAGCGCATAGTTAACCGCCTCAATACGAATATCGTAGGTGGTTTCGTGAATACTGTGGGTACGATGTTTTTCTGGTTTTGATGGCACACCAAGCACTTTTTCCAGCGGCGCAACGAATTGGTCCAGGAAATTGTAATTTATCCCCACCGATTTGGAGATAATTTTGCGCACATCTACATTCACAATTGTATAAAAAACGAGCGGTCTTTCGCCGGTGTCTTGAAAACTTTCAGATATTTTTTCTAAAACCTTGTAGGCATGTTCCTCAGTTTCGACAAATGGAATCGTTTTGTGATTGAACTGAACCGGGAACAGAGAAAGCAGGGCGTGGCCAAAGACCTCTGAAGTAATCGCTGTACCGTCTGAAATATAAAAAGCTGTACGCACAACATTTCCTTAACTTTGTTGTAAATTTATTACGAAAGCATAAAAAATTTTACTTTCTAATTTTCCCCATTCTAAGATGGTTTCGTGGAAAAGCTAGTCGTGTCGAGACGTTACGACTGCAAGCTTCTCACTGTACCCTACACGCCCGCTTCGGTGGGCGACACTTTTAAAAAAAGCTTGGAGGCTTTGGCAGTGCAAGAATACGTACTTTGGTATCAAGAGTTGGGCATGCATGATGTCGGTCGCGTAGGCGGCAAAAATGCATCGTTGGGGGAAATGATCTCCAATTTGGCAAATGCCGGCGTTCAGGTGCCAGGTGGGTTTGCTACCACCGCAGAGGCATTTAATGAATTTCTCGAACAAAGTGGTTTAGAAGCGAAAATTCATCAGGTGCTTGATTCACTGGACGTGGATGATGTGGGCGCGCTGACCGAAGCAGGCAGAAATATTCGCCAGTGGATCATCGACACGCCGTTCCAGCCAGCATTGGAAGAGGCTATTAAGTCCTCATTCGACACGCTGCAAGGCGACGCGGGAGATGAAGCATCGTTTGCGGTACGCTCTTCAGCGACAGCGGAAGATATGCCGGATGCGTCTTTCGCTGGCCAGCAGGAAACCTTCCTGAATGTGAAAGGCTATGATTCAGTGATGGTCGCCATTAAACATGTGTTCGCCTCATTGTTTAATGACCGTGCTATTTCGTACCGTGTTCACCAGGGCTACGACCACAAAGGTGTGGCGCTCTCCGCAGGTATTCAGCGCATGGTACGTAGCGACATCGCTTCTTCAGGTGTTATGTTCACCATCGATACGGAATCGGGCTTTGAAGATGTGGTATTCGTCACCAGTTCATTCGGTCTGGGCGAAATGGTGGTGCAGGGGGCGGTTAACCCTGACGAATTCTATGTACACAAACCAACGCTGGACAAAGGCCTGCCGTCGATTGTTAGACGTAACCTGGGCAGCAAGCTGACTAAGATGATTTACTCTGACGATCAGAGCCATGGTAAGCAGGTATCCATTGTTGATATTGAGAAGCAGGATTCCATGCGCTTCTCGCTGACTGACGATGAAGTGATGGAATTGGCTAAGCAAGCCGTGATCATCGAAAAGCACTACAAGCGTCCGATGGATATTGAGTGGGCGAAAGATGGCGTAGATGGCAAGCTTTATATCGTTCAGGCGCGCCCTGAAACGGTTCGCAGCCGCGAGGACAGCCAGAGCATCGAGCGTTTCCAGTTAAAAGGCGAAAGCAACATCGTTTGTGAAGGCCGTGCCATCGGTCATAAAATTGGTGCCGGTGAAGCGAAAGTGCTTGGCTCAATTGAAGAGATGGACAAAATTCAGGCCGGTGATGTGCTGGTTACTGACATGACCGACCCGGATTGGGAACCGATCATGAAAAAGGCCTCCGCGATCGTTACCAACCGGGGCGGGCGTACCTGTCACGCTGCCATTATTGCACGTGAATTAGGTATTCCGGCGGTTGTTGGTTGCGGTAACGCCACAGACTCTATCGCCAACGGTGACAAGATTACTGTGTCTTGTGCTGAGGGCGATACAGGCTATATTTATGGCGCTGAGCTTGAGTTCGACGTGGTTACCTCGCGTATCGACTCAATGCCTGACTTGCCTCTGAAAGTCATGATGAACGTAGGTAACCCGGACCGCGCATTCGATTTTGCACGTCTGCCTAACGAAGGTGTCGGACTTGCCCGTCTTGAATTCATTATCAACCGCATGATTGGCGTTCACCCGAAAGCGCTGCTTAACTTCGACGACCAGCCGGAAGAATTAAAAGAAGAAATCAGCGACATGATCGCTGGCTACGACTCGCCGACTGAGTTTTACATTGAAAAGCTGGTTGAGGGGATCGCATCGATTGGCGCGGCATTCTCACCGAAGAAAGTTATCGTACGTATGTCTGACTTTAAGTCTAACGAGTACTTTAACCTGGTGGGCGGATACCAGTACGAGCCTGATGAAGAAAACCCGATGCTGGGTTTCCGCGGTGCCAGCCGTTATATCTCTGAAGACTTCCGTGACTGTTTTGCGCTGGAGTGTGAAGCGATCAAACGTGTACGCGGTAAAATGGGGCTGACCAATGTTGAGATCATGATCCCGTTCGTGCGAACAGTGGACGAAGGAAAACAGGTCATAGAGCTGTTGAAAGAAGAAGGGCTGGTGCAGGGAGAGAACGGCCTGCGCGTTATTATGATGTGCGAACTGCCGTCCAATGCCTTGCTGGCAGATAAGTTCCTGGACATCTTTGATGGCTTCTCTATTGGTTCTAACGACCTGACACAGCTGACGCTGGGTCTGGACCGAGATTCCGGCCTGATTGCCCACCTGTTTGAAGAGCGTGATGAAGCAGTAAAAGCGCTGTTGTCTATGGCTATCCGGGCTGCTAAGGCGCGCGGCAAGTACGTGGGAATTTGTGGTCAGGGTCCGTCAGATCATGAAGACTTTGCTGCCTGGCTGGTAAAAGAGGGGATTGATTCTGTATCCCTGAATCCTGACACAGTAGTAGAGACCTGGTTATACCTGGCAGAAAACCACGGTTAACGCACAACACCATTTCGGATGATTAAGTCCTGATAAAAAAGCCGCACTTGCGGCTTTTTTTATTGTGTATTCACGCCAGATGGCGCAAGCGGGCCTTAGGTGTCAACTTACAGGCTCCCAGTGGGTAATCCTGTAGGACTAACGCTCGCAATTCGCTTTTGTTTTTTTAAGACGTAAAAAGGAGAGGATGTTTTGCTTTGGCGATAGCGTGTAATCGCAGCTTCCTCAGGTCTTTCCCTTGGAAAACCATTTATCGATATCGTAGCGCTGAAAACGGTGTTTTGGCTGTGAGGGCAAAGCAACAAAAGGACGTGGCTGCATCAGAAACACAGTATACCTGACCCGGTTCAGAGGGCCACGAAAGTGCAGTATGGGCGATACGTTAGCCCCACACCAATATCAGCCTTTCGGCCTTGCCTTGTAGATATCGTAAAGATGCACACCAAGACCACCAATGATGCCGCCAATAATGGCATTTACCAACAGCAGAAAGGATTCGGTAATAGGCTGACTTTGAAAGTACAGAGACTGAAAAATCAGAAAGCCGGTAATTATCAGCAGTAACGCGATGACTTTTATAGCAATCATTGGCAATCCTTTGAATCGGTAAATAATCTGGTACGCTAAACGCTAAACGCTAAACGCTAAACGCTAAACGCGACACGCGCGCGACGTAATCTATCGAACGCGGTAGACACAAATTATTACGATGCGACAATACTGAAGGTTTAGTTTTATCTTACTGATAACAGACGAGAACCGTCTGCCGTCTTCCGATGGGCGTAGCTGTTAACGAAGTTTTCTGGCCAGCAAAAAACGGTCAATGCGTCTGGCCGAGCGTGACATGCCGGTTTGACAGTGACGCAACCAGCCTCTGGCGCGAGGCCAGTCGTAACTTAACAGCACCAGCCCACCCAGAACGAATAAAATAGAGCCCGGTAGTAATGTAAAGATAACCCCCGCTGTGAAGAGCAGCGCGCCAAGCGTCAGTCGAATTGCTTTCATAGGTTTACCGGTTCCAAAATTCTGTCAGAGGATACTTTGTCAGTCATAGCGTGCAATGCCAAGTGCGCAGTTGTAAGTATTTGTATCAGAATGAACAAAGTTTAAGCGTAATTAATATAAAAATCCCCCTTATCGCTAGAGACTGCCGGGCTCGCTAGGTATACTTGTTTTCCTGTTTTCAGAGGAGGTTGGTGTCTTTGAGTCTTCCACGTGTTGAACCACAGCAAAGTGTATCCGAGCATTATCTGCGTTATCTTGACGCGCTTGGCGAGTCGTCTTTTTGCGGAGACATTGAATACAGTTACGGCAGCCGTCTTGCCGTGGCAACTGACAACTCTGTGTATCAAAAATTGCCACAGGCGGTCGTGTTTCCTAAATCGAAAGCCGATTTACGGTGCCTTGGTGAATTGGCTAATCAACATCCTGAGATAAAATTTTCAGCGCGTGGCGGCGGCACCGGAACCAACGGACAAAGTCTCACTGACGGTATAGTGGTGGATATTTCCCGTCACATGAACCGGGTGCTGGAAATCAATATTGATGAAGGCTGGGTGAGAGTAGAGGCCGGGGTAGTTAAAGATCAGCTCAACGATGCGCTGCGTCCCCATGGTTTCTTCTTTTCTCCGGACTTGTCTACCAGCAATCGCGCCACCATCGGCGGCATGATCAGTACCGATGCATCAGGGCAGGGCTCGCTGGTATACGGTAAAACCAGTGATCATGTTTTAGGACTTACTTCGGTACTTGCAAACGGTGAAGAGCTTATCACCACGCCAATGGATGTAGATGACGCGCGCAAGCGCAGCCAGCGAAGCGATACCCTTGGCCGAATTCTCAGACAGGTAATAGCGACATCGGTAGACAAACGCGATGAAATTATCGCGAAGTTCCCACGCATGAACCGCTTTCTGACCGGCTATGATCTTGAACACGCTTACGATGCCGATAATCAGAAAATTGATATCAGCCGGTTGATAACCGGCTCGGAAGGCTCTCTGGCGATGGTTGCTGAAGCCACATTATCGCTTACTCCTATCGCGACCCATAAGGCGTTGGTTAACATTAAGTACGACTCTTTCGAGTCAGCACTTCGTCATGCGCCAAGGATGGTAGCGGCAAACGCAACGTCAGTGGAAACTGTAGACAGCAAGGTTCTGAACCTGGCAAAAACTGACATTATCTGGCACTCCATTGCAGATCTCATCACCGATGTGCCTGATAAAACGTTACTTGGCCTGAATATGGTCGAGTATAACAGTAATGATGAAGCGGAAATAAAAGCCCGGATTGACACCCTTGAAGAAGAGCTTAGCCGGGCAGCGGAAAGCGGCGAGTATGGGGTGATTGGTTATCAGGTAACGTTCGATAAAGCCGATATTGGCCGGATTTACGCTATGCGTAAAAAAGCCGTCGGACTGCTGGGCAAAACGAAGGGCAGCCAGAAACCTATCGCGTTTGCTGAAGATACCGCTGTGCCGCCGGAAAACCTGGCCGACTTTATTATGGAGTTTCGTGACCTGCTTGACTCTCATGGCTTGAAATATGGCATGTTTGGTCATGTCGACGCGGGCGTATTGCACGTTCGCCCTGCACTGGATCTGTGTGATATCGAGCAGGAAAAACTGATGCACCGTATCTCAGATGAGGTAGTCGCGCTGGTAGCGAAGTATGGCGGTCTGATGTGGGGCGAGCATGGTAAAGGTTTTCGCAGCGAATACGGGCCGGAATTCTTTGGCGAGTCGCTGTTTGCAGAATTACGCAAAATTAAAGGCGCATTTGACCCGGGGAATAAGATGAACCCCGGGAAGATCTGCACGCCACTTGCCAGCAATGATGAGCTGGTAAAGGTGAGCGATACCAAACGCGCAACATTCGACAGAACGATTCCGGTAGCCTTTAAATCGGCGTTTGCGCCAGCGATGGAGTGCAACGGTAACGGGTTGTGTTTCAATTACGACACCAGCTCGCCAATGTGTCCGTCCAGTAAAATTACCCGTGACCGCCGCCATAGTCCGAAGGGCCGGGCAGGACTGATCCGTGAATGGATCCGGTTGTTAGGGGAGTCTGGTATTGAAACCGCGAAGCTCAGTGCCGATAACTTCCGCACATCGTTTATTCAGCGTTGGAAAAATACCCGCAGTAGCGAGGCTGACTTCTCCCATGAAGTGATGGATGCCATGAATGGCTGTCTGGCGTGCAAATCCTGCTCCAGTCAGTGCCCTGTGAAGGTAGACGTGCCTGAATTCAGAGCCACATTTTTATCGATATATTATCAGCGATACCTGCGTCCGCAAAAAGATTACATGGTGGCCAATATCGAGCGCATGGCCCCGTTAATGGCTAAGATGCCCACCGTTGTGAACTTCTTTCTTCGTCGTAAAATTGTCGCTGGGTTAATTGAAAAACAAATCGGTTACGTTGATACGCCACTGTTGTCGTCACCGGTGCTTACCAAGCGTGTAGAACATACCGCTGAACCCTTTGATATGGCCAGGTTGTCATCGCTCAGTGAGAGTGAAAGGGAGAAGTACGTGTTGATCGTACAGGATCCGTTCACCAGCTTTTACGATGCTCAGGTTGTCGCAGACTTCACCAGCCTGGTGCGCGAGATGGGCTATCGGCCGGTATTGTTGCCATTTAAACCCAATGGAAAACCTGAGCATGTGAAAGGCTTCCTGAAGCGATTCGCTGACACGGCGGCGTCAACAGCGTCGTTTTTGAATAACGTCGCGTCGCTCAATATTCCCATGGTCGGTGTCGATGCCTCGCTTGTGCTTTGCTACCGGGATGAATATGTCAAAGCCTTAGGTAAACAAAGAGGCGAATTTACCGTACTTGCGGTCCATGAATGGCTTGAGACACTTCCCGACACCCGTTGGGAGCGTGATGTGGAAACGTCCACCAACGAGTCGCCTATGGCACTGTTTACGCACTGCACTGAGAAGACGGCGTTACCCACGTCAGAGAAGCTGTGGCAGACCTTGTTCGCAAGGGTTGGCCAACCTGTCGACATCGTCGGTGTAGGATGTTGCGGTATGGCTGGCACATATGGCCACGAAGCCGACCAAAAGCAAAATTCAATGGGGATCTATGCACTAAGCTGGGAACAAGCTGTCCGCCGTTATTCGCCGGAACAGGTGATGGCAACGGGCTATTCCTGTCGAAGTCAGGTAGACCGCATTGAAAATTTTAAACCTCAGCACCCTTTGCAGGCGTTGCTGGCATGTATAAGAAAAACAACACGCTAAATTGGAATAACTATGACAGAACAAACACAACAGCCCATGACACAGGAGCAGCGTGAGGAATGGGTTAAAGCGCAATTTCAACGCGCGAATAAACATCTTGCTGAAAATGGTGTGCTTTTCCATTCTGTAGTGACAGAAGAAAGCCGCTACCTGGTGCCTTTTGTGGCGGTCTGGAAATTGAAAGCGCTGGATGAAAAATTCTATTGGGTAATGAGCGGCGATCTACCTGCTGACTATACCCTTTATGAAAATGCATCGAATGCCCGCGAAGCCATTAAGTACTTTTCTATGCAGTGGCAACTAAAGGCCGAAAACATCCGTCAGTCGGGTACGCAGGATAAAACGCAGCTTGAATTTGCCGGTTTGTTGCAGGCGCGGGCTGAAAACCTTTTCAACATGCAGGCTGCTGAACAGCTCTGGAAAGACTAAGTGGTCACTGCTTAAGCCGCTTTGGCGATAGTTTTAGGCATAAAATATTACGCCTTAACCACGGTGCTGCGTTTGCGATTTGCGATGGCATGCCGTGGTAGTTATCTACGCCAGAACCGTGTGCAGCGCCTTAATGAAAAAAGGTACAGTCCTTGTTGACTGTACCTTTTTTTAGTTAGTGCATATGCGTAACGTCGGGAAGCGTAAACTGGTTAACATCGCACGCCATTTTCTGGCGTGGTATGCCAGCTTCCATAAAAGCAGGCCCGTCGGGCGTAAAACCCAGTTTCTCGTGGTAATTCACGCTGTCTAAATCACAGCTGACATGTAACACGGGAACATCGTGCGTTTTAGCGAGGCCAACAAGCGCATTAAAAAGCCGCTTGTACATCTGCAAAGAGCGATACTGACGCTTTACCGCCACTCGCCCGATTTCGCCATGCTGGGTCAGCCTGCCTGTCGCTACCGGGGCATCGCCAGGGCCAATAATCAGAACATGAAACGCCGAATCATCATGTTCATCAAATTCAGCTTCTCTGGGTAACCGCCACTCGAGCACAAATACGTGCTCACGCAATTTTTCGAGTCGATCTCTACCTGTCATCCAATCGACGTTTTCAACACGAAACGTCATTTGTTCACCATTTTCAGAGCATTGGAGTTTGCGTAAAAATTAACAGTGAAATAACACTGTTACGTATCCATACGCTCCCAGTATCCCTTATTGATCAGTATAGTCATGATATCGATAAACGCCAAGGTACCCAAAGACTGCATCCAGGCGGCGTTGACCGGCTGTCCCTTCAGTATCAATTCAACCGGTTCCCGATCGCTCGGTGAGGCGGCGAACTGCTCACCGTTCACGTAAAAGATGAAGCTGTCAGCAGGTTGTTTTTGCGGGTATATCGGGTGACAACCACTGGCCAGTCCAAACGTTGCACCATTCACTAGCTCGTGGCGCAACGCCTCTGGAGTCAGTAACGAATCTGGCAGGTTGTAAGGTAACTGCTGGTCAGACAAAAACCGCATCAGATTATCGTCAAACTCCGGGCTTGATAGCTGAGAAAGTAAAAGCTCCTTTAGTGAGGAAATTTCAGACTCGTTTACTATGGCCGGGTGAGAACGCATTGCTAGTTCCGGATCAGAATAGCGTTTTCCAATTAGATCGCCACCAATTAACCCTTCGGTCAACTGTTGTGCCAGCAGCGCCGTATCCGGTGCCCGGAAGCCGATGGAGTAGGTGAGGCAATCTGACTCTGCTATACCGTCATGCGGCCAGCCGGGCGGTATATACAGCACATCGCCGGGGTGTAGCGTGAAGGTTTTCCAGGTTGGGAATGACTGCAGTTGTCTGAGGTTAGGGTGCGGGAAGTGCTCGGTGTACTGGCCCGGCTCTCCCACACGCCATTGACGACTGCCTTTGCCCTGAATGAGAAAGACATCGTACTGGTCTTCATGCGGACCAACCCCTGCGCCTTGATTGGCAAAGCTGATCATGACATCGTCCATGCGCCAGTAGGGAATAAAGTCAAATGCGTTCATTAAGTCACTGACTTCAGGTATGTAGCGGTCTACAGCCTGAACCAGTAAAGTCCACTGGCCCCGGCACGCGTCCTCAAAGGACGCGATAGGGCCATGTGTTACGTGCCAATGATTATCTGCATACGCAATAATACGGCTATCAATGTCTTCTTCCTGTGCCAGCCCTGCCAGATCATGCTCATCGATGGGATCTTCAAAATCTGGGAAAAAACTGCGTAACACAACGGGGCTTTTTTGCCAGTGCTGTGACAAAAACTGCGAGGGGGAAAACGTCATGACTCTACTCTGTTGAAAATTCGCCTCGCATTATGGCGTGAGACCGTCCCGGCTTCAATTCTGTATTCAGATGTCGTGTATCTACTGCCTGATTTGTGGTGAACCGCAGGGCGTATCCCGGCCCGTCAGGTAGTGCCACTCCCTTACGGCATGTCACCTGATTTTTAGAAGCAGACAGCGCTTCGTAAAATTGCGGACAGGCTGTAATAAAACCAGGAGGACTGATTTGCTCCAGTAACGAGGCCAGATTGACGGTGCGACCCCATATATCGAATGCCGGCCGTTGCAGGCCTATCATGCCACCGCGCACCGGCCCCAAGGCAATGCCGATGCGTAACTCTACGCCGATGGAAAACTCGCTGGTCACCTGACAAAAGTCCTGACTGATCTGACGAGCATAACGCAGCATATCCTCTGCAACATCACAATGTTGATTTTCACGGGACGTAAAGGCACCGGATAGTGCAGCCATATATTCATCGCCGTTCGTTTTGATGCGGCAAATACCCATCAGCTGGGCTCGCTGATCAAAACGCTGATAGAGGGCGTTAAGCACACACACTATGTCTTCGTCATCCAGTTTTGTTGTCAGGCTTTTATAGCCCGCCATGTCGGCAAATAACACGGCACAGGAATCAATAGGAAAGGTTTCTCCCGATGACATACTTTGCGCAGGTGAACATGCGACCGGGGGCAGAAGCTGTTGCAATCGTTCCTGCATTTGTCGCTGAGAAGCAAGCATGTGTAGCCATCGGCGCTTACTGTGGATATCAAGGGTATAAAGGATAAGCAGGCTTGCACAGGCGAGTGTAATGGTATTGCTGACATGCACAGCCAGCTCCAGACCAGATGAGCTCGTAAAACTCTGCAGGTTCAGCGCAATGAACATCAACGCAAACGCCGCAGCCCACATTCTCTGACTTTTTAATTCTTTTCGTCGGAAGAAAAAGCCGCAGGTCACTGTACCAAGCAATAAGAAGTAGGGAATGCCGGGTTGCTGCCAGATAATTGCAGCCAGCGATACAAAACTCATAAAGCCAAAAAGCATTATCCGCCTTGCATTATAGAATTGCTGACGTGAGCACATACGCACAACTATCGCAATAACGGCGATGTGGATTACGATATTGAGTAATGCAAAAGCGGGACCTTGTCTAAAATGCCACAGGCCAAAAGGGAGTTGTAAAATCAAACAAGCCAGTAACAACTTGCTTGTCTGATAAAGCTGCGTTAGCAGGTGCTTTTCGCTGCCAGATAACGCAGGTAAGGTGTGCATGTGTTCCTCCGGGGATAGGTCAAACCTGACATGTCCCCGGAGTGTAAACCGGTTTTAGCCTTCCAGTAACTGATCGACAAGCCGGATTGCCTGGCCAATATATGACGCTGGCGACAGGGCTTTTAGTTCAGTTTTCGCACTTTCAGGCATGTCCAGAGAATCGATAAATTCACCAATAGCCGCAGCATTAACACGCTTACCGCGAGTCAGTTCTTTGAGCTTCTCGTAAGGCTTCTCAATGCCGTAGCGGCGCATAACCGTCTGAATCGGCTCAGCCAGCAGCTCCCAGTTATTGTTAAGTTCATCAAGCAGACTCTGCTCATTGACTTCCAGCTTGCTGATCCCTTTCAGTGACGCCTGATACGCGATTACCGCATAACCTACGCCAACCCCGAGATTGCGCAGTACCGTTGAGTCGGTCAGGTCGCGCTGCCAGCGGGAGATCGGAAGCTTGGCGGCAAGGTGATCAAAGATGGCATTCGCGATGCCCAGGTTACCTTCAGAGTTTTCAAAGTCGATAGGATTGACTTTGTGCGGCATGGTAGATGAGCCAATTTCTCCAGCCACGGTTTTTTGTTTAAAGTGGCCTAACGCGATGTATCCCCACACATCACGATCAAAATCGATCAGGATCGTGTTGAAGCGGGAAACGGCATCGAACAGCTCCGCAATGTAGTCATGCGGTTCGATTTGTGTGGTAAACGCGTTCCATGTCAGTCCGAGGCTGGTTACAAATTGCTCTGCAGCCGCGTGCCAGTCCACATCCGGATAGGCAGAAAGGTGCGCATTGTAATTTCCTACTGCACCGTTAATTTTACCCAGAATGGATACCTCAGCGATTTGTGCACGCTGGCGTTTAAGTCGCACCGCCACATTCGCCATCTCTTTACCCATGGTAGTAGGGGAGGCTGGTTGGCCGTGTGTACGCGCCATCATAGGAACGGTTTTGTATTTTTTTGCCAACGCTGTCAGCGCATCAATCAGCTTATCGCAATAAGGCAGAATCACATCGTCACGGGCTTCGGTAAGCATCAGGCCATGTGAAAGGTTGTTGATATCTTCAGAGGTACAGGCGAAGTGAATAAACTCGCTGATAGCATTCAGTTCGCTGTTATCAGCCACTTTTTCTTTCAGAAAGTATTCAACCGCTTTCACATCATGATTGGTTGTGCTTTCAATGTGTTTGATGCGCATCGCATCATCAACAGAAAAGTTCTCAACAATCGAATCCAGCAGGGCAGTAGACTGTGAAGAGAAGGCAGGCACTTCGGCGATCTGCTCGTGGTTTGATAACATTTGTAGCCAGCGAACTTCCACTTGTACGCGATATTTCAACAGACCATATTCGCTGAAAATACTGCGCAGTTCTTCGGTTTTGCCGGCGTAGCGGCCATCGACGGGGGAAATTGCGGTCAACTGAGTCAGTTCCACCTGTAGCTCCTCAACTAATTGATTAATCTCAGCGCCTGCTTAGCGCTATGTAAAATATCTTTTCTGTTAAACAGGATTTGTCTGCGCTTGCCGCCCATTTGTCGCCACATGACAGCAGAGCGAACCCCTGCGAGCAGCAACGCCCGGACACGGTGTTGGTTTACCGGCTGACCGAGGTAATCCGGATTACCAGCGACCTGAATGCGCGGTGCCAGCGGGCTGACAATGTCTGAGTAAATACTGGCAAGGGAAGACACAATTTGCACATTGTCAAAGTCAACGTGGGCGAGTTGGCGCTGAACGTGCGAAATGCGGTTGCCCAGTTCACCCAGCGCGGACTGCTTTTTGGCCAGTTTGCGCTCAAGGCCAAGCATACTCGCAATATAGCGTGTCAGCTCGGTATCTTTGGTCGCTGACTTATCTGACAGTTGCGCTACCAGAGTTCGGTAGCCCACTTCCAGATTGCTTAGTTTTCCAAAAACATGTTGCGGGGTCTCTGGATCGGTCACCAGAATGCTTGACAGTGACGCTTCACATGCCTGTTTATCAATGGTGCCGCGGCGAGCCAGTTGCTGAACCAGTGAGGCGGCCTGACAAACACCTGCCAGCGCCAACGTTTTTTCTATTTGTGGATCTAACATCAGCGGATATAACTCTCAATAATGCCGCCACCCAGGCAGACTTCTTCCTGATAGAATACCGCGGATTGTCCGGGGGTAACCGCTTTTTGCGGCTCGTCAAATATGACCTCAACCTGATCATCACCTACCGGCGTGATTGTGCAGGGAATATCAGCCTGACGATAACGGGTTTTCACAGCCGCACGAACAGGCGTGTTCAGCGGCTGTCGGTCAACCCAGTGAAGCTGTTTTGCGATCAGGCCTTTTGAGTACAAACGGGGGTGGTCAGCACCCTGGCCAACAATTAATACATTGCGTTCTACATCTTTGTCTACCACATACCAAGGATCGTCACCGAAATCTGCAAGTCCGCCGATATGCAAGCCTTTGCGCTGCCCTAGGGTGTGATACATCAAACCTTCGTGCTTGCCAATCTCTTCGCCTTCTGCGGTTTCGATAACTCCAGGCTGGGCTGGCAAGTACTGTGACAAAAAGTCTTTGAACTTACGCTCGCCAATAAAGCAGATACCGGTAGAGTCCTTCTTGTCGTGAGTAACCAATCCCTGATCTTCCGCGATTTTCCGCACCAGGGGCTTTTCCAGCTCACCGACAGGAAACAGAGTTTTGGCAATATGTTCCTCGCCAAGTGTATAAAGGAAATAACTCTGATCTTTATTGTTGTCCAGGCCGCGTAACATTTGCCAGTGGTCGTTCTGATGGCGACGACGGACATAGTGCCCCGTAGCAATATAATCTGCACCCAGGTCTTCTGCTGCAAACTCAAGAAACGCTTTGAATTTGATTTCTTTGTTGCACATGATGTCAGGATTTGGGGTGCGACCGGCTTTGTATTCTTCGAGGAAGTATTCGAATACGTTGTCCCAGTATTCTGCCGCGAAATTTATAGTGTGTAACTCAATGCCAAGCTTATCAGCCACTGCCTGCGCGTCTTTCAGGTCCTCTGCCGCAGCACAGTATTCATCATTATCGTCCTCTTCCCAGTTTTTCATAAACAGGCCCTCTACCTGATAGCCCTGTTCTTTTAACAGGTAGGCAGAGACAGAAGAATCGACACCGCCGGACATGCCGACTATGACTTTTTTCGTTGCAGGAGAAGCTGTTTCAGACACCGTTTGCTCGACACTCGCTGGTTGGTTACTTTAGGGTCGCGGATTTTAGCAGAATAATTCCGGAGTTTCACGATTAATGCGGCTATGAGATATGCCAATTGTGATGGGGAAACGAAATTTGATCTGCGCGGCAGTTACTGCTGCAAGGCCAGTGGGGAGTCAGCCTTCCTGTTGCCTTTCACAGCACGCGTAAAGGCAACAGAGTAAAAGGCATAGCTGGCGAGCTGCGGTATGACTGTTTACTGCTCGAAGGCCAGATAGCCGCCGTTGTCGATGCCGTCAATCGTCCAGTTACCCACGCGATAGCGAATCAGCCTCAGGGTAGGGTAGCCAACATGCGCGGTCATCCGCCTGACCTGGCGGTTGCGTCCCTCAGTGATGGTGATGGCTAACCAGGAAGTGGGGATCTGTTGTCGATATCTTACTGGGGGAGTACGGGGCCAGACGGCTGGTGGTGCCATCCGCTTCACTTTTGCCGGTTGCGTCATACCGTCTTTCAGTTCAACACCTTCACGAAGCGCATTAATGGCGTCATCTGTGGGCTCGCCCTCTACCTGTACCCAATAGGTTTTGCTGGTTTTCGCATCCGGATTCGCCAGTTTGTGCTGTAATTTGCCGTTATTGGTCAGTACCAGTAAGCCTTCCGAGTCGCGGTCTAACCTTCCGGCAGCATAGACATCAGGAATATCGATAAAATCCTTCAGGGTTTTGCGCCCGTCAGCATCAGTGAACTGAGATAGCACCTGAAACGGTTTGTTAAACAACACTACGGTAGAAGACATGGAAGATTTCCGGGGCACAAATTGTGCGCGCAGTGTATCAGAATGCGACGGTTTACCGAACCCTGAAATAAAAGTACAAACGTGCAGAGAAGCTGGCGAATTTCGCAGCAAACGTAAAGTGATCTCTCCACTTACGACAATGGTATGACTTGTAACTCCTTCATTCGACCCTATACTATTGAGCGCGGCGGTTAATCCGTTGGGATTATTGTGTCTGTTTTTTGAGCGGGCATACGTCGATTTCGACTCCGCAAGTCGAAGCGTTTCTAACGGTCGAAGAAGCGTAAAGTGAAAGTTAATTACGGCGTTCCGGTAAATCCGGGCAAGCCGGCAAGATACGTATTGTCGTAAACAATGCGCGAATGGACTTAATTCAGGTAGTCAGCTACCGACAACATTGAGGTATATAATGACCAAAGCCAAGTCGAAAATCATCTACACCAAAACCGACGAAGCGCCAATGCTGGCGACATACTCGTTTCTCCCGATTATCAAAACCTTTGCTGGTGCCGCTGACATCGACGTAGAGCTCAGTGATATCTCTCTGGCTGGCCGTATCCTGGCCAATTTTCCTGACTACCTGAAAGACGACCAGAAAGTTGCGGATGCACTGGTTGAGCTGGGCGATTACACGCAAAATCCTAACGCTAATATTATTAAGTTGCCTAATATTAGTGCATCAATTCCTCAGTTGCGTGCAGCAATCAAGGAATTGAACGCTGCGGGTTACGATGTTCCTGCTTTCCCGGAAGATCCAAAAACAGATGAAGAGAAAGACATTCGTGAGCGTTACGGTAAAATCTTAGGCAGCGCCGTAAACCCGGTTCTGCGTGAAGGTAACTCAGATCGCCGTGCGCCAACAGCAGTGAAGAACTATGCGCGCAAGCACCCACACAGCATGGGCGAATGGAGTCAGGCATCACGTTCTCACGTTGCGCACATGCGTGGCGGCGACTTCTTCTCAAGTGAAAAATCTACCACGGTGGAGAAAGAAGGTTATGTCAGTATTGAATTTACCGGCAAAGATGGCTCGAAGAAAACCCTGAAGCCTCGCGTTGACCTGCTTGCCGGTGAAGTCATTGACGGCATGTTCATGAGCAAAAATGCACTGTGCAAATTCTTTGAAGATCAAATTGAAGATGCCAAGAACACCGGCATTTTGTTCTCACTGCACGTAAAAGCGACCATGATGAAGGTTTCTCACCCCATCGTGTTCGGTCATTGTGTCAAAGTGTTCTATAAAGAGCTGTTTGACAAATACGGTGATTTGTTTGAAGAACTGGGTGTTAACCCGAACAATGGCCTGGGCAGTGTTTACGATAAAATTTCTTCACTACCTGAGTCTCAGCGTTCTGAAATTCAGCGCGATATTAACGCGTGTTATGCCGATCGCCCACCGATTGCCATGGTTAACTCTGATAAAGGGATCTCCAACCTGCACGTACCATCGGACGTCATTGTTGATGCGTCTATGCCAGCAATGATCCGTAATTCAGGTCAGATGTGGGGGCCGGATGGTAAGCCACATGATACCAAAGCGGTTATCCCTGAAAGCACTTATGCGACGATTTATCAGGAAGTGATTAACTTCTGTAAGACGCACGGTGCATTCGATCCGACGACAATGGGTACAGTGCCTAACGTTGGCCTGATGGCTCAAAAAGCGGAAGAATACGGTTCACACGATAAAACGTTTGAAATGGAAACCGATGGCACCGTGCAAATTGTCGATCAGGATGGCAACGTTCTGATTGAGCATGAGGTAGAAGAGGGTGACATCTGGCGTATGTGTCAGGCGAAAGACGCGCCGATTCAGGACTGGGTGAAACTGGCTGTTACCCGTGCACGTCAGTCTGGTATGCCTGCGGTATTCTGGCTGGATGACGAGCGTGCACACGACCGCCAGCTTATTCAGAAAGTCGAAAAGTATCTGAAAGACCACGATACCAATGGTCTTGATATTCAAATCATGTCTCCTGTCCGTGCAATCCGTTACAGCATGGAACGTGCAATGCGTGGACTGGATACGATTTCCGTAACCGGTAACGTGCTGCGTGATTACCTGACCGACCTGTTCCCGATTCTGGAACTGGGAACCAGTGCCAAAATGCTGTCTATCGTGCCGCTTATGGCCGGTGGTGGTCTGTATGAGACTGGTGCAGGTGGCTCTGCGCCTAAGCACGTTCAGCAGTTTGTTGAAGAGGGTCACCTGCGTTGGGATTCACTGGGTGAGTTCCTGGCGCTGGCAGTCTCCCTGGAAGATGCCGCGAC
The DNA here is from genome assembly GCF_019249295.1 of Alteromonas antoniana. Classification (GTDB taxonomy): domain Bacteria; phylum Pseudomonadota; class Gammaproteobacteria; order Enterobacterales; family Alteromonadaceae; genus Alteromonas; species Alteromonas antoniana. The sequence continues at coordinate 27,005 of NZ_JAESDH010000007.1, forward strand.
CAAGCACGATAATCCTCGTGCCCGCATTATCGGACAAGCATTAGACCGTGCAACGGAAACGCTGCTGAACAACGGTAAGTCTCCGCTTCGCAAAGCTGGTCAACTGGACAACCGTGGTAGCCACGTCTATCTGGCAATGTACTGGGCTGAGGAAGTGGTTAATCAGACAGAAGACAAAGAGCTGGCTGAGCTGTTCAAACCGATGTTCGACAAGCTGACTGCAGACATTGATACCATTATCGCGGAAATCGATGCGACGCAGGGACAACCACAGGATATCGGTGGATACTACTTCCCGGATACGGAAAAAGTAGCTAAGGCAATGTCTCCGAGTGAAACACTGCACAAAGTATTAAAAGCGTAGTGACGCAGATGGAAATAAAAAGCCCGACATGATGTCGGGCTTTTTTTTGACTTTCTTACGCTGCTTGTTTGCGAGACAGTGACGGGAAAAGCAACAAGACCGGCTAAGTCATAAAAAAGGCCCATTACCGACCGCCATACAGTAATAGACCCTTTTGTTGATTCGATAAATTATTTCGAATTAACGTTCCGGTTCGTCTACAAATCCGATGTTTTCCGCATGAAGACCTTTAGGCCCTTGCTGGACGTCAAAAGTGACCTCCTGACCTGCTTTTAGCGAACGATAACCATCCATCTGAATTGTAGAATAGTGAGCGAAGATATCTTCACCACCATCTTCAGGAACGATAAATCCGAAACCTTTTGCGTTGTTAAACCACTTTACTTTGCCAACCGCCATACTTCGACTTCCTCTTAATCCTTGAACTCACACTTGTATGCCCCCACAATAGAAATTGAGAGCACAATGGTCATGTGCGTCACTTCACAGAACCATAGTCAAACTGTAGATTTTTTAACCATCCCATGTCAAGGGTATTTTCGTAAATTAATTAATTAGCAAAAATTCCGCGACATTGCTGGCGAAGGCACTATCATTAAATTATGAGCAAAGACAACGCAATCAGTATCGAGAAGGAAAAACAGATTGATGCGGTGCGCAAAAAAACGCAACCGCCCCCGATGTATAAAGTGTTGTTAAATAATGACGACTACACGCCAATGGATTTTGTGGTCGAAGTACTCATGCATTTTTTCAATTTGGATGCTGAGAAGGCCAATCAGATTATGCTCACCGTTCATTATCAGGGAAAGGCGGTTTGTGGCATATTTACTGCAGAGATTGCAGAAACAAAAGTGATGCAGGTCAATCAGTACGCACGTAAGCATCATCATCCACTTATGTGCACCATGGAGCAGGCGTAGTTGGTAAACCACTAGAGGGCGAGCAATATGTTGAATAAAGAGTTAGAGCAAACGTTAAATGAAGCATTCGTGTTTGCTCGTGAGCACCGCCATGAATTCATGACCGTAGAGCACCTGCTTCTGGCATTGCTGGACAATTCTGCGGCCCGCGATGCACTGAAAGCGTGCGGCGCGAACATCGATGCGATAAAAAGCGAGCTAATCGAATTTGTTAAAGACACCACGCCCCTGATCCTTGACGATCAGGCAACAGAACGCGAGACACAGCCTACGCTGGGTTTCCAGCGCGTGCTTCAGCGTGCGGTATTCCATGTGCAATCATCGGGTAAAGATGAAGTTACCGGCGCGAATGTGTTGGTAGCAATATTTTCCGAGCAGGAATCCCAGGCGGTGTACATTCTTAAGAAAGCGGATGTCACCCGACTTGATGTCGTAAATTATATCAGTCACGGCGTCAGCAAAATGGATGACGAAGAATCAGCCTCGCCTGAAGCTGCCGAAGAGGGCGCTGAAGGAGATGAAAACAGCTCCGCGCTGAGCAAGTACGCTACCGACCTGAACAAACATGCACAGGACGGCAAAATCGATCCGCTGATTGGTCGTGACGCTGAGCTTGAGCGAACCATTCAGATCTTATGCCGCCGCCGTAAAAACAATCCGCTGCTGGTAGGAGAAGCGGGTGTAGGGAAAACCGCGATTGCGGAAGGACTTGCTTATCGGATTGTTAATAACGATGTGCCAGAGGTCATTGCTGAAAGCACAGTATATTCGCTGGACTTAGGCGGCCTGCTTGCCGGAACGAAATATCGCGGCGACTTTGAGAAACGTCTCAAAGCGATTCTTAAAGAGCTGGGTAAAGACAAAGACGCTATTCTGTTTATTGATGAAATTCATACCATCATCGGCGCTGGTGCAGCATCAGGTGGTGTAATGGATGCATCTAACTTATTGAAGCCAAAATTAAGCAGTGGTGAGCTACGCTGCATCGGTTCTACCACATATCAGGAATATCAGGGCATTTTTGAAAAGGACCGTGCTTTGGCGCGCCGCTTCCAGAAAGTGGATGTTGTAGAGCCAAGCGTTGGCGATACAACCAAGATCCTTCAGGGCCTGAAATCCCGGTATGAAGAGCATCACAGTGTGCGCTTTACACAAAAAGCGCTGCAGGCAGCGGCAGAGCTGTCGGCGAAGTACATTAATGAGCGACACCTGCCAGACAAAGCCATTGATGTGATGGATGAAGCGGGCGCAAGCCAGCGTTTGCTGCCTGTGTCTAAGCGCAAGAAGACCATTAATGTCAGTGACATCGAGCAAATCATCGCCAAGATGGCGCGTATACCAGAAAAATCTGTATCCGCGTCAGACAAAGAAGTGCTGAAAAACCTGAACCGCAACCTGAAAATGGTGGTGTTTGGTCAGGATGATGCGATTGAGAATCTCACCGATGCCATTCACTTGTCGCGTTCTGGTCTTGGACAAGAAGAGAAACCGATCGGTAGCTTCCTGTTTGCAGGACCTACCGGGGTAGGGAAGACCGAAGTCACGCAGCAACTGGCTAAAATTATGGGCGTAGAACTGGTACGTTTCGACATGTCGGAGTACATGGAGCGTCACGCGGTGAGCCGGCTGATTGGTGCACCTCCGGGTTATGTTGGCTTTGATCAGGGCGGATTGCTTACGGATGCGGTGATAAAGAACCCGTACTCAGTGGTACTGCTTGATGAGATAGAAAAGGCGCACAGTGATATCTACAACATTTTGCTGCAGGTGATGGATCACGGGACATTAACAGATAATAACGGCCGTAAAGTCGACTTCCGCAATGTGGTGCTGGTAATGACCACAAACGCAGGCGTACAGGAAACCGTTCGTAAGTCCATTGGCTTTAAGCAACAGGATCACAGCCATGATGCGTTGAGTGAAATCAACAAAATATTCTCACCAGAGTTCCGTAACCGTCTGGATTCGATCATCTGGTTCAATCATCTGGATTCGGAAGTGATTCTGCAGGTAGTCGACAAGTTCATTATCGAGCTTCAGGCGCAGCTGGACGTGAAAGGCGTGTCACTGGAGGTTACCTCCGCTGCGCGTGCGTATCTCGCTGAGAAAGGCTATGACAAAGCGATGGGCGCACGTCCTATGGCACGGCTTATTAAAAACGAAGTCAAAAAAGAACTTGCTAACGAATTGCTGTTCGGTGAACTGAGCAAAGGTGGCAATGTGAAGGTTGATTTGGCTGACGATAAGCTGACTTTCAACTACACCGGCGTAAATGAAGAGAAAAAGGAAGCTGAATCGAACTGATTCAGCGTCTCCTGTCATATAAAAACAAAAAAGCCCGATAGCGATATCGGGCTTTTTTTGTAGCGGGGACCGCTTACTGGCGTATTATCTTGCACGATACACGATACGGCCTTTGGTCAGGTCGTATGGTGTCATCTCTACAGTCACTTTGTCACCGGTTAGGATCCGGATATAGTTTTTACGCATTTTGCCAGAGATGTGCGCAGTCACCACGTGACCGTTTTCCAGCTCAACGCGGAACATAGTGTTTGGAAGGGTATCCAGAACCGTTCCTTCCATTTCAATACAATCTTCTTTCGCCATGTAAAGCAGTTACCTCAAATAAGTCAAAATTTTTGCCGCGCAGACATTAACCAATCCGGGCGGCAGTGTAAAGCGTTTAGACCGTTTTTTTATCAATTCGGTGCCATTTATTGTGATAAAAACGCTCGTGGGGCAGAAAACGCGTTTTATACGCCATTTTTGGGCAGGCGTCCACCTGGTAGCCAAGATACAGATAATCTATGCCCATTGTTCTTGCGTGCTGCAGTTGCTGCAAAATCATCCAGGTACCAATAGAGGATTCTGAATAGGCGGGATCAAAAAAGGTATACAGCGCTGACATTCCACTATGACTGACACGGTCATCAACGATGTCAGTAACCGCGACTGCGATGAGTTTGTCATCGTCGTATGCTTCAATAAATACAGGTTGCTTCCACTGACAATCAATGAAGCTGTCAAACTGATCCCGGGAAGGTGGAAACATACTACCATCGGCATGTCTTTCGCAAATGTAATGCTCATATAACGGATAGTAATCCTTACCAGGGGTATAGGATAGCACAGAATGCAAATGACTGTTTTTCCGGATTACGCGCTTTTGACTGCGAGATGGGGTAAAGGTGTTAACCAGAACCCGCACTGACTGACAAGCATCGCATTGAGGGCAATGGGGCCGGTACACCTGATCACCACTACGACGAAAGCCTGCCTGTATCAGCTGGCTGTATCGCAGCGCCAGATCGGTGTCCTCTTCCGCATAGACTAAAAGTTGTTCGTGGCGGTTGGCAAGGTAGCTACAGGGAAATACCTGTGTAATGCCAAATCTCATGGTGTGATATCCTGCCTTGACCATACCTTCCTGTACTGGTCACTCAGCTTTCCGGATCCATCCAGTGTCTGATTATGTGCGGCAAGTCTGCTGATAAATGCGTCTCTGCTCACCTCGACTGCACCCAATGATGTGAGATGTTCTGTGGGTAGCTGGCAATCGATAAATGCCATTTGATGCGCTTTCATATGATTGACCAACGCCAGCATAGCCAGTTTGGAAGTGTTATTTTTAAAGTGGAACATCGACTCTCCACAAAATACCTTCCCTACGGCAACGCCATAAAGACCACCCACCAGGTTATTGCCTTCCCATACTTCCACAGAGTGGGCCAGGCCCGCCTGATGCAGTCTGATATACGCGCGTTGCATATCTTCTGTTATCCAGGTGTCTGATGACATCTCGGTTGAACCAGGGTGAACGCGTGGAATGGTGGCGCAGGCGTTAATCACATCCGTGAAGGCGTGATTCATTGTAACATCGTAAATGGCTTTGCGTGCCAGCTTGCGCAGGCTTTTTGAACAGCAAAACGCGTCGGGCACAATAATCGCGCGGGGCGTCGGTGACCACCATAATATCGGTTCTTGGTCGCTGAACCACGGGAATATGCCATGAGAATAAGCGTTAAAAAGCCGGTTGATATCAAGTGTACCGCCAAAGGCAAGCAAGCCGTTAGGGTCGTCTAAAGCCTCATTCACCGGGGGAAATGGGGTATCTTCGTGGAGGTACGGCAATTCAATCATGAAGGGTCACGAAATATGGCGAAGGCCGCTGTCGGCCTTCGCGGATCGCTTACTGTTCCATTTTCAGGCCGTCAAGATACTTTTCAGCATCCAGCGCAGCCATACAGCCCGTTCCGGCCGATGTAATTGCCTGGCGATATACATGGTCGCTGACATCACCTGCTGCATATACACCTTCAACACTGGTTTGAGTGGCATTGCCGTTAAGGCCACTGTTTACCACGATATAACCGTCTTTCATTGCAAGCTGACCGTCAAAGATATCAGTATTCGGTTTGTGGCCAATGGCGATGAAAAGACCCATAATATCCAGCTCTTCAGTGGTATCTGAATCGGTGTCTTTAATACGAATTTTGGTTACGCCCATCTCGTCACCCATGACCTCATCAAGGGTGCGATTCAGATGCAGTGTAACGTTGCCATTTTCTGCCTTGTCACGCAGGCGTTGCTCGAGGATTTTTTCACTTCGGAACTCTTCACGACGGTGAATGACATGCACTTCTGAAGCAATATTAGACAGGTACAATGCTTCTTCTACCGCGGTGTTACCGCCGCCAACAACCGCTACTTTCTGGTTACGATAGAAAAAGCCGTCACAGGTCGCGCAGGCTGATACACCTTTACCCATAAAGGCCTGCTCAGACTCCATGCCAAGGTATTTAGCTGAAGCGCCGGTAGCGATGATAAGCGCATCGCAGGTATAGGTGCCGTTATCGCCGTACAATGTGAACGGACGCTTAGAGAGATCCGTTTTGTTGATATGATCGAAGATAATCTCTGTGTCGAATTTTTCCGCATGTTTTTGCATACGAACCATCAGGTCCGGCCCAGTCAGACCTTCAGGATCACCGGGCCAGTTTTCAACTTCAGTGGTAGTCGTCAGTTGTCCGCCTTGCTGAATACCCGTCAGCAATACGGGCTCCAGGTTGGCTCGGGCTGCATACACTGCAGCAGAATAGCCTGCCGGTCCGGACCCCAAAATCAGTAGACGAACATGTCTGCTTTCTGCCATTTTTCTCTCCAAATACGTCGTTGCCCGATAGGGCGAAATTCTTGATAACAGCTAGGTTGGGGCAAAATTTCTAGTTTCAACATGAGTTGATAGTCCCAGCCTGCGCCGAATAGCCATATGATGCCTTTATCTGGCTGGTATGTCACTTACAGAAGGTGAGCTATAATCAGTTTTAAACAGTATTATAGAAAAACGTTATACACCTGATGCTGCATATTGGTTATAGTGTAACTGTGGGCATTTGCGCACAGAAGTGAGGTGGAACATGGCACAATCTGTAATGACACTTTTCCGTGATGGTCAGGACTATATGACTACCTGGCCGGTGAAAAAGGAACTGTACGCACATTTTCCTGAGTGTCGCGTGGTTTCGGCCACCCGTCTGGCGGTGAAAGTGATGCCACCCATGGCCGTGCTTGCTTGCGCGGCTATGTTAAATACGTTCGGTGCTGAATACTTACCACAGGCCATCGCCATCGGTGCGTTTTTCCTGAGCCTGCCGCTACAGGGCCTTTTATGGCTTGGCCATCGCTCCAATCAGGCCTTACCTCCGCAGCTTAAACACTGGTATCACGAGATTCACTCGAAGATGCGTACTCACGGCTGTCAGGTGCAGTCTTTAAAATCAAGACCTCGCTACAAAGAGCTTGCTGCACTGTTAAAAACGGCCTTTAACGATATCGATAAAGTCTTTACGCGAAGCTGGTTCTAAACCTTATCGCGAGAAAACAAAAAACGCGCTGGTCAGGCGCGTTTTTTCGTAGTGCAGATTATCAGGCAATTGCTGCCTTACGCTGGGGCGTCTCTGACAGCCCATCGCAATGGGCGACAAACTCTTCATAGTTACCATCGAAGTGCGTGATAGCCTGATTTCTGATTTCGATGATCTGTGTGGCCAGCGATGAGACAAACTCGCGGTCATGACTGACGAAAATCACCGTGCCATCAAATTTGTACAACGCATTGTTGAGCGCCTCAATAGATTCCATATCAAGGTGGTTGGTGGGTTCATCCATCACCAGGACGTTGATATCCTGAAGCATAAGTTTGCCGAACAGGAGACGGTTTTTCTCACCACCGGAGCACACCTTCACTTTTTTGTTGAAGTCATCTGAGCCAAAAAGCAGGCGTCCCAGCATGCCCTTTACCTGTAAGTCATCATGCTTCGGACTGCGCCACTGCGACATCCATTCAAATAGCGTGAGGTCGCAGTCGAAATCGTTACTGCTGTCCTGGGGAATATAACCTACCGACGCATTTTCCGCCCATCTCACCACACCTTTATTGGGTGTCAGGTCGTCGACCAGACACTTAAGCAGGGTAGTTTTACCCGCGCCGTTTTCACCGATGATGGCAAGACGGGAGCCTGCTTCCAATAACAGATTGGCGTTGTCAAACAGCGGAAGATCCGGGTAGCTGTGACCGACTTCTTCAAGTGTGACTGCCAGGCGATGTAGTTTTTTATGCTGCTTGAACTGAATGAACGGTTTGCGGCGGCTGGACGCTTTCACTTCCGCCAGTTCAATTTTCTCAAGTCGTCTTGCCCGTGACGTGGCTTGTTTGGCTTTAGACGCGTTTGCCGAAAAACGAGCAACGAAAGATTGTAACTCTTCGATTTCTGCTGATTTTTTGGCATTTTCCTGGTGCAGTTGTTCCTGCGCCATCATGGCTGCCTGCACGTAGTCGTCGTAGTTACCCGGATAAATACGCAGTTCGCCGTAATCAATGTCTGCCATGTGTGTACACACAGAGTTCAGAAAGTGGCGATCGTGCGAAATGATGATCATCGTAGACTTGCGCTTGTTCAGTTCTTGCGCCAGCCACTCAATCGTATAGATATCCAGGTTATTGGTAGGCTCATCAAGTAGCAGAATATCAGGCTCGGCAAACAGAGCCTGAGCCAGTAATACACGCACCTTTTTGCCAGGCGCTACCTCTTTCATCAGTCCGAAATGATAATGCTCTTCGATACTGGCAGCGGTAAGGATATCACCGGCACGTGCCTCTGCAGTGTAGCCATCCATTTCTGCAAAGCGGGTTTCGAGGTCTGCTACGCGCATACCGTCTTCTTCACTCATTTCCGCTTTGCTATATATGGCGTCGCGTTCCCGTTTCACTTCCCAAAGCTCACGGTCGCCCATGATCACCGCATCGACTACGCTCATTTCCTCAAAGGCAAACTGGTCCTGACTGAGGATCCCCAGTTTGGTGCCGGGGGCCATTGAGACATTGCCTGAGGTCGGTACGAGATGTCCGCTCAGAATTTTCATGAAAGTGGATTTACCGCAACCATTCGCACCGATCAGGCCATAACGGTTGCCATTACCAAATTTGGCTGAGATATTTTCAAACAAAGGCTTAGAGCCAAATTGCATTGTGATATTGGCGGTAGTAATCAAAGCGAGTCCAGGACGTTTATCTGTAGAAAAAGAAATGGCTTCGAAGTTCGAAGCCAGGGGCGCGCAATATAAAGAAAAGCGGCTCCGGAGTCGAGGAATTTTTGCGCTTTTTCTGTTCAGATACACAAGTCAGAAAGACCGGAGGCAAGGTTTAGCTGACGGTTCTCGTGATAACGATTATTCAGCAGTCAGATAGCTATTGCAGCGTCTGCAGAGATAACGCTGGCCTTTCAGTACGTTATTATGTCGTCGCACTGACAACTCGATGACATCGCAATTACAGCGATAACGAAACGTTTTGAGATTCAGCGGTGCCAAATCGAAACTGTGGGTAGCAGAGGCCGGCGTGTTAAATACCTCTTCCATCATATGTTGCCATTCTTTCCCATGGGGCTTGACCCGGCCATACAACTGCCAAACCAGGAGGTGGCTGATTTCATGAGGAATAACTTGTGAGAAAAACGCGTCCCGGTTTTCAGTGAACAGGGCGCCGTTTAGGTTAATGCGGTTTTGGTTTAAAAAGGCCGTGCCCGCATTTCTCCCTGAACGGCGGAATGTTACCTCAGGCGTGACAAATGCGCGGGAAAAATACTTTTCAGCATGTTGATAGAGAGCAGAAACGCGCTGCTTCACAGCAGCGCGCTCTGTTTGACTTATTTGTGACACGGGCTATTTAACGTTGCATTGTAAACACAAAATGTATACGCCCATTGGATCATTAAGCTGCTGCATGGTATCGAACTCTTTCAACACACTCTTCACCATGCCCATCAGGGCTGAATCTGATTGTGAAAATTGCCATTTCGCAGCCCATACCATTGCCTGACCAAAAAACTCTTTCCAAAACATTTCCTGGGCAGAAAGGTCACGTTCAACATAAAAGCTGTCGTATTTCTCCAGACCGGCAATGTCGGCTGCAGACATAACGGCATCGTTAAGATCGCCCAGCTCGTCGACCAAGCCCAGTTTAAGCGCTGTTTCGCCAATCCAGACACGGCCCTGTGCAATGTCGTCAACATCGTCGACTTTCATGCCTCTGGCATCTGCGACCATAGTGATGAAGTTGTTGTAGCTGCTTTCTACATTATTTTGCAAAATCTGGCCGAACTCAGGCGCCAGCGAGCGGGTAGGGGATAACCCGGTCAGTTCGGTAGAACCGACGCCATCGCTGTTAATACCCAAATAATCCAGGCTTTTCTCGTACGTCATAAACATGCCGAACACGCCGATGGATCCCGTGATGGTGCTGGGCGATGCGATGATTTTGTCAGCATCAGCAGAGATCCAGTAACCTCCAGATGCCGCATAGGTACTCATTGATACCACTACCGGTTTCCCGGCTTCCTGGAGTTCAAGCACTTCCTGACGAATTATCTCGGAGCCAAAGGAGCTACCCCCCGGAGAATCAACCTGAAGCACCACAGCTTTCACGTTATCGTCCAGTCTGGCTTTGCGTAATAAACGTGCAGTGCTGTCACCGCCGATGGTACCGGCTTTTTGATTACCATTTAAGATGGTACCTTTGGCAACCACGATAGCGACTTTATCCATGTCGTTCTGTACCCTCGGTAATGGGGGATTTACGACTTTCAAGTACGTGGAGTAAGGGGTGACGTTCACGCCCAGTTTGTTTTCATCTGACCCTACCAAAGCCACCAGTTCCTGGCGCACTTCTTCACGGGTTTTCAGCGCATCTACCCAGCCGTTTTCCAACGCATAGGTTGCGAAATCCGCACCTGCTTCGTTGAATTTTTCCAGCAGTCCCTGAAGGGTTTCATCAAAGTTGCTGACATCCATGTTGCGTGCGGCGGCAACATCAGCTTTATACTGTGCCCAGTAGGCATCAAGCCATTCTTTGTTTGCTTCTTTAGCGGCATCTGACATGTCGTTGCGAATAAACGGTTCGACTGCTGATTTGTATGTTCCTACACGGAAAATATGGGTGGTAACCTTCAGCTTTTCCAACATGTCTTTTACGTACAGCCCATATCGGCCATAACCTTCAAGCAGAAGCGCGCCCATAGGGTTCAGATACACGTTATCGGCGTGAGCAGCAAGGTAGTACTGATCCTGAGAAAAGTAGTCACCGATTGCATAAACCGGCTTCTCGGAACGCTTGAACGCTTCAATGGCTTCAGCGATGGTGCGCATCTTATCCAGCCCGCCGCCGGTAAGCCCGTGTAAATCCAGAACCAACGCTTTAATACGACTGTCTTGCTGGGCATTTTCAATGACCTTAACGACGTCGCGTACCAACACTTCCGGATTTTCCGGCTCTTCCCCGAACGCTTCCTGCATGAATTGTTCGAACGGGTCTACTGCTTCTTTTTCTATGACCAGCGTGCCATACAAATTAAGATACAGTGCACTGTCAGCATTCACCGTAAGAGGATCTTCTTCGCGCATGATCACAATTAGAAGACCAACAAATATGATGATAAATATAATGTTAAAAAACAGCTTCCGGCAAAAATTTAGTACCGTCCATAGGCCAATAAATAAGGATTTCGTCCAGTTTCCGTTGGCAGCCATAGTATCTCGTTACCTCAGAGTCATTTACCCAGTATGTTATCCAAACCGCAGGGTATAGCGAATTAAAATTGTAATGAAGTGTGATCTGTCCTGAACACGCATTGCATCGGACCTTACCTTTGATTTTCTGAATCTTCCAGCCATTTAGCAATAAGTTGTGCGATACGGCGGTGATCCTTCTCGCTAAACTGCATCAGCAGCCTGCCTTTTTTCTCTTTATAGCCTACTTTTTGATGCCCTCTGACCAATAAGCGTGTCAGTGGCGACATAGTGTCCGATGTGGTTGGTGAAAGATTTTTTCGCTTCGCAGGTTCTTTATTAGCAGTCACTGTTACCAGGAAATAGTTATGCTGACTTCTGTCTATTATGGAACGATATCGGGTTTACGTCACGCAGACGGACTTCCCTTGCTGTTACTTCGCCTGTATCTGGCACCAGTTATGATTCAGGCTGGATGGAATAAAGTCACTGCATTTGACGATATTGTGCAATGGTTCGGTGATCCCGAATGGGGACTGGGCTTGCCATTTCCTGAACTGCTCGCGTGTCTGGCTACGGCAACAGAGCTGGTTGGCGGTGTATTGTTATTAATTGGGCTGGCCACCCGGTTAGTGTCTTTGCCTTTGATGATTACGATGGTAGTCGCTATCTTAACGGTTCATGCACAGCATGGATGGCTGGCCATTGCTGATGCGTCAAGCTGGTTTGCGGATGGCACAATTTATTACGATCCCTCAGTGCTCGCAGCTCCGGAAAAACTGACCGCGGCTAACACATTGCTGGAAAAGCACGGGTACATCGACTGGCTGACCAGCTCAGGTAAATTTGTGATCCTGAACAACGGGATAGAGTTCGCCGCAACGTACTTTATCATGCTGGCAGTATTACTGTTTTACGGGGGCGGGCGGTATGTCAGCGCAGACGACATCATCAGCCGCTTTATGAAAACAAAAATAGGTTAAATTCGCCCTTAAGGTTCTGGTCTTTTTGAGCACCTGTGCGTAGGATAAATCACATTATCAAACCTGCAGCACAAGGAGACTGTTTGTGGATGCGATGTCATTGTTACTGAATCGGGCTTCCCAGCCTCGTTTGAAAGCCCCGGCGCCGGAAGGTCAGGCGCTGGAGAATATCATGCAGGCCGCGCTCAGGGCCCCCGATCATGCCTGCCTGACGCCCTGGCGTTTTATTGTTTGTCAGGATAAAGGGCTACTGAAACTAGGTTCTATTTTTGAACAGTCGGCTATCGATAACGATAAGTCCGAAAAAGAGATTGAGCGCGCGCCTCAGTTAACGCAGCGCGCACCCATGATCATTGTCGCCATCGCTAACTACAAAGAACATGAAAAGGTGCCGCGGGTTGAGCAGATTGCGTCGGCATCCTGCGCTGTGATGGCAATGCAGATGGCGGCTGTAGCACAAGGGTTTAACGGTATCTGGCGGACGGGCAGCTATGCTCACTGCGATACAGTGCGTGATGCGCTGAATGTGGCAGAAGAGGATGAAATTGTAGGCTTTCTGTATTTGGGAACACCCGCGATAGAAGGGGCCAGCAAGCCGACGCGTGATACGAGCGACTATTTCGAGCACTGGTCGTAGTGCCTGAAATCTGGCGACACCAGTAAAACAACACTGGTATCTTTCAGTGTTTTTTCTCTCATCTGTGTCGTGGGGGCTGCTGTAACGCACACCCTTTACCTTAAATAAAAAAGGCGCCTGAAGAAGGCGCCTTTTGAGTGTCAGTTGGGTGCTTAATCAACGTTCACTATTTTTAAGGCGTTTGTCGCCCCGATTTTTTCCATTTCATCGCCGTACGTCATAATGACGCTGTCACCGGATTTTACCAGCCCATGCGCTTTCAATGCATTCATTACATCGTGTTTCAACTGGCCTGGCTCGCAGTTGCGCGAGTCGAAATACACCGGCTTTACACCACGAAACAGCGCCATAGAGTTTAGTGTATGCTCATGGCGCGATAATGCGATGATAGGAAGTGAAGTCGTAATGCGGGACATCAGTTTCGGAGTATTACCACTTTCTGTCAGACCAACAATCGCGCGGATGCTAGGCAAGTGATTCGCGGCATACACAGCAGAAAGGGCAACCGTTTCACTGACAGAAGAAAAAATGTCGTCCATGCGGTGTTTGGAGAGTTTGATGCTGGGGTGCGTTTCGGCTCCTTCACATACCCGCGCCATGGCCAGCACTGTTTCCACCGGATAATTACCCGCAGCAGTTTCGGCACTTAGCATTACTGCATCGGTGCCATCAAGTACGGCGTTTGCGACGTCCATCACCTCGGCCCGGGTCGGCATCGGACTGTCAATCATCGATTCCATCATCTGGGTTGCGGTAATAACAACTTTGTTAAGCTGGCGCGAGCGGGCAATAAGCTTTTTCTGTACACCAACCAGCTCAGCATCGCCGATTTCAACGCCCAGATCGCCGCGGGCGACCATAACGGCGTCGGACGCACTGATGATATCGTCAATGGCTTCGTCTGTTGCCACGGCTTCTGCGCGTTCTACCTTAGCGCAAATCATGGCATCACAGCCAGCAGCCTGAGCCAGTTCGCGGGCATAATTTAAGTCTGCACCACTGCGGGGAAAAGAGACTGCCAGGTAGTCAACGCCAATTTTGGCAGCAGTTTTAATATCTTCTTTATCTTTTTCTGTTAATGCTTCAGCAGAAAGACCGCCGCCCTGACGATTGATACCTTTGTTATTCGATAATTTACCGGGAACCGTCACTTTCGTGTGTACCTGGCGGCCTTTTACCGCAGTAACTTCTAGCTGAATACGGCCATCATCCAGCAGCAGGATGTCGCCAGCATCAACATCATCTGGCAGCGCTTTGTAGTCGATACCTACCGCATTGATATCACCGTCTTCTTTGCCCATTTCAGCGTCAAGAATAAAGCTGGCGCCTTCTTTTAGTACCACTGAGCCATCTTTAAACCTGGCAACCCGGATTTTCGGTCCCTGAAGATCGCCCAAAATCGCAACATACTTGCCTAGGTTCTTGGCGGCTTCACGTACGCGCTTAGCGCGTTCAATATGATCGTCAGCCTGGCCGTGAGAGAAGTTCATGCGTACTACGTTAGCGCCGGCTTTTATTATTGCCTGGATTTTTTCAAGCGAGTCCGTAGCTGGGCCTAACGTGGCAAGGATTTTCGTTCTTCTGGTCATAATAATTCGCAGTCTCTTGGTCGTTTAGGTGATTGAATCAGAGATATTATTTTTGCATGTCTGTCTCATGCTGTAATCTCTTTTCGTAATTTTATTACAAAATACTAGTAGAATCTGACAGAAATGTGAATGTTTGGGAATAAAATGTTAACTGCGCTTACCAGTATAGGTGTTACGCACTGATTTTGCAGGTATAAAAAAACGCCACCGGGGTGACGTTTTTTCACAATTTCTTGGCGCTATTCGTTGCGCTTCTCGTAGCGAGAGCCGCGCAGCGTATCTTTAACCCGTTTCAAATTCTCACGGAACTTGTTGCCCCGGCGCAGTGTAAAACCGGTTGCCAGTACATCAATCAGTGTCAGTTGCGCGATTCGGCTGGCCATTGGCATGTACATGTCGGTGTCTTCGGGAACCTCAAGCGACAGCACGTAGCTGCATTCCTGCGCCAACGGGCTCTCTGCTGAGGTGATACCCACTACGGTTGCATCATTCATGCGCGCTATCTGCGCGATCTCTACCAGGCTTTTGGTGCGTCCGGTATGAGAGATCAGTACCACCACATCGCCGTCAGAGCAGTTCATGCAACTCATACGTTGCATCAGGATATCTTCGAAATACACTACCGGCACATTGAAGCGGAAAAATTTGTTCAATGCATCGTGAGCGACAGACGCGGATGCCCCTAAGCCGAAGAAGGATATTTTCTGTGCCTGGGTAAGCAAATCGACAACCCGGTTAACGATATTGACGTCAATGGACTGCCTGGCCACTTCAAGCGACGCCATGGTCGATTCAAAAATTTTGTTCGTATATTCTTCAGGACCATCCTGCTCATCGACGTGGCGGTTTACATAGGGCGTGCCATTTGCAAGGCTTTGCGCCAGATGTAGTTTGAAGTCAGGATAGCCTTTTGTATCCAGGCGACGACAAAACCGGTTCACGGTAGGCTCGCTTACATCCGACATTTTTGCGAGGGTTGCTATACTCGAATGGATGGCAGTTTGCGGATTTGACAGAATAACTTCTGCTACTTTGCGCTCTGACTTACTGAATACAGCTTTATTTTGGGTGATTTTTTCTAATATATTCATACGGATATAGCGTTTAGTAGAGTATTATGTGCGCCTTGTTCGGTAGATAGTCTACTGAAAGTGACAGTGGTGACAAGAAAAATGTAATTTTTTGACATTTTTAATTTCGTTTTTCCCTCGTCAACACTCAAAAATCATCAAATAAAATATGAAATACGGCAAAGTTGTAATTTTACTACATTTGGTGTTAACTATGTGCTAACAACCAATCAGTAGCCGTTGCCTGGAACGAACTAAAACCACGTTACTGTTATTATTAAGAAGGTCGACGAATATGGTAGTGGATAACTCCTACGAACCCTGTGATTTTGTGCTGTTTGGCACAATGGGGGATCTCTCACGGCGCAAGCTGTTGCCGTCTCTGTACCAACTTGAAAAAGCGGAACTCATCCATCCCGATACCATGATTATTGGTGTGGCACGTCAGGAGATGACGGTTGATGAGTACGTAAGTGAAGTAAAAGCGAATATCGAGAAGTTTGGTGGCGCTGAACTTTGCGAAGACACCTGGTCACGCCTTAAAGCCCGACTGGATTATGTTTGTGTCGATATGAAAGATGTCGAGAGCTACAAACAGTTCGACGAACATGTTGACCCGAGTCGCACCATGGTTTGCTATCTGGCTACGCCGCCGGCAATTTACGGTGATATCTGTCGTGGTCTCCATGGCTGCAAAATTATCGACTCAAGTGTACGCGTTGTGCTGGAAAAGCCAATTGGTCACGATTTGGAGTCGTCGAAAATCATCAACAATCAGGTTGCTGAGTTCTTTGACGAGAAACAGATTTACCGTATCGACCATTACCTTGGTAAAGAAACGGTGCTTAACCTGGTAGCGCTGCGTTTCGCTAACTCTATTTTCGCGACAAACTGGGATCATAACTGTATTGACCATGTTCAGATCAGCGTTGCTGAGTCTGTCGGTATCGAAGGCCGCTGGGGTTACTTCGATGACGCCGGTCAGATGCGCGACATGGTGCAAAACCACTTGCTTCAGATATTGTCTCTGGTTGCGATGGAGCCGCCCACAACCCTCGATGCTGATAATATTCGTGACGAGAAGCTGAAAGTGCTTAAAGCGTTGCGTCCAATTAATGCGTCTAATGTGAGTGACGTGACGGTGCGCGGACAGTACACCTCTGGCTTCGTGAAAGGCGAAGAAGTACCAGGGTATCTTGAGGAAGAAGACGCCAATACGCAGAGTAAAACTGAAACGTTTGTTGCGATCAAAGCCGAAATTGATAACTGGCGCTGGGCTGGGGTGCCGTTTTACCTGAGAACCGGTAAACGTATGCCAACCAAAGTCAGTGAAGTTGTCATTTACTTTAAGCGTCAGCCGCACAATTTGTTCGGCGACAGCTTCAAAAACCTGCCACCGAATAAACTGGTAATCCGACTGCAGCCAGATGAAGGCGTCGAAATTACCGTTATGAATAAAGTGCCTGGGCTGACCAGTTCCGGCTCTATGGATTTGCAAAAGTCAAAGCTGAACCTGAGTTTGTCTGAAGCATTTGGTGACGAGCGAATTCCAGACGCCTATGAAAAGCTGCTGTTAGAAGTGATGCTGGGTAACCAGGCGCTGTTCGTCCGTCGTGATGAAATTGAACAGGCATGGAACTGGGTTGACTCAATTCTTGAAGCATGGAAAAACACCAACGAGCCGCCAGAGCCTTATCAGGCAGGTACATGGGGGCCGGTAGACTCAATTGGTCTGCTGGCACGAGCAAACCGTAGCTGGTATGAAAGCAAACAGGTGAAAAAGAAATAATGGCATTAACGATTGAATCTTACGATACACCGGATGCACTGACTGAAGCCTTCGCATCAACCCTGACTTCTATTCTGAAAACCGGTATTCAGACACGAGGACGCGCGTCTCTCGTCGTCAGTGGTGGACGTACGCCACTGGCCTTATTCAAGCTGCTTAGTAATGCGGATCTGGACTGGAGTAAAGTGGATGTTACGCTGGCTGATGAGCGTTGGGTAAACGAAGACGACGATGCCAGTAACACGCAACTTGTGAAACAGAATCTGCTTCAGAATAAAGCCGCAGCAGCGCATTTCGTTGAGTTAAAAGCCGACCATGCGGATGCCAATGAAGGGATTAATGAAGCCGAATCTAACATTGCCAGTATGGCCCAGCCATTCGATGCGCTGATTCTGGGAATGGGCGAAGACGGTCATACCGCCTCATTGTTTCCGTGTTCAGAGCAGGTGCAGGATGGGCTGGATATGAATAGCGGCAGAACCTGTATTGCCGTTACACCAACCACTGCACCACACCAGCGCATATCGATGACGCTTCCTACGTTGCTGAATAGCCGCAATATCTTTTTGCACCTGACCGGCGAACGTAAAAAAGAGGTGCTGACGGAAGCCCTGGAAAATTCCACCGAAGCGCAAAAACCCATCACTGCAGTTATCAACCGTGCACCGGTTACACTGATGTGGGCGCCATAGGAGACTATTATGAACTCGCAATTAGCTGAAATCACTCAGCGTATCATTGAACGAAGCAAAGACACGCGTAAAGCGTATCTGGACAAAATTGAAAACGCCCGTCGCGAAGGACCACACCGTGGTGTGTTATCGTGCGGAAACCTGGCACACGGTTTTGCCGCTTGCGGCACAGAAGATAAATCTGACCTGCGTTCAATGACAAAAGCCAACGTCGGTATTGTGTCGGCGTATAACGATATGTTGTCTGCGCATCAGCCCTATGAAACGTATCCGGCGCTGATTAAAGACGCCGTAAAAGAAGTTGGCAGTGTCGCGCAATTCGCCGGCGGAGTGCCGGCCATGTGTGACGGGGTAACGCAAGGTCAGAAAGGGATGGACCTGAGTCTGATGAGTCGCGATGTTATCGCTATGGCATCGGCTGTTGCCTTATCTCACAACATGTTTGATTCGGCAGTGATGCTGGGCATTTGCGACAAAATCGTCCCGGGGCTGCTAATGGGCGCGCTGAGCTTCGGTCACCTGCCAACGGTTTTCATCCCTGCCGGCCCCATGCCATCAGGGTTACCGAATAAAGAAAAAGCCCGTGTTCGTCAGGCTTATGCCGAGGGCAAAGTCGGTCGTGAAGAGCTGCTTGAAGCAGAATCGCAGTCTTACCATTCAGCCGGTACCTGCACCTTCTATGGTACCGCCAACTCTAATCAGCTGGTTGTTGAAATGATGGGGCTGCATCTGCCTGGCTCGTCGTTTGTTAACCCAGGTACGCCTCTGCGTGACGCGTTAACCAAGGCCGCAGCGGTACAGGCAACACGTCTGACAGACTTAGGCGAAAACTACACGCCTATTGGTCATATTGTTGATGCTAAAGCGCTGGTAAACGGGCTTGTGGGCTTGCTGGCAACCGGCGGTTCAACAAACCATACCATGCATCTTATTGCGGTCGCGCGCTCAGCGGGTTACATCATCAACTGGGATGATTTCTCTGAAATCTCCAATGCGGTGCCGCTGCTTACGCGTATTTATCCTAACGGTTCGGCTGACATCAATCACTTCACTGCCGCGGGCGGTATGGCACTGTTGATGAAGCAGCTGCTGGATGCCGGATTGCTGCATAATGATGTAACTACCATTTGTGGTAAAGGGCTGGACAACTACACCAAAGAGCCGTTCCTGAATGACGGCGTGCTGGAGTGGCGTGACGGACCGACGGAGTCGCTGGACAAAGAGGTGCTGGCGCCAGTTGACACGCCGTTTAAGCCAGATGGTGGCCTGAGTGTATTGCAGGGCAACCTGGGCCGTGCCGTAATCAAAACCTCGGCGTTGCGTACACCGCATTGCCACATAAAGGCTCCGGCTGTAGTTTTTGAAGATCAGTTTGAGCTTGATGAAGCGTTCAAATCTGGTGAGCTCGATAAAGATTGCATTGTTGTCGTTCGCTTCCAGGGACCTTCAGCGATCGGCATGCCAGAGCTGCACCGCCTGACACCACCACTGGGCGTGCTGCAGGATCGCGGTTTTAAAGTTGCTCTGGTAACTGATGGCCGTATGTCTGGCGCATCAGGCAAAGTACCAGCAGCCATTCATGTTACTCCTGAAGCCTTCAAGGGCGGGTTGCTGTGCAAAGTCGAAAACGGTGACATGATTGAGCTTGATACCAAGACAGGTGCACTGACGCTGCTGGTTGACGAAGACACGCTGAATGCGCGTGAACCACGTGCCGCGGATATCGGTCATCACCAGATCGGTATGGGCCGTGAAATGTTTGCCGGCATGCGTGCTGTGCTGACAGGTGCCGAAGAAGGTGCATGCTCGTTGTTTGTTGAGCAGGAGCAAAAGCTATGAGTGCCCAGTTCGTTGCTGATGTAGGCGGAACCAATATCCGTCTGGCACGCGTCACCAGCGACGGTGTGGGCGATATAAAGAAATACATGTGCAATGACTTTGCCAGCATTGATCTGGCAATTTTGCAGTATTTTAAAGATATGCCGGCGTACTCGTTCACTCAGGGATGCATTGCTATCGCGTGTCCGGTTTTGGGCGACCAGGTTGTAATGACGAACCACAGCTGGGCATTTTCCCAGCAGGCGCTTCGTCAGCAACTGAAACTGGATGACCTTTACGTCATCAACGATTTCACTGCTGTGGCGCACTCACTTCCGGTGCTAAGCGGTGAGCAGGTCGTTCAGATAGGTGAGGGTCATGGCAAAGCCAATGGCAATATTGCTGTGTTTGGTCCGGGCACCGGTCTGGGGGTTGAGCACATTACTATGACCAGTTCTGGATGGCAGACACTGGATGGTGAGGGCGGTCACACCGACTTCGCACCGGTAGATGAAACCGATATTGTCGTGTGGCGTTATCTCCAAAACCAGTTTGGGCGGGCCTCAGCAGAAGAGGTGATGTCTGGTCGCGGTCTGTTAAACATTTATCGTGCACTGGCTGCGCATAATGGGATTGCGGCCGAACTGACAGAGCCTGCCCAGGTCACAGAAAAAGCGGTAGACGGCAGCTGCGATATTTGCGCGGCCACGTTAACCCAGTTTTGCCGAATCATGGGAAGTTTCGCCGGAAATCTGGCATTGAATATGGCGACTACGGGTGGGGTATTCATTGGCGGTGGTATCGCTAATCGTTTCACTGCCTTCCTGCAACGTAGTGATTTCCGCGCCCGGTTCGAAGCGAAAGGACAAATGAAGCATTACGTCAAAGACATTCCCACTTATTTAATCGCTGAGCCGGATCACGGCCTTCTGGGTGCGTCAGCGTATTTACAACAACATATTGCGAGCTGAATTATGACAACAAATTGGAAAATATCTCCAGCCGAGATTTTTGCAGCGGGGCCCGTTGTGCCGGTACTGGTTATCAACGACGTCGAAAAAGCAGTTCCGCTGGCAAAAGCGCTTATGGCTGGCGGCATTAAAGTGTTGGAAGTCACGCTTCGCACTCCTGTGGCAATTGATGTTATTAGCACTATTGCGAAGGAAGTGCCTGATGCACTGATTGGTGCCGGTACGGTGACCAATGCGCAACAGTTAAAAGCGGTTACCGATGCCGGTGCTAAATTTGCCATCAGCCCGGGCATGACCGCAGATTTGCTGAAAGCCGGAATGGATGGCGATATTCCGTTAATTCCTGGTATTTCCTCGACTTCTGACCTGATGAAAGGAAAGGATGCGGGCTATACCCACATGAAGTTTTTCCCGGCAGAAGCGTCTGGTGGTGTGAAAGCCATTAAATCGATTTCAGGTCCATTCCCGGACGTGACATTCTGTCCAACCGGCGGCATTGGTCCGGGTAACTTTAAAGAGTATCTGGCCCTTCCCAATGTGAAATGTGTTGGCGGTTCGTGGATTGCACCGGATGATGCCATAAATGAAGGTGATTGGGACAGAATCACGCAGTTAGCTAAAGACGCTGTTGACGGAGCCTCTGCATAGTGTCAGTAACAAGCCCGGTATCTTAACGACGCTGTGGTTTGTATTATTTAAAAGCCCGGATAACGTCCAACGTTTCCGGGCTTTTTTGTCTGTGCTGACCGGCACATGAGGTTTGCGATATCCGACGCATCAATGCCGGTATCTAGTTGGGCAGGCCACTTACCGTCTGGGTCATCGTATGGCTCTTGCCTGGCTCAATGGTAACGCCTTTAGTACATGCCGTTTCCACACATAGCATGTGCGTATAACCAAATGCGTCCATATCAGACATGGTGGCAGCGCCCCGCCACGGGTTCCAAATCACGATTGAGTCATGACCCTGCGACTGTACTTCAGTGACAGGGCGATTTTCACTGTTCAGCGTGATGGCGTTTATGGGCTCTAAATGAATGCGATCTGTCTCGCCCGTAAATGTATAAGGGGAGGGCGTATCCAGCACGGCCCAGTGTTGCAGTTTATCTTTGTATTGCCCGGTAACTCCTTCCAGCGATGCTTTGTTGATATCTGGTACGGCAAAATAGCTGTGAAGTGCCTGATTATAAGTGAAAGGTACAACCCCGGTGTTCTCAGTCTTCAGTGATACGGAAAGCCGTTCGCCAAACACGACAGTGAGACTGACTTTACAGTCAAACTCAAAGCCGTCTCCTCTGGTGAAAGAAGGAGTGAGCACGATGCGTGTACCGTCTTCGATGTCTTCTGATGACTTAAGTTGCCATACCTGAGTGCGCAAAAAACCATGAGAGGGCAGCTCGCCTTTCTCTTTGCCATGGTCATCACTAAACCAGGGCCAGCAAACAGGGATGCCGCCACGAATGGGCCTTTCGCCATTTAAAAAGGCGTGAGGACTAAGCCAAAGCCGTTCTATATTGTCATGTTTTGGAGTAAAAGAGAGCACATGCCCTCCATACAGACTAATCCGCCCGGACGAAAACGGGTTATCAATATCCAGAAACGTTATTCCCTGTGATTCATTCACGGTAACGCTGCTCGCGATGGTCATAGCGACTCCCTGCAAAAACGGTTTCAATGACAAATACGGAGCAAATGACAGTTTCGCTCTGTGTTTCGGAGAATAAAATTCACCCGTGGAATTGCATTCTCATTGTGCACTGAAATAAAAAAAGGTGCGATAAAAAATCGCACCTTTTTAAGTATTTAGCACAGCAAATGCTGAAGCTTTTACGCTTACTCTGAGATATGCGCTACCAGGTCCAGGACCTTGTTAGAATAACCCCACTCATTATCGTACCAGGCTACCAGTTTTACGAAGGTATCGGTCAGTGCAATACCGGCAGTGGCATCAAAAATAGACGTGTTAGCATTGCCGATAAAGTCATTTGAAACCACGGCATCTTCGGTGTATGCCATAATGCCCTTCAGCTCGCCTTCAGAAGCGGCTTTCATCGCAGCACAGATATCATCGTAGGATGTTGGCTTTTCCAGATTTACTGTTAGGTCTACGACGGATACGTTAGGCGTCGGTACGCGGAATGCCATACCGGTCAACTTACCATTCAATGCCGGAATCACTTTACCTACCGCTTTTGCAGCACCGGTAGAAGACGGAATGATGTTCTGGCCTGCACCACGGCCACCACGCCAGTCTTTCATCGACGGACCGTCTACAGTCTTTTGCGTTGCCGTGGTCGCATGAACAGTTGTCATCAGACCATCTTTAATACCAAACTTGTCATTCAGTACTTTGGCAAGCGGTGCCAGACAGTTAGTAGTACAAGATGCGTTTGAAACGATCGTTTCGCCATTGTAGCTGTCATGGTTTACGCCCATAACAAACATTGGCGTATCGTCTTTCGACGGTGCTGACATCACCACTTTTTTGGCACCTGCTTCCAGGTGTTGCGCCGCCGTGTCTTTTGTCAGGAATAATCCGGTTGATTCAACAACAACATCGACATCTACTTCTGACCACTTGAGGTCGGCCGGATTTTTTTCTGATGTAATACGGATCTTCTTACCATTTACAATCAGCTGATCGTTATCTACTTTTACTTCACCGTCGAATAAACCGTGCGTAGAGTCGTACTTCAGTAAGTAGGCGATGTAATCTGTGTCCAGCAGGTCGTTGATTGCAACCACTTCAATATCGTTGCGTGTTTCTGCCGCACGCATTACCAGACGGCCGATGCGACCGAAGCCATTGATACCGATGCGTATTGTCATGACGTACCTCGATTGTTTTGTAAAAAATGAAAATAAATTACGTAAAGTATGGATCAAAATGGCATAATTGGCAAAAGAAAAAGCAAATAATGTTGCAAAATTACAAACATTTCCTAATGCAAACGTATTCAGTTTCGTTACGCGGCAACTTCAACAATAATGTTAAAAATTTGTACGTTGGCCATCAGACCCCGTTGGGTTCCATGAGCGACAACTTTAAAACAGGAATAACAACACTATGACGAAAAACGTTCTGCAGACATTGGTAGAGATGCGGGGCATTGAGAGCCAATACGTCGATGCCTGGGGCAAACCTGCTACCATCGCAGAGTCGAGCAAAGCGAAGTTGCTGAATACACTGGGTTACGACACCTCCAGTGAGGAGGCAATCCATCATCAGCTTTCCGAAGAAGCCAGAAAAATCTGGTTGTCCCCGTTAAACCCGGTCCAGGTTAACCGTGAAGCCGATAACATTCAGTTAACAGTTCGATTGCCAATTGACCTGGTTAATGATGAATACGTGTTTACTGTGACAACGGATTCGAGTGAGCAGTTCACTCACACGTTTACGCCGGTAGATGAGGAATTATTACAGGCAGCGCAATTAGACGATGTGGAGTTTCAGGAATATGTTGTCGCGTTTCCCCATGCATTGCCACTTGGCTACCATACGTTGCGGTTAGAAGCTGACGGTGACGAGCTCGCGTCGATGCGTCTGATTGTGGCGCCTGATGCGTGCTATACGCCAGACGTGATTAAGCAGGGTAAGAAAATCTGGGGGTTGAGCGTACAGCTTTACTGTGTCCGCAGTGAAGCGAACTGGGGAATTGGAGACTTTTCCGATCTTACGCAACTGATTAACCGCGCCTCGGAGGTGGGAGCTGACTTTATCGGTCTGAATCCGATTCATGCGTTGTATCCTGCTAACCCGGACGCATGTTCTCCGTACGGCCCGTCATCTCGCCGCTGGTTGAATTACCTGTATATCGACGTGACGAAAATTGATGGCTATCAGGACGCGTCGGTTCAGGAGATTGTGAGCAGCGAGGCTTTCAAAGCGCAGCTCGAACATGTGCGCAGCGTCGACTATGTTGATTACGATGGCGTTTCGGCACTCAAACTTCAGGCGCTCAAAGCCGTATTTGACGTGTATAACGCTCAATACCTGAGCAAAAACACGAAACAGAACCGCGCCTTTAAAGCCTTTGTTGAAGAAGGCGGTGAAAGTCTGGACATGCTGGCTGTGTACGATGCCTTGCAGGCGTCTCTCAAAGAGAAAGGGAAGGAATTTTGGGGATGGCCGGTATTTCCTGACAACCTGAAAAATTATCAGGATCCGGAAGTGGCCAAGTTCAAAAAAGCCAACAAAAAGCTGGTGAAGTTTTATTTGTTCCTGCAGTGGATGGCGGCCGAGCAAATGAAGCTGGCCAGCGACGCTGCTGAGAAGGCGGGAATGACCATTGGGGTTTACCGTGACCTTGCGGTGGGTGTCAGTGAAGGTAGTGCCGAAATCTGGGGTAACAAAGATTTGTATTGCACCGGTGCCAGTGTGGGCGCGCCACCCGACATTCTTGGGCCTCTGGGTCAGAATTGGGGCTTGCCACCGATGGATCCGAAAAAGCTGTATGAGCAGCAGTATCAGCCCATTATTGATTTATTCTCTGCCAACATGGCATCGTCAGGCGCGTTACGCATAGACCACGTGATGGCCTTGCTTCGGCTGTGGTGGGTAGTGAAAGGGGATCATGCCCGTGATGGTGGGTATGTTTATTATCCGGTGGACGACTTACTGGGCATACTGGCGCTGGAAAGCCATCGCCACCAGAGTCTGGTAATTGGTGAAGATTTGGGGACTGTTCCTGAAGAAATTCGTGCAAAACTGGCCGACAATGGTGTGCATTCCTATCGGGTATTCTTCTTTGAGCAGGCCGAGGACGGTGGTTTCTTTTCACCATCTCATTATCCTGAGCAATCGATGTCGACCCTGACAACCCACGATATGCCCACGCTGATTGGTTACTGGCATTGCCTTGACTTAGAATTAGGTAAGGAGCTTGGCCTGTATCCCACCGAGGAAATTCTGAGTACGTTGTACAAAGACCGCCATGAAAACAAGCAGGAAATTCTAAATACCTTGCATGGCCATCATTCTGTTGATGACAGCGTGGGTCACGATGTGAATTATACCGGTATGACGCAGGCGCTGAATTACGGCATGCAGGTGCATATGGCAGGGGGCTCCAGTGCCTTACTGAGTCTGCAGTTAGAAGACTGGTTGCAGATGGACAAGCCGGTGAATGTACCTGGCACGTTCAATGAGTATCCGAACTGGCGTCGAAAACTCAGTCAAAATCTTGAGGCGATTTTCACCAACCGTGATATTGTCGAATTAGCAGGATCACTGTCGCAGGCGAGGAAAAATGCCAGCACAAACTAATTTTTAGTGCTGACTGACCTACGCTATACACAGAAACATGAAGCCCGTGATACCACGGGCTTTTTATAGGAGTAATGCATGCAGATTGAGCAGCAACTTGCATGGGCGAAATGTCCCCATCCGTTCTCGATTCTTGGCCCTCACCAGCAGGGAAAAAATAAGGTGGTGACAGCCTGGCTGCCCGGCGCTACAGAGGTAAAAGCCGCAATCGTTGGAAGTCGCAAAAAGCCGGTATCACTGGATCGCCAGAATGACAGCGACTTATTCAGCGCAGCGGTGCCGCTGAAAGATGACGAGCGCTATATACTGCATGTTACACGAGGCAGTGAGACCTGTAAGATTCTGGATCCTTATCAGTTTTCTCAGGACGCATATCACGCTGTCCACTTTATCGATCACCAACCAGCAAACCTGTACCGTCAGGCAGGTGCGCAGCCAATCACCATTAACGATGGCAAAGGCGATGCACATGCTATCCGTTTTGCGGTGTATGCACCCAACGCCGGTGCTGTCTCTCTGATAGGCGACTTTAATGGCTGGGATGGACGTAGCCATCCTATGCAGAAAACCGAACTGGGATACTGGGTATTAGTGATTCCCGGCCTTCAGGAAGGTGAACGGTACAAGTACCAGATTAAAGACAGTGCGGGCAACGATCTTCCGCACAAAGCAGATCCGGTTGGTTTTCACGCTGAACAATACCCGTCTCATGCCTCCAGAATTTATTACCACGATAACTATCAGTGGAATGATCAGCAATGGATGGAAGCGCGCAAAAAAGACAAATATCGCTCTGCAATGTGTATCTATGAAGTGCATCTTGGCTCGTGGAAACGTCCGGGCGAAGAGAGTTCTGAGCGATACCTGAGCTATCGTGAACTGGCAGATGACTTGGTGAGCTATGCGAAGGATATGGGCTATACCCATCTTGAGCTGCTGCCGGTATCCGAATTCCCGTTTGATGGTTCCTGGGGGTATCAGCCGGTAGGCATGTTTGCGCCAACCAGTCGCTTTGGAACTCCTGACGACTTTAAATACTTTGTCGATTCAGCCCATCAGGCCGGTATAGGCGTGATCATCGACTGGGTGCCCGCGCACTTTCCAGAGGACGGGCACGGCCCGGCGAGGTTTGACGGCAGCCATGTCTACGAATACGAAGATCCGCGCCGTGGCTGGCATCCGGATTGGAACTCCTGTATTTACGACTTTGGCAAAGGTGCTGTTCGCCAGTTCCTGGTTGCCAACGCACTTTACTGGCTGGACAAATTTCACATTGACGGTCTGCGCGTCGATGCCGTGGCCTCTATGTTATACCTGGATTATTCGCGCAACGACGGGGAATGGATCCCGAATGTTGATGGTGGTAACGAAAACTATGAAGCGATCAGTTTATTACGCTGGATGAATGAAGAAGTGTATAAGCACTTCCCCCATGCGATGACCATTGCGGAGGAATCAACCTCATTTCCAAAAGTGTCTCGACCGGTTTTCGACGGCGGGCTGGGCTTCGGCTTCAAATGGAATATGGGCTGGATGCACGATTCTTTGCATTTTATCAGCAAAGATCCGGCATATCGTCGCTATCACCACGGTGATATTACGTTTTCCATGGTTTATGCATTCGATGAAAACTTCGTGCTGCCAATTTCTCATGATGAAGTGGTGCATGGCAAAGGCAGCCTGATTGGCAAAATGCCGGGTGACGAATGGCAGCAGGCGGCCAACATGCGCTGTTATGCGGCATTTATGTATGGGCACCCGGGTAAAAAGCTGAATTTTATGGGTAATGAACTGGCCCAGAGTCGGGAATGGAACCACGATATCGGCCTGGACTGGGGACTGCTTGAGTTTGACAAACACCGCGGCATTCAGCAACTGTACCGCACGCTTAATCATACCTACCGAAACCTGCCTGCATTGTATGAGCTGGACAATCAGCCGGAAGGCTTTGCCTGGATTGATCATGAAAATGCAGGGCAAAGCGTGCTGTCGTTCGTACGTTTTTCTGCCGACCGCAAGCAAAAGGTCTATGTCATCAGTAATTTCACGCCGGTGCCACGTTCTCATTTCAGACTGGGAGTGCAGGACGCAGGCGAATATACAGTTGCATTGAACACCGACAGTCAGGTATTTTGGGGCAGTGAATATCCCGTTAACAGCGTGATGCAGGCAGATGACCAGCCTTGGAATCATCAGCCGCATTCTATCGAAGTTTCTCTTCCTCCTCTGGCCACGCTGTTTATAACCTTTGAACAGGAGTAAGTGTGGACGCAAAAGTCGACACATCAACGTTTTCAGTGGTCTCCACGGGACATCCATACCCGTTAGGTGCTGCGGTCAGCGAGACAGGGTGTAACTTTGCGGTTTACAGCCCGGATGCCCGGGCTGTGCTGCTATGCCTTTATAACAACGATACTGAAGAGCCATTAAGCGAAGTGCTGCTGCCCGGCAAAAGCGGCGATATCTGGCACGGTTTTGTGTCGGACGTCAAACACGGGCAACTCTACGGGTACCGTGTTGACAGAGGAGACGGACAGCTTCATAGCGCGCCTGCCGATAAATTGCTTATTGATCCATACGCGAAAAAACTCAGTCGCCCCATGCACTGGAACGCAAGGCAATACGCAAATGACTCACATTTTATGGTGTCGAAAAGTGTTGTAGTTGATGCCACTCGCTACGCAGCACCTTCTGAAACCAGACCCACTATAGCGCCTCACAAGCGTGTTATTTATGAAACGCACGTAAAGGGGCTGACCAAGCTGCATCCTGAAGTACCTGAGCCTGAGCAGGGTAAGTACCTTGGTGCCTGTCATCCGCAAGTCCTTGAGCATCTGGTTTCACTCGGGGTTACTACAGTGCAGTTCATGCCTGTGGCCAGCTTCATGCCCGAGCCTTACATCACCGAGAAGGGACTGACGAATTACTGGGGGTATAATCCGGTCAACTTTTTTGCCCCGGAACCTCGCTATGGGATCCGCGATGCGCTTGCCGAAATCAAGCACATGGTAGATTGCTACCACAGGGCAGGGCTGGAGGTGATTGTTGACGTCGTCTTCAATCACACTGCGGAAGGCGGGAAGGGGGGGCCGATTCTGTCGTTCAAAGGGTTTAGCCCATATCAATCCTATCTGCTGGAGCAATCCGCTGACGGTGAGCTGGTATATTCTAATCATTCCGGATGCGGCAACACGGTACATACGGCGCATACCATGTTAACAGCGCTGGTGATGGATGCCCTGCGTCACTGGGTAGAAGTTATTGGTGTTGACGGCTTCCGTTTCGATCTTGCGGTCTGTCTGGGCCGGGATCCTCAGCAGTATCGTAAAAACGCCGGATTGTTGCGGGCTATTTCTCAGGATCCGGTATTAAAGGATGTTGTTCTGATTGCCGAACCCTGGGATATTGGTCCGGGTGGTTATCAGGTGGGCAACTTTCCGACTTCCTGGCTGGAGGTTAATGATCAGTACCGGGACACCATACGCGCGTTCTGGCGCGGTGATGAAGGCCTTACTGCCGACTTCGCTACGCGCCTGATGGGCTCACGCGACATCTTTCATAAAGGCCGTCGCCATATCAATACGTCGGTAAATCATGTGACCTATCATGACGGCTTTACCCTTCACGATCTGGTGAGCTATGCAGAGCGCCATAATCAGGCAAACGGAGAAGACAATCGCGATGGGCATGGCCATAACCTTTCCGCAAATTATGGCCATGAGGGGGAAACGCAGGACCAGAGGATCCTGTCGTTGCGAGAGCGTCAAAAACGCAACCTGTTTGCGACCTTACTGTTTTCCCAGGGCACGCCGCACATTTTAGGCGGCGATGAGCTTAGTAAAACGCAGCAGGGAAACAACAACGCGTATTGTCAGGACAATGCACTTAACTGGTATGAGTGGAACCTGAACAAGCGTAAACAGGATTTTCTTACTTTTTGCCAGCATGTGATTAGATTACGACAAAACAGCGAACTGCTCAGTCGTATGAACCTGGAAGATGATCTCTTTTACAACGGTTACAATGTCGCAGCGATAAACTGGTATAAACCCGACGGGACTGACAAGGCATCAGAAGACTGGCAGGCCGCGCATAACAAAGCATTTGGCGTTGAAATCCGGGGTTGTAATGACGGTGAACATGATCAGGAACACTGGTTTTTGTGTGTCAATGCCAGCGATAACGATGTCAGATTTAATTTGCCAGCGCTCTCTGTGCGCGGTGGATGGACCCTGCATCTGGATACCCGGTATTGTTCGGTGGATGAGCAACCGGCGATATGCATTCAGCGCGTATTTTTGCAGGCAGGGCGTAGTATGGCATTATTTAGCTACAATCAGCAGGCACGCTGACGGAAATTCAGTCATCAGACAAGGTAATTGATTTACCAGCGTCGTGATTTACAGCAAGTTTATCGAATTCTTCAAAAACCCGGCCGGGAAGTCTGTTCATATCTCCAGCGGATGGTATGATGCGCTCCCATCTGAAACGTGAGGATTATCCTATGCAAAATGATGGTGTAACAGCACAGGCGGACACGCTTTGTGACATTGGTTTTATTGGTCTGGGCGTGATGGGAAGCAACCTGACAATGAACCTGGCAGATCACGGCTATCGCGTTGCCTGTTTTGATCTGGACCAACACAAAGTGGATGCTATTCTGCAAAAAGATGCAGATGAACGTCACAGTGATGCCGCCCCCCGTGTTGAAGGGTGTAGTTCCTACACTGAATTACTCAGCAAGCTAAAAGCACCGCATTTAATTATCCTTTCGGTTCCTGCCGGCGACCCGGTAGACCACGTTTGTAATCACCTGATTGATGCTGGCATTCATGCTGACGATATCGTTGTCGATACCGGTAACAGCCTGTGGACAGACTCTGTGACCCGGGAAGAGCATTACAAAGGTAAATTTATCTTCTTCTCTACTGCGGTATCCGGTGGTGAAGTCGGCGCGCGCTTCGGCCCGTCGCTTATGCCATCCGGCAATCCCTATGCATGGACACGTCTTGAGCCCGTGCTTACTGCCATTGCTGCAAAAGTGGATCCTGAAACCGGCAAGCCAATTGAATCCTTTACTCCCGGAAAGCCGGTTACGGAAGGTGAGCCCTGCGCCACCTACATTGGTCCGGTAGGGGCAGGCCATTATGTCAAAATGGTGCATAACGGTATTGAATACGCTGATATGCAGCTTATTTGCGAAACCTACCATATGATGCGTGAGGCATTACATATGTCTGCCGCTGAGATTGCTGCGGTATTCCGCCAATGGAATGACGGTAAGCTTAACAGCTACCTGATGGAAATCAGCGCGGAAGTCCTTGAGCAAATGGATCCGGAAACCAATGTACCGCTGGTGGACGTGATTTTAGATAAAGCAGGGCAGAAGGGCACCGGTTTGTGGACAGCTGTCAGTGCGCTTCAGGTTGGCAGCCCGGCCCAAACGATCACCTCAGCAGTATTTGCCCGAAGTCTGTCATCATTGAAGGATGAACGGGTTGCCGCCAGCGAGACGCTGGCAGGTCCGGACGCCTTGTCGCTTACCGATGAAGAAAAGCTGGCGGTGGTGAATAAGCTGGAGCAGGCGCTGTATTGCTCGAAAATCTGCGCCTATGCGCAGGGCTTCCAGTTGATGGCGATTGCTGCCAAAGAGCATGGCTGGTCGCTGGACTTTGGTGAAATTGCCAAAATCTGGCGGGCGGGGTGTATTATTCGCGCCGTGTTCCTGCAGTCTATCGCGAAAGCGTATGAGAATAACGAAGAGCTGTCTAATTTGTTAATGGATCCGTTTTTCTCGGATCAGATTGCTCATTTCCAGTCCGACTGGCGCGAATCCATTGCCAAAGCAACACTCGCAGGCGTTCCGTGTCCGGCGATGATGTCTGCGTTGAGTTATTATGACAGCTACCGCACTGCAGTTTTGCCTGCCAACCTGTTGCAAGGCCAGCGCGATTACTTTGGTGCACACACCTATCAGCGCGTGGATAAGCCTGCAGGTAAAAAGTATCATCTGAACTGGAGTGATCCTGCAAGACCTCAGGTGGCTATCAAGAAATAATTTTCAGTAGCTGAGGAAGCCGGAATATGAGTGAAAAGTGGCGTGAAACCTTATCAGATGAAGAATACCGTGTGACTCGTGAAGCTGCTACGGAAAGACCTTTCACCGGCGTTTTGCTCGATGAGAGTCGCAGTGGTACTTACGTGTGTAAATGTTGTGGTGCTCCACTTTTCCCCTCGGATACAAAGTTTGATGCTGGCTGCGGGTGGCCTTCGTTCTTTAAGCAACTTGACGATGAGAATGTGGGTTACAGAGAGGATCTTACTCACGGAATGCGCCGCGTGGAAATCTTCTGTAAGTCCTGCGATGCCCACTTAGGTCATGTGTTTCCGGACGGCCCTGAGCCGACAGGACAACGCTACTGTGTGAACTCGCTGTCGATGACGTTCAAGTCAGATGACAAGGACGTAGTACCGGGATAGCTACCCACATCATCAACATTCTCTGTGTTCAGCCCGCCGCGTTTTGGCATTATCTTCAGATGGTAAACCGCGGCGCTTCCGTTACCGGGTTTTTCATATTCGTCGATGCGTAATCAACGCTGATACAGCGATGTGCCTGATATCGTTGCATAATCCGGCAAAAAACACGCTGGTTGTCAGTACGTCATCCCCAACATCATTCTCGCCTTTTCTCACCACTGAAAAAATCGTTAAGTTAAACTGCGAAAGTGCACATAACGACTTGCATTTCCGTACACCTGAAGTATGTTTATTTTGTAGTTATTTTGTAGTTATTTTGTAGTTATTTTGTAGTTATTTTGTAGTTATTTTGTAGTTATTTTGTAGTTATTTTATACAGATAGATGTCATGACTAACGTTTCCCGGTTTTATACTGTTCCCGCCAATGATGTGATGCTGACACATGCCTCGGGTCACTGGACTACTCGAGAAGTTGGTGAGTTTGTCAGTGCCTATCGCAGAAATATTGAGAGGCTGCGCTCGATAACATGGGCTGATCTGATTGTGCTTCACCAAGATCTCGAAATAGCAGAAGGTGTGACGCAATTATTAAAACCTGAAATTGTCCGAGCCAGACAGGGTGGTTTACGTGCCGTCGCCTTGGTTAATTTATCGGAAAACCCACTTATTAACGTGCAGTCATACCTGGTTAGGATTTATCTCGAGCTTGGTGTTAATGCGAGCCTGTTTAATGCACTGGAACCAGCATGTAAATGGCTGGAAACTTATGGCTTTGTTTATAAGCCAGAGTCGCAGCCTGACAATCTGATTCCGCCCCGGCAAACTGAACTAATGGATAAAAAACAACCAGCATTATAAAGCCAGAGAACTATTCCGGCTAAAAATACTGGTTATCACAAAAAACTTTAGCTGTTTTTTCTGAAAGTTGCTTTCACAATACTCGTATCAAAGTCGATAAAGCCCCAGCGCCTGCGCATCAAACTTACCGCTGTCCAGCGCGGATGTGATGTCTTCGGTTACATCATCTAATACGTCTGCGGGGAGCCCGAATTTCTGTGCCAGTGCAGCTTGCTGAGAAGAATTCACCTTATCATTGTAGTTAGCCAGCACTCCTGCCCACACGTAAGCCATCCGGTAGTTTTCTTTTTCCATTCCGATGGTGACCAATGTTGCATAAATCTCTTCATCAACCTCATCACTGCCGGGATAAAGCGACAATGCTTTGTACAGCGTATTGATTGTCGCATTGAGATCGTCCTTCACTTGTATGGACGCCAGATTAACCAGTAATTCAGGATCATTAACCTGACCGGTGCGGCTGTAGTGCATGAAGCGCTGCAGGGCATCTTCGTGGCCATAGCGGGACCACTGATAGTAGGAGAGGTAAGGATCAGCAGACTGTCGCGTTTCTCTGGATAACCGGTCGATTTCCTTTCTTGCCGTTAATACGCCTTTCAGTCGCGTCGCTTCTTTATCCCGTATCTTTTTGTGCTCGATATGTGCGGCTTTTTCAATACACGTGAGGTAGTCTTCGAACTTCAGCAGCAAGTCGTATTTATGTCCGTCTGTCGCCTCGTTCTGGTGGTAATAGCGATGACGAATAATCTCTGCTTT
This sequence comes from Alteromonas antoniana, assembly GCF_019249295.1. Taxonomy (GTDB): domain Bacteria; phylum Pseudomonadota; class Gammaproteobacteria; order Enterobacterales; family Alteromonadaceae; genus Alteromonas; species Alteromonas antoniana. The sequence continues at coordinate 61,264 of NZ_JAESDH010000007.1, forward strand.
CTCGTAGCGGCACTGATGATCCTGGTTAAGGTCGGTACAGAACTCTCCCTGTTCCTGACAAATTTCGGAGATGGTAGGTTCGAACATGTCAGAACAAGCAGATAGGCCCAGAACAGATACGAATAAAATGATGCAGGCTGGTATTGTGGAAAAATTACTAAACAAAGCGCCAAAATTACCACTTCCATTGGCTTTTTTGAAAATTTTCAACAATTTGGTGTTCCCTTAACGTTTAATTAAAATAGCGTTCGTCGCCGTCAGACGAATAACTTCACCTCAGTGTACCCTATAATATCCCGTCTTGACGTGCTTAGTCCCACAATTTTATCTGATGAAGGCAAGAGCATGAATCAACAGTTTGAACAGGAACTACAAAGCAGTTGGCAGGAGCGTCAGGAATACGCGGAAATGATGTTGCCGCTGATTGGAAAGCTTTATCGAAATCACGCCGTTGAAATTTCAGTCTATGGCCGCCCACTTCTGAATGCCAGTGCCATTGACGTCATCAAGGCACATCGTAAAGTCCGTCTGCACGAAGGTATCAAGCTGCGTCTGCGCGAAAGCTATCCGATTCTGCACGCGCTGAGCTCAATGAAGCTTGCCCCTTCACAGATTGATATTGGAAAACTGGCGTTTGACTTCAACTACGGTGCTGCTGTTGATCAGGAAGACTTGCATACGTTCCTGCACGAAAAGCTGTCCGACGTGGTAGATAAGGATGACGATCAGGAACCTCAGGATGTCGTGCTTTATGGTTTTGGCCGGATTGGCCGTTTACTGGCGCGTTTATTGATTGAACGCCAGGGTAAAAATAACAAGCTTCGTTTGCGCGCTATTGTGGTTCGTGGTGGCCGCGATGGTGATTTGGAAAAGCGTGCCAGCCTGCTGCGACGCGATTCAGTACATGGCCCGTTCAATGGCAGTATCACCGTGGACCATGAGCGCAATGCACTCAAAGCAAACGGCTCCTATATTCAGGTGATTTACGCAAACAGCCCGGATGAAGTGGATTACACGCAGTATGGAATTAACAATGCCATCATTGTGGATAATACCGGTATCTGGCGCGATCGCGATGGCCTGGGATTACATCTGAAAGCCAAAGGGACAGCGAAAGCGATCTTAACGGCTCCTGGTAAAGGCGACATAAAGAACATTGTTCACGGTGTAAACAATAACGATATTTTGCCGGAAGACACCATTCTGTCTGCTGCCAGCTGTACCACGAATGCCATCACGCCGGTTTTAAAAGCCTTAGATGAAGAGTACGGCATCGAAAATGGCCATGTGGAAACGGTACACTCTTACACTAATGACCAGAACCTGATTGATAACTATCACAAGGCAGAGCGACGCGGGCGTAGTGCACCACTGAATATGGTTATCACCGAAACCGGAGCAGCGAAAGCTGTGGCCAAGGCGTACCCGCAACTTGCCGGCAAGTTAACGGGTAACGCTATCCGCGTACCCACACCGAACGTCTCTCTGGCAATTCTGAACCTGAATCTGAAAAAAGAGACTGACAAAGTCGCAGTGAATGAGTTTCTGCGCGATACGGCGTTGTTCTCAAATCTGCAGCATCAGATAGACTACACGGCAAGCAAAGAAATAGTATCTACCGACCTGGTTGGATCAAGAGCCGCGTCAGTGGTCGATTCTCAGGCCACAATCGTGTCAGAGAACCGCCTGACGCTTTACGTGTGGTATGACAATGAGTTCGGGTACAGTTGTCAGGTTATGCGTTGTATTCGCGATATGGCCGGACTGAGCTTCCCCACACTGCCTGTATAATGGTCGCGTAAAGAGAATAACAAACCGGCGAGGTAGACCCTTTGCCGGTTTTTTTATATCTTGTGAGAGCTGAAGCCGGATTGGCAAGTACGACATGCAGCAGTCGGTAGTTGCCAGTTATCGTTTTTAGTGTGTTGTCAGCGCCGGAGAAAGTAACATGGCCGGGTATTGTATAAGAGTAACCCCGGTATCAGGACCAACTCGGTTCGATTGCGTTTAGCCATGTGGAGTGACGCATTGTTGCTGGCAGGTGCGGTACAATCGCGGGGGCGCAGGATAGCGCAGCTACAGCGAATCAGAATAAATAACAATAAAGAGCCAGGGTATCTGTGAAAGAGCCAAACTTTGTTGCCAGAAAGACACCTCGCTGGGCGCGATGGGTCAGAGACGGCAGTATTCTTATACTTATCTTTATCGCCGTGTCAGCATGGCAGAATCGTAATTTGCTTAGCGAGGGGGACTCGGTTGCCCAGGGCAGCTCACGACTTGTGGATCTCAGTGGTGAAATGCACATCATGCAGCCAGATGGACAGAAGCCTACCGTTGTTTATTTTTTTGCACCCTGGTGCCACATTTGTAAAGCGAGTATTGGCAATCTTGATTACGTAGACAGCGCCCGCTTTCACGTACTTCGCATTGCCCTTGATTATGAATCTGCGGAGCAGGTGCAGGCGTTTGTGGATGATGTTGGTATTGAGGCGCCGGTGTATCTGGGCAGCAGCGAACTTCAGGAAAAATACCGAATTACCGGGTTCCCAACATATTATCTGCTAAACAAAGATTACCACGTCGTAGATCGGACAATGGGCTATAGCTCTGCAGCCGGGCTGAAGGTCCGAACCTGGCTGGCAGACTAATATCCTGAACCAACAGGCCAGCATTATCTGAAAGTCAATTCCATCAAGACGATGACCGAACGGCGTCGTTAGAATTGTAAAGATATCGCAGTATAAAGCGTCATCAACTGCCGGGGATTCAATAGTATTTCCCGGGTTGTCTGTGCTAAATTAGCCGAAAATAATAAGGATCCGACAGAATATGCATATCTCTAGTCAATTTGACAGTGGAAATATCCACGTTGTTAAGGCTGACGATGCCTCCGATATCGTTCTTACCATTCCCAAAGACAATCAATCTGACTTTTACCAGTGGTTTCACTTTCGCCTGATTGGCGACACCTTTGAGACGCATAGTATTACGATCTCAGAGCTGGCAAAGTCGGCGTATCCGGAAGGCTGGAAAGGGTATAACGTGCTGGCCTCTTATGACCGTGAAAACTGGTTCCGTGTTCCCAGTGAGTTTGATGGCGATAACCTGTCGTTTTCACTTACGCTGGAACAACCTAGCGTGTACTTTGCTTATTTCATCCCTTACAGCTATGAACGCCACCTCGATTTAATTCACAGTGCGCAGATGTCGCTTTTGTGTGAGCATCGCTTCCTCGGTCTGACGCTGGATGGTCGCGATATGTCTATGCTGGTGATAGGGGAAGAAGAGCCAGAGAAAAAGAAAGTCTGGATCACTGCCCGCCAGCATCCCGGCGAATCCATGGCAGAGTGGTGCGCTGAAGGGATCATATCCCGTCTGCTCGATGAACAGGATGGTGTCGGACGCCAACTGCTGGACAAAGCGGTGTTTTACATTGTTCCGAACATGAACCCTGACGGTGCCGCTCGCGGCCACCTGCGTACCAATGCGGTAGGCACGAACCTTAATCGCGAGTGGGCAGAGCCAACTGCGTTGAAAAGCCCGGAGGTGCTGTACGTGATGAACGCGATGGAGCAAACCGGTGTCGATATGTACCTGGATTTGCATGGCGATGAAGCACTGCCATACAATTTCGTCGCAGGTAGTGAGGGAATTCCGGCATATGATGCACGTCTGGAGTCGCTGGAAAACGCGTTCAAATCGGCGCTGTTAACCGCGACACCTGAGTTTCAGGATACCTTTGGTTACGAGAAAGACAAACCGGGTGAAGCAAACCTGACTGTGGCATCAAACGCGGTCGGCCAGAAGTTTGCGTGTCTGGCGTATACTGTGGAAATGCCGTTTAAAGATAATGATAACCTGCCAGACCAGGTGTTTGGCTGGTCCGTTCAGCGCTGCCAGCAATTTGGCGAAGATTTGCTGGTTGCCGTGAGAGCGGTGGTTGACGATTTACGATAAACAAACATAAATAACAAAAATAGAATAAGGGGAACTCAGGTTGGAAGGGTTATATAATTTTCTGGTGGGGCTGGATGGCCTGCTGGGGGGCGCGGACTGGTTTCCGTTCGTGCTGCTTGGCGTGGGTTTATTTTTCACAATTTATCTTAAATTTCCACAAATCCGTTTCTTCAAACACGCCTGGATGGTGGTGACCGGTAAGTTCGATAAAGACACTGACCCGGGGGATACCACACATTTCCGTGCGCTTACCACTGCGCTTTCGGGTACAGTAGGTACCGGTAATATCAGTGGGGTGGCGTTTGCAATCTTCCTGGGCGGACCTGCAGCGCTATTCTGGATGTGGGCTACTGCGTTTCTTGGTATGACAACCAAGTTTGTGGAAGTTACCCTTTCTCACAAATATCGGGTGAAAACCGAAGACGGCACTATGGCCGGCGGCCCCATGTATTACATGGACCGACGTTTGAACATGAAATGGCTAGCTGTCGCGTTTGCTATCGCCACGGTCGTCAGTTCTTTTGGTACCGGTAACCTGCCACAAAGTAACGGTATTGCGCAAAGCATTGAAGCAACATTTGGTTTTGAGCCCTGGGTTGTCGGCAGTGTACTTGGCATTTTACTGGCTCTGGTGATTCTCGGCGGTATTCAGCGCATCGCCGCTGTTACAGCAAAAGTGGTTCCCCTGATGGCGGTGATTTACCTCATCGGCGCCATGGCGGTTATTTTTGCTAACCTGGAAAACATCGGTCCGTCGTTTGTCGCGGTTGTGAGTGACGCTTTCACAGGTTCGGCGGCAGCGGGCGGCTTTTTGGGCGCATCACTGGCCTATGCGTTTAACCGTGGGGTTAACCGCGGCTTGTTTTCCAACGAAGCGGGTCAGGGTTCAGCACCTATTGCACACGCGGCGGCGAAAACCAAAGAGCCTGCATCAGAAGGAATGGTGTCCTTACTTGAGCCGTTCATCGATACCATTATTATCTGTACCATTACTGGTCTGGTTATCCTGTCATCCGGGGTGTGGAAAGAAAAACACGAGAACACATTTGACCGTTCAGACATGTACTTTGTTACCGGACAGTATGACGACAGTGATCAGGCAGACGTAGATAAACTCTACGGATATCTGAATGACATCGACGGCAATGACGTTCAGCCTTATACCGGCGCAATTACCGTGGTAAACGGCACGGCAGTAAGCAGTGGCTTTACATTGTTGAACGCACGTTCGGTTGCTGAAGACGTGACTTACTCAGTGGGTTCCGAAGATTTGTTTACCGGTACGCTGGAAATCAAAGACGGTAAACCGGTCAAAGACAACCTGGAAGTCAGCGGAAAATCGTTGGTGCATTCAGCAGCGCTAACGACAATTGCGTTTACGCGAGGCTACTTTGGCGACTTTGGTCAGTATATTGTCTCGGTGGGTCTGATGCTGTTTGCCTTCTCCACGGCGATCGCCTGGTCCTACTATGGTGACCGTGCAATGACTTACCTGTTGGGGCCGCGATCCGTGATGCCATACAGAGTAATCTACGTTGCCGGCTTTGTGTGGGCAGCCTTTTCTGATACCACATTGGTGTGGGCACTTTCTGCGGTTGCTATTGTCGTAATGACATTACCAAACCTCTTTGGCATTGTGATGCTGAGCAGAGAGATGAAAGAAACGGTGAATGACTACTGGAAACGCGTACATAAATAACCGTTAACTGATAAACTGCGTGTCGATGCAAATGTGGTAGCCGTTAGGTTTGTGTCGTCACGCTTTTTTCTTTATACCAATCGTGATCCAAACCGCATTTTTTGCTGTTTGTTAACAAATACCATCGCTGCCCTGGTTACGTCGTTTACATCACAAAAGACAGGAGCACTACATGGCATTAACGACTTGTCCCTCGTGTAACAAAAAAACTTCAGATAAAGCCGACGCCTGCCCGCATTGTGGTTTTGCGATTGGTAACGCCTCTTCTGAAGATATTGAGCGAAAACAGAGTCTGGTAAGATTTCAGAAACTACAAAGCATTCAGAATCAGTCATTAATCGCGATGCTGATTTTTGTCGCCGGGTTTGGATTTATGTACTGGGGCGGCGCACGTCCGGGCGACATGCAACACAATATCGCCATTATGGCGTCGATCATTGGCTTCGTCTGGTATGTAATTAACCGTGTAAGAATACTGATCATTAAACGATTTAAATCATGAATTTAGAAGCAATACTTGCAGCAATGACACCAGAAGTGTATGCCCGTCTTCGTCAGGCCGTTGAGACAGGGAAGTGGCCTGACGGGACGCCTTTGAGCGAAGAGCAAAAGGAAAATACCATGCAGGCTGTCATGTTGTATCAGGCGAAAATTGAACGCTCTACGGAACATATGACCATTAACGCAGACGGTGAGATAGTGCATAAGCGCAAACAGGATTTCAAAAAAGAACTGGCAGACTCCCAGCATGAGGAGCACACAATAGCGCGGTTTAAACAGGATGATATTTAGTCGACTATTTACTCCGGCGTATAAGAGTCCGGAGGCGGCGAAACGTAAAGAAGCCATAAAGACGCTTAACACCGAAAAGCCTGAAGAAAAATCAGTGCTTCATGAGTTAGCTTTTAATGATGCGGACCCGGACGTGAGTCTTGCCGCTTTGGAGAAACTTGACTCGTTTGCATTGTGGCAAAAAATGTCGCAAATCGCTGCCGTAGATAAAATAAAACGCGTTGCTATGCAGCGTGTTGAGCGTGGGCTGTTCGACGAAGATCAGACGCTTCTGACGGACACCGAGCGAAAAGCCTATTTACTGGAGTCTGCCGGCAGCGATTTGATAGCCCGCGCTATTGAAGTACGTTCTGACTTACTTGCCGATACCGCTTTCACTGTCAGTCTGTGCGAACGAATGGCAAAACCTTCCTTTACGCAACGTCTGTTGCTTAATGCGCGCGATCCTGAGTTAACCGAACGTTTGTTACAGGATACTCAGGATACGGACTTGCTGCAGCGTTTAAGCCGTAAATTTGAAGACCAGGCATGTCTTGATGTTGTTGAACGTCGTCTTACGTCACTGCGTGAAGCACAGGAGAAGCCGCTCCAGCTGGAAAAATCACTCACTCTGATCCTCTCTAAACTTCAGGCGCTGACAGATAAATCCGATTTCGCGCTTATTGAGCAGGCGAGTGCCAGTTTACGTGCAGAATACGAGAGCGCCTGGGGCGACCACCATTGTCTGACAGATGTGCTTCAGCAATCATTCACCGAGAAATATCAGCGTATCAGCCGACAGGTCGAACGGCACCTTGAAAATATCCGTCCGCAGTGGGAGGCCAGACAGGCAGCTGTTGCCCAACAGCAGCAAATCTCTGAGATGCAGGCGTTGCTGAAAACCGCCACGTCGTCGGTCGATTCCTTGTACGAGGAGCGCTTGTGTGAGGCGACGTTGAAGGATGTAGAGAGCGTCAGTCAAGACGTAAGACTTTTGGAAGAAAAAGCAGAAACGTTGCGGCAAATGTCGGAAGATACGGCCGGTATTAAGCGGTTGCTGCTGGCACAAAAAGCACTTACCGATAAATTGGATGCATTTTCAGCGCAGCAGCAGCTGGCGATAAAAGCGGTCAACATTCTGGAAGAGCTCGAAGCGCTGAGCTCCAAGAGCGAGGATTCAGATACATCGGAAACCTTTGCCGCGCTATCCGCAAAGTGGCGCGAGCTAAGCACCCATCTCAAGCACGTGCCGGCGGATTGGAAAGCCCGCTGGCGGGAAAGTCAGCGGGCAGTGAAAGCGCAGGAGAGTGCGGAGCGGGCGCAGGCCGATCAGCGCATAAAACAATGTCGCAAACACATTAACGCCGTGGTCAACTTAATTGACAAAGGGCGTTTTCGTGCCGCAATGGCTCGCTTTCAGAAACTCGATGAGCAGTATCAACAGCTGACAGAGAAAGAAAAATCCCCGCTATCACGTCGCTTTGAGCAGGCACAGCAGGATGTTCAGCGTCTCGAAGGATGGCAAAGCTATCTGGCCGCACCGCGACGTCCCGCGCTTATTGATGAGGCCAGAGCACTGGCCGCCTCTGAACCTGAGAGTATCGCCCAGAGAGCTGAGGCTATTCGCTATCTCAGAAAGCAGTGGCAAAGTCTCAACGTGCCAGGTGGGGACAATCAGGAAGAACAGGCTACTTTCGATACCTTGCTAGAGCAGGCGTTTGCTCCATGCAGGGAGCACTATGCAGAGCTTGAAAAGCAGCGTGAACAGGCAACGACAGAGCGAAACGCGCTGGTTGATGCTGCTAAACAGCTGGATGTGAACATTGCTCCTGCCAGCGTGTATCAACAGCTGGATAAGCTTAAGCAGCAATGGCGACAAAGCGGTCAGGTAGATAAACAAACCTATGAAACACTAAAACAAGCGTTTGACGATGCATTAGCACCCGCTCAGGACGTGATTGCCAGCTGGCAGCAGGAGAACCGACAGAAGAAGCAGAAGCTGGTGGAAGAAGCACGCACATTGTCCGTCCACGATGATGTCTTTGAAGCCGCGGAGCAGGCGCAGGCGCTGCAAAAACAATGGAAAGGGATTGAACACGCCGGCCGTCGCTACGAAACTCGCTTATGGCAGGCGTTCAAAGATGCCAATGATACTGTGTTTGCCAAACTCAAAACTGCGAGAGCGCAGCAACGTAATGAAAGCAATGCTGAACTGGACATTTTTCTGCGCAAAGCACAGGACGTTCAGCAACAATTACATTCGGACAACCCTGGCAACAGCGCTCAGGCACTTGACGATTTGCAGGCGTTGGCTGACAGCCTGCCGCGAAATGCAAAAGGTCAGGCTGAGAAGAAACTCAATGCGTTGCACAAGACGTTCCAGCGCGAGCAACAAAAGCGTGCTGAAGATCGCAGCCGCAAACGCTATCAGGTGTTAGCCGATGTCATCAAAGAGCTGACAGAGCACTCTGTATCGTCGCTGGATACCGATCTGGTCAGCGAACTGGATAAAACGTGGCAGGATGCACTGCGAGGCTCTGATGTAGCTAAGCGGGAGCGCCATTGGTTAACGACGGCACTGGAGGTCATCCTTGATCTGCCGTCCGGACCGGCAGATAGCGAACTTCGGAAAACGGTTCAGCTGGCGCTGCTCACAGCAAAACTGGAGCGCGGCGAATCCTGGGACAAGGATGATTTGCTGGCACAGTGGTTGTCTCACGGCAAAGTCGGCGAGCAGGATCTGCCACTAATTCCAAGAATCAACGAGTGCCTGAATTTACTGATCACAGGCGAACCAAGGCAAGATTGAGATGGAAAATAGTATTGAATATGTTTTTCCGTCAGAAAGTCTTGCTTACCGGTTTCTGAACACGGTAAAGCACGTGGATGCGGAAGGGCTAAAAGTAAAGTACGGACGAAGTGATCGCTATGTTTTTGTTCGCTACCGTTACGCACTGGGTGCGTTTGACGCGACCTTGTCCAGACTTGATGATTTAGCCAGGGAGCTTGAAGGGGAAGAGGCGTCCTGAGTGGCGCTTGCTCACGAAGGCTGGCAATGGAACCTTTTCATCGTGTCTGATGACATAGCCTCACTTCTGGGCGGGTTCCGCCGTCGTGACCTGATCGCGTCCTTGCTTTTTCGCGCGATATAAAGCACTGTCCGCTCGCCGGAATACCTCAGCAAACCCCTCATTTTGCTCGCGAGTCGCGACGCCCAGACTGGTTGTCAGAGCAAAGCCAAGGTCGATCTGATTAATCTTACTGTGAAGTCGTTCGCTTATCTGCGCAGCTTCTTCGTCTGCCGTATCTGGTAACAGTACAACAAACTCGTCGCCGCCAAAGCGCGCCAGCATGTCTGTTGGCCGCAGTAGCTGGTTTGCAGTGAGGCAAAGCTGCCTGAGAGCGTCATCACCGGCCTGGTGACCGTGAGTATCATTAATCTGCTTAAACTCATCCACGTCTATGATTATCAGTGATACGGGAAAGTCATATTGTTGCGCCTGCATAAATACACGATCGGCGTGTTGATGCAGGTGTTCGCGGGAGGCTGCGGAGGTAAGTGCATCAGTGCTAATACGTCTTTTTAATTCAAAGTTATCTGCCACCAGTTTAGGAAGGGCGACACCAAATAAGGCATTACTGGCGATCACAATAATTGCAAACTGATAAACCATAATAAACTCTTCGAGGCCCAGCGCGGCCACCATAAACGCAATCAGGAAACTGCTCATCGCCAGGCTGATAGCGTTTATAAACGGGCTTTCCGTGCAGGCAATCCACATATGCGCGATTGCCAGAAAGAAAATCGCAAAGGCACTCTCCTCGGTTCCCAATCCATAGGCGAGCAGGGTAGAGCTCAATATAAGCGCCAGATTTACCGCTAATTTCCACCCAACGCTGCTGGAGTATCTGGCCGTATCGCTGTACATATAAATTTTCAGTGAAAAGCGGGAGTCCGGATATATGTATCGCAGTGCAGACAGAAATACCGGTGTCATTACAACCACCCCGGCTAGATCACCAATCCAAAACGGAAACCAGGTCTGGCGGATATCACTGGCGGGCATCATACCGGTGCTGCTCAGGGCAACCATAACGGCAATGGTCGCCAGCACGGAGCAAATCAGGGCACTAAGTAAAAAGCTCAAAATGATGACCGGGAGGCGTCCTTTAAACCGGTTGGCAATAAACCGCATGACTACGCTACCAAGGTAATACGGAAGCAGGTGGGCAAATGCAAATGCAAACCCGGCGATGACATTCTGTGTCATCGTCAAGTCGAGTTGATAGTAGTTGGTTGTCCAGAAGGTAATTGCAATAGCGGCAACCGTCAGGGGAATCAGTGCGGCAGCACCTGCAAGTAGTAAAGCGGCGTACGTCAGGCCGGCAGCCGGGAACCATACGCTTGCATGTGCCTCAAGCTCGCCAAGACGTCCTATCTGAAAGACCAGCAGCCACAGCACGCAGACTACCAGACCCTGGCCCCATACAGAGGCGCTTAACAACCTGACAGATTTTCCCAGTGCGGTAAGCTCGCGTGCTGATTCCACTTCTACTTCACCCAGTACCTGCTAACAGCGTGATTTTTATTCTGCCATGAAAGCGCTTTCCTTGCACCTTAATTGCGCATTAGCAGGTGATACTCAGTTCGTAACCCGCGTATTTCCTCATATTTATTACCCGGTCGCCGTCTAATAGCCAGTACTGGCCCTTAATTCCCTGCAACACGCCTTCAAATTCGGGCGTTTTGTCCAGGTTAATGGATTTGATTTTATCCGGGTACTGAGACACCGGGTAGCGGATAGCGAGTGGCTCGGCGTCCACCTCGGAGATGGCCTGCAGACCTTTTTCCTGCTTCAGAGCATCGAGGTCATCTTTAATGGCGTGTAAAATTTCATCGCGTTTTTCAATCAGGTCAGCACTGTCCGGCTGGCCTTTTAACATGGTACGCCAGTTTGTTTTGTCGGCAATGTGTTGTTTGCAGAGCGTTTCTACTTCACCACTGGTGAGTCTGTCTTTCACTCTGAGAATAACCAGAGCCTGCGTCGCGCCCTGATCCATCCAGCGCGAGGATACGGTGTCGGTTACATGTCGAGTAATTCCCACTTTCAGCGTACCGGTATTTGCAAGGTAAACGAAGTGGTCGGTGAGGCAATGCGTTTCGCCCCACTCAGGTTCCCGGCAAGTGCCCTCATGATAATGACACTGTTCAGGCTTGATAATACAGCTATCACATTGCGCAAGCGTGATCAGGCAGCGGTAACAGTAACCCTGGTTAAAGCTCTTTTTGGTCTTGCTGTTGCAGTGAACACAGTAGATATTGCCGGTATGGCTGACACTAACTTTTTCGCCAATGTAGTCATTCATGTTAATGACATCATCGGCAACCGGCAGCTGATAAAAAACCTGATTCTGTTGTTGCGCCGATACCCGCATTTTACGAATAGTACCGGTAAGGGTTGTTGTCATGTTTTACTCGCTTAATTCGCCGCGCAGGTTGGCAACCAGTGCTTGCTTTCGTTGCGCGAACGACAGGGGTTTACTAAGAAGATAATGCAGTTTTGCCAGTGCTGCTTCCGGGGTCATATCACTACCTGAAAGCACACCAGCCTCAAGCAGGCCGTGGCCAGTGGCATAACCGCCCATATTGACGCGGCCGCGCAGGCACTGCGTACAATTTAACACAGGAATTTCCCGCTCCCGGGCGTAATTTAACTGCTCCAGAAGTGCAGGGGTTTGCGGTGCATTCCCTACGCCATAACTAAGCAGAATCAACGCATTCACCGGTTGCTGCAGGGTGTTTTTTAACACCGCCGGCGAAATCCCCGGATACAGGCTGACAAGCCCAATCGGTTGGGCCTTCACGCCGGATACTGACAGTGGCCGGGTTGACGGCTTTGCTAACTCGCCGGCTTTCAGACGTATGTTAATTCCTGCTTCCAGTAAGGGCGGGAAGTTGGGTGATTCAAAAGCATTGAAACCGTCAGCATCAATTTTGCGGCTGCGATTACCCCGCAAAAGCCGGTTATTAAAAAACAGACCCACTTCAGCGATGGGGTAGTTGGCTGCAATATAGAGCGCGTTCAGAAGATTCACCTGACCGTCTGAACGTAGCTCAGCAAGTGGTATTTGTGAACCGGTAACGATCACCGGTTTACTCAGATCTTCAAGCATAAAGCTAAGTGCCGACGCCGTATACGCCATGGTGTCAGTGCCATGAAGGATAATAAACCCATCGTAACTGTCGTAATTTGCAGCAATATCGTCTGCAATTTGTTGCCAGTGAGTAGGATCCATATCGGACGAGTCAATCAGATTGCTGTATTCGCGAAGGGTAAATGCCGGCATTTCCGGGCGGTGAAACTCAGGCATTGATGCCAGTGTGTCATTCAGGAAGCCCGCAGCAGGAACATAGCCCTGAGCTGAGGGTTTCATGCCAATAGTGCCACCGGTATAGGCAATGTAAATGTGTTTGCGCATGGAAGTCTGCCGTGATTTTTCGCGCCATTGTATCAGGCCATCGCATGATGTCATCCATTCGCGTAAAAACCCTTGCATAAGCCGGGGCACCGTGAAAACAATACACTTGTACATATTCACTACACTCTGTGACCTTCGATAACCGCGAGAACCGCGGATTGACTCTGGTGGCAGGGAATACCATAACAACGATAACAAACGGGATGATTCGATATGAAACTGCTGCAACACCTGGCACTGGCAACGGCACTGTTAGGGGCAACGATGGTTATCAGCCAGCCGGCCTTAAGCGAACAGACATCATTACTGTCGTTAAAAGACCGCGCACAACTCAGAGATAAGGTGGTGAACGATAGACTGACCACTATGCTACCAGCGCTGATGCGTCGCCAGGGCATTGATATGTGGGTACTTATCGCCCGGGAATACAATGAAGATCCGGTATTAAAAACCATGTTACCTTCATCGTGGGAGTCAGCGCGCCGTCGTACGATGTTAGTCATCTTTGATGACGAAGAAAGCAACAACACGGAATACCTGGCAGTTGCCAGATATAATGTGGGTGAAGTGTTCGAAAAAGCCTGGGATCCTGATAATCAGCCAGACCAATATCAGGCGCTTGCTGAGATAATTAAACAACGAAATCCGGGCAAAATTGGTATTAATCAGTCGTTACACTTCGGATTGGCAGATGGCCTGACACATACTGAATATACCCTGTTAACCGACGCACTTGACGCGTCACTGCGCTCGCGGCTGGTCAGTGCCGAATATCTGTCTGTTGCCTGGCTGGAAACCCGCACAAAAACCGAAATGGAGATTTACCCTACGCTTGTCGCGAAGGGGCATGAGTTGATTGCCCGTGCTTTCTCTAATGAGGTCGTCACGCCTGGCGAAACAACGACACAAGATATCGAATGGTGGCTGAAAGAACAGTCTCAGGCGCTGAAGATGGACAACTGGTTTCACCCCAGCGTGTCATTGCAGCGTCCGGACGCCTCGAAAGATAATGATTTCAGCAGTAAAAGCACAAGCTCCGTGATCCAGCCGGGCGATCTACTTCACGTTGATTTTGGTCTTACCTATCTGGGACTGAACTCCGATCAGCAGCAACATGCGTACGTGTTAAAGCCAGGAGAGTCGCAAGCGCCTGCGGCGCTGGTACGGGCTTTAGAGAAGGGAAATCGTCTACAGGATATTCTGATGAGCCACTTCAAACTAGGCCGCACGGGCAATGACATTCTGGCGATGTCCAGACAACAAGCAATTGAAGAGGGCATTACTCCTACTATCTATACCCATCCGATTGGCACCCATGGGCATGCGGCAGGTACCACCATTGGCATGTGGGATTCCCAATCCGGCGTGCCGGTGGGGGGAGATTACCCGATGCAGAAAAATACCGCGTATTCTATTGAATTAAATGCTGCGGTTCCGATGCCTGACTGGGGTGGCGACATCCGCATTATGCTTGAAGAAGAGGCTTTTTTTGACGGAAAGCAGGTTAAGTTCATGGATGGACGTCAGAGGCGCTTTCATCTTATTCGCTCTGAATAAGCACCAGTAAGCGGTGTTTGTCCGAATTCCGGTATTGCCTACCCGGGGAAAGGGACAATGAATAGATCGGAGTGACGTTAGCCAGGTGCGTCAACACCATATTGAGGCCGATTGCGTTTCTCATTTTACTGTCATGTACTTAGCCAGTCTGGTGCAGCAGCATCATCGCCTGCATCAGAAATCCTATGATTACTAATGATTTAATGGTTACTCGCTGCATTTTTTTCGGCATACTAGGGGCGATGCGAATAAGTCTATCGTCACTCAGCGAGTCCTGAATTATGCCACTGTCGGGCAGGGGCCACATGGACGGGAAGTTGTCCGTACCTAAAAGTCTAACGCCGAAAATGTGTGGTTACAGGCTCGCCGGGGATACAGGCAGACATCAGGTCGTGGTTGCATTCTTTGACGTAACCCGCCAGGCCTGAAAAGGTTGTCCTGATTCGTCAACTGGCGGTCGGGCGAAGCGACCGTAGACTTATTCGCATCTTCCCTGGTTGAAAAAAACGAAGAAGATGGACGTGTCAGAGTCAGATAAAAAAGGATCATTGGTATGTGTTGGGCCCGGTATGACATTGGGTGTACACATTACGCAGCGTTGTCGAAAGCTAATAGAAAATGCCGACCTGGTATTCACCAGTTGTCACCCCATCATGGAGAGTTGGATAGCCCTCATGAACGAGGATGTCAGGTCATTACAGGGCATGTATGGTGAGAACAAAGACAGACGGATCACCTACCGTGAAATGTTGGAGGCCATTACACAGGAAGTCCGCGCCGGAAAGCAGGTCGTCGGCGCATTCTATGGCCACCCCGGGGTTTTCGCACGGGTGCCACATCAGGCGGTAAAACAATTACGCAGTGAAGGTTATTCAGCCAGAATGGAACCTGGGATCTCCGCAGAAGACTGTCTGTACGCTGATATGGGCATTGATCCTGGGGATTACGGATGCCAGCATTACGAAGCCAGTCAGGTTGTATTTTATGAACGGCGTCTCGATCCATCAGCCTACCTTATCCTGTGGCAGATAGCGCTGGCCGGTGATATCAGCGTATCTAAACGAGTCAGCTCTCCAGACGAAAGAAAAATACTGGTCAGAATTCTCAGCGAGAACTATCCGCTTACGCACCCTGTTGCGCTTTACGAATGCCCGACATTGATAACTGATAAGGTGAGAATTGAATGGATAACGCTGGAGGCCCTACCGGAAGCAGACTTGACGCCTGTGACAACATTAGTGGTCCCGCCGTCCGTGAAAATGAAACCAGCAACGCAAATTAAAGAAGAAATTATTTCGTTAAATCAATAGCCTGTTGTAGTTATGCAACGTTTACATCAAACGCGTCATGGAGAGCAGATATGACCACCAGTACCTTAGAGTTATTAGACAAACTTGGGCAGGAAGCCGCCACTGCCGACGACGTATCACTTACCAGTGAGCAGCGTCGTCAGATTGACTTACTAAAAGGCGGGGCAGCGGAAATGAATGCGTCAATGATCATTAGTGAACCACATGACCCGAACGATCCAGTGCCTGAGCCGGATGACGAACCTGAGAAACCTTCCCTTGCTTAAGAGAGTTATACTGATAGCGGCAACATTAAGTTGCCTGTGTGGTTTCTCAGCTAATGCGGAAAATACCGTGCTGGCTGAGATTGACGCTAAGCGGATGTCGGATCCAAGCAGCGCCCGGGCCAGTTTATCCGAGATTGATATGCAATCTCTCAGTGATGAAGAAAAACTCCATTACCGTTACCTGGAGAGTTATTTTTTTGCATTCAGTCATGGCATTCCGGAATCGCTGGTACGATTTGAAGCGTTAATAAAAGAGGCCGGTGGCAGCCACATTGAAGACAGGCTGATGGTAACCATGTTGAGCCTCACCGCCTATTCCGGAGAGTGGGCACAAAGCTTCACACTGGCCGAGAAGCTGGAAAGCCGGCTGGACGGTATGACGGAACAGGACCGGATGAATGCTATTCTTGGGCTCATTAGTTTCTATCAGCGCGTTGATCAGTTCGACATGGCCATGTACTACATATCAACACTGCTGAGTTCCGACAATATTTCTGAGTCGGATCGGTGTTATGCTGTCACACTTAAAATGCAAATCGAGGAAGAAGTAAACGATGGCAGTCTCAATCAGCCGGCTTTGGAAAATGCCATTGCGGTCTGTGCGGCTGCACAACATAAACTTTTTCATGCCATTAACCACAATACGTTGTTACGTCACCTGGTGAAGATTGAGGATGTCTATAAAGCCAAACAGATTGCTCGCAAGACCGGTGCCCTTATAGAGGAGCTGGATTTAGATTTTACGCATCTGAAATCCTCTTTTACGGTAGGAAAAGCCCAGTTGGCGTTATTAGAAGAAGACTGGGACAACGCCAAAGCGCTGGCATCTGAGGCGCTGTCTATTGATACCGGTGGTCAATATGAGTCCGGTCGGATTGAGTCGCTGGAAGTGCTTATTGGAGCAGAAAAAGCGACAGGGAACTATGAGGCTGCAGTGCGGTATCTGGAAGAGAAACTGACACTGAGAAAGGAATTTCATTCCAGAGAGATTGCACAGTCTCTCGCACGCCAGGAAGCCAGATTTAAAATCGCGGAAGCTGAGTCAGCGATGGCGTTACTGGATAAAGAAAATAAGCTGGCTGAAGTGCGGGAGGAGCAGCTTTATCTTGCCCTGTCGCTGGTGTCATTGCTATTGGCCGGTCTGATTTTCTGGTCGTATCGCAGCCGCAAAGTGCAAATTAAACTTCGAGAGTTGGCCCGCAAGGATTCACTAACCGGGATTTTTAATCGTGGCTATTTTGAAGAGCGCTCTAAGCGGTTGCTGAGCAAAGCACAGCAGCAGAATACGTTTGTTAGCATGACGCTGCTGGACCTTGATCACTTCAAGCAGATTAATGATACCTATGGCCATCAAATTGGTGACTGGGTGCTCAGAGAAGTAGTGAGGGCTTTATCAGACACCTGTGATGTTACGATGACACTGGGGCGTCTTGGCGGCGAAGAGTTCGGCATTGTGATCACCGATTGCAACGCTGAACGGGCACTCGCTGTGGCGGAAGCGTGCCGTGCTGCAATTGAAAATATATCGTCACAACCTACGGGGCACCGGTTTACGTTGACCGCCAGTTTTGGTGTCGCCGACACCTCGCAGGCAGGTTATCACTTTGAAAACTTATCATCCGCGTGCGACCTGGCACTTTATCAGTCTAAGCAGTATGGACGTAATAGGGTGTATGAGTATGATAGTGAAATTAACCCGATCTAAGAAAGCGGCAAGGGATGTCTAATCTTGTTATGCTGTGTTTCAAATACAAAAAATCCCGCAATCGCGGGATTTTTAATGTTTGTCAGACTTATCCGTTTTACTTCACTTCCTGGCCCGCTGCCTGCTGGTCAGCGTGATAGCTTGAGCGAACCATCGGTCCGCACGCGGCGTGACTAAAGCCAATAGATTTTGCGTACTCGCCAAGCGCATCAAACTCTTTAGGGTGCACATAGCGCTTTACCGGATAGTGGTGACGGCTGGGTTGGAGGTATTGACCCAGTGTCAGCATATCGACGCCATGCTCGCGCAGATCGCGTAACACACCTTCAATTTCTTCGTTTTCTTCACCCATTCCCATCATGAGTCCGGATTTGGTTCGGATGTCCGGGTGCTGCGCTTTAAATTTTTTCAGCAAATCCAGTGACCACTGGTAGTTTGCACCTGGCCGACATTCACGATATAGCCGCGGGATAGTCTCCAGATTGTGATTAAATACATCCGGCACGCCTTGCTTGAAGATTTCAAGCGCACGGTCCATTCTGCCACGAAAATCCGGAACCAGAACTTCAATAGTCGTTTCCGGGCTATGTTCACGAATGGCATTAATACAGTCAACGAAGTGTTGTGCACCGCCATCGCGAAGGTCGTCGCGATCAACCGAGGTGATAACGACGTAGCGCAGTTTCATTTCAGCGATTGTGGTTGCCAGTTTCAGTGGCTCCTCTGCGCTGGGTGGTAAAGGCTTACCATGAGCCACGTCACAGAAAGGGCAGCGACGTGTGCACACATCGCCAAGGATCATAAACGTCGCGGTCCCGTGGTTGAAGCACTCCGCCAGGTTAGGGCAGCTGGCTTCTTCACACACCGAATGCAGTTTATTTTTGCGCAGTGTCTTTTTGATGTGATCAATACGATCCGTTGTGCGCGGCAACTTGATTTTAATCCATTCCGGTTTACGCAGCATTTCCTCTTTTTCAGTAGGAACAATGGTGACCGGAATATGCTTAACTTTTTCGTCATCGCGGAGTTTGACTCCGGCTTTAGGTCGTGCGTTACTCATCAAAACCTTCTTTATATAGTGTGTTCCGGATTGACAGCGCGTCAAGCAGCTTATCAACCAGAGCAGGGCCTGCATCGGCCAGAGAATCAACGGCACCTAACCGGGCGGTATCAATCATTTCCATACCCGCATAGCCACAGGGATTAATTCGCTGAAAGGGCTCGAGGTCCATATTAACATTTAGTGCCAGCCCATGAAATGAGCAGCCACGTCGAATTCGAAGCCCCAGTGAGCAGACTTTCTTCTCATCGACATAGACCCCAGGCGCATCTTTCTTTGCGTAGGCGTGTATGTTGCTATCTTCAAGCAGAGCTATCACCGCATTCTCCATCGCTGTAACCAGATGGCGCACGCCCAGCTTTCGTCGTTTAATATCCAGCAGAAGATAGACAACCTGCTGACCGGGCCCGTGATAGGTTACCTGTCCACCGCGGTCTACCTGAACCACCGGAATGTCGCCCGGCATCAGAATGTGTTCGGCTTTACCTGCCTGTCCCTGAGTAAACACCGGATCATGCTCGACCAGCCAAATTTCATCGGTTACGGTGTCGTCACGGGTATCCGTCATTGCCTGCATTTTTTGCCAGACTGGCTCATAGGCCTGTCTGCCCAGCTGGCGAATGATCAGTACATCATCACTTGCTGTCACTTACAGAACAACCCTTACCAGCTCAATTTTGGCCAGCTCTTCGTAGATGGTTTCCATATGCTCTTTGCTGGTAACGCGAACGCTGATAGAAATGGAATGGTAAGTTCCTTTGCTGCTTGGCTTCACGGCCGGTGAATAATCTCCCGGTGCATGTTCCTGCAGGCAGGCTACTACCTGATCGGGTAAATCTTCATGGGCTACACCCATTACTTTAAATGTCTGGTGCGTCGGAAATTCCAACAATTCATCAAAACGGGTATCCATCAGATATCCTTGGTAGAAGTATAAATACAAAAACGGCCGGATTGTATCAAATCTGGCCGTCCCTGAACCAGAGCCTGTATCGCTTATGTATTCAAAAATGTACTAAACACTGAACACATGACAACGAATGCTCTGCAGATTGTCAGCGGGGTGAATTATCCTTCAAAGCCCAGTTGTAACAACAACCAGTCCCAAATACGGTCAAAGAAGCTGCCTTCCTGCACTTCCTGTAGCGTTACTAATGGATAGGTCGCTACGTCGTCACCCTCAAGCTGAATGTAAAGCGTGCCAACCACCTGGCCTTTCGCCAGCGGAGCTTCAAGCTTTTTGTCTAGCTCAAAGTTGGCCTCCAGGTTCTTAGCCTGTCCGCGGGGAATGGTAATGGGGGTAGATTGATTAATTCCAAGGTCTACCGTCTCTCTGTCGCCCATGTAGATACGGTGGGCGACAAAGCTTTCACCCGCTTTGTAAGGCGTGACCGTTTCGTAGAAGCGGAAGCCATATCGCAGCAGCTTTTTATTTTCGACTTTGCGGGCACGCTCGCTGTCAGTTCCCATAACTACAGAGATAAGGCGCATATCACCTTGCTCTGCTGAGGTGATCAGGCTGTAGCCGGCGTCAGAGGTATGACCGGTTTTAATGCCGTCTACATTCAGACTTTTGTCCCACAACAGGCTGTTGCGGTTATATTGTTTAATGCCGTTGTAGGTGAATTCTTTTTCACTGTAAATTTTGTACATTTCAGGCGTTTCTTCAATTAAGGCCTGAGATAGGATTGCCATGTCTCTTGGTGACGTGTAGTGATCCGGGTCGTGAAGGCCGTGGCTGTTCACAAAGTGGCTGGCGGTCATACCCAGCGACTGCGCATGGGCATTCATCATACTGGCAAACGCACTTTCAGAGCCCGCAATGTGCTCTGCCATCGCCACACAGGCGTCATTGCCAGATTGCACGACGATACCGCGCAGTAAGTCCGTAACTTTAACTTTCGTTCCCACCTCGATAAACATTTTCGAGGAGTCTGGAAATTTCTTCGCCCAGGCATTTTCAGAAATGGTTACTTCGTCATTTAACGAGATATTACCGGCCTGCAACTCTTTACCAATCACATAAATGGTCATGATTTTTGTCAGACTGGCGGGCGCCAATTGCATGTCCGCATTTTGTTCAGCAATTAACTGACCGGTATTGTAATCCATCAGCACGAAGCCTTTGGCTGCTACACCCGGTGGCGGTGGCGTTACCACAGCCGCTGATGCAGTAAATGTGAAAGCTGCCAACAACATAGTGAGCATGGCAATAACATGGGAGAAGGCAGTTTTTTTAGCGCAGTTTAATTTTTTGTACATGATTATATTTACTGTTCTACCGTAATACTAAAGGTTAGTGATGATAGGGAATTCTATCGTAAGCCCCGTGTTTGGACTAGGCGAAACACAAAAAGTTTAACTGATTGGCAACAGAACGCGAGTGTTTGGCGTTAATGACCCGGATAAGTCAGCCAAACGCCATATTGCTGCCACCATTCCTTGTCCCGGCTGCTTTTGAAAGGCTTATCCTTACTCATTTGGTCTGTGGCCTTTCTACACCTTATTGGCTGACTTTGCGAATGCCTGCAAAAAAGCAAAACGTGTTACAGGGCTTCTTCGACGGTGTAAGCTCCCGGATAGCCATTGGTTTTTAACTCATCCAGCAGCATTTTTACCTGGAAACGGTCACTCAGGGGGCCCAGTCTCAGTTTATAGATATTATCTACCAGAGGAATTTGTGCCGGTACCTGGTAAAGCGAAGATAAGACCTGAGAAATGGACTTTGCCCGTTCAATATCCGAAAGCGCAGCTACCTGTATAAAGGTGGCGGTAGACGTGGTGTCGGACCTGGTATCGTTTCTGGCTGGCACGATACCGGCGTACTCTTCATAAGTCACGGTAGGGTTCTTACCCACGGTCACATTGTTGTTTTCATCAAAATGAATGACTTCCAGCTTTACCTGTGTCGTACCGTGTTGGTGGTAGTCTAGTTTCATTGCCGCGGCATAAGATAAATCAATAATGCGATTGTCGTGAAAGGGGCCTCGGTCATTGACTCTGACGATAGCCTGTTTGCCATTTGACAGGTTGGTTACCCGCACAAATGAAGGCAGTGGTAGTGTTTTGTGTGCTGCTGTCATGGCGAACATATTATAGGTTTCGCCATTTGACGTGAGGTGGCCATGAAATTTCTGACCATACCAGGAGGCATACCCAGTTTGCTCGAAGCCTTTGCCATCCTGCATCGGGAAATAGCGTTTACCCAGAACTTCGTAAGGGCGACTGTTAAACTTGCGATAGGGCTCATACTTTGGCACGGCATCAATCATAGCCGGAGGGGCGTGGGTGTACGCCGGCGCTGAATCCTGACGCTGTTTATATCTGCCTTGAGGCGCTGACTGACAACCGGACAACACCAGAGAGAGTAACGAAACGAGAAGAATTAATCTGAACATTACCGTGATAAAAACCGTTTCTGCGTACCAATTGCCATCAGAATGCCAAATCCTGCCATCAATGTCACCATGGAGGTTCCCCCATAGCTGACAAGGGGCAGGGGAACGCCGACCACTGGAAGCAGACCGGATACCATGCCCATATTGACGAAGACATAGACAAAGAATGTCAGCGTAATACTTCCGGCCAGCAACTTGCTGTAAGCGTCCTGTGCCCGCGCGGCGATTATGAGCCCCCGCAATATGATAAACAAATAGATCGCCAGTAAACCCAGTACGCCTAATAAGCCAAACTCTTCACTGAATACCGCAAAAATAAAATCAGTGTGACGCTCGGGAAGAAACTCCAGTTGTGACTGTGTACCCTGCAGCCAGCCTTTGCCGTCTACGCCGCCTGAGCCAATTGCAATTTTTGACTGGATGATGTGGTAACCGGCCCCCAGCGGATCGCTCTCAGGGTTCAGGAATGTGGTCACGCGTTGCTTCTGGTATTCCTGCATAAGGAAAAACCACATAATTGGCGCAAAAGCACCAATAGCGACTGCCACCAGGCCAATAAGCTTCCAGCTCATGCCAGCAAGGAAAATGGCAAACACTCCTGAGCTTGCGATTAGCAGCGACGTGCCGAGGTCTGGTTGTTTCGCGATTAAGATGGTCGGCACCACCACAAGCGCGAATCCCGTTCCTATCTGCAGCATTTTTGGCGGCAACGTAAACTTACTGATGTACCACGCTACCATCATGGGCACTGCTAGTTTCATAAGCTCAGAAGGCTGAAAGCGGATAAAGCCCAGATCCAGCCAGCGTTGAGCCCCTTTACCGATATCTCCGAATACCAGTACAGCAATCAGCATCAGCAAGCCGACGGCATAGGCATAGATAGACAAGCGGCGGTACGCCATCGGCGGAATTTGCGCCATACCCACCATCACAATAATCGCCACACCCAGACGGGTGTATTGGCGTTCCATTTGGCCCGGGTCCTGTCCGGAGGCGGAATAAAGTGTAATCAGCCCCACCGCCATCAGTGCGAGCAGCCCAAGGAACAAAACGCCATCAATGTGGATGCGTTGCAGAAAGCTACTCTGATTTGCTTTTAATGTATTTTTTTTCATTCGCTCACATCCCCGGAAGACGGTGTGTCAGCAAGCGCGGGAACGGGTTGGATAAATTCGCGGTCACGAAAATAAAAGTCCATCATCTGGCGGGCTACTGGCGCGGCATGTGAGCTACCCCCTCCGGCGTTTTCTATCACAACGGTAATTGAGATTTCAGGGTCGTCAAATGGCGCAAAGCCAACGTACATCGCATTATCCCTGAGGCGCTCATCAACTTCATCCTCTTCGTATTTTTCGTTTTGCCCAATGGAGAAAAGCTGAGCCGTCCCGGTTTTGCCTCCTGACTCGTATGGCGTATCTTTAAACGCATGACGAGCCGTACCTTCTTCGCCATGAACCACATCGTGCATAGCATCTAATACAATATCCCAGTTTTTGGGCTCGGAAATTTGTAGTGGACGCAGCGATTTTAGCGGCTCCAGCTCTACCTGTCCCTGTTCATAACGGAAACCTCGCAATAACTGCGGTACATAGCGTTCACCACGATTTACCAGCGTATTCATGGAGTGGGTTAGCTGAATAGGTGTCGTGGTCCAGAAACTTTGCCCGATACCTACCGGGATGGTGTCACCTATGTACCAGGGTTGATTGAACCTGGCTCGCTTCCAGCCCCGGCTGGGCATGTTGGCATCAGATTCTTCATACAAATCTATGCCGGTGAATTCGCCGAACCCAAACTCAAACATGGCTTCACTGATTTTATCGATACCTAACTGATAAGCCAGATCATAATAAAAGGTATCGCAGGACACTTCGATTGCCTTGCTGACATTGACTTCGCCGTGCCCCCAGCGTTTCCAGTCCCGCCAGACGTGGCTGACATTCGGAAGGCGATATCTGCCGGTGTCGTTAATCGTTGTGTCGATATTAATAACATCCTGTTCAAGACCGAGCAGGGCAAGGTGAGGCTTAATGGTTGATGCTGGCGGGTATTGCCCCTGCGTTGCGCGGTTTATCAGCGGGCGATCCGGCGAGTTGAGCAGTGCGGAGTAATTCTTTCTGCTGATGCCATGCACAAACAGATTAGGATCGTAGCTGGGGCTGGAGTACATGGCCAGAACACCACCAGTATCCGTTGACGTGATCACAATGGTGCCGCGGCCGCCGTCAAGCGCTTTCTGTGCGGCAAGTTGCATCTCGATATCAATATTGAGTACCAAATCTTTCCCGGGCACTGGTGGGTCTGTGCTTAACACACGAATAATTCTGCCCTGATTGTTTACTTCAACCTGTTGATAGCCCACGCTGCCGTGCAGCAGGTCTTCATGGTATTTTTCGATCCCTAGCTTACCAATATCGTGGGTGGCGGCATAATTGGCCTCCTGGCCAGCCTCGACCAGCTTTTGCAGGTCCTTTTTGTTGATTTTTGCAACATAGCCCAACACATGGGTAAGCGCGTCTTTAAAGGGATAGTGACGCGATAGCCGCGCTTCTATAGAGACCCCCGGAAAGCGGTGCTGTTGTGCAGAGAACAGGGCCACTTCCTCTTCGGTTAATTGCGTGCGAAGCGCAACAGGCTTGAAACGCCGTTGTCCGCGAAGTGTGGAATAAAACGACTCTTTTTCTTCCAGAGTGATGGACATTAGCGTGGTCAGCGCTTCCATGGTTTCATCCAGGTTATCAATTTGTTCGGGTATTACTTCCAGGCTGAAAACGGGGCGGTTTTCTGCCAGTAACACGCCATTGCGATCGTAAATCAGCCCGCGGTTAGGGGCAATCGGCAGCACCTTTATCCGGTTACCGTTGGAGCGCGTCTGATAATCATCATATTGCTTTACCTGCAACACGTAGAGGTTGCTCAGGACAATACCAAGCATAGCCACAACAATCAGAAACGCTATCGTCGCACGGCGGGCGAACAGATTCGCCTCGGCGCTGTGATCTCTGATTAGCTGGCGTTTTGCTGGCATGACTTATTCCCGGTGGTAAGGGTGGTTTTGGGTAACAGACCATGCCCGGTAAAGGCTTTCTGTCACGATGATCCTGACTAAAGGGTGGGGCAGGGTGAGTGCGGAAAGTGACCATTTCTGTTCCGATACAGCGATGCAGTCAGGTGCCAGCCCCTCAGGCCCGCCAATCAGCAAACTGACGTCTCTGCCGTCCATCTTCCAGCTATCCAGTTGTTTTGCGAGTGTTGGGGTGTCCCACGGTTTGCCAGTGACTTCCAGGGTGACGATGCGGTTGCCTTTGGGAACAGCAGCCAGCATTTGCTCTCCCTCTTTTTGCAGGATCCTGGGAATATCGGCATTTTTGCCACGTTTTCCCGCTGCAATTTCGGTAAATGACACAGGCAAGTCAGAAGGAAACCGGCGAATAAATTCGTCAGTTCCCTGTGCGACCCAGGCGGGCATTTTGGTTCCTACTGCTACGATTTGAATTCGCAAGGTACAACCGTCCTGTTTTGCTGTAGTGACGCTAACTAAAGAAGCGTGAGAAGGTGGTTAAGACCAGAGCTTTTCTAATTGGTAAAAGTCGCGGGTCTCATCCTGCATAACATGCAAAATAACATCCCCTAAATCAACCAGCACCCATTCGCCGGACTCTTTGCCTTCAACATTACTTGCTGGATGACCTTCCTGCTTTGCTTTGACCATGACATTCTCAGCAATGGATATCACATGGCGCTTTGAGTTTCCGGAACAAATTACCATAGTATCGGTAATTGTTGATTTGCCTTTTACATCCAGCGCCACGACGTCGCGCCCTTTCATATCGTCGATTTTGTCAATCACGAACTGTTTGAGTTGTAGACTCTCCAAAAGTTCTCCTCGTGTTACTCGGTTATTTGATAAAGCTGATGTTTGTAAATATAGTCGATGACGTCTGGCTCAAGCCATTCTTTTGCCAAAGACGCTGTCTCGTTTCTGGTTGTGCCGGCGATTGCCTCACGTAGCGCAGTTGAAGAAACCGTGTGTAGTGTGGTATCGGCAAAATAAATGCTGCCGCCCGGTTTGCCCGACATAATATCAGGTTCATACTCGCGGCGCGCGTCGATAAACGCGGTCAACTCTGCTGACAGCGCAACGTTACCGTCTGTGCGTCTCATCACAGTGAGGTGACAGTAATCTGTAAGCTGTTGCCATTCATGCCAGGACGGCAGATTATACAGTGAATCGTATCCAATCAAAAAATAAACTGTGGCCTTTGGGTGTTGCCGGCGCAACTCACGAAGGGTTTGCACCGTGTAAGAAGGTGAGGGAAGCGACAGTTCAATAAGCTCCGGATACAGCAACGCCGATTGCTTACATACGGCCTGAACCATATTTACTCTGTGCTTTTCGTCAATGCCACCCACGCATTTATGAGGAGGAAGTTTGCACGGCATCAGCCCAAGACGGCTCACGCCAATTTCCTTAATGGCTTCCAGTGCGGGGCCGATATGGCCCTTGTGCGGCGGGTTGAATGTCCCGCCGAGAAGTGCCAGAGAGGTGTTATGAATCATGACCGGCAAGTAAAGGTAAATGCGTCAGCGGCACGCCGAGAAATAACATACACAAATGGCATAACTTAATAAATGGCCTGGCGATGGTTTGCTGTTTAAACTGAAAATCGGCCAGTTGCAATTGGTCGCGAATATGACTGAGGTTATCCGGTGTCAGCCGTGACAGTGCAGCCTGGTAAAACCCTTGTCGGTTTCGCCATATTCCGTGACGTTGCCACTGCACTGTCTCGCCGTTTTGCTGTTGCTGCTTAAGCGTCCACAGGGTTTGCCATTCACGGACCAGTGCCCAGATCACGATATTCGGCTCAATCCCCTCGCTCTCCAGGCGATACAGCATTTTTACGCAGCGCTGCTGCTCGCCGTTGAGCATGACATCAATAAGCTGGAATACATTAAAGCGCGACTGATCCACCATCGCAGCTTCCAGTTGTGATTCATCGATACTTGAGGCGGGGTAGAGCAGAGATAATTTATCAATTTCCTGCTTTGCTGCCAGCAGGTTGCCTTCACAGAATTCCGCAATCAGACGTACGCCTGCCGGTGACACACGTAACTGGTGATGCGAGAGTTGCTCCTGGATCCAGCTATGCAGCTGTTTACCTTCCAGCGGATAGCACAGACTGTGAACGCCAATAGCATCCAGCGCTTTGAACCATTTTCCCTTCTGAACATCCTTGCCAATGCGCGGGCCGTGCACTAGCAGCAGCGTCTCGTCACTGAGTCCGCTGGCAACATCCTGCAAGATTTTACTGCCTTCAGTACCGGGTTTGCCCGTGGGCAACTCCAGTTCAATCAGTTTCTTATCGGAAAATAAGGACATCGCCTGAGTGGCATCGAGAAGATGGTTCCAGCTGAACTCTTTGTCAGCAACCAGCACTGTTCGCTCGTCAAAACCAGCCTCGCGGGCCCGATCGCGAATGCGTTGGATCATATCGAATTTCTGCTGCGGCTCGTCACCAAAGATGAGGTAACAGGGCTTTAACCCTGACTGCAAATCCTGAGCGAAACGGTTTGGGTACACCTGCATGGCGCTATTCAACCACCGTCATGGTACGTGGTGCCTGACTGGGAAGACGCCGGATGATTCGGTCTGCGGCTTCTTCGCGCATTTCCTGAAGTACCAGTTCAAGTTCGCGGGATTTAGCCAGAACCTGATCAGGATCATCCTGATAGTCCCTGAGTACTTCAAAGTAAGCGCTGACGGCTTCTGCATCCGGAAATTGAACCACATACTTTACGCCATAAATCAGTTCGTATTCTGCGACTTGCCCTGTGGGGTAAACAGATAACAACCGGCGTTCCAGTGACTCTGGTAAAATACGCACCAGTACTGTGCTGTCGGCGCTCTGCAGCTCGCTTTCTCTTATCCCATTGATATCGTACACGTCGAGGCGCGCTAACAAGGCGCGAGCCAGCGGAGAATGGGCCCGCACAGAGCCCACCGCCACCTGATTAACAGTTTCAGGAAGGGCCTGACTTCCCCGCAACTGAAATCCGCAACCCGCTAGCAGCAGGCTGCAGAGAAAGGGAATTAGCAGTAAGCGGCCCATTAATTGGCAACAATATTAACGAGTTTACCGGGCACAACGATGACCTTGCGGATCGTTTTGCCTTCGGTAAATTGCTGGACATTTGGCTGTGATCTGGCGATGTCTTCTACTTCTTCTTTTGAAGCATCGGCTGCGACAGTAATTTTGGCGCGCAGTTTTCCGTTCACTTGAACAATAATCAGCTTTTCGTCTTCAACCAGGGCTGTTTTATCTGCCACCGGCCAGGCCACATGCTCAATATCTTCATCATGACCCAATGCTTTCCATAGTTCATGGCTCAGGTGCGGCGTAATGGGGTTGAGGATAAGCAATACGCTTTCAATTGCTTCTCGCATCAGTGCCACATCCTGCGATGATTCCTGAGGCGCTTTCTGGAGATGGTTCAGCAACTCCATAACGGCGGCCACGGCTGTATTAAAGGTCTGTCTGCGGCCAAGATCGTCAGAAACTTTCTCAATGGTTTTATGCACTTCACGACGCAGCGTTTGTTGTGCTTTAGTGAGCGCTGAAACATCAAGACGCTCTGGCGTCCCTTTTTCGATATGCTCCTGAGTCAGTTTCCAGACACGACGCAGGAAACGGTTTGCCCCTTCAACGCCTGAGTCTACCCATTCCAGGGTTTGTTCCGGTGGCGCGGCAAACATAGTAAACAGTCGCACGGTATCGGCGCCGTATTGCTCGATAACCTGTTGTGGGTCAATGCCGTTGTTCTTCGACTTCGACATCTTGGTCATACCGCCGTGTTCAACAGGCTGACCGTCAGCTTTAAGCCACGCTTTTGTGATCCGGCCCTTATCGTCTTTTTCCGTTTCAACGTCTGCCGGTGAGTACCAGGTTTTCTTGCCGGCATCATCTTCGCGGTAATAGGAATCCGCCAGCACCATGCCCTGACATAACAATCGTTTGTATGGCTCGTCTGACTCTACCAGACCTTCATCGCGCAACAATTTATGGAAGAAACGGGAATACAGTAAGTGAAGGATGGCATGTTCAATACCGCCAATATACTGATCTACCGGCAGCCAGTAGTTCGCTTGCGCAGGGTCAAGCATGGCATCTTTGTTTTGCGCACAGGCGTAGCGGGCGTAGTACCATGACGATTCCATGAAGGTATCGAAGGTGTCGGTCTCACGCAGGGCGTCCTGTCCGTTATACGTTGTTTTTGCCCACTCCGGGTCCGCCTTAATAGGAGAGGTAACGCCGTTCATTTCTACATCTTCTGGCAGGATCACTGGCAGTTCCTGTTCGGGCACGGGTACTGACTCACCATTTTCCAGATTCAGCATAGGAATAGGCGCGCCCCAGTAACGCTGACGGCTTACGCCCCAGTCGCGTAACCGGTAATTGACTTTGCGCGTACCGCGCCCCATCGATTCCAGCTTTGCAGAAATCTGTTCAAAAGCTGAATCGAAGGCCAGGCCATCAAACTCGCCGGAATTGACCAAGGTGCCTTTTTCGGTGTAAGCAGACGCGCTCAGGTCGCATTCTTCCTGGGCGTTTTCATCAGCCGCTACCACTTGCTGGATAGTCAGACCATATTTGGTCGCAAATTCCCAGTCACGCTGATCATGGCCAGGCACCGCCATCACAGCACCTGAACCGTAATCCATCAATACAAAATTGGCTACCCACACCGGAACCTGCTCGCCGGTTAAAGGATGCACAGCGAACAATCCGGTAGCGCAGCCTCGCTTCTCCATGGTAGCAAGCTCAGCTTCCGCCACCTTGGTATTCTTGCACTCGTCAATGAATGCGGCGAGTTCAGGATTTTGCTTTGCGGCAAATTCGGCAATCGGGTGTTGTGCAGCTACAGCCACGTAAGTCACACCATAAAGCGTATCCGGACGGGTAGTGTATACCGTCATGTTTGCCACATCCCCGGCAGCCTGGGCCAGATCGAACGTAACCTCGACCCCTTCAGAGCGGCCAATCCAGTTAGCCTGCATGGCACGAACCTGATCTGGCCAGTCTTCCAGCTGTTCTAAATCTGAAAGCAACTCTTCAGCATAATCGGTGATTTTAATAAACCACTGTGGAATTTCTTTTTGCTCGACCAACGCGCCTGAACGCCAGCCGCGACCATCAATAACCTGTTCATTTGCCAGTACGGTCTGGTCAACCGGGTCCCAGTTAACGGTGGCGTTCTTTTTGTATACCAGGCCTTTCTCATAAAGGCGGGTAAAGAACCACTGCTCCCAGCGGTAGTAATCTGATTTGCAGGTAGTAACCTCGCGATCCCAGTCATAGCCAAAGCCAAGAGATTTAAGCTGCGTCTTCATGTAATCAATATTGGCGTAGGTCCACTTTGCCGGCGCTGTATTGTTATTAATTGCCGCGTTTTCTGCCGGCAAACCGAAGGCATCCCAACCCATAGGTTGCAGTACATTTTTGCCCTGCATGCGCTGAAAACGGCTGATAACATCACCGATGGTATAGTTACGTACGTGTCCCATGTGTAATCGGCCACTTGGGTAGGGGAACATGGAGAGGCAGTAAAATGACTCTTTTTCTGGCTGTTCGACGGCTTTAAAAGACTGATTATCTTCCCAATACTGCTGAACCTGTTGTTCTATTTCTTTGGGGTTATACTGTTTTTCGGCCATGAAAATCGGGCTTCCGCAAATGTGAGTGAGTAAAAAGCTGATGCACGCGGGGCACAACTGCCTTCGCCGTCTTACTGCATGCAAGTGATCTTGTATTTAGCCGCATAGAATACCCCAGCGCGCCCAGAGCGCTCAATAGCTTGCGGCTATTTGTTCAGAAAAATTCTGTTCGCTGGCGAATTATTCATCACTGCTTTGGGATAAGTACGTCATTAATGCGCCAAGCTGAAGTGCCTGTACCTTATCGACCACCGGCGCAAACTCAACGAAACCGGCTGGGGGGGCGTAGCCATGGACCTTATACGTCAGCGTCACCCGGGTGCCGCTCTCCACTGGTGTCAGTGTCCATGCCAGCGCGCCATACACACCCATCCCCTGGAGAGGACCGAGTCCTCCTGTCATTATCAGGGTAGAAGGTGATTCCACCAGGGAAATACGCATATGTTCAGCGCTGTTAGCGCCTACACGCTCGCAAAAACACCCACCGGCGGTCGTATCAATCGTGAAGGTGCCTCGCCACCAACTGTGATCTTTCGGCCACCAGTTGTCGACATCGGCTACCAGTGCCTGCCAGGTTACCTGCGGATCGCGTGGTGAAATCCGGGTGTTTTCAATGATAAAACCGCCTTCAGAGGCGTGCATAACTTCTGTTTTTGCGGGGAAACTCGTAAGCCACAGCACAATGAACGGCGACAAATATTTCAGAAAAGAAATCATAAACCCAAAACCACAAAGAAATAATTATCGAGACTAGTATGCAGAATAGGCAAATACAAGCATAAGCGTTTGACAGGACTTGCGAATCAAGTTTCACTTACCTTTATAAAACACTGTCACCAATATACGTGCAGAAGTCGTGGGTAACCATTTTGTAGATGGCGGCTCGACGGACATGATTATTCTCACTGTGTTTGAGGTCTGACAGACGGCGTGTGGCGTTACTGCCCAATGCTAATAACTAACAAATAACGAGAAAAAACCTAATTATGCCAGGCGCTCCGCAATTTACGCCATTATCAGCTTCAGCTTTGTCTCCTTCTCTGAACCGCCGGATGATTAACGCGGCACTCAACGATGAGGAGGCCTTAAGCTCGACATTTATCGGTCAGGAGCGCGCTCGCGAGGCGCTCACGTTTGGTCTGGGTATCGACGCGAAAGGTTACAATTTATATGTCATGGGCGAGCCGGCAACCGGGCGTTTTACTCTGGTAAAAGATTATATTGAACGTCAGGTGGCATCGCTACCTACGCCCGAAGACTGGTGTTTTCTCAATAATGTGGACGATGAGCGGGAGCCAGTGGTGCTGAAGATGCACCCGGGGGGCGGGAAAGCTTTCCTCAGGGATATGCAGGGCCTGGTTGACGATTTGCTGGCGACATTTCCGGCTGCGTTTGACCATCCGGGATATCAACGCCGCCGCGCAGCAATTTCCAGAGAGTTTGAACAGAAATATGATCAGGCCATTGATGCACTGGAGCGGTACGCGCAGGCGAACGGCGTTGCCTTATATGAGGAAGGTGGCAGTATCAGTTTTTCACCGGTCGTGGACGGCAAGCCCATCAACGACACAGAGTTTGCATCATTAAGTGATGAACGCCGGAAGTATTATTATGACCTTATCGACGAACTGGAAAACCGCTTAAGCGAAAGTTTGCTTGGGTTGCCAGCCTGGAAAAGAGAAAACTCTGAACGCTTACGGGCACTGGATAAGCAAACCGCAGAGCACGGTATCAAACCGCTGCTGAAAACCCTTGAACATAAATACGCTTCCGATCTCGGCGTTCTCAAGTACCTTAAACAAATTCGCACACACCTCATCGATACCATCGTGTCTCTGCATCTTGAAGAGCGCAAAGAAGAGAAGGGCGAGGAGCTTGACCGGCGCAGCTTTCTGGAAGAGCAATACCTTCCTAACGTGCTTGTCAGTCGCGCATTAGACGATGGTGCCCCGGTTATTTACGAACCTCACCCCAGTTACCAGAATTTATTCGGGAAAATGGAGTACACCAACATCCATGGCAGCGTGTATACCAACTACCGGATGATTCGTCCCGGCGCGTTGCACAAGGCCAATGGCGGTTACCTGCTACTGGATGTAGACCAACTCATTGACCAGCCTTATGTATGGGAGTCGCTGAAGCTGGCGATTAAGTTTGGCAAGCTGAAAATGGATATCCCGCAACAGGATGTCGGGATGGTGAATGCCATTACGCTAACGCCACAGTCTATTGACCTGAATGTGAAAATTATTTTGCTGGGCTCGCGGGATTTGTATTACACGCTTCAGGATTACGATGATGAATTTGATGAGCTGTTTCGTGTGCTGGTCGATTTTGATTTAGAGATCCCGGTAACGCGACAGTCGTTATACGACTTCGTAGGCAGAGCCAGAAAGCATATTCAGTCGCTGGGACTGACATCGGTTTCCAGTGCAGCCATGTGTCGTTTGGTAGAATATGCATTGCGAATGGCAGAGCACCAGCAGAAACTTTCTGCGCATTTTGCAGAAGTGATTGAGCTCATCAATGAGGCTCATTATTTTTGTCTGAAAGACAAGACCTCAGAGCTGGATTTGGGCCATATTGAAACGGCACTGAATGCCAAAAAGCGCCGCACCGGTCGCGTAAGTCAGAGCCTGCTGAATGATATTAAGGAAGGGCATGTCCTGATTGCCACCGAAGGTAAGGCAATAGGGAAAGTAAACGGGCTGACCGTACTGGAAATTGGTGGTACTGCCTTTGGCACACCTGCGCGCATTACCTCTACGGTATTCGCGGGGGCCAGTGGCGTTGTAGATATCGAGCGTGAAGTCGAATTGGGTCAGCCAATCCACTCAAAAGGCGTAATGTTGCTGACAGGTTACCTTGGACACAAATATGCTCAGCACTTCCCACTGACGCTGTCGGCCAACATTGCTCTGGAACAATCCTATGGCCATATCGACGGCGACAGTGCGTCGCTGGGTGAGTTGGTCGCACTTATCTCCGCGCTTACCGAAATTCCTGCATTACAGACGCTGGCAGTGACGGGGTCGATCAACCAGTATGGGGAAGTGCAGGCGGTTGGTGGCGTCAATGAAAAAATCGAAGGCTTTTTCGATTTGTGCCAGCACCGTGGTCTCACCGGCACGCAGGGCGTGGTGATCCCAAAATCTAACGCGGTGAATCTGGTTTTAGATAAAGCTGTGATAAGTGCGGTGAAAAAAGGGCAGTTTCATATCTATGAAGTGGAAACCGTGGATGATGCCTTATCGATACTCATGCAGCAGGAAGCGGGAACCTTATCCAGTCGCGGGCGGTATCCGAAAAACAGCATCAATTACCATGCCGTGAATCGCCTTTACAATATTGCGCTTATTGTGTCCGGTGGTGACAGCGACTGACACACATCACAGAGAAATTGACACTGCCCGGCTGGGTTGCACTGCACGGACAACGTTCAAGACAGCGCGTGACAGAGCGGTGAAAACGCGCACCAGGAAAGAAAAAAGCCGCTGATGCGGCTTTTAGTAAGTGTTACTTTCATTGCTCAAAGATTATGTTTTTCTTAACATAACCTGTTATTTCGGTGGCATGCGAAGGGCACCATCCAGACGAATCGTTTCGCCGTTCAGGTAGACGTTATCCATCATGTGCTTAACCAGTTTGGCAAATTCCTCAGGCAGACCAAGTCGTTTCGGGAACTGTACATTTGCGATCAGCGCATCCTGCACTTTTTCTGGCATAGCAAGCAACATTGGCGTGCCCATCACCCCAGGTGCGATGGTGTTAACCCGAATACCCAGTGGCGCCAAATCCCGTGCCATAGGCAGCGTGAGTCCGATGATGCCACCCTTACTCGCAGCATACGCGGTTTGTCCAATCTGACCCTCATAACCTGCAACTGACGCCGTATTTACAATAAGCCCGCGCTCACCGGCTTCGCCGTGAGTTGGCTGCGATGCCATTGCCTGCGCGACCAGTCTCGATACATTGAAGCTACCCACCAGATTGATGTCGATAGTGTTCTGGAAACCGTCGAGGGGGGCGGCGTTACCTTCTTTATTCAGTATGCGTTTGGCCGGTGCAATACCAGCACAATTCACGCATAAATGGATATCGCCGAAAGCCTCCTTCGCACCATCGATGGCTGATTGCACCTGAGCTTCATCACGCACATCGACTTTGAAAAAGGCTGTGTTTTCTGAACCCAGTTCGTCAACACGCTGCGCGCCCAGTTCATCGTTTAAGTCGAATAGTGCAACGTTCAACCCAGCGTCGCGTAACGCGATGGCGGTGGCATGCCCAAGGCCTGAACAGCCTCCGGTAACAATGGCAGTAGAGCCAGACAATTCCATAACATTTCCTGTCTTGTTGTTATTACGTTAAACGCAATACTACTGACAGTTGAGAGCAAACTCCATGATGCCGGCGAGAGCCGGCATAAATGTCGAAATTATTTTGGCAACTGAATTTTACGATCGTCAGAAGGGCGGTAAATTACCAGGGTGTGACCGATAACCTGAAGTTTGACTGATTCAGTTTCGCGAACGATGGCGTCCATAATCAGTGCTTTTTCTTCCCGATCATCAGTGGGTACTTTCACTTTAATCAGCTCGTGATGTGATAATGCATTGTCGATTTCGGCAACAACACCTTCTGTCAGTCCGTTATTGCCTAACTGGACCACCGGTTTCAGTGGATGCGCCAGGCCTTTGAGAAACTGTTTTTGTTTATTTGATAGTTTCATTAATAGATTTCTTACAATTAATCTGTTCGTTACGACTTGAAATGACGTATTCTAACGCCATCTACTCCACAATCCTAATCACATTGTGATGGAATAACAAAAAAGTCGCACAGATAAATCCGGCAGCGTACTTTTGCGTCTTAATTGCCGTTTTCCCCGTGCAGTTTCCGTTGTCAGCGTCTTAAGGCGGGTAGGGGGTTAAGAGATGAGCTCACCGGCGGTGGAATCAGAGCGATGCGAGCGTGGATGGTATGAAAACTTGCTTTTGATGACGCAGATTTAATTTCATCGTTGAACAGAAATATGGTGAACGACGTAGTAATAGTGTTGTCTGAATTGACAGCGAAATATCGGTAATTTTTCGGCGTTCACCTGCTCGTTAAGTGGATACGTTACGCGAGACTGACTGCAAACGAGTTGGTGCGACGATATAAGAATGAAAACAAAAGCATTAAGCGCAACAGAATAATAGGTAAAGGGCTGTTACCTTTACACAGGATGACGGGACATCAGTCATTCACAACTTCGGTGATATGTGCGCGTGTAGAAACATATTGTATTACAGAGAATGTGAATTGATGGGTGGCGTGTTACAAGAAGTGTATCTGGTGGCTAGTGGTTTTAAAATGTAGTACCCTTTGGGTTAGCGAATTTCGTGTCGATAACCGCCGTTATCAAAGGATTTCTGGTAAGGAAATTGCAACGATAACCGAGTTGGAAATCGACTTTATTTAGAGGTTAGTAGCATTGAGCGATATGGCAAAAAATTTAATCTTATGGTTGGTCATCGCCGTGGTGTTGATGTCGGTTTTCCAGAGTTTTTCTCCGGGTGAGTCGACGCGCGCCCAAACGGATTACACCACCTTCCTGAAAGAAGTGAATCAGGGCAACATCCGTGAAGTACGCATCGATGGCGACTCGCGGGAAATTCGCGGTACAAAACGTTCCGGCGAAAATTTTGTTACCTACATCCCTTATTTTGATGACAAGCTGATTTCTGACCTGGCAAAAAATGAAGTTCGTATGCTTGGTGAGCCACCGGAAGAACCGTCAATTTTGACGTCTATCTTCATTTCCTGGTTCCCTATGCTTCTGCTTATCGCAGTATGGATTTTCTTCATGCGACAGATGCAGGGTGGCGGCGGCCGCGGGGCAATGTCGTTTGGTAAAAGCAAAGCCCGGCTTCTTGGTGAAGATCAGATTAAGACAACCTTTGCTGATGTGGCAGGCTGCGATGAAGCCAAAGAAGATGTTGCTGAATTAGTAGACTTTCTGCGCGACCCGTCTAAGTTCCAGAAGCTTGGCGGTAAAATTCCGAAAGGTGTCCTGATGGTAGGCCCGCCGGGAACCGGTAAGACATTGCTTGCCAAAGCCATTGCCGGTGAGGCGAAAGTACCGTTTTTCACCATTTCCGGTTCTGACTTTGTAGAAATGTTTGTCGGTGTGGGTGCATCCCGTGTTCGCGACATGTTCGAACAAGCTAAAAAAGCGGCACCTTGTATTATCTTCATTGATGAAATTGATGCCGTTGGCCGTCAGCGTGGCGCCGGTCTTGGCGGTGGTCATGACGAACGTGAGCAGACGCTGAACCAGATGTTGGTTGAAATGGACGGCTTTGAAGGTCATGAAGGTATCATCGTGATTGCGGCTACAAACCGCCCTGACGTACTTGACCCTGCGTTGTTGAGACCGGGTCGTTTCGACCGTCAGGTTGTTGTTGGTCTGCCAGATATTCGTGGACGTGAGCAGATTCTGAAAGTACACGTACGCAAAGTGCCAGTTGCAGATAACGTCGATCCTTCCGTGATTGCGCGAGGCACTCCAGGTTTCTCAGGTGCCGATTTGGCTAATCTGGTAAATGAAGCTGCACTGTTTGCCGCTCGTGGTAACAAGCGTGTTGTCTCGATGGAAGAGTTCGACAAGGCAAAAGACAAGATCATGATGGGCTCTGAGCGTAAATCGATGGTCATGTCCGAGTCTGAAAAAGAGATGACGGCCTACCATGAAGCTGGCCACGCGATTGTAGGTCGACTGGTTCCGGAACATGATCCGGTTTATAAAGTGTCGATTATTCCGCGTGGACGTGCGCTGGGCGTAACCATGTATCTGCCTGAACAGGATCGCGTAAGTCACTCTAAACAGCACCTTGAAAGTATGCTTTCAAGTCTGTTCGGTGGCCGTATCGCAGAGCAAATCATCTACGGTGATGATAAAGTCACAACCGGTGCCTCGAACGATATTGAGCGAGCGACAGATATCGCACGTAAAATGGTGACTCAGTGGGGGCTATCGAGCAAAATGGGGCCGATGCTTTATGCTGAAGATGAAGGTGAAGTATTCCTGGGCAAGAGCATGTCAAAGGCGTCTCATATGTCAGATGATACTGCCCGCGCTATTGATAGCGAAATTAAAGCCCTGATCGACTCGAACTACGACAGAGCGACAAACATTCTTCAAGAGAATATTGATATACTTCATTCGATGAAAGACGCACTGATGAAGTACGAAACTATTGATGCTAAGCAAATCGATGATTTGATGGCTCGTCGTGAAGTTCGCCCACCGGCGGATTGGGATGACCGTACACCGTCAGGTGGCGATAAGCCAAGCGGTGGCAAGCCTGCACGCGAAGGTGAAATCACCGACGACGGTGTTGATAAACCGTCAGTTGGTAAGCCAGGTGATCTTCCGGGCTAATCAATATGTTTGTGGAAAAAGCGCCTGTCACACGGCGCTTTTTTTATTTTTATACGTCATCATGTAGTTTACGCAAAACAGCGTTGTCCCAATAAGACTGTGCTGTTTATGATTTGTGAGATTTATCAGTAATATGCAATTTTCTTCCCGCACCGTTTCCTTTACCCAGCCCCACATCATGGGCATTTTAAATGTTACGCCAGACAGCTTTTCAGACGGCGGAAAGCACATGCAAACTGAACGCGCACTGCGGCATGCACTCGCCATGGTGCAGCAGGGCGCTACCTTTATCGATATCGGTGGAGAGTCAACCAGACCCGGTGCGCCTGATGTTAGTCTTCAGGAGGAACTCGACCGTGTTATCCCTGCCATTGAAGCCATTACGAATGAAACCAACGCGATTATTTCAGTAGATACCAGCAAAGCACAGGTAATGCAGGAAGCGGTAGCGGCTGGTGCGGAACTGATTAATGATGTAAGAGCATTGCAGGAGCCCGGAGCGATAGAGGTGGCTGCAAAGGCTGATGTTCCCGTGTGCCTGATGCACATGCAGGGGCAACCCCGAACGATGCAGCAAACTCCTCATTATCAGGACGTTACGCAAGATGTAATGACGTTTTTGCAACAGCGGGTAGATGCCTGTCAAAATGCCGGTATTGGCGCTGATAAGCTGATCCTTGATCCTGGGTACGGGTTTGGTAAAACGCTGGAGCATAATTATCAGCTGTTAAATGGTTTATCTCACATACTGAATATGGGCTACCCGGTACTGGTTGGCATGTCGAGAAAATCTATGATTGGGCAATTACTTAACCGGGCGGTCAACGAACGCTTGGCGGGAAGCATTGCACTCGCTACAATTGCCGCACAAATGGGCGCGCACATCATACGCGTACACGATGTGCAGGAAACGGCAGATGCCGTTGCCATTGTTAATAAATTAAAGGCGTTACAATAATAATCAGGAAGTGACAGCATGGGGCAGCGTAAATATTTTGGTACCGACGGCATCCGGGGAAAGGTCGGTGAAAGTGCAATTAACCCGGAATTTGTAATTAAACTGGGATGGGCCGCCGGAAAAGTGTTAGCCGGTCGCGGCACGAACAAGGTACTTATTGGTAAGGACACCCGGATTTCTGGTTATATGCTGGAGTCATCGCTGGAAGCAGGCCTGTCTGCCGCGGGTATTAACATTGGATTACTTGGCCCGATGCCAACGCCTGCGATTGCTTATCTGACCAAAACGTTTCGTTCTGAAGCGGGTATCGTGATCAGTGCCTCGCATAACCCGTATTACGACAACGGTATCAAATTTTTCTCTGCTGATGGCTTTAAACTCGATGATGACATTGAGCTGGCGATTGAAGACATGCTTGAGCAGCCGATGACCTGCGTGGCGTCAGACAAGTTAGGTAAAGCCAGCCGGATTGAGGATGCAGCAGGGCGCTATATCGAATTTTGTAAAGGGACGTTTCCGTCAGAATTGTCTCTTACCGGTCTGAAGATAGTGGTAGATTGCGCCCATGGCGCCACATATCACATCGCGCCAAATGTATTGGCCGAACTTGGTGCCGAGGTGATTGAAATCGGTACAAAACCAAATGGCTTAAACATCAACGAAAAGGTGGGTGCCACATCGATGAAAGCCACGGTAGAGGCTGTGCTTGAGCATAATGCTGATCTCGGGTTTGCGCTAGATGGTGATGGTGACCGCATAATGATGGTGGATAATCTTGGAAACGTTATCGACGGTGACCAGATTCTGTATATTATCGCCAGAGATGCGCTGAAAAATGGCAAAATGCAGGGCGGCGTCGTCGGTACGCTGATGAGTAATCTGGGGCTGGAAAATGCACTCTCAAAGCTGGGCGTACCCTTTGCGCGCAGTAATGTAGGTGACCGGTATGTGATGGAACTGCTACAGCAAAAAGGGTGGTCCATTGGCGGCGAAAACTCAGGCCACGTACTGAATCTTAATATGGCGTCCACGGGTGACGGAATTGTTGCCGGTCTTCAGGTTATTGCAGCGATGCTGCGAAGCAATCTGGATCTTCATGAATTAAGCAGCGGGTTTGAAAAATACCCTCAGACACTGGTGAATGTCAGGTTTGCGGAGTCTTCACAGGATCCGCTCAGCGCCGAGGAAGTGCAACATGCTGTTACAGAAGCCGAATCAGCGCTGGGTAAACGTGGGCGTGTGCTACTTCGAAAAAGCGGCACAGAGCCTTTAATTCGGGTGATGGTGGAATCCGACGAGGTGTCCGCATCGCAGAAATGGGCTGAGTTTATCGCAGATGCTGTACGTAAAGTCGCCAATTAATTGATCGTCAGGCGTATTTTGCGTTTAGTTCTTGTATATTGTATCTGGAATCGTTAATATCACGCCCGCTTTAAGACAGGGCTAAGGTCTGCAAAGTGACGACTATGAATAGAAAACCGCTGGTAGCGGGAAACTGGAAGATGAACGGTAATAAGGCACTTGTGGCTGAGTTCATCAATGCACTGAATGCTGACGACGCTAACGGCGTTGATGTGGTTGTGTGTCCTCCGGCGATTTATCTTTCTGCACTCAGTGCAGGTCGATTTGCCATCGGCGCTCAGGACGTCAGTGCGCTGGACCAGGGAGCGCATACTGGTGATATATCAGTGGATATGCTCAGTGAAGTGGGTTGTAAGTACGTCATAGTCGGTCATTCTGAACGTCGTGAAGATCACGGCGAGACTAGCGATTCCGTTGCAGAAAAGGCCGAAAAAGTGGTGTCTGCCGGGTTGACCCCGATCGTCTGTGTTGGTGAGCCACTCGAGGTTAGAGAGGCAGGTGATCAAGCAGTACAGGGTTTTATTCGCGAGCAGCTGAGTGCGCTTACCAGTAAGTTAAGTGCCAGTGAGCTTAACCAAAGTGTTATTGCTTACGAGCCAATCTGGGCAATCGGTACCGGTAAAACGGCAAGTCCTGAACAGGCGCAGGATGTTCACGCGTTTATTCGTGGTGAACTATCTGAGACCGATGCAGAAGTGGCGTCGGGTATGAGAATTTTATACGGCGGCAGCGTTAAGCCCGCGAATGCGCAGGAGTTGTTTAGTCAACCTGACGTAGATGGCGGTTTAATCGGTGGAGCCAGTCTGAAAACAGACGATTTTATTGCAATTTGCCAGTCGGCAAAGATTTGAGGTAATTATGTTATACGAAGTGCTATTAGTCGCTTATCTGATTGTCGCACTATTGTTGATCGGCTTTGTACTGATCCAGCAGGGTAAAGGCGCAGACATGGGCGCTTCATTTGGTGCTGGCGGTTCCAATACTGTATTTGGTTCTTCGGGTTCAGGTAACTTTATGACCCGTACCACAGGCATACTGGCTACCTTGTTTTTTGGTATCAGTCTGACGCTGGGCAACATTACGGCGAATCGCGAAAAAGCCGCTGATGATTTTGAATTCATGGACGTGCCTGTGTCAGAGCAGCAGGTACCAGGTGACGCCGACGTGCCAGTCAGTCAGGACAGTGCCCCGGCAACAGACGTTCCTGCAACCAATGATGCAGAGAACGAGTCTGACGTACCAAACTAAGAAATACGCGGAAGTGGTGGAATTGGTAGACACGCTATCTTGAGGGGGTAGTGAGCTATGCTCGTGCGGGTTCAAGTCCCGCTTTCCGCACCAATTAGAAAAAGCCAGCATTGCTGGCTTTTTTCGTTTTGTCACTTCCCTGTGTTACTCCCCAAATGAAGGACCGGCAATGAACAGCCAAAATGGTAACGTATTGTGCTGTGGTTTGTTCGGGCATCGTAATCTTATTCAGAACACCATGCGGTAGAGTGGCCCTTATGTCATTCTGCAATATTGTTAATATCGGTATAATCGAGTTTGTTGCTGGCAACCGGCGCCGGTTCCATACATGCAAAGTACTGCAGGGTAACTGGGGAGATTTGAGTCTTCTATCCGAATGGTGAAAATGGTTCGCCGTGAAAGGGTTTGTTTCGTTCAGGGCATTCTCCTATGAAGCGGCCAGTCTTAGATGATGAGGTTGACCAGATACCGCCCGTTCAACGAATTTGTTAAAGGCCTGGTCGACTATCCGGATAATCCTGTCTTCCTCAGGTTGTGATAGCTGTAAATCTCGCGTAAATTGAATTTTTATAAGACGAATAGAATGCCCAGAGAGGTGTGCCATTAAGACCGGTCGAATAGTAAAGTTAGTTGTTTTTCTTATTGCTGTTCAGGTAACGAATGTGAACGGGAAGTCCTTGCGTATTGAAGACCAGAACGGGACGCTTTTATCTGATGTAATAGCGACATGGGAGGGAAAGACACCGGCTAAAACATCTTCAAATGATGTAGCGATAGTGGATCAGGTTGGCAGGCAATTTGTGCCACATGTGAAAGTGATCGAGCAGGGACAGCAAGTCTCATTTCCAAACAGTGACAACATTCGCCACCATGTTTACAGTTTCTCTGCTCCCAAAACGTTTGAAATTAAGTTGTACAGCGGCGAGCCCAGCGACCCCGTAGAGTTCCCTAATTCGGGGATTGTCGTGCTCGGCTGTAACATACACGATCAAATGGTCGGCTACATCTACGTCAATGACGGTTCAGAATACAGTCAGTCGGGTAAGGACGGTATGCTGTATGTTCCTGATGACGTTTCAGAAGTGACCTTGTGGCACCCTAACCTGGATTTGACGCAAACCACCCGTAAGGTGGTGGAGCTGAACGCAGAGACAACCACGGTAACTTTAACGTTAATGGCGCCTGCAAAGCCCGAAGCCAAAACGTTTGGCAAACGAAAGTTCGGGGATTAGACGTTGCAGATATCCTTACGTCATAGCCTGTTTCGGATCCTGTTAGGTGGTATCGTAATTACTGCTACTTTGATCCTCGTTAGCGTATGGAATGGTACCGCCTCTCTGGTACAGAATAGCCTTGATAAAGAAATCGATGTAGCCAAAGAAATTTTTAAATACAGGCTGGAGGCGCAGGCCAGTAAGATAGGCCAGATAGGCTACATATCAAGTCGGCAGTATAGTGTTATTTCTGCGGTCATCAGAGGCCAGGCGAATGATGATATTGCCACCACAGAAAGCTACCTGGATTCGCTCATACTAAGAACCGATGCTGACTGGACAGCGTACCTCGGGTTAAATGGCGACGTGGTCGCGTCCTCCCCAAAAGAACAGTGGATTGGTGAGCAGCTACCTGAAAATGGCAAGGCTTTACTAACCGATTCAGATAATTATGAAAGCGGTTTCCTGATCCTCTCCGACAGCTTGTATCACGTAGTGGCTTCTCCGGTAAAAATGCCGATAACCATCGCCTACACCATGTTTGGTTACGAGATTAACGATCAGTATTTGGCCAGTATCAGCAACATCATGCAGGCAGAAGTTATCGTTCATTCCACCACGGATGTGACCGCTGAACGTCTGGCTATTGCATCAAGTGTTGAGCCTGCAGTGGCGCAATATATTCTGCAAACCGGATCAGAGAGACTGAACTGGCTGGATTTTCTTACCGGCGGTAAGGAAAGCTATGTCAGCCGACAGGTCGACATGTCAGATATAGGCTTAGATGGCCTTCCGG
Organism: Alteromonas antoniana; assembly: GCF_019249295.1. GTDB lineage: Bacteria > Pseudomonadota > Gammaproteobacteria > Enterobacterales > Alteromonadaceae > Alteromonas > Alteromonas antoniana. Next base: position 105,184 of record NZ_JAESDH010000007.1, read on the forward strand.
TTGAAATCACGATTGCCCTTGATGTCACGAAGCAGTATCAGGGCTTTGCTAACCTGTTGTTCAGCATTGTTGTTATTAGTGTGGTTGCAAGCGCGGTGTCGCTGATGGTTGTGATGTTATTGTCTCATCGCGTCAGCCGCCCGGTTTCGCGGCTTGTGGAAGCGGTCGACAGCATTGCAGATGGCAATTACGAACAGACGTTGCCAGATTCCGGGAATTTAAAAGAAATCTCTGACTTGTCGCATGCCTTTTCCAGTATGCAGAGTAACCTGAAAAGCCGCGAAGAGCGCATACGCTTTCAGGCCCAGCATGACATGCTCACCGGCTTATACAATCGCAACTATGTTGAAGAACACATTGGCGCCAGATTGCAAAGCCGCGAGTCCTTTCAGGTAATTGCTATCAGCGTTAACGGCTTTAGAACAATTAATGACCTGTACGGATACGTTAATGGTGACAAAGTGCTACAGGTAACAGCGCAGCGGCTTGCGCGCTGGCCGGGAATGGCAGCGCGTCTTGCTGGCGGTGAGATCCTGTATATCTCGGAGACTGCACTTAACGAACTGCAGCTTGAGACGCTTCGACACATTCTTGAGCAATCTGTAGAGGTTGGACTGGTTGCCATTCCAGTGAAAGTGTCGCTGGTGTTGCTCGATTGTCCTGCCGATGCAGAGTCAGCTGAGGATTTGTTTCGTAAAATCAATATCGTTAAAGATGAAGCGAATCGTAGCGGAAGCTGGCTTGTACAGTATGATGATGACCTGGAAAAACACTACCTGCGTCGTCTGGCTATTATCACCGAGCTTAAACGCTCGCTGCAGTCAGACCGGCCTGAATTATCGATGGTGTATCAGCCAAAACTGGCGCTGGACACGATGACAGTGACCAGCATGGAAGCGCTTGTACGTTGGAACAGCGAAGCGCTGGGGTTCGTTCCTCCCGATGAATTTATCGGAATTGCGGAACAGGCTGGCCTGATTGAACAGGTGACGACCTGGGTTATGGGGCAGACTATCAGCGATTTGTCTCGCTTCCGGGCAAAAGGGCACACCTTCAGTATTGCTATGAATTTGTCCTCGCATGATATACAGAATACGGCGTTATTAGACCGTCTGATTCTGATGCTGGAAGAAGCGGACCTGACACCTCAGGATTTAGAGCTGGAAATTACGGAGAGTGATCTGGTTGAAGATGCTGATCTTGCTATTGAAAATATGCGCAAGCTTAAAGCGTCTGGCTTCCGCTTTGCAATAGATGACTTCGGTACCGGCTACTCTTCTCTGGCTTATTTGAAGCATTTGCCAGTCACAACAATTAAGATTGATAAAAGCTTTATCCTCAACCTGGCAAAGGATGAGAATGATCAGCAAATTGTTCATACTGTACTGAGCCTTGCACATATTTTCGATCTCGACGTCGTTGCAGAAGGTGTAGAGGACGAAGTTTCTCTGGTCATGCTTCAGGAGTGGGGATGCGACATTGCCCAGGGGTATTTCATCAGCAAACCACAATCTGCTGAAGTGTTGTTTGACTGGCTTGAAGTCACGCCCTATCAGAACAAGAAAGAGAGGTAATATGAGAAGAGTGGCAGCAACATTAGCAGCGGGACTATTGTGTAGTTCTGCCAGTTTTGCCGGTGACGGCAAACTGATAGGCACTGCTGGCCTGAACCAGGTGGAGGGCGCCGGAGGCGGCGGGATAGTCCCCTGGGCGACATTATCAGGGTATGACAGTCAGGATCAAACCTCTGCCAGTGCTTTCGTCACTCGGGTTAATCTGGATGATTATCGTCTCACAGCGCTGGGAGCGAATCTTTCACTTTACGACAGAGTCGAGTTGTCTGTTGCCCGTCACACTTTCGATTTGACCACACTGGGAGGGGAAATACAGCAAAATGTGTATGGAATGAAAGTCCGGCTTTATGGCGATGTTGTGTATTCCGACTTTCCTCAGTTAAGTGCTGGCGTTCAGCATAAGCGACTTCAGGATAGTGCGATAGCGTATGCGCTGGGCAGTGCAGATGAAAACGGCACCGATTACTATCTCGTGGCGACAAAAGTGCACTTAGGCGCTGCAGCAGGTTTCAATCTTGTGTGGAATGTCACGGCCAGGGCAACAAAGGCAAATCAGCTTGGTTTGCTTGGGTTTGGCTCGCAGAACGACGACGATTATGACGTTATGTTTGAAGGCAGTGTCGGCGTGCTTTTTAACCGGCATCTTGCTGCAGGAGTTGAGTATCGTCAGAAGCCCGATAATCTTGGTCTTGGTGAAGAAGACTGGTGGGATGCATTTATCACTTACATACCTTCGAAGTCATTTAACGTTACTCTTGCATGGGCTGAACTAGGCAGTATTGCCGGTGCACCCGATCAAAATGGTTTGTATTTGTCAGTAGGAGGTCAGCTGTGGTAATCCGCCGAATCTTATTATTATGTGTCTTTTGCGTAGGGGCAGTGTCTTGTGCTTCTACGTCAGACTCGCTGTACAACGATATTGGTGGCGAAGCCAAAGTGGCTGAAATCGTGGATAATTTCATTTATGAAATTGAGTATGACCCCACTATTCTCGCCTATTTTGAGGGCAGTGACATTGACCGCTTCCGAGCGAAGTTGATTGAACAGTTGTGTATGGTGACTGGCGGCCCGTGTAGCTACAGTGGCGACACCATGGAACAGGTCCACGGAGGCATGAATATCACGGAAACTGACTTTAACCGCACAGTCGACCTGTTAATTAATGCGATGAACAAGGCCGGCGTCAGTCACAGACACCAAAACCAAATCCTTGCACAGCTAGCGCCAATGCGTTCGCAAATGTTGTATAAATAATAAACGTCGACAATGGCAAAAAACTTGCAGATACTTAGTGCGAAGACCATTTTTTATTAAAAAAAGGACGTGACCATGGATATTATTCGTATAATTTTGTCAATTTTACTGCCGCCACTGGGGGTGTTTCTTCAGGTCGGTATCGGCGCACAGTTTTGGATTAATATCCTGCTAACGCTTTTAGGTTATATTCCGGGCATTATTCATGCTGTCTGGATTATTGCGCGCCGCTAGGATCTTTTAAACGATTAAAGGCGATGTCGATAGCGGCATCGTCTTTTTGAACCAGAGGTTCTGTTTTAAGCAAATCTCTTGTTGCGATTGCATGACCGAACAACATGCCGTGGTATCGCCCATTTGTTTGCCCGTTAAGTACATCCAGACATAGCAATATGTGCAATCCGATAGCAACGTGTTTTTTCCCGGCCTGACGGATTTGGTCAAAAGACTTATCAACTACCCCCTCAAACGTGAACGTACGACGCTTTAACCACTTACTGGTGCTTTCATTAATCACGCACTCATGAGGGAACTCTCGTCGCGACATCAATATGCAGGCTGATGTCAGTCTGTCCAGGCAGGTAATTGCGGTAAACGGATCGTTAATTCCCGGCGACAGCGCTCGTAGTGCTATTTCAACAAGCTGTCCTACTGCGAACTCAGGGTCCTGTATCGGCGTGCGGCTATTACCGATGATAATGTATTGTTCAAACTGCTTTTGCACACTGTCAGGCAGCGGGCAATGGCTATGGACTATAACCACCTCAGCATCAGGAAACACGTGATCTCCACTTCTTCCCAGTACTTCGATACCGGCAACGATATCTGTTCTTACCGTAGTGAGTACATCATAGTTGATGTTCTGAATATAACCTTCCCGAGTCGCTTTTATCACGGTTTGCTCTTCTGCACCGGTAATTAATTCTGACGAGATCGCACGTAGTGATGCCGGAGATTCTGGTTTAGGTAACAACGCCGAAATATCTCTGCACAGTTCTTCAAAACACCGTTTAATGACATGATCTGCCTGAATAGAAGTAGAAACATGGTGGATAAAATAAATTATCACCACAACATCAATAACCCCTAGCACCACGGAAACTGCGCACAGTAATGAAATGGCGTCCTGATTTTCCTGAATTGAGCTGATGTGATGCAGCGATATCATACAAAACAGGAACGTGGATACCAGTGTACCCAACACAACCTGTGTGCCCCTGTCATTCATGAATGTGCGGATAAGTCTCGGGCCAAACTGAGAGGATGCTAGCGTCAACGCCACCAGGGTCATCGAAAACGCAATACTGGTGGCAGTAATAATCGCGGTGGCAAGCGTACTTAAAAGTTGCATCGCGCCGGACTGGGTAACCAGCGGGACAAAGAAAAGTAAAGAGTCGGGCAGGGTTGCTCGTTGAACAATAAACAAGCAGGCGCCACAAATAATACCAGAGGCCAGCATCATACAAATGGGAATAAACCAGTAACTGGTGCTAAGCGATTCCCAATATGGCTTGAGCCTGTCAGATAGCGATGTCAGATTCAACGGGGAGAACTACCTTTTACGGCGAATAGAGCTGAAGAACGAAAATACCAGTGAAATCGCCAGTAGAATAGCAAAAATATAAAATAAAAACTGGGCTATCGCTGTTGCGGTGCCTGCAGCACCGCCGAACCCGAATATGGCCAGCACAATAGCCGCGATAAGAAAGATAACAGCCCACGTCAACATAATGGCTTCTCCTTTGCGTTGCGCGAAATTAGACATGCCCGCGACAATGTCGCAGGCATTTCTTCATGACTAGGAATGCAACTCTTCTTTCATCTCATCCCGGTAATCGCCGGCGAGTTTCTGTTTTTCCTGTTCGTTAAGTAACCTTCCTGCAACCTGGAAAAACTCTTGTTCTTCATCTGCAAGGTGGTGCTCAACTTTTTCACGTAACGCTTTCAGGTGGTGTAACCACGCTGGTGAGCTCATGTCCGTGTCATCCAGTTTCTCAATCAGCTCATCAATCTCGTGATGTTCAGCAATACCGTGACGAGATAACTCTACGGCCGGATCCTGCTTCATCAGCGGTGAATAAAAGTGCCTTTCTTCTGCTACAGCATGACTTTCAAGCTGCTCTTTAAGTTCCTGGTAGTACTCGCGTCTGGCCGGCGTATCGCCACTGGTTTCAGCTAAGATTTTCAGTAGTAAACGCTGTTTTTCATGATCCTGACGTAGAGCTTCGAAAATTTTCATGACTTTCTCCGTTCAACAATAAAAAGAATGCGTACTTACTCTATTGCGAGAAACGTTCCAAAAAATAGGAATGGTAACCCTTTGTTATCATTGTGTTTTATTTTTCTTTCTGCATGGTACATTTCAAATACCGTGCATCAATTACAAGCTGGCAGCACATTTTGCTGCTATACACCCTGAGCAACCATTGCTGTGGCCAGGCGTCGGAATGCTGCGATGTTGGCTCCCCGGCTATAGTTTATCCATCCGGAATCCTGACCTTCTTCAACACATTGCTCGTGTATTGATTGCATGATGTCTTTTAATGACTGGTCAAGTTTGTCAAAAGACGAACGACGGAATTTTGCGTTTTGTGACATCTCAAGCCCTGAAAGCGCTACGCCTCCGGCATTTGACGCTTTCCCGGGGACATAAGGTATTTGCGCTTCTGCAAATGCACGCTGAGCATCGTCAGTGCAGGGCATATTAGCGCCTTCAAGCACATACTGGCAGCCGTTGTTTAGCAAGGCTTTTGCATCTTCTCCATCAAGCTCATTCTGTGTTGCACAGGGGAGGGCGATATCCGTTTTCACATTCCATGGCGTTTTGTCACTAATCCATTCACCGCCATAGTTGTCTGCCAGCGCACAAAGCACATTATCTTCGCTCTTCTTGTTGGCAATTGCCCACTGGATCATGTCCTGACTGAGCCCGTTTTCATTGAAATAATACCCACGGCTGTTCGATAGTGTAATGACTTTGCCTTCCAGTTCGGTGGCTTTTAACGCGGCATGCAACGCAACATTTCCGGCACCTGAGATCACAATTCGTTTAGCTGCCATCGAGTCTTCATGGGTGTCCAATACGCATTGCAGCATGTAAATCAGGCCAAATCCGGTTGCCTCTGTACGAACATGGCTGCCACCAAACTCAAGGTGCTTTCCGGTGATAGCCCCTTCGAACCGGTTTTCGAGGCGCCTGTACGCGCCATACAGGTATCCGATTTCACGATTTCCAACATTAATGTCTCCTGCCGGAACATCGGTATTAGGACCAATATGTCGATGAAGCTCCATCATGAATGCCTGGCAGAAACGCATGATTTCCGCGTCAGATCGACCTTTTGGATTAAAGTTACTGCCGCCTTTCGCGCCCCCCATTGGTAGACCGGTCAGGGCATTTTTGAATGTCTGCTCAAAAGCCAGAAATTTAAGGATGGACGTGTTTACTGTGGGGTGAAAGCGCAGCCCACCTTTGTAAGGGCCGATAAGACCGCAATGCTGTACACGCCAGCCCTGGTGGACTTCGACTTCATTATTGTCGTTTTGCCAGAAAATAGAAAACTGGATGATTCGTTCGGGTACACACAGGCGGGTAACAACGTTATGTTGCTTGTACTCATCATGAACATGATAAACCGGCAAAATGTCTTTCACGATTTCCCGAACAGCCTGATGATATTCGGGTTCATTAGGGTAATTGGTTTCCAGCCAGGAAATCAGTGTGTCGTACTGCGACTCATTTGACATAATTTCGAGCACCTGTTGTTTAGATGTTTTCGCCTTGCAAGCAAATCGTTGCAGCCCGCCATTTACTACCAGTCACAGTGACGTAGCGATCACTAATTATCGACGGCGTCACTGTCTTTACTGATAAAAACATTAAGGTTTTCCGGTACCGTGCTTATGGTTAATGTGTCAGTGCTCTGAATTTCTCCATCAAGCGCATACTCCATTTTGCGGGGTAAGGTAATACGCACTGATTTCGCCTGTTTGTGACGTATTCGGTTTGATGATTTCTTTGCGTCGCTGGACAGAAACACCAGTTCAGCTAAAGACAGGAACTGCGTTTCGGAAGAATCCTGTGGTTCCAGCCAGGTGATATCCAGTTTACCGTCGGTCACGCTGGGAATGTCTCCACCCTGAGCCAGTGCGGTGGTAAGCGGCGCGGCATTAGCGATAACCAGACTTGGCGAGTGCAGGATAACTGGCTCTTCGTCTTCGAACTGAACTTCAAACTCCTGCGCTTCGTTTTTGCTAATGGCATCCCACAGCCCTCGCAGGTAGGCAAACTGGCCGCCGGCATTTTTTTCGTCTCTGTCCGCACTGGAAATCATTTGTTGCTCAAAACCCAGTGCTGCCACCAGAAGCATCAGCTTGTCATTACAGATAGCCGTATCAATGGCCGTACTATGACCGTCAACGATGATATCGCAGGCTGTACCAACGGGCATTAGTTTGCTGGAATAGCCATGTAGTACCTGGCTTAGCGCATTTGCGGTGCCCAGGGGAATAAGACCCAGTGTCGCTTTTGTGCCTTCCAGGGCTCGTGCGACTTCAGTGATCGTCCCGTCACCGCCACAGGCCACAACAATATCGGCGCCTTGATTTACCGCTTTAGCCGCCAGTTGCTCCGCGCTAATCGATTCAGTTGTTTCGAACACGGTCACGCGAAAATGTGGATTAAGCTGAGCAAGAATATCGTTTTTTTCCTCTGGCCATTTGCCTCCCCCGGCAACCGGATTCGCTATCAGTGCCAGGCCTCTGGTCAATTTTAGCCGCCCACCTTGCTTAACTTTTCTTAATGAATGGAGTTGGCGTTTATTGAGGCGAGCCGTTTCCCGCACCGACTGAATGCGGTTGAGCGCATCAATGACTGACAGCGTTTCGTCACGAGCCAGTAAATACGCGGCCATGACCAGAACTGAACGCCCTCTGCCGAGCGCGCAGTGAACAACCACTTTGTGGTTATTTTTTAGTTGTTGGTCAATCCAGTTAATTGCGGTGTTCAGTTGCTCCGGACTGGGGCTGGTATGGTCGAGAACAGGGATGTTCAGGTACTGACAATCCCATTGGTATGCGGTCCAGTCTAAACCGTCAAATTCAGCTGTCACATCAAGGATGGCATCCACCCCATACTCTGTAAGCGTTTCAATGTCATTGCCGGACAGACGGCAAGCCAGAAAAAGCTGCTCGTCAATTTTCTGTATTGCGGGCACTTTATCGGTTTTTCTTGCCCAGCTGTTGTAAGCGCCCGTTCCCAGCAAAAACGGAATAAAGACCCAACGGATGTAGATAGGAATAGAGCCGTCCTCGCGTTTCCTGAACAACTCAGGGTAATTCAGAAGATAAGCACTACTTACAGCAATTAATGAAAAGCACGTCCAGCCAAACAAAATTTTCAATAACCAGACAGGAATAAACCAGGTGAGTAAGCCGGCCACAATTGCACCGAGTACGTACCATTTCACCATTTTCATTCCAAAACCTCCTTATTATCATTTATCCAAATGACTGAACTTCTGAGACAACTTGTCAGTACCAAGGGAAGTATCCCATTTACTATCGAAATGAGCGTTTTACATGACTTCAGAAACTCGCAGACATATTGTAAATTTCGTCTGGTTTCAGGCCATCTGGTTGCTCGCAATCCTTTTCCAGTACGAATACCTCTGGTTAGTTGGACTACTTTTATTCGCTTTTTTTATTTTCAGTGACGACCCTCGGTGCGATGGCATCTTGATACTTGGTGTGATTATCGTTGGTCTCGTGGTAGACGGAGCGCTTACTCTCAGTGGTGTTTTCACCTTCACAACGCCGAATTATGGTTTAGTCATACCCTGGTGGTTATTGGCACTCTGGGCTGGCTTCGCCGGCACATTGCGGCACAGTTTGGGATACTTCAGAAATCATTTTTGGGTGTCTGTTGCCGGCGGTGCGATCTTTGGCCCTGTAAGCTATGCAGCGGGAGCAAGGCTTGGCGCCGTTGAGTTCGAAATGGGCATGACAACAACAATGCTCATCCTTAGTCCTATTTGGGCCATCATATTTCCATTCGCTGTCTGGTTGAGCAAACGGGCAGAGTCAGTGTGGTCAGAAACATCTAACACTTCATCAGCAAAACAGGGAGATTCGTAATGACTAAAACCGTTTTTGTGACCGGCGGCAACCGGGGGATCGGACTAGAAGTAGTCAGAGGCTTTGCCAAAGCAGGCTATAAGGTTCTCTTGGGATGCAGAGATGAGGATGCAGGCAACGAAGTCAAAGAAGACATTGTGGGTGGAGATGTACACGTTGTAGAAATCAGCCTGAACAATGAACAGGCTATCATTGACCCGTTCGTACGTGCCGAGGCGGTTTTTGGAGGGATTGATATTCTGGTAAACAATGCCGGCGTCATGGAGGACAGTGAGTTATCCTCGCTCTCACTGGATGATTTCAACAGCACAATGCAAGTGAACGTGAACGCACCGCTAACGCTCATTCAGCAAGTGTTGCCAGGAATGAAAGAGCGAGGCTTTGGTCGGATCATCAATGTGTCATCAGGCTGGGGATCATTTCATGAGGGCATGGAGGGGCCACTTGCGTACGCGGTAAGTAAAGCTGCGCTGAATGCGCTGACTAAAAACGTTGCCGGGTCATTGGATGGTGATAGCAATGTCACCATAAACAGCGTTTGTCCCGGCTGGGTGCATACGCGGATGGGGGGATCTGATGCCCCACGGTCGCCGGAAAAAGGGGCTGACACGATTGTTTGGCTGGGTACGCTGGAAGACGATAAACCTAACGGAAAATTTTTCCGAGATAAAAAAGAGATTAACTGGTAAACGTGTTGCCCGGATGGAGCTGATTATCACGTTGGTGGCATGCTCCTTCTCTGGTTAATTTCGGCATATACGGCAAACAGGGTTAAGGTAATAAAAAGGACAGCATTAAAACATGCTGCCCGCGTCACTTTTGCCATTAATGGAACATTCACTTCACCGCTTCAACAACCTTGTTGCTGCTTTTGCTAAGCGCTTCTGTGACTGTTTTTACAGACTGGCTATCTTTCAGATTGATAATAAGTGCGTATCGACGTTCCTTTACAGCATGACGTACGGTGTTAATAATTTCCGTCCTGTCTGGGCGCAGTCCAATCAGACCTGCGATGAAAAGCCCGATGAAAAGTCCCGGACTAATAAGTGCAATGTAAGTGAACAATGGATTCTGCTGTGTGAGGGCAGGTCCAAACTGAGTTAGAAAGAAAGCCGCAATCAAGCCGGCAACAAGGCCTGCTCCACCGAGCGCCAGATGCGAGTGCCACATCGATTTTCCAATGGGCTTACTTGGTCCCTCAAGCTTCTGACTGAGCTTGTTATCATTTGGGTCGACCAAGGTTATCTGACTTGCCTTCACGGCGGTGTTTTTCGTCAGTTCACTAGCCGAATTACTCGCCTCCTGTTGGGAGTTAAATATAGCTGCGACCTGTGTATGCTTTGCAGAAATAAGTTCTGCGCGAAAGTTTTCATGATCCGTTACGGTATTCATTGCTCCTCCTCAGCATTTTCGCTTGAATTTGAGACTAAAATCGAACCCGTTCTTTATGCTGTCAATAGTGTTAACACTGATAGGTTCTACGCTCGATAGCGTCTGGGAGATCGGTTCCGTTGTCTCCATTGATACATAATGCAGCGAAACGATACCTCGCTGTATCTGTAGCATGACTGCATATTATAAATACAAAAATCATTCCTGAAGTCGTAACTCAATGAATATGTGAAGAAAAGCAAAATCTGTAGTCTTAAGGCGACGAGCGAAAAGTGGCGTGACAGGAACAATTTATAGAAATCATGAAATTTTTACCTGACGTAGCAGGCAATAGCGCATTGTCGGGGGTATTGCCTTGATATCTGTCTGTTTTTACAAGGTAAATTAGTGGTAACCAACAGGTGTTAATTGGCCCCGGTATTGCAGGTGTAATGATATTGTTAATCGGCCGGCGAAAGTTCAATACTTCTTCAGGTCGACTATGAGGAGAAACAGTATGTCAGCATCACTTGCGGTAATCTGTAATCAACACGGCACAGATACGGATGAGACGACGAGTCGGTTACTTGAAGGCATTACCAGCCAGGGTGTCCGAACCAGTCTTTTCAGTACACAGGACGTAATCACAAATATTGATGAACTGGAGCAGTTCAGTGGCTTTGTATTTGAAGCTGAGTCGAGTCAGTCACTGGACAAAATCATTGATGCCTTTAACGGTGCGTCTGCGCTGAAGAACAAGGCGGGCCTGTGGCGGGATAAGTTGGCTGCAGGGTTTAGCCATAGTGCGCATTCTGCAGCGGTGTCACTTCGGGCAATGATTGACTTCTCGTTTTTCTGTAACAGTCAGAATATGATTTGGTTATCATCAGGCATTGAGAGCATGGAAGCCGAACACATAGCGAATAAAGTGACATCTTCTGTTGGCAATGCCCCAATCCTCGATAATGTTATGTACCAGGCTTATCGACATGGCCAGTACCTCGCCCGTGTCGCAAGACAATGGCAACCTGATTGTTAATCGACAATGGCTGCAGTAGAGCAGGATATTGAACGCAAGAGAGTTGGGCGAGGCTTTGCCTATTATTACGACTCGGGAAGAAAAGTCACCAGCCAGCGCGTACTAAAGCGAATCGACAAACTTGTTGTCCCTCCTAATTGGAAAAATGTTCGCATCGCACGATCTGCCAGCGCCGATTTACAGGCTGTTGGTTTTGATGCTAAAAATCGCAAGCAATACATTTATCATGAGCAATGGCACAAAAAGCGACAACAAGAAAAATTTAAACGGTTATCCGAATTCAGTAACGCCCTTCCTGAGTTTAGAAAACGTTGCTGGGATTGGGTAGAGCAATCAGATTGGACCCCTCAACGCAGTCTTGCACTTATTTGTCTGTTACTGGACCACACCGGTCTGCGAGCTGGCAACCGTCAGTACACCAGAAAAAATAATACCTTCGGTTTAACGACGCTCAGGCGAAAGCATTTTGTACATGACGAGCAAGGTGTTCACCTTGCGTTTGTAGGCAAGCACAATAAACCGCGTGACGTGACGGTAGACGATCCCAGATTGGCGGAACTTGTATCACAAAGCGCGGAAGCCAGAGGATATGCGCTATTTCGTTATACCGACGATAATGGTCAGTGGCATGATATCGACAGTGACGATGTGAACGCTTTTATTCATGAGAACCTTGATCCTCAATTCAGCGCTAAAGACTTCCGAACCTGGACTGCAAGCCGGTACGCGCTCCTCAGTTTGCCGGAATTGGAAGCCATACTGCAGAAGCAGCGACAGCGCAAATGGTCTACGACACTGACTAAGCATGTCGCGCAAATGTTGGGTAATACGCCCTCAGTTTGCCGCCAATATTACCTTCATCCGAAATTGTATGAGACCGTCGATAATGCGGAAAAGCGTCGGTACCTGCTAGAACAAACGAAAGGGTGTATACCTGGTGAATTGATCGACGATCAGGCTATAGGTGCTATTGAGAAGGTACTTTTCGAAGTTATTGATCCTGATTAATCCTCAATATAAAAGCAGGATTATATTGAATAAAAATGAATGTAACTTTACTTTAAATACACTCAGTTGTGATTGAAACTTTGTTTCACAGTGATCGTGAAACATTTGTTTCTTTATATAAAACAATGTCTTAATAATTCCTTTTTATAATTTTGTTGTTTATCGGGTGTTTGGGTAAAAATACGCGAAAAGCCAGTGTTTGCGCGGGTTGCCGAAATATTGAGCTTGAAATAATCTTCGTTAACCTTATATAATTAGAGCTCTAATGATTAGCGTTCTTTGAATTTTTGAATTTCAGGGCGCTTAACGTAGTAATAAGAGGTGCATAAGTTACATGCAAGTAGAAGGATACATCTCGTTGGCACTTTATTTCCTGGCAATGCTGGGAATTGGCTTATTCGCATACCGACAGTCCACCAGTGATATTTCCGGATATATACTGGGAGGGAGGCAAGTCAGTCCGCAGGTAACAGCATTATCTGCCGGCGCATCCGACATGAGCGGTTGGATGCTGATGGGGCTGCCCGGAGCGATGTTCGTTACTGGTTTCGATGCGATGTACATTGCAATTGGCCTGTTAGCAGGTGCGCTAGCCAACTATTTACTGGTTGCGCCAAAACTTCGGGTTTATACCGAAGTGGCTGATGATTCACTAACTGTTCCGGAGTTTTTTGCAAAGCGGTTCGGAAAGTCCAGTGCATCTGTTCGCATGGTGTCTGCCGCTATTATTGTCATGTTTTTCACGTTGTATACATCTGCGGGACTAGTTGCCGGCGGAAAGCTTTTTGAAAGTGCGTTCGGTGTTGAATATCAGTGGGGCTTAGTGATCACATTAGGTGTCGTTGTCTCGTATACACTGCTGGGCGGATTCCTTGCAGTCAGCATGACGGATTTTGTACAGGGGTGCATTATGTTTATTGCACTAATCCTTGTACCAATCGTTGCCTATACTGAATTTGACAGCCTGGCGCAGATGAATGCATCAGCACTGGAATCTGTGCCGGGATTTTTCGAGTCCTGGGAAGCCTTGACGGCAGTCGGCTTGCTTTCCAGCCTGGCGTGGGGCCTTGGTTACTTTGGACAGCCTCACATAATTGTTCGCTTTATGGCAATTCGTTCTGTCAAGGCAATTGGTACAGCACGAAATATCGGCATGTCCTGGATGACGGTAACGATTATTGGGGCGCTGGGAACCGGGTTCGTCGGCATTGCTTATGCTAATCAGTTTGGCCTGCAAGTTGACGATCCAGAGACTATATTTATTTTGTTCTCTCAATTGTTGTTCCATCCGCTTATCAGTGGCTTCCTGATGGCAGCCATACTGGCAGCAATTATGAGTACCATTTCGTCGCAACTGCTGGTTTCAGCAAGTTCATTGACGGAAGACATTTATCGGGTTTTTTCGAAACAAGAAGTAGATGAAAAAACAACAGTGAAAATCGGACGTTTCGGTGTGGCCGGTGTAGCGATAGTGGCGTTACTGCTGTCTCTGGATTCCTCTAATACTATATTGTCGTTAGTGAGTAATGCCTGGGCAGGATTTGGAGCCGCTTTTGGTCCATTAGTGCTGTTTTGTCTGTATAAAAAGAATTTAACGCATACTGCAGCGTTAGCAGGAATTATTAGTGGTGCTGTAACGGTACTGTTCTGGATATATGCACCGGTGCTGGAAAACGGCGCCACGTTAAGTAGTGTCATATATGAGATTGTACCGGGTTTCATTATCAGCTCAGCAACATTGTGGCTGGTATCTGCTGTCACGTCTTCACCTTCAGATGAGGTTCGTGAGACGTTCGAAGAAGCAGGTCAGCAATTAGCGAATCAACAAGCGTAAGGTGATATAGAGATATGAGTTTTCCAAACTGGAAACGGGTAGTTATAAAAGTAGGGAGTGCGCTGATTGCACCAAATAAACAAGGCTGTAGTAGCCATTATTTGCTGAGCATCGCGCAATTTATTGTCAAATGTCGAGCCAACGGTACGCAGGTGGTACTGGTGTCGTCCGGTTCGGTTGCTGCAGGTTCCCACTTATTTACCGAAGAAGAGAAAACAAATATTGCGGTGAAAAAGGCAATGGCGGCGGCAGGTCAGACAGAGATGATGGCCACGTGGGACAGATTGTTTGATTTTCCCTCTGCGCAAATTCTGCTCACGCACGGCGATTTGCGCGACCGTGAGCGCTATGTCAGCGTTCGCGACACAATCGACAGCCTGCTCGACCACGGGATTCTGCCTATTGTTAATGAAAACGATACGGTAACAACGGATAAGCTGAAAGTTGGTGACAACGATAACCTGTCCGCGATGGTGGCATCGGCTGCAGAGGCTGACGCCCTGATCATCTGTTCTGACATTGACGGGTTATATAATAAGAACCCGCATGAGCACGACGATGCGGAACTGCTTAAGTGGGTTGAAAATATCGATGAGAGTATTTACGCCATGGCGGGCGGTGCCGCTGCAGATGGCGTGGGTACCGGCGGTATGAGAACGAAGATCGAAGCGGCAGAAAAAGCCGTATCACATGGTATCGACACGTTCATTATCAACGGCTTTACTGAACTGTCGTTTAACATGTTGCTGGAGGGTCAGAACCCGGGAACACACTTCCAGCCTTATGACAAACCTATGCAGGAAAACGTGCATTGGATGCGTCACACATCGAATGCGCAGGGTGAAGTCATTGTACAAAGTGATTTTGATGTATCACTGGAAAGTGATGCAGAGCAATTAACAAGTAGTGAAATAATTGGTGTTAAAGGTGAGTTTTCTGTTGGTGACACGATCCTGGTAAGAAAGGACGACGGTACCAAACTGGTGAAAGCGAAATCGAACTACAGCAGTTGTCTGCTGAACTTCATTGCCAAGCAGGACAGTGAAGAGTTCGCCACCGAGTTTGAAGAGAAGACCGGACCGATTATTTCAGAACAGCATATAGCAAATTTGGAGAAAGAATGAGCATCATTACAGAATTAGCACGAGAAGCAAAAACCGCAGCCAAGACACTGGCAGTGCTTGATGAAGCTAAGAAAAATGCGGTTTTAAAAGATATGGCAGAAGCCATTCGTAGCAATACGCAAAAAATCGTAAATGTAAACGTCAAGGAAGTGGAACGCGCGAAGCAAAACAACCTGGACGCTGCGATGGTCGACAGATTGATTCTTAACGAGAGCCGTATTGAAGATATGGCGCAAGGTATAGAGACTATTATCAGTCTGGATGATCCTGTGGGTCAGACACGCTCCATGGGCAAGCGCCCAAACGGCATTGATATTCAGAAAATGCGCATCCCGCTTGGTGTGGTGTGTATGATTTATGAAGCGCGTCCAAATGTGACTGCTGACGCTGGCGCGCTGTGTTTCAAATCGGGTAACGCCGTTATCTTGCGTGGTGGTAAAGAAGCGCTGGATACCAGCCTTGCCATTGCCAATCTGTTGCAGGACGTACTTGAGAAACACGGTTTACCGCGTGCACTGATTACTGTTGTGCCAAACCCGGACCGCGCTTTAATGCAGGAATTGATGGAGCAGCGTGACTATATTGACGTGATCATTCCTCGCGGTGGGGAAGGGTTGATCAATTATGTTACTGACAATGCCAAAGTGCCGGTAATTCAGCACTTTAAAGGGGTTTGCCATCTTTATGTAGATAAAGAGGCTGACCTGGACAATGCGATGGAATTGCTGTTAAACGGCAAGACCCAGCGTACGGGCGTGTGTAACGCGCTTGAAGGTTTGTTAGTTCACAAAGCTGTCGCTGGTGATTTCCTGCCACGTGTAGCCCAGGCATTTAAAGAAAAAGATGTGAAGGTTCACGTCAATCAGGTTGGTGCAGAATATTTTGACGATGCAGATGTGATTGCTGATGACCAATACGGTGAAGAGTACCTGGGATTGGAAATTGCAATTCGTGTCGTTGACGATATCGATATGGCGCTGGACCACATTGCCACATTCGGTAGTAACCACACTGAAGTAATTTCTACCAAAGACACGGCTGCTGCCCAGCGATTCCAGCGTACAGTAGATGCATCCGTGGTAATGGTAAATGCTTCTTCGCGCTTCTCCGACGGCAGCCAGTTGGGGCTCGGTGCTGAAATCGGTATTGCGACCACTAAATTGCACGCCTACGGCCCAATGGGGCTGGAGTCGCTGACAACCGAAAAGTATCTGGTAAATGGCGAAGGTCAAATTCGCGACTAGCGGTTGGCATTGTTCGTCAGAGCACTTTGATTCATAATGAAAAACTCCGGTCAGTGACCGGAGTTTTTTTTATACAGGACTACAGGAGCGCGCGCGTCGATGAAGTATGACATCAATGCATTGTGGCTAGAGGTTTCCGCCTTCATGCTTGATTACAAGCTACTGACTTCAGTGTTGGTAGTAGTATTGCTGCACGTGTTTAAACGGCTCGTACTCAAAGTCATACGCAAGCAAAGCTCAAAGAAAGGCCATGACAGGCGTAATCAGATAAACATTCTCGAACAATTGGGAAATGCATTTATCATTATTGCGCTGATGATGATCTGGTCGTCAGAAATTCAGACGCTGGCCATTTCCATTGCCGCCTTTATGGTGGCGATTGTACTGGCGACCCGCGAGTTCATTCAGTGTTTTATGGGGTTCATTTATTATCTTGGTGCGCGCCCGTTCCGGGTCGGCGACTGGATCCAGATGAACAATATTGTGGGTGAAGTGGTCGAAATGGACTGGGCAAAGACAGCGCTACTGGAGGTTGACCCGGATACGTTTAACTATACCGGTAAGCACGTTTACGTGCCAAACAGCCAGCTCGTCACCCAAACGGTACGGAATCTTAACTTCCTGCGACGCTATAAGCTTCACAGTTTTCAGATTGTGAACGAGCCAACCGTGAACCCGTATCGGATCCTACCGGCATTTTCAGCCAGAGCACAGGCTCATTGCGAGTATTTCCGCGACGTTGCAGAGCGTTATAAAGGGCTTATTGAGCGTCATCTTGAGCAGGAGTTTATTCAAATCGATCCTGATATATTGCTTGAAACGAACGAACTGGCGAAAGTTGTGGTGTCAGTCTCTATATTCTGTCCGACCACAGAAGCGCAGGAACTGCAGTCTAAAATCAGCTCTGACTGGATGAGTTTGTGGTTTAAGGCCATAAAAGAGGATGAAGACCAGATACGGCTAGTGGATGAAGCTTCGGCGTGAGTAGCAAATCGCTACCGGTGTGTTATTGCGGTAATGTCAGGTCATACTGATTTCCCAATCCCGTCGCTGGGTAAAGTGACTTTTCAGAAAGCTCATTTGATCAGCGAGGATACGTCGATTCATCAGGTAAAAACGTTCGTAAACGTTCGGCGTAAACGGCACAGCTAATAACGCCATACCCGCTTCTTCCGGTGTTTTAGCGCCTTTCGCATGATTGCACCGACTGCACGCGGTTGCCACATTTGTCCAGTTATCACGCCCGCCACGAGAACGGGGAAGAATATGGTCACGTGTCAGTTGTGAGACGGGGAAAGTATTACCGCAATACAAACACAGATAGTTGTCTCTGCGAAAAAGGTAGCGGTTAGTCAGGGCAATTTTGCCACTTACGTCCGTAACTTTGCCATCGCAGGCTATAATAGAAGCCAGTCGCAGCGTACTTTGTTCACCAATATGGTTCCATCCGCCGTGCATGACCATGTGATCTGAGCCAAGCTCAAACAACACTTTTTCCTGACAATACAGTCTTGCCGCCTGTTCCGGAGAAACCCATTCCTGCGGCATGCCAGCCTTATTCAAACGAAGTACTAACATAAAACACTCCCAATATGGGGTAGGTGTAACTCTAGCATACCTATTTTTGTTTCAAATAGATGAAAAAATGTACATTATTAAAGAAAAATTATGATTAATGCTGAAAGATACAGGTAATACTTACGACGCCGTCGTCTGTTTGCCGCCTCCGCTGGGTGATGTTAAGGCTTGCCGCAAATGCTGTGCTGGCGCTGCAATGGGAATTAAAGAAAATCCGCGTGAGAAAAAATTTGATAATGGTATTCGCCGGTTTTCATAGCTATACTATGCGCCGCGTTTAAAAGCGATAAATAAAGATTGAAATTAAAGGACAAATAGTGACTCCTATTACAAAATCATTTCAGTATGGACAACATACTGTCACTCTGGAAACAGGCGTAATCGCCCGTCAGGCAACGGCTGCCGTTATGGCCAGCATGGACGATACCGCTGTTCTGGTAACCGTAGTTGGTAAGAAAGAAGCAAAACCTGATCAGGATTTCTTTCCTCTGACTGTTAACTACCAGGAAAAAACATACGCTGCCGGGAAAATTCCGGGTGGCTTTTTCAAACGTGAAGGTCGTCCTTCAGAAGGCGAAACCTTAACCGCTCGTCTGATTGACCGTCCTATCCGTCCACTGTTCCCGGAAGGGTTCAAGAACGAAGTTCAGGTTGTTATTACCGTTGTTTCTGCCAACCCTGAAATTCCAACAGACATCGTGTCTATGATCGGTACCTCAGCCGCGCTGGCAATTTCGGGTATTCCATTCAACGGTCCAATCGGCGCAGCTCGCGTTGGTTATACTGATGGCGAATATCTTCTGAACACCCGTGCTTCTGAGCAGGAAACCAGCGAGCTGGACCTGGTCGTTGCCGGTACAGAAAGCGCAGTGTTGATGGTGGAATCAGAAGCTAACATCCTGTCTGAAGATACCATGCTGGGTGCCGTAATGTACGGGCACGAGCAATTACAGACAGTGGTTAGCGCAGTAAACGAGTTCGCTGCTGAAGTGAACACACCGAAGTGGGACTGGCAGCCAGACGCTGAAAATACTGACCTCAAGAGCAAAATTAAAGCCCTTGCAGAGTCAGGGATGACAGCCGCTTACCAGATTTCTGACAAGATGGAGCGTAAAGACGCAGTAACTGCAGTGACTGAAAAAGCGCTTGCGGATATCATGGCAGAAAACGAAGAGCAGGATAAGAAAGAAGTACTGGACCTGTTGCACGAACTGGAAAGTGACGTTGTTCGTTCACGCATCCTGGCGGGCGAGCCACGAATCGATGGTCGTGATCCGGCGATGATCCGTGCACTGAACGTTGCTACTGGCGTTCTGCCACGTACTCACGGCTCAGCACTGTTTACCCGTGGTGAAACCCAGGCACTGGTTGCTGCCACTCTGGGTACAGAGCGTGATGCACAGATGATTGACGAGCTTGCCGGTAAGCGTGACAGCCGTTTCATGTTGCATTACAACTTCCCTCCATACTGTGTTGGTGAGACGGGTATGATTGGGTCGCCTAAGCGTCGTGAAATTGGTCACGGACGTTTGGCGAAACGTGGTATTCAGGCTGTTATGCCAAGTGAAGAAGAATTCCCGTACGTAGTACGTGTGGTTTCTGAAATCACAGAATCTAACGGTTCGTCTTCGATGGCGTCTGTTTGTGGTACGTCTCTGGCACTGATGGATGCGGGTGTACCGATTAAGGCCTCTGTTGCGGGTATCGCAATGGGTCTGGTGAAAAGTGACGACAACTTTGTGGTTCTGTCTGATATCCTGGGTGACGAAGATCACCTTGGCGACATGGACTTTAAAGTGGCCGGTACGACTGACGGTATCACTGCGCTGCAGATGGATATCAAAATCGAAGGTATCACCAAAGAAATCATGCAGAAGGCATTGAAGCAGGCGAAAGAAGCCCGTCTTCACATCCTGTCTGTTATGGACGAAGCGATTGGCGGTCACCGCGAAGAGCTGAGCGAATTCGCCCCACGCATCTATACCATGAAGATCGATCAGGACAAGATCCGTGATGTTATTGGTAAAGGCGGCGCGATGATTCGTCAAATCACCGAAGAGTCCGATACTAACATCGAGATCGAAGACGACGGTACTATCAAGATCTTCGCCACTGAACGTGCGAAGGCAGATATTGCTATCAGCAAGATTGAGCAGGTTACAGCGGAAATCGAAGTAGGTAAGACATACAACGGTAAAGTAACCCGTATTGTTGACTTCGGTGCGTTCGTTGAAGTTCTGCCAGGTAAAGAAGGTCTGGTTCACATTTCACAAATCGCGCATGAGCGTGTGAATAAAGTGGCTGACTACCTGTCTGAAGGTCAGATGGTTGACGTGAAAGTGATGGAAATTGACCGTCAGAACCGCGTTCGTCTGAGCATCAAAGAACTGCTTGAAAAGCCTGCGCCAAAATCTGACGACGGCGAGTAAGTTCTGGTGCAGGTTGTCTGACCTGCATTGTTCACCGATTTAAAAGGGAGCCTTGCTCCCTTTTTTGATTTTTAAAGGGACGGAAATGGATAAGCAAACACAAACAGAAGTGGAAGCGGCAGTGTTTCGACGTTTAGTGGATCATCTGGACGCAAACAAAGATGTGCAGAATATTGATTTAATGATTCTGGCGGATTTTTGTCGTAACTGTCTTGCGAAATGGTACGCATCTGCGGCACAGGAGCACGGCGAATCAGTAGACTACGACGCGGCCCGCGAAATAGTGTACAAAATGCCGTATTCAGAATGGAAAGAGAAGCACCAGTCACCTGCCACTGAAGAGCAGTTGGCAAAGCTCGCAGAGCGC
Source organism: Alteromonas antoniana (assembly GCF_019249295.1). Taxonomy (GTDB): domain Bacteria; phylum Pseudomonadota; class Gammaproteobacteria; order Enterobacterales; family Alteromonadaceae; genus Alteromonas; species Alteromonas antoniana. Next base: position 126,141 of record NZ_JAESDH010000007.1, read on the forward strand.
CAGAAAGGGTAAGAGAAGAGGCCCAGCGAATTAGCGTGCTGTTGCGGCTTGGCTTGTGGCAGCGCTGACTGGCACGTCACTGTGTTATCCGCCGCTCATTTGGACTGCCAAACCATGCTGCTAATGCCTTGTATTAGGGCGTTTGGCGTCCGACATTGATACTGCACAATGATAAGCAGGCTTAAATGCCTTTGCTGGCTATCAGCTTGCTTTTTTCTCAGGTTGGCTGTAGCGAAACGCATGGGGAAGTAGTTCCCCTACAGTAGTCGTGAAGGTATCACCTGTTTTCGTGGCCATAATAACCGGCACAGCATCCCCGGCAAACTCTGCAATTTTCTGTCTGCATCCGCCGCAGGGGAAACAAAACTCGTCATTCGGAGACATAATCACCACGCCATCAAGCGCTTTTCCACCTTTTGCCACCATCATACCAATAGCGGTTGCCTCTGCACATTGTCCAAGAGGGTAGGCTGCATTTTCCACATTACAACCTGCAAAGATGTCGCCGTCGGAAGACAACACCGCAGCACCGACCTGAAAGCCCGAATAGGGAGCATGTGCATTGGATTGTGCCTCAGTGGCTTTTTCAATCAGCGTTGTCATTACATTCTTTTTCATTTTTGATCTCGTAATTGTCATCGTGGCGCTTTACATTACACGCCAAATGCGCCATCGTTGGCGGCATTCATCGCCCGAAGTCGTATTCAAGCGGGACCGGTTTTTTTCATAGGTGAATCCATTTTTAACATGCATAAACTTGTGCGTCCTCTCTTTTTTTCACTCTCCGTCGCGATTCTTGGTGGATGTGCTCAAACGCCATCCAATCATGAACAAACACAGATGGGAAACCTGCTTCTGGCAGAGCCTGCACCAGTAAACCCTCGTTCTCAGGTTGCCATTGCCCGCTACAATCAGATACTCGCAAATGCGCAACTGGCAGAGGAAGATAAGGCTGAACTGCATTTTCAGAGAGGGATGTTATACGACAGCGTGGGTCTGGCAGGCCTCGCTCAGTTCGACTATACCCAGGCGCTTAGTCTCAAGCCGGACCTTGCTCCCGCATACAACTCAATGGGTATTCATTACATTCAGCAGCAGGAATTCGTGCAGGCATACGAAGCCTTTGATTCTACCTTAGACATAGATCCCGACTATGACTTCGCGTTTCTTAATCGGGGTATCGCCCTGTACTACGGCGGTCGTGCGGATTTAGCAGTCAAAGATCTGGATACGTTTCAGGAAAAAGACAACTCCGACCCTTTTCGTGTGCTCTGGGCTTATTTTGCTTACAACGACATCAGTCAGGAGAAAGGTAACGCTTACCTGGTTTCTGTCAGACCGGAACTGGATAACGATCACTGGGCAACCATGCTGGTTGACTTATTCCTTGGCCTGAAATCAGAAAACGACGTTCTGAACTCTCTGATTGACGGCGTAACCAGCCAGAAAGCGCTGACGGACAGGCTTTGTGAGGCGTACTTTTATCTTGGTAAATATCACAGCCAGCAAGGAAACCGTGGGATCGCGTCGAATTATTTTAAACTTGCGCTGAGCACTAACGTGTTTGACTATGTTGAGCATCGCTACGCAAGGCTGGAGCTTGGAAGGCTCAGAAGTACCGATCGCGACCCGGATTAAAGTATCGTATGCGAGGATTAGTTCTGGCAGTGATAGCACTGTTTCTACTTAGCGGCGATACCGGTTTCTCCGTTCCTCAGTTATTGAGGAATGCGGCGCAGGCCAAAAATCCGGCGGCGTTACTCTGGTCAGCGGCGATACAAAGAAACGAATATGCTCAGCAGGCGCTGGTGACGTATGCGGCAGAGAATGACAGTACCTACTGGCTGAACCGGCTGGTGAAAATCGGGAATGCTGACGCGGCCTGGGTATTGTATGAACGCGCGGCACCAGACGAAGATTCCGGCAAATTAATGCGGCTGGCAGCGATGGGTAATGTCCCTGACGCGCAGCTGGCTTATGCCTTGTCGGTAGAGGATCCAGAGCTTCGGGAAACCTGGTTGCTAAAATCTGCCCGACAAGACTATGTGCCGGCACAGGCAGCACTCGCTGACTGGTATCTGTTACAGCAACAGCCTGAGAACGCGAGACCCTGGTTAGAGAAAACCGCCGACCTCGATGCGCAAAGTGCATTTAAATACGGCAGGCTGTTGTGGGAAAGTGGTGAGCACGCGGCGGGAAAAGGTTACCTTGAGAAGGCGGCTGAGCAGGGCCATGAGATGGCCGCATCGCTCGCCAAGATGATAGCGCGTTATCAACCCCGAACCTTCAGTCAGATTACCCCGCGGCAGTGGCCTGAAAATAAACGCTGTTTGCAGCGAATTCAGATATTTGCCACATCGCTTTCTACTATTCAACGGGCTGATGCGTTGTACCAACGATTTCAGCTCGACAAACGTCTTGAACCCTTGCCCATATGTATGCAACCGCCAGTCTGGCTTCAGGGCGACGAGCTGAAGTGTAATGACAACTGGAAACGCAGTGGCCGGCTGGGTTGTGATATCAGGCCGTTATCGGCAGCCGTGAAAAAGCGGGATTTCACCCATGCCGTTATCGTTGCAAAGCAGGGAACCGCGAATACGCATAACGGGGTGATGTTTCTGGATATATCAGATGCATACTCTGTTTTTGTTCATGAGCTGGCGCATTTTGCTGGTTTTGCAGATGAGTATCCTCTGACAAAAGCGGCCGCGAGACGATATTGTGGCCGTGAAGATATTCCTAATCTGGTCTTTGACGGGGCCTTGACCTATCAGCCGGTGACGCGGGTAGGGCAGTGGCAGCAACTTGGCAGTGCCGGCGTCTGGCATGCGAAAACCTGCGAAAGTATTGGCGTTAACGCTTACAAGCCTTCGCGTCAGGTGACTTTTCTTGAGCATCATGACAGCGGTGTGATCCCGGCGTCCTATATACGACTATGGAAAGCACAGCTGGAAGATAAAACCGTTCACCGCCCGGTGTATTTAAACTTATTCCAGTCTTTCCATCAGGGCCAGCAAACGGCAGATGCTGATGAATGGTTAAAACGTTATGAATCCTATCGCGAGGTGTCGGAAGTGGAAGCGGGGGCAGCCGTGTCTGACGTTACCCCCTAGAGCCTGGGTATCTTTGTTCAGTATTTATCCTTGATGCTAAAGCGCACCGGTACCAGGCAGAAGCAGCGTAACTTGACAATCCAAACAGGTGGCTGATATCGCAGTATTAGAACGCTTTAGCTCCAAGCCTTTCAGGCAGCGCCTACACATGCCCCCCGATTTAACTATGCAGGCGATATCACCGCAGAAATTGCAAATAAACGCTGCTCGGCGGATATTTGCTAAACGCACTTTGCGCAGCGCTGCTTAGCATTCATTAAATAATGTTCAACCCCATCACCGTGCCTTGGTCAAACGCGCGGAGAGTGCACGAATCTCGTACACCAGTGATCAGCAAGCCGCTGGCCCGTTACAGGGAACCCCTTTCTGGTTTGACCGTCATGCTAATCTTAGTTGCGATTCGCATCAGCACCAAGCATTTCATCACGCAGTTCAGCAACCCACATGGCCGTCGCGCCACAAATCGCAACCGGCATCACGATAAAATTGACGATAGGTATCAGTGAGAAAATGTTGACCATGATCCCAAATGACAGGGCTTTTCCTTTATGTTGGCTTAAGTGGAGCCGCATTCGGGTAAAGTCTACTTTGTGATTATCATACGGATAATCGCAGTACTGAATAGCCATCATCCATGCTGAGAACACGAACCAGATAATCTGGCCGAAGACAGGCACAAACAGAAAAATTAAGAAAAAGCCGATTGCCCTTGGCAAATACCAGGTTAATTTCGACAGTTCACGCCCCAGTGTTCTAGGAATGTCTTTGATCAATGACAGCACACCCTCATCGCCTAACGGTTTTCCGGTTAGGTGACGCTCTGCTTTTTCCGCCAGTACGCCATTAAAAGGGGCGGCTATCCAGTTTGCCAGTGTGCCGAAGATAAGCGCAAAGATAAGCAAGACGGAAATTATTGCCAGTGGCCACAGAAAAAACACCAACGCTTTTTTCAACCAGCCAAGCCACTCCGGAATCATCGAAATCAGGTAAGTAATGCCGGTTTCAATCTGGCCGTACAGAAAATAAAACGCGGTAGCAAACAAAATCAGATTTATCGCCAGAGGTACGAAAACAAAGCGTTTTAACCCTTTGGTTCTGATGAGGCTGAATCCCTGGCTAAAGTAACTGAATCCACTTCGTGAAATCATTGATTCTCCTGTTATAGCTAAACTGACACGCTTAACGCTACACGTCGTTGTAAGGCATTTACGCTTGGACAACCTGCCGGTTGTTGGATTCAGGCGGAAACCCGGTATGCGATCTACAATCCCCCGGTAGGGAATCAGCAAACAGTAACCTTGCTGTGCAGATACTACGCATACGCTTGAAGTCATTAATTACACGGTACAACAGACGCCGTAAAACGCTGTGGGTGCTACTATAAAGCATTTCTTCCGGTGCGATAAATGCCAATTGTTACAGCGTGTTAGTTTTGGTAGAGTCAGCCAACAATAATAATTAACGACACGCGCGAATCATGCTGCGCTCAGCGTACTTTTTAACCTTCCAGAAGATGTCCGGCACTGTCCTGACAACCTATGCTCTGTGCCTGCGCACACCGGGAGTGAACACGTGCGCCTGAAAAAGATTAAGCTTGCAGGCTTTAAGTCTTTTGTCGATCCCACCTCCATACCCTTTCCGGGTGACATGACGGCCGTGGTCGGTCCGAATGGTTGCGGCAAATCTAATGTCATTGATGCGGTGCGCTGGGTTCTGGGTGAGAGCTCGGCAAAAAATCTGCGTGGCGACGCCATGACAGACGTTATCTTTAATGGTTCCTCAGCCAGAAAGCCGGTTGGACAGTGCAGTGTTGAACTGGTATTTGACAATAGTTCAGGTCGCATCGGTGGCGAGTACGCCAGATACAACGAACTGGCTGTAAAGCGTCTGGTTACCCGTGATGCTACATCAACGTATTTTCTTAACGGCGTGAAGTGCCGGCGTCGTGATATTACCGATTTGTTTCTGGGTACCGGCCTTGGACCGAGAAGTTACGCGATCATCGAGCAGGGGATGATTTCCCGGCTTATTGAGTCCAAACCGCAGGAGTTGCGGGTTTTTATCGAAGAAGCGGCAGGTATTTCACGCTACAAAGAGCGTCGGCGGGAAACCGAAAACCGCATCCGGCACACCGTAGATAACCTGGACAGGCTTGAGGACGTGCGTCAGGAGCTCGGACAGCAACTAGAAAAACTGCAGCGCCAGGCCGCGGCAGCAACACGTTATAAGACACTTAAAGCGAGCGAGAGAAGCTTAAAATCCGAACTCGCCGCGATCCGTTGGTTAAAGCACAGCCACCATATCGAGCGGCTGGAAAAAGATCAGCACCATCAGCAAACGGAACTGGATGCGCTTGTTGCCCGTCAGCGTGGGGACGAGGCTGGGATGGAAACGTATCGCCAGCAGCGTGATGATCTCAAACAGGAGACTGAAGTTCTTCAGCAGGCGCTGTTCACCGCCACTACCGCGATTACCCGCATCGAACAAAATACACTTCACAGTCAACAGCGCAGTCAGCAAATTGATACCGAGTTACGCGAGTTACAGGATCGTAAAACCGCGCTGGAGTCGTCATTAAACGAAGCCAGAGAAGCAAGAGCGCTGGCGGAGGCGCAGCGTGATCAGCTTGAGCCTGAGAAAGAAATGGTGCAGGCGCGTCTAGAACAGGCCCAACAGGACAGAGATGACGCTGAACAGGCGTTGCGAACATTTAACAGTGAAAGCCGCGAGCATGAACAGCGTTATCACGAGCTGAAGCAGCAAGTGCAGTCTTGCCACGGACAAATACAGTCGACGATGAGCATGCAACTGCGAACGTCGCAGCGGGTTACCGAGCTTAAAGAAGAGCTGGCCTCGCTGAACGATGACAGCACTGCAGAGCAGCGTGACGCGCTTGATGAAGCACTCAGGGACGCTCAGGCTGCGGAGCATGATGCAGAAGCCTCGCTGACTACCCATCAGGATGTGTTGCACGAGATACGTCAGTCACTGGCGGCAGCGCAGTCGACGCTACGAGAGCAGGAAAATGCCGCGCAGCAGGTGGCATCTAAGATTGCCGCATTAGAAGCGCTGCAGGAAGATGCCTCCCATACGCAGGAAGAAATCATGGCGGGGCTGACGCCACTCTGGCAGTTACTGGATGTGACGCCGGGGATGGAGTCGACGTTTGAACGCGTACTCGCACACTGGCAGCATCCTATGGCAGCCGACACCCATTCACTTGCTGAATTAAGCGAAAGCGGAAACTCGCTGCCATCCGGAAAACCTGTTTTTGTTGATCAGATCCTAAGTCGTGACGCAGCAGCAGGCACGCTTGCCTCTTTTGTAAAAACGGGCTCTTGCCCCGGCGTGTTTAACGATATTTTTTTAGCAGACACCTCAGATAAGGCGCTGGCGATGTTGCCAGGGTTGGCAAACCATCAGAGTGTAATTGTAAAAGACGGCCCCTGGATGGCCAGAGACTGGATTGTCAGCGGCACCGTGTCGCAAAGTGAAGGGACGTTGTATCGTGCAGCTCAGCTTGATGAGCTTGGCCAAACGCAGGCACAGCTTAATGAGGAAATCGAGGTTATCGGTGCCCGCGTAGCGCAGGAGCAGGAGCGTTTCGATGTGCAAACCGAGCAGATGGAAAATGTCAAACAACAGCTTGAGCAGGCCCGTTCACAGTCGCAGCAGATACAACACCAGCTAGGGATTGTTAATATGCAGCTTGAGCAGAACCGTTCCCGTACCCAAAAACTTTCTGACGACCTGCACAAACAAGAACAGCTACTGGAGTCCGAAGAGCAGCAACTGGCGGTATTATCTGAAAGGCTTGAGGAGCTGGAAGCGATGATACTCGAGCACGAAATTCACGTTCAGGATGTACAACAGGCACGTGAGAAGCGCGAAGAAACGCTGTCCGGTGCACGCGCGTTGACTGAAACGCTGCTCCAGGATAGTCATACTTTTGCGCTTAAACTTCAGCAAAGTGAAAGTCAGCTGGAAATGTATGCGCAGCAGGTAATACGTAATGAATCACAGTTACTGGATTATCAGTCACGCCTCAATGCACTGACGGAAGAAAAAGCGAATTTGTCGCAGCCGATGGAAACGCAGCAGGCCCAGCTGCAGGAACTGCTGGAAGAAAAGGCGGAAATGGAAGACAAACGTCGCGGGCTACAAGCAAGCCTGGATGATGTCGAGCAACTTCTGAAAGAAGCCGAACAGGGCCAGCAGGGCCTTGTCCAGCAAATTCAGCAGCGTCAGTCTGCCATCGAAAGTATCAGGCTGGAAATTGAAGGGTATCGCGTCAGAGCCACATCTGTGCTGGAGCAACTTCAGGAAACCGGCCAGGCATTAAAGCCCATTCTTGAGTCGCTGCCTGAAGACGCGGATGAGCAGAACTGGCAGGCAGAATTAGAGAAAACCATCGCCGCGGTGTCGCGCTTAGGCGCAGTGAATCTGGCCGCAGTAGAAGAATTCGAGACGCAGTCACAAAGAAAAGCGCACCTGGACTCACAACATAATGACCTGGTAGAGGCGCTGGAAACGCTGCAAAGTGCTATTCGTAAAATCGACAAAGAAACCCGTACCCGCTTTTCCAACACCTTTGAACAGGTTAATGACGATCTCAAACAGCTATTTCCAAAGGTGTTCGGCGGAGGTTCAGCCTATCTGGCGCTAACTGATGATGATTTGCTCGAAACCGGTGTGACCATTATGGCGCGGCCGCCCGGCAAGAAAAATAGTACAATTCATCTGTTAAGCGGTGGAGAAAAAGCGTTAACCGCTTTATCATTGGTGTTTGCAATTTTCAGGTTGAATCCAGCGCCGTTTTGTTTGCTGGATGAGGTGGATGCGCCGCTTGACGATGCTAACGTCGGACGGTTCTGTAATCTGGTTTCGGAGATGTCCCAAACCGTGCAGTTTATTTATATCACCCACAATAAGATTGCGATGGAGATGGCAAGTCATCTCACCGGGGTAACCATGGCTGAACCTGGCGTTTCCAGGATGGTAGCGGTGGATGTTGATGAAGCCATTGCCTTCGCAGAAGCATAACAAAGGGCGACTAAATTAATGGAAGATGAATTACGTCTGTCATTGCTGGTAGCAGGTACTTTTTTTATTCTCGCAGTACTTGCTCATGGTATCTGGAAAATCAGAAAAGGCAGTAAAAGCAATGATTCACATCGGTCCCGGGTAGAGCCGGGAGAGTGGACGGCTGATGGCGATGAGCTGGATGCTGATGATATTGCCTGGAATGACGATGATGTCGGACATAAACGCAAGACTGATGACCAGGCGCCAGACGCCTTGTCAGATCCAGACTATGATGATTTGGGACTGGGGAAAGTACGAATTATCGCTGGCGCGCAAGACGAAGTAACGCCGCAGCCTCCTGTCGGCGCTGAAGGGGCACCTGTAACCAGTCACGGCAGTGACGGTGAGCCTGAGGAGCCGGTGGCAACGCATCCGCATGAAGATGGCGTTGACAATGACGAGCAGACGGCCCCGGACGACTCTGATACGCCGAGTCGCAGTCAGCACATAGTCCGCCCGGAAGCCACAGAGAAACTCTATGGCTCTGTAGTGACTAATCCGAAACCCCATATTAAGTCAAACCGGCCTGCTGGCGAGGATGATGTTGATATTCCGGAGCCGCCGGGCTTTTTACTCCGGGAAAAAGAGGACGCAGCCGAAGAAGATCGCGACAGCGCGGATAATGTGGCTGATGGCACGCCTGATGAAGTTGATGAATTCAGCCTTGATCCTCAGCCATCGCAATCCAGTGAACCGCCTGAGGGTTCTAATGTCAGCAGTTTTTCCGAACAGGCTAGGCGACTGGTCGGCAGGAAAAAATCTCGCCCGCAAAATAAAAAGCGTCAGGAACCGAGCTTTGGTGACGATCAAATGCGCATAGACTTCGAGGATTCGGCTAAACATAGCGACCATGAGCCTGCAGCCGCACAAGCGCCTGAATCCAAGGCGCAGAACGACAAGCCACAAGCGGCACCCTCTGGCGAGCAGGAAGTCCTGGTACTGAATGTTCGCGCACCGGAAGATGAGCCCATCAGCGGCGCTGCCTTGTTACCGATGTTGTTGACCTTAGGCTTTAAATTTGGCGAACAGGATATTTTCCACCGCCATGTGAATTCAAATGGTAAGGGGCCGGTGTTGTTCAGCCTCGCCAATATGTTTAAACCCGGAGTTTTTGATATTGATAACCTTGAGACATTTACCACTCAGGGGGTGTCATTATTCATGATCTTACCTATTGAAGGTGATCCGCATCAGGTATTTAACATGATGCACAATGCCGCGCGTAAAATTGCCGATGAATTTCACGCTCAGGTTCTTGACGGCAGACGCAGCGTTCTGACCAAACAAGGGCTGCAACAGTACATCGAAAAGATCCGTGAATTTGAGCGTCAGCGGATGATTTCACGCCACTAGCAACACCGGCGCAGAACCCTCTGCGCCAGACCACACGAGTAATATATGAGCACACTGACTGACGCGGTTCGCGAGCGCGCCGCGGCGTTGCGAGAGCAGATCAACGACTATAATTTCCAGTACTACGTAGACGATGCCCCCACGGTTCCGGATTCCGAATATGACCGGCTGATGGAAGAGCTGAAAGCCATTGAAAAGGCCCACCCGGAGCTGATGACTCCATCATCCCCAACCCAAAAGGTGGGTGGGGCACCACTGCAGGCCTTTGAACAGGTAACACACGAAGTACCAATGTTATCTTTAGATAATGCCTTTGATGAGGCCTCGTTGTTAGCGTTTGAAAAACGAATAAGCGATCGACTCAAAGAGACGTCCCCATTGCAGTTTAGCTGTGAGCCAAAGCTGGATGGCCTGGCCGTCAGCATACTTTACGAAGATGGCGTGCTGGTGCGTGCCGCCACGCGGGGCGACGGTCAGGTTGGCGAAAACATTACCAAAAACGTACGCACGATTGCTAATGTGCCGTTGCAACTGCGTGGTGATGCTGTTCCCGCGCGGGTGGAAGTACGCGGCGAAGTGTTTATGTCGAAATCCGGTTTCGAAAAGCTCAACGAGACGCAGCGTAAAAACGGCGATAAAGTTTTTGCTAACCCCAGAAATGCGGCAGCGGGTAGCCTACGCCAGCTCGACTCTAAAATTACGGCTAGACGTCCTCTTATGTTTTATGCATATTCGCTGGGCGTCGTAGCACCGGATTCCTTCACACTGCCGTCGCTTCACAGCGAACGTCTGGCGATGATTAAACGCTGGGGATTACCGCTTTGTCCGGAAATTGATATCGCGCAGGGCGCAGCAGGTTGCCTGGAATATTATCAGCATATATTGCAGACACGGGATGCATTGCCCTATGACATTGATGGCGTGGTATTTAAAGTAGACAGTATAGCGCGTCAGCAGCAGCTTGGGTTTGTTGCCAGAGCTCCACGCTGGGCAATAGCGCATAAGTTTCCTGCTCAGGAAGAGATTACCCGCCTGACTGATGTGGAGTTTCAGGTTGGCCGTACTGGCGCTATTACACCTGTGGCGCGTCTGGAACCGGTGTTTGTAGGTGGTGTGACGGTGTCAAACGCCACTTTGCATAACCAGGATGAAATCCAGCGCCTTGGCGTAAAAGTGGGAGATTACGTCGTGATCCGTCGCGCCGGAGACGTGATCCCACAGGTTGTGTCAGTCATCGAAGAGCGCAGGCCGGATGATGTGAGCGAAATTGCGTTTCCGTGTTCTTGTCCGGTTTGTGGCTCTCACGTGGAAAAGCTTGAAGATGAAGCGGTTGCCCGCTGTACCGGTGGGCTGATATGTGGTGCACAACGCAAGCAGGCGCTTAAGCACTTCGCATCGCGCAAGGCGTTCGATATTGATGGGCTGGGTGACAAACTGGTAGAGCAGTTGGTAGATGCTGATCTGGTGAAAAGTCCCGCTGACTTTTTTCGCTTATCGCTTTCTGAACTTATCGGACTGGAACGGATGGCAGAAAAGTCTGCGTCGAATCTGCTGACGTCACTGGAGGCTTCAAAGCAAACCACATTTGCCCGCTTTTTGTATGCCCTGGGTATTCGTGAAGTCGGTGAGACTACAGCGGCAAATCTTGCATTACATTTTAAAACGCTGGACGCCCTGAAAGACGCAGACGTTGAGCAACTCAAAGCTGTCAACGATGTGGGCGAGATAGTGGCGCAGCATATCTATCACTTTTTTCACGAAAGTCATAATACCGAGATCATCGAGGCATTGTTGAGTGAGGGGGTAAACTGGCCTGCTATCGAAGTGGACGAGTCAGCTGAACAGCCCCTTGAAGGACAAACGTGCGTCTTAACCGGGACGCTGACCGCTATGGGACGCAATGACGCGAAAGCGCTACTGCAACAACTTGGCGCCAAAGTAGCCGGTTCGGTATCTGCAAACACAGACTTTCTTGTTGCGGGTGACAAAGCGGGCTCTAAACTGACGAAAGCACAGGGGTTAGGTGTTGCTGTCTGGGACGAGGACGCGTTACTGGCGTATCTGAGAAAATATAACCTGTACGCCGACTAATCCGGCGGTCTTTGTTATTCATCAGTAAACGTTGGCAGCGGCAACCCGGTAACAAAGTAATGTGTCGCGCTGTTGCAAAAACAAAAAAAGGGGCTATTGTGCTCCTTTTTGTTTGCGTCTCTCGCGCCGGCGATCCCAGGCCCTTCGCACCTGAAAGCGCCACATCCAGTTCAGTCCGAAGTAACCCAGTAATCCGGCCAGAACTGAGCAAATCCCACACCCCACCAAAAACGCCGGACCTATCGTTGTGAGGCTTTCAATTACCCACTGCCAGCTGAATTGAAACTCAAAATGCTGGGGGCTGGTTCCCAGTACAGTCGTTCCGACCTTGTAAGCCGCGTAGAATATTGGCGGCATGGTAAACGGATTGGTGATCCATACTGTGGCGACGGACAAGGGCAAATTCGCCCGAAATGGGATCGCCATGCCGGCTGACAGCCACATTTGAAAAGGCACTGGCCAGAAGGCGAAAAAAAGCCCGATACCGAAAGCACCGGATGCGGAGCGGCGATTCAGGTGCCACAGATTGGGCTCGTGAAGTACCGAGCCAAAGATGCGTAGCGCGCGCTGTTTTTTAATTGTCTGATGATCAGGCAAAAATCGCTTTATAAATTTTTTAGGCATAACACGTATACGATCGTCTGCTAAGGCCCACAATGGAATGCATCATAGCTTTACACTCCGGTTAACAGGATTTTGCCTGGGGGCCGCGTCATCACTATTCTGGCAATTTCTGCCAAACTTGCCTGAGCTGGTTTGCTGGTGCGTTTTGCTGCTGGCATTTCAATCCCTGTGCCGTTTGCGATATCCATTTCTACCCCGGATCTGCAGAAAAAGTTCGTATTCTGGCGTGCTTTCGGGAACAGAAAAAGTCATACAGGGTGCTTCAATAGGCATTCTCTGGATGGCGAGTGTAGGGCATTGGTATGTTGTTTGGCAACTCCCGGTAAACAATATTCATCAGGATGTCACGGTAAAAGGCGAAATTTTTGATGTAGATTGTGATTTTGACAAACAACAGCTCACTGTTGCGGTCGATGCTCTCGATAATGACACCTATTTTTTTACCCGATACATTCGTGTATATGAGCATACACCCATAGCCTGTCGGCAAGCAGGGCAAGATGTCACTTTTACTGCACGGTTAAAGCCTGCCGCCGGGCTGGCAAACCCGGGTGCATTTGATTATCACCGCTTGCTGGTAAGCAAAAATATTGTCGCCACTGGCTACATCAGAGCGTGGCAGCAATGGCACGCTCCGTCCGAGTCAGCGCGTCAGCAAATCAAGCGTTTCATTGTCAGTCATTCAGGTTCAGATCCCAAATGGCTGCTGGCGTTATTGCTTGGGGATAGAAGCGGCTTATCTGACGCGGACTGGGATACGTTGCAAAACACGGGGACTGCACATCTTTTCAGCGTATCCGGCATGCACGTGGGAATAATCGCAACAGCACTGGTTTTGCTGGCAAAAATTGCAATAGTAGTGTGGAGCCGGGCAGGTGGTACGCTAGCGCCTTATCGCAATGTACGCCGTCCTATTGCCGTTGCCGTGTGTCTGGTAGCTGCCGGTTACGTCACTCTCACGGGCGCGGCGCTTCCCGCCGTCAGGGCCTGGGTACTGCTAACCATCTGTTTTACTCTGACAACAAGTGCAGCATCCTGGTCTGCACGCCATGTTGCGCTGTTAATGACGACTGCCTGTTTTGTGCTATTTCCGCTACAGTTACTTTCAGCTGGCTTTATCTTGAGCCTTGCTGCGGTGTACGGGATCTGGTTTTTGTTGTGGCGCTACCAGTTGGCAGCGACAAACTGGTGGCGGGCAGGATTGATGATGCAGGTGGGGTTGTCGCTGTTACTCATTCCTGTAACCGCGGGTTGGTTTTCCCTGTTCAGCCTGGTGTCGTTGCCAGTGAACCTTGTTCTGATACCTGTGATAACACTGTCATTACCCCTATTGTTTCTATCGCTTGGGGCAGCGTTACTGATGCCAGCCTTTGCCGGTGACATCATCAGGTGCTGCGCGACATTTTTAAATGTCATCGCTTCTGTGCTCGAGCGTGTCGCCTCTTTGCCAGGCGGTGTAGTGCAAATGACGCTGCCATCCGGCTCTCTGCTAATGCTGATGGTCGCAATATGTCTGATGGCATTTCCTGCTGTGCCTTACAGAAAGTGCTGTGTATGCCTGTGTTTGTTACCCCTGATGTTGGCATGGGTTCCCTATCGCAGTGACAGTTGGTTTCTGCATGTATTTGATGTGGGCCAGGGAACGGCGCTTGCGATAACCCGGGGCGATCGCGCTATCCTTATTGATACCGGCCCGGCGTATAATGATTATGCGTATGCTATGGAATCTGCGGTATTGCCCGCTCTGAAGCAACTCAATATTCGTCATATTGACGGCGTTATTATCAGTCATTCAGATAACGATCACGCCGGTGGCGTCAATCTGCTTCGTCAACACCCGCTCACACACACAAATACCTTCTGGCACACCCCGGTGTCAGGATGCCGGCAAGGAAGCCAGTTTCAGTGGCAATCACTGACTTTTTATTATCACTGGCCAATGCCTGGCAACCTGACAAACGACAACGCGAATTCCTGCGTACTTACGGTTAAAGATGATGAGCACAGTGTGTTGCTTCCCGGAGATATTGAACGTTCCACGGAATATCAGCTACTTGCTCAGCGATCGACACTTGCCGCAAATGTACTGGTGGCGCCTCACCATGGTAGCCGGACATCATCTACCATGGCATGGGTTAAGGTCACGCAACCTGAAACGGTAATATTTACTACCGGGTATTTAAATCGCTGGCACTTTCCAAGTCATGATGTAGTAGAACGATACCGTAAAGTGGGAGCCAGGCAGCTAAACACCGCCTTTAGCGGATATATCAGAGTCGCGTTTTCGCCAGGGGCATCACCACAGGTACAGCAATATCGTCAGGATCTGGCACCCGCCTGGTATCATGCAGCCCTGTTTACCCGTGAGAAATAACAGCAGCAATTGAAAAAACGTTTTTTGGTTCCATACTGCATGAAAGTGTTCATTGCGACATTTCCAGAGTAACCAGCTTTGCAGACATCAGTAACGCACGAAGAGATGAATGACTTTTCTTCGATAAATGAGTGGATTAGGGGAATTGCGTCTGACACTGTACAATATCCCGGTTTTAATAAAAGGTGTGATTAGATTACATGCAGCAAACTGAGTATTCCGCGTCTCAGGTTCGCCGGTTCCTTCGCTATCTGCGAGAGTATAAGTTGCCTTTCGCCGTTGCCATCGTTGGCATGATTGGTTATTCCTCGGTAGATACCTTCGTGTTCGCGCAATTACAGCCCATGATTGATGAATCACTGGGAAATAACGACCATGACTATCTGCGACTGGCGGCTTACGCCATTGTTCCGCTGTTTTTGTTGCGGGGCATATTTAATTTTATGGGCACCTATACACTTACCTGGATAGGTTCCAAAGTCGTCATGCGGATGCGTCAGCAGCTATTTGATAAATACATTCATTTGCCGGTGTCGTTTCATGACAACCAGGCGGTTGGCGGGCTCATCAGCAAAGTCACCTATGATACTGAGCAGGTCGCCAATGCTGCGGGCAAAGCGCTGTTAACCCTGGTACGTGAAGGTGCTCTGGTGATTGGTCTGCTGGCAGTGATGTTCTGGTACTCCTGGCAGTTGTCACTGATCTTCTTATTAATCGGCCCGGTTGTGGCAGTGATTGTTTCCTATGTCAGTAAGCGCTTCAGGGTAGTCAGCCGTAATATTCAGCAGGCGATGGGAAACCTTACCTCTGCCGTAGAGCAGGCGGTAAAGGGCCACAAAGTCGTGCTGATGTTTGGCGGACAGGAGATTGAACAAAAGCGTTTCGAAAAGAAAAATAACACCAACCGTCAACAAACCATGAAGCTGGCAGTGACGCAAATTCTCAGCGTGTCATCTATTCAGGTGATTGCATCTGTCGCACTTGCGGTGGTGCTGTTTATCGCCAGCCAGCCGGATATGCTCAGGCAACTCACCGCTGGGGTGTTTATCAATGTGGTGTTTTGCATGGTTATGCTGTTAAAACCGTTAAAGCAACTCACTACCATTAATAATGAGTTTCAAAAAGGGATGGCAGCCTGTACCAGTATTTTCGAAGTACTGGACCGTCACGATGAAGACGACAGCGGTACTATCAAATTGGAACGCGCGAAAGGGCACCTGGCATTTCATGACGTGACGTTTACTTACCCGGGTAAGCAATCCCCGGCATTACACCATGTTTCTTTTGAAGCGAAGCCAGGTCAGTCTATTGCGCTGGTAGGGCGGTCCGGTAGCGGTAAATCTACGATATCGTCATTGCTTACGCGCTTCTATTCGCCTCAAAAGGGGCAGATAACGCTGGATGATATCCCGCTTAACGATATCGACCTTAAATGCCTGCGCGAGCAGTTTGCTCTGGTATCGCAGCATGTCGTGTTGTTTAACGATACGATTGCCAACAACATTGCATACGGTTCGCAGCATAAAGTGACTCGCCAGCAAATTGAAGATGCAGCCAGCATTGCTCACGTTACTGAGTTTCTGGCACAGTTACCGGACGGCCTAGACACTATCATCGGTGAGAACGGCCTGATGCTTTCCGGCGGTCAGCGGCAACGCATTGCAATTGCCCGGGCCATATTGTGTGATGCCCCGATTCTTATTCTTGATGAAGCCACTTCAGCGCTGGACACGGAATCGGAACGCCTGATCCAGGATGCATTAGAGACGCTGCAGCAGCGCTGCACCAGTGTGGTGGTTGCCCACCGCCTTTCCACTATAGAAAACGCCGATATCATTATTGTGGTAGAGCAGGGACGTATTCTGGAAATGGGGAAACATCAGGAACTGCTGGATAAAAAAGGGCATTATGCCCAGTTGCATGCATTGCAATTTGGTGACTAAGTGAGCGTTATTCAGAGAATGTGGTATCAGGGGCATCCACTGCAGTGGCTGTTGCTGCCATTTACCATTTTGTTTTGGCTGGTGTCGGGGATCCGGCGCCTGCTGTTTCGCAGCGGCATCAAAAAACAGCACAATGTGGACGCATTTGTGATTGTTGTTGGCAACATTTCGGTGGGGGGAAACGGCAAAACACCGGTTGTGCTTGCGCTCGCTGAGTATCTTACTGCACAAGGGCTGAATGTCGGGATCCTGAGCCGCGGCTACGGCGCTACGTCTCCTTATTACCCGCGAGTGGTAACTGCCAACGATCCGGCCAGTGAAGTAGGTGATGAACCCCGTTTACTGAGTATTCGCTCCGGTGTGCCAGTGGTAATCGATCCTGTTCGCAGTCGGGGCGCAACGTTTCTTGCTGACAAACACCACTGCGACGTGATTGTGTGTGACGATGGTCTACAGCATTATGCGCTTAAGCGTGATATGGAACTGGTAGTCATGGACGGCCGCAAGACCGGTAACGGCTGGCTACTGCCAATGGGGCCGCTACGGGAAGGGCGCTGGCGTTTAAAGACCGTAGACGCCGTTATTCACAACAGTCAGCTAAACCGCCCTGATAAACTAAAAAGTGTGCCGCCG
Source organism: Alteromonas antoniana (assembly GCF_019249295.1). Taxonomy (GTDB): domain Bacteria; phylum Pseudomonadota; class Gammaproteobacteria; order Enterobacterales; family Alteromonadaceae; genus Alteromonas; species Alteromonas antoniana. The sequence goes on from NZ_JAESDH010000007.1 coordinate 143,357, forward strand.
GAGTTTGTTATGTCTTTGGTGCCACGTGATTTTCGCAATGTCCGCGATCCCGCTACAACCTGTACAGCAGATGCGTTTACCCAGCCGGATGCACTTGCAGGTATCGGCAATCCTGCGCGTTTTTTCGCCCAGTTATCGTCGATGGGAATAGCGCTTTCTTCTTGTCAGTCTTTCGGCGATCATCACCACTTCTCCCGCTCTGATATACCAGAAGGCGAGGTAATCATGACGGAAAAAGATGCGGTGAAAGTGCATGCATTTGCCCATGACAATTGCTGGTACTTGCCGGTGGACGCTAAACTGGCGGACAGCTTTTATCAATTAGTGCACGAGCGTCTGGCCCGTGCTGGCTACTTAAAGAAAGGATAAGATATGGCCTTTGACAAACGATTACTGGATGTTGTTGCATGTCCGGTGTGCAAAGGAAAGCTGGTATATGATAGTGATAACTCGGCACTGGTGTGCCGGTTTGACCGCTTGCGCTTTCCGGTAAAAGAGGGGATCCCTGTGCTGATCGAAGAGAAGGCGACGCAAATGTCGCTGGAAGACGTTGATGCTACCCGATAGGAGAGAGACAATGCCGTTCACTGTGGTCATTCCGGCGCGCTATGGGTCCACCCGCTTTCCTGGAAAGCCGTTAGCGGCTATCCAGGGCAAGCCAATGATTCAACATGTCGTGGAAAGGGCAACGGAAGCCGGCGCAGAAAAGGTCATTGTGGCGACGGATGATGATCGCATCGCAGAGATTGCCACGGGATTTAGTGACGTCTGCATGACTGCACAGCACCACCAGTCCGGAACAGAGCGTATCGCAGAAGTCATTTCGCAACGCAAAATTCCCGCAGATACGGTAGTCGTGAATGTCCAGGGCGATGAACCCTTTGTGCCGGCCGAAAATATCCGTCAGGTTGCCCGCAACCTTATTGAGCGGCCCGAAACGCCAATGGCCACGCTGGCTACCCGCATTCATGACACCGCAGACGTGTTCAACCCTAATACCGTTAAAGTACTTACCAATGCAGCAGGCAATGCGATTTATTTCTCTCGCAGCGCTATCCCTTTCGACAGGGAAAAAATGATGACCGGGAATAAAGCAGCTGATCCGGCACTTTATCTGCGTCATATTGGGTTATATGCCTACCGTGCAGGCTATGTAGAGAAATATGTCGGGTATTCAGCTTCTGCACTGGAGCAGATAGAGTCACTGGAGCAGTTACGGGCTATCTGGTACGGCGATATCATTCACTGCGATATCGCGGTTAAACCACCCCCGGTTGGCATTGATACACCCGATGACTTAGTTACGCTGAGCCAGGCATTAGTGCGGGGCTGAAACGTGGTATTGTATTCAAAATTAAGAGGTTAGGAGTGCGTATGAACGTAGTCATTACCGGCGGCAACAGGGGAATCGGGCTCGCCCTGGTGAAAGCCTATATTGCCCGCGGTGACATCGTATACTCGACGTGTCGGAACAGTTGTGACGACTTAAACGGATCAGGTGCAAATGTGATCCCTGGGGTAGATGTTTCACGTCCTGATACGTTAAAGGAGGCGCTTGCTCCTTTAAACGCAGTCAATATTGATCTTTTGATAAACAACGCTGGGGTGTTAGGGAGAGAGTCGTTGCAGGACTGGGATCCCAATACCATTGACTATCAATTCAGAGTCAATGCACTGGGGCCGTTACTGGTCACACAGACGCTAATGTCATCGCTGTCAGACCAAGCCAAGGTTGCCATGATAACCAGTCGTATGGGCTCAATGACGGACAATGGATCCGGTGGCTATTATGGCTATCGAATGTCCAAAGCTGCTCTGAACGCAGTCGGGGTATCTCTGGCGCACGATCTTGCGCCAAAGGGGATTGCCGTGGGGCTTTTCCATCCGGGATTTGTTCAGACTGAAATGGTGAACGGTAACGGAGATATTGATGCAGATACCGCCGCGCAGAGGCTGGTTGAGCGTATTGACGAATTGTCTCTTGAAACCACCGGATCTTTTGTTCACTCGAACGGAGAGACACTGCCGTGGTAAGACTGGCGTTACTTACCGTCTTGTTGTGGTCATGCGGTGCAGCGTCCGCAAGTGACTATCGCTGGTCATTAGCACCATCGCTCCCCGTGCCGGTTCAGGAGATTTATCCGACAGTAAGTCATGGGCAAATTGTGGTTGCAGGTGGCTTGCGAGCAGGAAAAGGCAACATGCTCGAGATAGACGATCGGGTATGGATGCTGACTCCCGGGGCAGCGCAATGGCAGCCCGCGCCAGCTTTACCCGAGCGCCGCCATCACGCTCTGCTCGTGGGGACTGAGAAAGGCGTTTGGTCTTTTGGTGGTTTTATTGAGAGCGATAACGGACAGTGGACAAACACCAGTACCGTGATGTTTTTAGGTCAGGGAGCTGAGTCCTGGCAGCTAAAAGAACCCATGCCGGTTACCCTGAGTGAGACTGTATCTGCGCACCTTAGCGATGGCATCCATCTCGCTGGCGGGCGCAGTGCCACGAAGCATAAAAACGGACAATGGCTGGACAGTAAAGATACCAACTGGCACGGTGTTCTGAACCCGGATACCGGGATCTGGTCAACAGCACCGGTACTGCCTACGCCTCGCAACAGTGCCTGCTCAGTGGTTCTTGACGGGCAATGGCATGTTATTGGCGGACGTACCGTCGAGGGCGGTAACCTTGCGGTACATGAAGTGTTTTCGCCACAAACCCGGAAATGGAAAACACTGGCACCACTCCCTAAGGCGCAGGGAGGATTAACTTGCGCGGCCTACCTCGGAGACATTTATGTGTTCGGCGGAGAATACTTCACCGAAGGCGGTGGTGTTTACCGTGACGTGTGGCGTTACTCGCCACGTAAGCGCACATGGAGCAGCGTCAGTACGATGCCAGTACCGCGTCACGGTCTGGGTTCAGTGGTTCTTGATAATAAGATCTGGCTTATTGGTGGTGCGGCGAAAGCTGGAGCTCGGGACACTAAAACCACTGTCAGTCAGTTTCAGCGTGCTGAAAGTCGTTAACGGCTTGTTGTTTCGCCAGCATGTGAGAGGCAAGAGAAGTGCCGGTCTGTTTCTCTTGCCCGGATGTTAAGGAAGGTGCGAGCAAGTCTATAGTCGCTAAGGCTCACAGCCAAGTGACTAATCAAGGCGGTCTTTTGCAGGCCTAGCGGGTTAAATCAAAAAAGACCAACGGCGAGTAGGTGCTTGGCTGTAAGCCCCGAAGGGCGAGCCCTGAAGCAAACATTTGCGGCGTTAGGCTTCTTGGCAAGGGCGACTGCCATTCCCTGCGAATCCTGCCTTGCAACTGCATGCTTCAGGACTCGCTGAGTGACTATAGACTTGCTCGCACCTTCCTTAAAGCCTAATCGTCCTGATCTTCTGAGAGCACCGCCCACAGGTCATGTTCATCCGCATGGATGATTTCGGCCCAGACGCACTGTCCTGGCTGCACATCGTAAACACCATTGAGGTGAATAACGCCGTCGACTTCAGGGGCTTCAGCGTAAGAGCGCCCGACAGCACCTTCGCTGTCTACAGAATCAATTACTATCTGATATTCATTACCAATACGGTCCTGTAGTCGCTGCGCACTGATCTCTCTTTGCACGGCCATGAATCGGGCAAGGCGCTCTTGCTTAACGTCTTCAGGTACTGGATCCGGCAAATCGTTTGCCCTTGCACCTTCCACCGGAGAGTAGGCAAAACAGCCAACCCGGTCTAGCTGAGCTTCTTTCAGAAACGCGAGCAACTCCTCAAACTCTTCCTCAGTTTCACCAGGAAAGCCGACAATGAAGGTAGAGCGGATCACCAGTTCGGGACATTCCTCGCGCCATTTTTTAATTCTTTCCAGCGTGCGCTCCGCACTACCGGGGCGCTTCATCAGGCGTAAAATGCGTTTATTGGCATGCTGCAGTGGGATATCAAGATACGGTAATACCTTACCGTCGTTCATCAGGCTGATTAGCTCATCAACGTGAGGGTAGGGGTATACATAGTGCAGGCGTACCCACATATCCAGCTCACCCAATTTCGCAGATAGCTGCTGCATATGTGTTTTCACTGGCATTCCGTCCCAAAAGCCAGTGCGGTGCTTTACGTCGACGCCGTACGCACTGGTATCCTGAGAGATAACCAGAAGTTCGCTTACGCCAGCTGCTTTTAACCGCTTGGCTTCATCCAATACTGAACCTACAGGCCGGCTTACCAGGTCACCGCGCATTGATGGAATGATACAAAAGGTGCAGCGGTGATTGCACCCTTCAGATATTTTCAGATAAGCATAATGGCGTGGTGTCAGCTTCACCCCATGATCGGGTACCAGATTGTGAAACGGATTGTGTTCCGGCTTAGGCATATGATCATGGACCTGTTCCACGACTGACTCGTAGGCATGCGGTCCGGTAATTGCCAGAACATTGGGGTGCACCTCCCGGATCTCGTCTTCTTTTACCCCGAGACACCCGGTAACAATTACTTTGCCGTTTTCTTTCAGCGCTTCGCCGATAGTATCTAAGGACTCCTGCACGGCGGAATCGATAAATCCACAGGTATTCACAATTACCAGATCTGCGTCATTATAGGTCGGCACAACATCGTAGCCTTCAGTTCGAAGCTGGGTCAGAATACGCTCGGAATCCACCAGGTTCTTGGGGCAACCAAGACTGACAAAACCGATACGGTTTCCCTGGGTGGTGGACGTGGAGCGATTCGCTTCCAGCGTTTTCACCGGGGTCTCCAGAGTAGTGGTTTTGTTGGGAGTGTAAGTTTCTACGGTCATGCTGATATACCTGTTCGGCCTGTGAGCTCAAAAGCGGACGCGGATTATACAGCAATGTTGCCATGAGATCAGTATCGTGTGCTGGTTATATTTCGATCTCTTTGTGATCATCTGAGTGCCCGAATCTTTTTCCAGAATTGATAAACAGAACGCATCGCGCTGGCGAGGGGACGGTGGTGATTATCACGGATTGTTAAATAGAGCGGTAATGCCACTGTTGTGCTCGCGCGCAGCATCTCTGACGTCAAACACAGTAACTGTCTTAAAATAGTCGTTGACTATCGAAAAGAAATTTTAGCGCCAACGGGTAAACTTTGATACCTTTCAGCGCATGAAAACAACGCCACTAAAACTACCTCTGCATTGCTATGATGAAGCCGGAAGGATCACGCCGCCTCGCTGGCTGGCTGTTGTATTTGTTTTCTGTCTTGCCGACTGGCTAATCCTGATATTTTCGTTAACGATGCGGGATAAGACCAGCTTTTTACTATCACTGTTTTATCCCAGCCGGATTGAACTGGCAGTCTCTTTACTGTGCGCGTTACCCGCGTTGCTCTCTCTCATACTGGCATCGCAACGGGAGCGGTTGTGGAAGCGGGAACATCTGCGGTGGAGTTACTGGGTGGTGCCGTTACTGATATTTTCGCTGTTGAGCCAGATAGCACTGCAGCTATGGTATTTGTCGTCCCACCATTGGCAGTTTCAGTTTGTTATTGCTGCACGTTTACTGGTTTGTATTGTCAGTTGCTATGCGGTAGTCAAAAGCCGTCACTTACGTTGGATGATTTCAGACTGGTTGCTGAAACCCTGAACAATGGGATCAGGCTGGCGCTGACCCCAATTTGGGTTATTGCACGTGCTGTGACAGTGCCTGGTCAAAATACGCTTTCACGCTTACCTGGCTGTCGTTTACCAGGCGCTCATAGCAAATTCCTGCAAACGCATAGGACCGCTCACCGACATCCAGAAGTACGTAGGGTGCTTTCGGATCTGACTGGTCGTAGCGCCAGGTGCCTCCGGCAAGCCTGCGAAAGGTTTCACCGGTATACGCGCCGTAGACGTTGCACAGAGTAAATACAGCTTCGTCTTCGAGCGCTTTGTCGTGATAACGGTCAACGAAACTCAACAATACGTCATCTACGGCAGCGATGCTCTCACCGGAGTAGTCCAGTTCTACCTGAAATTCTTCCTGAGCTGTAGCAACCGCATCGCGGGCACAATCTGCCATGAGTTTTTCCAGTTCTTGTTGTTCCATCCATCGCTCCGTATTTTATAAGCTCGAGAAATCGTTTTATTTTTTGTTATCACTCTGACGTTACCGCGATATGCCTCTGGCTTTGCCCGGTAACTAGACGCTATTCTGCGGCAGTTCGCCGTCGATGTCTATTTCTGGCCGGTGATGCGGTTTATCGCACTTGCCGCAGCAAACATGCCAAATGTCGCCGTTACGGTTACAACAGCACCAAAACCGCCGGCACAATCAAGGCGGGTTCCCCCCTCCATTGCCGATTTGTTAAAGCACACTGAACCATCAGGTTGCGGATAGCGAAGCTGTTCGGTGGAGTAAATACACTCAACACCAAACCGGCGCTTGGGATTCTTGCTAAAGCCGTAAAACCGACGAAGCTCGCTGCGAAGTTTTGCCGCAAGCGGATCTTGCGTTGTTTTTGCTAAATCGCCCCGGGTTATCTGGGTTGGGTCGATTTGTCCGCCTGCGCCGCCTACGGTAATGATTGTGATTTTGCGCCGCTTGCAGTGATGGATCATGGCCGCCTTGGCTTTAATGCTGTCGGTAGCATCAATCACTACATCCATCTTCTGCGTCAGATAGTCAGCGACGGTTTCTTCAGTGACAAAATCTTCGATGGCATTAACGGTGCACTGCGGGTTGATTGCGTGTATCCGCGATTTCATGACTTCAACTTTGGCATTTCCAACCGTGTCGGTCAGTGCGTGAATTTGCCGGTTGGTGTTGGTGGTGCAGATATCATCCAGATCAATCAGCGTAATCGTGCCAATGCCTGAGCGCGCCAGCGCTTCCGCTGTCCAGGAGCCAACGCCGCCAATACCCGCCACGCAGACGTGACTGTTTGTCAAAGCATCGGTTGCGGCTTGCCCGTACAGTCGCGTGATACCCCCAAAGCGGGTTTTTTCGTCTGAATTCATAGTGCCTGTCAGATGATAGTGTTCGCCGGTGTGCAGGATATTGCCCTGCCTGATTATCGTGATTACAGAATCTGTACTCATCGGTTTCTTAACCGCGCGCATAATGGCAGACTACCAGTAATTTTCAAGTGTTACGATGCGCAATTGCAGGTGAAGGAAGTGGGCGAGAAGACATACGATTTAATCATTGTTGGTGCGGGCATCATTGGTGCCGCTGTCGCTTACACTTACTGCAAAAAATATCCGACTGCCAGAGTGATGTTAATAGAGAAAAGCACAAAGCCGGCTAGCCATCAGACAGGAAGAAACTCCGGTGTGATCCACGCCGGTGTGTACTATCCACCAGGCTCACTAAAAGCGAAATACTGTCGGCAAGGATTGGAAGATACACTGCGTTTTTGTCAGGACTACACGATACCTTTCGAACAATGCGGTAAGCTTGTCGTGGCAACCTCTGATAAAGAAGTCGAAGCTCTGGATACGATATTCGACCGTTGCCAGCAAAATGATCTTTCTCCCCAGCGCGTAAACGCCAAGGGGATTACCGACATGGAGCCGCATATTCGGGGCGAAGAGGCTATCTATGTCTCTCACACGGGGATTACCGATTATGCAGCAATCACGGCCTGCATGCTGGAACAAGCCCGGTTGTCCGGGGCGCTGGAAATTCGCTATCAGCACGCAGTCTGCGACATTGAGGAAAGTGATGCGTTTGCCACGATAACATGTCAGTGTTCTGGTGAAACAAAACAGTACCGCGCAGAAAAACTGATCATCTGTGCAGGCGTATATGCCGACTCATTGATCCGGCAACAAGGCCTTGACTGTGAATTCAGCATACTGCCATTTAAGGGCGAGTACTTTAAGCTACATTCGCGCTTCGATGATATTACTTCACGGTTAATTTATCCGGTACCGGATCCGGCGATGCCGTTTCTTGGCGTCCATCTTACCCGCATGATCGGTGGCTACACGACTGTCGGGCCTAATGCGGTGCTGGCGCCGGGGAAAGAAGCGTATAACAATTACCAGACTTCCCTGGCTGAACTCTGGCAACTGGGCAGGTCTCCGGGATTGTGGAAGCTGCTTTGGAAATATCGGCAAAGTGTGGTCTCTGAATTAGCCACCACTCTGAGTAAACGTCATTATGCGTCTCTCATTCAGCGTTATTGTCCATCAGTCACAGAACATGACTTTGCTCCTTACCGAGCCGGTATTCGTGCACAAGCCGTTACTCACGATGGTGAACTGATGCAGGATTTTTGCTTTGTGGCCTCCGAACGTATCCTGCATGTCGCGAATGCACCTTCTCCGGCTGCTACCAGTGCGCTTCCTATTGCCAGAGCCATTCTCGACAGAGCGTTTTTATAAGCCACCACCACCACGCTGGCTTGTTCTATTTTATCGAACGCTCAATCCAAATATAACGTGAATACGTTCTAGACTCTGTATGGTCAAATAAAGACCTGGCAGATTTGGCGGGTTATCGACAGGTAGTTTCACCCGATCATCATCGCGAAACGTAGCACAGTGAAGAAATGCACGTTTTACGACGCAGATGAAACGCCGCGTATCTGCAATCAGGTTAATACAGGAGAAAGTCATGGGATTATTGGTAGACGGTAAATGGCAGGATAAATGGTACGACACGGATAGCAATGATGGGAAATTTAAACGGGAATCGTCATCCTTCAGAAATACAATATCAACGGAAGCCGGCGCTGAATTTCCTCCGCAAAGCGGCCGTTACCACCTCTATGTTTCTCTGGCATGTCCGTGGGCGCACCGGGCACTGATATTTCGTAAGCTCAAAGCGCTGGAGTCGCATATCAGCGTGTCTGTAGTATGTCCGGACATGCTGGATGAAGGCTGGACGTTTGAGGATTTTCCTGGCGCCACCGGCGATACACTGTATAACAAAACATTTCTTCGTGAAATTTATCTGATGGATACACCCGATGTTACTACGCGGGTTACCGTGCCCGTTCTATGGGATAAACAGAAAGAATGTATTGTGAGCAATGAGTCATCGGAAATTATCCGTATGTTTAACTCGGCTTTTAATGACATCACAGACAATCACGATGATTATTATCCAGAATCGCTGCGCACCGAGATCAATACCGTTAATGAGATGGTATATCACGATATTAATAATGGCGTTTACAAGTCAGGGTTTGCAACAACACAGGAAGCTTACGAGGAAGCGGTTTATAAGCTTTTCAAAGCGTTGGACACGGTAGAGGAAAGGCTGAAACAGCACCGCTATCTGGTAGGTGATACTCTTACTGAAGCGGACTGGAGACTGTTTACCACACTGATCCGTTTCGACCCGGTATATCACGGTCATTTCAAATGTAACATCAGGCAAATTGCTGATTATCCGGCGACATATGCATATATGAAATCCTTGTATCAGCATCCGGGCATCGCTGAAACGGTGAATTTTGAGCACATAAAGCGACATTATTATTATAGTCATACTATGATCAATCCTACGCAGGTTGTGCCGGTAGGACCCGATCAGGATTTGTCCGGGAAGGTGGAGTAAAGCGCGATGAATGTTAGACTTATTACCCAGCGAGTAAGAGGTATAGCCACGCAGGATGGGGCTGGGGTCAAACTTACCCGAATTATTGGGCAACCGGCCTTACCAAGGCTGGATCCGTTCCTGATGCTCGACTTTTTCGGTTCTGAAGAAGCCAGCGACTATATTGAAGGATTTCCGCCGCATCCGCATCGTGGATTTCAGACCGTTACCTATATGCTTACCGGAAAGATGAGACATAAAGATTCGGTGGGCAATGAGGGCGTGATTGAGTCTGGTGGCATCCAGTGGATGAATGCAGGACGAGGGATTATCCACGAAGAAATGCCAGAGCAGGAATCCGGTTTGTTGCGTGGCTTCCAGCTGTGGGTTAATTTGCCTGCCAGCGAAAAGCTCTCAGAGCCTGGCTATCAGGACATTCAGCCAACATCTGTACCCAGTGTGGAATTGGGAAATGGCAATAGCGTCAAAGTACTTGCAGGAACGATTAAAGACGTTTGCGGGCCGGTCTCGACACAAGCCGTTGCCCCACTGTTCGTCGATTTTGATTTAAAAACGCAGGACACTCAAGCCGTTGAAGTGGAAGACGGTCATAATGGTTTTGTCTACTGTTATGATGGCAACCTTACCCTGTGCGGAGAAACCATAGAGGCTGGCGAATTAGCGGTATTATCCGATACCGGAAACGTGGAGATTTCGGGAACAGGTAAGGCGATTTTAGTCGCCGGTGAACCTATCCACGAACCCGTGGTGCAATATGGCCCGTTCGTCATGAATACCGAACAGGAAATTCGTCAGGCGCTGATGGATTACCAAAGCGGTAACTTCACCTGAAAATAACGCTAGTATCCTGAATCAAAGGCCCTTAAGCTTATAGCGAGGGGCTTTTTTATTCCAATCTATGTTTTTTTTAAATTTAATGGAATATAGCCATTGATTGGGGCGTCCGCCTTGATTACCATCATACTCAGGATTTATCAGGCGAAAGCCACACTAAACAGGACAGATAATGAAACCAGTTATCCTCGCAGGCGGCTCAGGAAGTCGTCTCTGGCCAAAATCCCGCGCCGCACTCCCCAAGCAGTTTTTATCCCTGACGTCAGAACAAACCATGCTTCAGGAAACGCTGTCGCGCCTTAACGGCACCGGAGCACAAAAGCCGGTATTAATTTGCAATGAAGCGCACCGGTTTCTGGTTGCTGAGCAATTACGACAACTGGGTACTGAGCATGGCGGTATTATGCTGGAACCTGTCGGGCGCAATACGGCACCGGCGATTGCGCTGGCGGCCCTGCATGCCACGAAAGATGGTCAGGACCCTGTACTTCTAGTTTTGGCGGCAGATCATCTGATTAAACAATTGCCTGAGTTTCATGGTGCAATTGAGAAAGCTCAGGCTCTGGCTGAAGCGGGCAACCTGGTAACTTTTGGTATTGTGCCAAACGAGCCGCATACCGGGTACGGTTATATCCAGTCTGGTGATGAGCTGGACGGCGGGTTTGCAGTAAAAGAGTTTGTTGAAAAGCCTGACATGGAAACGGCGAAGACCTATGTTGATTCCGGAAATTACTTCTGGAACAGCGGCATGTTTATGTTCAAGGCCAGTCGTTACCTGGAAGAGCTGAGTAAGTTCAATCCCGATATTCTTAATGTGTGCAAAAAAGCCATAGATTCTGAATCTCACGACCTTGATTTCATCCGCGTCGATGCTGACATTTTTGCTACCTGCCCGGATGACTCTATCGATTATGCCGTTATGGAGAAAACGCAAGCGGCTGCGATGGTTCCACTGGATGCAGGCTGGTCTGATGTGGGCAGCTGGACGTCGTTGTGGGATACCGCAGAGAATAAAGATGAGAACGGCAATGTGGTTGTGGGTGATGCCATCCTTGAAGGAGTGCACAACAGCTACATTAATGCAGAGGAGCGCCTGATATCGGTGATCGGCCTTGATGATGTGGTTGTGGTTGAGACTAAAGATGCAGTCATGGTAGCCCACAAAGACAAGGTGCAGGATATCAAGAAGGTCGTCGGTACGTTAAAAGCGGAAAAGCGGCCTGAGTTCGAATTTCACCGGGAAGTCTTCCGCCCGTGGGGCAGTTACGACTCCATCGACAATGGGAAGCGTTTCCAGGTTAAGCGGATCTCCGTTAAACCGGGTGAAAAGCTCTCAGTACAGATGCATCATCACCGCGCAGAACACTGGATCGTGGTGTCAGGTACGGCCAATGTGACAATCGGTGAGAAAACACAACTGGTCACAGAGAATGAGTCGGTTTACATTCCTATCGGCGATGTACACGCGCTGGAAAACCCCGGCAAAATTCCGCTGGAATTGATTGAAGTGCAGTCGGGAGCCTACCTTGGAGAAGACGACATTGTGCGTTTTTCTGACCGCTATGGCCGTACAGCCAAGTAACCGCCTGGAGTGATTACCATAATGGGAACACCTATTACCTGTTTCAAAGCTTACGACATTCGCGGCGAACTTAATTCCCAGTTGAATGAAGAGGTTGCATATCGAATCGGCTACGCTTTTGCCGAAGAACTGAGCGCGAAGACAGTGGTTGTCGGCGGTGACGTTCGCCTGACATCGGCACCATTAAAACTGGCCCTTTCTGCCGGGTTAATCGATGGTGGCGCTGAGGTCGTTGATATCGGCATGGCTGGTACGGAAGAGATTTACTTCGCCACCAAGCACCTTGGCGTTGATGGTGGTATCGAAGTAACGGCCAGCCATAATCCAATTAATTATAACGGCATGAAGCTGGTTAAGGCGCAATCGGTCCCCATCAGCGGCGACACCGGCCTTAATGCAATCAAATCACGTGCTGAATCTCTCGATGATGCGAAGGTTAATGAGCGTCTTGGGTTCTACACCAATCACGTTGATATCGATCCGGACGCGTTTTTTGATGGCAAATCGCACATTCTGGAAGCACGACTACATGACACGGGAAGCTATAAAAGCGCCACGTGTATGGATGCGTATGTTGAACATATTCTCTCTTATGTGAATCTTGATAACTTCACACCACTGACGATTGTTGCCAATGCCGGAAACGGTGCGGCGGGCAAGGCGCTGGACGCGATTGATTCTGCATTCAGAAAGAATAATGTGCCGGTTGACTTTGTGAAAGTGCATCATCAGCCCGATGGTACGTTCCCCAATGGGATCCCGAATCCATTGTTGCCAGAAAATCGGGCCGATACTGCGCAGGCTGTTAAGGACAATGCCGCAGATTTCGGTATCGCGTGGGATGGCGATTTTGATCGCTGCTTCTTATTTGATGCCGAAGGTAACTTTATTGAAGGTTACTATATTGTTGGGTTGCTGGCAGAAGCGTTTCTGGATAAAAACAGTGACTCAAAAATCATCTATGATCCACGCGTTTATTGGAATACCGAAGATATCGTAAACAACGCGGGTGGCGAGCCCATTAAGTGCAAAACCGGCCATGCTTTTATTAAGGAGCGGATGCGCAAGGAAGATGCCGTCTACGGCGGCGAGATGAGCGCACACCACTATTTTCGCGATTTCGCGTACTGTGACTCAGGTATGATCCCATGGCTACTGATTGCAGAGCTGATTTGTACGAAGAAGCAGTCGCTGGCGTCGATGGTCAAGGAGCGGATCGCCGCGTTTCCCTCTTCCGGAGAAATCAACAGTAAGCTTAAGGATGCAGATGCCGCGCTTCAACGCGTACTTGATAAGTATGAAGCGGATGCGCAGGTTATCGATAAGACTGATGGCTTAGGGCTTGAGTTCGGTAACTGGCGCTTTAATCTGAGAAAGTCCAATACCGAGCCTGTGATCCGGCTTAATGTCGAGTCGAAAGGTGATATTCCTCTGATGGAAGAAAAAACAGCGGAATTACTTGCCGTGATTAGAGACGAATAATCATTTGCGAATACGAACGTAAAAAGCGCCTGAAGGCGCTTTTTTGCTTTTATAAATCGTTTGCGGTTTCAGCCGCGCTCCAGGTCGGTAACTCCACAATGCAGTCAGCGCTGAAATAGGCTCGCTGAATAAGATCCCGCTCAGGTCAATAGCACTATCATCGCCGCGTGACAAATTACGACTACCGTTGTGAGGGCCATTCTGACGGTGGTGTAAGCTACGACAATTTTTTGTGGCAGCGTTAGCGTAAATTTATCGTAGAAAAGTATCGCGATATAAGATACCGATAACACACCGAGCACCTTCACATCTCCGCTGAACACCAGGCAAAGCCAGCCAATAATGGTAGGAAGCATAGCAATGTATAACTGATGATTGGTACGGTTGTGCTGAAGCGCATCCAGCCAGTGGACACCACCAAAAAACGATAACAATACCGCCGAATACTGGGTGAAATACCTGGCGCTTTCACTTAACGATAACATGTCGGTGATAACGAAAAGTGGCATGGCAATGAACGGGATTAGGCCTGCAATACCCAGAAACACTGCAGAGTAGGGCATGAAGTTCTCCTTAAAAAAATAGCGCCGTTGGGCGCTATTTTGTGACGTAATGACTAATACGATGTGTTACTTAATCGGATTATATTTACGTTTACTGTGACCAGTATAAAGCTGACGTGGACGACCAATTTTTTGTTTTGGATCGCTCATCATTTCATGCCAGTGTGAAATCCAGCCAACAGTACGAGACAGGGCAAAGATACACGTAAACATGTTAGTTGGGATACCTATCGCTTTCAGCACAATTCCTGAGTAGAAATCTACATTAGGGAATAGTTTCTTCTCAGCGAAGTAAGGGTCTTCAAGTGCAATGCGCTCAAGCTCCATCGCCACATCCAGTAACGGATCCTGCACATTCAGCTCTTTCAGAACTTCATGGCAGCTCTCACGCATTACGGTTGCGCGCGGGTCATAGTTTTTATAAACACGGTGACCGAAGCCCATCAGGCGGAAAGGATCGTTTTTATCTTTTGCCCTGTCAATGAACTCAGGAATTCGGTCTACACTACCGATTTCTTCCAGCATGTTCAGGCATGCTTCGTTTGCACCGCCGTGCGCAGGACCCCAGAGTGACGCAACACCAGCTGCGATACACGCATATGGGTTAGCGCCTGAAGAGCCAGCAAGACGCACTGTAGACGTTGATGCATTTTGCTCATGGTCGGCGTGAAGGGTAAAGATACGATCCATTGCACGCTCGACCGCCGGGCTGATTTGATATTCTTCAGCAGGGACTGAGAACATCATATTCAGGAAGTTGGCGGCATAGCTCAAATCATTGCGCGGATATACAAATGGCTGACCAATGTTGTACTTGTAGCACATTGCTACCAGCGTTGGCATTTTCGCTATCAGACGGTGCGCACTGCGTACACGCTCGTCTGGATTAGAAACATCCAAATCGCTGTGATAAAACGATGACATCGCGCCAACAGTGCCGCAAAGCATAGCCATTGGGTGAGCGTCATTTCTGAAACCATGGAAAAACATGTTGATTTGTTCATGCAACATGGTGTGACGAGTTATCGTCGATTTAAATTGTTCGTACTCATCTTTTGAAGGTGCGTCACCGTGCAATAGCATGTGGCACACTTCCAGGTACTCTGCGTCTCTGGCCAGTTCCTCAATTGGGAAACCGCGGTGTAAAAGCACACCATTAGCGCCATCGATATAGGTGATTGCTGATTCGCAAGATCCTGTCGCCATAAACCCTGGGTCATAGGTGAAATAACCGTTAGCGCCCAAAGGACGTACGTCGATTACGTCTTGACCTTCTGTTCCGGACAAAATAGGAAGTTCAATTTCCTTGTCGCCCGCTTTAAGAATGGCTTTCTGATCTGCCATAAAATGCTCTCCTCAGAATGGTTCTGTTTGCAGCGAAATCAGGGGAAATTCCCCGACTCGTTGGGAAAAGTGGCGTATTTGTACTTTATTATGCACTAACAAGTCAATTTAAATGCATATATGGATGATAAATATTCCAGATTGTTAATAATGATACTCTCCACAATTCAACCTGGATAATGTGCCACAAATCACAAATTTATTCATGCGATTGAGCGTATTCACCAGCCGTTAAGCCGGTGAATTTTCACACTTCTTGTTAAGTCGCACTTAATTTAATCAAAATTTGGGTGGTGTTTGTCCACTCACATTAAATGAGCGTAATTTATCAATCTTTTCGATAGTTATGTACGTAAGGGACTGATAAACTGATGCGCCGTTTTATACTGCAGCGTTATCAACTTTCGATCAATTTTAGCGCGTTATTTGGGCACTAGCCGACTTATGTCTATAGTCTAAGACTAAAGTCCTAATAAGGCACAAAAAATTGTAATTATACTATGCGCTGGATATACTCAGCCGTACTTGAAATCCGGAATATTTATTCTGTAAATCAAGTAATAAATAATTCACAAATTGTTAACAACTCAGTGGATGAGGCAATTAACAGGTAATAAACGAATCGACTCACACAGGACATAAAAATTGTGAGAGGTTCATTATCCCTACGGATCAAACAGGCATACATTGTGAAAAAGCAAAGACCAGTAAATTTAGAACTCAATACTATTAAATTTCCTCCTTCTGCTATTTCGTCAATTCTCCATCGGGTTACTGGTGTGGCAATGTTTTTTGCATTGCTGTTTGTTATCTGGGCTTGGGCGGTTTCTTTGTCATCAGCGGATGGCTTTGCGAGCGTGCAGTCTATGATGGACGGTATCATTGGAAAATTGGTCGCAATCGGCACAGCGTCAGCGCTGACCTATCACATGTTGGGCGGCATTCGCCATGGCATCATGGATATGGGTTATTGGGAAGAGCTTGAGTCAGGTAATTTAAGCGCGAAGATCGTTATCGGGCTTTGGATTGTACTGACCATCGTATTGGGAGTTGCATTATGGTAACGAATCAAGCAAGCATTAAGCGTAACGGCGTTCAGGATTACGTTTCATTACGTGCAACCGCAGTCATCATTGCTGCATTTTCGCTATTTATGGCGTGGTTCTTTATCACCACTGACAATATTACTTTTGCAGTGTGGCAAGATCTGTTTTCTGGTATCGCGATGAAAGTGTTCACGCTGGCAGCGTTGGTTGCCATCATGATTCACGTTCGCATTGGCCTTTGGCAGGTGTTAACCGACTACGTTAAATCAGCTGCCCTGCGCGGCGTGGTGCAATATGTGCTGAACATCATCGCATTTGTTTACGTTGCCGTTGGTCTGTTTGTATTGTGGGGAGTGTAATATGAGTTTACCCGTTCACGAGTTTGATGCCGTCGTTATTGGCGCCGGTGGTGCAGGTATGCGTGCTGCACTTCAGATTTCTCAATCTGGCAAATCCTGCGCACTATTATCAAAAGTATTTCCAACCCGATCGCACACTGTGTCTGCCCAGGGCGGCATTACGGTAGCGCTGGGTAATTCTCATGAAGATAACTGGGAATGGCACATGTACGATACGGTCAAAGGCTCCGATTATATCGGTGACCAGGACGCTATCGAGTATATGTGTAAAACCGGCCCTGAAGCCATTATTGAAATGGAAAACATGGGCTTGCCATTCTCTCGTTTTGAAAATGGTAAGGTTTATCAGCGTCCTTTCGGTGGCCAGTCCAAGAATTTCGGTGGTGAACAAGCCGCACGAACAGCCGCCGCAGCCGACCGTACTGGTCACGCGTTATTGCACCTGCTTTATCAGCAAAACGTCAAGAACAAGACAAAAGTTTTCAGCGAATGGTACGCACTGGATCTGGTGAAAAACCAGGATGGTGACGTTGTTGGCTGTACTGCCATCGACATTGAGACCGGCGAAGTGGTTTATTTCAAATCACGCGCAGTGGTTCTTGCCACAGGTGGTGCAGGGCGTATTTATGCGTCTACCACTAACGCGCACATTAATACCGGTGACGGTGTAGGTATGGCCCTTCGCGCGGGCGTATCTGTGCAGGATATGGAAATGTGGCAGTTCCACCCAACAGGTATTGCCGGCGCGGGTACGCTGGTGACAGAAGGTTGCCGTGGTGAAGGTGGTTACCTGCTAAATAAAGATGGTGAACGCTTCATGGAGCGTTATGCACCGAACGCGAAAGACCTGGCAGGTCGTGACGTTGTTGCTCGCTCGATGATGACTGAAATTCGTGAAGGTCGCGGTTGTGATGGCCCATGGGGCACGCACATTAAACTGAAGCTGGATCACCTGGGTAAAGAAGTTCTCGAGTCACGCTTGCCTGGTATTCTTGAGTTGTCGCGTACCTTTGCACACGTCGACCCGGTTAAAGAGCCGATTCCGGTAATTCCTACCTGTCACTATATGATGGGTGGAATTCCAACCAACGTACATGGTCAGTGTTTGACTATTGATGAGAATGGCAAGGATACCGTGGTTAACGGCCTGTTCGCCTGTGGTGAAATTGCATGTGTATCAGTACACGGCGCGAACCGCCTGGGCGGAAACTCGCTGCTTGACCTGGTGGTATTTGGTCGTGCAACCGGTCTTCATCTTGGTGAAACCCTGGCAGAGATGGCACCGTCCCGAGATGCTTCTGAATCGGACATTGATGCCGCGATGTCGCGCTTTAATCGCTGGGAAAATTCAGAAAAAGGCAAAGGCGAAGACCCTGTCCAAATCAAAAAAGACATGCAGGAATGTATGCAGCTTAACTTCTCTGTATTCCGCGAAGGTGACGCGATGGCTGAAGGCCTTGAACAACTTCGCGAAATTCGTGAACGTCTGAAGCATGCTCGCCTGGATGATAAGAGTTCAGATTTCAACACCCAACGTATTGAGTGTCTGGAATTGGATAACCTTATGGAAACCGCGTACAGCACTGCAGTTGCAGCGAACTTCAGAACGGAAAGTCGTGGCGCGCACAGCCGCTTCGATTACCCGGACCGTGACGATGAAAACTGGTTATGTCATTCAGTGTATCGTCCGGAGTCTGAGTCTATGGTCAAACGTGAAGTCAATATGGCGCCGAAGTTGCGGGAAGCATTCCCACCGAAAGCGCGTTCATATTAAGAGAGGCAACGATCATGAAATTAGAATTTTCAATTTATCGTTACAACCCTGAGGTTGATGACGCGCCGTACATGCAGGACTACACGCTGGAAGTGGAAGAAGGTCGTGACATGATGGTTCTTGATGCGTTACTGGCGCTGAAAGAGCAGGATCCTACCTTGTCACTCCGCCGCTCTTGCCGTGAAGGTGTGTGTGGTTCTGATGGTGTTAACATGAACGGCAAAAATGGCCTGGCATGTATAACCCCATTATCCAGCCTGGGCAAGGGCAAAGTGGTTGTTCGCCCGTTACCGGGATTGCCAGTTGTACGCGACCTTGTCGTTGATATGACGCAATTCTATACCCAGTATGAAAAGGTGAAGCCGTTCCTGATTAACGATTCACAGGTGCCGCCTGCACGTGAACATTTGCAGTCGCCTGAAGAGCGTGCCAAGCTTGACGGACTTTACGAGTGTATTCTTTGCGCTTGCTGTTCAACATCATGTCCGTCGTTCTGGTGGAACCCGGACAAGTTTATTGGCCCGGCAGGTCTTCTGCATGCATATCGTTTCCTTATCGACAGTCGCGATACAGCAACCGAAGAGCGTCTGAACGATCTGGATGACGCATTCAGCGTATTCCGCTGCCACGGTATCATGAACTGCGTTAGCGTATGTCCTAAGGGACTTAACCCGACAAAAGCTATCGGCCAAATCAAGTCGATGCTTTTACAACGGGCTGTTTAGTACTATATTTCTGTCAACTCACGAGTTACAGATAGCAATGCTCTAAATGGCCATCCGCTCGGGATGGCTATTTTTTTGTATATATCGGGAATAAGGTTGGTTAACGCGTATTTAGCCTTCATAATATGCCGGTATCTTTTGTTTTTTACAGAACGTAGCAAGGCACAATAATGCAAGAAAGCGTGATGAAAGCGTGGTGGGACTCGTCACACATGGCTGGTGCGAACGCGGCCTATGTTGAAGAGTTGTACGAAGCGTACCTTGATGACCCTCAGAGCGTCTCCGAAACCTGGCGTCAGGTCTTCGATAGCCTTCCTAAAGTCGAAGGTGTGGAGCTTGAAAATAATCACACATCGATTAAAGACCAGTTCCGCAAACTTGCTTCTTTAGGTCCGACAGCGCGCATGGCACCGACTCAGGTATCTGCGGGTAATGTCTCTGACCAGAAGCAGGTTAAAGTTCTTCAATTGATAAATGCGTACCGCTTCCGCGGTCATCAGCATGCGAACCTCGATCCCCTTGGTCTTTGGAAGCAGGCCCGGGTACGTGATCTTGAACTGTCGCATCACTCGCTTTCAGAAGAAGATTTTGATTCAACGTTTAATATTGGCTCTTATGCCATTGGTAAAGAATCAATGACGTTAGGCGACTTGTTTAAGTCGCTTAACAGAACCTACTGTGGTTCTATCGGTGCAGAGTATATGCACATCACCGATACCGAACAGAAACGTTGGTTACAACAAAAAATTGAATCGGTTCAGGCCAAGCCGGAAATCAGTAAAGACGAAAAGCTGAGCATACTGAAAGGGCTTACCGCAGCTGACGGCATGGAAAAATACCTCGGGTCGAAATTCCCGGGTGCGAAGCGATTCTCACTTGAGGGTGGCGACGCGCTCATTCCTATGCTCAAAGGGCTGATTAGTAAAGCGGGCGCGGGTGGTACCAAAGAATGCGTTATTGGTATGGCTCACCGTGGTCGTCTGAACGTTCTGGTAAATGTCCTTGGTAAGAATCCATCTGTATTGTTTGATGAGTTCTCAGGGAAACACGATGATTCTCTGGGTGCCGGAGATGTGAAATACCACGCAGGTTTTTCATCTGACTTTGCAACACCTGGCGGTAATGTTCACCTGGCGCTTGCGTTTAACCCGTCTCACCTGGAAATTGTAAATCCTGTGGTTATGGGCTCAGTCAGGGCACGTCTGGTTCGACGCAACAACGACACCAGTAAGGTCCTTCCTATTACTATTCACGGCGATTCAGCAATTGCTGGACAGGGTGTAGTGCAGGAAACCTTCAACATGTCTGAAACCCGCGGCTTTGCAGTGGGTGGAACAGTGCGTATTGTGGTTAACAACCAGGTTGGTTTTACGACATCTAAAACCGAAGATACGCGCTCTACGCAATATTGTACGGACATTGCGAAAATGGTTCAGGCGCCGATCTTCCACGTTAATTCAGACGATCCGGAAGCAGTGGCATTTGTCACAGAGCTGGCCCTTGAATACAGAAATAAATTTAAGAAAGACGTTGTGATTGACCTGGTTTGTTACCGTCGTCACGGTCATAACGAGGCGGATGAACCAAACGCGACGCAGCCGTTGATGTATCAGAAGATCAAAAAGCATCCGGTCCCGCGCGTGATTTATGCAGATCAATTAATCGCAGAAGGCGTAATTGAACAGCGAGATGCTGATCGTTTTCTAGAGGAATATCGTGCCGCTTTAGATCACGGCGCTTGCGTCGTTGAGGAATGGCGTCCGATGACTGAACATTCGGTTGACTGGACTCCGTACCTTGGTCATGACTGGGATACGCCTTATGATGGCGAATTGAGCGTCGAAAAGCTTAGAGAACTGGGTGAGGCGATTACGTCTTACCCTGATAGTCACAAGCTTCATTCCCGTGTAAACAAGCTGTATCAAGACCGCAAGTCCATGATTGCCGGTGAGAAAAAGCTGGACTGGGGCATGGCTGAAACGCTGGCGTATGCAAACATCGTTGATATTGGTACCGATATTCGCATCACAGGGCAGGATTCGGGTCGCGGAACCTTCTTTCATCGGCATGCGGTATTGCACAACCAGAAAGACGCCTCTACTTACATGCCACTTCAACATGTCCGCGAAGGACAGGGCGACATTGAGATATACGATTCGGTGTTATCTGAAGAAGCTGTTATGGCATTTGAATATGGCTATGCAACAGCTGAACCGGGTTGCCTGACGATCTGGGAAGCGCAGTTTGGTGATTTCGCCAATGGCGCACAGGTTGTGTTTGACCAGTTCCTGAGTTCTGGTGAAGCCAAATGGGGTCGCTTGTGTGGCTTAACTGTACTGCTTCCTCATGGCTATGAAGGTCAGGGGCCAGAGCACAGTTCAGCCCGTCTGGAGCGTTTTCTGCAAATGTGTGCGGATCACAACTGGCAGGTTTGTGTGCCTTCTACACCGGCGCAGGTGTTCAACATGCTTCGTCGTCAGGCTATCCGGCCAATGCGGAAGCCATTGATCGTAATGTCTCCTAAGTCATTGCTGCGCCACCCAATGGCAACATCGACGCTGGAAGAACTTGCAGAAGGCCAGTTCAAAAACGTCATCGGGGAAATCGACGAGATAAACCCTGAAAACGTGAAACGGGTTGTGATGTGTTCCGGTAAGGTATACTACGATTTACTGGATCAACGCCGTAAAAACGAGCAAACCGACGTTGCTATCATTCGTCTTGAACAACTTTATCCTTTCCCGCAGGAAGAATGCGCGAAAATTGTGGCAGAATACAGCCACGTGAAAGATTGGGTTTGGTGCCAGGAAGAGCCACAGAATCAGGGCGCCTGGTATTGCAGCCAGCATCATTTCTGGCAGGCAATTCCAGAAGGTGCCAAGCTAACATATGCAGGTCGTGAAGCGTCAGCATCACCTGCAGTTGGTTATGTTTCCGTTCACAACCAGCAACAGAAGAGCCTGGTTGAAAACGCACTCACTATTAAATAAGGAACAATGATGACAATTGAGATAAAAGTTCCGGTCCTACCTGAGTCAGTTGCCGATGCCACCATTGCAACCTGGCACGTTAAGGCCGGTGACACAGTAAAACGCGATCAGAACCTGGTTGACATTGAAACAGACAAGGTCGTACTGGAAGTTGTAGCGCCTGCTGACGGCGTAATGGCTGAGATCCTTGATGAAGAGGGTGCAACAGTTCTAGGCGAACAAGTCATCGCAAAGCTGGAAAAAGGTGAGGGCAGTGCTGCTAAATCTGACAGCAGTGATAAGTCTGATACGGATAACAAAGACAAAGCCGAAGCAAAAGAAACAACAGAATCTTCAGACGAGGGCGACAGCAATGACGCTGCCTCTGGAGAAGAGAGTGAAATTAAAGTACCGGTACTTCCGGAGTCTGTTGCCGACGCGACTATCGCTACATGGCACGTGAGTGTGGGCGAGTCGGTCAGCCGCGACCAGAACCTGGTTGATATAGAAACCGACAAAGTGGTACTGGAAGTTGTGGCTCCGGCTGATGGATCCTTAAGTGAGATCCTGGCTGAAGAAGGCGCAACCGTGACTGCTGAGGAAGTGATTGCGAAATTTGTAGCCGGCAGTGGCGCGTCGAAATCAGCGCCCAAAAAGGCAGAAGATAGTGACGATGATGAGGGCGGCAGCGATGCCTTGAGTCCTTCTGTGCGTCGTTTGCTGGCGGAGAAAGGCGTAGACGCTTCTAAAGTCAAAGGCACTGGCAAAAATGGTCGCATCACAAAAGAAGATGTTGAGCAATATCTGAAAGGTGGCGATAGCGACAAGAAAGCTTCTTCGACGTCTTCAGCACCTTCTGATGCCTCTGACCTGCCTTCGGGTAATCGCACAGAAAAACGCGTTCCAATGACGCGCCTGCGTAAGACGATTGCGAATCGTCTGCTTGAAGCTAAGAACTCTACAGCGATGCTGACTACGTTCAACGAAGTGAACATGAAACCTATCATGGATCTTCGTAAACAATATCAGGAAGGCTTTGAGAAACGTCACGGTATCCGCCTCGGCTTTATGTCTTTTTACGTGAAAGCAGTGACTGAAGCGCTGAAACGCTTCCCGGAAGTGAATGCATCTATCGATGGTGATGACATTTGCTACCACAACTATTTTGATATCTCTATCGCGGTATCCACCCCACGTGGTCTGGTGACGCCTGTATTGAAAGATACAGACACACTGGGCATGGCGGATGTCGAGAAGGGAATTAAAGAACTTGCAATCAAAGGTCGCGACGGCAAGCTGTCGATGGCGGATTTGCAAGGCGGAAACTTCACCATTACTAATGGCGGTGTGTTTGGCTCACTGATGTCGACACCCATCATTAATCCACCACAAAGCGCTATTCTGGGTATGCATAAGATCCAGGATCGTCCAATGGCGGTGAACGGTAAAGTAGAAATTCTGCCAATGATGTACCTGGCACTGTCTTATGACCACCGAATTGTCGATGGTAAAGAGTCAGTGGGCTTCCTGGTAACAGTTAAAGAGATGCTTGAAGATCCAACACGTCTGCTTTTAGACGTGTAAGACTTTCGTCTCAGGGAATTGTGTGCAGAGGGGTGTCCTGTTTACACTGGACGCTCGCTCTGGCGCAACGCTGGCGTTGACCCTACAGTGCCAGTCAAGTTAATCAAGTCGCGAAAGCGACTTTTGTCTTACTAAAAATCGGATAGAAACACCATGAATTTGCATGAATACCAAGGTAAGCAGCTATTCAAAGAATACGGCTTACCTGTTTCTGAAGGATACGCAGCAGACACTCCTCAAGGCGCAGTAGAAGCGGCCGACCGCATTGGCGGTGACGAGTGGGTTGTAAAATGTCAGGTCCACGCGGGTGGCCGTGGTAAAGCCGGTGGCGTTAAGCTTGTTAAGAACAAGAGCGACATCCGTGAATTTGCCGAAAAATGGCTGGGCAAAAATCTGGTGACCTTCCAAACTGACGAAAATGGTCAGCCAGTTAGCAAGATTCTTGTTGAATCATGCACAGATATCGACAATGAGCTGTACCTGGGCGCGGTTGTAGACCGTACTACACGTCGTGTTGTTTTCATGGCGTCGACTGAAGGCGGCGTTGAAATTGAAACGGTAGCTGAAGAAACGCCAGAAAAAATCCTGAAAGCTGAAATTGACCCAATCGTTGGTCCACAGCCTTATCAGGCGCGTGAAATGGCTTTCAAACTTGGCCTGTCAGGCGTTCAAATTAAACAGTTCGTACAGATCTTCCTGGGTCTGGCAAAAATGTTCGAAGAACTGGACGTTGCACTTATCGAAATCAACCCTCTGGTAATCAAGACTGACGGTAACCTGCACTGTCTTGATGCCAAAGTTGGCATCGACAGCAACGCACTGTATCGCCAGCCTAAAGTGAAAGATATGCACGATCCTTCTCAGGAAGACTCTCGTGAAGCGCATGCAGCACAGTGGGAACTGAACTATGTCGCGCTTGACGGTAACGTTGGCTGTATGGTTAACGGTGCAGGTCTTGCTATGGGAACCATGGACATCGTAAACCTGCACGGCGGTAAGCCGGCAAACTTCCTGGATGTTGGTGGCGGCGCGACGAAAGAACGTGTGGCTGAAGCATTCAAAATCATTCTGTCTGACGATGCGGTTAAAGCCGTACTGGTTAACATCTTCGGCGGAATCGTTCGCTGTGACATGATTGCTGAAGGTATCATTGGCGCCGTGAAAGAAGTTGGCGTAAATGTACCGGTTGTTGTTCGTCTTGAAGGTACCAATGCGGAACTGGGTCGTGACGTTCTGGCCAACTCTGGCCTTGATATCATTGCTGCTGAATCGCTTACCGATGCAGCTCAGAAAGTGGTTGCCGCTGCGGAGGGCAAATAATGTCAGTTTTAATTAATAAAGACACCAAAGTTATCTGCCAGGGTTTCACTGGTGGTCAGGGTACATTCCACTCTGAACAAGCCATCGCTTACGGTACGCAAATGGTTGGCGGTGTAACGCCAGGTAAAGGCGGTACCGAGCACCTGGGTCTGCCAGTATTCAACACAGTGCGTGAAGCCGTTGAAGCAACAGGCGCAACGGCGTCTGTTATCTACGTTCCTGCGCCATTCTGTAAAGATTCTATCGTTGAAGCGGTAGATGCAGGTATCGAACTTGTTGTATGTATCACTGAAGGTATTCCTACACTGGATATGCTGTATGTGAAAGAGTACGTTGATGCCAAAGGCGCACGTATGATTGGTCCTAACTGTCCTGGTGTTATCACGCCAGGAGAGACTAAGATTGGTATCATGCCGGGCCACATTCACAAGCCAGGTAAAGTGGGTATTGTTTCACGCTCTGGTACGCTAACCTACGAAGCGGTTAAGCAAACCACAGACGAAGGCTTTGGTCAGTCTACCTGTGTTGGTATCGGTGGTGACCCAATACCGGGTTCAAACTTCATTGATATCCTGAAACTGTTCCAGGACGATCCACAAACTGAAGCGATCGTGATGATCGGTGAAATTGGTGGAACCGCAGAAGAAGAAGCGGCGGCGTTCATCAAAGAAAACGTAACTAAGCCTGTGGTATCTTACATCGCGGGTGTGACTGCACCTCCGGGTAAGCGTATGGGTCACGCCGGTGCAATCATTGCAGGCGGTAAAGGTACAGCAGATGAGAAATTTGCTGCACTGGAAGCTGCTGGCGTGAAAACTGTGCGTTCACTGGCTGATATCGGCAAAGCGCTTCGCGAAGCGACTGGCTGGTAAGCTAAAGAGCATAACAGGCTCCAGTAAATGAAAAGCCGGGTTTTCCCGGCTTTTTTTGTGTCTGCGCTCTTACTTGAATTAGTATGACATCCTTTCGATATCTAATCCCTGCCATGCTTCGCGCCAATCTAATTCTGCTGGCATACGCTCAAACAAACGTACTTCCCGGTACTTGACCGTTCTTCATGGTCGTCAATTCATTCCTTTGTCGTTTAAGGAAAGCTTCACACCGCAATGTCTGTTTTTAAGGCACCCAAGTGACTCTCAAACAGGGTCGCTGTGGCGAACCTGTTTTTGCTTCTTACATTCAGGCTTGTGTAATTTATGCGGAAAAGCGGGGCGTTTTCGTCAGGTAACAAGGTTGTTATTCATCAGTCAGAGGTTAAAGCATAATGTAAAAATGGTATATGCCTGCATTCGCAAATGCGCCCAGTAATCACACCTGAAAAATAAAAAATCCATTAATTACAATGTATTAATATGTGCTTTCCGGGTTTTGGAATTGTTAATAACTCCCTTAAATGTTAATGCCGTGTATATCAATTTTAATGAATACGTATGCAGGCAATTGAGCAATTAAGACCCTACAGTTAGGATGCTCACCGACTAATTGAATGTCATCGAATTGTCATAACACCAATAACAAAGACAATCTAACTAACTGAATGGGACACCCTCCTTATGACACAATTCAAACCGAACCTAATTAAAGCGGCGCTGATTTCCAGTGGTATGGCTTTTGGTAGCATGCCAGCAATGGCGCAGGACACAGAGACTGATCAAGTTGATGAAAGCATGGTGGAAGTTATCCAGGTTTCTGGTATCCGCGGCTCACTGCAGCGTGCTCAGGCCATCAAAATGGACAATACGTCTATCGTAGAAGCGCTGTCTGCTGAAGATATTGGTAAGCTTCCTGATACCAGTATCGCTGAGTCGCTGGCGCGTCTGCCTGGCCTTGCCGGCGAGCGTCGTAACGGTCGTACCAGCGGTATTTCTGTTCGTGGTTTCAACGAGAACTACGTCGGCACTACACTAAATGGCCGTGAGCTTTTAGGTATGGGTGACAACCGTGGTGTTGAGTTTGACCTGTACCCTACAGAAATCATTTCAAACATTCTGGTTTACAAAACACCTGAAGCCGGAATGACGACACAAAGTATCGGTGGTTCAATCGACCTGCAAACGGTGAAGCCGTTAACAGCCGAAAGTACGATGACCATTAACGGTACTTACGAACAAAACAAAGAAGATGCCCTCAACCCTGACTTTGACGATAACGGTCACCGTCTGTCGTTCAACTACGTTGACCAGTTCGCTGACGATACCCTTGGTGTAGCACTGACTATCGCGACGATGGAATCACCGCGTCAGGAGCAACAGTCACGCATTTGGGGCTATGCGGGTGTTTCTCCAGACGCCGCAGCACGTGCTGATGTTGATATTCCTGAAGGTACGGTAGTTCAGGCTGGACACGACAGCTTCGCGCGCTCAGCCATGATGGAGCGTGACTCTATCGCTACTGTGATTCAGTGGGCTCCGTCTGATAAGCTGACGCTACAGTTTGACGGCTTGTATATCGACTTTCTGGAAGACGATGCGCGTCGTGGTCTTGAAGAGGGCGGTCCGGAATTTGGTGTAGGCAGCGCGTACACAGTAACTGAAGTACAAAATGGGCTTGCCACATCAGGTTATTATGACGGCTTTTACAGCGTGGTTCGAAATGACGTACGCCAACAGGAAGCTGAGCTGACTACGCTGGCACTGAATGCTGAGTATCTGTTAAATGATAACTGGACGGTTAATGCCGATATATCCTCAGGCAAGGTCGATAAGACAATCACCGATGTTGAGAGTTATTCAGGTGTAGGTCGTGCCGGCACTGACGGCCGTCCATTAGCCGCACGTTCATGGCAGATGACGTCAAACGGCGTAGTTTATTCTGACCACCCAACCGTTGACCCGGTGGATCTGACAGACCCAAGCCTGATTCGTCTTGCCGGTCCTCAGGCATGGGGCCCAACTATTCTTAACGAAGACGGCGACGCTGTGTACTTCTCTGATCAGCAAGATGGCTTTGTTAACAAGCCTGTGTTTGAAGAGGAACTGAACACTTACCGTCTGGATGCGGAAGGCTTTGTCGACTGGGGTATTGTCTCAGGCGTTGAATTTGGCATCGTCTATTCAGATCGTACTAAGTCTAAAGTTAACAACGGTGCGTATCTGACGGCACCTGAGTATCCCGGAGACGGTGCAATCCCTGACGTGCTGGGTGTGGTTCCTATGGACTTCGTGGGAATTAATGGGGTGCTTGCTTACGACTCACTGGGTCTTTACAACAGTGGTTACTACAGTGAGCTGGATGCACAGCTGGTACAGGCCGATCGTTTAGGTGACACTTATGAAGTGGAAGAACAGCTGACTACGCTTTACGGTAAGCTGAATATCGATACGGAATATGAAGGTATTTACATCCGCGGTAATGTAGGTCTGCAAATTGTTAACGCTGACCAACAGTCTACGGGTTTTGCTACCACTTCTGACAGTCTGGGTTATGTTGAAGCGCTACCGGTATCAGGCGGAACGGATTACACCGACGTACTCCCTACGCTTAACTTAAGTGCCGAGTTCGCAGAAGGGCAGTTTGTACGTCTTGGTTTGAGCAAAGTGCTGACGCGTCCGCGTATGGATGATATGCGTCCGAACAGTCAGGTAACCTTCTCGTTTAACGACAGTCAGATCCTGAGTGACGACCCGGATAACAGCCCGTGGGGCGCATCATCAGGTAACCCTGAGCTGAAACCTTATGAGGCGAATCAGTTTGATCTGGCGTACGAGAACTACTTCTCTGAAACTGGTTACGTTGCTGTTTCCTTCTTCTATAAAGATCTGAAAAACTGGCATCGTAGTAACGCTGTTTCACAAGACTTTACTGAATTCTATATTCCTGCAATTCACCAGAGTTCAGATGAGACAGGGAATCAGGCTCCGGTTCTGTTCGTAGGCGAAAACTCTCGTCCACAAGATGGCTACGAAGGTTTTGTACGCGGTTGGGAAGTGCAGGGTAGCTTACCCGGCGAACTTCTGCATGACTCGCTGGAAGGCTTCGGTTTATTTGCCAGTGCCACGTTCCTTGACGGGTACGCAGATGCCGCACCAGGGACATCGGAAACGCGTATACCGGGTCTTTCTGACGAAAACTACAGCATGACGGTTTTCTATGAAAACGCCGGCTTTGAATTCCGTGTTGCCGCAACGAAACGTACAGATTACTTAAGTGAAACCCGCGGTCTGAGTCTGGCGCTGTCTGACTCTACTAACCAGGGTGGTACCTTTATCGATGCACAGATTGGTTATGACTTTAGCGAATCTGGCATTGAGTACCTGGAAGGTCTGCGCGTAACCTTACAGGCGCAGAACATCACCGATGAAGATGATATTCAGTCTTCAGGTGCTGACTCAAGACAGGTCACCTTGTACCAGCATTACGGTGCCAACTACCTGTTGGGCTTCAACTACTCGTTCTGATTCCCTGACTGAGCGGTGCAGGAAGCACCGCTTCCCCTGGATACTTAGGGTGTAAACCGCGCAAATCACAGGTTTGTCGCGGTTTTTTTATTTCACTCACGCCGACGTTAACCATTACTTTCATTTCTGACGTAGGGAAGCTGACGCGCTCGCACCTTCCCTGGATCATTCATACTTTATTCACTCGAACCTTTACCCTTAGCCAAGCAATGTTATTGCATTGTGAATTTGTTGCGCGGACCTTCGTGACTCTTGGCCGCATTTTGTATGACATTTTCTGTATTTTGTTGTTTTTTAGTAAAACTAAGCAGACGAGCGCATATTTGTGTAAATAAAATGTTTCATATTGTTATTGAATACGTATGCAGTCGATTGCTCCTTTTTCATACTAAGCGCTAGTATTCATAGTTGAACCATAATAGGCCGTTCATTAAGCGGTAGAAGAAACGGCCAACTATAAAAAAAGGAATGGGACACCCATGAAAACATTCAGACCCAGCACCATCATGGCTGCCTTGATGGCAAGTGGGCTTGCGTATGTCTCGCAGCCTGTATATGCCCAGGAGGCTGAATCAGAGGAGAATACTCCTGATGAAGAGGTCATCGAGCGTATTGAAGTTAGAGGCTTTAGTACCAGCCTCATCCAGTCACTAAACCAGAAACGTTTTAGCGATACTGTGTCAGAGCAGATTTCTGCGGACGATTTAGGCGGCTTGCCGGATGTGTCTATGGCAGATGCGTTAACGCGACTGCCAGGTATCTCAGCAGTGCGTACAGGCGGTCAGGCAGCGGAAATCAATATCCGTGGTCTTGCTGGCGATTTTGTTTTTTCTACACTCAATGGAAGGGAACAGGTATCCACCAGCGGTAGCCGCGCGATTGAGTTCGACCAGTATCCGTCTGAGCTAATAAACTCGGCTGCGGTATATAAATCGCCAAAAGCATCCCTGATTGAAGGTGGCGTTGCCGGTACGGTCGAGCTGCAGACAGCGAGTCCGCTGGCCATCGAAGAACAGCATAAGTTCAGTGCAAATATCCGTGGTATGTACAACGACCGCGCCAGCGAAATACCGGATGCAGAGGAGTATGGTCACCGCATCAGCTTCTCGTATCAGGGAAAATTTATGGATGACACGGTTGGCGTGTCTTTGGGTTACGCCCGCCTGTTCCAGCCCAGCGTTTCTACTCAGTTTGTTGGCCTGGCCTATAACGGTGAGGTGGATGTCGATGGTGTCGAAGGTGACATGGACAACGTTGGCAGCGAGTGCCCTGAGTGCGAGCTCATCAGCGAAGGCTTTGAGATGCAGCATAAAGGCGGTGAAGAAACCCGCGACGGTTATATGGCTGCGTTTGAATGGGCCCCCGTAGAAAACTTTACGCTGAAAGCGGATGCGTTTGTTTCCAAATTTGATTCTGAAGCGTTTGCCCGTGGTTACCGTGTGAAGCTCGGTGGTGTTAATGCCGGTATTACTAATCCTGTTATCGTCAATAACAGCGTGATTGGTGGCACGTTTACCCGTACCGACAGCAGTTTTACCCGTGTTGAAATGGTGAATGATGATAATCAGGATTTCGATCAGGTCGAAAGCTACGGCATTAAGGCCGACTGGCAAATCACGGACAATCTGGCTGCGCAGTTTGACGTATCACTGTCTAAAGCAGAAAGTAATTTCCGAAATGGTTTGTTATGGTCACTGGTATCTGAAGATGCCGATGCTGCCAGCCCGACCTTTGACGAAAATGTACAGATTTCTTATCTGTTGAATGGATTAAACCTGCCTGACCTGGCATTTAATCAGGCGGATGCATTCTCTGATATCGACCGTGTTATGGTCAGTAAGTACGGGATTTACCCTTACGAAAACGAAGATGAGTTGAATGCGTATCGGGTAGATTTCCAATATTACGTTGATATGCCGCTGTTCTCCTCGTGGGAGTTTGGTTACCGTTATTCTGATCGCGATTACAGTAATGACCGTTCAGTCTTTGAGTTTGGTAATGATGGTGGTTTCTCTGCCAGCCAGCCTCCACTTCGACTGACTCAGGATATGGTTGATGTAGTGAACTGGTCGGGCGATTTCGGCTATTTCCCAAGTTATCTATCCGTAGATCTGAACAATGCACTTAATGCCTGGTTCCCTGGCGGTATTCCTCAGCCAGCGCAAACCTGGGGGCCGGGGGCAGCCGGTGTCATTAACGGTCCTGGCACAGGCCCGGCAACCGCTTGGTCGGTACAGGAAAGCGGCGACGTTTTCGAAACCGTGAATGCCGCATATCTGATGGCAAATATTAATACTGAAATTGGCGATATTCCGGTTTCCGGTAATGTGGGGGTTCGTTATGTGCGTTCCAAACAACGTTCGACCACACTGCAGCGGGCAACACGATTCGTTACCGATCCTGAAACGGGCACGTCGGTTGAGGTGAGTGATCCTAGCGCCGGTGCGCAAAATATCACTGACGAAGTCGGCCTGATAAACAACTTTTATCGTCCGACAATTTTGTCACACGAATTCACAGATATTCTGCCTTCAATCAACCTGAACTTTAAACTAACCGATGCAACGCAGCTTCGTGTAGCTGCTGCGAAAGTCATGGGGCGGGCACCGATAAACCGCTTTGCAGCCAACTCATCAACGAATGTGGAAGAGGTAGCTGCAACCATGGATCGCGATTCAGGCGAAGTTACCCTGTCTAACCCCACAGCGAAAATTAATGGCTCGGCACGCAACAGCCCGTATCTGGATCCGTTCTACGCGACTCAGTATGACGTGTCGTGGGAGTACTACTTCCAGGATACCGACGGTGCGCTCATCGTTGCGGCGTTCTATAAAGATATTGAATCGTTTATCGAGAACATTGCCATCGAACCCTATGACTTCGAGGGCAACGGATTTACCGTGCCCAGCGAAATTGAAGTACCGGTATTCCTTGAACCTGAGTTCTCAGGTCAGGAGCCTGAACTGGCACGTGATGCCAATGGCGATCCTATCTTTGTCTCTGTACCGACAGAAAACGGCCGCTACGAGACTGCAATCAACAATGCTGAGGGTGGATATATCCGTGGTCTGGAAGTCGCCTACACGCAAATTTACAGCATGTTGCCAGGTATGTGGTCAGGTTTGGGGATCAGCGCGAGTTACTCTTACACCGAAAGTGAAATCCAGCGCACCCTGAGTGACGGCGTGTTCTCCAGTCGCTTGCCTGGATTGTCTGAGAACGTGGCAACAGTAACGCTGTTCTGGGAGTACGAGGGTTTCGAAACCCGCGTATCAGGCCGTTACCGTGATGCGTTTGTCTCTGAGCAGGTTGCGGTTAACGACCAGACGGTAAACTTCGATGATGAACTGGTCATTGATTATCAGGCCTCATACGAGATTAACGACAATATGAGTGTGCTCTTCCAGGTAAACAACGTTACCGACGAGCCTACCAAAAGTTATTTCACTTCACCTGAACAAACAGGAACGATTCAGTTCTTCGGAACGCAATACTTCCTGGGGATGACGTACACGCTATGAAACTAACAACCTTAATAGAAACCGCGTGGAATACGACGTCAATGAAAAGAATGACACCGGAGCAACAACCTATGTGTAACAGAAACCGGGCATTCGGGCTTTTTGCCTTAATGCTGACAACAATGGTGCTTGCAGGCTGTGGCGGCTCGGACGTTGAGTCCGGTAGCAGCAACCTGCTGACCTGTGATGCACCTAATGTACCTGATGCCAGTGGGACTGAGTGTGTGGCCCCGCCGCCAATTGAGTGTGATCCACCTACAGTACCAAACGAAACTAACGATGCCTGCGTAGTGGGAGCTGATCCTTCACTGCCTGATCCGGTTTTCTTCCCGGGCGATAACCAGGCTGTGCTGTATTACAACCGTGCTGCGGTGGATGCGGACAACTCGTCTAACGATGCTGCGTATGACGGCTGGCGCCTGCATACCTGGAACAACGACGAGTGTGACGCCTATGCCGATTCGGATACCGATTGGGCTGCAGGTCGTCAGCCAACCGGTATCGATCCGAATTACGGTGCATACTGGGTACTGGAATTGAAGGAAGGTTATGGCAGCTGTCACAACTTCATTATCCATATCGGCACCGAAGACTCCGGGAAAGAACTTGGCGGTGGCGATTTCAAAGGCTCACTGGTTCAGGACGATGAAACCTACACCCGAATGAACTTTACATTGTCAGGTGAGCCGGTAGTGTTTGAGTATCCGATTATGTCATTAGGTCCACAGCCTGTTGATATAGAAGGGCTTGCCGCACACTGGCTTGATACCAATACGCTGCTTTGGGATACGCCGGAAGGTGTGAATACTGTGAAGCTACATTATTCCGCTGCCGCCGATCTTGAAACCTCTCTGGAAGAAGGCC
This sequence comes from Alteromonas antoniana, assembly GCF_019249295.1. Lineage (GTDB taxonomy): Bacteria > Pseudomonadota > Gammaproteobacteria > Enterobacterales > Alteromonadaceae > Alteromonas > Alteromonas antoniana. The sequence goes on from NZ_JAESDH010000007.1 coordinate 177,220, forward strand.
TAAACGGCACCGCTGTCGAGCTGGAAATGGCAGAGCTGACGGACGAGCAGGCTGCAATCGCGCCGCACTTATCTGGTATGACTGCCTGGTATGGCGAGTGGGAAGTCGCCGATGCAAAGGCCGTCATGAAAACCCAGGCGGTTCTGGGAGGATATGACTCTGAAGGTACGCTGGTTGCAGCAACCGGTATCCAGATGGCGAATGCCATCGATCAGGTCTACACCACGGGCGAAGCCGATGCTGACGAAGCCATGCTGGGGGCTGTGTATACCGACACAGGGATTACCGCGGCGGTATGGGCGCCAACCGCGCAAAATGTTCGCTTGCTGTCGTACAACGACAATAAAGCACTGGCGGCGTCTTATGATATGACGCTGAATGAAGACAGCGGTGTGTGGTCTTACGAAGGGTCAATGGACCTGGACCGTACCCTGTACCGTTATGAAGTGACAGTCTATCACCCTATAACCGATAGCATTGAGACACTGCGTGTGACCGACCCGTATTCGGTTTCTCTGACCACTAATGGTCGCTTCTCACGCTTTGTGAATCTGAATGATGATGACCTGAAACCGGAAGGCTGGGAAGATCATATGGTGCCAACCATTGAGAACCCGGAAGATGCGGTTATTTACGAAGGGCATATTCGTGATTTCAGTGCCCGTGACATGTCAACCTCTGAAGTCAACCGTGGTAAATACCTGGCGTTTACAGAAGAAGGTACAGCGCCGGTAATGCACTTGCAGAAACTGGTGGATGCGGGTCTTAACTATTTCCACGTATTGCCTGCAAATGATATTGCTACCATTGATGAAGATCCGGCTAACACCATCGATCTTTACAGCACCGTCGGTGAGCTGTGCGTACTGAACCGCAACGCGGCAGTATGCGATGAAGAAGCCAGTGGTGCCGTATTGATTGATGTATACAACAGCTACGATCCGTTGTCAGAGGCCGCCAAAGCGCAGCAACTGACCAATGATCTGCGCGGTGTCGACACCTTCAACTGGGGTTATGATCCTCACCACTTTAATGCGCCAGAAGGCAGTTATGCGTCAAGTGCAGAAGGGGTTGAGCGAATTATCGAAATGCGTGCGATGAACCAGGCACTGCATGAAATGGGGCTGCGTGTGGCACTTGACGTGGTGTACAACCACACCAATGCGTCGGGTGTATTCCCGAAATCGGTATTGGATAAAGTGGTCCCGGGCTACTACCACCGTTATGAGGTTGACTCTGGTGCCATCGTTCGCGAAACCTGCTGTGATGATACCGAGCCGCGCAATGTCATGATGGAAAAATTCATGCATGACTCTCTGATGATGTGGACCGAACAGTATAAGTTCGACGCCTTCCGTTTTGACATTATGAGTCAGGCCACCGTGGACACCATGGTACGTCTGCGTGATGCCGTACAGGCCATTGACCCCGACAACTATTTCTACGGCGAGGGCTGGACGAAAATCGACCGTGGGTATGAGCAGGCGAACCAGCTGAATATGGCCGGAACGGAAATCGGTACTTATAACGACCGTATTCGTGAAGCTATCCGCCAGGGCAATATCTTCAACCCTGACAGTGATGCAGCACTGAGCGACCAGGATCGTCTGAAAATCGGCATGGCCGGTACGCTAAGTAACTACATTCTGAATACGTCCGGCGACGTTGACAGTGCGGGCAGCAATTTAGGTGGCTATGCCACTGATCCGGCTGACATTATCAACTATGTTTCAAAACACGATAATGAAACGCTGTGGGATCAGTTTAACTACACCTTACCTATGGATCTGACGCTGGCGGAACGTGTTCGTGCACAGAACATTGGTATTGGTCTGCCGCTGATGTCGCAGGGTATTCCCTTCCTGCAAATGGGCGGTGACATGCTGCGCTCGAAGTCTATGGACCGCAACAGCTATGACTCAGGCGACTGGTTTAACTACGTAGATTTTACCTATCAAACCAACAACTGGAATGTGGGTCTGCCACCGGCACAGGACAACGAAGCGCGCTGGGAGGAAATGGGTGAATTTATTTATTCGCCAGAGCGTGCTGCATCCATGTCAGACATTGAGTTTGCGTCAAACGTCTTCAACGAATATTTGAGCATTCGTATGGAAAGCCCGCTGTTCAGACTGACCACCGGGCAGGCGATTATTGACCGTGTTGGCTTCCATAATCTGGGACGGCGTCAGCAACAAGGCCTGATTGCCATGTCTATCGATGACGGTATCACTCCGGATTCAGACCAGATGCTGGCTGACTTGGATCCGATGAATGACGCGATCATGGTAGTGGTAAACACAGGCTATGAAGAAAAGTCCATCATGGTGAACACGGCAACAGGGTTTGAGCTTCATATGACACATATGAACTCGGTAGATCCGACTGTTCGTGGTGCTTATTTCACCGAAGGTACCGGCGATGATGAAGGTAACGGTACCTTTACCGTGCCGGCGCTGACCATGGCAGTGTTTGTGAAGCCACAAATGGGCGCACAGGGCTACGGCTTGTCAGCACTGGCGACGGCAGGGGCTCCGGATGTTGTACCTTACGGCGATACGGTGGTGTATCTGCGCGGCGGTATGAATGACTGGGGTACCAGCGATGCGTTTGAATACGCCGGTGGTGGTGTGTATCAGGTTGCGGTAGCACTAACTGCTGATACCACCTACGAATTCAAAGTGGCTGCAGAAGACTGGGGCGATCCTTCAGGGGTGAACTTCGGTGCACGTGATGGTGACCCACAGGAAGTTATCGCGAAAGAAGAGAAGGTACTGGCTGTTAGCAATAACAACCTGATATTTACTCCTGCTGCAGATGCGACGTATCTGTTCACCGTGGATGCCTCTGATAAAGAAGCGCCTGTTCTTACAGTGGAAAATGAGGACCTGTACGCAGACACAACCGTGTACGTGCGTGGTGGCTTCAATGGTTGGGGTACAGACAATGCGCTGACCCATCAGGGTGGACGCATTTATTCCACGCCGATTGACCTGGCGGTGGGCAGCTATGAGTTCAAAGTTGCTACTGACGACTGGTCGACGGTGAACCTGGGGGCCTTCTCAGGTGATGACGCAGACAGAGTGGTGACGCTGGGTGAGGACACGTTCCTGGCACCTACTGACAACAACCTGGTGATCGACATCGAAAGTGAAGAATCCTATGTATTCATTTTTGATGTGACTTCGGTGGAAGAGCCAAAACTGCGTGTATTTAAAGAGGAGTTTTGGGGCAATACACCGGTCTTCCTTCGCGGTGGTATGAATGGATGGGGGATTGATAATCCGTTCATGTACCAGGGGGCGGGTGTGTATACCGTTGACATCGACCTGAGTGCCGGGGCTACAGAGTTTAAGGTTGCTTCCGAAGACTGGTCGACGGTTAACCTGGGGAACCCGGATGGTGAAACCAGTAATGCGGTGACGCCAGACAGCCCGAAATCTATCGCCACCAGCAACAACAACCTGCTGATAGATGTACCTGCGGGTACCTATGAGTTCAAGGTAGAAGGACCGGATGGTGGAAGTCCCACACTGACAGTGACGGAGAAATAATCTTTCATCACTAATGCAAAAAAGCCGCTGTTGAGCGGCTTTTTTTTGCCTGATGTGAAAGTCTCCTTCTCAATTATATCCCTGTTCCCCAAGTTGAAAAAAAGTCGATGTAATGAATCGATAAATCTCGCTTTCGCAATGCTTTCATCCTCGCGATGATTGTCGCGTCTGGTTGGACCAGATTTTGCAGTACCTGAATAAGTATTCCAGTCGTGCCATTGATGAACAGATATCTATTAGTTGTCTGTAGCAACGTGAAAACAAGGTGCGCAGTTTGTAAGTGGCGTTATGTAAGCCCGTAACGTCCGTTTCAGATTAAGTAAAAACTACATGGCCAAAAGGAGAGATGTCATGAAAAAAGCATTGGTTGTAGAAGGTGGCGCCATGCGTGGTATTTTCGCAGCAGGCGTACTGGATACGTTTATGACGAAAAACCATTATGACTTTGATTTTGCCATTGGTGTATCAGCAGGTGCGACAAACCTGTCTACATACGTAACGCGCACGCCGGGCTTAAGCAAAACGATAATCACAGACTACGCGACCAAGAAAGAATTTTTCAGCCCGCTGCGGTTTATCAAAGGCGGACACATGACCGATGTTCACTGGCTGTGGCACCAATGTAAGGATGCGCTTCCCCAATGTTGTGCGTCGCCAAAAAGTGACATGCCGCTGTATGTGGGTGTTACAAATGTGGATACCGGCGAGTGTGAATATCCTCGCGTGACAGCGGCCAATATTGATGAACTGATGGTCGCCTCGTGTGCAATTCCCACAGCCTATCGTGAGCAGCCCAAAATTGGAGATAATCGCTATACCGATGGTGGTGTTGCTGATGCCATTCCGGTGCGAAAAGCGTATGAGATGGGGGCAAGGGATATAACCGTGATCCTGTCGCAGCCTCTTGGTTTTAGTAAACCTACCATGAAGGCAGGGTGGCTAATGGAAAAGCTATACGGTAATCAGCCCATGCTGTTGCAGACACTGGTGCGCAGACCAGACGTTTATAATGAGACGCTGGCGTTTTTACGCAATCCACCAAAGGATTGCAAACTGACCGTTATTGCCCCTGATGCCGCGTTCAAAGTGAAGCGGCTGACGATGGACAAGGTTAAGCTGGCGCTGGGCTATCGAAATGGAGTGAATGCCGCCCGTCGCGCACTGGGCGTTTTGAAACGCAAGGCGGCCTGAACCACATTATTACAGATTGGTATTAATTATGGTCGCTGCATTGCCAGTGTGAGCTCAAACGCCATTCTGGCCGCCAGACGTGCGGTCTTGCCACTTTTGTCATAAGTCGGGTTGAGTTCTGCAATATCGCTAAGTGCCCAGCGTATATTATGTTCTCTGACAACCTCACTTAGCTTCCTGAGAAAACGGATCACCGCAGCAGGTTCTACACCGATTGCTGCGGGCGCGCTGACCCCCGGTGCAGACGATGCAGGAAATGCATCCATACAAATGGTCACGTACAGGGAGTCTATGTTACTTAACATCGGGGCAATGCTTGCTATCGCCGCGGCATCGGTAAAGGCATAGTCTGGCAATACCGTTGTGCCTGACTGTTCGGCATAGTTAAACAGCGCTTGCGTATTTGAAGCTTCTGAGACGCCTAAACAGCAATATTGAAAAGGGATACCCCGTGCATTACTGTATTCGGCAATTTGCCTGAAAGGCGTGCCTGACGACGTCACTTCATCACAGCAGCGCAAATCCAGATGCGCATCCAGATTGATAATGCCTATTCGCTTAGTGCTGTCTGCGTGGTGAAGGCCTTGCCAGCTCGCCCACGCTATATCATGACCGCCGCCCAAGCCAAGCACTGTGCTGCCGCGCTGGAGCAAGTCTGAGATCTGTGCGGCGAAATTACGCTGTGTAGCGTCCAGGCTGTCTGCCACGTCGCTATCGCCTTGGTCCCAGATCTGGCCTGATAACTGCCAGGGCAGATTGGCCATTGCTTGTCTGAGCGCGTTGGGGCCGCCTGATGCGCCAACCCGACCTTTGTTTGCCTGAACACCGCTGTCATTAGGATAGCCGAGTAGTACAGTATCGCCTTTACCGATATCCTGAGCAGCACTGCAAGGGCGCACAACCTGATGCCAGCGAAAGCCCGCTGAGCCATCCTCTGAGTCAGTCCTGCCTGTCCACAAAGCGTTATGCGACATGTTTGCCCCCGGCAATAATGGTGTGTGGCCGGTATCCATTTATCTCATAAATCAGAGAGGCCGGGGAGGGCATATCCCACAATGTGAGATCTGCGCGTTTGCCAGTGGCAATCTCACCACGATCATGAAGACCTAACGCTCTCGCGCCGTTGATGGTTATGCCTCTGAGCGCCTCTTCAACTGTAAGGCCAAAAAACAAACTTGCCATATTGGCGCAGGTGAGCAGCGAAGCGACGGGTGAGGTGCCTGGGTTCATGTCTGTGGCCACTGCCATATCCACGCCGGCTTCACGCAGCGCCTGAACGGGCGGCTTTTGGGTTTCCTTTAAGTAATAATAGGCTCCTGGTAAGAGTACCGCGACGGTGCCAGCTGCTGCTAACGTGGCGACATCGCTCTCCTGCAGGTATTCGATATGGTCCACAGAGAGGGCTTGAAATTCGCAGGCAAGCACAGCACCTTTGCTGTCACTTAACTGCTCAACATGACCTTTCACCGGCAACCCTGCATCGCGAGCGGCCTCAAAAACCCGGCGCGTCTGTTTAAGAGAAAACCCAACGGTTTCGCAAAATACGTCTACCGCATCGGCAAGTTTCTCTTTTGCCACTTTCGGGATCATTACCTGACAAACAAAATCAATATATTCATCGGCACGTAAATCGTTGTCCGGTGGTAATGCGTGTGCGCCCAGATACGTTTTTATCACACTGATGTCGAGCTTATCTGCAACTGCGCCGGCAACAGTAAGCATTTTCAGCTCAGTGTCTTCATCCAGACCGTACCCGGATTTAATTTCCAGTGTAGTCACACCTTCTTCCCGCAATCGTCTGGCGCGACGAAGTGTCTGTGTGATTAATTTTTCTGCTGACGAATTTCTGGTTGCGCGGACACTACTCTTAATTCCTCCTCCCCGGCGGCTGATTTCTTCATAGCTGACGCCATCGAGACGTTGTGCAAATTCCTCTGAACGGTCGCCACCGTAAACCAGGTGAGTGTGACAGTCTACAAAACCAGGAAGGCACCAGTCGCCATTGGCCTCAATCACGGTTTCGTTTGGTTGTGCGGACAGATTGCTCCCGATTTCCTGAATGATCCCGTCAGTTACCCGGATATCGGTCTCTTCGAGCAAGCCAAAATGTTTTTCGCTGCCAGACTGCATTGAGGCAATCCGGGCATTGCGGATGAGCAGGTTGTTCATCGATCCCTCCGGGTTCGTTAGCATGTTTTTTTAGTCTACTTGGCTATACTTGTATATACAAGTTGTTGCGAGTACAGTGTTCCCAAAACATCAGGAGGATCTGGCATATGCAGCCGCGTTTTATCGCCATTAAATCGGCGCTGGTTGACGATATTGAGCATGGGCGTCTGGCGCCCGGCGACCAGGTGGAGTCTGAAAATCAGTTGGCGCAGCGCTTTGAAGTCAGTCGCATGACCGCTCGCAGAGCGCTGTCTGAGCTTGTGGCTGAAGGGATCCTCGCAAGAACCCAGGGCGTCGGAACCTTTGTAGCAGATAGCCGGCCGATGAGTTCGATGCTGACGATTAAAGGCATCAAGGACGAAATCCTTGCCCGGGGTCATGATTACCAGTGTCGTGTTGTGACCAGAGAAAAGCGGGTAGCAACGCCCTCTGAAAGCCGATGGTTGGGGGTTAAAGAGGCCAGCCCGGTCTATTTTACCTCACTTATTCATTATGAAAATGCGTTACCGGTTCAGCTTGAGAACCGTTGGGTGAATCCGCACTGGGCTCCGGATTACCTGAAACAAGACTTCACGGCTATGACGCCCAATTATTATTTAAATCAGGTTGCGCCATTAACGGAAGCCGATCATGTAGTTTCAGCTGTGCTGCCAGAGAATGACACAGCGGAAAAGCTGATGATCACGCCCTCCTCTCCCTGCCTGCAAATTAACCGACGTACCTACAGCGCGCGGGGCATCGTAAGCGTGGCGACGCTTACGCACCCAGGTGAACGATACCGTTTGGGTGGACATCTTGATTTTACCTAATACCAATCCGTAAGGAGAAACTGTTTTGAACAGACATGATGACACCCGCCGCATTAGTGCACCGCGGGGAAGCAAGTTAAATGCGAAAAGCTGGCTTACTGAAGCCCCGCTGAGAATGTTAATGAATAACCTGGATCCGGAAGTGGCTGAACATCCGGAGTCGCTGGTGGTTTACGGTGGCATTGGCCGTGCCGCCAGGGACTGGGACGCTTATGATGCTATCGTTGATGCACTTAAACGCCTGCGCGACGATGAAACGTTACTCGTCCAGTCCGGTAAGCCTGTTGGTATCTTTCCAACGCACGAAAATGCGCCACGGGTACTCATTGCGAATTCCAATCTGGTGCCGCACTGGGCCAACTGGGAACATTTCAATGAGCTCGACCGCAAAGGATTGATGATGTATGGCCAGATGACCGCCGGCTCATGGATCTACATCGGTTCTCAGGGGATTGTACAGGGCACGTATGAAACTTTCGTCAGTGTGGCCAAAGCCCATTTCGACGGAAAGGCCGAAGGCCGCTGGATCCTGACCGGCGGTTTAGGCGGCATGGGCGGTGCACAGCCACTGGCAGCCACAATGGCCGGGTTCTCCATGATTGCAGTTGAAGTCGACGAATCCCGTATCGATTTTCGTCTGCGTACCGGCTACGTTGACAAAAAAGCCACATCTATTGATGAAGCATTGGCGATGATAAAAGAGGCTGGGGAAGTGGGTAAACCGGTATCCGTTGGCCTGCTTGGAAATGCCGCAGAGGTGTTTCCGGACATGCTGGCTAAGGGCATCATTCCCGATGTGGTGACAGACCAGACCAGCGCCCACGATCCGCTGAATGGCTATCTGCCCAAAGGCTGGACCCTTACACAAGCCAAATCGATGCGTGAGTCTGATGAAGCCAGTGTCGTCCGCGCTGCAAAAGCTTCTATGGCATTGCAAGTTTCTGCCATGCTGGGTTTCCAGCAAAAAGGGGCAGCTACGCTTGATTATGGCAACAACATTCGGCAGATGGCGCTGGAGGAGGGAATTCACAATGCCTTCGATTTTCCCGGCTTTGTTCCTGCCTATATTCGTCCGCTGTTTTGTCAGGGGATCGGGCCTTTTCGCTGGGCGGCGCTGTCCGGCGATCCGCAGGATATTTATAAAACCGATGAGAAAGTAAAAGCGCTTATCCCTGATAATCCGCACCTGCATAACTGGCTGGACATGGCCCGTGAACGCATTTCGTTTCAGGGCTTACCCGCACGCATCTGCTGGGTTGGTCTGGGCGAGCGACAAAAGCTGGGACTGGCTTTTAACGAGATGGTCAGAAAAGGTGAGTTGAGCGCACCTGTGGTAATAGGCCGGGATCATCTGGATTCTGGCTCGGTGGCGTCGCCTAACCGCGAAACAGAATCGATGATGGACGGGTCTGACGCCGTGTCGGACTGGCCATTACTAAACGCGATGCTAAATACTGCTGGTGGCGCAACCTGGGTGTCACTGCATCACGGTGGCGGCGTAGGCATGGGATTTAGCCAGCATTCTGGCGTGGTCATTGTGTGTGATGGTAGTGAAGAGGCGGATAAACGAATTGCCAGGGTATTACATAACGATCCGGCCACTGGCGTAATGCGTCATGCGGATGCAGGTTACAAGCTCGCCATTGATTGTGCCAAAAAACATAATCTGGATCTGCCCATGGTAAATAAGGAGCAGAAATAATGACCTCAGTATTTACCCTGACACCGGGGCAGCTATCGCTTGATGACTGTCGCGCGTGTTTTCGTCAGCACCGGCCCATAGCGCTGGCTGATGATGCGTTCGATGCGATTCATGCCGCGCAGCAAACCGTGACCGATGTGCTGAAAGCGGGGCGCACCGTGTACGGCATTAATACCGGCTTTGGTTTGCTGGCAAACACCCGGATTGCAGAAGACGAACTTGAATTATTACAGCGCAGCATCGTGCTTTCCCATGCGGCCGGTATCGGTGCCTTCATGCAGGCATCGACGGTTCGCCTGCTAATGCTGCTGAAAATCAACTCGCTATCACGGGGTTTTTCCGGCATCAGACTGGAAGTCATTGAAGCCCTTATCACACTTTATAACGCACAGATTTGGCCAGCCATACCGCAAAAAGGGTCGGTAGGGGCATCTGGCGACCTTGCGCCGCTGGCTCATATGAGCGCCGTATTGTTGGGCGAGGGAGAGGTGTTTGTCGACGGAGTGCGTCGTCCTGCAGCTGACGGGCTGAAAAAAGCGGGGCTGGAACCCATTGCACTGGCCCCCAAAGAAGGGCTGGCCCTTCTTAACGGTACACAGGCGTCAACAGCGTTTGCATTAGAAGGGCTGTTTTATGCAGAAAATGCCCTTTACAGTAGCCTGGCTATAGGCTCGTTGAGCGTAGAAGCGGCGCTGGGTTCGCGGGTGCCATTTGATGCGCGTATTCACGCTGTGCGTGGCCATCAGGCGCAGTCGGATATCGCTGCCTGTTTTCGCACGCTGCTGGATAAATCTGATATTGGTCACTCTCATGAGGGCTGCGAAAAAGTGCAGGATCCTTATTCGTTGCGTTGTCAGCCACAGGTGCTCGGTGCGTGTTTGCAACAACTCCGGTACGCTGCACAAACGCTGGAAACGGAAGCTAACGGTGTGTCAGACAACCCGCTGGTATTTGCCGATTCGCAGGATATCCTCTCCGGTGGCAATTTCCATGCTGAAGCGGTAGCAATGGCGGCAGATATGATTGCCATCGCACTCTCTGAGATAGGTTCACTCTCAGAGCGGCGAATGGCGCTGCTGATTGATTCAAACCTAAGCGGGCTACCGCCGTTTCTGGTGGAAAACGGCGGCGTGAATTCGGGGTTTATGATTGCGCAGGTCACCTGCGCCGCACTTGCCAGTGAAAACAAAACGCTGGCACATCCGGCCTCAATAGACTCCTTGCCTACATCAGCCAATCAGGAGGATCATGTCTCGATGGCTACCTTTGCAGGCCGGCGCTTAAAAGATATCTTTGAGAATGTGGCCGGCATCTTAGCCATTGAATGGCTGGCCGCGGGGCAGGGCGTCGACTTTCGTAAGCCACTCACCACCAGCAAACCGCTGGTGCAGTCGCACAGGCTGTTACGCAGCGCGGTGGCGTTTTACGACAAAGATCGCTATTTTGCGCCCGACATCGAGGCCGCGTCAGCGTTAGTAACCTCACACGCATTAGCTGACATAGTAAGAGAGCAGGTCACAGAGCTGCTCGCATAGAAGCCGCAGTGTTGATAGCGACATACAGGTATGCCAGGGCAAAGCGCCTCGTCTGGGTCAGGGCATGCTTGTGTCAGGATGCGAAACGACTCTTAGCTGTCACTTACCTGTCCGGGTGCGACGCCTAAACTCGCGTCACTGGATGACGCAGCTGTCAATAACATGCCACTGAAATGTCAGTGGCATGTCGGTAGAAGCGTGCTCTTAGTCTTCTGAAGAAATCAGGATAAGTTCGCTTTGCGGTGGCGTTAAATAGCGTGCGCCATCCTCGGTGATCACCACCATTTCTTCAACCGAAATGGTTTTGGTTTGCTGTTGATTGCTACCTGGATAATACCAGCTGTAAAAACCGTCAAACGCGAACGTCATACCGTCATCAAGAAGTTTTGATGACGTATCCCGTACACCCAGATTTGGGCCGGTATCATGGGCAACATAACCCACAGGATGGCCGGTGCTCCACATTACCGGTAGTGAGCCTGCCCGCTCCATGACGACACGCTGGGCTTCGTGTACGTGATTGCCAGTGACGCCGGGCTGCATTGCTTCGAAGGCGGCGCGACTGCCTGCAATCGCGCTGTCCCAGGCATGCTGTATGTTGGCTGGCGCTCTGGTTTCACCAGGCTTTAACACATAGGCGAAGCGCTGAATATCGGTTACCCATCGGTCAAATACCCGAATGCCAAAATCAATCTGAATGACGTCGCCAGGCTGAATGATGCGATCCGTAGGGTGAGAGTGACCGCGATCCGGGCCGGAATTTACAGCCGGGTTCTGGTCCGGCGCCCAGCCGTCCTGAACACCAGCATCGGCAATCTTCTTTTTCAGAAAATCCGCGATATCTTTATCTGTCGTTTTGCCCGGAACCACGTTCTGATAGGCCTCATATTGCCAGTTTGACGTTATGGTGGCCGCTTTCGCCATAATATCCACTTCAGCGGGAAGCTTGCGGGACAGCCATTCGTAAATCACCGGCTCAGCAGCAGTCAGACGGGTTGCCACGTCAGAGGAAAGTGCGTCTTGCAATGCCAGATACTGTGAGTGACTCAGGCCATCAGCCTGTGGGTTAGTACTGAAGGTATTTACTGCAAGGGCCGTCACGTTTTGCTCGTTCAGCCACGCTGCGGCTACCTCAATGGCTGAATCGGAACGTCCTACATCAATCACGTCGTCAAAAATACCCAGTTCTTTGACTGCCGTTGATTCGCTGACGGGAGAAAACATCATCGAGGTCACTCCGTCAGCGTGTTTCGAAAACAGCACGACGGCAGTGCCGCCAGCATTTTCGCAGCCGACATGCGCCGCAATGGGATCATTGTCATTTTCCCGGCAAACAATCAGCCAGTGACTGGCCTTCGCGCGTGACATGGCTGAGGGAAGCAAGGTCTGCATTCGTTGCTGACGAATATCCATCCACGGTGATGCGTCGTCAAATGGCTTATCTGCTGTCTGGGCGAGCGTCGAAAACGAAGACAGTGCGATTCCGGTACATAGTGCGAGCAATGAGTGACGTATCATGGTATTTCCCTGTAGTGGTATCAATGTAGTTTGATGCATCCCGAGTGAGGATTGCGAACTACATATCTGTATTATTATTTTTTACTCAGTCTATCCTTCAGGATCGCCATCCGGGTATCAAGGTTACTGGTCGCGCTTCCGGCACGTTTTGCCCGTTGATAGAAATGCAGTGCTTCGGCATCTCGCCTCGCCTTATACAGTAAGTCACCGGCCTGTTCATTGCTAAGGGGGTCGTGCGGCAACGCCTGCGCAATAAGGGCTGCAGTCTTTAATTCCAGATTAAGGTTTTTGCGTTTGACATACCCTGCGTGTAATTGCTGCATCATGTCAAGCCAGCTGATACGTTTTTCAAAATAGGCTTTGCCCAGCTGCTGCTGCCAGTCAGCGGGTTCAGATAACATAATGGGCACAGGAGAGGGGCGGAATGGGAAATCAGACTTTAGCGCCTGTATTTGTGCGTAACCATAATATTCTTCGGCAGTGGTTACCGGTCGGTTTCGCCAGGCCTCTGCTGTAGTTACCGGCTGCGGATTTGAGGCCAGTTGATTATTGAGCAACGCGTCGTAAAAGCTGTCGGCAATCAGAAAATACCCCGGCAGGTTAGGGTGCAGATGCTCCAGCATCAGCGAGTTGCCAACAATGTTACTTTGGGTCCTGGACTCCATCACTGATAACGTATCCACTAGTACTACGCCGGGCTGCCTGGATAGCTTTCTGATAATCGCGTTAATATCTTCCGGGGCCCGAAAGCGAAGAGGATCCAGATCTTTGGCCTTCGCCAGGTACTGACGCGCTGCCACATACTCTCCCGCAGCCATAGCCTGCTGCCCGCGCTGATATAACGACAGCGCCTCAGCAGCCGCCGGAGAGCCGGCACCCAGCGGGGGCTGGTCGCCAATATTACTTGCGATAGTGCTCAGGTATACCGGAATACTGGCTTGGCGGTACGTATCCAGCACCTGACGCATATTAGCTTCAAATTGCCTGAGCCCCTGCCGGTATGCCCCGGAGTCAAACGGTATCAAGGTATTTTGGGCTACCTGCGCCATAAAGGTACGCGATGCGGACTGAAGTTCGTCCGGCCCGGAAGTGAATGACAGCAACAGATACTGAAGCGCATCAACGGTGGCCAGTGAATACAACGACAAATACAGCCGGGTAAGTAACGGGCCGCCAAACTGAAATTGTGAACCGACGCCAAAAATACCCAGATACTCGTTGTGGCCTGCATAAATCAGGACAGCATCAGGCGATTGTTCAGCAATTTCCGATGCCACATCTTTTAGCAGATAGCTGTTAACCGCAGACATTGCGGTGTTAATCACTTCAACATCTCTGCGGATAAGTCTGTCGTAACCGGTTGTCCAGCATCCCGGCCAGAGAGGCTCCCAACCCATAGGGAAAACCGGCTGCGGTTGAGCCTCCCTGCACAATAAGTCGAAGACCATCCGCGGGCTTTTCTTTTAAGAAAAAATTCGTTTCCATAGTGACGCGAGGCGCATGTCCATCAGGGAAGTAACGGTTGAGAATGTTTGGCCTTGGCAACAAATAATCGGGGTGAGCCGGGTTTTCAATAAACAACGGGGCTTTTCCTCCAAAGCCTGCAAGTCGTAAACCTCCTTCCAGCAGGATAAAAAATACAACCGGAATGGCCAGAGTAATCAGCAAAAAGGTAAATCGCCGTGACGAGCGTGTCATTCCCGGGCTCCAAGTTGTTTAAGGAAAAAAGCCGGCTTCGGGTTGTCCGGAAATTGTGACTGGGTCTGTTGTAACTGCGCAATAGCGCGCTCTTTGTGGCCTGCCTTAAACTGGCTCTCGGCCAACGTCAGCTGATAGCTGATGTTATCAGGCTGCAGGCTGATGGCCTGTCTGGCGAAAAACCAGGCTCTGCCCGGTTGCCCGGATCGCAATGCAATCTGTGCGGCAAGTTGCGACGTTTCCGGATTAAACGGCAACGCGCTGGCAAGCGCCGAAGCGGCATTTGCTGCATCCGACCAGCGATCCTGCTGCTGATAGTAGGTGATGAGATCCGGAAGTTGTGAGAGTAAACCTTTACCTCTGAAACGTTCGATAGCAAGTGCGGTTTCTTTGTCTCTGGCAATGGGTAGCGTTAGCGGTACCGGTGTCTCAGTAAACGGATAATCAGAAGTGAGACTGTCGATTTTTAATTTGCCAAGCAAGGAATCAACCGGGGTCAGTGGCCGCTGAAGCCATGCCTCGCTATCGGTAACGAAGATCGTAGGCGCAGGCAGTACGTGATTTTCCTGCAACGCATAGTAAAAGGCATTGGCAAGCAGAAAATAACCTCGTTCATTAGGGTGCAGGTGCTCAAGCATCAGGTTGTAGCCAATGTGACCGCCCTCGCTGGCGGCAATCATTTTTTGATAAGCATCGACGAGCGTCACCTGATGCTGTCGGGCGAGTTCACGGATAACGCCATTGAATACAGAAGGCGCCCGGAAACGCAGTTGATCGTAATCCATAGCATTGACAAAATGACGGTTGGCACGTGTATCGTCAGTGCCAGCGAGCAGTGTTGCTAGCGCAAAATGGGCGTCTGCAGAATCAGGCGTAGCCGCAACTGCGGCGTCAGCTTGCTTTAATTTTTTCCTTTTCGCAGCAGTACCGTTAAGAAAACCGTTGAGATCCTCAATTCCCGAAGCGGGAGCAGATGCGAAAGGCCGCTGCCCGCTTTCGTTCGCTGCAATGGTAGAGATGAATGTGGGAACGTGTGCCTCATTGAAGGTGCTCAATACCGCTGCAAGGTTACTGCGAAGCTGCGCGATTCCTTGTTGATAAATATCAGAATTAAAGGGGATCTGACTGGACTGCGCGATCTTTGACATCACAGTCCGGTCTGCACTGTCATGTTGCGCACTGCGGTTATCTGATGCTAATAACGACTGTGCCAGTTGAAAAGTTCGCCAGTTTCTTAATTTCAGAAACAATAAATTAGCCAGATGTCCTCCGCGACTGGCATACACTGACCCGACTCCCATGACACCAAGGTATTCATTGTGTCCTGCGTAAATAAGAACAGCGTCCGGCGAAATCGATAGAATGTCTTCGCTGATATCGCGCAGGGTATACGAGTTCACGCTTGAGAGGGCAACGGAAATGACGCGGATGGTTTTGTCCGGGTAAGCGTTCTGAAGTCGCGCTTCCAGTAACCCCGAGGGAGAACCGAACCGGCCATAGGGGAAACCCGCTGCAGTGGATCCTCCCATCATGACGAGCCGAAGCTCATTCTCGGGCTTCTTTTCCCGAAAATAATAAGTGTCCGGGCTTACTTTTGGCGCTGTCGCGCCATGGTGGAAATAGCGTTTTATCAGCGCCGGATTCGGCATCAGGTAACCGGATTCATTCGCGGGAACGAACAAAGGATAGGTGCTGCCGTAATCGGCAATACGTAACGCCCCTTCAATTAGCAGGAATACTCCCGCAGGAAGAAGCAGTGCTATCAGAGTAAACCATACTGATGTTTTCTTGGTTTTCATGGCTACAAAAAATTAACAAACACCGTGACAACCTTAAGCAGTTACCGTAGTTAAGGCAAGCTGGATACGTATGCATAAGCGAAATGCTGTTCCTCTAAAAAAGGTTGCGGTATGCTGCATATATTGCATTGAGTTAACACAATAATAACAACCATCATGTCACTCATACTGGGGATCTCAGCCTACTACCACGACAGCGCTGCAGCGATCCTGATAAATGGCCATATTCTGGCTGCGGTTCAGGAAGAGCGCTTTACCCGCGTTAAGCATGATCCGGGGTTTCCGGCGAACGCGGTACAATACTGCCTGTCACAGGCAGAATGTCGTCTCGAAGATATCGACGCGGTAGTGTTTTACGATAAACCACTGCTCAAGTTTGAGCGTTTACTGGAAACGTTTCTGGCAACAGCGCCCAGAGGATTCGGCGGTTTTCTTCGTGCCATGCCGGTATGGCTGAAGGAAAAGCTGTATTTAAAACAACTGTTACGCAAAGAGTTGCTGGCTCTTTCCCCCGGGCTTCAGAAAAGCCAGTTGCCTGCATTACGATTCACGGAGCATCATCAGAGTCATGCGGCGTCTGCTTTCTATCCTTCACCTTTCGGGCATGCCGCGGTGGTCTGTCTTGATGGTGTAGGTGAGTGGGCGACAACCTCGCTTTGGGAAGGAAAAGGCAGCCAACTTAATGCACTATCTGAAATACAGTTTCCACACTCGCTGGGTCTGCTGTACTCCGCATTTACTTTTTACTGCGGGTTTAAAGTCAATAGCGGCGAATACAAGCTAATGGGACTGGCTCCCTACGGGCGTGCCGTGTATGTAGACAAAATCTATCAGCACCTGATTGATGTGAAAGAAGACGGTAGTTTTGCGTTGGATATGCGGTATTTCGACTATGAAACCGGCACGGTAATGACCAGCAGCGCTTTTCATACTTTGTTTGGTGGGGAACCCTGGCCACAGGATAAAATGCCGGATCAGCGGTGCATGGACCTCGCAGCGTCGGTTCAGCAGGTCATTGAAGAAGTGGTGGAAAAAATTGCTCTTTACGCCAGGAAGATTACCAATGCGCCTGCGCTGTGCATGGCAGGTGGGGTGGCGCTTAATTGCGTTGTCAACGGCAGACTAAGGAAGGCAGGCATTTTTGACGATATCTGGATCCAGCCCGCGGCTGGCGATGCTGGCGGTGCGCTAGGGGCGGCGCTCGCATACTGGTATCTGGAAAATGACGGTGCAGTTAAGCCACCGCATGACCAGATGTGTGGGTCAATGCTCGGCCCGGAATATTCTCAGCACGACATCGAAACCGCGATAAAACACTGGTCCGTTGATGCGCAACAGCCCGATCGCAAGGCGCTTTATCACACCGTGTCGCAAGCGCTGTCGCAAGGTCAGGTTGTAGGCTGGTTTCAGGGACGAGCCGAGTATGGTCCCCGGGCGCTGGGAAATCGTTCTATTCTGGGCGATCCGCGAAATCCAACCTTACAACGAACGATGAATTTAAAAATTAAGCAACGGGAATCGTTTCGGCCCTTTGCGCCTGCGGTGCTCTCAGAGCACTTTTCCAGTTACTTCGACGGCGCATCCGGTAACCCATACATGCTGGAAGTGAATGCGGTGAAGCCCGAACATCTGGTGACTGTCTCCGATGAGGTATCTGGCCTGGATAAGGTTAACAGTATCCGCTCTGGTATTCCTGCTGTCACCCATGTCGACAACACGGCGAGGGTGCAATGTGTGCAAGGCGCAATCCATCCGGAATTTCATGCCCTGATCACAGCATTTTACGAGCAAACCGGTATGCCAATGCTAATAAATACGTCTTTCAATGTACGTGGCGAACCGCCTGTCTGCAGTCCGGACGATGCTATTCGCTGCTTCCTTGCAACGGAAATGGACATGCTGGTGTTAGGGCCTTATCTCATCTGTAGAGAGGGGGTGGATCCCGATATGGTGAAAAAAGCCAGACAAACAAGTTTTGAGAAAGATTAATGGATAATTTCTGGTTACCTACTGTGTCAAAAACGGATCTGCCAGCGCTGCGGCAGTTCGGCCTGGGCATGGCGCTGGCGCTGACGCTGATTTTTTGTCTGCTGTTGCCATGGGCTTTTGATGTACCCGCGTCGCTATGGATCATTCCCGTTGTATTGACGTTCCTGATTCTGGCATTGATGGGCCCCGGCTTACTCTATTGGCCCTACCGGAGCTGGATGGTATTCGCAAGTGTGCTTAATTTCATAAATACCCGGATGATTATGGCAATAGCCTATTATTTATTGATCGTGCCAATCG
Source organism: Alteromonas antoniana (assembly GCF_019249295.1). Classification (GTDB taxonomy): domain Bacteria; phylum Pseudomonadota; class Gammaproteobacteria; order Enterobacterales; family Alteromonadaceae; genus Alteromonas; species Alteromonas antoniana. The sequence goes on from NZ_JAESDH010000007.1 coordinate 195,484, forward strand.
GATTATTGATGAAATCTATCGGCAAATTACAGTACACTCGCGGCCCAGCACGTGATGCCGCAACATATTGGGTGTTGCGCAAGACCAGTCCGGCTAAGAGCAACCTGAAGGAGCCGTTCTAATGATAGAGTTTATGCAGGACCTGTGGGCATTTTTGCGGGTACGAAAAAAATTGTGGTTGTTGCCCATTATTGTGGTGCTGGCGTTACTGGGCGCGTTAGTGATTGCCACACAGCAGTCGTCACTGGCAACGTTTATCTATACTTTGTTTTAAAAAAGAGATAGCTGTGAGTTCACATGTCAGTCTGGGATTAGTCAATCCAAAATCAGCGGTCAATGTAGCATCCATTCTCCGTGCAGCAGGGTGTTATGGGGTAAATGCCGTTTTCTATACCGGTCAGCGTTATCGTTATGCGAAGGATTTTAACGCCGATACCAGAGCATTTCATAAACTCATCCCTACTATCGGCGTTGAGGATTTGTTTGAGTGCAAGCCGAAAGGGAGCCGGGTAGTAGCAGTTGAATTAGTCGAAAATGCCGTGCCGCTGCCAGCGTTTGAACACCCCGACAATGCGTTTTATGTATTTGGGCCTGAAGATGGCAGCCTGAGCAACACACTAATTGAGCAAGTTGATGACGTTGTCTATATTCCGACTCACCACTGTATGAACCTTGCCGCAACGGCAAATGTACTGCTTTATGATCGGCTGGCCAAGCGAGATTATGACGTAACAAATGCTTTTATTCGTCGCTCACGTGATCAGAATAACCGAACTGCTCATAATAAATTATGATTTTTCTCTCAGACCTGATCCCCATTTTACTTAAAACGTATTGGTTTTAATTCATACGTATAGTTTACAACAACAGTCAGATCGTGCATTGTTAAGCCTCTAACCTGGAGATCTGGTCAGATCCGCTTCCGGGCCCACATGGATAGTGCTTCTTAATACGTAATCTACACTGCAATAATCTTGGGGTACTGGTGAAACGTCGCTTAATCAACGTATTTAAAAAAGTAAAACATGCTCCCGGAGTGTCGCACGTTATTCGTCCTGTGATCCGCCGCAAGATGAACAAAACTATCGACGCGGTTGCAGCCCACTTCTTTGAACACTTTTCACTGGTCATTGCTGCTGACGAAAGTGCCAGACGTATATGTTACAAAACCCGCCATCAGGTGTATTGTGAAGAACTGGGTTACGAACCTGTAAAATCCTCCGGTCTGGAAACTGATGAGTTCGATGACTATTCGCTAAGCTGTTATATCAAACACAAGGCGACCGGAGATTGTGCCGGTACCATAAGGCTGGTGATGCCAGCGCATCCGGGCCAGCAACTTCCGCTGGAAAAAAATTGTCCTGATGCCATTCGCCTGGATAGTGAGAATCCTAAACTACACCCGCGACACAGCGTCTGTGAGGTCTCTCGTCTGGCTATTCCGAAGCGTTTTCGGCGACGGGAAAGCGACAGTAAGTTGTCACCGGTTACCGGGCAGAAGCCGAAAAAATCTATCCTTGAACAACATAATAGCCGCTCGTTCCCCTATATTTCTATGGCACTTTATTTCTTTGCGACCAGTATCTGCCTGATCCGCGATATAGATTACGTGTATGTCATGATGGAACCCAGACTGGCAAGGAGTATGCGATTTATTGGGATCAACTTTCATCGTATTGGCAATGAGGTGGATTATCATGGCACTAGGGCGGCCTATAAGATTTCACCAGTTGAACTGGTTGAGCAAATTTCGCCTGCATTAAAGCGTTTTCAGCGAAAAATCATGCTGGAGCTTGATGATGTACCTGAATTCGGGCATGCGTTATCTCACTATCAAAAACGTGCTTCGCAAACCCACAGCAGTAAAGCGCGCAAAGCGGCCTGACTGGTATTTTTGTGTATCGTCAGGTTGTCTGACTGAATACTACAGGCCGATTACCTTCGGCTGAATACGTATGTAATTGTAGTAACATCTTTTTAACCTGTATTCTTAGTGAATCTGAATACACAGGATGTTATTAACCGATGAAAAATACTCCGCATTATTCCAGGCAGCTCTTGTCTGCTGCATTATTGGTTGCACTATCTGCCTGCTCTCAGGCACCTGAACAACGACAGGAGAGCACACCAGTGTCTGCTTCTTCCGATGAAAAAGAACTCCCGACCCAACCAGTCAAACCTGTCGTATATCAGGTTTTTACGCGGCTTTTCGGTAATACCAACTCCAATAATGTTCCGTGGGGTACGCAGGAGCAAAATGGGGTAGGCAAGTTCAGTGATTTTTCGGATAACGCGCTTGAAGGTATAAAAGCCCTGGGCACAACTCACATCTGGTATACCGGTGTACCGCATCATGCTGTCGTCGCCGATTACACAGAATACGGTATCACGCTGGATGATCCGGATGTGATAAAAGGCCGCGCGGGCTCCCCGTACGCTGTAAAAGATTACTACAACGTTAATCCTGACCTTGCTGATGATCCGGCTAAGCGGTTGGAAGAATTTGAGGCGTTAATTGAAAGAACGCATGCGCATGGTATGAAAGTGATTATTGATATTGTACCTAACCATGTGGCTCGTCATTATGAATCAACCAGCGCGCCTCAGGGGGTAGAAGATTTCGGTGAGTCAGACGACACGTCTGTTGAGTATGCCAGAGATAACAACTTTTATTATGTGGTGGGAGAGAAATTCAGAGTACCTGAGGCAAAAAATGGTTATCAGGTACTCGGTGGTGAGCCGCATCCGCTTGCCGATGGCAAGTTTGATGAATTTCCTGCTAAATGGACTGGTAACGGTGCACGTGCCGCGCAGCCCGATCAGAATGACTGGTATGAGACGGTAAAAGTCAATTACGGTGTAAAACCCGACGGTAGCTACGACTTTCCTCGTCTTCCTGAGCCTTTTGCCGCTAAAGGTGTGCAGGCTCATGCCGACTTCTGGAAGGATAAATCACTTCCCGACTCCTGGTACAAGTTCAGAGATATCGCATTTTACTGGCTTGATAAGGGCGTAGATGGGTTTCGCTATGATATGGCTGAAATGGTGCCCGTTGAATTCTGGTCGTTTCTGAACAGCGCGATAAAGCAGAAGGATCCGGATGCATTTTTACTGGCCGAAGTCTATCAGCCAGATCTCTATCGCGCTTACCTGAAAAAAGGAAAGATGGATTTCCTTTATGACAAAGTCGAATTTTACGATACGTTAAAAGCCATTATGCAGGGGCACGGTAAGGTCTCTGATCTGATTGCGATCCAGCAATCCCATGATGATATTGCCCCCAGTATGCTGCACTTTCTGGAAAACCATGACGAGCAGCGTATTGCCAGCCCGGATTTTGCCGGCAGTGCCGATAAAGGCAAACCTGCACTGGTGGTGTCTGCACTTATCAGCCGCTCACCGACCATGTTGTATTTTGGACAGGATGTGGGTGAGGACGGCAGTGAAGAAACCGGTTTCGGCGACCCCACGCGAACCACGATTTTCGATTATGCCGGTGTGCCTGCTCATCAGCGCTGGATGAATGACGGTGAGTTTGACGGCGGACAGTTAACCGATGAAGAAAAAGCGCTGCGTGAGTTTTACATCAAGGTAATGAACCTGTCAGCGACGCATCCTGCTATGGCGGGCGAATTTCTGTCGTTGCATCAGTCCAGTCTTGAAAATCAAAGTGAATACAGCGAAAAGCAAATAGCCTTTGTGCGCCAGAAGGATGGCAGCAGATTGCTTATTGTGAGCAACTTTTCGACAGACTCTGTCAACGCTGAAGTCACCTTTGGGGATGACGCATCAGAGCAACTGTCTTTGAATGAACAGACACAGTTCACGAATCAACTGGAAGAAAACGACCAGACCGCTTTTAACACAAAGAATAACACCGTTGCGGTGAGTCTTGCGCCACTGGAGTCAAAAGTTTATGCGTTTTAACCTGACTCTGAAACGTGCTGCAACCTCTATACTCGCAGTGACATGCCTTTGTGCCTGCCAGCCGGAGCCAGATGCTGAGCCAGCGAAAGACACCAGTCTGCAGGACGTTTATCACACTGCAGAAGACGTAACGGTATCACCGAATGTAAAAATACTGAGTGAGCCCTTTACTTTTCCCGGCGAGACGCCGCGTCGTGTATGGGTATATTTACCGCCGGATTACGCACAGACCGATACGCGATACCCGGTGGTTTATATGCACGACGGGCAAAATGTATTTAGCGAAAGCACCAGCTATGCAGGAGAGTGGGGTGTTGATGAAACGCTGGATACCCTTGCCAGTCAGGGACTTCGCGTTCCTATTGTCGTTGCAGTAGATCATGGCGGTGAATCACGCATGCGGGAGTTGAGCCCGTGGACAAACCCTGAGTTTGGCAGCGCGCAGGGCGATGCCTATCTGGGTTTTCTGATTGGCAGCGTGAAGCCATACATTGATACGCATTTCCGGACCCTGCCATCGGCCCGGAACACGGCAGTCATGGGGAGCTCAATGGGAGGACTGATGGCACATTACGCCATTGTCAAACATCCGGAGGTTTTCTCCAGAGCCGCAATATTCTCACCATCGTTCTGGTTTAGCCAGCAGACATTTACGTTTACCGAGACCCACCCGTTGCCGGAAACCCATAAGCTGTATTTCATCGTGGGTGAAAAGGAGGGTAAACAAATGTCAGATGGGATGACCGCCATGGTATCCCTGCATCAGGCGCAGCAGCATCCGGATGAGGCGTTATATTCAAAGATAGTAGCAGGGCAGGACCACAACGAAGCGTTCTGGCAAGCAGAGGTAGAAGGTGCATTACGCTGGCTGGATTTGGTTGAGAGCCGCAATGAGGAGGCAGGCAATGCGCGCTAATATTTTTCATTTTGTAATTAGCGTCTTGCTGCTGGTTGGGTTTGGCAAAGACGTTTATGCCGCCTCACTGAAAACCTTCGACGTTCAGGGTTCCCGCGTTTATCTGACGCTGGATGATGGCCAGCAAGTGCGCGTTTCGATGCTTGAGCATGACAGTGTCGAAGTGGTGTACCAGGCGAATAAGCAGCAATTACCGTCGTTTGCACTCCCTGAAAACTACCGCGTGCTTGAACCAACGGTTTATGAGTCTGAAAACCAGCTGACTGTGCAGCATAACGATGTCAGCGTTCAGGTCAGTCTGGCACCATATTCGCTGGCGTACTCCTACCGGAAAAAGCCGGTAATCAGCGAAGAACGGGGCTATTTTCATGTCGACAGCTTACGTGGTTTTCGGTTTGCGCTTAAGCCCGACGAGAAGCTGTACGGGGGCGGACAGCGCGTCATGGGAATGGATCGGCGCGGTCAGCGTATGCCGTTATACAACCGGGCTCATTATGGTTACACCACAAAGTCCGACCAGATGTACTATTCACTCCCTGCCGTGATGTCGTCTGCCAATTATGCCGTGATATTTGATAATTCTGCAGCCGGCTCGCTGGATATCGGACATAACGAAAGCGATGTGCTGCAGTTTGAAGCACGCGCCGGGCGCAGCGCCTACGTCGTCACGCTGGGAGATAATCTGGCAGACGTCAGTAAAAATGTGGTGTCGGTGACCGGGAGACAGCCGTTGCCGCCACGCTGGGCGCTGGGCAACTTCGCGTCCCGTTTTGGCTATCGCAATGAAACGCAAACCCGTGATGTCGTAAACAAATTCGCTGAAGCGGAGATCCCGCTGGATGCGGTTGTACTGGATCTTTACTGGTTCGGAAAAGACGTCAAAGGACATATGGGCAACTTAAGCTGGGATCGTAACGCCTTTCCGGAACCAGAAAAAATGATGACGGATTTCGCCGACTCCGGTATCAATACCATTGTCATCACAGAGCCGTTTATCTTAACTACATCGAAACAGTTTGAGAACGCAGTTGCCGCCGACGCGTTGGCCGGCAATCTGGCCGGTGATGTTAAAACCTTTGATTTTTTCTTTGGTAATACCGCACTGGTAGACGTATTCAGTGAGGCGGGTAAAGACTGGTTTTCTGGCTTTTATACTCAGCTTCATCAGCAGGGAGTGTCAGGCTGGTGGGGCGACCTAGGTGAGCCCGAGGTGCATCCGTCAGATACATTGCACGAGTTTAACGGCCGCCTGTATACGGCCGATGCCCTGCATAATGCCTACGGACATCAATGGGCCAAAATGGTGTATGAGCACAGTCTGTCGCTGGCACCGGAACAGCGCCCTTTTGTGCTGATGCGAAGTGGATTTGCGGGCAGTCAGCGCTTTGGCATGATCCCCTGGACAGGCGATGTCAGCCGAAGCTGGGGGGGACTGAAACCCCAGGTGGAACTGGCGCTGCAAATGAGTGTATTTGGCCTGGCTTATACTCACAGCGATCTGGGTGGTTTTGCTGGTGGCGAAGTGTTTGATCCGCAATTGTATCAGCGCTGGCTTCAGTTAGGTGTGTTCCAACCGGTGTTCCGTCCTCACGCGCAGGAAGATATTGCGCCTGAACCGGTATTCCATGATGAACAGACACAACGTCAGGCCGCAGAACTCATTCGTTTGCGTTACAGAATGCTGCCTTACAACTATTCGATGGCAATCGAAAACAGCCTGACGGGTATGCCGTTAGTGCGGCCGCTGTCATTTTATCATCATGACAGTCACTGGTTTGAGAACAAGGACAGTTTCTACTGGGGCGAGCAGTTTCTGATTTCGCCGGTAACTGAGCCGGACGTGACAGAATGGAAAGTAGATACACCTGCAGGAAACTGGTATCACTTTTTTACGGGCAACAAAATCGCTGGCGGTAAGGTGAATATTATCCCGGTAACGGATACGACCTTTCCTGTATTAGTCAAAGCGGGTGCTGTTGTGCCTATGACAGACGTGGTGCAAAGTACACGGGATGCTGATTTCAGTCGCCTCTCACTGCATGTGTGGGCAGGGGAACCGGGTAAGTCATACGAATACACTTACTTTGAAGACGATGGCAAAGCGGTGGACTCTATTGAAAAGGGTGAGGTTGTCAGAGGGACGATTACGCATATCCTGAACAATAACCGATTGTCTGTAAATACGGCGTTTGACGGACGTTATGATGGCATGCCGGATAGTCGTCGCCTCGAGTGGGTGTTACACGGTATCCCGGGCCGTCCGGCATCGGTTATGGTAGAAGGCCAATCTATTGCGGTTGATAGTAATGCGGGCGTTAGCTGGGATGAAAAACAAAATGTCCTGCGGGTGGTAGCCGCCAAGATTACAGGGACGTCATCACTGAACGTTCAGTTTTAAACGCAATTTGTTCCCGCCACGGTTTACTCTACCGCTGGCGGGAACCTTGCTGGTTTCATAACCCGATGAGACTTTAATAAATGTGGCAAGAAGGTGATGAGTCAGACGGTAGCAAGCTGACACTGTCGTCATAATAACTGCACGCAGGCCATCGGCAGCGTCAGGTGATATTCCTCTTTCTTCCTTCGGCCGCGGCTTTTTAAACTTTTGCGCTGCGCCAGTTTCGTTTGATATCGCCCCACTGAACCTTCATAAAATTGGCTTGTAAAAAGTTGAAAATTCACGCGCTGGGTGAGCACACATTACTACGGATTGGCATTAGCTATGAGGGAGTAATGAAGAGGCGATTAAGTCTGTGGTCACTCAGCGAGACCTGAAGTATATAGTTGCCGGCAAGGTTTGCAGAAAATAGCCGTCGTTCTTGCTATGAACCCTTCCATAAAAGACCGCACTGAATGCCCACGCGCAGGTTGCGATCCCTTCGCGTTGTCACCGCGACTATTTCAGCAGGCAACCGGCCCGGCAGTTCCCATACGCTGCAATGCCTCACTGTGTGACACGAATGTCGCTCCCCATTTTTCAAGCAATGGGGTTATCGCTGTCAGTGAAGCATCTTTATCCAAGGCGGCGCTGATGGCCGGGTAGGCATCGTATCCGCTTAACAGGCAATACCAGGACACGGCTGAATAATAGTGACCAATCTGATTATCCTGTATGAACTGAACAAGGTTGCCACCATCGTTCCAGCATTGCAGCAGTGCCGTCAGCGTGTCTGAGCGTTTTGCCTCAGCTCGAACCGCATCCCAGTATTTTCCGGGCCGCTTAGACAGGACATAATGTGCGACGATGTAGTCGCGAATACCGTCAAAACGCCCGGCGATCCGGCTGTTAAATTCATTCCGATGCAGGGGAGTGTAGCTACCCGCTTCCCAGGCAGATAAAAACTGCTCTGTTGTTTCCTGAACCAGATGGAGCGCAGTAGCCTCCAGCGGCTCTATAAACCCCTGACTCAACCCGACGGCGAGGCAGTTTTTAGCCCAGCTGGAAGCGGCTCGACCTACTTTCATCGGAATGTGTCTGATATCGTCAGCGTTGCCCTGATTGCCTAACACCTCACTTAGCCGTGCTGCAGCATTATTTTTATTTTCAAATTGTGAGGAATAGACGTAGCCGTTTCCGGTGCGGTGAGTAAGGGGAATTTCCCACCGCCAGCCATTCTCCATCGCAACGGAACGCGTAGCCGGAACCGGATTTTCATGGCGAACTGAAGCGCAGGCGACAGCGGCATCGTTAAATAGCGCATCAGCATAGGATAGAAAACCAACTTCCAGCGTCTGTTGCAGTAACAGACTTCGAAACCCGGTGCAGTCGACAAAGAAATCCCCCGGGATCCGCTGACCATCGTCCAGCAACAAGGCGTCGATATCACCGCTTTGGTGCCGCGTAACCGTATTTACGGTTCCCCGAATGTGCTTAAGCCCTTGTTTTGTCGTGTGGTTTGCTAAAAGTGTGGCTAGCTTGGAGGCATCAAAGTGATAGGCATAGTTAAGCGGAATGGTCAGCGAACCCGTGCGCTGTAGAGGTGCTTTGTGATGGGTAGTCAGCCAGTTAGCCAGAAAGTAATCATCCGGAAGACAGGCAAGATTGATGCGTTGTCGTCGCCTTTCGCAAGCTTGCAAAAAGGCGCCTGCGGTATGCCTGTCCGGGGCACTTGGGAAAGGATGAAAATAGCCCGGGGCGTGGTCCGATTGCCAGCCTTCAAACCGAATACCATTTTTATATGTCGCATGACAATGCAGCATCCAGTCATCTTCGGCAATGCCTAACGTCGAGAACAGTTGTCGCAGGTGTGGTGTCGAGCCTTCCCCAACGCCAATGACCGGCACATTGTCTGACTCCACCAGCGTTATCTCCGTGTCTGTGCCTGTAAAATGGTGTTGGAACAAGCTGGCGGCAATCCAGCCAGCTGAACCACCTCCTGCAATCACAATGCGTCTTGTCATGGCAACTATCTCGTCGTTTTCTTCTTTTTTTGTGCGCACATTATGGGCAATTGCCGCCGATATCACACTAACCTGTTGCTGAATACGTATGCAGCAGGTTGGTTACCACGCGCGTCACAGGTAGTATCAGCTATCATCTTAACGTCCTGTTAACACCTGTAAAAGAAAAGTTCTCAGGCAAGGTTAATATCCGTGATGACCGGTAACAGGAATTATAGTATCTGGCGTCGTGAAACCGCCGGATCGTTGCCGGTAACATCGGTGCCAGGCGGCGTTGTCTGTTTATAGCTTGGTTGCTGCTACCTGAACACCCTATGGCGCGAAGCGGTTATCGGTGTCGTAAGAGGAGAAATCTGAAAATGTACAAATCAGGGCTACTATCGCTGCTTATTGCCAGCTTACCACTGCAGGCTGCTGAAGTTTCTCCTCCCAACTGGTGGGCCAATATGGCGCAACCTACCGTGGAGTTGATGATCCACGACCCCGGTATTGCCAATGCGGAGATCACCTTATCTCATCCCACCGCCCGGCTGCTTAAGTCGCAGACCCTGGACAGTGACAACTATGTGTTTCTTACACTGGACCTGAGTGATGTCAGCCCCGGACAGCTATCGTTTGATATCATTGCTGTTAATGGTGACAAAAAGGTACTTCAGTACACCATTAACGAGAGGCGCGAAAATTCAGCAATGCGGAAGGGATTCGGTCCTGAAGATGCTATCTATCTAATCACGCCTGATCGTTTTGCCAATGGCGACCCGGCAAACGACAGTGTCAAAGGTTACGTGGATACGCTAGCAAAAGATAACCGGGGCGGGCGTCATGGCGGCGATATTAAGGGCATGATGGATAACCTGCCTTATCTCAGTAATATGGGATTTACGCAAATCTGGACTATGCCTTTGCTGGAAAACGCCATGGACAGCTATTCCTATCATGGCTATTCCACCACCGATTATTACCAGATAGATCCGCGCTTTGGAACAAACTCTCTGTATCGGGCGTTCAGTGAAGAGGCAAAAAAATCCGGTATCGGCATCATCATGGATATGGTGCTTAATCATATTGGCAGTGAGCATGTCTGGATGAGCGATGCGCCGTCTGAGGACTGGATCCATCATGGACAAAACTTTGTCCAGACTACTCATTTCCGCGAGGCGCTTCATGATCCTCACGGTATCAAAGAAGATGCGGCGGCGTTTGCCGATGGCTGGTTTGTTCCTACCATGCCGGATCTGAATCAGTCTATCCCACACCTTGCCACTTATCTTATTCAAAATGCCATATGGTGGGTGGAATATGCCGATTTAAGCGGCATTCGGGTGGATACCTATTCGTACTCAGATAAAGCGTTTCTGTCTGCATGGACTACCAGGCTCATGCAGGAATATCCCAATTTAAATATTGTGGGGGAAGAATGGTCGGTGAATCCGCTGATCACGTCCTACTGGCAGGCGGGTTCCAGAAGACATGATGATTATGTCAGTGCACTGCCCAGTGTGATGGACTTTCCGCTACAGGCCACTCTGATACAGGCACTTAAAGATGATGAGAGCTGGTCAGGTGGATTACGCAGTCTGTACGAGATACTGGCTACCGATTTTGTATACGGCGATCCGTACAACCTGGTGGTGTTTGCAGACAACCATGACATGGATAGGGTGTTTACGCAGGTAAACGAGCAGCCTGCGCTATGGGATATGGCGATGACATACCTGCTGACCACGCGTGGTATCCCGCAGGTGTTTTATGGCACAGAAATTCTGATGAGTCATACCGGAAGTTCTGATCATGGCATTATCCGCAGTGACTTTCCCGGAGGCTGGCAGGGTGACGAGGTAAATGCGTTTACGGGTGTCGGATTGACTGACGAGCAAAAATGGGCGAAGCAGCGGATAAAAACATTGCTACACTTACGCCACGAGCAACCAGAGTGGTTTTCCGGCAAACTGACGCACTACACGCCACAGGATGGGGTATATGTCTATTTTCGTCATAATGCCGATTCACCCGAGACCAAATTAATGGTGGTACTGAATAAAAATAAGCAGCCGGCATCGTTAGATTTGGCGCGCTTCTCTGCGATGCTGAAGGGGCACTCTGCCATCACCCGGCTTTCAGGAGCTACGCAGGCCATGCCTGAAACGCTAACCGTGCCTGCCTTCGCCCCCAGTGTCTGGATTATCGACTAACCTTATGTTGTACCGTGGAAAAACCGACAACAATAACAAGAGAAAATTATGCAAGCACAACAACCACGTTTAAATTTCTGGCAGATATGGAATGTCAGCTTCGGCTTTCTGGGAGTGCAGTTCGGCTTTGCCCTGCAAAATGCCAATGTAAGCCGGATCCTATCGGATTTAGGTGCAGATCTGCATTCGCTGTCATTGTTCTGGCTGGTAGCGCCAATCATGGGGCTGATTGTTCAGCCCATTGTGGGCTCGGCATCTGATCGCACCTGGAACCGGCTGGGTCGTCGCCGTCCCTTTATTCTCGCAGGTGCCGTTGCAGCTGTGGTCGGTATGGTGTTGCTGCCTAACGCACCGATTTTTGTGGCGTTCATGGCTCCGATGATTATGGGTGCCATTATGGTGGCATTGATGGATGCCTCTTTTAATGTCTGTTTCCAACCTTTCCGTTCATTGGTTTCCGACATGGTACCCGCCGAGCAGCGTAACATTGGTTATTCGGTGCAGTCGCTGCTTATCAATATCGGTGCGGTGATAGGGTCGATTTTGCCGTTTGTACTGACCAATGTGGTCGGCCTTGAGAATACCGCTCAGCTTGGTGAAGTCGCGCCATCAGTTATGTGGGCATTTTATATTGGTGCAACCGTACTGTTAGGCACGGTCATTTGGACCGTGATCAGAACCAAAGAATACGCCCCGGAAGACTACTACCGGTATAAGGGCGTGCAACCAGAAGAGATTGAACAGGTTGAGGAAAAGCCACCACTGTCTGAGCGTTTCAAAGGCTTTATCGATCTGTGTGTAAAGATGCCATCCACCATGAAGCAACTGGCAGTTGTGCAGTTTTTCTCATGGTTTGCGTTATTCATTATGTGGGTATACACCACTCCAGCCATCACTCAGCATATCTGGAATGTTGACAAAAAATGGTTTGACCCGGCTTATATTGCCACCGTGCCAATGGTTCCCGAAACCATTGTTGCCGCTAAAGGTGCAGCCGGTGACTGGGTAGGGATCCTGTTCGCTGCGTATTCGGTATTTGCCGCAGTATTCTCTGTTTTCCTGGCGCGTCTGGCGGATAAATTTGGCCGTAAACTCATTTATGCAGGCTCGCTGGCACTAGGTGGTATTAGCTATGTCAGTTTCCTGATGTTCCAGGATCTGAACGCTGTCAACGTTAATCTTCTGATTACAGAAGTGACGGTACCTGCCGGCGCAGTTAACCTGTTATTGCCAATGGTGGGCATTGGTATCGCCTGGGCTGCTATTCTGGCGATGCCTTATGCGATGTTGGCGGGTGCACTTCCGCCTAACAAGACCGGCGTGTATATGGGAATTTTTAACTTTACGGTTGCGGCGCCGCAGATTGTATCCGGCCTGACCGCTGGCTGGATTTTAAGCTCGGTATTCGACAACGAAGCGAAATACATCATCGTAGTGGCAGGTGTCTCGATGCTGCTCGGAGCACTGGCGGTGTTCTTTGTGAAAGAGCCTGAACAGCTGCCACCCCCGGTTTTGGAAGGAGAAAAGTAATGCGCTTTATTCGCAGAACGGCGATTGCGACGGCAATTGCTATATCGATATCAGGTTGTGCAGCTACCCAGACTGACGACATTGTTAAGGCGAAACCTGAGTTCTATGGCACCACAGAACCTTTTACCTCCGAGGCGGTATATTTTGTTATGACCGACCGCTTTGTGGATGGCGATCCGAATAATAACTATGAGGAGCAGGGGGGCGATCACCCGACCTGGCAGCTTAGGTTGGACGGTCCGGATGGTAAGTATGCGAATGTCGGCTACATGGGTGGCGATTTACAGGGGGTGATAGACAATGCTGAATATATCAGCGATATGGGCTTTACCGCGGTATGGTTAACGCCATTGGTGGCTAACCCTGATCAGGCCTTTACCGGGGATGAACAAATCACTTACGGTGGCCAGTTTAAAGACGGTGGAAAAACCGGCTACCACGGATATTGGGCGACTAACTTTTATGAGCCTGATGAGCACTGGGTAAGCGAGTCGCTGACCGTTAAGCAATACACCGATAAAATGAGAAATGAGTTTGGTCTGAAGTCTGTATTCGACATAGTCGCGAATCACGGCACGCCAAGTTTTACCATGCCTGAGGATCAGCCCGGATATGGTGAAATTTATGATAAAGACGGTAATCTGGTGGCAGATCATCAGAATCTGCATCCTGAAGAGCTCTCGCCTGACACGAACCCATTGCACGCGTTTTTTCACGATTATCCTGATTTGGTGAAATTGTCTAACCTAGATGATACCAACCCGGATGTCAGGGATTATCTGATTAACAGCTATTTGTACTGGATAGAGCAGGGCGCGGACGCTTTCAGAATTGATACTATCCGTCACGTCCCCCATGCTTTCTGGCGTGAGGCGTCAGATCGCATCAGAGCGAAACACCCGGGCTTTTACATGTTTGGTGAGAGCTTCCAGTATGATGCCAATTTCATTGCGCAACATACTCTGCCGAAAAACGGGGGCATCAGCGTTCTGGACTTCCCCATGCAAAAAGCCATGTTAAGTGTATTCGAAAAGCCTGCTGAATCCGATTTTGCAGAAATGGAAGACGTGCTGTATTTGACGCACGGGCCATACAATAACCCGTACGATCTGACCACATTCTACGATAACCATGATATGCCAAGAATGAATGCGACAGATGAAGGCTTTATTAATGCGCATAACTGGTTATTTACCGTCAGGGGGATACCGGTGGTGTACCAGGGCTCCGAAATTGGGTTTATGCGCGGCACGGCAGAACATGCGGGTAACCGCAATTATCTGGGACAGGACAACATTGACAGCGCTCCGCAGAGTGACATTTACCAGTCTCTGAAAGCGATAGCGAATGTACGTAAACAGGTGCCTGCACTGCAGCGCGGACTGCAGGTGAATGTCAAATTGCAGGGCAATGAAGCGGTATTTTATCGCGTACTGCAGGATGAGAATACCGCGCAGACAGCGCTGGTACTGCTGAACAAGGGAGATGAACCGGCGACAATGTCAGTCAGCCAGTTTCTTCAGGAAGGACAGTGGCAGGAACAGTTATCTGGTAAATCGCTCACAATTGCTGAAGGAGATAGTCTGTCTTCAACCGTTAGCGCTAATGGGGTTCAGGTGTGGGTCCGTGAGGGGGAGGTCACAGCACCGTCTCTGATTGCCGCGATGACTGCACAGATGCAGGTACAATAGCCAGAGATGATGCTCAGGGTCATGTCGGTAAGAGGATCTGGCGCCACAACATGACAACACTCAATGAAAAGCCACTTCAGTATGTAAGTGGCTTTTTTATGCAATGCTGTAGTTCGGTTCAGCCCGAAGGGTAGTCATTTGCATGGCGGCTATCAGCATTGATACCGATGTTCAGACGATGGCCCGCGCATTTTAGCGGCAGGACACGACACCGATTTTCCGTGTTTTATCAAGCCATAAACGGTTCACAATGCCCGCTTAGTAAGCAGTGAAAAAAGAAGAAAGCAGGCAGCAGGCATGAAAACGTGAGCCCGAACGCATGGTGGGGTAACGTGTCAGAGCCAGCGTTCCAGTTGTATTTTCCCTTCACCAAGATAACGAAAAACCAGCTCATCAAGTATACCGCCTGAGCCGCTCATCGATACCAGGCTGTCACACTCAACCGCCTGTAAACAACTAAAAGGTTGACCTAAAAACGTGTAGTCTGTGCCATCTTTGGTGAAGGTGTTTTGTAATAGCTCAACATCAGAATAAAAATACAGAGTACCTGCAGTATCGACAGATTCAGAATCGACAGACAGTAGGGTGTATTCGCGATCACTGCCATCGGCAGGCGGGTTTTCTACTCTGGACACTTCTACCGTCAGGGAGTATTGATGACCCCACTGAAATTGAAAATCACGGATGTCCTCGTAAAAAGGAAAAAACGCCGTGAGATCGTTTTGGCCGGATGCTGACAGACACAATTGCTGTGAAACAGCTTCACAAACTACTTTGTGACTTTGGATACTCAACTGTCTTACCTCACTGGATTCATCGTCGCTGCTGCATGCGTTAAGTAACATTGCGGCCAGTAAGAGCGAGCCTGATTGCCTGAACATACCTCTTCCCTATTTCATGTTTATGGCAATCACTGTATACCTGGAAGTGCGATAAATATGTGTCAATTTGTTCTCAGAACAGACCACTCGGCGTCAGCGGTTACTCTGCACTGCCGCAGGATTGCCTGATAATCAACTCCGCTGGCATAAGATAATCTTCAACTGGCTTGTTGTTAATCGCATCCAACAGCGCATTTACCAGCAACTCGCCAGCCAGCTTTGTGTTTTGCTGAACGGTGGTCAGGCTCGGTGTTGTGAAAGCTGATACCGGAATATTGTCATAACCGACCACAGCAATATCTTCAGGTACGCGCAGGTCTGAATAACGCAAGGCTTTTAGTACGCCCATTGCGATAGAGTCTGATGCACAGACGACAGCGTCGGGAGGCGTCTGCATTTTCAACAGTGTCTGCATGGCCTCAACGCCGGCTTCTTCTGTGGAAATCGCATCGATACGTGGCGTATCTTCCTTTAGTACACCGGCTTTACTCAGTGCGTCGAGGTAACCCTGATGTCGCGCCATAAATTCCGGTGCATGCCCGCCAGCGTCGCCAACAAAAGCAAAGCGTTTGCGGCCGAGAGAGAGCAGGTGTCGGGTAATATCATAGCCCCCCTGATAATTGTCACAACCGATGCTAATGCCGGGGTGCTCCTCATCATGCGCGCCCCAGCGAACAAAGTGGGTACCTTGTTCTTCCAGCTGGCTTAGTTTCGTGCGGTAAGTGGTGTAATCACCATAACCCAGTAAAATAATGCCGTCTGCCTTGTTGGAGTCTTCATACTCAGCGTGCCAGTCGTCCTCTAAATTCTGGAAGGACACCAGTAAATCGTATCTGGCGCTCGCACAGGCGCGGGTAATACTTCCCAGCATGGACAGGAAAAACGGGTTTATCATCGAGTCGTCAGATGTGGGATCTTCAAAGAGCAACAGGGCTATAGTGCTGCTCTTCTGTTTACGTAAGTTGCTCGCGTTTTTATCGACTTTGTAATTCAGTTCTCTGGCGATGCGCTGAATACGTTCGCGGGTTTCTTTGTTAACCAGCGGGCTGTTACTGAGTGCGCGAGACACTGTAGATTGTGATACGCCCGCTTTGTGGGCGATATCAAACGATGTTGCTTTCTCTTTCATGAACACCAATTTCTATTACGACGAGCATGCGTCAATGTGTAAAGAGGTTACCATAGTTTTTTTCACAGTCAGTGTTTTTAGTCTGGAGTCGGGATAAAATGCGGTAATTCTAGCTATCTTGCTGCAAATTTAGACAAAAGCTTTTGAGACGAAAAGAAAACATGGTTGCGAGAGATCGGCTGATGTTATACTCGTTGCCTAATCGACTCACACAAAGAATAAGGGGAAACAGCGAATGGCCGAGACTGAACACCGTCCGACCAACTTCATTCGTCAAATAATCGATAAGGATCTGGCATCAGGTCTGCACGAGAGCATAAAAACGCGTTTCCCGCCAGAGCCAAACGGCTTTCTGCATATCGGTCACGCGAAGTCTATCTGCCTGAATTTTGGTATTGCAGAAGATTACCAGGGCTCCTGTAACTTGCGGTTTGATGATACCAACCCTGCAAAAGAAGACATCAGCTTCGTGAACTCTATCAAAGAAGACGTACACTGGCTGGGCTTTGAGTGGAACGGTGAAGCGCGCTACTCCTCTAATTATTTCGATCAATTACATGCCTTCGCCAATGAACTGATTGATAAAGGCCTGGCATACGTCGACTTTTCAACGCAGGAACAGATGCGCGAGATGCGCGGTACGCTGACGGAACCCGGCAAAAACAGCCCCTACCGTGATACCGACATAGAAACTAACCAGCGTGAATTTGCCAAAATGACAGCGGGCGAATACGGTGAAGGGCAGTGTAGTTTGCGTGCCAAAATCGATATGACGTCGCCGTTTATGTGCATGCGCGATCCGGTAATTTATCGGGTTAAACACGCGCACCATCACCAAACCGGTGACAAATGGTGTGTCTATCCTATGTATGATTTTACTCACTGTATTTCAGATGCGATTGAGGGGATCACGCATTCATTATGTACCCTTGAGTTTCAGGATAACCGCCGTCTTTATGACTGGGTAATTGAGAATATTTCCATCGACTGCACGCCTCGTCAGTATGAGTTCTCACGTCTTAATCTTGAATATACGGTGCTGAGCAAACGTCGCCTGATTCAGCTGGTCGATGAAAACCATGTCAGTGGGTGGGACGATCCGCGTATGCCGACTGTTGCGGGTTTGCGCCGTCGTGGCTATACCCCGGGGGCCGTGCGTGAGTTCTGCAAGCGGATTGGCGTCACAAAGATGGATAACATGGTCGAAATGTCCATGCTGGAAGCCTGTATTCGCGACGATTTGAACGTTAATGCTCCACGGGCGATGGCGGTGCTCGATCCTATCAAACTGGTCATTGAAAACCTTGCACAAGGTGAGTCAGAGCAATTAACTGCGCCTAATCATCCAAACGATGAATCGATGGGTACACGCACAATATCGTTTAGCCGGGAAATCTGGATTGAGGCGGAAGATTTTCGCGAGTCTGCCAATAAAAAATTCAAGCGTCTGGTGCTGGATAAAGAAGTGCGCCTGCGTAACGCCTATGTGGTGAAAGCGAATCGCGTTGAAAAAGATGAGCAGGGGAACGTCACAACCGTTTATTGTACTTACGATCCGGACACGCTGGGCAAAGATCCTGCTGATGGGCGTAAAGTCAAAGGCGTTATACACTGGGTGGATGCGGCTACCGCACAGGCAGCTGAATTCAGACTCTATGATCGTTTGTTTAACGTGCCGAATCCTGCTGCACAGGATGATTTTGTCGATGCGATTAACCCTGAATCTCTCCAGGTGAAAAAGGGATGGGTGGAAGCCGGCTTACATAATCATATCCCTGAAACTGGCGCATGGCAGTTTGAGCGAACGGGGTATTTCTGTGTCGATCCGGATACCACGGATACCCTGCCGGTATTCAATCAGACTGTTGGCTTGCGCGACACCTGGGCAAAAATCGGTGATTAATCGTTTCAATTGAGTACCCGATTAAAAAAAAGGCTGCAAACGCAGCCTTTTTTGTGTCCGCAGTTTTCAGACAAGCCGGTATGACATCACGTTACTTCACAACCGGCAATATGCTATCGCCGGTGTAAATTAGCGGTGGGGACACACCGTAGAGTCAGGCTCCGTTCCGGGCTACTTGGGCTGACAGTCCATGGATGCGCCATTCACCTCAGCACTTTCGTCGCCCATTAAGTACAAATACAGTGGCATAATATCTGAAGGCGTTTTCAGCGTTTCAGGGTTCTCTGCCGGGAAGGCACTGGCTCGCATTGATGTGCGGGTAGCACCCGGGTTTATGCAGTTGAAACGAACTGACTTATTTTTATATTCATCGGCAAGTACTTCCATCATGCCTTCGGTGGCGAATTTCGATACGGCATAGGTACCCCAGAAACTTCTGCCTTTGCGTCCAACACTTGAGGTTGTGAAGACTACCGACGCTGAAGGGGACTTTTCGAGCACCGGCAACAATGCCTGTGTCATGTACATGGCAGCATTCACGTTAATTTGCATTACTTCCTGCCACTCATCCACAGGGATATCTTTAAACACACTTAAATGACCCAGCACCGACGCATTGTGCAGGACACCATCAAGCTTACCGTACTGGTCGGCAATGGTGTCTGCCATCCCTTTATAATGCTCCGGAGTCGCTCCTTTGAGGTCCAGTGGAACGATAGACGGCTCTTTGCCACCGGCAGCCATGATGTCATCGTATACTTTTTCAAGCTTGCTGACTGTTCTGCCTAACAAGATGCATTCCGCACCATGCGCAGCGAAGGTTCTTGACGCTTCAGCACCAATGCCGTCACCAGCACCAGTAATTAAAATAACTTTACCTGCAAGTAAATCCTGGGGAGCCTGATAGTTATTCATGTAATCGGGTTTCCATATCTGTGGAAGAGTAGATAAGCGTACGCAAAACATAATGTCTGCGTGAATTACGCTGATGATACCCGGTGGTGATATGAAGTAAACCACAAGGGCAAAATAATCTGTGTTTGCAAAAAGACGCTTACAAATAGTTAACAAACCTTTGCAAAGTTCCAGCAAAGTCAATAAGATTGGGCTATATACAACTGGTCTAACATGTTTAAAACTATCCTGACATTGTGTTAACAACGGGATGTGGCCTGACCGGGAAACCAGTCTGGTCCGGGTTTTAAACACAGAATAACAACAAAGTTTTTGTAGGGAGAAAGAATGAGAAAACTCTTTATCAGTTCCAGTGTTGCCTTGGCGCTGGGTCTAGCAGGATGTGGTGGCTCAAACGAAACACTGGATGATATCCAGGCTGACACGCCTGTTCAAACACCCATTTCTCGTATTGTCTTTGATCCGGCCGCTGGAAATCTGAACGTACCTAACGATTTATTGATGCTGCCAGGTGATGACGGCTTCTTTGATTACACACTGAATATTCCTGTAGCGGATCCTACAGACTTTGGCGACCCACAAAACGCGTTAAACGTGCTTGATGGTTGGTCAACGCAGCATCCGTTTACAATTGATGTCAGTACGCCCGATGGCGTGACGTTGGATGCCTCCACGTTATCAGCCGGTATCCATATTTACGAGGCAACACTGGGTCTTGACCAGAGCGTGCCAGAGTGTGCAGCAATTGAAATTCCTTCTGCAGGTTGTTTGCTTGGCGACCAACTGCAATACGGCGTCGATTTTGTGCTGTCTCTGGTCGACGGTGATACCGTCAGTGTTGTACCACTGCGTCCGCTTAAATCTGGTCAGGGCCACATGCTGGTGATGACGACCGGGCTGAAAGACAGCTCTGGAAAGTCTGTTGAAGGTTCTACAACGTGGGACTTGGTCCGTCAGGACATTAATACCATGCCTTTGTCTTCAGATTCACAGTTACAGTTGCAGGGCATTGTTAACAGTTACCTTGGACCGTTGCTGAATGCAGGCTACGATCGCGAAGAAATCACGTACGTTTCTGCGTTCACCACGCAATCTGTTGGCGTGGCGTTAAATACTATCAAGCAGGTCATGGTAAGTGAGTTTGCTGCACGCGCCGCGGCGGGCGATCCGAATGCGGGCGAAGCACTTCCGGTTATTGTGGCGACAGATGCAGATGGTGCTCAGAATGTCATGGAAACCCTGGGTTTGGTTGACGACGCAACGCTGGCTGGCGCAATTCAGCAGGGTATTGCCAGTCTTCCTCCTGAAGCTGAACCATTGATTCCTTTAATTGAAGCGACGGATTTCAGTGCGTTACAAACTTGTGGTGGCCTGTTGGGCACGGCATCGGGTGCGATGGCATCGATGTGGGGCGACGTAAATGGCTTTGCGGTTCAGGTATCTACCGGAATTTTAGGCCAGGTAGGTCCTTTCTGCGCAGCGCAGCGCTACGAAGCTACGGTGTCTTTGCCTTACTTCCTGGGTGTACCCAGCGCCGAGAATCCATTGGCGCCAGTCAATCAGTTCTGGAAAGCCGCCTGTGACAGTGGGATCGTGTTAGCGGGTGCTCCTGATGAGGTGCTTGCCGCTGCTACGCCGGGTCCGAATAATGAGATGTGCTCTAACTTTGGTCTTGCTGACTTACGTGTAAATGGCGAAATGCTCGACAGTGCCAGAAACATCACGAAGTTCAACCCGTTCCCGCAACCTCAGGGTGGCAATATGGGTGATGAGACGCTTGATGTTCAGATTACTGTTCCGGACGTAGCCGTTGCTACCGGGCTGGGATTCCCTATTACCAAGCCTGACGCTGGCTGGCCGGTAGTGATTCTGGCTCACGGTATCACCAGCAAAAAAGAAGACATGCTGGCTATAACTGGCACGCTGGCGCTAGCAGGTATTGCGTCTGTCGCTATTGATCAGCCACTACACGGTAGCCGTGGGTTTGATCTGGATGGCGACGGCACTGACGATATCAATGCCACTACGGTCAGCGCAACGCACTATATGAATCTGGGTAGTCTGCCAACGGCGCGTGATAACCTGCGTCAAAGCGTATCGGATTTGCTTGGCTTGCGTTTAGGTCTTAATGCGGTCGTTGATGCAACCAGTACTCAGGCAGTGGACTTTAATCTGTCTCGAGTTTCCTTTATGGGGGTCTCGCTGGGTGCTATTACCGGCGCTGATTTTACTGCAGTGGCAAACACAACGATGGGTGAGCAGCTGGGTGCACTGGACGGTATGTATGCCGTGAATGCAGCATCGCTTGAGTCTCCTGGTGGTGGTTTATCGCAGTATCTTATTGAATCGCCGACCTTCGGTCCTTTGATCAAAGGCTTGTTACTGTCTCAGGCTTCACCTGATTTCCAGGCGTTGCTGATGCAATTGTATGAGACTACAGATGTAACAGAAGCGCAGTTAGTGGCAGCAGTATCAGCATTTTTCGATGCACTGGATGCCCAGCAGACCGCAGAGGTGAATGCTATCTTTAATGAGTTTGCTTTTGCCGCACAAACTGCGCTTGATTCAGGCGATCCTAATAACTACGCAACTACTTTGGCTGCAACCACGCCAGTACACATGATGACTGTTGTTGGTGACGGTGGTGAGAACCTGCCTGACCAGGTAATTCCTGTGACAACGGCGTTGCCACTGTCAGGCCAAGCTGGTTTTGCTGGTGTGCTTGGTCTTGAGCAAGTCTCCTCAACCGTTGAGCCTACTGGTGAGACGGTAAGCGGATGGGTGCAGTTCCTTGAAGGTGCACATGCTTCAAGCCTGAATCCGGCACCAAGTGCTGCGGCGACGGAAGAAATGCAGCGTGAAGTCGCCGGCTATATTGCCAGCGAAGCCATGATGTTGCCAATTACCAACGAAAGTGTTGTTGCTAACTAACAACCGATAACACCAAATAAAAAGCCGGACCCATGTCCTAATGCCGATCAGTTAAGATTATTTTGATGATCGGTTGACCGATCTTTTCAAGGCTTCAAAATCCGATATCAGTCT
>NZ_JAESDH010000080.1 GCF_019249295.1 Alteromonas antoniana
CTGTCTCTTGATCACAAGTCAGCCTCCAGAGACCTGGCAATGTCGTAACCCTCAAGGATGGTTTGCAACTTAAACCATCCTTGCCATATGACTTTTATCGAGGCTTTACCTGTTCGTTTTGTATCTTTCCAGCCCCCCAGTCTTGCTAGCTCATGATACACCCACTTCATCGTTGGAGGCGTAGTCGGCAATGGTTTTTTAATCCTTTTCAGCCATAGCAGTTTCCACGCTTTTGGTGATAGCACTTGCTCACAGCTACTGTCATCAGGCTGCTCGTTAGCAAACTTAAGTTGCAGTATGCGCGTGGCGATGAAAGCGTTAATTGTAATAAGCCGCTCTGCATTTTCTTTGCTTTGTAAACGTGAAGCTTCTATGTCGGTGCCGTCGCTCTTCCAGGCTTTGTGGTATTCTTCAACCAGCCAGCGCTTCTCATAGTAATTTATGACAGTCAGTGCCTGCTCTTTACTGGTAATAGGTTCATTGGTCAGCAGGTGCCAGCATAACCTCTGCTTACTGTCTGTATTTCGTTCTATACATCCAACATAATAAAGGGGCAAGGTGTTTCCGCGCTTATTTGCGGGTACTTTCAGCGTAACCGGCGCATAGACGATATCCAGTGTTGCTGTGCGCGCTGCTCTACCTCCTTTCTGTGCGATATGTACCTCTTTCGTTCCTGCACTTTCCAGTTTGCTCGCGTACTCGTAGAGCTTATTATCGCCTTCTTCAATATGCCGGCTTTGCATCGAGCGCACAACAAATCGTTGTGCTGTTGATAGCTTATAGTGTAAGTATTCGTAAATATCCGCTTCCCGATCACACACGGATATCACATCCGACATCTTATCCCCTAATCTCGATGACATGGCTGTAGACGCAGTCTCCCATTTATACCCCTCCTTTTCGGTATAGGGTGTCGTCGCATGCCGGGCTCGCTTACCACGTGTGGTGATGTCCCGCGTCCATCGGGACTGCGCAATTAACCCGACTATTTCTTTCTCCTCGGGAGCAAAAAGTAAAACGCTGTGGGCTAACA
>NZ_JAESDH010000081.1 GCF_019249295.1 Alteromonas antoniana
TGGCAGCTAACGCCCTGCTTAGGGGCGGAAACACATGGGCTAAAATTAGGAGCGAAGCGACGCAGCCCATGTGTTTGCGTCCCAGCGAGCCTGCGAGCGCCTACAGCAGTTTGTTAGCTACCCACTACGCCTTTAATCCAATTGTAGTAATTAGATATTCTGGTTTGATAAGCAGTTGTTCCATACAAACCGCCTTTGAATGTAGACATATCCCCAGTTGCAAATTGCCAACTAGATAACCCAGCGAGATAGGGAATGCCGTTTTGATAAATAATAGACGCACCGCCACTGTCTCCCGAGCCTTGCATTCCCTCCAACGGAAGAGCATTGTGCGGTGAATCAAATTTAAACGATAACCATTTACCGTTTGCACTTTCTACCACATTTTGAAATCTGTTTGGCTGATGAAGCGCTTTAGTATCTAAATTTTCACCGATTAATCCATTTCCAGTAGCACCTTTGCCAAAGACCGTTAGAATTTTACCTTTTTCGTCAGATTTTGAATAAAGAGAAATCGGTATGACATTTGAGACAGGTTTGGAAATTTTTATCAGAGCTATATCGCTACTTGATTTCAAAACTTGCATCAGCGGCATCATATCTCCGCTTAGTATTTCCTTTCTGGGCTTTAAGTAGTTAGGATGTATATATACTTTTTCTACTTGATATTCTTGGGAGCCAATATTTAGGATAGCTCCCGTATAATCATAGAAAATAGTGTGTGCTACTGTGACGATCCATTGTTTAGCTATCAATGCTCCATGTCCTTCATGGGGTAAATCAATTATGTAATCTGGCATTTTTTCAACATGATATCTTTCCACTGAAATATCATGACGCATGACTACTGCTTTGGATTCAATACAGCAACATGCTAATGCTAATAAAATGAAAAATCTCATGTTACTCCAAAGTCAAAACTGGGTAGCTAAC
>NZ_JAESDH010000082.1 GCF_019249295.1 Alteromonas antoniana
GAGGGGTTCTACCCCGTTTTCACGGACGGTTTGATAAAGACGTAAACTTGTTGTCCTGATTCGCTAGTCTACGTCGCATTCTTGGATTATGAAACAGCTCAATATAGTCGAATATGTCAGCCCTCGCTTCATCCCGTGTTCGGTATTGTCGGTAGTTAATCCGTTCACGTTTTAGTACACCGAAGAAGCCCTCGCAGGCGGCATTGTCTGCACAATGGCCTACCGCACTCATGCTACTGGTTAGATTCTCTCGCTTGAGCAGTTTTTGATAATCACCACTGGTAAATTGCGTTCCGCGATCAGAGTGCAGCACTACGTTATGTTGCTCCTGACGCTGCCAGACTGCCATTTCGACGGCACGCATGACCATGTGCCTGTCCTGGCGATGATGCATTGACCAGCCCACGATGAGTTTGCTGAACAGGTCAAGCACCACACACAGGTAGAGCTTTCCTTCCAGTGTCGCGATTTCAGTGATGTCTGTGACCCACTTGGTTTCCGGCTCCTGCGCCGTAAAGTCACGCTCAAGATGGTTGGCAAGCCCGGAAGGACGCACTGACTTTCGTTTTGCGCCTCTTCCTTTTTTGCGCGGCCAGCCGTAGATACCGTTCACAGCCATAATCTTGGCGATACGATTTAGGCTGACCTCGATACCTTCGGCTTGCAGGTCTTCATGCATCCGCGGCGCGCCAATGATGCCGCCGCTGTCGTCGTGAATTTCTCGTATTCGCTCAAGCAGTTGTGCATTGGCGATGTCACGCGCACTAGGCTGACGCTCCACCCACGCGTAATAACCACTCGGTGAGACGTTTAGGCAGCGGCACATCATGCGCACTGCAAAGCTTTCGCGGCAACGCGATATCGCCTGATACCTTACGGTAACTCTTTGGCGAAGAACGTTGCCGCTTCTCGC
>NZ_JAESDH010000083.1 GCF_019249295.1 Alteromonas antoniana
CAGTCTGACCAGCTTATCTTGCCGACCTAGCTTTTTGACAACGTCGAATTGAATCCCTTTTTTCATAGGAATAAGCCAGTGACGCTGGGTTCCTGTCCGGTGCCATTTTTCAAGCAAGCCCAGAGAGTAAAATCCTCGATCAAACAATGTCAGTGAGTTATCAGGCGTAGTTTCAATCAACTCTTCTGCCAGAAGCATTTCATTCACTCTGGCATCATCGAAGGCACTACCTGTCAGCATATGGCTGGTAAGCTCCATCTGGCAAACCATCCGCACTTGCGGATAACCACACTCTCCATTCTGATTTTTCCAATACGTAAAAGCATCCCGGTTTTCTACAGTATCTTGAGTTCGCCAGACAACACCATCGACGCCAAGTAGCTTTAGTCCGCACCAAGTCGGATGTTCCGCATCCCGGTTCCACATCAGCTGACTTTGCGTAAAGACTTCTTTGACTGCATCGGCCCCCAACCTTTGTCTGGCCTGCACAACTGCACTCGGAGCAACCAAAGATTTCTTACCCGGTAGCATAAGCTGCGCTTTACTCACGATACTCCAAACTGGCTCCTGCCTATACATCGACATAGCGATTACTGCCCAAACAGCCTGCTCCAATGGCAGACGTCTCTTGCGAACGGTAGCAACTCCCGATTTTTCCAGGCATTGAGTAATGAAGTCGGCACACAGAATATCGCTGAGTTGACCTAAGTTATCCGTATTTGGCGCATAGCCATTTGCAAGAGAGAGAGCGGTTACAAGCTGCACAACTAAAAAATCCGATGACCTTACGATCATCGGATTTTGATCCTCTTACAGCCAATGTCAATCTCTTAACTGATCGGCATTA
>NZ_JAESDH010000084.1 GCF_019249295.1 Alteromonas antoniana
CGTTTTCAGCTTATCCGCGACCTGTGTATGAGCACAGAATTCCGCCCCGTTGTCGGCGGTAATCGTGCGGACATGGCCGCGATAGCGCCATAGCATGCCAATCATGGCTCGGCTTACATCAGCCGCGCTTTTCGCTGGCACTTTTCGTATCAGGTAGAGCTTGCTTTTGCGTTCAACCAGGCTGACGATGGCACCCGTACCGTTCTTGCCTAATACGGTGTCGGCTTCCCAGTCACCAAACCGCTTTTTCTTATCAACAATAGCCGGACGACGCTCAATGCCAACTCGGTTTGGAATAATTACGCGCTTCGCGCGGCTGCCTTTTCGGTACTTTCGACGACTATGTCGCAGTTGCTTGTGCAGCTTACCTCCACGCAGTTTGTCTCGCTGTACGTAGCCGTAAATCCACTCATGACTGACTCTATGCCCTATGCTCTTACCTACACCAGCAATTTGCTCAGGACTCCATTTCTGGCTCAACCCGAACTCGACGAACGTCATAGTCAGCGTTGAAACACTATATTTCGCTGCCTGACATCGTCGTTTAATTGTCTTAGCGTGAGCGACTTCAGGCAGATAGTGGTTGTCACGAATACTGTTACGCCGAACTTCTCTACTGATGGTTGTGTGACAAACGTTCAGCCGCTTCCCAATCTCCCGATAGCTGAAACCCTCGCGTAAGTAGGCCTCGATCTGATATCGTTGCCCTTCGATCAACTGCTTGTAATTCATGGTAACTACTCATGTTTGTTTGGCGACTACAGAGTACCACCAACAGGCAGTTGATCTCTTCTCACCGTTTAACCATGAGTGGTGCACTTATTATCTGAATTCGGG
>NZ_JAESDH010000085.1 GCF_019249295.1 Alteromonas antoniana
ATTCAATACAGCAACATGCTAATGCTAATAAAATGAAAAATCTCATGTTACTCCAAAGTCAAAACTGGGTAGCTAACGCCCCAATAACGGACGCAAACGCGTAGGGCATAATAGCGAAGCGGCCCTACGTGTTTGTGTCCCAGCGAGCGGAGCGAGTGAGTTTATTGGATTGTTAGCTGCCATTGGCTTGATAATACCTAGAAAAAGCCTCTTTTCCTCGTTGATGCTTAAATAGAAGGAAGTAAGCAAAAACAGTAATGATAAGATACCCAAATGACAACCAGCCAACAAAGATACTGTTGTCAGGAATGAATAGTATTCTTGAAGCGATTAAAATGACTAATAAAATTGAGCACGATACGAGGACGTTTCTAAGCCATTTTTCAGTCTTTAAAAACGATATAAACGATGATTGAGTTTTAAAGAAAAATACAGAGCTAAGCGCCAACACCGCCAGAAATTCAAGCCTGCCGGTAAGTGAAAAAATGACTGCGGAAAAAGGCAAAAATAACAGTTGGGTCAGCTTTTTATCGAACGCATTGCGTACCTTATCCGTCCGAACTTTTTCAGGGTTTAAGTGCTGCTCTACTTCTTCGACACTAGCGCCAGCAGGGCAACCGCATTTACGGCAAATTGACGTACTGCTTTCGTTCAAGCTTTCGCAAGCTGTGCATCTCCATTTATATCCGACCAAGTATGAATTCCTTTTGGCAGCTAAC
>NZ_JAESDH010000086.1 GCF_019249295.1 Alteromonas antoniana
CCCCGAATTCATATAGTAACTGCAACGCCCCCCAAAATTAAAACGGTGAGCTATCGTTACTTCTCCATTTTCTTTCCGGCAAGAAGGTAAATGATATGAAGTACAAACAGCTCACCGAGAATGAAAGGTATATGTTGTCTGCGCTTAGAAAGCAAGGGTTGTCTGTTCCTCAGATAGCGACAGCACTGGGTAGGCATCGCACAACAATCTGGCGTGAAGTAAAACGTAATTCCTGCTGGAGTATTGATGGCGCTTACCGACCACCAATCGCTCAGCGCCGAACGCGAGTGCGGCGGCGTAAAAGTCGTAGTGGTATAAAGCTGACCGAGTCTGACTTTGTACTGGTTCGGGTATTACTAGGTTATGAATGGAGTCCAGAGCAAATAACAGGCTTCCTGAAACGCCATGGTCATAAGTGCGTCAGTCACGAGAGTATCTATCAATACGTCTGGCGGGATAAAGCTGCTGGAGGTGATCTCTGGCAGTGTTTGAGACAGTCCTTAAAGCGTCGCCGCAAGCGCTATAAAGCGTACGACAGTCGTGGCCGCCTGGCAGATAAGCGACATATCTCGGAACGTCCTAATTCCGTTGAAGACAGGCAAGAGGTAGGGCACTGGGAAATCGACACAGTGATAGGGCATACAACAAAAGACTGCATTGTTACGCTGGTTGAGCGGGCGACAGGGTACTTA
>NZ_JAESDH010000087.1 GCF_019249295.1 Alteromonas antoniana
GCGACGTAGACTAGCGAATCAGGACAACAAGTTTACGTCTTTATCAAACCGTCCGTGAAAACGGGGTAGAACCCCTCCAATAAGATGGTACATAACGTCCTAAATGTCTGGGACCTCTGAAATCTGTCCATATGAACGGTCAACAATTGTGAACTTGCTTACGACACTCTCTAGGATTTCATCTGAAAGTAACCTTAACAACCCAGAAGAGTCATTAAAATCCTTACTTAATGGCTTACAAGGTTGTTTTGCCGCTGATGAATGCATTTTTGTAAAGGAGCTCAGTAATGAACTAGCGCCGGTCTTCATTGAGGATGATAAATACTTCCAGATGAGTGAATGCAGAAGTACACTTGAAACTTTATTACACCGCTTTGCCAACTCCGTTTATGAAGAATTAGCTGTTAGGGAAAACGAGGATTTAGTCTTTAATGGAAAGACAGTTAAAGACTGGCAAATAATAAAAATTGCCGAGCCAGCTGGTTTAATTGGCTATATCGTTTTACTAAGCTATTTTCATAATCTCAATCCATCCCGATTTCAGATAATAAGTGCACCACTCATGGTTAAACGGTGAGAAGAGATCAACTGCCTGTTGGTGGTACTCTAT
>NZ_JAESDH010000088.1 GCF_019249295.1 Alteromonas antoniana
CAAACACATGGGCTGCGTCGCTTCGCTCCTAATTTTAGCCCATGTGTTTCCGCCCCTAAGCAGGGCGTTAGCTGCCAGAGGAATCGTTTTGCGCTTAATCTTTTTTTCGACTTTCTACTTTTGGGCAATGCTATCAAATGCTTGCCAAGTTGAAACAACTCCGATAACAAGATTGGTTGGAGAGGCGCATCATATTTTTATTGGTTCTATTGTCGAAATTCACTGGGATGAATATGAAAACTCTTTGATTGAGCCTCAAATAAGTGAAGGCGAATTTGAAATTCCAAGATACGCTTCATATTCGTATCGTGTTGTCGTCAGAGATGTACTCAAAGGGGAACATGTCCCAGTGAGACTAAAAGGTGGTTACTGCCAAGGTGCCCACGTTTCAGGTCAGTCAACATATGTTATTTTGACATTTCCTAGAGGTGACGACTGGGGTAGCAAAGCGTTTTTGCTCAAAAGTCCCCAAGCAAAAGAAATAGTGGAAGTGTTGAGTGACAGCTAACAAGCCAATATAGTCGCTCACTTGCGTTCGCTGGGACACAAACACGTAGGCTCCCATCGCTTCGCTCAGGATTTTAGCCTACGTATTTGTGCCCCTAAT
>NZ_JAESDH010000089.1 GCF_019249295.1 Alteromonas antoniana
GGTCGCTGGGACGCAAACACGCAGGGCCGCTTCGCTATTATGCCCTACGTGCCTGCGCCCCAAAGCTTAGCGTTATATGCCATATGAATAAACTTGTTCCCGTCATAAAGTCATTCGATTGCGCGGACTATGATCCCATAGAACAGTGGATGTTTGATGACCCCACGGAAGTCGATTATTGGCTCTCAATAGAAGTAGGTATCGAAAGTGAAGCTGGCTCCAATCTCTTCCAGGTTCACGTGGTAACACAAAAAATGCTGTCTCAGATACACCCTAAAAATTATCTGCTCATTTTGCCTTACTATTCATGGACAGATACTCTTAATGCTATAAATAAGGTGTTAAGCACTTGCTCGGATGTAAGCTGGCAAGGCATGTTCACTCAAGTGTCCAAGCATTTTTGCTGGGAATACGAACAAACTAAGTAGTAGTGGCACTTAGTATCAACTCCCAAGTGCAACATTGATCACGCATAATCATTCTTCATCTCCCAGGGCGTTTTAAATCCATACCGTTTACGGGGGCGACTGTTCAGCCGCCTCTCAATGGCATCACAGTGCTGCTGCGTAACGTCTTTCATCGACGTCCGCTTTGGTAAATA
>NZ_JAESDH010000008.1 GCF_019249295.1 Alteromonas antoniana
TACGATATTTACCTAATTTGCCACACTTATAAGTAGTAACCCACCTCCGCAGCCATTTATTGGTGTGGTCTACAGAGGATTAAGTCTTTTTAGAGGGGAAAATCCCTAGAACCCCATTGTGATACTTGGTAATCATTCCCCCCACGAAATTTATTGCCATTAACTGAAGTAATAGCACGTTTTAACTGATGGTATGCTTCACCTCTGTTCAAGGCTTGCTGGACGTAATGACGCAACGTTGAATTATCAACATACTCCAAAACATAAATAGATTTAATTAAACGGTCGTACTCATGCAATGCTGACAATCTTCGGCTCTTGCCGTTACTCAACTTTCTAATGATTGTGCTTTGAGTGGTGGTTTTACGACTCAATGAACAAACAATATGCTGAATATTGTCCCATTCTTCAGCAATTAGCTTATGATTAATATCTTTCTTTAATTGAATACGGCCTCCGTTCTCTTCAGTCACTTCAAATAGCTCAAAAAACACCTTTTTCATTTTCGCGTATCGAGGGGCGAATGTGTAACCAAAGAAATCTAATATAGCGAAGTTAACATTATTGGTACCATGCGTATCGGTCGATAAGGTATTAGGCTGTATATCTGAAGAGTTGTTATAGAGTAAGTCAAAAGCAAAGTGACCTTCATATTCGTTAGCGCCAATGACTTGCGTACTCACCGGAACATGACGTGGTCAACCAAAATTGACCAACCCAGTTAAGCTACTTTTTTCAATTTCTTCATGTCCGCCTCATATTGATTTGAAATTTCCATACTTTATCTAATTCATGTTTTTCTAAATTAGCTAAAATGCAACTCAGAAATGTCCAGAAGTGAGTTGTGTGGTGTCGAGTGGAGATTGTACGATTAAGCCCCTAAGTAATTAGTCCGTCAGTCTCCCTCGGTAATCAAATTAGTACATCTTAGCGATCAAATTGGTAAAAAATTAGACATGTAGATGAATGCCCACCTTAAAAAATAGACAGCGGGTTGGGCTGGGTGATTTTTCTGGTGTTAGACGCCAGCAACCCATGCGGCAGAATGGTTGCTCACTTACTCGTCTATTTTTAGCGGGAATTCTTAGCCAACTGTACGCGCTGTATGCAGATTTAAGCAGTCGAGTGATGCGCACTTTGGAGGAGATGGCACCACGAGTAGAGGTTTACTCTATTGACGAAGCGTTTTTGGATTTAACCGGTATTGAGTCTGCCATATCTCTTGTCGAGTTCGGACAACAAGTGCGAGAGCGCATAGGCCACTGGATTGGGATCACCGTCTGTGTAGGCATTGCACCGACTAAAACACTCGCCAAACTGGCTAACCATGCCGCCAAAAAATATCCAGCTACTCAGGGGGTTGTAGACCTGACCAATCCAGATCGGCAACGTCGATTGCTCGCATTAGTCCCGGTTGATGATGTTTGGGGCGTTGGTAGACGGCTTTCTAAGCGTTTAAATGCGTTGGGTATCACCACAGCCTTAGATCTCGCCAATGCCTCTCCTAGAGCCATCAGAGACCAGTTTTCAGAGGTTTTAGAAAGAACCGTCAGAGAGCTCAATGGTGAGTCGTGCATTGAACTTGAAGAGATCCCGCCAACTAAGAAGCAAATCGTCTGTAGCCGTTCATTTGGCGTAAAAGTGACGCACTTTGAATTTTTAAGTGAAGCCGTATGCGAATACGCAACCCGCGCCACTGAGAAACTTCGCAAAGAACAGCAGCAAGCCAAAGTGCTGACCGTGTTCATACGTACCAGCCCCTTTAAGGACAACGAGCCGCAGTACAGCAACTCTGCATCGGGTGAATTGCTAATCCCCAGTTGCGACACGCGGGATTTTATCGAGCTGGCCAATCACTTACTCAAGCGGATATGGAAGGATGGTTTTCGTTATGCCAAAGCGGGCGTCATGCTGTCTGACTTTTACGATCCTGGCATGTTTCAACCAGGACTATTCGATGACGTATCGACCCGCTCTAATAGCCAGCAGCTAATGTCTGTATTGGACACCATTAACCAAAGCGGTGCCGGAAAGGTTTTCTTTGCTGGACAAGGACTCAAGAAAGATTGGTCGATGAAGCGAGAGCATTTGTCTCCCGCTTATACAACACGCTGGGACCAGTTACCGCGAGTGAAGTAGCGCAGTTGACTCAATACGCATTCACTCTGCGACGCAGCATGTTGAGCTTATCAACCTGGCGTCGAATATCACTGAAGAATTCCTCTTTCTCCATGGCCAGCGCTAGCTCCCATTCTTTGGCCAAACCTTGGCAGTCTAAAAATGCGTATCTCAGCTTCGTCTTTGAGATACGCAGCCCCTTGCTAAAGACCACGCGTTTGCCTCGTTGACCGTGAAAACTGTTGATATACCACTCTATGCCAAAGCCATACTTAAAGTCTCTGATACGGACACCAAGCAGACCCCAGTCTTTAAAGGGCTCATTCTCTCGAACCTTGTAATGGGTAACCCAAAAGTCATCAACTTCAGCTCGTGCCAGCGCTTTTAGCCTGTCCGTTTCTTGCTGAAGTAAATCTGATACATCTGCTTTCCATTGTTCATTGACGATTTCTACCAAACCAATTTCCCCATCCAATTAACCCCTAAAGCCAAAACCACTATCCGTTTGGCTTTTGGATCGAAACGCCAAACGTAAAACTGCCGTCACAATCACTGTTTGGCGTCTCGATATAAATCGACTCGCTCAATCCCATACCCGACAAGGGATACAGGCTGATTTCACTTAAAAACACCTAAAAAGACGTATCGCCATGAAGATACAAACCGTTTGGCAAGTTCAGGCCAGAATGCAAACGACGTTTGGCGTCTCAATTTTTTTGGCTAGGTCACCAGCCGCCAAACAGAGCCTATTCTCATACTTTTGCAAAAATGCAATAGGCAGATAGATGAAAGGATTTGTCACCTTTCTGCCCACCGCCAGTGCACCGAATCCTGATAATGACATTTGAGTAAACCGCCAGAGCACTTGGAAATGCCCAAGCGTGAACAGCGCGGTTGATTGAAAACCGTTAGAGCACTTTGAGTGCACAGGAGATAAGTATGTTTGTACTAGGCGTAGATATCGGTTACTCAAACCTGAAGCTGGCAATTGGCCAATCAGGTAGTGAACCGAAAACCATTATTCTACCTGCGGGTGCCGGTCCAGCGGATCGTATGCCGGAGCGTATCGGTGGAGGCGATGATGAAACTTGTTTGTATGTCTCTGTCGATAATGAGCGCTGGGCCGCTGGTGTTCCTGCTGGACGCCTTCAAGGCTGGGAACGAGAGCTTCACCCGGAATATCCCACCACAAAAACCTATAAGGCACTTTTTCATGCCGCCTTGTTAATGGCTGAAACAGAATCCATCGATTTGGTTGTCACTGGATTACCGGTTTCCCAGTTTCATGAACCACAACGTAAGTCTGACCTTGTGCAGCGTTTAAAAGGTGTCCATCAAGTGACGCCTAAGCGCAGCATCACCGTTCATGACGTCAAAGTACTACCACAGCCTGCCGGTGCCTATATGGATCTGGTTCAAACGGGTGGTGATCTGGGCTTGATTGAAGAAGGTCGTGTCGTCGTCATTGATCCCGGCTTCTTTTCTGTTGATTGGGTTGCCCTTGAGGCCGGAGAAATTCGCTACAGCTCATCAGGAACCAGTCTTCAGGCAATGTCCGTGCTACTGGAAACCATCGATAAGCTGATTTCGGAAGATCATGGTGCCAAAGTCGGAATGGATCGACTTGAAAAAGCCATGAGAACCGGCGACTTACAGGTCCTGCTATTTGGAGAAAAAGTCGATATTTCACCTTATCTGAATGCTGCCATGAAAAAGGTAGCGCCTGTTGCTCTTACAGCCATGCGTCAATCCATGCGTGACGAAAGCATTAATGCGGACTTGGTATTGATCGCCGGAGGTGGAGCCTTGGCTTATAAGGAAGCGGCCAAGGAGATTTTTTCACGAAGCAAGATCATCGTGCCTGAGCAGTCTGTTTTGGCGAACGTCCGAGGCTTCTGGTTTTATGGGGCATGATCATGAGAGTTGTCGTCAACATTCCCCCAGGGAGCCACCCAGAACTACTCAAAGAATTGGAAAAGACGCCACCACGGGAACGCGCTGAGCGTCTGCGGATGCTGGCAACCTTTGGGTTAATTCAAATGAGCCAACCCAATCTATCCACGACATCTGTACCGGTGGATGGCCTTGCACCAGATGGTGAAGTTACTTCTATGAGTACAGCGCCAGAACCCAAAGCAGAAACACGTAAACAATCATTAAAATCAAAACTAGGGCTGGGCTTATAACATGGCGTTATCAGTTAGCTGGCTCGATGCCAGGTTAAATAAAGAAGCAAAAGAAACCGTAGTAAAAGCCGACCGAGATGGGCTAAGTGCTCGGGTATCGCCCAAGGGCAAAATTGTTTTTCAGTTTCGTTATCGGTTCGATGGCAAGCAACAGCGGGTAGACATAGGTACTTACCCCCTTATGAAGCTGGCTGAAGCCAGGAATGAGCTGGATAGGTTAAGGGCAGTACTTGATCAAGGCCGAAACCCCAAGCTTTACCTACAGCAGGAACGGGCTAAGTATTCTGCTAATCAAAGCTTCGAATCGATTTTTCGAGACTGGATAGACTCTGCCGGTAAGCAAGGGCTAAAGGAGAAAACGTGGCACTACCAAAAACGCAGCAGTGAAATATATTTGCTGCCCCGACTTGGCAAGTATCCATTAACTGACATCACTGAATTGTCCTTGCGAAACTGTCTTCGTGAGGTTTCGGAATCGTCTCCGTCAAACACAGAGCGCCTAGTGTCTGTACTGCATAAGTTCTATGACTGGCTGATTGATGAACAAATTTTGGAAATTAACGCTGCCGCTGGGATCACAGCAAAAAAGGTTGGCGGTAAAAAAGGAAAACGAACTCGGGTGCTAAATGACAACGAGATCAGGATACTTTGGCGCTATTTGCATGAGTCAAAAATCACTGAGAAGAATCGCATCTACATAAAACTGCTTCTCTTATTGGGAGGGCGCAAGGGCGAACTCATTCAAGCTGAAAAGCATCACTTTGACTTGCAATCTGCAATGTGGACAGTGCCCATAGAGATCCGCAAACAAGGTGAGAAAATTGGAGCGCCGATCATGCGGCCATTGATTAAGCCAGCTATTGAGCTGATTGAACTGGCGATGCAGATGAGCAAATCAACTTACTTGTTTCCCGCGAACGGACAAGAAGAGCTTGCCACAAATGGCTTTGATACCACTATTCCTAACAATGTGAAAATC
Source organism: Alteromonas antoniana (assembly GCF_019249295.1). GTDB lineage: Bacteria > Pseudomonadota > Gammaproteobacteria > Enterobacterales > Alteromonadaceae > Alteromonas > Alteromonas antoniana. The sequence goes on from NZ_JAESDH010000008.1 coordinate 5,284, forward strand.
TGGGCTCGCAGATCGCTTGGTATTGAGATGGAACACTGGTCTATGCATGATCTTCGCAGAACGATGCGAACGCGAATGTCTGCCATCACGACGCAAGAAGTTGCCGAGTTGATGATTGGCCACAGCAAAAAAGGGCTGGATGCTATCTACAACCAATATCAGTACCTGGACGAAATGCGTCATGCTTACGACGTTTGGTATCAACAACTAGAAACCATCATCGAGCCGACAGGCTTTCCATTCAACTGGCGTTTCGGACAATAAGGGGTAGCTGAATTAAGGAAGAGACTGAGCTAGTACAAATGACCGAGTCAAGTAGTGCATTTGGCTCGGTTTAGATTAGTTGTTTTTCCAGTTACAAAAAAACAACTTATCGAATAATTATTATAAGTCTCACGACGCCTCAGAGAGAGGTATTTGCAATTCATCCACAAGGGTTTGCTTAGATTTATACTCTAGCTCGCTTCTCTTTATTTTTAGCTTTTGTAATAAAGCACTATGAGTCACCTCGAAATCATTAAAAATTGTAGACCAACTTTTAACGTATACTCGAATTCTTTCATCCGCCCCGGAAACAAGGCCCGCGCCGCCCTTACCAGCAAGGTCTTTCAACCGCCTTGTAATTTGAGTATCATTCTGGGAGATTTTAGTTCCAACAAGAACAACATCAAATCTCATTCTCTCATCATTAAAGGCAGGATGCTTATCAAGTACCTCAGCATAACGTTCAGCTTGAGCTAAATGTTTCTTATTCAATGCTACACTTGGTCTTTTTATTTCAATGATCGTACATTTAATAAATTCTTCTTGTGTAGAATGATCAATTGTGACCATTTTGCGTGCAAGAAACAAATCTACTTGGCCTTTTGCCCCCTCTATGGTAGCGCCTTCAATAAGATCACTGGTACTGATATCGTCCCCATCCAATATTTCAATATCTGAATTCCGAAGATTTCTAGCTGTATTAGAAAAGTCATCCTCTTCGGCACCTATAGTTGTGTACTGAGGGCCAAACAACCATGTATTAGCCTCAATAATACCTTGTAAGTCTGGTGTTTCTAGAACTTCTTTAGCGTGCTCTTTAAAAAGGTACTTCATTTTCTGTACGACTAGATCTCGCTTATGAATGTGTCCAATCGTGCTAATTATATAATCAAGTTTAGATTTACTTATTTGAGATGCAAATTCATCCATTTGCTCCTTATTTAAGTCTAAAACGCCTTCCAATATATCTATCAAACTATCATTTTCACTTGATGTAGATAGCCTATCAAGCAAACCGATTATAATTTTTGTTTGCTTAGCCTTTAGCCCATTAAAAGCTGCTGGATCAGCAACGCAGATACTAGTTACTAATTTCTTCGTATGTGCAATTCTAAAGGAACGATCTTCGTCAGACTCCCAATTGTAAACAGGAAAATATCCTTTTTCTTCGAAAGAATCGACAAGCTGAACAGCTCTTTCTCTAAGGAACCCCTGATAAATCTCGGCTGTTTTGTTGCGCAGTTCTTTTAGCAGCATAGCTAAAACTTTATTCCCATCACTCTTTTCACTAATGAAGAGATCAGCATTTGGAGATGAGGTATCTTGAAAATTATCGAACCACTCAGATTGTATATATCCACTTATGAAAAAATTGTTTTTGTAGTTAAAACCAGTCAGATTTCTATACTTCTGATGTTCTTTTGAATCTCTAAAATAATTGTATGACTTTTCACCAGATGGTTTTTTTATCCACTGAATGATACTTGAACTAAATATATTTCCATCAACATCTATAAGCTCTTGAAACAACCTATGTTGGGGAGGCGTCACTCGGACTCTATTAACTGATATTTTAAGGTTAGAAAAAACTATTAGCTTCCAACCAAATTCATTTGAAAGCTCCTCCATGATATTTTCAATATTAGGGATTTTTTGAGATTTTTCACTCGTAATGCCCGTAAGAAATACTGATGTCCCACTTCCATTTGAAAGAATACTACTATGCTGTTCTTTATCGTCGATCAACTCAACTTTGTACGTTTTAATACGAGACGAGTCTATGGTAATACGTGCATTCTCAGATTGTCTTCTCGTAAGCCAGGTTGCTGTTGCAGCATATTTATGAAATGAATACCGCCCTCTGCCTTGACTGCCTTTTTGGGTAACCTGTTTTTTGGATGAGTCATCCCAATTATCAAAATTTCGGTCTAGGTTATGAAAGTCAATTCCTTCACCATTATCATGGATCTCTATTGACTCCACCCCGCCGAGATCACAGGTGTTAATAATGACATCAATATCTGATGCACCAGCATCCAAACCGTTCCAGATATATTCACTCAACATCTTCCAAGCGGGAATTGAGCCGAAACGTTTTTTTATCGACGCATTTGTAATACCTGTTGTCCGTTCTTGAGGAGTCGTCACTTACCTATCCATCCAATCAATAAAAAATCCATGCTGCTATCTTAGCCTAAGTTGGTGTACATATTAACTATATTGTTGGCACAAGCCGGCGTTTCAAAGCGTTAGTCCAAGCTCCAACAGAAAAACTAAGCTACGCTATCTATTCCTAATTCTTCTCATACTCCTCCAAGTCTTCAATGTGCCACAGCTTGTTTCGTGTATTTCGGTTGATACGAGGTTGCGGCAAGCTGCCATCTTTTATTCTTCGCCAGAGCGTCGTATAGCTAATGTGGTAACGAGCCATAACTTCGTAAGACGTTAGAAAAGGGGTTACTTGGTGCGCTACTGCTGTCATCTGCATTCTCCTGAAAATCAATGTAAAGCTATCATCGCCTGATTCATCACTTGTTGATGGTCAGAAAGATGCATGATTTGTTCAGAAGATCAGGCCCATACAAATGAACTTTTAGGACAGCAAGAAAGCAACCGGTAACCAACTCAACCGGCAAACAATTAGAGATAATCGCGAACGTCTTACCATCATTTCTCGATTTTTGGCATAAAAAATATAGGCAAGTTTTGGCTAAAACCCAGTAGGAACAAGGCCTACAGCTAGGTTTGTGTCATGGAATTTGGCTAAAAACGGTAAATATGGCGATTTGTACTCAAGTTTGTACACATTTTCCGAGGTTACGCTTGAACATCATTGAAAAGCAAAGAAACGAGAAAAAGACAAAAAGCCTTTAAATTCAGTACGTAGAGATGTGATTGTGGTGTGCAATGAAAGGTGGTTTTAAGCGTTGAAAGGCTGGGCGGCATCAGGGTGCGTGATGATGGCAAAGGTGCGCCGTTTTGCAATTTCTTGAGCTAATGACATGCAGCGTTCTGAATCGTTGTTAATAGAGAGGGCGCGAATTGTACCCGCTTATGGGGTGAATTTGAATGCCTGAGCGTTGTGAGCAATCGATTTGACGTGTTTGGCGACACTTACCGGCTGTTCACACACTATTGCGCAGTGGTATCACATGCAACGATAGATGGTGTTGAGATAGCAAAGGAAACGATGAGCATGTAGCCCGGAGTGCATAAAGAGTGTCGTCAGATGTCAAATAGATAGCGGTCAGATATTGCGCATCATAATATGCGCATCGACTTTTCCCTCAGGGGTATCATAATACTTCTTGCGCGTTTCAATATGGGCGAACTGGTATTTTTCATACAGTGAAACCGCAGCCGGATTATTCACCCTGACTTCAAGCCACAATGACCCCATCTGTTTTTGTTCGCACATAAGAATACTGCTATCCATCAGAGCGTTAGCAATGCCCTGCCGGTGAAAGGCGTTATCTACTGCGATGTCCATCAGCGTGCCTTCATCAGCAACAAACAACAACACGGCGTAGCCGACAACCTGCCCATCAACGGTTGCCACCAGCCCGGCATACGGCGCTGTTGTGCAGTCTTCAAAGGTAGTTAGCGACCACGGTCGAGGCTGTGCCTGCTGATGAATTCGGTAAGCGTTTGCAAGAAAATCGGCAGTAAGTGGTTGCACCTGGAGCGACATATACCTACGCCTGACTTATCGCTTTCCACAACGCGCGCTTTTGTTTTGCGGTCAGGGCTTCAGGGGGGCATGGCAACGTGATTCTGTCTGGGGTGGTGCTAAGTTGTTCACCCACCTCAAACGCCAGCGTATTCTCAGTAAAACTGACAGCACTTGCAGCCAGTTGAATATCACTGAGTAGTTTGCCAGCGGCCTTTACTTCCTGCGCAGACAGTGCCCGGGTATGCGGCGCTGTTGGCGCGTCGCTAACAGAAGCATTTTCGGTCGTATCCGGCGAAGTGTTGGCTGAAGAAACCTGTGCTCTCAGTGCTGCCAGCTTTGCCGCTCTGTCTGCTGGTGTCGCTGACTTAGGTGTCGCCGGAACCGTATCTGTGACGGTTTCTTGTGGCGATGCCGCGTGCTGTTCAGATTGCGACACCCACACAGGGATACCCATTACTTCTAACGCGGCTCGTTGATAGTCAGTCAGCAAAGACATACAGAAATCTTAAGATAGAATGATGAAACAAAGTGTATCTTAACAGAGAGGAAAATGGCAGGGGTGGAGGGACTCGAACCCCCAACCATCGGTTTTGGAGACCGCTGTTCTACCAATTCGAACTACACCCCTAGCGCGGTGAGCATTATACGTATGCAATGTGAAAGGTAAAGCACTTTTACTTCCTTTTGCACTCTAACGCTGAACGATTAACCAATTCGTTGATTAATCGAGCGTTTCGCTGCATATCAGGCGGTTCTTGCTCCTTTCAGTTGTACATTTAATGCCGCTTCCCACAGGGCGTTCGTCACAGTCACGACTTCGCGTTGCTGACGAAATAGCCTTAACACCGTATCAATTTCAACCGATGCCGCTTGTGCATAGGCCTGACATAACTCGTCGCAGGCATCATCGCTCAGTTTATTGATGAGCGCACAACCGGCGAGATCGAAGTAGCGGTTGCCCATCGCGGCGTATTCCCAGTCTACAATCACAGAGTGTTCGCCACACACAATGTGGTCTGCTGATAAATCGTTGTGACACAGTGCTAACACGCCATCGTCCTCGTAATCCAGATGTAAGCGCTCGTTCAACTCGTTGGCACGATGCACTCTCGGATCGGTTGAGGAAAGCTTGGCAGAATCAATATAGTGTTGCCACCGTTTTGTAAGCTGAAGGGGCCTGGCGGTAATAGGCTGGTCGTGGATCGACGCCAGTATCCGCCCCAGCGCCGCCGGAATATCGGTACCTGAGCGCGACAACGTCGGGCCCTCAATGAACTTTTCTACCCACAGGCATTCGTCATCGCTTAGCCACACGGGCTCAGGTGCCAACAACCTCTGTGACACCTGTTCTTGCAGCACAAACTGGTGAAACCGGTTAATACCGCTGAATGCGTCTTCACCGGTCCATTTAACCACCAGGTCCTTATGTCTATCGGTTAAGCGATAAACATGATTTACCTCGCCACCGGTCAGAGGGATAAGACGTGCATCCTCAGACAGACCAAGCGGTTCCTTTAGCGCGCTAAGTATACGTTCTTGTTGCATGTTGCATCTTCCATTGCTTCAACCACTCGCGGTATCCATAGACTGAAAAGCCCACATAACCGAGGAACAGACATGCTGATAACATCAGCCCTGTCTGTGCAAACAAGTATGCCGATGCCAGGTTAATGACAAACCAATACAGCCAGTTTTGTAATATTTTATGTGCAACCATAAATGTGGTTACCACACTTAGCAAGTGAATACTGGCGTCAAGATACAAATGTTCACTACTAAATTGTGATGCCGCGAGTTCAGAAAGCTGCCAGGCAATGAGCAGGATCCCGGGCACAAGCAACGCATGCCACCACCAGGGCCAGGATCGCACAGGTGTACTGTCGTCACTATCTCCTTTATTCCACTGATAATAACCATAACCGGCCATCACCATGTAGAAGAGGTTCAGAGCAGACTGAAACGGCAGCGTAACCTGCCAGAAAAGCCAGGTATAAATGGCGGTACTGAAAAATGCGCAGGCCCAGCACCAGCTGTTCTGACGTGCCGCCAGCCAGACATAGGCAAGCGCCAGTAATACCGCAACCCATTCGGGCAACGACGTCGCCAGCAACTGTTCCAGGAACTGAGAGCCTGCATTCTCCATTAGCCCTTCCTGCTTTGCATCGCATCAAAGTTTAGAAACTTGGCGACAAAAATTGCCTGCCCTACTTCCTCGTGAGTTCGCTGCATTTCATCTCCCAGCACTTGCATAACCAGCGGATAGTCGCCGGTAACCTGCGTGCTGGTTGAGGTAGTCATAACAGACAACCCGTCGTATCCATTGAGACGCTCAATAAATGCCGCTATCGGCCCAATGAAATCATCCACTAACGGGTATAACGATAATTCAACCATAACCTGCATAATCGACTCTCCTTAAAACGTGTAACGCACGGTAATACCATACTGTCTGCCGTCACCCAGCTGATAGTAAGGTTCATTAAATTCGTAAAAGTCGCGCGGATCGTTGCTGAAGCCGCCAAAGCCGCGAACATAATAGGTTTCATCAAACGCGTTGTTCACCCACAGCGTCGCCGTCCAGTTATCCAACAGCCAAACCAGCTCGGAGTTCACCAGCGTAGTGGAAGGTGAGGTCACGTCATGGCCATCAGAAAAACGGTATTCATCTTTGAAATCAATGTCCGCGCGCCATAACCAACTGTCACTCAGGGCCAGTTCACTAAAGAGGTTTGCCGTGTACTTTGGAGCCTGTGCCTGAGTTTGCTTCTCCACTAAAGTGCCATCTGCGGTCGTGTAATCCTCAAACGTCGCATCAAGGTACCCTACACTCCCCTCAAGCAACCAGTTTTCTGTTGCCTGCCAGGTAAACTCCACCTCTGCGCCCTGATTAGTGCCCAGGTCGGCATTATCGATAATGTCGATAAACTCCGGCGTGCCATCTTCCCTTACCTGAACATCAAAGTCATTTACCTGGGTATTGTCCCGCTCCATATGAAACACGGCTGCGCGAACCATGATATCCGGAGAAAACAGTGGCCCCTTTACGCCCACTTCGTAGTTCCAGTTATACTCTGCATCGAAAAAGCGCTTTTCGTCACTCACCTGCTGATCCGGATTGATACCCGCACCTTTATAGCCTCGTGAGATACTGCCGTACCAGAAGTGCTTACCCTGCGTATATTGCAAGGCCAGCTTGCCGCCGGTCATCGTGGTGTCATGTGCGTTATCCAGCCCCTGATTGTCAGTGTATTCAAAATCATAATTTTCTACACGCAGACCCGCTATAAGCGTCAGGTTGTCCGTTAAACGGGTATCTGTCTGAACGTAAGCAGAGGTGGTGACGGGCTCGTATACACTAAGAAAGTCACCATCGGCGTAAGTGTATTCGCGCAGCAGATCTTCTTCGCTGCCTTTGTAAAGCGCACCGATTATCCAGGCGGTTTTGCCGTCAAATAAAGCGGCGGAATCGTTAGACGTAAAACGCACTTCTGCGGTTTGCGTTTCTACTTCCCGGAAATAGGCATCGAACGAGGTATAGCCCCATGGATGAAAACCGGTGTAAGTCCAGTCTTCGTCATAGCCATAGGCGATATTGTGTGAGGCATGTGTGAAGATGAGATCTAACTGCCCACCCGCCGTCTGTGTTTGCGTCTTTGCGCTCACTGCATGGGTCTGATGTAAGTCATACCCCGGCTCATCCGACAACGTCTCGCGGGTATTATCCAAAGAGAACGCATCATAGCCGTTGTCGATATCGTACCAGCGATAATTGGCCGTGAAGGTGGTGCGATCATCGACCTGCGCCGTGATCCCCAACCGCGCCGCACTTTCATCGATATTGTCAGTGTCCTCGCGGTTTAAGAAGGTATTTTCAATAAAGCCATCGCTGCGGTTGTGCATCAGGGCGGCGCGATACGCGACGTCCTCTGTAATATTATCGCCATGAGCGAGCTCTACGCGATAGCTGTCTTTTGTAGCCACCCGCACTTCGGCGTGCGACGGCGCATCGCTTCCCGGCTGGTGACTCTGAATTTTTATCGCTCCGGCCAGCGCGCCGGTACCAAAAAGTGTAGCCTGAGGTCCCCGGTAAACTTCAACTTGCTGTGTATCAAACAACACACCGGAAGCGGCAAGGCCGGAAAAATCAAAATCATCGACAAGAAAGCTCACAGACGGATTGATAGGCTCAGCGAACTGGCTGCGCTCACCGATCCCACGAATTTGTATAAACCGACCGCGAGACGCGCCTGACGCAAAGTTCACATTAGGTGCGATATTCAGCATACCGTCGAGATGCGTTGCCTGTCGGGTAGCAAGACGGGCCTGATCGATGACAGAAGCACTGCTGCTTAACTGATCAAGCGTAGCCTGGCGGAAATCCCCGGTGACAGTGATCCGTTCAACATCGGCATCCTGAGTTTGGGCCAGTGCGGGTAACGAGGCCAGAGAAAGAAGTAAAACAGTTTTGTTCATTTGGATCTCTTATTTCATTGAAGAAAAAAAGATCCGGCATGTCGGCAGGTGATGTGGCTAATTGTGTAAACCATCCCTACGCCGGTATTATCCGGATCAGGTAAAAGGGTTCCCACGTTGTGGATCTCAGCCGGTTTCGGCACCCCTTGGTGTGTTGATGTTCATCAACAGCGGCGAGTCTATCAGTATTGGCGCATGAATCAAGCTGCCGGAAAAGAAAAACGCCCGTCTACGGACAGGTAGCGGGCGTTGTAATGTCGGAGTGACCATGTTGGTTTGATGTCTTTTGGCATCGTTGACCATTGCTGCTTTGGGAAGTCAGGACAAATTGGCGGTATGCCCGTGTACTCAAAGCAGTGAGTGAGCATTCACATTAGTGTCGTATGAAGTTTCACTCAGAAACAGCTTCTTAATAAGAAAGCGTGTCACGTTACTGAGAATTATAGGTTGCATCGGTGACGTAAAGATAGGACACCTCTTTGCCAGGATAGGACAGTTTCTATCAATATTCTGACGCCTGAGCGTCCGGGTAGCTGTTTCCCTGCCACGCCCTGTGCTAATGTCAGAGAAGTTGGTAGCCATAGGACTAACACGCTTATTTGCTTACGCGAACCAAACCCACTTGCTTCTTTTTAAAGGCAATTAATAAAATGGAATGACTGGTGGGAAGCATAAGCCGTATTTGAGCCGGCAACGCGAAATGAGAAATCGAAGTAACGCTCGCGGTAAGCGAAAGGACGGCGGTGTCATTGCAGGTATGGCGACACCGTTACAACACCAAGAGGACGACATGAAGGATTATCGTGGAAAATAAAGGGCTTTTCTGGTCGGCCATGGTGCGTGCCATTCTCAGCCTGCGCAGGGACACGCAAACGCAGACTGAGGATGACAGCTACGCGTTCACCCTGCTGGAGCGCCTTGAAGCAGGAAATCTGAATGAGGCTGCGCTGGCCAGCCTGATTTCCCGGCTGACGCCCCCAGAATTGTTACCGGTAATTGGCAGGTCACTGATTGGGTATCTGGACTTCAACAAAATGGGTACCTTAATCATGTTTCTAACCGCATCGAAAAATGTGGCGGAAATGTTTGAGGCGTTGCGTCAGTTCCAGAATAAACTGTTCAGGAGCGACGCCGGATTTGATTTTTGCACCGACAGTGAGCAAACCACTGTCACCTGGAAGCCGTCGCAGTTTGTTGAGCTCGAAGCCCTGTTCGCCTATTTTCTGCTAAGCGTCGCCAGACATCTGGCGGGACGAAAATTTGATTTCATCCATATCAAGCTGCCTGACAGCAAGACCACCGAACTTCTTTTCACCAATCTGAGTTCAGCAACCATGCTAGACGCGGAGACTGTCACGCTAACGTTTGCGTCATCGTGGATGAAAACCCCCTCGTTTTATCACAGCGCGCAGCTTAAATCCGTGTTGTCGTCGTCTCTGAACATTCAGCCCGTGTTATCTACGTTGCAACGTATTGAAGCGATTTTCGAAAAAAGCCCTAATCCTGCAAGAATAAGGCTGGAAAACGTTGCGCAGAGCCTCGGAAGAAGCGAGTCAGCATTACGAAAAGAACTGAAGCAGGAAGATATCAGCTTCAGCCGGGCCCTGAAAAACTATATTCACGACCGCGCATGCCAGCTGTTGCTGGCCGGAGAAAAAACCGAGAATGTCGCTACCACCCTTGGCTTCTCAGACCGGCGCTCATTCGATCGCAGCTTTAAAGAGCACAGCGGCATTAACGCCGGTCAGGTACGTCAGCTGGGTAACAGGTTGCGCTTTCAAAAGGGCAATACGCATTTACTGGATATTGTGGAACATTTGCCCCCACTGCCGGATACCGTCAGTCAACTCCTGGCACTGGACGACGACAAAATGTCACTGTCTCAGGTAGTCAGTATTATTGAAACAGATCCTATTTTTCATGCGCATGTCATGGGCAAAGCCAGCCGCGCATCCTTCGGCAGAACACCTGACTCGCTGGAGCAGGCAATTGGGAGAAATCTGGGCCTGGGCAATATCAAAAATATCGCAGTGATATTTTCAGCGCAGCAGCTACTGACCGCACAGAGCCGTTTTCGTGACGTCACACTACTGACCGATGCTATGCTACTCAGCGATCGGGTTTACACCGACACATTCGGGCAGCCTGAGGACAATGCGGAAAGTATCCAAACCCGACAATTACTGCTGTTTGGCTTATTGTCACTGTTAATCGTTTTCCACAGCGACTGTCTGTATGTTGAGGGCGCATTGCAGCATTGGGAACAGGCTGACAACTTTGCGCAGTTTGCGCAGGACATCAAAACCAATTACGGGATTTGTCTTTACGGAGCCACATCACTGATGTTGCTTCGCTGGGGGTTTACCAGCAATATTAATCAGCAGCTATGGAAGCTTTGCCATGCCGGCAACGATACCAGAATAACACCACAACAGTACCGTATCGTTGCGACTCATGATCTCACTGTAACGGCGTTATTGTTCGGGAAAGCGCATGCCGATGTGCAGTTGAATAAATACACTGCATTACCTGAAGCTGAGCAGGAAGCAATGCGCGCCCTTCTGGCTGGACTGTAATTTATACCCATCAGCAATAGTGTGTTATCAGCTCTGAGTGAGCGCACACTACTTCGGATTGGTATTAGTCCTTATCTTCCACGTTATCTTTAGGCAACAGATGCAGACTGCGAACCTCTTCTTCGGTTTGCGTTTTCAAGCCTTCCAGTGTTTTACCATGAGGTACAGGCTGTCTGGTTACCGGATCCACCTTGACAAAAACAATGTCATCAGCAAGACAAATCGTTTTCTTCGTCGCTTTATTTCTAACCAGGCAGCTGACTTTAATTGAGGTTCTGCCCACGCCTTTTGTCTCAAGGCCAAACTCGACGATATCTCCCTGCATAGCCGGAGACTCAAAATTAATCTCGCCAATATGCTTGGTCACCAGACAATTGGTTTCCAGCTGACAGATTGCGTAAATTGCTGACTCTTCGTCAATCCACTCCAAAGCCCGGCCACCAAATAATGAGTTGGCATAGTTAAGATCATTTGGCATCACCAGGCGGCGAGATAGAAAGCGCATTCGAATTCCTTGCAGTTAATGGTTAAAATCACGCGTTCAGTATACAGCAAAACAGTGAGTATGGCGTGCAAGAGCTAGTCAACTGGGTATTTTTCACTAACGATATCGGTAAGCCTGAAGGCCTGCATCGCCAGTGTTTGCTCTTAAGCCATGATAAGGCGATAACACAGGCAAAAGACCTGCTCGCTTATGCGCCAGAGACGAAATCCTTGTGTTGGATGGGAGATGATGCCCCTGAGAATGCTGTTAAGGTACCGATAGCACAATATCGCAGACTATTGGGCCAGGAATTTGATGTGGCGGTATACGATGCGTTCACGCCATTTCGCCCCTCCGCACTGCTGGCGCTTGCCGGAACAGTACGTCACGGAGGCAGACTGATTATCGCGTGTCCGCCACTTTCAGACTGGCCTTGTCACCGCGATGTTCTGGATACGCATTTTGTCAGTCATGGCTGGCAACTTTCCGAAAGCCGCTATATTAATCACTGGATCGAACTTGCCCGTCATGATCCTGCCGTTGCGATAGTCGATGCGCATCATCAATATATGCCGGTAACGCATGGGATATGTCCTCAACCAGAAACTGATGACAGGTTTATCACCCGCGACCAGAGCCAGACCTATAAAGCGCTGCTGGATACTGATGCCAATGCCATCATTACCGCGCCCCGAGGCAGAGGCAAAACAGCGCTGTTGGGCGAAATCGCCGCCTCGCTATTAGCAAGCGGCAATAGCATTATGCTGACAAGCAAGCACTATGAATCGGTACAGCCATTGTTTGCAAGACTCAGAACGAAAGCTGACCTCACTGAAACATTCAGAGGTGGCTTTACGCATAAGTCGAATAACATGACATTGACCTGGGTAGCGCCTGATAACCCGCTATTATTTACGTGCACCTCGTCGGTTCTGATAATCGACGAAGCGGCATCGCTACCGCTTCCTCAAATTCAGACATTAATTACACAGCCAGCGCGCACTGTCCTGGCAACCACAACGGATGGCTATGAAGGCAGCGGCCAGGGTTTTCTCCACCGTTTTCTTCCGCGCTATGTGTCTGAAACCAATGCGGTGCACTATCAATTGACAACGCCTATTCGCTGGCTTACGGACGATCCACTAGAGCGCCTTACCGCAGCTGGCCTGCTCTTTTCCTCCGAAAACCGAATGCAGTACCGCGCTGATGAAAATCACGAACTGGAGCTGAACTGGGCTGACTTTTCAGCGCTCTCACAATCAGTTGTGCACCGTGTCATGCAGTTACTCGTTCAGGCACATTATCAGACTACACCCGACGATCTGATGCGCCTTCTTGATGCCCCTGATATCAAATTGCTGCTGGCTACCCTGGGTGATGATGTTGTCGGCGCTACCGTAATTAATATTGAGGGTGGTAAACCACTTGAAGAGGTTGCAACAGGGATTGCGTGTGGTGTACGACGAGTGAAAGGTCACCTGAGCGCACAACGAATCGCCCTGATGCTTAGCGACTCCCTTGCAGCTACCGTACGCTATTGGCGTATTAATCGCATTGCAGTGGCGCCTGAGCGACAGAATAAAGGATACGGTAGCCAGATGCTGGCGAAAATTGCAGATGATGCCACGCGGAACAACATTGACGCCATTACCAGCTCATTTGGTTTTACTGATGCACTGGGACGATTCTGGCGAGCTAACAGCTTTCGCGTTATCCAGCACGGTGTTAAGAAAGATAAAGCCAGTGGTCACGCCAGTGCATTGGTATTTCGCGCTATCAGCCAGCAGGCAAAACACCTTGAACTACAGCTGCATGCGATAAAGTCACAAGAAGATATCGCATTAGGTATCGCATCGTCGTCATCTGAGAACAAAACGTGTCTAAAAGAGGTAGCCGCCTGGCTTACTTCACTACATATTACCAAGCTTCAGCAGTTTGTTACCGGCACCCGCGACGCGGTGCATTGTCTGGGGAGCTTGCACTGGCTCGCAGGCATCATTCGCAGAAGCCCCTCTCTTCAGAGAGACACCGCCTCTTTTCATAACGGCTATTCTTTACTGGAATATCTGCATAACCACCCGTTTGATGCTGCCGCACTTCAACGTCATGGTTCGCTACCGAGCAAATCAGAGGTAAAGCACGCATTGCAATCTGAGGTCAGCCGGGCGTTAACCTTGCGGGAAGTTATAACAATTAGTAACGACAAATGACGGATGTCAGCAGTGAATGACCATGACCAGTGTGTTTAACATCTTGTTTGGTGTTCCAGGCATAGATTACCCGTCAGCCGGCTTGCCATTGACATGAATAACAGACATAAAAAAAGCCCCATTCGGGGCTTTTTTTGCGATACCGGAGAATTAAATGTTAATCCCGCGGTTCTTCGCTTTTTCTTTGATGTACGGTTCCCATGCTGACGCGTTGCGGCGCATAGAACGATCTTTCTTCGCTTCCTGTACATGCTCGTAAGCGGCTTTGAAGTCACCTTTGTAGAAATTCGCTTCCATTAACGAGAAGTGAATGTTCGCAGGATTTTCAGCACCACGGTCTAGCGCGTTGTTCAGGGCACGGATCGCACCGTCGTAATCTTCGGCAACCAGTAACAATGTACCTTGCTTACGATAATGTTCAGGGTCTGAACTCTTCGCCGCAGCTTTACCGTAGTAATTTGCTGCAAGGTCATAGTTCTTGGCCTGGTGGTACGAGTTAGCAACGCTCGCTAACATGTCCGCATTATCTTCAAGCAGACCAGAGTCGATATATTTTTCCATCAACTTCGCTGCTTTATAAGGAACGCCGTTTGTCGCATAAAGCTGAGCCAGAGTTTTGATTTCATTGGCTTTCTTCAGGAAACCCTGTTCGTAAGCTAAATCAAACGTAGACAAACCTTTCTTGAAGTCTTCCACTAGCATGTAGAAGAAACCAAGCTGTGTCCACCAACGACCATTTTCAGGGAACTTAGAAACCAGTTCTTCTGCTACAGCCACTGTCTCTGGGTACATTTTACGCTCATAGTAAGAAGTCAGCTTAAGAACGTAAGGGTTCTTGTTAGGCTTCTCATACAGCGCAATCGCTTTATCAGCAGGGTCTACCATTTTATCTAATTGCTTAGACTCATAATATGCCTGCGCCATGCGGGTATAAACGTCTGGATCTTCCTTACAGGTAAAGTCCATCCATTCTTTGTACCACTTAACGGCGTCGTTGTACTTGTTTTCCTGCATGCTCAAATCGCCAATCAATTTCAGCGTCTGGGCATGTTCAGTGTCGTTTAGTACTTTAGGTTGCACTGAATCGGTCAGGTAACCCAATGCTTTTGTGCCTTGCCCTTCACGAGCGGCAAGCAGGTTACCAATAAAGCGTCCAACGTAAGACTTATCAAACTCGTCTGACGTGTCGATGTCATACAGAATTTGCAGTGCTTCATCTACACGGTCTTCATTATAAGCTTCAAACGCTTTCTGTACCTTTTTACCAGTACGTTCACCTACCAGCGTGGTTTTCCCTTTTTCATAGCCAGGACAAACTACTGCGGCAGACTGCGCCATCGCTGCAGGAGCAGCAATGGCAGCGCCGAAACCCATGACTAAAGCAACGGCTGACATTTTGAATGTACGTTTCATCATGATCATTGCTCCAGTTTAAAGTCTAACTGTACGAACATATCAGGCTGTTTAACCGCCTTACCTTCAACGATCTTAGGCTTGTATTTCCACTTACGCAATGCACGACGTGCTTCGCGGTCGAAAATACGACGTGGTTCAGAATCGATAACTTCGATATCTTCAACACCGCCTACCTCGTTGATGGTAAAGGAAAGTCTAACCCAACCTTCTTTACCGTCACGTGCAGCTTCCGGTGGATACTTTGGATCGATACGAACGATAGGTGTAGCTTCACCATCTCGTTGCATCGCGCCAACAGCACCAATGTTTACTCCCACACCACCTGTGTCGATAGAAGGGATGTTCAGGCTAAAGCCATCTGCATCCGGTTCTGCCGCTTCAGGTTCAACAGGCTGCACTTTAGGCGGCTGTTGAGGCGGTGGTGGAGGCGGAGGTGGAACACGAGTACGCGTCTGCGTTTCGTCGTCCGGCTCCTGCATGACAATATCAATAACGGGCGCTTCCGGTACTTCATCTGCTGGTCTGGACGAGTTTTCAATCAACTTCGCCATTAAGACAAACAAGGCAAATGCAACACCTGCACCTAATAATATAGATACGATAAATCGTGCCATTTTATCCCCTTGCTGCTACCGATACGCGATCAACGCCTGCAGCTTTAACCTGGTCCATGATTTCCACCACCAGACCATGCTTGGCCTTAACGTCAGCCTGAATGATGACATAGTCAGTTGGCTGTTCCGTTAACAGTCGCTCTATATTCGCTCTAACGCTGTCCGGTGATACTTCACGTTTGTCTAACCAAACGGTGCCATCTTCTGTTACTGCGATGAAGATATTGGCATTCTTATGAAGTACCGCCTGGCTCGCGTCTGGCTTATTAACTTCGATACCAGCTTCCTTTACGAAAACGGTGGTAACGATAAAGAAGATAAGCATGATAAACACGATGTCCAGCATTGGCGTCATGTCAATCTGCGCGTCTTCTTCCTCGGTTCTGACTTTTCGAGCCATAATCTCTCTCTCTAATGATGTGGCAGGCTATCAACTAAGCCTTCGCGTGCCATCTTCACCTTAGCCTCAAGACGTGAACTGATAAACAGTCCGGACAGCGCCGCAACCATACCCGCCATTGTCGGGATTGTTGCCATGGAAATACCAGATGCCATCAAGCGTGCATTACTGGTTCCCTGCGTTGCCATTGTCTCGAAAACACTGATCATACCGGTTACTGTTCCCAGTAGTCCGATTAAAGGACACATTGCAATCAATGTGCGGATAATCAGCATTCTAGCGTTCAGATCGTCTGACGCCTGAGAAATCCACGCGTCACGGATTCTATGCGCATACCATGATGTGGTATCACTACGGTTATCCCATCGTTGGATGATGTCTTTCTTCACCTTTGGGAAAACCGAAGTTACATACCAGTAGCGCTCAATCATTAATGCCCACATGAGAAAGAGCGCGACGGCAACGAAATACAACACGTCACCGCCGGTAGCGATAAAGTCCCTGACCGATTCCATTAATCCAATCAGGTATACCATATTACGCTTTCTCCGCCTCTGTATGAGCCGCTACGATACCCGCAGTTTGCTCATCCAGAATGTGAACGATTGACTTGCTGCGAGACGCTACGATGCTGTGAGTCAGAATCAGAGGTAACGCGGCAATGATACCTTGTGCAGTTGTCACAAGAGCCATCGAGATACTACCTGCCATCATACGAGGGTCGCCCGTACCGAACAGTGTAATTGTCTGGAACGTTGCAATCATACCCAGTACCGTACCTAACAGACCCAGCAGAGGTGCAATCGCTGCGAAGATTTTGATTACGTTGATACCACTTTCAATTGAAGGCAGCTCACGCAGAATCGCTTCGTCCAGTTTAAGTTCCAGGTTCTCAGCATCCGCATTTTTGTTTTCCTGATACACTTTCAGGATACGGCCCAGAGGGTTACCTTCAGAAGGGTTACCTGGGTTTTTCAGCTGTGAACGGATTTTGCCGCCAGTGACAGTCAGCGTAACCAGCTTATAAAGACCGATTAGAAGACCAATTACCAGCATAACCGTGATGGTGTAACCTACGTAACCACCTGCGTGATAACGCTCAGACCATGTCGCCTTTTGCTTAAGCAGACCCAGAATCGCGCCTTGAGAAGGGTCAGCGTAGAAAGGAACCATGCCTGAAGTGGCGTCCAGCAGATCTTCTGCTGATGCTACCAGGTGACTATCTGGCTGACGACCCAGTGGCTGAACTACTTCGTTTTCAACGTCGTAAGTCAGGTAGCCATCTTGGCCAACCAGGTTGAACGTACCTACACGAACAACTTCTTGCTCTGATGTACCACCGTCAAGGTTTACCACTTGTGTGCTGAAGCGAACAACCTGGCCACCTTCAGTCATTTCTTTTTGCAGTGCAAACCACAGGTCTTCCAGTTCCTGAATGTTAGGAAGGCCTTTAGACTCTTCTGACATTTCTGCAAGGAAGTCATCACGACCTGGATACTGTGCACTTACCAGAGAAGTAGAAACACGTCCGTAAGCTTCAGAAGCTGCCTGACGTACTACACCGAACATCTCACCCAGCGTACCAGTCGCCTGGTCTAATTCTGCGGCTTTATCGTTCAACGTTACTTCGTTGTCAGAGAATTGCTGCTGCAGGCGATCGCCACGATCTTGTTCAGCTTGAAGGTCTGCTTGCGCTTTGCGAAGAAGCGCTTGCTTATCAGCGCGTGCTGATTGGAACTCAGCTTCACGCTGTTGGTTAATGCGCGCTTCAGAAACACGGTTCTTTTGAACCTGGTCTAGCAGCTCCTGCAGACTCTTTGCTTCCTGAGCCTGAGCGCCGGTTGCGACAACCGCCATCGTTGCAGCGGCTACAAGAGATTTGAATACAGTTTTCATTAACACTTACTCCGCTGCACTAATTGGTAGTTTGATTAGGTCGGCAGGTACGACGTTGTTCGCCATTTTAACTGCCTCAACAACTGATGACAGATACTCGTCACCAAGTTGCTCCCATGCGCGGGTCTCGTTGTTCCATACCCAGGCTGCACTCTGATCAAGAGACAGAGCCATCAGCGCCGTACGGCCAAGGTTAAAGAAGTCAACAGTTACTTCAGTACCGTTGTCATCAATCGTACCCTGATAAGAATTGATTTTTGTGCCGTACTCAACTTCAACCAGATACGCTTCAATTACCTGGCGGAATTGCTCAGAAACGGTAACGTTAGAGTTAGCCATGAGGTCACGAAGACGCTCAACACGCTCTAAACGCTCGTCCAGGTGAATAGGACGATCCAGCTTAATAAAGCTTTCCAGGCTGTCAATCATACGGAACATCAGTGGTACGATGCCCTGTTTAGTTTGCTCAATGCTGTCAATCTGACGCTGCAACGAGTCAATGCTTCGCTGCTGGTCAGCAACCAGGCTTGCAATGTAGTCGTTGTAAATTTTCAGGTTCTCAGTCTCATCGACTGTTTGACGGTATTCAACCAACAGCTCTTGAGACTGCTCAAACAACGTGTTGATTTTTTCTTGAGATTTCGCTGCAGCTGCGTGGATCTTAGCTTGCTCTTTGTGAAGATCGTCAAGCGTATCTGCAGAGACTGCGCTACCTGTCAGTGCGAATGCACCCATCACAGTAGAAGCAATAAGAGTTCTCTTGCTCATTTTGGACATAGTTCCCAACCAAATTTCTTATTTGAATCCTCGCCACTAAGGAAAAACTTTCCGGCAAGGGGCTTATAAACTTTCACAATTTTTGTTTCAGGAAGGTAGTAATTGTCGCGACTACGCCAACACTACGAACTCCTAATAGTCACATGGATTACTCGGAGTAGTCAAGTAACACCCTCTTAACACCCGGTCCGAGGAGCGCTTTTGCTCACCTTATGACCAACAGCAACCCAATTCACTGGGGTTCAGAGGACATTCCATGAGTAGGTCTCATTGAAAGTTGTCTGAAAACGACGAATTATTCACCAATTGTTGTAAAAAAATTACACAGTTAACGAATCCACCGATATATCCATCATGGATGAATCCGGTCATGGCGTCAACGCTGCTTAAAGTGATAGCAAGAAATCAGCAAAAAGCAATGTTCAGGGATGCGAGGCAGCGCGAAGGTCGAAAGCCACTGTCAATCTATGCCGACTGGCCTGAAAAGGCTCGGTGCCGTGCCACACGAAAGAAGGGAACAATGCAAGCTTTCCGGGCTCTGGTTTAATCCAGTGATCAGCGTCAATATTTCCCTGTACCGCGATCCCTGGTTTCCCCAGATGTAACCAGCCTGACTTGCTGGATTCGTTGATTGTGTCAGGCAAGTCTACGTAGAACGCGCTGCTGTACCAACCTTTAGGGTGTACATGTGAGATATGAAACCCCTGATCCTTTAGCCTCACTGACCAGCTCGCAGAGAAATCAATTTTGCGACCAGCTTGGGAAAGTGTGGGGTGAGAAGCATCATTGGGTAAGTCGCTTAACGACGCATTGGCGGTGTTGTGTAATGCTTCTCTTAACGACTGCAAAACAGGATCTGAATTATCCAGTAAATTTCCGGTGGTTTGTGTTCCCTGTCTCAGTGTTTGTTCAAGGGGCTGTCTTTGTGTTGTGTGCAATGCGACCAGAGCGGGCTTTAACGCATCCAAAAACGACGCAGTATTAGCGTAGCCCGATGGCGTAATCAAAGGAACTGCCTTAACTAACTTGTCGTAGTCACACAGCCAGTGATAACGCTCGTCATTTGTTAGCCGCCAGGCTGTTGCCTGCAATGCCCAGAAAATCTGATTTCGGGGGTCAGCATCAATAAGCTGGGTGATAAAAGGCTGCGCCGCACTCACCCGCCTATCAGCGATGAGGGCTTTCACCAGCCACTCTTTCAGGTTGTCGTTTTCTGGCGTGTGTTCACTTAATGCCTTAAACGTTTCTATGGCATTTGAATAGTCAGCCTGTTCATAGGCAAGTAGCGCAACACGTTGATATATCGTAGGGTTGTTGCCGTGCTGCCCGATCAGTTTCTGCAATACCGCTGCAACCTGATCATAGTTTCCAGCTTTGATGCTCTGATCGACGTAATCCAGTGCCACAGGCAGAGGTTGATGGGTAAGCGGCGTGTGTCGGTAGTCACTCAGATAGTCCTCCTCGCCCATTTCGTAGCGAAGGGATGACAAAAGTCTGAGCAATGTCCGGGATTGTGGAAAAGCTGTTAAGCCTTTTTTAACAACGCCGACAGCCTCATCAGCACGCTGTTTACCCAGTAAGAACATGGCAAGGTTCTCCCAGTCTCTGTCACTGACATGTGGGCGCGCCAAAGCATCTTTGTAAGCCTGTTCCGCCCTGTCGTCTTGCCCTGCTGAATTGTAGTAACCTGCAAGCGCCGTCAATACCGCTTTAGAATCCGGGAATTGTTCTCTGGCAGTCTGTAGCGTTGAAAGCTGTTGTTCGAATTCGTGTTTTAGCTCGTACGCCCGCGCTTTCAGTAACAACACGCGTTCAGAGTTCGCCTCTTCCGGACCTGTTTTATTTAACCAGCTTAGCGCCTCATCAGCCTCCCCTACTGCATCAGACAGCAGAAACGCAGCAAATTTTGTATACGCGTCGCTTCCGGGGGCCGCCGATACCGCTTTCTGGTGCCATTCTCTGGCTGTCGGGTAGTTTTTCAGGGCAGCCTGCAGGCGAGCTAATGAGGAGAATAAGTCATGCTGGGCAGGGTTTTCTGTCAGCGAACGCTTGAAATAGTCACATGCCAGCTTGTTTCGCTGCAATCTCTCATACGCTATCCCGGTGAGACGGAATAAGCGAAAGTCTTTCCAACCTGTGTTTTCAAGCGCGACGAAAATTTTCAACGCACCGGTAAAATCATTTCGCTGCATGAGCTGCACGGCCTGATTAAAATACTGCTGAATCTGCTGTGAATTACTCATGTTCTGGTTTCACTCCCTGATATTCATTGAGGTGCTGTTATTTGTGCAGTACAAAAGATACCATCTTACGCAAAACAACAAAAAGAGAAGTGTGAAAATGGATGATCGGTGTCAAAGGTTAATTGCAAAGGCAGACAACGCACTAGCCCAGAGCAACCTTACTTCAGCCATGCTGGCACTTAACAAAATTCGCCGGCAATTCCCTGACTCGCCGGAGCTGAAAATACGGGATGCACGCATCGCGCTGCTGCAAAATGAGATCCTGACTGGGACGTCGATTCTCACCCAGCTAAGTCAACACAGTGACCTCACTTCTGACACGCTCGATGCCCTGATAGCCGCCTTACAGCAATTTGAATTACACTTTTCCTTAAAACAGATCATTGCGCGTATTGCTGATGCCCAACCCGATAATCTCGCTGTACATATTCATCTTGGTCAGTTGCTGCTACAAACCGGGGAAGTAAAAGAAGCCATTAGTGTGCTGACCCGCTGCGCCACTATCGCGCCTGACGAGGCAGAAATTCAGCTTCAGCTTGGGCATGCCAACAAGGCACTTTCCGATACCAGGAACGCAGCCGAAGCCTATCACCGATATATAGAGCTTGAGCCGCAATTTGCCGGCACAGGCTATTGGTCTTTGGCCGATCTGAAAGCGTATCGGTTCAGCGATGAAGATATTCAGTCAATGGACGATGTGACGTTGTCGAGCGTATATCAGACTGCGCTTCTGACATTTGCGCGTCAGCGTGTGGCAGAACAACAAGGCTCAGAGGATGCGGTGGCGCTGCTTCAGCAGGCAAACCAGTTGATGTCCGGGTTACGCCCTTTCAATCAGGAAGGCTTTCTCCGGTTAGCCACAGACGTAAGAGCAGACATCCCTGCTTTACCAGAAAGTGAACAGACTCCTCAGCCTGTCTTTATTGTCGGCTTGCCACGTTCCGGCACCACGCTGACCGAGCAGATCCTGGCTGCACATTCGGAGGTGGCAACAACCGACGAATTGCCGTTCATGGAGAGGATCGCGATGTATCTGGCGAAAAAGGGCTTTTACCCGAAGACACTGCATGCACTTCCGGAGGATGAGAGGCAGCGATGTCGCGCATTTTATCTGCAGCAAGCAGGTCATTACCCGCTTGGTCAGGCTTCACGATTTATCGACAAGAATCCGAATAATTTTGTTCACATTGGTCTTATTCATACATTGTTCCCTGAGGCGAAGATCGTTTGTTTGTCACGCCCGGTAATGGACAATCTTGCGAGTTTATACCGTCAGATGTTCAGTAAAGGGAATGATTATGCCTTTCAGCCAGAACAGCTGACCTCGTACACCAATGCCTTTTATGATCTCATGCATTTCTGGCGCACCCGCTTACCCGGGGCAGTCAACATCGTCGACTATGAACAACTTGTAGGGGATACCAACGCCACTATCTCGCAGTTGCTCGATACGTGCGGCCTTACATTTGAGGCCCAGTGCCTTCGCTTTTATGACATGGATTCGCCGGTGCTGACTCCCAGCGCCAGTCAGGTCCGTCAGCCGGTGAACAATAAAAGCCTGGGAAGCGGCGAGCGCTACCGGAGCCTGTTTGCGGCTTGCGCAATCAGTCCCGAAGCACTGGAGAGTAAGCGTCAGGCTCTCCTGAAACAGTCCGGTTAAACCAACCTTCCATGACAATTCTTGTAACGCTTACCTGAACCGCAGGGACATGGCGCTGTGCGACTTGCCGGCGCTGTTATATCGCCAGACACTGACGTCTTTTGTTGACGCTTATCTGAAGACGTCGCGCGACCTGGTGCTT
Source organism: Alteromonas antoniana (assembly GCF_019249295.1). Taxonomy (GTDB): domain Bacteria; phylum Pseudomonadota; class Gammaproteobacteria; order Enterobacterales; family Alteromonadaceae; genus Alteromonas; species Alteromonas antoniana. The sequence continues at coordinate 28,112 of NZ_JAESDH010000008.1, forward strand.
GCGGTGTATTTGGTGTTGTCGTGGCTGGTTGATGCCCTAAAAAGCTGTCCTTTACCTCAACATTCAACGCCGGATCGATCATACAGAACAAAAACATCCTCGGTGCCTGTGTTCCGTTTGCCAGTTTGAGCACACTGTCGAAGTGTTTCACGCTCTCGAAGGCGCGTTGTCTGAGGGCATGGTAGTGAGGCCATCCAGCCTCATTCAGACCATATTGCGACCACAATACCCGCCAGTCCTGGCAAAATCCTTTTACCGCATTAACAAATACGGCTTCCTCTTCTTTCGGGTTGTCACTGGCGTCTGCCAATTCAGAAAAGAGTTCCTGTGCCATCCCCTCCATTTCCCCCGGGCTCATTACCAGCGGGGTATTATACTGCTCAGTAAGTACAGTTGGGGCGGATGCTGTATCGTTATTGATAAACGTAAACTCATCGGTTGGCGTGCGCTGTGGCAGCCAGGGTACATTACCTCTTTCTGCCATCTCCCAGAAAGTTGAGGATCCACAAATATCAATCACCAGATGCACTCTGAAAATATCCGACGCATTGACGACCCGGTGATACTTCCAGGAATCGAATATCCATGCTTCTCCGGCGCGCATATTGACCGACTTGTCTCCACAATAAAATATAACATCCGGCGTTGTGGTTATCGGGATATGGATGCGCACGCGTTTATACCAGTGATAATTAATATCCGAATGAACAGGTACCTCTGCCCCCGGGTCCAATGCCATAAGCCTGGAGCGACCAATCACTTCACCAAAGCTGGCGATGACCTTTTTCAAATAGGGTGAGGCATTCAGCACGTCGGTTGCTGCCATTGGCCCTTTGAAATCGTTGTTATCTTCGCCGTTAACTGAGACGAGAGGAATTGAATAGTTTCCCTTAAAGCCTTCGTGATGTGGACGCCATAGCGCGCTGTCGATAGCCCCGACCTCTTGGGCCAGCAGTTGCGCATCAAACTCAAGTGGAAGTCGGATAAATTCGTGAGGTAGCTTCATGGGAAATCCTCTACAACAAAATTGAGGGTAAGAAGATAATAAACATCATGAAAGCTTACCATGGCATTGCTTGTAACGCTTTCCTGAACCACACGGACAAGGCGCATTGCGCTGAGGCGAGCCGGTTGAGGGCCGTTGATTCTCTGTTGCATGGCGTGTCTGACTGCGCATCGTCTCTGCAACACGATGCAGTTCTGGCTCGATGGCTATTGCCGACGCCTTATCGCGTTCAAGAAACACATTTATTTTCTCTGCAATGTCTTCAACGCCAGTGATAGCATTTTCCAGCGCCGGTGCATGGCGGTGCCACTTTGTCTCAGAGGGCGCACTCAATGTATATCTGGAAAGCGGAAGTTTACTGACGTCGATTGCAGATGACGAGACATCGATGAAATCGCAAATGCGATTTACTAACTGCCCCGGCGTGCGACATAAATCGTCATAATTGACGCTGAGGACCTGCGATTGCGGGAGGTTTTCGAATGCAGCAATCGCCTGTAAATTTGCCTGTTTCCACTGAAATGCCGCCGTTTCTGCTACTGCCCCACCTGACAGTTTTTGCCAGTCTGGTGGTAATAACAGCGACCAGGGCCCTTGCCACCCAGGCAGTTGAGGATAGGTCACAAATTTGCCCGAGTGCCAGGCGTCAATGATGCTGGAAATATTTGGCACTGGCTGGCGTACCAGATACACGAACAGCGCATCAGGATATAACGCGTGAAGAAACGGCACCCTAAGTGCGTTTTTCGGCGTTTTCTCAAGGAATCTTACGCCTTCGCGATCCCCCTGGTACGGTGAACCATCAGCATTTTTCGCCGACGCCAGAAAGCGTGACGTAAGCGTACATCGAATGTCGTCGGTAGCATCGTCTTTTCCGAGACTGTTCGAATGTAACCCGCGCGCTACGGTACTGAGCGCGGGAATATGTTCGATAACAGCATGACTTTCGCCCTGCAACGAAACCAGCTCAGGATGCTTTGCCAGCGTCTCATACAATAATGTACTACCAGAGCGAGGCGAGGCAATAATAAATACCGGGCGGGTAAAACTAGCTGCCACGCTTCACTCCGGTTATCAGATAACCCACACTCTTTGTGTCCTGCATAAACAGGCTGCTGGAAACGTTCTCGAATCCATTTGCGCTTAGTAATTCGAGTAAGGACGCTAACTCTGACTCGCTGAGTGATGTATCAATAAGGTCTCTAAGGCGTTCGAACTGCCCTTTCATTTCCGTCTCGAACACTTTCAGCATGTGCTTTTTGTCTCTAAACTGCACCGACGGATTCATAACCGCCTTAAGAAACGCCGGGAAACCGGTGCCGTGCAGCCCCTGAGCGTTGTGCTGAACACACTGCTGAATAGCACCATTGAGTTCATTCCGGCATTGTTCTGCCTGCGCAGACTGTGGACCAAATTTAGCCAGGGCGTTAATTAACTGACGCAGAACGAAAAGCAGGCCTCTGTCCTGTTGCATCGCAATGATGGCATCAAAAATCGCACTGTTAGGTTTGACGATGGAGCTCTCTCTGGCATGCATCAGCCACCGTATTTTGCCGCCTTCATCGAGCACCCGGGCCACTTCCGGCACCGACTCAGATAAATCACTGTATTCAATTCCAAATTGCGAAACCACAATATGTACACTGTCATCGTCAAACGGCAGCTTTTCAGCAGACGTCTGGGGACAAAACGTGATGTTGTCAGCATCCAGCTCGCTGCTTATTTTCAGCTTTGCGAAATCGACACCAAAGAAGTGTGGGGTTTTGCAATCTGCGGTGTTCACCGCAATATCAATCAGGGCACCATTACCTGTGCCAATATCTACCACATTTACCGATTCATTTTTCACCTGGGCAAAAAACTGCACCCACCCGGATAACACATCGCCAGTGTAATTTCTGGTTAAATCTTCGCCGAAGGAGGTCAGGTGGCCTTGTTGCCAATAGTCCGTCCAGTAATTACTCATCACTACTCTCTGTTTTTATGTAATAAAAAAGGCCGATAAAAATCGGCCTTTTCTTTATGACTTGTCTTACGACAACTCGTTCATGCTATTAGAAGCTTACCTGGTAAGCTACGCGGTAGTCACGACCGAAGTTGTTGTACAGGTCTTGGTCATCCCAAGTGCCCGCAGAAGACAGTACCGGATCTTCATCAGTCAGGTTGTTAACTGTGAAGGTTACCGCACCGTAGTTACCCATGTCGTAAGTATAAGTTACGTTGTGGATTAACCAGCTGTCCAGTTCGCCTTCTCGTTCGTCATAATAACCGTCGCCAGTTGTATCACGCTCGAACTCAGAGGTGCTGTCGGTGTAAGTCAGGTTCCAAGAGATAGAGTGATCTTCCAGAGACCAAGCCAGCGTTGCTACAGACTTGTACTCAGGAGTACCAGACCAACCAGCGATATCCTGTACTACGCCACCCACTTCTGTGTCATAAGTCATGATGTAGCTAAGAACGTTCTGGAAGCGGAAGTCACCGAATTCCGTTTCTACGTTAGCGTTAACAGTAAAGTCGAAGCCTTCGATTTCGAAACCAATACCGTTAAAGTAAGACGTACCTGCTTCGATCAGACGGCCACTAGATGCACGCTTCAGATAGAAAGTCTGACCTGATACATCTGCATCTGGAGCGACTGACTGAAGTAGACCTGCTTGCTCATCATAGATAAGGCTTTGCAGAGTCTTAGACTGAATCACGTTGTCGATAGACAGCATGAAGTAGTCAAGCTTAACGCTCAGGTTGTCGTTAAAGTCGTATGCAATACCTAAGTTGGTGTAATCAGACGTTTCTGCACCAAGGTCAGGGTTTGCAGAGTAATAGGTATCGTACTGAGCTTCAGTTGTAGAACCGTTAACAACGTCGATAGCGCCTTCCGCTGAGAACGTCGTCGCCGCGTTAAGCAGATCAAGACCTGGAGCACGGAAAGACTCAGAGTAAGATGCACGTAAAACCAGGTTTTCCATTGCTTCCCAGCGTACAGATGCTGCTGGAGAAACTTTGTCACCGAAGTCAGAGTAGTCATCGTAACGCGCTTTAATGTTCACTTCTACGGTATCAGTTACTGGCAGTACTGATTCGAAGAAGAACGCAGTTACATCACGCTCACCAGAAGATGAGTTACCAGCAGAACCACCAACCAGACCAGTTTCAGACTGACCGTCGTAGATGTCTTCGTAAGTTTGTTCGAAGTACTCTGCACCTACGTAGTGACCAGCAAGACCACCTGGCAGTTCGAACATGTCGAAACCAAGACCGGCAAAGTACTGGTTAAATGTAGAACCAGAGTTTTGCAACGTCGTTGTCTTCATATTAGCAACACCTTCGTCTGAACCCAGATCGATACCGTTTGCTTCGTTATACGCCAGACCGCCATAAGACAGGTAGTACTCACCTACAGACTTGTTATCAGCCATATTGTAGTGGTAGTAAACTTCCCAAGAAGCATTCTGCCAGTCAAGCGTACCACGCAGACCAGTAGTGTAATCCTGGTTGTAGTCGTCTACGTTACCGTCACGAGTACCGATACCAACCCAGCGCCAGTAACCTGTAGTTGCTTCGTCATAAGGGTTAGCAGGGTTGTCAGCAGCCATGTTGCTCCACGGAGCCGCAGGTGGTGCATAACGACCAAATGAAGAGTTTTGTACGAACATCGCCTGACCAAACCACTCAACTTCGTCAGCGATTTCATAGTTAGCATTTACATACAGTGTATTACGGTCGATAGACGCGGTGTTGTATGAAACGTTAGCAAACGCATACATACAGTACGTAGAACCTGGGCCCCAGTCTTCGTTTGCATCAACTTTTGCAAATACGTCGTTACCGTATTCAGCAATCAAGTCGTCACAGATTGGTGAAGCTTGCGCTTCAGAAAAGTCAGGTGACGCTACTGTTGCGCCATAAATAGACCAGCCCGGGGCATCAGCAGTATATGCTTCGATGTCGCCGTCGCCATCCAAATCACCCAGTTTCGCTTGAGTGTAAGAACGGTCTGCATCAGAAATACCTTTACGCTTTTGGTGGTCGAATGAGAACGTGATGTTACCTTTATCGTTAGACAAACCGCCCACGATAGAGAATTCTTGTGACGTTGTGCCTTCGTCCTGGTCACGCTGACCAGCACCAATGTTGAACGTCAGACCTTCAAAGTTGTCTTTCAGGATGATGTTTACAACACCAGCCATTGCGTCTGAACCATAAATTGAAGACGCACCTTCAGTCATGATGTCGATACGTTCAACGGCAGCCATTGGAATGGCGTTAAGGTTAGCAGAAGCACCACCCAGTGTTGGTGAACCTGGGAAACGACGACCGTTCAGAAGAACCAGTGTACGACGTGCGCCAGCACCACGCAGGTTAATTTGGGCTTGCGATTGTGCAGAAGAACCTGAACGCTCAGAGAAAGAACCGAAAGAGTTCAGTGAGCTTGAACGCAGTGCGTCCGCAACTGTGAAGTCACCTTCCAGTTTGATATCTGCTGCAGTGATTGAAACAACAGGTGAAGCACCTTCAAGGTCTGTACGCTTGATGCGTGAACCTGTTACCGAGATTTTCTCAATTGGTTGATCTGCAGAAGCGTCAACTTCAGCAGTTGCCTGTGCGAAAGCAGAAGGTGCGATCATGGCTGCAGACGCAGCACCAAAAGCACAAGCCAGCTTAACTGACTTTGCCAGTTTCGAGTTTGTAAACATGTATTGTCTCCCTGGACCACTAAAACTCTTAGTGTGTGTTTTTAAAATCGCTTGGAACGACTTATTATTTATAAGGTCTAAGCCTCAGGAATGATAATAACCACATACAACGACGAGGGTCAACTGTGATCGGACGAGCGGGTTTTAAAAGTTCAATTTTTTTTCAGTCATTTATCGTTTAGCTGTAAAAATTAACTTACACCTCCACCTTTATTAACGCTTGATTTACTTTCCCGGTAAAAATACGGTTACTTTTCATACTACTGCGAAACAAAAATACATTCCCTCACCACATCGTTTATTTCTGCCCTACTGCATTTTTTCCAATAATTCACTGTTGTTCACGTCGACAAAATACTCCGTCTAACTCTGTGCCAGCTATGTCTCAATCTTTCGCAGTGAAAAATACTGAATTGGGCTAGAGTGAGTGGAAAACAAATAAATGGACAGATTGTCAAAAAACGACTCCCCGTCAGATAAGCTGCAAACTGATTTCTGTTGGCTTTCTACGAAAATTTAGGGGGCCACGTTTGCATTAACGTGCACTCCCGCTTCTTTTGATTAATCCGTTTTGGTTACGCCGGGAAGGCAATTACAAATTGCCTTCCCGGAAATCAACATTTGTAAGCGCACTGTACTCAGGTTCTGTCTGCGCTCAGATAAAACCCCAGGTACCGGGATATTTCATCCGGCAGTGGCGGCAGCATATCTTTTGGAAGTAAGAATGTAGCCATATTAAAGAAATCCAGAAAGATACGATTAGATTCTGTGGTTTTCTTCAAATACTGATGTCCTGATGAGCCACCCGTTCCTATTTTTGTTCCCAGCATGCGCTGCACCATCATAGCGTGTCGGTAGCGCCAGATAGTGAGCTTTTCATCTATTTCCGTTAACGCGGTAATTACCTGAAACGGCAGGTTGAAGATGGGTTCCTCGGAGTATTGCTTGATAAACAGTGCCGACAGCATGGCGCGCTGATTGAGACGAAACTTGCCCTCTGACTGTAATTCCGAATATCTGGTTTCATTAAATAGCGCATCGAAATTTTCCCTGGTTGATTGCCAGTCTTTTAATTCCTGCTGCTTTTCCTTATCAGTCAGCGTGTCATTCGTTTCGATGATTTCTTTGTCATTCGACAGCAACTCATCTGTCGCACTTTGATAATGCAGCCAGAAGTCGAAGTCCTTCATTTTTAGCAACGGCAATCGCTCAAGCCAGCGCTCAATCAACTCAAACAGGCTGGGCTTGCTCTCCAGCGACTCCAGTAAACTTCTGTCTTCATCGCTAAGCCGGTTGTAAAAACTCTGTTTGTCGAAATCAATACGGTATTCGCGCTTCAGGCCAAGTGAGATTTCCAGACGCTTAAACTGAATGCTCTGAAAACCAGAGGCAGGCACCAGCAAGTCCCGAAAAGACAAAAACTGCTGGGGCGTCATTGTCTCCATCACGCTTATCTGATCATTCATTAACTGCTGAATTTGAATAATGCGGTTGAGGCGGTGCACCACGCTGATGAGCTGCTGGTCTTTCACCTCATCAGTATTAAAAGTATCGATGACCGCGTTAAGTTCATGCAACACCTGCTTAAACCATAACTCGTAAACCTGATGCACAATAATAAACAGCATTTCATCATGAGCGGGCTCACCGTATTTCGTGCTCTGAAGTGACTGGGCACCCAATAATTTGTCTAACTGCAGGTAATCGCCGTAGTAAACCGGCGTGGTGTTTCTTTTCATCATGTTCTCGCAGATTTGCATTGTTAGTGTTCAGTGCACTGTCCGTAGGAACGCGTCATGCCAATAGCAAGAGCAAGCACCGCTGTCACTGATTTTTGCCGAATCTTACCACCCTGCTCTCGACATCAACAGAGAACCAGCTATAAGGTATAGAGAACCACTGTAAAGGAATCTGAAAAATGAAGTTGGACGATGATATCCATAACTATTATGAACATCTTGTACTGGAGAGGATCACTGATCTCAAGCTGGATAAAACCAAGTCTGCGGATTACCTGGCTGACCTGTGTTGTCTTGCGTTAAACCAGGTGCCACCACGCTATATTCGTTATGAAGTGGACATGGCGTTTTACCTGCCGCAAAGTGAAAGACAGCAAATGGAAATGAACGTCGAACATGCGGTGACAAAGGCGATGAAGTTTCTCGACCAGGCAGCCGACAGAAAACCGAAAAAAGCGTAGATTGGGTGGCAGACTCCCAGCCACATCCCGGCACATGAGTCGTCTGCTGCGGCTGCTCCCTTCCAGGCCTGACCGGATTCACAGAGTATCATTGCGGGAGGACCAAGAGCCCACCATAGAAACTGGCTCAGTTCAAAACAGAGTGTCTGTATGAACTGAGCGGCGCATTATGACGACTTGTTATGAAGGTTTCAACCCTTGCGGTTAAATCGTTCTTCCGCCATGGTATTGGCAACCCGGTTGGTTGCTTTCCCTTCTTCATCAGAACGCGCATAAATTTCTTTCAATGTGGTTCCGATGTTCTCCAGATGGGCCCGCAACGCGTCGTCAGATGAGCTTTCCATCCGCTGATGGAAGATATCGATAACGCCACCGGCGTTAATCACATAATCTGGTGCGTAAAGGATCCCTTTTTCACGTAACAACTCTCCCATTTCTTCCCGGGCAAGCTGGTTGTTTGCTGCACCAGCAATCACTTTGGCTTTAATGGTTGGCAGCGATTCGTCATTAATGGCTGCACCCAGTGCACACGGTGCAATTACGTCTACGTTCAGCGTGAAAATCTCTTCCGGCGCTACCGCCGTTGCACCAAACTCCTTCACCGCTCGCTCTACTCCTTCCGGGTAGATGTCGGTGACAAACAGCGTCGCGCCAGCGTCATGAAGATGTTTTGCAAGACGGTAACCTACATGTCCCATGCCCTGAATCGCAACGGAAACGCCTTCAAGACTTCTTCCCATTGCATAGTCAACGGTAGCACGCAAACCGACAAACACCCCATAAGCCGTGGATGGTGCCGGGTTGCCGTCAGCGTTTTCGCCGTTGTAGTGATAGCGTGCATTTACGCCGGCGATATAGGGAGATTCTTCCGCCATGGCCTGCAAATCAGTTACTGCAATGCCTGAATCTTCCGCTGTAAAGTATTTGCCGCCTAAAGAATCAACAAACCGACCCATTGCGCGCATCATTTCGGGTGTTTTGGCTTTACGCGGGTCACCAATTATTACAGACTTGCCACCGCCTAGTTCAAGGTTCGCCATGGCCGACTTATACGTCATGCCTTTAGATAAACGAAGAACGTCTGTCAGTGCTTCTGAGCTGTTAATATAAGGCCACATTCGACAACCACCCAATGCAGGACCTAGGTTGGTGTTGTGCACAGCGATAATCGCACTCAGACCCGCTTCTTTGTCATGATAAAAAGCTACGTGTTCGTGGTTATCGAATTCAGAATGGTCAAAAACAGACATAGTCGCTCAAATAGGTTGCTTGAATTTTACAATATAGTAGTTCAACTGGTTGAGGACATGCGTTGCGAACTTTGTTAATGGAATTTACAAACTGAAATGCAATCTTTGTAAGTATTCCTAAGCTAGGATATGTATCCTATAAATAATTTTAATATATAATAGCCATCATAATTAGTGTGGAATAGCCGTTAATGAAACTCGACAAGTTTGACCGCGAGATCCTTCGCGTTTTACAGCAGGATGCAACTGTATCCATGGCCGATCTGAGTCAGCAGGTTGGCCTCTCTCATACCCCATGCTGGCGTCGTGTAAAACGCATGGAAGCCGATGGCATTATCCTGAAGAAAGTAACGTTGCTGAACAGCAAAAAACTGAATTTGGGCGTATCGGTTTTCATTTACGTGACTCTGAAGAATCATGACGGTGACTCACTGACAGATTTCGAAAATGCAGTACAGTCGATTGATGAGATCGTAGAATGTCATACCACCAGCGGCGAGAAAGATTACTTGCTTAAGGTCATCGTGGAGAGCATCGAGGAGTATGAGTATCTGCTCAAGAACAAACTGACTCACCTGCCCCTGGTAGACCATTTAAGCTCGACCTTCGCATTAAAGCAGGTGAAAAACACTACTGAACTGCCAATAAAGAACCAGTAACTTGTTTGCATCAAAAGCTAGGCAGCATCTACGTGGTTGAGGCTGTTAGAGAGGCTGATGGTCTATTTTCGCGCAGGCATACCACTGATACCATCGCTGATAATGTGAAGCGTGTCAGCACTATACATAACGAGCACCCTCAAATGAAAAAAGCGCCAGATGGCGCTTTTTTTTAACTTGTTCTGACTACCGGGGGGCGTCCGGCTGATTTTCAGGCGCTGCGTTCTGAAACGCTTCTAACTGATTACAGTTATCTGCGATTTTACTGATTAACGGGAAATTCCCCATATCTACGCCAAACCGGTTTGCATTATAGACCTGTGGCACAAGACATACGTCTGCCAGCGTGACATCAAAATCGAAGCAGTACTTTCCGGCCTGCGTCTGTAAGCGTTGCTCTATTCCTTTAAACCCCTGCTCTATCCAGTATGCCGCCCACTGCGAGACATTGTCCTGCGAGGCCCCGTATCGGGATTTCAGCGCATTAAGCACACGCAAATTGCAAATTGGCTGAATTTCGCAGGCAATATCCTGTGCCAATGCGGTCACCCGGGCTTTTTCAACAGCATGTTGCGGTAATAGCCGATAGGGTTCAGGATAGCGCTCATCCAGAAACGTGATGATACTGAGTGACTGATTCAGAATTATGTCTTCGTCTTCATCCACCAGCGTGGGAACCAACTCAGCAGGATTCAGACGATGGTAGGATTCAAGATGCTGCTCCCCGCCATCTTTGACCAGATGCACGGGTTTAATCTCGTACTCCAGTCCTTTCAGATTCAGTGCGATTCGCGTTCGGTATGACGCAGTAGAGCGCCAGTAACTGTATAACGTAAGACTCATAGTGTTACTCCACAAAGCCTGCACAGAGCATGGCGATCCTATCCACCATGCTCTGATTATAGTCTTAGTTCAGCGGCTTGACCTGCTGCTCTATCGCTCCGAAAACAGAATTTCCGGCTGCGTCCAGCATCTCAATGCGAATGCGATCCCCAAACTGCATAAACGGTGTCGACGGCTTACCGTCACGGATCGTTTCAATCATCCGTACTTCTGCAATACAGGAATACCCCACGCCACCTTCACTGATAGCAGAACCATGGTCAGTACCCTGCTTGTTAGATACGGTGCCGGAGCCGATGATGGCACCCGCGCCCAGGTTGCGGGATTTCGCGGCATGGGCAACCAGTTGCCCAAAGTCGAAAGTCATATCTTCACCCGCTTCAGGCTTGCCAAACAATGCGCCGTTATAGGTAGAGCGTAGCGGAAGGTGAACTTTATTGTCTTTCCACGCTTCACCCAGTTCATCCGGTGTTACCGCTACCGGTGAGAAACTTGAGGCAGGCTTCGACTGGAAGAATCCAAAGCCCTTGCCCAGCTCGCCGGGAATCAGTCCGCGCAGTGACACATCATTCACCAGCATCAGCAAACGAATACGCGAGGCTGCCTCGTCTGCAGAACAGGCCATGGGCACATCGTCAGTCACAACAGCCACTTCCCCTTCAAAATCAATTCCCCACTCGTCGTTAGGCAGAATAATGTCTTCATTGGGGCCTATAAAGTCATCCGAGCCCCCCTGATACATTAACGGGTCGGTCCAGAAACTCTCCGGCATTTCTGCGCCACGCGCTTTGCGAACCAGCTCGACGTGATTCACGTAAGCGCTGCCATCCGCCCACTGATAAGCCCGGGGTAATGGCGATTCACAGCGAGTTTCCTGAAACGGTACGCTGTCGATGAGATTATCATTTAATTCCTGATAACGGGCTTCCAGTTTAGGCGCCAGGTTTTTCCAGTCATCCAGCGCTTGCTGGAGTGTAGAAGCAATGTCTGAGACTTCACACGTCCGGCTCAAATCGCGGGACACCAGCATTAACTGGCCGTCACGGGAATCATTTTTATATGTTGCGAATTTCATAGTCTTCCTTATTTTTTATCGTCGGCACGCCAGCTGTATACATAATCGGGATTTTCTACCTTGGCAGCATCGTCAGAAAACATCAGGGCGTCGCGGGTATCCAGCATGACTGCGACCTCGTCGGTAAATGTCTTCTTATGTGCCATACCAGCTGCAAACGCTTTAGGGTGCGGACCGTGAGTAAACCCGGCAGGGTGAAAAGTCACCATGCCTCTCTCTATATTGTCCCGGCTAAAGAAATCGCCTTCATGATAAAAAAGCACTTCATCATAATCGTCGTTGTTGTGATAAAACGGCACTTTCAATGCACCCGGGTCACTCTCAATAGGACGGGGCACAAAGGTGCATACAACGAAGCGCGACGCCACAAAAGTGGTATGCGCCGACGGCGGTAAATGATAGCGATGGCTCATCAGCGGGCGGATATCCCGCCAGTTCAGCCTTACGACAGACAAATCACCATGCCAGCCAACAGCATCCAGCGGATTGAATGGATAGGTGATACGTGAACGCGCCTGATGTCGCTTCACCTCTACATGCCAGGTGTTCTCGTCTTGTTGCGCCAGGAACGTATCATTGATCTGCGGAATATCCAGTACCGCCGGATCAAAAATAGCGTGTCCGCCCAGCATGCCTTTATCCGGCAGCTGATAGCTGTCGTTCGTAGCTTCTATCAGCAGGATCTGCATCGGCTGATGCGGAGACAGTCGCCACATTGTCGAGCGTGGCAATACCACATAGTCACCCTGCACCACCTTCATGTGACCATAGTCACAGAACAGGTCGCCTTCCCCTTCATGAATGAAGAGCAAGTCATCACCATCGGCGTTGCGTGCCAGTGTGGTCATCGGTTCTGAACAATGCCACAGACGATACTGGCAATGCGCATTAAACAGGATTACCGGCGCATCAAACGGGCTGTTAGTGGCAGGTGAACTGGCCTTTTCTTCCAGTTGATTCAAGTCGAAGGCACGAGGACGCAAATCGCCCTCCCACTCTACCCAGCCGGTAGGTGCATGCTTATGATGCATATGTGTAGCCGGACCAAAGAAACCATTTCGGCCCAGTTCACGCTCATAAATTCCCTCTTGCGGAAAATCCGCATGCGCCTGTCGGGAGTGGGTTCCCTGCGCGGCAGGGAATTTAATCCAGTTACGCATCTTGTTTCTCGTTGATTACGCCACGACGGATTTGATCCTGCTCGATAGACTCGAACAGCGCTTTGAAGTTACCTTCGCCAAAACCTTCGTTGCCTTTGCGCTGAATAATTTCAAAGAACACCGGCCCGATAACGGTATCAGTAAATATCTGAAGCAGGATCCCGTCTTTCATCGGTGCACCGTCAATAAGGATCTTCAGCTCATGCAGCTTGTCCAGATCTTCACCATGGCCTTCCACTCGGTTGTTGACCTGCTCATAGTAGGTATCCGGCGTATCCATGAATGCCATGCCACGTGCTTTCAGATCGCGAACCGTTTGATAAATGTCGTCGGTAGACAAGGCAATATGCTGAATACCTTCACCATTGTATTCTTTAATGAACTCTTCAATCTGTGACTTATCGTCTGACGACTCATTGATAGGAATACGGATTTTGCCGCACGGTGACGTCATCGCTTTGCTTACCAGGCCGGTAAGTTTGCCTTCGATATCGAAGTAGCGAATTTCACGGAAGTTACCGATGCGCTCGTAGAAATCTGCCCATACCGCCATATTGCCGCGGCGCACGTTGTGCGTCAGGTGATCCAATACTTCCAGCCCCGCGCTGGTTTCTTTTAATTTTTCTTCCCAGCCGTCATAAAAGTTGAAGTCGACCTCGTAAATATTTTGCTCTTGGTAGCGGTCGACAAAGTACAGTGTGCTTTCACCAATGCCGTATACAGCCGGGATGTTCAGTTCCATCGGGCCTAAATTACCCACGAATTGTTTAGCACCATTTTCCAGCGCATGCTTCAGCGCCTTCCCCGCATCTTTTACGCGGAAAGCCATACCGCAAACACTTGGTCCACGCAGACGCGCGAACTCTTCTGCCTGAGAGGCAGGTTCGGCATTAACGATGAAGTTGATATCACCCTGCTTAAACAGCCAGACCCGCTTGGATTTATGTTGCGCAACTTCAGCAAATCCTAATGAAGAAAACAGCGCTTTCAGGTCGTTTATTCCTTTTTCGTCTGCCGCTGTGTATTCAACAAATTCAAAGCCATCAGTGCCCAGTGGATTGTAAGAGTAATCAGTCGTTGTCATTTTTATGCTCCTTCGCGTAAAGAGCACGGCAATAACGAATGTTGCCATGCGTCTTAACAATTCTTTTGCATACTAGGCATCATTTTTTACATACAGAGAAGAGCGCGGCATCACATGGCTATTGGCAAACGGCTGGTAAAAAGCGTATAGAAAAATGAACAGAGGGAAAGAAATGAAAATGACGCGGTAAATCACGCCTCACAAAGGCTGTAAGGCGTAAAGCTGAAGTGACAAACCGTACCTAAAATTTTACAGTGCCTTTATTGATGCCATATTCGCGCAGCTTGTTAGCAATGGCGGTATGGCTCAAACCAAGCTTTTTCGCCAACTGACGGGTACTGGGATAAGACGGATAAAGACGACGAAGCAGGTCTTTTTCAAACTTCTTCACTTCTTCATCCAGCGTGCCATCAAAGTTCTCATCGATGTAAGTTACGCTGGGGGCACAACTGGGTAACTGAATATCTTCTTTGGTGATCTCATTACCGTCCAACAGCGACAATGCACGATACAGCGCATTCTGAAGCTGACGCACATTGCCCGGCCAGGGGTATTGCTGTAGATACTCAACACAGGACTTGCTCAACTTTGCCGGACGGCGACCGAGTTTTCCGCTGTGTTGCAATATGAAGGTTTCAGCAAGCGGAACAATATCGGCGCGACGTTCTTTCAGTGATGGCATCATCAGACTCAGTACATTCAGACGGTAATACAGCTCTTTTCTGAAGCGCCCCTCTTCTACTAACTGGCCTAAATCGCGGCAGGTGGTACAGACAAAGCGAACATCAACTTCTACCGGCTTATTATCACCCACGCGCCTGAATTCACCGTCTTCCAGCACTCTTAACAGCTTAGCCTGCAGCTGTGCCGACATATCTGCGATTTCATCCAGAAGCAGTGTCCCGCCTTTTGCCAGCTCCAGCAGCCCGGCTTTTCCATCTGGCTGATTGTATGCACCAGCGGCGTAACCAAACAATTCGGTTTCAGCCACACTGTCCGGCAATGACGCACAGTTTAATGCCAGAAATTCACCGCCATTACGACGGCTTGCCTGATGACAGGCCCGGGCAATCATTTCTTTTCCGGTTCCGGTCTCACCAAAAATCAGAATTGGCGCATCCAGATCCGCGACTTGCTTCGCTTCTTTCACCGTTTTCCGCATCGCGGATGACGCGGTAATGAATCGCTCAAAGCTGTCCGTTTCCGGTTGATGGAAAGCGCTGAACTGTTGGCCTAGCCGAAGTTCAGATTTCAGAATAACCACAGCGCCAGCCATAATGGGGTTGTTATCGCCATCTGGCACATAGATTGGCAGCACGTCTGCCAGATAATCCTGCTGTATAAACTTTACTTTTGCTGTCTGATGCTCGGGTTTCTTCGATTCCATCCAGCGCCCAAAATTGAAGCCTTTGACCAGATCGGCAATTTCAGCGCCAGCAATTTCTGTAAAACTCATTTCCAGACCACTGGTAACCGCTTCATTGCACATCAGCACCTGGCCTTTTGTATCAATAGAAAACACCGGATCGGGTAACGTGCGCAGGATGGCAGAAATTTGATTCTTTTCTCTTTCACCAGGCATGAAAGGGGTCGTTTTGACGTCATCAATGCCATCGATTCGCCGGATCTGTGGCATCAGATGCTGAAAGTCGGCGAATTCGATATTCGGGAAATTGAGAAAGATTTTTCCTGCAGGATCGATTTCAATTCCGCGCAGGTCGATTTCATGTGTAACCAGGATATCTAATACATCCTGTGTGATGCCCAGGCGGTCCTGGCATATTATTTCTAAGCGCATAACCAATTCTTATGTAAAGTTATTTTTACAGCTTATCACAACTTTATAACTAAGAACCAATACTTTGTTACTTTTACGAAGGGAAATCGGGGGGGTTGAGTGTCCGGTGCAGAGCTCGCCGGACACGCTATTCAGAGTATTGTTGTTACAACAATATTGGTCAGCTTGCCTGCTTTTCTTTCGGCGGAAACAGTGGCTCGTATAATCCCAGCTTTTTGGCTTCAGTCACCAGGCTCATGATATCCATTTCTGCCAGCGAAAACAGATCGTCAAACTGGTCAAGAATATAATACAGCGGCTGCATGATATCGATACGATACGGCGTTCTGAGTGCATCCAGTGGTGTTAGTGGATGGCGTTGAGGCGTATCACTTTCCAGTGCGTAAATTGTCTCTCCGGGAGAGGACAGGATCCCGCCACCATATATACGCAGACCATCTCCGGTTTTCACCAGACCGAATTCGACGGTGAACCAGTAAAGACGAGCCAGGTACACGCGGTCTTCTTTACTCGCCGCCAGACCTAATTTGCCATAGGTGTGAGTGAAATGCGCAAAGGCCGGATTGGTCAACAACGGACAATGCCCGAAGACTTCATGAAAGATATCCGGTTCCTGCAGGTAATCGAACTCTTCGCGAGTACGAATAAAGGTCGCTACCGGAAACTGCTTGTTCGCCAGCAGGCGAAAAAACTCGGTAAAGTTGATAAGTGCAGGCACTTCGGCAGTTTGCCATCCGGTCTCACGCATCAGTACTTTATCAATATCTGGCAACTGCGGGATTTCATTTTCAGACAATCCAACCAGCTCCAGCCCATCCAGATATTGCTGACATGCCCGGCCCTTAATAAGATCAATCTGGCGAGCATACAGCTCTGACCAAATCTGATTTTCTTCATCGCTCCAGTGGATGATGCCGTTCTCGTCTGAACTTCGCGACTTATACTGCGTCGTTTTACCCATTTAGCAAAACCTTTCATTTCGTGACATAGGATGAGAGCTAGTCTAATGAAAATACGGCAGCGCAGAAGCCCCGCTTTACTTTCAGGCTACGCAACCGGCGTAACACCAAATTTACATATCAGTAACGATTCTTTGAGGAAGGGAATAAAAAAGGCAGCGGGATGCTGCCTTCAGAGGTGTACTAAAAACGTTACAGCTTGCTAATCTCACGGTTTAGCTGAAATTCACGGGAGGTGACATAACGCTCCATACTCCGTAAACGGTTTTCAGCCTCAGTAAATCGCTTGCTGATATCATGAAACGCTTGCTTAGGGGGTTCACCGGCCTGCCAAACCTTCGTTTTAACAGAGACTTTCTGAGAATCATCACCATCCGCTGAGATAACGTTTCTCCATCCTTTTCCGGTATGCTGAAACACATTTGATGATTTTTTCGTAACAACCGGCTCGTGACCTTGCGGCTTTTTGTCCAGGATAAACCACCCTGCAACATAAGCAACCAGCATGAATGGTCCTGCGAGGAGGAAAAAGCCTGTGACCGCCAGAATCCTTACCAGCCAGCGCTCAATTCCAAAATAGTTAGCTATTCCTGCGCAAACTCCGGCGATACGAGCGTGCTCGGTATCTCGGTAAAGCGTTCTGCTGTGTCTCATGCCCGGCTCCTCCACTCTGGCGATTCACTATCTAAGATAGCTTCCAGCGTCTTTATGCGATCTGACATCTTTTCAGCTTTATCTGCCAGCTCCTGTAGCGACGCATATTCCTCTGCCGTTAAGCCCTGATTTACCTGCTTCTTGCTGCGATAGTGCAGAATAAGCCAGATAGGCGCGACGAAAATCATGAAAATAATCAGCGGCGCGATAACTAAAGCTACAATTCCCTCTTCCATAACCATACCTCCTCTAAGACGGTGATGTGTTGACCCGCGTCATCCTGACGCGTGGGGTACAAACTCTTATTTTGATTTTGCTTTTGCAGGCTTCTTATCGCCGCCTTTCACTTTGGCTTTCAAAGCAGCAAGCTCTTCATCAATCTTATCACCGGCTTCTAAATCGGCAAATTCATCCTGCAGCGTCTTCTTGCCAAGATCATAAGCGTCAACTTGTGACTCCAGGTCATCAATCTTACGCTCATACTGCTCGAAGCGTCCCATCGCATTGTCAACTTTTGAGCTGTCCAGCGTGCGCTTAACTTCCAAACGCGAACTCGCAGTTTTCTGACGCATGATGATGGTTTTCTGACGTGCTTTCGCATCTGCCAGTTTTTCCTGCAGCTGGCTGATTTCGTCCTGTAGCTTAGAAATTTGCTCTTCAACAATTCCCAGCTCTTTTTTCAGTGCTTCAGCAGCTTCTGCAGACTTCTTCTTCTCCTGAAGTGCGGCACGAGCCAGATCTTCACGATCTTTGCTCAGGGCCAGTTCCGCTTTCGCAGCCCAGTCTTCCGCATCCGTTTCGTACTTACTGATTTGCGCTACAATCTCTTTCTTACTGGCCAGTGTCTTTGCTGATGCAGAGCGCACTTCAACCAGCGTGTCTTCCATTTCCTGAATAATGAGGCGAACCATTTTTTCAGGATCTTCAGCCTTATCCAGCAATGAGTTGATATTTGAGTTCACTATGTCAGTGAAACGCGAGAAGATACCCATAATATTTACCTCTAACTCGTGGTGAAAACATGCACTATGGCATTCGTTGGATATAACTATTCAAATTGCTTGCCAACCACACTCCTTTTTTATCCTGTTGTAATTTAAGAATTTTTTCTCTTGCAAATAGTTGTCGAATCTAACGCCATTTTAAACTACACTACTAATTGGTCGAAATGACTAACTTTTGAGGGAATTAATGAGTCGCTACCGACAGCAGGATAATTTACTGGGCCAGGCAAACAGTTTTCTGGAAGTACTGGAACAAATTTCTCAACTGGCCCCGTTAAATAAGCCGGTACTGGTGATAGGTGAACGAGGCACGGGTAAAGAACTGATTGCAGCCCGTCTGCATTATCTCTCACAGCGTTGGGATCAGAACTACATAAAGCTGAACTGTGCCGCACTAAATGAAAGCCTGTTAGAAAGTGAGCTGTTCGGTTATGAGGCCGGCGCATTTACCGGCGCGGCTAAGCGGCGTGAAGGGCGGTTTGAAGTCGCCCACAACGGCACGTTATTTCTTGATGAACTGGCCAATACTTCAGGTCTTATACAGGAAAAACTGCTCCGGGTTATTGAGTATGGTGAGTTTGAGCGTGTCGGTGGAAGCAAAACGATTAAAACCGATGTTCGTTTAGTTGCCGCCACCAATGAAGACTTACCTGCATTGGCTGACGCCGGCGAATTTCGCGCCGATTTGCTCGACCGGCTGGCGTTTGATGTTATCACCATTCCCCCTCTGCGCGAGCGCCGTGAAGACATTATGATGATGGCAGAGCATTTCGCTATCAATATGGCCCGCGAACTGGAAATGGAGCTTTTCAGCGGTTTCACCGAGAAAGCAAAACGCACACTGCTCGAATACGACTGGCCAGGCAACATCCGTGAATTAAAAAACGTCGTTGAGAGAGCGGTATATCGCACGAATAACCCGCATTTGCCGGTTCATGAGATAGCGCTGGATCCATTTGACTCCCCCTTCCGTCCCACGTCACGTATTAAGACAGCTGACCGGATCAGCACGCCTGCACCGGCAGTCGCTGCGGATGCGACTAGCGACGCTGCAGAGCCCATTGCGGCGAACGAGCCGTCAGTGGTAGCGTCTCAAGAGTCATTCAGCTACCCCATTGACCTGAAAGAGCGTTCGCAGCAGTTTGAGATAGAAATGCTTCAGCAGGCTCTGGAAGACAGTCAGTACAACCAGAAAAAGACCGCCGAAAAGCTCAGTCTGACTTATCATCAGTTGCGAGGATATCTAAAGAAATATAATCTGTTGGACTCTTCCGCAGAATCAATGGGATCCTGAGCATGTTTGCAGGTTTTGTCAGACGTTGTTGTGTCATTCTGACCACTGCGCTGTGCGTCGCTGCGTGCTCTAAGAGTCCACAGGACTCGTTTTACCAGTCTGGTATTGTGTATTGCTCTGAAAGCAACCCGGTGAACTTTAATCCCCAGCTGGACACGTCCGGCACTACATCTGATGCCACTTCCCATCAGATTTATGGTCGACTGTTAGATTTCGAACCAGACACCGGCCGCATCATACCCAGCCTTGCAGAGAGCTGGCTGATTTCTGATGACGGGTTAACTTACACTTTTCAGCTAAGAAAAGACGTCAACTTTCACACCACCGAATACTTTACGCCAAGCCGCACATTCAATGCCGACGACGTGTTGTTTAGTATCAATCGCTGGCGATTGCCTTCACACCCATATCACAACGTATCTGGTGGACGGTATCCTTATTTCGAAAGCCTGGGACTGGCTGAAAATATTGCCAGTGTTTCAAGAATTAATGGTTACCGGGTCGAGATAACATTGCAGCGCAGAGACAGCTCGTTTCTGGCAAACCTTGCTACCGACTTCTCGGTTATTCTCTCCGAAGAGTACGCTCAACACCTTTTGAATCGTGGCGTTCCTGAGCGAATTGACCATTTCCCCATTGGCACCGGCCCCTTTAAATTCGACAGCTACCGTAAAGATCACTACATCCGGTATCAGCGCAACGACAACTATTGGAAAAATGAAGTTACCGCTGAACAACTGATTTACGATATCACTCCCAAAAGCTCACTACGCCTGGCCAAACTGATTACCAGTGAGTGCGACGCAATTGCCTTTCCTGCGCAAACTGAGCTTGAAATTATTCGCAACCGGGAAAACTTGCTGCTTGCAGAAAAGCCCGGGCTAAATATCGGATTCTGGGCCTTTAACACCCAACGCCCTCCTTTCGACAACCCCGATGTGCGCCGTGCTCTCGCGTTTGCAATTGATAAGAACACGCTTCTGGAAGCGGTATATTTTGGTAGTGCGACCAGAGCTAAAACCCTGTTGCCCGGGGCAAGCTGGGCCTATCAGGCTGATGCTGACGATACCGCTTACAATCCCGTATTGGCTCGCAAGCTACTCGATGATGCCGGTGTAGAACCGGGCTTTACCATGACAATTTGGGCAATACCGGTAGAACGCGCCTATAACCCAAATGCAGCTAAAATGGCAGAGTTGATACAGCGCTATCTGGCAGATGTTGGAATTCGAGCCACCATTGTCACCTATGACTGGACCACGTTCCGTCGCCATTTACGCGAAGGGCTTCATGACTCGGTATTGATTGGCTGGTCAGCGGATAACGGCGATCCGGACAACTTTTATCGTCCGCTGCTCAGCTGCGGCGCTATCCCCTCAGGGACGAACCGCGCCATGTGGTGTAATAACGATTATGATAAGCTGCTGAATCAGGCGCTACAAACTGAAGATACAGCGCAACGTAAGGCGATTTACCAACAAGTAAACCGATTACTTTATGAGCAACTACCCATCGTACCGATAGCCCATGCTTATCGATACAGAGCTTACAGAGATGAGCTGGAGGGCATGACCATTAACCCTTACGGTGGCGTTAGATTTGGCGGGGTTTCAAAAGCACAGTGATTACCATCCTTACCCGATATCTCACGCTCTTTGTACTGACCCTGCTGGTGTTGGCTGCATTATCATTTTCGCTGGCGTATCTGTTTCCTGGTGATGTGCTGACTAACCTTTCCGGCATCACGCCACAGAATGAGATTCAGCGTGAGGCGTTAGCGCGGCAGTACAAGCTGGATCAGGGCTATTTCTTTCAGTTTATTCATTATATCGGCCAGCTTCTTAGTGGTAACTGGGGCTACAGTTTTATTTCTGGTTTGCCGCTGCGCGATGAAATAGGTATTGCGATGCCTGCCACGATTGAGCTGAGTACCTACGCTATGCTCATTGCTATCGTTATTGGTATTCCAGTGGGTTACTACGCCGGCATGAAAGGCTATACGACGGCTGATCACACCATTAATTCGATCAGCCTTTTCAGTTATTCTTTTCCGGTTTACTGGCTGGCGCTGGTGTTCATTTTGGTATTCAGCCTTGAACTGGGTATCGCCCCCTTGTCTGGCAGGATCAGCCTGCTTTTCGATATCCCTAACGTCACCGGTTTTATTCTTATCGACACCTTGCTTGCCGATGGCATTGACCGCGGCCTGGCATTTCGTGACGCGCTGCATCACATGGTGCTGCCAACACTGGCAATCGCTATTATCACCACTGCAGCCATGATCAGACTAACCCGGCGCTCCGTAATCGATGTGCTTAGTCGCCCTTATATCACTGCTGCCCGTTCACGCGGTTTGTCACGATGGCAGATATTTTCTCGGCATATTCTGCGCAATGCCCTGCTTCCTATTCTGCCGCTTATGGCAATTCAGATTACCACGCTGATTACCAATGCCATGATTGTAGAGACATTATTCTCCTGGCCAGGCATTGGGAACTGGCTGATACAGGCAATTTATCAGCGCGACTATCCGGCCCTCAGAATCGGTATGCTTGCGGTATCTACTCTGGTCATTACACTGACCATTCTCATCGACCTTTTTAACCGGCTCATCGACCCCAGCAGGGAAAAATACGAA
Source organism: Alteromonas antoniana (assembly GCF_019249295.1). Classification (GTDB taxonomy): domain Bacteria; phylum Pseudomonadota; class Gammaproteobacteria; order Enterobacterales; family Alteromonadaceae; genus Alteromonas; species Alteromonas antoniana. Next base: position 50,430 of record NZ_JAESDH010000008.1, read on the forward strand.
CGTGGCACAGTTTAGTCTTTACGAAGAAGAGTATCATCCGTCACCACTTCAGCGAACGTGGCACGAGTTTCGTGGCAGCCATGTCGCGTTTGTAGGGTTGATCGTCCTGGGCATATTTCTGTTCTTTTCTCTGTTTGCTCCTCTGGTGGCTCCCCACGATCCGATTGCGCAAAACATTGATGCGTTGCTCATCCCGCCAAGCTGGGAGGTTAACGGCAGTATCAGCTATTTGTTTGGTACGGATGCGCTGGGCCGTGATGTTTTCTCCAGAATTATCTATGGCTGCCGGGTAACGCTGGGCAGCAGTATCATTTTGGTCTTACTGGCAATGCTGGTAGGGGTCACTATCGGCACTATTGCCGGAATGATGCGGGGAGTACGCTCCAGTGTTATCAATCACCTGCTTGATGCCCTGATGGCAATTCCAACCCTGTTAATTGCGATCATTATTGTGGCGATCCTCGGAACCGGCCTGGTAAATAGTATGTGGGCGATTACCCTGGCACTCATTCCCCAGTTTATTCATCACACCCGCTCGTTCGTCCGTGCAGAAATGAAAAAAGAATACATACTCGCATCCCGTCTGGACGGCGCCAGTAACCGACAAATCTTTTTCAACTCCATTTTGCCTAACATGATTGAAATGCTGGTAGTGCAAGGCACACTGGCTCTGTCTATCGCTGTTATTGACATCTCTGCGCTGGGATTTCTCAATTTGGGTGCACAGCCCCCCCTGCCTGAGCTGGGTGCCATTCTGGCTGACGGTCTGGATGTCGCCTATCTGGCCCCTTGGAACGTTGCCCTGCCAGGACTAACCATTTTCCTGATGGTCCTGGCTATCAATATCGTCGGTGACGGGTTGCGTTCAGCATTACGTAAGAGGTTAAGCCACTAATGCCAATGCTAGACATTAAAAACCTGACGCTGGAAATCGATACGGGTCAGGGCATGGTGAAGGCACTGGATAAAGTGAATCTTACCGTAAACAGTGGCGAAATTCGGGCGTTGGTCGGAGAGTCTGGCTCAGGCAAGAGCCTGATAGTGTCTGCTATCTCCGGCGCGCTGCCAGGGCAGTGGCGGTTGACCGCTGACCGGTTAAGCTGGAAAGGAGAAAGTTTATTGAGCATGACTGCTGAAGAGCGTCGGGAAGTCATGCGTCGGGATATTGCCGTGGTGTTTCAAAACCCGGTAACGGCACTGGATCCATCAGCAACATTAGGCGAGCAGCTGGAAGAAGGGATCCCCGATGAATTTGTCGAAGGCAGCTGGTTCTGGCAACGCAAACAACACCGTAAAAAAATTGCGGTCAGCACCGTTCATAAGGTTGGCATTAAATATCACAAACACTACCTAAGCGCCTATCCCCACCAGGTGCCTACCGACATCTGTCAGAAATTTATGATTGCGATGGCGCTGGTTTCTCAGCCCAAACTGCTGATTGCCGATGACCCCACCCGGGGCATGGAAACAACGACAAAAACACAAATTCTGAAATTATTCACCCGTTTGAATCAGACCAAGTCGTTATCGATATTATTTGTCAGTCATGACCTGCTTGCGATTGCCAGTATGTCTCATACCATGACCGTACTGTATGCTGGACAAACAGTTGAGTCTGGCAAAATGAAACACCTGCGTAAGCGCCCACTTCATCCATACACCAAAGCGCTGCTGGATAGTGCGCCAAGTTTCCGGACTAACCTGCCGCCAAAATCCACACTGCCGACACTGGAGGGCACTATTCCCCCCCTTCAGCATATGCCAATTGGTTGTCGTTTAGGGCCGCGCTGTCCAAGAGCACAACGCGACTGCGTTGTTACCCCTGTTGTTCGTCGAATTCACGATCACACTTATAATTGTCACTTCCCGTTGCACATGGAGAAGTTATGACAGACGTGATGCAGGTAAAAGGACTCACTTTTCGGCACAGCGATACCAAACGCTGGCTAAAGCGTGCGGAAATTTTTAAGCTTGGTCCTATCGACATGACCGTGAAACGCGGTGAAACCATTGCAATTATTGGTGAAAACCGTGCCGGAAAGTCGCTGTTGGCTAAGTTGTTGGTTGGGGCCCTGGCTGCTGACGATGGTGAAATTCTGCTTAATAACGAGCTGTATAATGCCCGGGTGAAAACGTCCGCGACAGAGCAATCCCGCACACATGACATTCGTATGATCTTTCAGCACAGCAGTGAAGCGATGAATCCTGGGATCCCGGTTGGCCGGATCCTGGATGAGCCGCTTCGGCTTAACACCAGACTGTCTGAAACTGAGCGCAAAAAAGTCATCGAAGAGACGTTAAAAAAGGTCGGACTGCTGCGGGAACATTACTACTACTACCGCCATATGCTGTCAGATGGACAGCAACAGCGCGTGGCGCTGGCCCGCTCTATTATGCTGCAACCTAAAGTCCTGGTTGCAGATGAACCCTTTGCGGCACTCGATCCCTCCATTCGTTCTCAAACCGTAAACCTGATCCTCAAGCTGCAACAGGAAATGGGCCTGGCTTTTATCTTCATTTCTCACAATCTGGGCATTGTCCGCCATATTGCCGATAGAATTGTGGTGATGGAAAACGGTGAAATTGTTGAGTCGGGCAAAACGGAGACCATTTTCAGGTGGCCTCAGCATGAACTCACCAAAAAGCTGATTATGGCCTATCAATCGCTGGTGCCGCAGCAAACTCTGCGCTGATCTCTTTCTTCTTTAATCTGTCTTATGTGAGATAAGCGCTAGTTCACATAGGATATTTGCCAGTGGCGTTTTCGTGCCAATTACATTACCCAACAGGCAATAAAAACGGAGTCCCCTTGCGGGCACGCCATTTAAGCCACCAATACATTAAAGGTTGGGTTGCTAGCCCACCAGCGCTAACAAAATGCCGGCGGCTACAGCGGAGCCTAATACGCCTGCTACGTTCGGTCCCATTGCATGCATAAGCAGGAAGTTATGCGGGTTTGCCTCCAGACCGACTTTATTCACTACGCGGGCTGCCATCGGCACTGCCGATACACCTGCGGCACCAATTAGCGGATTAATCGCTCCGCCGGAAAGCCGGCTCATGACTTTCGCCATGATCACACCGGTTGCTGTGCCGATACCGAATGCAACCGCTCCCAGTCCAAGAATACCCAGCGTCTCAACGGTAAGAAACGCTTCTGCAGATAATTTAGAGCCCACCGCAAGTCCGAGAAAGATAGTGACTACGTTTATAAGCTCATTTTGTGCAGTTTTACTCAGACGTTCCACCACACCACACTCTTTCATCAGGTTACCAAAGCAAAACATGCCTACCAGGGGCGTCGCTGACGGCAAAAAGAGAATCGTAAGGATAAGAACAGCCAGTGGGAAAATAATCTTCTCTCGACGCGATACAGGGCGTAGTTGCGCCATTTGTATTTTGCGTTCCTCTGGCGTCGTCAACGCTTTCATAATGGGCGGTTGGATAATCGGCACCAGCGCCATATAAGAGTATGCGGCAACCGCAATGGCGCCCAGCAGATCTGGTGCTAACCGGGACGCCAGGAATATCGCCGTGGGTCCGTCAGCACCACCTATGATGGCAATGGCGCTCGCATCCTTCAACGTGAACTCAAAACCGGGAACCATGTTCAGCGCGATAGCACCAAAAAGCGTGGCGAAAATACCAAATTGCGCAGCCGCGCCCAGCAGCAACATTTTCGGGTTAGCAATTAGCGCCCCGAAATCGGTCATCGCCCCCACTCCCATAAAGATGAGTAGTGGAAACACACCGGTATCAATGCCGATTTTATAGATGTAATAAAGCAGACCACCGACTTCCGTAAAGCCCGCCAGCGGTATATTCGTGAGCAACGCCCCAAAACCAATAGGAAGCAACAGCAGTGGCTCGAATTTTTTGACAATCGCGAGGTAGAGTAACAGACACCCTACCGCCATCATCACCAGCTGACCTGACTCAAAGTGCGCCAGCGCCGTACTGTTCCAGAGAATACTTAACTTATCCATTAATTACCCCAGTGCGATCAGCGGCTGACCGCTGGCAACAGCCTCGCCCTCTTTCGCCAGGACTTCAGAAACCGTTCCCGTGTAAGCACTGCGGATTTCAGTTTCCATTTTCATGGCCTCAAGGATCATCACAACATCCCCTTCTTCGACAGCGTCACCTGCCTGAACGAGGATCTTGAACACGTTGCCTGATAGCGGTGCATCAATATGCTGTGCGTCACCTGACGGCGCTGGCGCTGCATTTTCCTGAGAGTTGTCATTTGCAGGTTTAACGCTGGTAAGTGTGCCGGAGGCGGCAACCTCAACCTGATACACTTTCCCGTCAACTTTTACATCGTAGCTGCTATTTCCCTGCGCACTGGTATTCGCTTTTGCGGCGGAGGCCGGAGCCTCTTCCGGTTCGTTGCCAGGAGCTGGCTCAAACGCGTCCGGATTATTGCGGTTTTCAAGAAACTTCAGGCCGATTTGCGGGAACAACGCGTACGTGAGTACGTCATCAACCTGCTCGTCAGCCAGCGTGATAGATTTTTCCTGAGCCAGTTCTTTAAGTTCGTCTGTCAGCTTATCCATTTCCGGCGCAATATTGTCGGCAGGACGACAGGTGATGGGTGCTTCACCATCCAATATCCGCGCCTGTAACTCGTCATTCACCGGTGCCGCGGTGGCACCATATTCGCCTTTCAGCACGCCGGCGGTTTCTTTGGTAATACTTTTATAACGCTCGCCAGTGAGGACATTCAGCACCGATTGTGTGCCCACTATTTGAGAGGTAGGTGTAACCAAAGGAATGAAGCCAAGATCTTCACGTACCCGAGGGATCTCTTTTAATACCTCATCAAACTTATCCTGTGCGTTTTGTTCTTTAAGCTGACTCTCCATATTGGTCAGCATGCCACCCGGGACCTGAGCCAGCAGGATACGCGCATCAACACCTTTCAGGCTGCCTTCAAACTTTGCGTACTTCTTGCGTACATCACGGAAATAGCTGGCAATCTCTTCAAGTTCAGGCAACGACAAACCGGTATCACGCTCTGTTCCCTCTACCATCGCTACCAACGTCTCGGTAGCAGAGTGACCATAGGTCATGCTCATAGAAGAAATGGCGGTATCCAGCATATCAATACCAGCATCAATCGCTTTCTGGTAAGTGGCCGTGGATAAACCGGTGGTAGCATGACATTGCATAGCGATAGGCACAGATACTGTGTCTTTTAATCCGTTGATTAATGCTTCGCAGTCATAAGGCTTGAGCAATCCGGCCATATCTTTTATGCAAATCGAGTGCACGCCCATATCTTCCAGCTTTTTCGCCATTTCCAGCCAGAGAGAGAGATTATGGACGGGACTGACCGTGTAGGAAATTGTGCCTTGCGCGTGCGCGCCGCAATCAACTGCCGCTTTGACTGCAGTTTGCAGGTTGCGGACATCGTTCATTGCATCAAAGATGCGGAAAACGTCGACACCGTTCTCATGTGCGCGTTCAACAAAACGTGTCACTACGTCGTCTGCGTAGTGGCGATATCCCAGCAGGTTCTGACCACGTAACAACATCTGCTGGCGTGTATTAGGCATGGCCGCCTTTAATTTACGGATACGCTCCCAGGGATCTTCCCCAAGATACCGAATACAACTGTCAAAGGTCGCGCCGCCCCAGGACTCGACAGACCAGTAACCGACCTTATCCAGCTTTTCGGCAATCGGTAACATATCTTCAATGCGCATGCGGGTTGCCAGTAAGGACTGATGTGCATCGCGTAAAACCAGCTCAGTTAACGCCAGAGGCTTAGACATGGTAACTCCCAGTGTAAAATTGTTATTTATTCGATTGACGGTGCATGTGGACAGCGGCAGTAATTGCAGCAACAACACTGCTGTTTTCTTCTTTCGCTGTGGCAGGCATCGGTTTGGCAGGAGATCGTTTTACCGAGGGCTGCGTTTCTGGCTCTCCGGGGAACGCTTCACAAAATTTGGCTATTAACCAGACGCCCACAATTAGCAGGCTCAGAAACGCAAATACAAAGACCATCCCCACCAGCATCAGGGTGGCGGCTTCCATGAGTTGACTGCTGACGGATTCTGCTGCCATGACGATTCTCTCATTTTAAAGGACGTAGATAAGTATCATGTCGGGTTATAAAAAACAACACGACCTTACGCTCACTTTTGAATAGTTAGTCAAACTTTTCCGTCAAAGAGGGCGTTTCTTGATATTTTATGCGATTTTTTTAAATATTATCGCAACGCGCATTCACCAAGGATATACGCTCTATAGTTACGAATGATTACATAGTAAAGTTTAGTAGTGCCGCCATAACCTGCCACTTAAGGAGGTTGTCGGGTAGATGGCAGTATCAGGTGTGCAATAATGCGTTGCGAATGCCACTACAATGCGTCAGAGGCATTAAGAAAGTGACTTGCACCGCTCGAACGACCCGAGCGCTGCGAGGGACTGGAAATCCAACATACGGAAATGAAAAAGCCCACCGTAAAGGTGGGCTATTCAATATGGCGCGTGTGGAAGGATTCGAACCTCCGACCGCCTGGTTCGTAGCCAGGTACTCTATCCAGCTGAGCTACACACGCGTAAACTGCTTACTTTTGTAGTTTAACACAAAAGGTGACACTTAGTTAAAGTAGTGGCGCGTGTGGAAGGATTCGAACCTCCGACCGCCTGGTTCGTAGCCAGGTACTCTATCCAGCTGAGCTACACACGCGCAAAACTTGTTGTTGACTGCCACCATCAACGAATAATGGCGGAGAGGGAGGGATTCGAACCCTCGATACGCGTAATGCGTATGGTTCCTTAGCAGGGAACTGGTTTCAGCCACTCACCCACCTCTCCTTAAGTGGGGCTGCATTTTACGGATTCACTGAGGTTAGTCAAACCTTTTTTCGTGAAAAAATACTGCCTGACGGCATTTTAAGCAATTTGTGCAAAAAAGCAGTAATTTGTTGGTTTTCTCATAAAAAAAGGCTGGTAAACACCAGCCTTTTCTTTTGACTTACTCTTTATCGGGACTGCCGGGCTGACCACCTTTCTCAGCCTGGATCCGCATATAAATTTCTTCCCGGTGCACCGATACTTCTTTAGGCGCATTTACACCAATTCGTACCTGATTCCCTTTAACACCCAAAACAGTAACGGTCACATCGTCACCAACCATCAGGGTCTCACCTACACGACGAGTCAAAATAAGCATTCGCTTGCTCCTGTTCCTTATTTACGAACAATCCTTTCAAAGTGTATTACGCCCCGGCACGACCCGGAGCACAATGTCAGTGATTCCGTGTTTTTGTGTCACTTCAAAAACTCACTGAAAAACAACATGAACTCGATTATAGCTTATCTTCCAGCCAGCCGGTAACGGAGTCCAACGCAGCCTGCAGGTTTTCCGGCTTATCGCCGCCTGCCTGGGCCATATCCGGACGACCACCACCTTTACCGCCAACCTGCGCTGCCACAAAGTTAATCAGCTCTCCGGCCTTTACCTTACCAGTCAGAGATTTGGTCACGCCGGCTATCAGATTCACTTTGTTATCACTTGCAACACCTAGTACTACGATACCTTCGCCGATTCGGTTTTTAATATCGTCTACCATGCCACGTAATGATTTAGCTTCTACGCCTTCCAGTTTTGCCACCAAAACCGAAACGCCACTGATTTCCTGCTTACTGTTAAGCATATCAGCACCTTGCTGACTTGCCAGTTTTTGCTTGGCAGCAGTGAGGGTTTTTTCCAGCTCTTTCGATTGCGACTGTAAAGAACTGATGCGTTCGATTAGCCCAAGACTGTCGGTTTTTAACATACCCGATGCCTGATTAATCAGTGTTTGCTGAGCCTGAACATACTCAATGGCTGCTTCGCCGGTAATCGCTTCAATTCGGCGCACACCGGAGGCAATACCGCCTTCACTGGTGATTTTAAACAGACCAATGTCACCCGTACGGTTAACGTGCGTACCACCGCACAACTCTACGGAGAACGACCCCATGGTCACTACACGTACTTTTTCATCGTACTTTTCACCAAACAGTGCCATCGCGCCGGATGCCTTGGCTTCTTCCAGGTCCATTAGTTCTGTTTTCAGCGGATGATTGGCTCGGATTTCTTCATTCACGCGTCTCTCGATTTGCGTCAATTGCGATTCGGTTACCGACTCAAAATGAGAAAAATCAAACCGCATACGCTCAGCTTCAACCAATGAGCCTTTCTGAGAAACATGCTCGCCCAGAATTTCACGAAGCGCAGCATGCAATAAATGCGTGGCGCTGTGGTTCTTCTTAATCGCTTCACGATTTGGCGTGTCGATTGCCGCCTCGACTTTGTCGCCCTTGGAAATAGTGCCTTTTACCGTACCGCGATGCGCAAATGCATTGCCCATTTTTTGCGTATCACTCACGATGAACTCACCGTTCGCCACGCGCAACACGCCTGTATCACCACTTTGGCCACCCGCCTCTGCATAAAATGGTGTTTTGTCCAACACCACGACGCCTTCCTGACCGTCACTAAGCTGTTCGCAGAACGCGTTATCGGTGATGAGCTCGACCACGTTCGCTTCACCGTCCACATCGGTATAACCCGTAAACTCTGTTTGCTGGTCAACGTTTAGCTGCGAATTATAGTCGGCACCAAACTGACTGGCTTGCTGAGCACGCTTACGCTGCTCCTGCATGGCCGCTTCAAAGCCCGCTTCGTCGATTTTCATATCATGTTCACGGGCAACATCATTGGTTAAATCAACTGGGAAGCCGTAGGTATCATACAACTTGAAGACCACATCGCCCGGGATAGTGTCACCCTCAAGCGAGTCCAGCGTGTCGTTAAGCATGGCCATACCACGCGCCAGCGTTTTACTGAACTGCTCTTCTTCTACACGAAGTACTTTTTCAACAACCGGTTGTTGCTCCACCAGCTCGGGATAGGCCGCGCCCATTTCCTTTGCCAGTGCGGCTACCAGCTTATAAAAGAAGATGCCATCCGCGCCCAGCTTGTAACCGTGGCGAACCGCACGACGAATAATGCGGCGCAGTACATAGCCACGACCTTCGTTGCCAGGCATCACCCCGTCACAAATCAAAAAGCTGCACGAGCGAATGTGATCGGCAATCACGCGCAATGATTTATTTTCCAGATCGTCAGTGCCAACAATTTTTGCGGCAGCCTGAATAAGGTTCTGGAACAAATCAATTTCATAGTTGCTATGCACATCCTGCAGAATCGCAGAGATACGCTCAAGCCCCATTCCGGTATCGATAGATGGCTTAGGAAGAGGCTCCATGGTGCCGTCTGCCTGCTTATTGTATTGCATGAATACCAGGTTCCAGATTTCTATGAAACGATCACCATCTTCTTCGGGCGTTCCCGGAGGTCCACCCCAGATATGTTCACCGTGGTCATAAAAAATCTCAGAGCATGGGCCGCACGGGCCGGTATCGCCCATCGACCAGAAGTTGTCTGACGTGCTGATGCGAATAATCTTTTCTTTCGGTACACCGATATCGTTTTCCCAGATAGAAAACGCTTCATCGTCTTCGGTATACACGGTTACCAGCAACTTTTCTTTTGGTAGCTTCAGCTCTTCAGTCAGAAACGTCCAGGCGAACTGAATGGCTTCTTTTTTGAAATAATCCCCGAAGCTGAAGTTACCCAGCATTTCAAAAAAGGTGTGGTGGCGCGCCGTATAACCCACGTTTTCCAGGTCGTTATGCTTACCGCCAGCACGCACACAGCGCTGTGCCGACACGGCTCGTGTATAGCTGCGCTTTTCTGTACCCAGGAAGCAGTCTTTGAACTGATTCATACCGGCATTGGTAAACAGAAGCGTTGGATCATCCGCTGGCACCAGAGACGAGCTCGACACGGTTTGATGACCATGACGTTTGAAATAATCAAAAAAGGTTTGGCGAAGGTCAGCTGTAGATAATGTCATTGAGATCCTAACTTCCTATTCTTAATAAACGAAATGTTGCTACGGCCAGTCATCCTGAGGACGGCCGCACACGCGCCCTGGAGGGCGCAACAATATCACGGAAAGCGCAACTATGTTAAGCAATTGCGTGCATTTTACTCACCGTTAACCGCATAATTTATGTGGCTTTGAGAGAATCCCCGGTAACTGAGAAACTGCATCTGCTTCATCTTGTCTTTGTACTCCTGCGGATGCTGCCCCCCAAAGCGTTTTTCTTTCACCTGTCGGGCCAGCTCAAACCAGTCGGCATCCAGTTCGTTAAATACGCTGTCGAATAATGCCTCAGCGACACCATGCTGCTGCAAATCCGCTTTGATTTTCCGCGGCCCTGCCCCTTTAAGCATTAATGACCTTGCCCGTGCCTCAGCATAACGCGCATCGCTCTGTATGCCAGCCTCCCGGAACTCATCCAAAACCGGCAAGATAGCGGCCTCTTCCAACCCTTTTTGCGTAAGTTTACGTACGATCTCTTCCATACTGTGTTCTCGTCGTGCCAGCATGCGAGTAATCGATGCAACAATGACTTTTCGGTCAGGCTCGGACATAGTGGGGTCAAGCGCATCAGCGGGGTCAATATTATCGTTCATACACGAAACCTTTTAACGTGGTGTGACGTAACGGTCTGATAGTCGTTTTACGCAATATCAACGCAGCCACATTCCGGTTGTTTACGTAGACAATAAATTAATTGGTTACCCAGATAGTAAACGAAATGGGATTTCAGTTCAGGTTTATCAAGCACATAACAGATGTGGATGCAGGCAGGTGGGATAGGCTCTCTCAGCAAGGTGGGCCGTTCATCACACACGCCTTTTTGCACGCACTGGAAACCAGTGGCAGCGTAGGCCCTGACACGGGGTGGACACCGCATCATCTCGTTATTGAGAAAGACAATAATCTTGTCGCTGCGATGCCCGGCTATCTGAAATCCGACAGCTACGGCGAATACGTGTTTGATCATGCCTGGGCGAATGCCTACTTTCAGCATGGACGCGACTATTATCCGAAATGGATAAGCGCAGTGCCTTTCACTCCGGTTACCGGGCCCAGAATCTTATTTGATACTGACTGCGACAGAGAGGCATTGGAAAGTGCACTACTAGACGGCCTCGATTCATTACAAGAGGCAGGCGTATCTTCCCTGCATGTGCTATTCCCTCACGCAAAACCAGATATGTTATCTCAGGCTGGCTATCTTTCACGCTACAGCGTGCAATTTCAATGGCATAACTATGAATACCAATCTTATGACGATTTTCTTGCCGCTTTAACGTCCCGCAAAAGAAAAGACATGAGGAAAGCGTACTCACAATTGCCGCAACAGGGGGTGACTATAAGCCGTCTGACGGGTAATGCGATCACAGACGATGACAAAGCGTTCTTTTATCACTGCTACATGCAAACTTACCTGAAGCGAAGCGGCCATACTGGTTATCTCACTCACGCCTTTTTTTCAGAAATCTTTGATACGCTGCGAGACAATATTTTGCTGGTGATGGCGCGAAAAGATGACCAGAGAGTAGCCAGCGCACTTTTCTTTTATGATGAAAGTGGACTGTATGGCCGTTACTGGGGAAGCATTGAAGACATCGATGGTCTGCACTTTCTGTGTTGCTACCTTGAGGGCATTCATTTCGCCATCGAGAAGTCACTGCCACTATTTAATCCCGGCACTCAGGGCGAGCACAAGATCCTGCGCGGTTTTGAACCTGTATTTTGCCGATCCTTTCACAAACTCTTCGCCCATGAATTTCATCTGGCTGTGGCAGATTATTTACACCGCGAAACGCCAGCAGTGACAGGCTATTTCAATCAGGCGCGAGATGTTTTACCGTTTAATGCAAATTTTCAATCCAGGCTGAAGGCCACGTCTTTAGACACTACGGCCTTTACTATCGATAACAATAAGAGTAACTAAAATGAAAATGAAGTTTCTTGCTGCGGTGATTGCAGCATCATTGGGTGTAACGGGCTGTAGTCAGCCAGAGCAAACCTCAGAGCAAACAGATACCGCATCAGCGCAAAATGCGACATCGCAAGCTGATCAAGCCCCTGAACTGGGCACCTTCGGTGTTGACCTGTCAGCACGCGACGAATCGGTAAAACCGGGCGATGATTTCTTCATGTATGCCAGTGGGAACTGGTATGAGAACTACGAGCTTCCCGCTGACAAAACACGCTACGGCGCGTTCAATGCGCTTGCTGATCGCAGTGAAGAGCAGGTGAAAACCATCATCGATGACATCATGGCCAAAGATGACCTGAACGCCGAAGAGCAGCTGGTGCATGATTTTTATCAGGCTTACATGGATACCGATGCTATTAATGAAAAAGGTATCTCTCCATTGTCGGATGTATTAAACACAATCGACAGCATCGAGAACCGTCAGGATTTAACCAAAGTCTTTGGTAATGCGTGGCTGACCGGCGCTACCACACCGATCTGGGCCGGATTGTGGTACAACCGTCTGGATCCGAACGAATATCAGTTGAGTGTGGGAGTTGGCGGACTGGGTCTTCCTGATCGTGATTACTATCTGAGTGATGATGATCGCTTCGTGAAAATTCGTGAAGCCTACGTTACGCATATTGAAAACATGCTGACGCTGGCGAATGAAGAAAACCCAGCGGACAAAGCGCAACGTATCCTTGAACTGGAAACTGCCATTGCCAATGTGCAGTGGCCGCGTGAAAAGCGCCGCGATCGCGATCTGACTCTGAATCAGATTGACCGCAGCGAACTATCTGACACCTACCCTGGCTTTGACTGGGACACGTTCTTTGCCCAAAGCGGTCTGAAAGTACCGGCGCTGAATATTTCTCAGCCTGAGCCTGTTCGCGATGTTATCGATATCATTAACGACAAGTCGCTGGAAGACTGGCAGGCCTACCTGACATTCCATACGCTGACCAATAATGCCTCTCTGCTTTCAGAGGAAGTCTATCAGGAAAACTTTGATTTCTTTGGTCGTACACTGAGTGGACAGCAGGAACCTCGTCCACGCTGGAAACGCGCGATCAGTGAAATGTCTGGCACCGAGTCACTGGGCTTTGCTATTGGTAAAATCTATGTAGACCAATACTTCCCGGAAAGCTCAAAAGAGCAGATGTCCGAGCTGGTAGAAAACCTGCGTAAAGCACTGGGTAAACGTATTGACAACCTTGAGTGGATGAGCGAGGAAACGAAGAAAAACGCTCACGAGAAACTGCAGGCTTTCCATCCGAAAATCGGCTACCCGGATGAGTGGCAGTCGTTCGACGGATTGGAGATCACCTCTGACAAGCTGGTACAGAATGTCCGTAATCTGCGTAAGTTCTTCCAGGAGCAAGATGTTGAGCGAGAGCTAAAACCCACTGACCGTGAACGCTGGGGCATGACGCCACAACGTGTAAACGCCTATTACAACAGCTCGTTCAACGAAATTGTGTTCCCGGCTGCTATTCTGCAACCGCCGTTCTTCGATCCGAACGCTGACCCCGCTGTTAACTACGGCGCCATTGGTGCGGTCATCGGGCACGAAATGGGCCATGGGTTTGATGATCAGGGTTCAAAATCTGATGCCATGGGTATCCAGCGCAACTGGTGGACTGACGAAGACCGTGCGGCATTTGAAGCGAAAGCTGACAAACTGGCTGAGCAGTACAGTCAATACGAGCCTATCGAAGGTAACTTCGTCAATGGCCGTAACAGTCTGGGTGAAAATATCGGTGATGTCGGTGGTCTTGCCATGGCGTATGAAGCCTATCAGCTAAGCCTGGATGGGGAAGAAGCGCCTGTTATTGACGGCCTTACCGGCGACCAGCGGTTCTTCCTGGCCTGGGCTCAGGTGTGGAAAGAAAAACGCACTGAGCAAAGCATGCTGAACCAGTTACGAGCAGGAACCCATGCGCCGGGTCGCTATCGTGCGCTGGCTCCACGCAACCATGACGCCTGGTATGAAGCGTTTAACGTGCAGCCGGAAGACGAACTGTATCTGGCACCGGAAGAGCGCGTGCGCATCTGGTAACAAGCGTAACGTTATAATTTACGTGATAAAGCTGCAATTCGTTGCAGCTTTTTTTATGTGTAACAGAAACTTTCAAAGGGTATGTCACTGAATTATTTGCTGATACACTTCCTGTCATTCAACGCACAGGGAAACTCAGTGAAAGCATTAGTATGGACTGTTTTATTCGTGTTAGCCGGCTGCACCACAAGCAATTCGGTTAATAGAAATGTCCCGGACGATGCGGTAGTAAACTACAGCGACGTTGCCGGCTATGAAGACAGATACAGCAACCTGTACGATGACTTTCGCGCCTACCCGGTGACCTGCGAGGAAAATTGCTATCCTCCCTCACCGCTTATTGACTGTGAAACCGACATGCAGGATTGCCAGTTTACCGGCACCAATCCGGATAGCACACTCAACGCAGGCTTTACCGTAACCTGGCTCGGCCACGCCAGCTTTCAGATCCAGACCGCCACTGGCGAGCAGTTTCTGATTGACCCGGTATTCAATCAGTTCGACTGGCCGGTAAACTGGGCATTCCGTATTGCCGAGGGGTTTAACCGCACTCCCGCTGAAGTGCCTGAAGCAGTATCCATAGAAAATACCAACGCGGTGCTGTACTCCCATATTCATTACGATCACTTCCATAAAGGCGACATCGCTGACATCGGCACTGCCCCGTCTTACCTTGTCCCTCTGGGCTTCGCAGACCATTTTCCTGAAGATGGCTACCGGGTGATGGAAATGGCCTGGTACGCCAGCGAGAAAATAGGCGCGACTACCGCGTACTTTGTGCCCGCGCAGCATTTCAGCAGCCGCATTATGGTGCCCTATTTGTACGAAGATAACGATAAAACCCTGTGGGGTGGCTGGGTATTGGAACAGGGAGGGAAAACCCTGTTCTTTGCCGGCGACACAGGGTACTCGCCACACTTTAAGGACATTGCAAAGAAGTACGGCGACATCGATGTCTGCCTGTTGCCCATTGCCTCTTATTTCAGTGAGGAGTCTCCCCGCTGGTATCGTAAGGTCCATACAACACCGGAAGACGCCCTGATAGCTGCCACCGAATTGAACTGCAAAGTGATGATCCCCTGGGGTTACGGTAATGCCAGTTGGCGCATGGGGGATAAAACCTCACATTCTGCACTGTTCCGATTGCTATATATGAAAAAGCAGCTGACTAACGAGATCCCTTTACATATTCTGAATGAAGGTGAAAGCGCACGCTTTTGATGGCTCAGGTTTCGTCAGAAAACGCCCGCCATTTTGCTTTCATTCTGGCAAGCTGCTTTTTCATTGATTCCACGTTGTGCCATGGCCTGAAATAGGTGTCTTGCTCAGCCATATACGGATATGGAAAAAACCCAAGGTCGATAGCTACCGCTAACCAGGAGATCGCTTCTTCGCGCGCACCTGTCGCCGCATAGGCAAACGCAATAAAGCGCGCCAACATTCCATTGACTCTGGCACTGTCTTTCTCTTGGGGTAGTAGCGCGACATCAGCAGTGACGCCATTTACCCCTGCGTAAAAGGCAAATGCAAGTTTAGCAACTAAGGTCTGTCTTTGTTGCGGTTGAAAGCCTTCGCAAACACTAGCAATGCGTGCTGCCTCTTTATTCATTGCCAACACCCAGACAAGAAACAACCTGGCCAGATCATTTGAGGGATCCAGCGCCAGCATCTCTTCATAAGGTGCAATTGCTGACTGAACGTCGCCGGTCATCAGACTGTAATAACCGGGCATACACCGGCTTAATGGCGTAAGCGGATCTACAATTTGTAACGAACGAATATAGGGTTTTGCCAGCTCAGGCTGGCCTGCCAGTAAATAGCAGTTCGCAATTAACACCAATGCATCCGGATCGTTTGGGTTTGCCTGAAGCGCCTGCGTCAAGGCACTCACCGCGCTGGACAATTGGCCGTTAATGTAGTCAAACCATGCCTGTAGCGATAGCGTAAAGAATTCTTCCGGATGTGTTTTTCTTAAGGTCAGAAGAATGCGCGAGACCTTCTCAACCGGCGCATCAGAGCAGTCAATTCCTGACTCCCGCAGTTGCAGATAGACCCGCCCCAGATAAGACTGTATCAACACGTTACCGCCAACCAGTTTGTCCGCAGCGTGGAGAAGTGCTATCGCCCTGGCAATAGCATCGGGTTGCCACTGTAGCGATGCTGCTCTTGCCTTATGCAGGTATTCCCAGGCAACCTGACTATTTAATAGGTGGTGTTCAGTTTGCGCCAGCGCTAAAGAGGGTTGTGAAAGCGGTAAGCTGTTGATGAGTTCCGAAACAATCACCTGCGCGAGGCGTTGCCAGTCTGGTGAAGTCTGGTCGTATCGGGCGCTCCAGACTACCCGTTGTGAAGCCAGTTCAATCAGCCGCACGTGCGCCCGGCACACGTCCCCTGTAAGCCGGATACTGCCTTCTACATAAAAGCTTACATTCAACAACGACAGTTGCGTAGCCAGATCCTCATTGCTGTTTATCAGCCGGCGTGAGGAGGAGAAACTAATCATCGTCACAGCGGGAAGGTAGGATAAATCCGCAACAATATCCTCACACAAAGCATCTGCAACGAAAGTCTTTCCAGGATCATCAATGAGTTTTTCAAACGGCAGTAAAGCCATGCACAGTGAAGACGTGGGATACGGCTTGCTGCTCTCTCCATCAGAGCGTAAAGCAAACCAGGTATCCAGCTCATTTTGATAAGCAAAAATTCGCGCGGCCGACTGATGCTGATGCCTGTGCACGGGCAAGCCTTCCAAAGACTCCCATCGACGCACTGTGCGCTCACTTTTCCCGAAATAATTTGCAATTGCCTTCCAGGATCGAAAGACCTTATCACCCTGTGTGCTCATAATCGCGTCGTACCGGTTGTGCAGAGACTCTGTCTTTAATCGTTAGTTTATCGTTATCGCTGCCGGTAATGAATGACCGTTTATGACCGGCTGTGTCCGTTTCACATTTTCTTCTGACATCTATAGTGGTTTGCGGGTTTACAATCTGCAAGGAAATACCATGACTAATCCTATTACCTCTGTCTTAGTTTTAACTAAACATGTCGCGCTTTACGGCATTTTTATCAGCGCCACAGCTGCAGCCGAACCTCTGGACCATCATCGTGACAAGCGATGGACCCCAGTATCAGGCACAGCTACCCATTACTTCCCGACGGCCATACTGCACTCGTCAGAGCCAACCGAAACGGGCAAAACGGAGCAAAGTACTGACACGATCGATCTGGAAGGTGACATAAACGGTCGCATTGTTTACCACGTCACCTCTGAGTTTGACTTTGTCGAAGGCACACTTATCAATACCGGATATCAGGTGTTTTCCGGAACGGTGCTGAACGGTAAACCAGTAATGATTCTGGATGATAACTTCATGTTCAGGGTTGATTTAAATACCGGTGATACACACGGTGACGTATACCTGAACAGACCTCTTGCCGGGAAGCGCACCCAATGCAGGCTGAAAGTGACCGGCACGGGCTTCGATGCGGATGGTAACGGACTGGCCGATTACCAGGGACTTTGCCGGGTTTACGGGAGAAATAAAAAACCGTAGCAGTGTTATCAGTGTTTCGGGGATAAGGTGTCCTGTTATCCCGGCTTACTTTGTTCTTTCCATATTACAATACACCAGAAGCTACTCCGCCGTGTGAGGGTAGCTTCCGGATTATCGTGTATAAGTCAAAGTCCTGTTCAGCCCAGCGCTTTCAATTGATTCATCACCTTATCCAGGGTTATCGGAAAATCACGCACCCGCACACCACAAGCATCAGCAATCGCATTTGCAATGGCTGCACCGGCTCCCGTTATCCCCAGCTCACCAATCCCTTTTGCGCCAATGGGAGAGGCGTCGTAGTCAGCTTCTTCTATGAAGTCCAGTGACACTTCACCGATATCGCGGTTTACCGCAATGTGATACTCCCCGAAATCCGGATTCAGGAAACTTGCTGTCTGAGTGTGATGATGAATAGCTTCCGTCAGTGCATAGCCAGCGCCCCACACCATGCCGCCTTTGAGCTGCGACGATGCTGTTTTAAGGTTAAGAATTTTTCCCGCCGAAAACATGCCGTACTGACGTTTAAGACGCACCTCGCCGCTCACCATATTTACTGCTACTTCTGCAAAATGAGCACCACAGGAATATTGTTCATCCTCACTGGTGTCCTCTTCCCCCACTTCGCCGGTTTCCTGAAGCGGGAATGCAGACGCATCGAATAATGTGGTTAACGGCACCTTGCGTTTTCCTGTATGGTTCTCGCACAGGACCACCGCGCCATCCAGAGAGATCGCAGAATCTGATGCGTCATCGCCAAGCGCAGCTTTTAGTTTATCGCACAATGCTTCACAGGCTTTGTGTAACGCAGAACCTGTGCTTGCCGCACCAAATGAGCCTCCTGACCCGCAGGATACGGGTGAATGACTGTCACCCAACTCAACAGTGACCTTATCCAGTTCAGCGCCAAACACCTCTGCGGCTATTTGGGCAAGGATAGTATACGTTCCCGTGCCAATATCCGTCATATCAGAGCGAACGGTCAGCTGCCCCTCATGGTCCAGTGAAATACTGGCCCGACTTGGCGTTAACATATTTAACCGCATGGCGCTGGCAACACCATGACCGTAGAGAGTATCGCCACTGGCCTGCGGCTTATTACCCCAGCCAAACTTTTCTGCGCCCTGCCTGAGACAATCTGCCAGCCGATGACTGGTAAACCGCGTCTTTGATACCGGGTGAACCTCAGGCATATTGCAAAGGCGAAAGGCCAACGGATCCATACCGGCTTTTTCTGCCAGCTCGTCAATGGCAGATTCAAATGCCAGCGAGCCAATAGCATCACCTGGTGAACGCGTTGAATCGATAAGCGGTAAATCGACGTCTTTCACCCGATGCGTACTGACGATTTCTTCAGCATCATAAGTTACTCTGGCAACCGCCCCCGTCGCTTCCGCAAACTGGTATCCTTTCGCTCGCGGCATGGCACTCTTATGGCTGATCTGCCCCAGCTTTCCATTTGCGTCACAGCTTAAGGATATTGACTGATAGCTGTTACCCCGGTGAGGCGTGTTGTAAAAAACCTGGCGCCGTGAAAGCACGACTTTTACCGCATGCTTGAGGTGCCGCGCTCCTATGCAGGCAAGTATGGCGTCATAATGCAAACCGAGTTTTGAGCCAAAGCCGCCGCCTACATAAGGGCTCTTCACTACAATATTTTCAGGCTCCATTTCCAGCGTAATAGCCAGTGCCTCAACAGCAGACGCCACGATTTGCACGCTGCAGTTAACCGTTAATGTGTTCCCGTCAAAACTGGCAACGGTGGCATGAGGTTCCATTGCCGCAGAGATCTGCGATGGCGTGGTGTAATCTGCTGACAACCTGATGTCGTGCCTGTCCTGCGACGTATTTTTTACATGTACATCAGGCTCAAAACCACCGTCCAGAGAATCCGGCGTGACCTTGGCGTCGTCCGGCCCTTCAAGCAGATCAGGACGCTCACTATTGATTGAAAAGCGTACCAGACTGGCCGCGTATCTCGCCTGTTCCAGCGTATGTGCTACCACTAAGGCTACGGGGGCGCCGTAGTGACGTATATGCGGCTCATGCAACACCGCGCGACTTTGCGTGAAGCGACTTTCATCAGCAGGCTTACTAAACGGTTTTAGCGGACCGGCATTTTTGTAGGTTAACACTGCAACAACACCGTCAGCCTGTTCAGCGGCATCCGTTTCCAGCGTCGTTATTTCGCCAACCGCTTCATCTGACGCCACCAGCCAGCCGACATACGGTGTCGACTCTTGCTCGTGCTCAGCAGCATACCTGGCTTGCCCCCTTACTTTCAGAAGGCCGTCAACGCGATTCACAGGTTCACCCAAAACGTGCTTTTTACTATCGGTTTTCATACAAGGCTCCCTCATGTCCAGGCTGTTTTTTCTGTCGTTGTGCCAATGAAAGCATCACGCTTAAAAACACCCGGCGAAGTAACCCGGGCTTGAAATCGTTACTGCCAAACGTCTTTGCATCAGCAAGCTCTGCATCTATGGCCTTTTCAAGTAGCTGTACTGAAAATTTGTTTCCCTGCAGAATTTCAAGCGCTTTTTTGGGATACCAGGGAATAGTTCCAACTCCGCCGAAGCTCAGGCTGACCGAATGTATGGTCTCTTCGTTAAGCTCCAGTGCTGCGGCGACAGATACTAACGCAAACGCATAGGACGCTCTGTCACGCACCTTATAGTAGTGTTGAGTGCCTCGCGTTCCTGCAGGAATATATACGCTGGTAATCAAATCGCCTTGCTCAAGCACATTCTCGCGTTCTGGTGTCTCACCCGGCGTACAATAGAACTCGCGCAATGCGATATCACGGTTTTTTCCCATCGCTGTTTTAACCGATACCGAGGCATTTAGCGCCATCAACGCTACCGCCATATCCGAAGGATGCGTTGCAATACACTGCTCGCTGGTACCGAAAATGGCGTGAATTCTGTTCATCCCGGTTAATGCACTGCAGCCTGTGCCTGGCTCACGTTTATTGCAGGGTTTTGCGGTATCGTAAAAGTAATAGCAACGCGTTCGCTGCAGCAAATTCCCCCCCGTGGTCGCGCGATTGCGAAGTTGCACCGTAGCGCCGCTCAACAGTGCCTGAGAAAGCACTGATAACGAGGGCTCCCGCCAGGCGAAATTTGCCAGCTCGGTGTTAGTAACCATCGCGCCAATGCGATAGCCATTCCCGGTTTTCTCTATCTCGCTGGCGCCTTCCCACTCACTCAGATCCACCAGGCTAACCGGTGTTTCTATCTGGTGTTTCATCAGGTCAACGAGATTGGTTCCACCAGCGAGATATCGGGTCTGTGCGTCAAGATTCAGCTTTTCAACATCACCTTCACTGCCAAGTGTTTGTACGCTAAATGGGTTCATGACTGGCGCTCCAGGGCAATAACCTGCTCTATCGCATCGACAATATTGGGATAAGCGCCACAACGACACAGGTTGCCACTCATGCGCTCCGCAATGTCCTCCCGGGTTGAGCAATCCTGTTGGGCAGAAACAATGCTGGGATCGCTTTGCGCCATCTCATTGAGTAACGCTACGCCGGAGCAAATTTGTCCGGATGTACAATAACCACACTGAAAGGCGTCCTTTTCAATAAATGCCTGTTGCAACGGGTGTAGCTCGGTATTGCTCCCAATACCTTCAATCGTGGTGATGTTTTTTCCCTTAAGCTGAAATGCCAGCATAAGGCAGGCGTTCATTCGCTGGCCGTCGACTAACACCGTGCAAGCGCCGCACTGGCCATGATCGCAGCCTTTCTTTGTGCCAAAAAGAGACAGGTTCTGATGAAGAAAATCCAGCAGCGTGGTTCGTGGATCGTCAGGTAATGGGTAAGACTCGCCATTGATATGTATGGCAGACATAGATACTCCCTCGCGTGTGGCCCGGTTCCATAACTTCAGGGGATGAAGGTGGGCAATGTCGTGTATGACAACTATTTACGAAGACAATACGAGTAACGATTAGCGGTGGGGGAATTTTTTATTTTTGCAGTCACAGGCTGATGACGCAGTGATTGCGTTTTAACCTGCTAACTGCGTTGTCGCTGACTTATTTGGATTGCCAAACGGCGTCAACGACGCCTTGTTTTCAACCATTTTAGTCACCAACATAAATAATGAACAAAGGTCAGCACTCTCTGGGCTACCCGGCGGCAATTTTATAAAAATTGCGCCCTGTTTGTTTGACGTCGTACATCATATTGTCTGCTTTTGCCAGCAGTTGCTCTATGGTATCGCCGTGTTGTGGTGCCAGCACAATGCCAATACTCGCACCGATTTCACATGAATCGCCGCTGTTTATGGGGATAGGTACACGAAACTCATCCAATATAGACTGTGCCAGTCGGGAAATGGCCTGAGTATGATCGTGATGGTCGACAAAGGCGACAACAAATTCATCACCGCCCCAGCGGATACAGATGTCCTTATCGAGATTAAGAAGCCCTTTAATGCGCTTGCTAATCGCCACAAGCACTTCATCACCTGCATCGTGCCCAAAGGTGTCATTAACGGGTTTGAAGTTATCCAGATCAATCATAAATAACACAAACTGGTGTCCGCTGAGCCGGGCTGTTGCCAGAGCTTGCTTAAGACGACGCTCGCCGGAACGTCTGTTCAGTAAGCCGGTTAACGCATCGTGGTCAGCTTCAAACCGATTTTTCTTCTCTCGCTCTATTCTCTCTGTGACATCATAGGCTACCACTTCAATCAGCGCGTCGTCCTTTGCCCGCGCTGCATTTCGCTGCTCTGTGACTTTCGCAAACAGGCAATGCGCCCATTTCACTTCCTGACCGCTAACGTATTCTAAGTCTACCGACATGTGATCGAGGAATTCTACACTGCGCATTTGCTGCAAGATGTTTTCGACTCGCTCTCGATCCACGAAGAGAGCGGCAAACTGAGGATCTTCCTCTGCTGGCGAGAACATCGCAGTAAACGCAGAATTTGTGGTGAGAAGTTTTCCGTTTGCCGTAATCAACCCTATAGCGGCACTGGCCTGTTCGAAAATAAGTCTGAAGCGCTGCTCCAGACGTTCCGTTCTTTCACGTAGCTGACGTTCTTTCAGAAGTGTGTCTTTCTGTGCCGCCATCAACGCATTGATTCTGGCGATCATAACGCCTAATTCATCTTTTCCCTGATAGCCGATATCAAGTTCCTGCATGGACTCCGGCTGCCCTACATCGACAGACTCGAAGGCTCTAGTCAGCCTGCGAAGCGGACTGGTTAGCCTTTTATGAACCAACATGGATACGGCAAGCGCAATGAGAATACTCAGTGCAATAAGCCCGACAACGGCTTGCAAGCCGATTTTCTGCGCCTGTGCCTGAATAAACCTGTCATCAGGCAGAACCACTAAACGTCCGACACGATCTTCTTTAAGAAAGGGGTCTGAAAGGGGGATGACAATCGCATCCTCGTTGCCGTCACTGATGCCTGACCGAATCACCCTGCCCTCGGCCACTTCGATTCGGGCACCTTCAACCAGATTGTTGGCCACGAGTCCGTTTAGGATTTCCTGCGCCAGTTCTTCATCCGCAAGGTACGCCGCAATGGCAGAGGTATTCTGCGCACTCTCAGCCAGCTGCACTACTAACTGCCGATTCACGTCACGCTGCTGCGCCAGGCTTAACCAGTAAGCCGCGGTGGCCATCACCAGGGATACCGCTAGCGCCAGCAGCGCCAGTTCAACAGCTACCCGTACATAAAGTCGGCGTTTCAGAGGCGTCATCAGAGACCTAAAATACCGTACTAACGCTAAGCGTAAATACGTTCATTCGCTCTTCGCCAACGTCATCAATTAACGCGTTGTTACCAAACAGGCCGGTGCCGGGGTTATCCATCCGAATGTGATCAAGCTGTGCTTTCGCAACCCAGGACGGATAAAAATGCCAGTTCACTCCGGCGCTCAGCGAGTACTGGTCAACCAGCAAATCGGTTATGGTCGCATTGGAACCCGCTATCAAGCCCACGATACCTGCGGCCAGTTCAGGCGGCGTGCTTGGTGGAATGTCAGGTGTCGAAAACCGAAAATCCATATCCTTAGACTGGGCACCGGAAACCGAAACAAAAGGGGTAAACTCGTCCATGTAATAGCCGACAGACAAGTAACCAAAGCGAAGTGACGTAAACAGTAACCAGTCTACATCGACGGAACCGACTTCACCTTGCACGTTCCAACGTTCGCCATCATATTTCACGCCTCCTGCCAGGTATTTTATTCTGTCTCCTTCGCCTGAAAACCGCGTTAACAGTTCATCTTGCTGTGGTAACAGTTGTGACGGAACCGAGTTGACTGCTTGCGTAAACACGTCAAACTGAGGAATCTGTGGATTATCGACAGTGCCGCTAGCGTAGGTCGATTTAAACTGCCACTCTTTCCAGCTGTATCGTGCACTCAGGCTTACCAGTTCTTTAAAGTTTGCCCGGAGTTTGCCGCTGCTACCTTTAAGGCGCGGTTGCGTTTGCCCAACAATAAGCCCTAACTCCAGAAACCCTTCACCCACATCCTGAGAGTGCACGACTTCCAGACCATCAACACTTGAAACGACAGACGCATTGGAATAGAACTCAAGCGGCGGTCGTGCCCAGATTTGCGCATACCCTACCGGCTTGTATTCTGACAGCATATACAGATTGCTGTTTACCCGACCGAGTTTGAACGACCAGTGTCGTGTAGGCCGGTAGCGCAAAAACGCCATTTCCAGATAATTACTGGCAGCAGTATCTGCACGGTCTTGCAGTACAACCTGTGCCACGGCATCCCACCTGTCGTTAATGTAATAATTAACCTGGCCGCCGAGTACAGAATCCGGCGCCAGCGATGGAGAGTTGCGTGGACGGTTAACCAGACTGGAGCGATACTGGATGTCGTCGTTGCTATGGGTGGTTACGGCTACCGTAGCAAAGCCATTAAACGTAACCTCTGCCAAAGCAGAATGGGCCATAAGACCAGCCATTACCGCTGCAATGGACAGCGTCATGCCAGTTATCGACTGATGACAACTACGAACTAAACTGGAAAACAATTTTCATCTCCGAAGTAATCAGCGTACGGGGAAGATAAGCAATAGCTTCTTCATTACTTACCACGTAATTCACAACATCAGGGAGTGACTCACTCGCTTCAGGAGGCTTTGCCCGCCCCGAAAATAAAAGCCGCGACCAGTAAGACTGGATTTTTCTTTCCGACTGATTAACCAGTTGCATATAAAAATGCGATTTTCCGCTGGAGCCTTGCGGCAAATCGACCGGATAGGCCACCTGTCCGTTGGGAAAGCGGTTGTATCGGCCCATGAAGATATCGACGACTTCTTTTTTCGTCAGCGTATCTACGCCACTGGCCTGGTTGACGACAACCACGAGAGGCTCATCCTGTGCAGCTTGGCTAACCGTCGCAGAAGACAGGCAGAGTAAGATACAAACCATTAACCATGACGCGCGCTGCACCATAACCTGAAGCAATCTGGTCAAGAGAGAAAAAATAGCGACCTCTTTCAATTAGCTTTTCCTTACCGCGCAAATAAGTTAAATGAATACAGTCAATGCAAGAGTGGAAGACTGTTAATATTACATTAACAAGGGGCATGGAATCAAAGTTTACATCGGGTTCGCTTCACAAGGGATGCGTTAATCCCGGACAATGTCTATTTGAAAAATGGCAGTGTATTTTCGCTTACTCAGTGTAGCGGGCAGTATGAAGATGCTGCGTAACATGGGTTCTGCAGCCGCATTCCATGTCATTGTCATCACCATTGTGCCAGATATCGCTGGCTAAAATACCGCTGTCACGCAGGTACATAGTCTGGACAAGCTGTGCCATTCGTTACGCCAGTATTGATAACAATACTTTTTGACATAAAAAAGGGGCCCGAAGGCCCCCTGCACACATGATGCTTGCTACTTCAAATCAGCAAGCTTTTTTGGGGTAAAAACGCTCTCGCCATCGTCATCGCCTGACTCAACGATTTTTACTGCGGCTTCCAGCGCCTCCCGGCGAGTCGCGAACAGTGGAATGTCGTGATGGTGGGCATTGATACTCTTCAATACCTTATTGACCTTCTCATTCGCACCACAAATAAGCAGTGTTCTGCCAGATGCGATAGCATCAGAAGTAATTGTTTGTACTGCCATCGCAGCAGATACATCAACAATCGGAATGAGAGTAAAGTCGAGCAGCAATGCGCGCGAGCCAGGCTTAACCTGTTCACGGACATGGTGACCAAGATCCGCAGCAGCACCAAAGCTCAAAGGACCGCCAAAGCTGAAAATGGTAACTTTGCCGTGCGTTTTTGCCAGCAATGCATTTTCCTCAGGATCACTGAGCGTGTCGGGAATGTTGTTCAGCTCTTCAATCTGAATCTGTGCAATCTGACGGACATATGCAAGCGCTGCCAGTACAACACCAACACCTACAGCCGTGATCAGGTCAACAAACACTGTCAGGCCCAGTACCACTACCATCAGTGCAAAATCCCAGCGAGGTCCGGTGTGGGCACGTTTTAAGTACGCCCAGTCAATAATATCCAGCCCCACCTTCACCAGGATACCGGCGAGTACAGCATGCGGGATCTGCGCTGCCAGCGGGCTTAAACCAAGTACGATAGCCAGCAGCACTAATGCGTGGACCATACCCGAAATGCGCTCTTTACCGCCGCTGCGAATATTCACCACGGTACGCATGGTGGCACCTGCGCCGGCGATACCGCCAATCAAACCAGCAATGGTGTTACCAATGCCCTGACCAACCAGTTCACGGTTACTGTCGTGACGGGTACGGGTCATATTGTCTGCCACCAGCGACGTTAACAGGCTGTCAATCGCGCCCAGTATGGCAAGAATAAAGGCCGCTTTTATGATCACCCAGGCCTGGCTCTGATCAAATACCGGCAGATGCAGGCTAGGCAGGCCAGTAGGAATGTTTCCCAGTACCGGTACGTTCATGAATAACGCTACCAGCGTCCCAATAATGAGTGCAGCCAGCGCGCCAGGAATAAACTTGCCCAGCGAGGCTGGCCACTTATAGGCAATGATCAGCGTGCCCAGACCCAAAGCCAGTGTGGCGAAGTTGATGTCTGCGAGCGCGGTTGGCAGATAACTCAGCGCGCCGATGGTGCCACCCGGAGGCTCATGCCCCAGCAATCGCCCGAGCTGCAGAATGATAATAATGGCACCGATCCCGGTCATAAACCCGGAGATAACCGGGTATGGCACCAGCCGGATATACTGACCTATGCCAAGCACACCAAACACTATCTGAAAGACACCGGCCAAGACGACAGCGGTGAAAATCAGTGACACATCACCGGACAGTGATGCAAAAAGGCCAGCCAGTACCACCACCATCGGTCCGGTAGGACCCGAGATTTGTGAAGGAGTACCGCCAAACAACGCCGCAAAAAAACCTACCGCGATGGCCCCGTACAACCCGGCCATCGGGCCGACACCGGATGCCACCCCCAGTGCCAGTGCAAGCGGTAACGCGACGATACCGGCAGTCAATCCACCGGTAATATCGCCGCGTAAATTACTTAAATCTAACTTCATTTACTTCTCCCGCCTCTGAGCTCAGCGTGATAGCTGCTCTTCAGCGTAGGCTTCATCCATCGCTTCAAACTTACCGGTTTTCTCGTCATAGCAAAGCACATCACCTGACTCGATGTTATATACCCAGCCATGAAGTTTAACCTGGCCTGTGGCAATCTTGGCAGCCACTGATGGATGTGTACGCAGGTGCTGCATCTGCTGCACGACATTTTCCTGCGTAACTTCCTCAAGATGTTCATGTGACAGTTCATCGTGACCACAACGCTCTTTCACAACTTCACTGGCCACACGGCAATGTCCCAGCCACTCTTTGACATGAGGCAGTCCACTTAATGCTTCAGGATTCAGCGCACCTTTCATTGCACCACAATCCGTATGACCACAAATTACAATGTGGCTGACGCCAAGCGCCGCGACTGCAAATTCAATTGACGCCGTCATGCCGCCTGTCTGGTTGCTGTGCGGGGGCACAACGTTACCGGCGTTACGACAAATAAAAAGTTCACCTGGACCAGTTTGCGTTACGAGGTTGGGATCGATACGTGAATCAGAACAGGTGATGAAAAGGACTTCAGGATTCTGGCCATTTGCCAGTTTTTGAAAGGTGGCTTTTTTTCCCGGATAAACTTCTTTCTGGAATTTCGCTACACCAGATATTACGTGATCCATGATTCACTCCGAATACTTAGACTAAAGATGAATAGTTAACAGGAGAAAAGTGTCTCTTGATAGATTTATAGAATAATATACCTTGTCGTGATAATTTATGACTATCACATCTATGATAATAGGTTATTACGTGAGCAAAATCCATGCAGTTCAACGGTAAAACTCTTTCACTGAACCAGATCCGGTATTTTGTCACTGTTGCGCGTTATTTGAGCTACCGACGTGCAGCCTCTGTTTTGGGAATTAGCCAGCCCACACTAACTACCCAAATTAATGCACTGGAAAATACATTGGGTGTTTCCCTGTTGGAGCGTTCACGCTCGGGTACCCTGCTGTCACCGCAAGGCAAAGCCCTGCTGGAAGCCGCTGAAGATATACTTCAGGCTGGCCAGCGATTCACCGAAATTGCGCGCGGACTTTCCGATGGAGAAGGTGCAACATTCCGGTTAGGGATCCCACCAACACTTGGCCCCTACCTCCTTCCTCATATTCTGCCTGAGCTTCACGCAAGGAAGCCGAATCTCAAGTTCTATGTGCGCGAAGGCGCGCCACAGCAGCTTCATTATGGTTTGCTGAATGGCGATTACGACCTGATCCTTTCACCATTATCCAGTAAGAGTTCACAAGTGGTCACGCAGCCACTTTTCACAGAGCCTTTGAAGTTTGTCATACCCTCGGATCATCCTCTCGCGGGCCAGTCGTTAGTGCAGCCGGGTCAGTTAGGTGGAGAGAAAGTTCTGACACTGGAAGATCGCCACCATTTTCACTATCAGGTACATGATATTTGTATGCAAATCGGCGCGTCACTGCAGCGGGATTACGAAGGTACCAGTCTCGACACACTGCGTCAGATGGTAGTTATGGGAATGGGAGTGGCATTTTTACCCGGTTTGTATATTCATTCAGAACTGCATAAACCCGAGGCGCTTCACGTCTGTGAAATTGAAGGGATGCCAATTCAGCGTGAACATTCGCTGGCCTGGCGCAACACTTCACCGGGACGCCAAACCTTTCGCGCGCTGGCGACGCTGATGCGTGAAATTATCAGTGAACGGTTGTCTGAGGCTGTAATCGTGTCTGAGATGCCTACAGAGTGAGAGAGGCATTGCTGCTGGCACAATACCCCTCTCAAAACCCCTTGTCCGTTTTGCTACGCACCGGGCTCTTACTCGCTACAACCGTCAACTATCCGGTTGCTGCCAGCTTTCTTACATTATTCGCGGCATTGACCATAGCACCAAGCGCGCGGCTTGCCTCCTGCCAGCTCCGTGTTTTCAGGCCACAATCCGGGTTCACCCAGAGCTGCTGTTGTTCCAGGAACGACGCAAAGGTGTGCAATCGCTTCGCAAGCACGCTCTCATCCGGTATCGCAGGTGAATGTATATCATAGATACCCGGGCCGATGCTGTTCTGATAGCCATGGTCTTTCAGCGCTGACAGTACTTTAAGTCCTGAACGTGCCGCTTCAATAGTAAGCACATCGGCATCCATATTCATAATGGCACCGATAATATTGTTGAAATCGGAATAGCACATATGGGTATGGATTTGCGTCTCGTTTCTGACTCCGCTGGTTGCCAGACGAAACGCATTTACTGCCCAGTTTAGATAATCATCGGCTTCAGCTTGTCGCAAAGGCATCCCCTCGCGCAGCGCCGCTTCATCTACCTGAATGATGCGTATTCCCGCGTCTTCCAGTGCCAGCACTTCCTCCCGAATGGCAAACGCCAGTTGTTGTGCGACCTGCGCCTGGGAAATATCGTCGCGCACAAACGACCAGTTGAGAATCGTTACCGGCCCCGTCAGCATGCCTTTTACCGGTTTCGATGTCAGAGACTGCGCATACGTTGTGAGTGCAACGGTCATCGGCGCTACGCGCTTCACATCACCGTAAATAACCGGTGGCTTCACGCAGCGTGACCCATAACTCTGTACCCACCCGTTTTTCAGGATAGCGACTCCATCGAGTAACTCACCAAAGAACTCCACCATATCGTTACGCTCTGCTTCACCGTGAACCAACACATCCAGCCCCAACTGCTCCTGCGTTTTAATACAATCGGCGATCTGATCTTTAATAAACTGCAGATACTCGGCATGACTGAGCTGCCCCTTTCTCCACTGCGCACGTGCATGTCTGATAGCAGGAGTTTGCGGAAAGGATCCAATAGTCGTTGTGGTCCAGGACGGCAAGTTTAGCGCCTTTGCCTGCGCAGTGCGTCTGCTCGCATACGGCGCCTCTCTGAATAAAACAGGTGCGCCTGCATCCTCAATCAATAACGGCGGCGACACTTCACCTTCCTGTTCTGAAGCAACTTGCTCAGGATTGTCGCGCTGAAGCAATGTACGAAGCCCGGCCAGTTCATCTATCTTTTCTTCAGCAAAAGCCAACCGCGACGTAATGGCATCAGGTAGTGTCGTTTCTGCCTTAACAGAGAGCGGCACATGCAGAAGTGAACACGTTGGCGCCAGCCATAATCGATGTTGTAACTTGTCATGAAACGGTCTGAGCCAGTTCGCGGTTTGCGCTAAAGGAGCACGCCAGACATTTCTGCCATCAATCACTCCCAGTGACAATACCTGCTCGTCAGCCAGCGATTCGACAATGGCAGGAAGCTCCTGGCGATGCGCAATGGCATCAATATGAATACCCGCTACCGGCAACGTGGTTATCAGCGCCAGGTTATCCTGCAGCTTGCCAAAATAGGTCGTCAGCAACAGCTTGCCTGGTGCCTGACTGAGGACTTCATACGCATATCGAAAAGCCATTTTCCACTCTGCACTTAAATCAGTACACAATATTGGCTCGTCAATCTGTACCCACTCCACACCTTTTTGCGCCAGTAATGACAACAGCTCCTTGTACACCCGCAATAGATTATCTACATGCGTCAGCGCATTCAGTCCGTCTTCACACTTTGCCAGCGACAGATACGTCAGCGGTCCCAGCAAGACAGGTTTGGCGTCGAAACCAGCCTGCCTTGTCAGCGTAATCTGATGTAAAAGCGACTGTGCGTTTAACCGAAAAGTCTGTCCGGCAGCGAGCTCAGGCACAATGTAATGGTAATTTGTATTAAACCACTTGGTCATCTCGCCAGCATTCGCGGCGCAGCAGACAGCGTCAGCACTTGAACCTCTCGCATTCAGAAAGTATTGCTGTAAGGGGTCTTCGGTGGCCCGCTGTATTCGTTCGGGAACAACACCAAACAGAAAGCTGGTATCAAGTACATGGTCATAAAGCGAAAAGTCACCAACTTGCACTACGTCCAGGCATGCCTGCCGCTGAAGATTTTGCAGCCACAGTGATTCACTGCGACCTGCCAGCTCATTGTCGGTTATCTCACCCCGCCAATAGGATTCCAGGTGTCTTTTCAGCTCCCTGTCAGGGCCAATGCGGGGAAATCCAAGGTTATGTATTTTAGCCATCTATACGTCCATTAATTAAGTTAGGGCGTCACTTTAAAGCACGCTTTACATGAATAAAAATGGTATATTTTCATAAACCCATGAATTACATTCACGAAATGATAGAAAGACAACACCTGCGCATCGTCCATTTTTTATATCATCACGGCACGCTAACTGAGGCGGCAAATGCATTACACCTGACCCAGTCTGCGCTGAGCCACGCCATGAAAAAGCTGGAGCAACAAACTGGGGTGGCATTATGGAGGAAGGACGGCAGGCGTATTCAGCTTACTCAGGCAGGACTTGCGCTGTACCAGTTGGCAAGCCGACTGCTTCCGCAGTTTGAGCACACTGAAAATCAGTTGCGACATATCGCTACCGGCAAGCAGGGTGCCCTTCGCATCGGTATGGAGTGTCACCCTTGTTATCAATGGCTATTAAAGGTAGTTTCGCCGTTTTTGAAACAATTCCCGGACGTGGATGTCGATGTCAGACAGGCGTTTGCTTTTGGCGGCCTGCACGCACTTCATAATTACGATATCGACCTGTTGCTAACACCAGATCCACTGTTTTTAAAGTCAGTTAGCTACACACCGGTTTTCGAGTATGAGCAAGTGTTGGTGCTGCCAGCAACACATACACTGGCATCACATGAGGTGATATCGCCGACCGAACTCAGTAATGAAACGCTGTTCACCTACCCGGTAGAGCCCAGCAGGCTTGATATTTTCTCGCATTTTCTTACCCCGGCCGGCGGCAGTGTACGTCGTCACAAAACTTTAGAAACCACCGAGATGCTCTTACAAATGATTGCTGCAGGTCGCGGCGTTACTGCGCTTCCACACTGGCTGGTTGAGGAAAGCTCACTGGCGGACCAGCTCTGTTGCAAGCGACTGGGTGAAAAAGGGATCCAGAAAAAACTGTTTTTAGGGGTAAGGAACCAAGACGAGCAACCGGCCTATTTAGAGGACTTTATCGCGCTTGCCAGACTGGTTGGGAAGCATAAGAAAAGTGCGGATAACTCTGCAGTCACTCAACGACCATAACCTGGTTCGCACTTTTTCTGGTAACGACAGTGTTATTTGAGAGTGGCAAAATACCGCGTGATAATTTGCCTTAGGTGACAATAGTTGCGCAATAATAAAGGGGGCATAGCCCCCTTTTTCAAGGCTGCAAGCTTAAATCTTAAACTGATTCACCAAATCTCTTAGCTCTGAGGACACGCCGCTTAGTTGCGTGGCCTCAACCGCCAGTTCTTCGGCATGTTGACTGGTCCGGTCGCTTGAGCCTGAGATGGTAACCAGCGACTTATTAATGTCTTCCGCAGCTACGGTTTGCTGTTCCGTGGCCTGCGCAATCTGACTACTCTGTATCTGCACCGTACCGATAGCGGAACTGATGTGCTCCAGTGACGTCACCACCAGTTCGGTTTTCTCCACGCCGCGCTGCGACTGCGATTTACCTTCCTGCATCACCGCGTCAGTCTGCTCGGCCATACTTTGCAGTTTCTCAACCATGCGACGAATATCGTCCGTTGAGTCCTGTGTCCTGCTGGCCAGTGATCGCACTTCATCAGCAACAACGGCAAAGCCCCTGCCCTGTTCGCCAGCGCGTGCAGCCTCAATGGCCGCATTCAGCGCTAGCAGGTTGGTCTGCTCGGCAATGCTGTTTATCACATCGATTACCGCACCAATGTTATCGGATTCTTTACTCAGGCCACTCACTACCTCAACGCCCTGACTGATCGCGCTGGCCAGAGACTGGATCTCATGCATGGCTTCCTTAGCCTGCTGGGTTCCCTCACGTACCCGGTTGTCAGCGAGATCTGCAGCCTCACTGGACTGTGCTGCATTTTCGGAGATTTCCACCACCGTCGCCGCCATTTCAGTTACCGCACTGGAGACATTGTCTACCTGATTGCGTTCCTTCTGAATTTCAGAGTTGGTTTTTTGTGAGACATCGCGTAAATGCGCTGCAGCCTCGGCCACCGCAGTTGTATGGGTAGCAGTTTGCTGCAAGAGCTTTCTTAATTTATCGGTAAAGCGGTTAAATTCCGCCGCCAACGCACCAATTTCATCGTTGCTTTTAATTTCAAGGCGTTTGGTAAGATCGCCATCACCGCTGGCAATTTCTGCCATCGCTTCCTTCATTTCAAGAATTGGGCGGGTAATTCGTGAGCCTGCCACAAACGTAATGGCCGCGATGATCAGAATGATAATCACCGACATAATAGTGGCAGAGGTAATTGCCTCATTAATAGGCTCATCAATTAACGATGCCGGAATAAGGATCCCCAGGCTCCAATCCATTACCGGCTCTTCCAGAGCGGCATGCTCATAAACGGCAAAATAAGATTCACCACGCCAGGTTACCGGCACAATACCGGCGCTGGAACTGCGGATCCTGCTTGCCAGTTCGGCAAATCCCTGTGTATCTGCAAACGCATTGTCAAAATCAGATACCGGCGAACTCAGCGGTAATTCCACCTCTTGTTTTGGAAAATAGACAATGTTCTGTTGATCATCGAGCAAAAATGCGGTGCCTTTACCCTGAAAACGAATGTCATCAATAACGTCACCCACCGTGCTGATAAGAATATCGACGCCACCGACACCTAACAGTTTCCCATTCTGGAAAACGGGCTTTTGCACCACGGCTGACACCGTGCCGTCCTGTGAGTCTACCGCAGGAGGCGTCACGTAAAGCTCACCGTTTTTTACTGCCGTGTTAAACCACGGGCGCTTGGTAGCGAAATATCCCTTGGACGCATCGCCAGCATCAGGTCCCTCTGTATCTACACCGACTCTGCCGTCTTCATAGAAATACTCACCGGTGTTTGCGGATCCAAAAAAGGCAGATTTGATATTGGCATCATCGCCGCTGATATTTTGAAACAGGGTATACATTTCGCGAGCACGGGGAAGTGCTGATTCAGGCGCACCACGCGCGTTATGTTGCGCAAAAAAATCTTTCAGGAAGGGATTACTTAAAAACGTATTGGCCACCCCTCCATAGCGCGAAAAAAAACTTTCCACTGACTGGGCTTCTAATTTCACCAGGTTTTTCACTTCCTGCTGAATACTTTGCTCGGCTTTCCCTGCAATCACATTTACCACAAACAGAGCGGTAATAAATAGCATCACGGCGATACTTCCGCCGACGATTAGCATAAATTTCTTCTGGAGAGACATCGACTTCATAAGATCACTCATTGTTTTGTAATTGTTTTTTATCGGCAGCTTCGACTTCCAGATAAGTCCCTGCTCTTCTTTCAGTTTTAGGGTGAAACGACAATAAATTGCGCCTCAGCCGGCTTTCTTTCTGAAGCCGGTCCGGGAACGCTGTCACCTTCGTCCGATATATGTCACTGATTGTTCCGGCCGCACATTTCGCACATCAAATAGAGAAAGAAATGTACTCACACCCAGGTAGTCAGAAATAACCACAGAACCGACGTCATTGAGCACAGGTTGGCCAGATCAGCGACAGATATACCGTACCCGTTGCTAATTGTTATACCAAACTGACACAAAATTGACAGTATCTATTCGATTTAATTGCGGCTTTATTTAAAGATGAAGTGTTATTAAATATTCGATTTAACAACACTTTATGAAAAGAATTACATGTGAGGGCGTGCCGCTTTAGTGCAACCTTGCAGCTGCCCACGGTGCCCGCTGTAAAGCGATGGCAGCTACCAGTCGGTAGTCAATTCCGACCCGGTATTTGCTACTTCGTCCATACGAGCATCAGGTTATTTGCAGGCATACGATAGACATTCTGTAGCGTTAACTTTGGCGCCCATTTGGTCAGTTCACTGATATCCCGATACCCCCCACAGCCACGTTCTAGCAGCGACGCATGAAATTCAGCATTGCTTTGCGAACTGAACTCACCGTCCTCAGTAAACGGACCGTACTGGCAGAACACACCACACGGTGGCAGCACATCACTGACTTGTTGCATCATCAGTTCAACCTCTTCGCGCTGCATGATGTGCGCAGTATTTGCGGTATAGATACCATCAAACAAATTATCGGGAAGGGCTTGCTCACCAATTTTCAGGGTCATCGGCGATTTGCAGTTGAGCACGTTTTCATCATCCAGCCACGCCTGAATGCCTCCGTGATATTCGGTCTGGTCGCTGGTTTGCCAGATGAGATGTGGCAGGTTAGCCGACATGAATACGGCATGCTGACCGGTTCCACTGCCAATTTCCAGTACATGCTTACGCGTTGCAAAAGCATGCTCGAGCACATCAAGAATTGGACGCTTATTATTTTCACAGGCCTGGCTAAACGGTTTATCAGTCATTCAGATTTGGCGCTAACCAGCGCTCTGCCTCATCCAGTGACCAGCCTTTACGGCGGGCATAGTCTTCAAGTTGATCCTGCTGAATTTTGGCGACCGCAAAATAGCGCGACTGAGGGTGTGAAAAGTACCACCCTGAAACGGAAGCACCGGGCCACATTGCATAGCTCTCTGTCAGCTTCATACCGGTGTGGGTTTCAGCATCCAGCAAATCCCATATCAACTGTTTTTCAGTATGTTCAGGACAGGCTGCATAGCCAGGCGCGGGGCGGATACCCTGATATTTTTCGCGTATCAGCGCATCGTTATCCAGCGCCTCATCACGCGCATAGCCCCAGTAGTGCTTTCTGACCTGCTCATGCAGATATTCTGCGAACGCCTCGGCCAATCTGTCTGCGACGGCTTTCGCCATAATTGAATTGTAGTCATCGCCATTATCTTTAAATTTATCTGCCAGTTCGTCTTCACCGATACCGCCGGTAACCGCAAACGCGCCGATATAATCTTTTATTCCTGACGTCTTGCTTGCAACGAAGTCCGACAGGCAATAGTTGGCGAACCCCTGCTTCAGG
Organism: Alteromonas antoniana; assembly: GCF_019249295.1. Taxonomy (GTDB): domain Bacteria; phylum Pseudomonadota; class Gammaproteobacteria; order Enterobacterales; family Alteromonadaceae; genus Alteromonas; species Alteromonas antoniana. The sequence goes on from NZ_JAESDH010000008.1 coordinate 86,446, forward strand.
GTTTGCTGACGTAAATGGTGCGACACACCTATTACTTCACTGCGCGAATCATCCTGATAAACCTCAATATCATCACCAACCCGGTTGGCCGGGAAAAGTCCCATTACCCCTTTCGCCGTCAACGACCCATCGGCAATGACGGTATCAAGCATGGCATTGGCATCTTCAAACAGTTCTCTGGCCTGCTCTCCTACCACCTCATCATTTAATATACGTGGATATTTTCCGGCCAGTGACCAGGTCAGGAAGAACGGTGTCCAATCGATATATTTTCTGAGTGTAGCCAAATCAGCGGTAACCGGCGTGACACCTAACGTATTGGGAACACAGGGCAGTTCAGAGAAATCAGGTGTGAACGCATTTTGACGGGCTTCGTCAAGCGTCACAGGCCGCGAGCGCGGTTGCTTTCTGGCATGCTGATCCCGCACTTTCTCATATTCTGTAGTAAGCTCTGCGGCATAAATATCGCGCGTGCCTTTATTCAAAAGCTTCTGACACACGCCAACCGCACGACTCGCGTTAGCGACATATGCGACCGGCGCATGATAGTTCTGTTCAATTTTCACTGCAGTGTGCGCTTTGGATGTGGTCGCGCCACCAATCAACAATGGCATAGTAAAGCCTTGTCGCTCCATCTCTTTGGCGACATGTACCATTTCATCCAAAGACGGCGTGATAAGTCCGGACAGACCAATCATATCAACATCTTCATCAATCGCAGTCTGTAAAATGGTCGCGCACGGCACCATCACACCTAAATCTATCACTTCAAAATTATTGCACTGCAGCACGACGCCAACGATGTTTTTACCGATATCATGTACGTCCCCCTTCACCGTGGCGAGCAGGATTTTGCCATTGCTCTTGGTATCGTCGGTTTTCTCGGCTTCGATGTAGGGTTGCAGGTGCGCTACGGCTTTTTTCATTACCCGGGCAGACTTTACCACCTGCGGCAAAAACATCTTGCCTTCGCCAAATAAATCGCCCACCACGTTCATGCCGTCCATAAGTGGACCTTCAATCACGTGCAGCGGCTTTTCTGCCTGCTGTCTGGCCTCCTCAGTATCATCAATGATGTAATCGGTGATACCTTTTACCAGTGCATGTTCAAGACGCTTATTGACGGGCTGCTCACGCCAGCTCAAATCTTCTTTGGCTGCGGCTTTACCGTCACCCTGATATTTGGGTGCCAGGTCAAGCAAACGCTCGGTCCCGTCGCTGCGACGATTCAGGATCACATCCTCGACGGCTTCACGCAATTCATCTGGAATTTCGTCATACACCTCAAGCTGACCAGCGTTTACAATTGCCATGTCCATGCCCGCCCGGATGGCGTGATACAGAAACACCGAGTGCATGGCCTCGCGGACCGGGTTATTGCCGCGAAATGAGAATGAGATATTGGATAAACCGCCAGACACATGCACATGAGGACAGGTGGCGCGGATTTCCTTGGTGGCTTCGATAAAGTCGACCGCGTAGTTATCATGCTCCTCTATACCGGTTGCCACAGCAAAGATATTAGGGTCAAAAATAATATCTTCAGGAGGAAACCCCACCTGTTCGGTTAACACTTTGTAGCTACGCTGACATATCTCGACTTTACGGGTTTTGGTATCGGCCTGACCTTTTTCATCAAAGGCCATCACCACCGTAGCAGCGCCATAACGTTTTATCAGCTTCGCCTGATGGATAAAATTCTCTTCGCCCTCTTTGAGGCTTATCGAGTTAACAATGGCTTTACCCTGAACACACTTAAGACCGGTTTCTATGACTTCCCATTTTGAGGAGTCAATCATAATAGGCACCCGGCTGATGTCGGGCTCCGATGCGATCAGATTCAAAAACGTGCGCATAGCCTCTACCGAATCCAGCATGGCTTCATCCATGTTGATGTCGATGATCTGTGCACCGTTTTCGACCTGCTGACGGGCTACATCCAGGGCTTTTTCGTAATCCCCGTTGAGTATCAGGCGTTTAAAGACGGCAGAACCGGTGACGTTAGTACGCTCACCGATATTTATGAAACTGGAAAATTCTGCGGACATAATACTCTCTTAGTGAACAAACGGTTCCAGGCCGGACAAGCGCATCTTGGGCGCGAATTCCGGTAATGCTCGCGGAGTGACGCCGCTAACAGCATCAGCAATACAGCGGATATGCTCCGGCGTGCTGCCGCAACACCCGCCGACAATATTGACCAGACCAGCCCGGGCCCATTCGCCAATATGCTCAGCCATTTCAGGACCTTCCATATCGTACTCACCAAACTCGTTGGGTAACCCTGCATTCGGGTGAGCGGATACCAGACACTCAGCCACACCGGCTACCTCATCGACATACTGACGAAGTAAATCCGGGCCCAGAGCGCAGTTAAGACCAAAAGAAAACGGCGTGACATGACGCATCGAATAATAAAACGCTTCTGCAGTCTGGCCTGACAAGGTCCGCCCTGACGCATCGGTAATGGTGCCTGACACCATCACTGGCAAACGCTTACCTAACTCATCAAACACCGACTCTACGGCAAATACTGCGGCCTTGGCATTCAGCGTATCGAAGATGGTTTCCAGCATGATCAGATCGCTACCGCCTTCGATGAGTGCATGACATGAGGACGCGTAGGCTTTTACCAACTCGTCGAAACTCACATTACGTTTTCCCGGATCGTTTACATCCGGCGAAATTGATGCCGTGCGGTTTGTCGGTCCCAACACACCAGCCACAAACCGTGGTTTATCCGGGGTGCTGAATTTTTCCGCAGCCCGCTTAGCGAGTCTGGCTGCCTCTCGGTTTATCTCATCGGATAACGACTGCATGTCGTAATCGGCCATGGCAATCGTGGTGGCGTTAAAGGTATTGGTTTCCAGAATATCCGCACCCGCCTCAAGGTACTCACAATGAATCTGATAGATCAATTCAGGTTGTGACAGCACCAGCAAATCGTTGTTGCCTTTAACATCGCAGTGCCAGTCTTTGAAACGCTCACCACGATAGGCTTCCTCTTCCAGCTTGTGTTTCTGGATCATCGTGCCCATCGCACCGTCTAAAATGAGAATGCGTTTCTGAGCTGCCAGGAATAAAGGGTGTTGAGAATCTGTTACCACGGATTACCTCGTCGGCGGGGCTTTCGCCGCCAGTTGCTCTAAATCATAAGGGGTTGTCTGATACACATAATAGTTCAGCCAGTTTGTAAACAGCAGGCTACCATGTGAACGCCACCTGACAAGGGGCGATTGGGTTGGATCGTCATCCGGATAATAATTTACCGGAACAGCCGGTGACTGCCCCGCGTCAGTATCGCGCACAAACTCGTCGTGCAATGTTTCCGGATCATACTCCGGGTGACCTGTGACAAACACCATGCGCTTATCTTCGGATGCCACTACATACGCCCCGGCAGTGTCAGATTGTGCCACCACGTTTAGTCCCGGCACGCTGTTGTACTGCGCCACTTCAATGTGCCCGTACCGGGAATGTGGCGCATAAAACAGGGGGTCGAAACCGCGCAACAACTCATTATTAGGGTCCAAAACCCGATGCTCATAGACACCTGAGAACTTCTCAGCTCGCAGCCGCCGCTGAATGCCATAAAAGTGGTACATAGCCGCGTGAGCCGCCCAACACAAATACAGTGTGGACTGGACATGCCGCTGCGCCCACTCAAGAATAGTGGTCATGGTGTCCCAGTATTTCACTTTCTCATAGTCGAGGTGAGCCAGCGGTGCTCCGGTTATGATTAGCCCGTCATATTTTTTGTCCGCCACCTGTGAAAAATCATGATAGAAGGCGTCCATATGCGATTGCGGTGTGTTCTTAGGAGCCTGATTGTCGATACGAATCAGGTCAACATTAATCTGCAAAGGGGTGTTAGATAGCAACCGAAGTATCTGCACCTCGGTTTCAATCTTGTTTGGCATCAGATTAAGGATCCCCACCTCCAGTGGACGAATGTCCTGATTTGCCGCGCGGTCGCTATCCATGGTGAAGATATTCTCACCAAGTAAAACGTTCTGAGCGGGTAACTGGTCGGGTATACGTATAGGCATGACACGGTCCGGTGGCGAATAAACATGCCCTTATTGTGGCTAAAGCACAAAGATTGTCAACATCTTTACGTCTAGACGTCTAAATGTTTTTTTGCCCACATTCATTTTCTTCATGCCCACAGGTCGCGAGTGAAGTTGGGAAAATGTTCGAAACCGAGGACAGCGCTGCCTGTAAGCCGCCAGCAAAGGAGATTTCTATCTTTTGTGCATGCTTACCAGAAGTTCGGCTTCCGCCGGAGGGATATCGCAGGCCTGCATGATTTCATCTATCGAGGCGCCGCTTTTGGCCATCTCTGCTGCACGTTGATACAGGCGCATGGCTGGGTCTTGCAGTTTCACTTCCCGCATCTGGTTTTCCAATTGCGTCTGCTGCGCTTCGATGGCCTTAAGGTGCTTGGTCACGACAACGGTGCGAGTCTGATCTTCATTTTGCTGATGTGCAATCCGCCTGACTTCATCAGCAAGTGTGGCGGCGGTCTTTTCGGCCTTCTCAACTCGCTCAGCCAGAACCCGTTGCTGGCGTCGCAGAATGAGAAGGATGACAACTAACACAACCAGGGGCAGTAAGATAAGCGCTACCAGGATCAGGTTGTCAGCAGTAGGTGCAAGCATAAAATGGTCATCCGCCTTTGCTGGAACACAGAATGAATCTATTCATGATAATAGCCTATTAAACCTGAAAAAGGCTTAACAACCAACAACAAAGCGCCCAGGAAGATAGGTTTTACCGACAATATGCGACCTGACGGAACGAGCAGATAGTGAACGAGACTGGTTCAGTGGCAACATTCTTCTCTTATATAGCGTAAGTGCGTGACACCATCCCCACCGGCTAACCTCTCATTTTTAACAGATAACACCGATCATTAATAATGTGTGATCAAAGAGCACGCATTAATATGGATCGATGTAACTCAGGAATCAGCCAGCTGCGGGCACAAAAAAAGCAGGCTATGCCTGCTTTTTAGTTAGTCTCGTTGCGTGTTACAGACTGGTTATTTCATCCCACTCTTCATCACTGAGTAATTTATTCAAATCAACCAGTATCAGCAACTCACCGTCGCGGTTGCTTACGCCCTGAATAAACTTGGCACTTTCCTCGGTACCCACGTTCGGCGCACTGTCGATTTCTGAAGACTTCAGATAAACCACTTCGGCAACGCTGTCGACAAGAATACCGACTACCTGCTCATCAGACTCGATAATAACGATACGAGTGTTATCGGTAATATCGGATGGGGGTAAACCAAAACGGGCGCGAGTATCGATAACGGTAACAACATTGCCGCGCAGATTGATTATACCCAGTACATAGTCAGGCGCGCCCGGAACCGGAGCAATTTCCGTGTGTCTCAGGACTTCCTGTACCTGCATGACATTAATGCCATAGGTCTCATCGCCTAGTCGGTAGGTTACCCACTGCAACACTTCATCGTTACTATCAGCGGCATTATTATTTGTTCTTTCGTCATTCATGAACCTGGCTCCCCTCGTTAAGGCGTCTGGTCGTTACTGCCTAAGCCATTGTTAAGCATTGATATTAACTGATATACATCAATTAACGCACACATTCTTTCTTTCACCATTCCGGCTAACCAGGGCCGTTTACCCTGTGCGGCCCGCCACTTCACCTCACTCTTGGTAAGGGTTACAGTGTTGACCAGCTTGTCACTGGACAGGCCCCATTCACTATCACCTAACATGATAAGATATTGATAGTTTAGCGTCTCTGCCATTTTTTGGTCGTATTTTTCTGGCATTACCCACATTGCCGTATCAACAACATTGAGTTTTTCGTCACGGTGGAGCATGACACCTTTAAACCACTTGGGTTTTCCGAAAAGCGGACCGATTTTATCGAGCCGATGGATCCCACCAAGCGTGGTTAGAGGTACCGCCATAGTCAACCCTGCCACTTCAAAAAATAACGCCTGGAATCGCTCTTCAAGCTGTTCCTGCAAGGGTATCGAAGACACTGCGATTGGCGCGATATCCGCGGGGATCGCTACCTCTTCTTCGACGGGCACATCTTCTTCAACGGGCACATCGGGCAACGGCTGTGCAACCGGTGGCTTTGCCTCCTCCACCACATCAATCGTGTCGTCCTGGCTAACGGGCAACGATGCCTGTTCCAGCAGTTTGGCAGTACGAGCAGTAACTTCAGCAGGATCCTCTGGCGCTTTAAGCAGGCCATCCAGATAGGCTTCCATTACATCTTCACGCGCAAATGGCGTACTTTTACTCATCTTGCTTACTTTCGCTCCAACACTTTTAATAGCTTAGCATAGGCATAAACGCCCCGGGTTTTCGGAAATACCACGGATGCTGGCGCCTGCGCCTGACTGGCATCCCGAAAATGGGTATCTACCGGTATCATACCCTGCCAGACCTTATCTCCGTAATCAGACATAAGTCGACTTTGTGCCTGGATCGCCGCATTAATACGGCGGTCAAACATGGTAGGTACTATCAATGTATCAAAGGTCTTGTTCAGTGAACGGCCCATAATCTCAAGGGTATGAATCATGCGGTCCAGTCCTTTCAAGGCCAGAAATTCAGTTTGTGTTGGCACCACCACTTTGTGGCAGGCGGCCAGGGCATTCACCATAAGCACACCTAATACCGGCGGGCAATCAATCAGGACGTAATCAAACTCCTGCTCTACCGCCGAAAGCGCTTTCTTTAGTACCAAACCCATGCCCTGCTGGCTTCCCATCTGTCTGTCTAAGGTTGCCAACGCCATAGTTGCCGGCAAAATAAACAAGCTGTCCAGTTTCGACGGGCACAAACAATCTAATACTGTATCGGCAGTGACTGGGCCGTTATTAATAAAAATATCGTAAACGGAACTGGAAAGTTCTTCAGAATCAATGCCAAAGTAATAACTTAACGATGCGTGTGGATCAGTATCGATTAGCAGCACGCGCTTATTTTGCTGCGCTAGAATACCGCCAAGCGTTACAGTGGTGGTCGTTTTTCCTACCCCGCCTTTCTGATTGGCTATGGTCCAGATTTTCACGATTCGATCCTGCGATAAATAAACAGCACCGTGTTAGCCCATCTCGGTAAGGATACACTGACCCATATCGTCAATACTGATACTCTTCTCAGAAATATTCGCTGCCGTCACGGCCTGCGGCATGCCATATACCACACAGGACTCCTGATCCTGCGCCCAGATGGTTGCGCCTCGATCTTTCAGCATCCGGCATCCTTCTCTGCCATCTGCGCCCATCCCGGTAAGTATGACACCAAGCACATCGCCTCCAAAGGCTTTCACCAGGGTGCCAAACGTAATATCGACGCTGGGCTTATAGCTTATTTTGTCCGATGCCATTTTGTCTGATATCACAACTTTATGTAGAGAGCCCTGATTCTCAATCAGCATTTGCATACCGCCGGGTGCCAGATAAGCATGTCCAGGCTTTAACAGGTCACCATTTTCGGCTTCTTTCACCGCTATTTTACAGTGATTATCCAGGCGCTGAGCAAAGGCATGGGTAAATGTCCCAGGCATATGCTGCACGAGTACCACAGGATAAGGGAAATCTGCGGGTAGCGCGCTGAGCACCTTTTGAAGTGCAACAGGTCCCCCTGTGGATGCGCCGATAGCAAGACACTGATAATGTTTTCCTGAGCGCTTAACGGACGCCATCGTCGGCTGAGACACGGCATCGCTACGACCAGTCAGTACACTGGATGAGCGGAAAAAGCGTGGTTTGGGAGCATTGGAAGGCATGGTCCTACCCTGCGACAGGGTGGGACGACGGATCCCTATTCCACGGCGTGCAATCAAACGCACTTTGGTTCTCAGCAAACTGGCAGCTTCTTTGCGATCCTGCGCAATGTCTTCAAACTTTTTGGGTAAGAAATCAAGTGCACCGGCTTCCAGCGCATCAAGCGTTGCCTGTGCACCATGATGCGTCAGTGATGAAAACATCAGAATAGGAAGCGGACGCTTTTCCATTATCGCTTTCACAGCGGAAATGCCATCCATGACCGGCATCTCTACATCCATCGTTACGACATCCGGAGAGAGGGTTGCGATTTTGTCCAGGGCATCCTGTCCGTTACGTGCTTCACCTACTACTTCTAACTCACGATCTTCATTCAGAATTTCGCGCACACGTCGACGATAAAACGTAGAATCGTCGACTACCAGGACTTTAAAGACCATGGATTGAGATTTCCTTAATTCGTCTTGCCTACTTCAGCGCCTTACGCGCGTACCGCTTCAATAAACTCGGGATATCCAGGATCAGGGCAATGCCGCCATCAGAAGTGATGGTTGCGCCTGCCATGCCAGGTGTGCCCTGCAGTAGCGCATCCAGAGGCTTGATCACGACCTCTTCCTGTCCAATCAGGGCATCAACCACAAAGCCAACTTGTTGCGTACCAATTTGAACAACAACCACATGGCCTTTTTCGCGGTCGATACGTTTTGGCGCGCCACGGATTAGCCAGTCTCCCAGGAAAAACAGCGGGATGGCTTTAGAGCGGACTATCATCGTTAACTGACCATCTACGGTATTGGTTTTCTTGATGTCCATGTTGATGATTTCGCTGACTGCGCCCAGCGGTAACGCAAAGGTTTGTTTACCTACTACGATCATCAACGTTGGCAGAATAGCCAGCGTCAGCGGCACTTTAATATCCAGTCTGGTACCTTTACCCAACTGGGAGTCGATGCTTACGGTACCGTTTAACTGATTAATTTTGGTTTTCACCACGTCCATGCCCACACCGCGTCCGGAAATATCACTGATTTCCGTTTTGGTAGAGAAGCCTGGTGCAAATATCAGGTTAAATGCCTCTACATCGGACATGCGTGCGGCGGCATCAGAATCGAGCACGCCGCGACTGATGGCAATTTGCTTGAGCTTTTCAGGATCCATGCCTTTACCATCGTCTTCGATGGTCAGCAGAATATGATCCCCTTCCTGCGATGCAGACAGCGTAACGGTTCCCATACGCGGTTTGCCGGCAGACTGACGTTCGTCGGGCATTTCGATGCCGTGGTCAACCGAGTTTCGGACCAGGTGAACCAGTGGATCGGCGAGCGCCTCAACGAGGTTTTTATCCAGATCCGTCTCTTCACCATGTAGCTCAAGGGTAATTTCTTTTTTCAGACTACGCGCAAGATCACGTACCACTCGAGGGAAGCGGCCAAAGACTTTCTTGATTGGCTGCATGCGGGTTTTCATTACCGCACCTTGCAGGTCGCCTGTGACAACATCCAGATTCGCTATCGCTTTAGACATACTTTCATCAGCGATGTTGATACCCAGACTAAGCAAACGGTTTCTCACCAATACCAGCTCGCCTACCATATTCATAATCTGGTCAAGACGCTTGGTATCAACACGGACTGTCGTCTCGGCAGCCGGTGGTGCCGGTGTGGCTTTTTTGTCGTCTTTTTTCGGTGCGGCTTTTGCGGCTGGTGCAGCCGGTTCTGCTTTTTTCTCTGGCGCTGGAGGCGCAGAGACAGGTTGACTGGCTTTCGCTTTGTTAATTGCGTCCGTAGCATCCTGATCCACTTTTACGCGTGGTTTTTCTTCCGGTTTTTTCGGTTCAGGTGCAGTTGTTGACGTTTCCTCTTTTCCTTTTGAAGGTCCCTGACCACTGCCATGCAACTGGTCTAACAACGCTTCAAACTCATCGTCAGTAATTTCGTCGTCGCCACCTGTGGTAGCCGGAGCCTTTTCAGCAGGTGCTGCGACAGGTTTACTCGCTGGCTCAGCGTCTGCGCCAAACTGCCCCTTACCATGAAGTTCGTCAAGCAGGGCTTCAAACTCATCGTCAGTAATATCTTCTGAGTCAGATGCCGCCGCCTTTTCAGGGGCTACCCCCATCGACTCTGATTTTTGCGCTGCCGTCTCGGGCTTTGCCGATCGGCCAGGCGCTCCACCGCCGTGGAGTTCATCTAATAAGGCTTCAAATTCATCTTCTGTGATATCTTCGATACCGCCATTACCCGACTTTTCACGGATGGCTTCAACTTCTGGTGCGGCAGGCACTTCCTCAACGGTAAATTCCTGCTCCTCGGCATCGGGCGCTGTAGTTTGCGTACCTACTGCCGTCGCTTCACCAAAGATGTTTTCATCAGGTGTTTCCGGAGTACTGAGTTTATGGAGAATATCGACCAGACCGGCATCAGCAGGCTCAAGCGGTTCACGCGCCTTTACCTTTTCGAACATGGCAACGACCACATCTGTCGCCTGCAGAATAGTGTCCATCAACTCGGGTGTCAGTGTGCGCTGACCGTTGCGCATCACGTCAAAAACGTTTTCTGCACCGTGGCAGATTTCCACCAGTTCGGTCAGTGACAGGAATCCGGCGCCGCCTTTTACCGTATGGTAACCGCGGAAGATGGCATTAAGTAGATCTGCATCTTCTGGATTGTTTTCCAGATCAACGAGTTGTTCTTGTAATTGTTCCAGGATCTCGCCAGCTTCAACCAGAAAGTCCTGTAGTATATCCTCGTCCACATCAAACGACATGCGCCCGCTCCCCTAAAAACCTAAGCTCGACAGAAGGTCGTCCACATCATCCTGGCCCTGCACGACGTCGTCGCGCTTATCTGCATCAATAATTGGCCCTTCTGCACCAATCTTATCGGTCTCTTTCTGAGATTGTTTAGCAGTAACCGGTGTTGTTGCCTCAGCATCACCAAACATCGTGAGCATATTGACCAGACTATCTTCTACTTCTTTGACCAGTTCGATTACGCGTCGAATTACCTGACCGGTTAGGTCTTGGTAGCCCTGGGCCATCAATACTTCTGTCAACAGTCCTGTTAGTTTAGTCGATTCTGAAGATGCGTCTTCTAGCAATTTGTCTAAATCTGCACAAAGTGTCTTGAACTCGCCGACGGCAATTTCTCGGTTCATCAACTTTTTCCATTCAGGCATCACTTTATCGATACGCTCTGAAAGGGTTTCCGCTATTGGCATGCTGGCTTCAACGGCATCCATTGTAGTATTAGCCGCTTTTTCCGTTTCTTCAATAACGTATGTCAGACGAGTTTGTGCGTCGGGGATCTCTTCATTTGCCAGACCAGCGATTCGATCGTCCAGCTGAAAATTATTGAGCGCGTCATGAAGTTGCCGCGTGAGTTTCCCCACTTCAGCAAACAACTCAACAGACTCTTTCATCGAGACAGCTTCAAGTATCGCGTTTGCAGAGTCATTATCGCCCGACTCCAGATACGCAACTAACTCTTTAGCCTCTTCGAGTGTGATAGGGACATTAACGTTCGTTGACATCCAGTGACCTCATAGTTCTGGGAAGCGTCTGGATCAACCTAAACGTTCGAAGATTTTATCAAGCTTCTCTTTAAGCGTTGCTGCAGTAAACGGTTTAACAACATAACCATTTACGCCAGCCTGTGCCGCAGCAACAATCTGCTCTTTCTTGGCTTCAGCCGTTACCATCAGTACCGGCAGGTGCTTGAGTTTATCGTCCGCACGAATCGCTCTTAGCAGGTCGATTCCCTGCATACCGGGCATATTCCAGTCGGTTACCACAAAATCAAAATCACCTTGTTGCAACATGGGCAATGCGGTGTTTCCGTCGTCCGCTTCCTGGATATTGGAGAACCCCAAATCTTTAAGCAGGTTTTTTATGATACGTCTCATGGTAGAAAAATCATCAACCACGAGAATTTTCATATTCTTGTCCAAAATGGCCTCCAGTGAGGGTTTAATCGTTATTAATAATTATGACTCATCAGCCTGCCACGACTTCATTCGTGATTTGAGTTTTAACATGGCCTGGCTGTGTATCTGGCTGACTCTCGATTCACTGACTTCAAGCACCTCACCAATCTCTCGCAGGTTCAGCTCTTCATCATAGTATAAAGACAGCACAATCGCTTCTCGTTCAGGTAGTGTAGTAATAGCATGAGCAAGTGCTTTTTGAAAAGCGCCTTGCATCAAATCTTCAAGCGGAGAATCATTACCGCGGTTTTGTTCAGTAGTAATGACATCTTCGGAAACACCAAGATCTTCAATGCCCATAATTTTTCCGGCACTGACTTCATTGAGCATCTGATGATAATCCTGCAAGCTGACATTCAGCTTCGCCGCCACATCCACGTCTCTGGCATCGCGCCCGGTCTCACTTTCTACCAATGAAATGGCTTCAGTAATAGCACGACCGTTTTTATGCACCGACCGAGGTGTCCAGTCGCCTTTGCGAATTTCATCAAGCATCGCACCACGAATACGAATACCTGCGAAGGTCTCAAAGCTCGCGCCTTTCGAACCGTCAAAGTTTCTTGCCGCTTCCAACAACCCAATCATGCCAGACTGTATCAAATCGTCCACCAACACACTGGCAGGTAAGCGTGCCATCAAATGATGGGCAATCCGTTTTACCAGCGGAGCATGCCTTTCGACGAGTTGTGACTTGTCTGTTTGTTGTTGGTAAGCAGCAGCTTTGCTATTCAACGTTGACTTCCCGCGACTTTATGTGAAACCAGTTGTTCTATGAAAAATTCGAGATGGCCGCCAGGCTGATTCGGAATAGGCCAGGCGATCGCTTTCTTAGCCAGCTGAGAAATTGCCATTGCTGCCGGAGAACCAGGATAAGCGTCGACAATCGCGGTTTGCTTTCTTACCGCGCGACGAATATTTTCGTCAAATGGCACAGTAGCCACCAATTCCAGCGCGACATCAAGAAAACGCCCTGTCACTTTTGACAATTTGCTGAACAATTCCTGCCCTTCTCTGACATCTCTGACCATATTGGCTACGATCTTAAACCGGAACACGCCGTGCTCTCGATTTAGTATTTTTATCAGTGCATAAGCATCTGTCAGTGAGGTGGGCTCATCACACACCACCACCATAATATCCTGAGACGCTTTGGAAAAGCTCAACACCATATCTGAGATACCAGCTGCGGTATCGACAATAAGCACATCTATCTGCGAGCGTAACTCACTGAACGCGCGGATAAGCCCAGCGTGTTCTGTCGGAGAAAGCTCGGTCATAGATTGCGTGCCAGAGGTGGCGGGGGCAATTTTGATACCGTGAGGGCCAGTGACCAGCACTTCATCCAGCGTACATTCGCCGGAGAGCACATGGGACAGATTCTTTTCAACCCGAAGTCCCAGCATCACGTCAACGTTCGCCAGACCGAGGTCGGCGTCCAGCACCATGACACGCTTACCCTGCTTGGCCATTGAGATGGCAGTGTTCAGGGTAATGTTGGTTTTTCCTACACCGCCTTTACCTCCGGTAACGGCGATGACTTTGATTAATCGTGACTGATTCATCTTTCGTAAGCTACTCGCTTGATCTTCGATCATACTGCTCGTGCTGCATTTACTTCATTGTTGCCACTAGTATGATTCAATCCGTACTTTTTATAAAGCTTTGCTGCAGCAGATACCAGAGATTTCGCTTCAGCGACTTTAATATCTTCCGGAACCTGCTGCCCATCAGTAACATAGCTCACTGGCAGCTGGTATTCCACTGCCGCACTAATCACTTCACCTAAACTGTAGCACTCATCCAGCTTAGTAAAAATGCAACCGTCCAGTTTCACCGGGGAATAGGCCTCAATGATACGCTGTAGCGCAGGATATTGGGTATTGGCCTGGGCAACTAAGTATTTGCGCACCGGTTGCATCTGTCCGTTATCAAACTGGCTTAGTTGCTTGATAAGCCGACTGTCACGTTGGCTGAAACCGGCAGTATCGATCAGAATCAGGCGCTTGTGACGTAACTGGAACAGGCCATCCGCCAGTTCTTCACTACTCTGCGCTTTGCGAACGGTGCAGCCGATTATTTTGCCATATGTTGCAAGTTGCTCGAAGGCAGCAATACGGTACGTATCGATAGTAATCATAGCGACCTGATCGGCACCGTACTTTTGCGCATAGCGCGCTGCCAGTTTAGCCACCGTGGTAGTTTTACCTGTACCGGTTGGTCCGACCAGCGCCACTACGCCGGATTGCTTTAGAATGTCGTTACCGCTTACGTTGATACGGTTTGCCAGTAGGTTCAGAGAATATAGCCAGGCATCACGTTCGTTACTCTCTGCCGGCGTATAGTGAATCAGTTGCTGCGAGAGCGTCGAGCTGATCCCCATTTCCTGGAGACGTTGTGATAAATAGTGGTGAACCGGACGCTGGCGACGCTGTTTGTTTTCCATCAAATCAGCAACCTGAAACTGCAACACATTACGAAGTGATGCCAGTTCTTCTTTAATACTTTCCAGCTCGCTGTTTGAATTCGCCGTTGTGGGCTGCTCGACGGGCGCTGCATCATGCGTGACATCAGCAAACAGGTTAGCAAAATCCGATGCATGGGTTTGCTGTGATGCATCATCTGCCTGTCGGGACGCGCTGTAGCCAGACTGACTGTCTGAAAACGCAGCTGACGATTGAGGCTGAGGTGCCGGACGTGGCTGTGGCTGCGCCTGTGATTGCGCGCCGCCTGCCAGTTTTTCTGCCCGCGCCTGTTGTTGTTTTTCCAGCAGAGCGCGCAGTGAATCAGGGCCATCATCGCCAATAATTTCACTCAGGCTGGGCGTGCCGTTGCTTTTCGCCTGCGGGACTTTAGCTGTTGGCGACGCTTGCTTCTTACCAAATGACAGCTTTGCATCGGGCTCTTTATCGTACGCAGCTACCAGTTCAATGCCGTCCGCCACTTTGCGGTTAGACATTATCACTGCATCGCTGCCCAGCTCGGCTTTCACCTGGCTTAACGCCTCACGCATATCTTTGCCAAAAAAACGTCTGATTTTCATTGCAACCTCGTTACTCGCCGGGTGTCAGATTATTGACCCACAGAGCTGACAATTTTTATCTGTTTGTCGTCCGGTACTTCCTGATAAGACAGAACATGTAATCCGGCGACAGAATATTTTAAGAAGCGTGACAACACAGGGCGTAACATGCCGGATGTCAGCAATACCGCGGGCTCACCCGCTAACTCTTGCTGCTGACTGGCCTGCTGCAGCGACTGCTGTAGCTTGTCGGCCAGCCCCGGTTCGATGCCTGCGCCATCTTCACCGCCTGCCTGAAGCGACTGGTGCAACATCTGTTCCAGTTCTGGTGCCAAAGTAATGACAGGGATCTCTTTACTGCCAGCTGTGATTTCCTGAACAATAAGGCGTTTAAGCGAAATACGTACCGCTGACACCAGAACATCAGGATCCTGACTCTTCGGCCCATACTCACTTAAGGTTTGAACAATGGTGCGCATATCGCGGATAGGAACCCCTTCAAACAGCAACGTTTGCAGTACTTTCACTACCGTACTTAATTGCAGGATGTCCGGTACCAGGCCTTCCACCAGCTTCGGATTACTTTTCGCCAGCATATCCAGAAGCTGCTGCACTTCCTCGTGACCTAATAACTGATACGCATTATTGGTGAGCAACTGACTTAAGTGAGTAGCGACTACCGTGGCAGCGTCAACCACGGTATAACCCAGTGTTTGCGCGTGCTCACGTTTATTCGGTTTAATCCATACAGCATCAAGGCCAAATGCAGGATCTTTAGTAGCTGTGCCTTCCAGCTTTCCAAATACCTGCCCCGGGTTAATAGCCAGCTCTTCATCATGGCTGATTTGCGCATCGCCAATGTTTACACCCAGCATGGCGATGGTATATGCGTTTGGATCTAAATCGAGGTTATCGCGAATGTGAACCGGCGGGATAAGAAAACCCAGCTCCTGCGAAAGCTTTTTACGTACCCCTTTAATGCGGGTTAACAGCTCTCCGCCCTGAGATTTATCCACCAGCGGGATCAGGCGATAGCCCACTTCCAGTCCAATGGTGTCGACTTGCTGCACATCGTCCCAGCCAAGTTCTTTCACTTCCGGCGCCGCGCCTTCCTGCTTTTCCAGGCTGGTAGAAGGTGCCGGCGCTTCTGCCGCTTTTTTAGCTTGCACACCTTGCCAATACGCATAGCCTGCCGCTATTGCTGCAAAACTCAAAAACGCAAGATGTGGCATGCCCGGAATAATACCCATGACAAATAACACGCCGGCAGCAATATACAGCGCCTGTTGGTTGCCCAGCTGGGATTGAATCTCTTTCCCCATCTCCTGGTTTTCATTCTCACGCGTCACGATAATGGCGGTGGCAACCGAGAGTAGCAGCGACGGAATTTGCGCAACCAGGCCGTCACCGATTGTCAGTATTGTGTATACCTCAATAGCGTTGCCGAAACTGAGGTCGTGCTGAATCATACCGATGAACAGGCCGCCCACGATATTAATCAGCATAATGAACAGGCCCGCAACCGCGTCCCCTTTCACAAATTTCGACGCACCGTCCATCGAGCCGTAGAAATCCGCCTCAGCGGTTATTTCTTCGCGTCGCTGACGCGCCTGGTCCTGGTCGATATAGCCAGCATTCAGGTCGGCATCAATCGCCATTTGCTTACCTGGCATAGCATCAAGGGTAAAGCGAGCACCCACTTCTGAAATACGGCCGGCACCTGCGGTAACCACTTTGAAGTTAATAATCAAGAGGATGGCAAAGACCACGACACCAACAGCATAGTTGCCACCGATAACGACTTCACCAAAGGCTTCGATGACCTTACCGGCAGCATCGCCTCCCTCGTGCCCGTACAGCAATACGACCCGCGTAGAGGCGACATTCAGCGCCAGCCGGAGAACGGTCGCGATAAGCAACACCAGAGGAAAGATACCGAAATCAACAGGACGCTGAGTAAACACCGCCACCAGAATGATGACCAGTGATAATGCAATATTGAAACTAAAGAGCACATCCAGAAGAAAGGGCGGCATTGGCAGGATAACCATGCCCATGATGGCAAGCAAAACAATCGGCGCACCGAGCCCACTTGTCACGTTTTGCAACCGGCTTTTATCGAATCGCTGCAGGTAACCTGATAACACCATCGCGTTTTATCTCACTATCAGAATTTTGACACTTACTGCCTGTCTGAACGAGATAGTACAACTACCGTGCCAGCTTGATTTTGATTACCAAGGAAATTTATTTAGGCCTAACTATCAACACGTTACAAGCTCTCCCCTCTGAGCTGGGTGCGACAGCTAGCGTCTGTATTCCGGCGGTATGGGAAGGTCACGTTTCAATGGGCGCGGACGCTTGCCTTTACCCGAACGGTAAGCTTTAAGCTGATAAACGTACGCGAGGATCTGTGCGACAGCCATAAACAGTTTTTGAGGCACTTCCTCATCAACTTCAGTGGAGTAATAGATTGCCCTTGCCAGCATTGGGGAAGGAATAAGCGGTACATCATTGGCGGTAGCAATTTTTCTGATATGCATCGCAAGTTCATCCACGCCTTTCGCCACCACAACAGGGGCGCGACTGCCATTATCATCGTACTTAATAGCGACCGAGAAATGGGTAGGGTTTGTGACAACAACGTCAGCATGTGGGACTTCCTGCATCATTCGCTTGGCAGCAGCCTGATACTGGAGGCGACGGATACGTCCTTTAACCTGGGGGTCCCCTTCAGCATTTTTACGCTCGTCCTTGACCTCCTGCTTGGTCATTTTCATTTCTTCTTTGTGTTTATGGATCTGGTATGGCACGTCAATAGCCACAATGGGCAACATACCCAGAACTAATATGAAGAACGCCCACTCCAGCATATCCAGCGCGTGGAATATATTCCCTGGATACAATTCCATGTCCAGATGCAGCGCTTCATCACGAAAGATAAATAAGGCGATAAGGGCCATTGCCGCAATCACAAAGAATTTGGCGATAGACTTGATTAGTTCTACCAGTCCGTTCATACCGAACATGCGCTTAAAGCCAGATAATGGATTCATTTTACTGGCTTTCGGTTTAGCTGACTCCCAGGTGAAGTTGTACCCGCCAAGGGCGACAGAACCGTAAATCCCGGCAATCATAGCGACCGTCATATAACTTAATACCGGAAAGCTGATATTCGAAATGGCTTCCCCCCACGCAGAAAACATGTGGGTCACGTCATAGGTTTCATCCCGGGAAAGAATAAACGAGCGACGGGTAACCATATACACGGCTTTGGCAATGTAGCCGCCGACCACCAGAAACATCAGCGCACTGACAATAAGAACCAGTGCGGTAGATAACTCACGGGATCGCGCCAGCTGCCCTTTTTTTCGGGCATCATCGAGTTTTTTACTCGTGGGGTCTTCTGTTTTTTCGTGAGCGTCAGCCATCTATCACTCTCCTTACGACGGGCAAATGCGAAGCAATTCGCACATAAACTGCTGAGCCCGTGCCCACTGTTGTTCAAAGTGGCTGGTAAAGTTATCCATGGTTATCCAGATAATAATTAACCCCATGACCTGAGCAATGGGAAAACCAATACTAAAGATGTTCAGCTGTGGTGAAGCTTTGGTCATAACCCCGAAAGCCAGATTCACAATCAGCAGCGACACAATGGGTGCTAATGATAATGTCAGCGCTGAAACAAACATCCATCCGCCCCAGTGAGCAATTGATCGCAATTGGTCACCACTAAACCATTCTGCGCCAATGGGAAAGGCTTCAAAGCTCATCACAATCATCTGGATCATCGACAGGTGCCCGTCCATCGCCCAGAAGATAAGCGTAGCCAGAATCAGATAAAACTGCCCCACCGCCGGTACGTTAATGCCGTTTACCGGGTCAACGATGGAGGCAAAACCCAGACCGGTCTGCATGGCGACTACCTGACCTGCCAGTACAAAGGTGTTTAGCACCATCATCGATACAAAACCGATGGCGATACCAATTAAAAGCTGCTGAATGCCCAACACAAACGTTCCCAGGTTTACCATGTCGGTGACTGGCGATGGCGGCACCACGGGCATAATCACCAACGTAAGCATAATCGCCAGTAACGCGCGAACCGGAGGAGGAATGGATTTCGCACTTAACCCAATCATGGCGGCAAACAGCCCACTGATGCGCATGAAGGGCAACAGCATATCTGCCAGAAACTGGTTTATCGTGCTTAATTCATATTCCATGATTAGCCAACAACCTGAGGGATTAACTCAACCATGTGATAGAAGTAATCCATGAGTTGCTGAACCAGCCAGTTGCCACCCCAACTTAAAGCCAGAAGCGTGACCACCAGACGAGGCAGGAAGCTCATGGTTTGCTCGTTAATGGACGTCGCGGCCTGAAATACCGCAACAATCAGGCCCACTATCAAACTGGGAACAATCACTGCGGAAACCAGTAAGATAACCATAAACATGGCTTCACGCAGAATTTCAACAAAGACCTCGGGTGACATACCGCTCTCCTAGACGCCCATGCCGAAACTGGTAGCCAGCGTGCCGAAAATCAGGTTCCAGCCATCCACCAGCACAAACAACATCAGTTTAAATGGCAGCGATACAATCATTGGAGATAACATCATCATACCCATGGCCATTAGGATTGAGGCCACAACCAGATCAATAATCAGAAACGGAATGAACAACATAAAACCAATTTGAAAAGCGGTTTTCAGCTCACTGGTCACAAATGACGGGATCAGAATCGTCAGCGGAACGTCAGCGGGATCCTGGTATTTATCCTCTTCACCGGCAATACGAACAAAGGTTTCAAGATCCGTCACGCGAGTCTGCGATAGCATAAATGCACGCATCGGCCCCTTGGCCTCTTCTAATGCATCTTTTGACGACATTTCCTCAGCCAGATAAGGCTGCAGCGCCCTTTCATTTATTTCATCAAACACCGGTTTCATAATAAACATGGATAAAAACAGGCTGATGCCGATGAGAATCTGGTTTGACGGTGATTGCTGCAGACCGATAGCCTGACGAAGAATTGACAGTACAACGATGATGCGGGTAAATGACGTCATCATCATGATAAAAGCCGGAATAAGGCTAAGCGCTGTCATAATAAACAGTGCTTGTAAGGACATGGTATAGTCCTGAGTACCGTCTGGGTTGGTTGTTACCGTCACCGCCGAAATTCCCTGTTGCGCCAAAGCAGGTTCACTACTTAGCGCGAACAGCGCCAGCACAACACCCAGTAAACGAAGAAAGCGACTACTTGTCATGTGCTGTCTCCTTGATGCTGGGGTTAAGCTTTCCTGCCATAGCGGCTACCAGTTTTTGCTTAAACTGATCGCCTTGTCCGCTCATCGCAGGTTTTGCAACATCCAGGTTTTTCTCAAGCTTGCCTAAGTGATTAATGTTATTTGCGGTTACCCCAATCAGGTGCTGCTCGTCGCCAACCTGGATAACCATCACCTTTTCCTTGGCGCCTGCCATCATGCTGGATACCACTTTCATTTGCCCATTCCCGGCATGAGTGACATTAAATCGACGCATGATGTACGCGAGCGCAAAAATAATCCCGACCACCAATAAAAGTGATAGGAAAATTGACACTACAGAGGTGGGGTTGGTGATAGATTGCGTGCTTTGTGCGCTGGCTAAAGGGGAGAAAGCAAGAGGCAACAATGCGCAACCTCCTGCTTTTAAAAGAGTTTTACCTAAGCTTTTTAATTCTTTCGATTTGACTAATAACATCCGTTAACCGAATCCCGAACTTGTCGTTGACCACTACTACTTCTCCATGAGCAATCAACGTGCCATTAACCAAAACATCTAATGGCTCACCCGCGACCCGGTCCAGTTCTACAACCGAACCCTGGTTTAACTGTAATAAATTTCGAATGCTAATCTGGCTGCGCCCCACTTCCATCGAAATAGTCACCGGAATATCTAAGATCGTATCCAGCTTTTTCTTTTCTTCGTTGCTAATGGGCGCATCGTCGGTGAGTTCGTCAAGTTCGGCTATTTTTACATCTTCGCCATCTTCACCTGCATTCTCACCATCTTCTTCAGATTCGGCCTGCTCTGCCATGGCAGCAGCCCAATCGTCCATACCATCTTCTTCACTCATAGGAATGCCTCATTTTCCAAACAACCTTACAGGTCTTCTTCGAGTACTTGCAGTTCCGCATCGTTATCGATGATTCGGCCACCACGTGTTAATAACTGTAGCTCAGATTTCACCGACGTTGGACGTGGGATCTTCTCTGTTATCTTCAGCGCCAGATTATCTCTGGAACGTCCCAGCTTGGCGCGAAAGGTGGGTAAGTCTTCAATCAGCACGGTGATGTATTCCGGCATATCGATAGGAATAATGTCACCCGGCCTAAATTCCATCACATCTTTCAGCGGTACATCTACATCCAGCATGTGCGTAGTTAAGGCTACCTTAACATCCATGATTTCGTCGCGAAGGGCTTTACTCCAGCGCAGGTCTGTATCTTCTTTATCGCTCTGTACACCGGCATCAAGCAGTTCACGAATCGGCTCGAGCATGGAATACGGAAGCGAAACGTGAAAATCACCACCGCCACCATCTAACTCAATATGAAACGAGCTGATAACGACAACCTCAGTGGGGCTGACGATATTTGCCATGGCCGGATTCACCTCTGAGTCGAGATATTCAAACGACACATCCATTACCGGTGCCCAGGCTTCTTTGTAATCTTCAAAGATGATTTTCAAAAGCATCTGGATGATACGACGCTCGGTTGGCGTAAATTCGCGGCCTTCAATTTTGGCGTGATAGCGCCCATCACCACCAAAGAAGTTATCCACCAGAATAAACACCAGTCTGGCTTCCATCGTAATAAGGCCGGTACCTTTTAACGGACGAAAACGCACCATATTCAGGCTGGTAGGTACAAACAGGGTATGTATGTACTCACCAAACTTAATCATCTGAATGCCGTTTATCGACACTTCCGCCGAGCGACGCATCATGTTGAACAGGCTTACCCGCATGTGTCGGGCAAAACGCTCGTTCACGATTTCCAGCGTCGGCATACGCCCACGCACTATCCGGTCCTGTGAAGAGAAATCATACTCCAACGCAGAAGCGTCGGAGGGCGAATCGCCAGCCTCTTCTTCTTCTACATCATCGACACCGTGAAGTAGCGCATCGATTTCGTCTTGGGATAATAAATCACTCACAGTTTTTTCCTGTTATTGCATGACAAAGCCGGTGAAAAGCACACGCTCAACCACATCTTTGCCGGTAATCTCATTCATCGCGCGCTGAACCTCTTCTACCGCCCGGTCTCTCAGCTCAATTTTCCCGGCTTCCGTCACCAGGTCATCAGCGTTTGCGGTACTGAAAATTTGCAGCAGGGTGCCTTCTATTAACGGAATATGCGACTTTGCTGTTTCTTCGTTATCGGAACCGCGCACTAATAACTGAACTTTTATCTGCACTAAACGGTCCCGGCCACTGCCCGGCACATTGAAAACAAACGGGCGAGGCATCGCAACATACAATGCGGTTCCCACCTGCGCATTTGACACTGGCGCCTGTTGTGCAGCAGACCCTTCTGCGGCAGCAAGCTGCTCTGCAGCAGGGGTATCATCACCGGAAAACAAAAAGAAGTAGGCGGCGCCGCCACCGACAACAACTACCACTGCAATAATGATGAGCATCATCATTTTGCTTTTCTTTCCGCCTTCTTCGATTTGTAACTCTTCTTCAGCCATAGCTAATCCCTAAAAATGCATTGGGCGTATTATCGGACTTCAGCTGCAAATGGCAATGCTGCTAAAGTCAAAGTCGATAAGTTTTTATGCATAGTAGTCAATTCCGCCCAGAGATTCACGACTAACTGGCTGTTCAATTATCTGCATGTCATCTTCTTCGACGCTTTGAGAGCCGCTGCCGGCAAACTGACCATCACCGTTTTCACCGGTTTCGCCCTGTCCACTGGATTGCTGCTGCACAAAGGATTCTCCAAGCTCAATGCCCTGCTCGGCAAGCATGTCGCGCAATCGCGGCGTGGCATCTGCTAACGCATCCCGGGCTTGCTGAGACTGCACCACGAAATTCACGCTGGCAGTATCACCCGACATATTTACCCTGACCTGCATACTCCCAAGCTCGGGGGGATCAAGACGGATTTCAGCCATCATATTGCGGGCACTCATCATCCAGCGAATTTTTTCATTCAGTTGCTGGAGTCCTTCGGCTTTCGTAATGTTCACCGGTTTGTCCATGCTATCGGCCTGATTCTGAGCCTTTGTCGCTTCATTGCGTACCTGAGTATTCTCCTGAATCATCGTATCAGCCGACGCAATCTGCGCAGCGGCACTCTGGTGTGCGGCGGAATGCGCGGTACTTAGCAATTGTTGCAACTGAGAAACCTGTTGCTCAGCCTGCGTCATCATTTGAGGGGTAACCGGAATATTGGCCTCTTTTACGGCATCCGCAATAATGGCTTTCAAATCAATACCTGGTTCGTGCCCCTGAGATAGCTGCGACTGCAACTCCTGTACGCCGGCAATCACAGCTTGCTTAACGGTTTGCTGTTGCTGATCACTGGCTGTTGGTGGAAGCAGAGCGACGACTTTATCAGCCAGTGACTGCGTAATTTTATTTTGTCCCTCATCAGACAGCTGCATCATGTCGTTTATAAGCCGACGCATGGCTGTTGCTTCTTCTCCAGCAGTGGTAGCGGTGTCACTCGCAACGCCAGGTTGCAGCGGAACGTCTGGCGTAACAACCGCTTTCTCCGTTCCCTCTTTCGCCGCCGCGATAATTTCGGTCTGTATCAGGTCCAGTAACAACTCGGCTTCTGTGTGCTGACCATTATCGGCGGCACTGTCAGAGGTCTCTCCTTTAAAGCTGGCTATCAAACCCTCGATATCAAGAGCAGCATCGCTGCCGCTGCCTGTGGCTTTAATATTACCGGTGTCTGCCTGGCTTTCCTGAGATGCCTTCAGAACGCCCGCTAATTGCGCAGCAAGTGCCTGAATTTTTTCGCTTACGTCAGTCTGCGAAGTCTCGCCGGCAACCTGTTGCTGATTTTGCGTTGTTAACAGTTCCGTCAGTTTCTCGACTATTGGCATTATCGGCAGGATTTCCTGCTTGCCGTCGCCGGGCTTCGGCTTGTCGGACTCATTCACTGACTTCACGATAGCCTCAGAAAGCGCAGCAATGTTGGCCTGCAACGTCGCCTCGTCTGGTATATCAGAACCACTTACCGCAGCGTTTTCTTCAGTCGGTACGACGTTAACATCGTCAGTGGTTTCACTGTCTGACACCGGGGATGGGATTACCGGAAGAATTTCACCATCATCGCCAGACTTGCCCTTCTCTACGGGCTTTTCAATAACGTCTCCTTTTGCCTGCCTCACTGCATCGATATGAGCAAGCCAGTCTACTTCCCCTTTCTGTGAGGCGAGCCACTCGTCCCAGGTCATTTTAACCTCTTTGGGATCCAGATTGACCAGATTGCCATCATCGGGAATGTCTGTCTCAGGATCGACAGGCATCGTGGTTTTTATGTCATCGTCGGAAATTGGCGCTTCCGCTTTTACTTTGACGCTTTCAGCATCCTGTCCGGCATTTGACGCGCTCACGCTATTTGATGATTTTGTGTTTTCACCGGATTGCCCTGCGCCAGCTTCAGGCTCGGCATGTTGCTTGTTGTTACGGGTTTCTGCCTTTTTCGCGTGGTCAGCATTAACCGCTTCCTGCCGCGTCTTTGCCGCCTGAATGGCCTCAGCAGATGATGAACCTGACGCAGGGCTTTTCTGGCTGGATGATTTTGCCTGTTGAAACATCGCGTCAAACGCGGAACCTTGTTCCCCATCGTTTTGAGCGCCTTTTTCAGCCTTACCTTTCAGAGCGGCAATTTCTGAACCAGAGGTGGCAACTTGTTGCATCATAATCCGAGTCCTGTAACCCTGCTTTTACGTCAGCTCACGGTTTTAGTGACCTGAACAGACTTAATGAATCAATACTAAGGAAGATAGAGCAAATATTGTTCCAACTAAGGGTTTATGGCTTCACTTACCCGCTGCCCCGACACACGCTCGCCCTATAAAGAAACAAAATACAAAAATGCGATAGAAATGTTCGAAAGCCAGTGAATGCGGCGCTGAATGGCAAAAGCGTGGCGCGCTTTGCTTTGAGGCGATAACAGAAAGAGCTGAACATATTCTGGCTGGAAAAACGTAAACGCAGAATACAAACACGACCACTTCCGCAATAATATTATTCTGAGATTGTAGGGCGGCTACCTGGCGTGAAAGCGACGAAAGAACGCGCGGTTGGCGTACTCATCAAGCATATTTTGTTCGCGGCGATTTTCAAGCTGCTCCTTTGCTTTGCGTTTTTTCTCTATCAGCAATTCCACCGCTTTGCACCGCTGCTGCTGCGCCAGCCACTGACGTTTGCGTTGATCGGCTGCCAGCGTGGCCTGTGAAACATACTGAGTTTGCTGTTCGCAGGCTTTGTCCAGCTTGCCGACAAACGAGAGATGCTGAGTATACTGCTTCGCGCCGACACCTGACTGGCCTGTCTGCTGGATATTCTTTATATAGTCGATACGGTATTGTTCCAGGCTGGATAATTTCTGGCGCTGTTGATTGACTATAGTTTGTGCCTGCTGAAATAACTGCGCTGCCTGCTGTTCTTTATCCCGTTCAAACCTGGCAACCCGCTCCAGTTGATTACTCATCTAGTTACCCTTTCCCTAGCCCGGACGCCAACGCATTCATACCCTCGAGACTTTCATCGTACGGCAGAATTTGCTTCATCCCCTGCTGCAGAAATGCATTAATTGCCGGTTCAGCACGAATTGCTAAATCGATGCGGGGATCTGAGCCCTTCGCATAGGCGCCAATGGCGATAAGATCCTGATTTTGTTTGTAGTTCGAATACACCTGACGAATGCGCCGGGCCTGCATCAGGTGTTCATCGCTAACGACTGCGGGCATTACCCGACTGATAGAGGCTTCAATATCGATAGCAGGATAATGCCCGCTGTCAGCCAGTGACCGGGACAACACCACATGCCCGTCTAATATGGCTCTTGCCGTATCGGCGATCGGGTCCTGCAAATCATCGCCTTCTGTCAGTACCGTATAGAATGCAGTAATCGAGCCCTGGCGTTCACTGCCATTTCCCGCCCGCTCCACCAATGCAGGTAAGCGAGCAAACACTGACGGCGGATAACCTTTCGTGGCCGGCGGCTCTCCCACAGCCAGCGCAATTTCACGCTGGGCCATGGCATAGCGGGTTAAGGAGTCAATCAATAACAACACGTTCATACCCTGGTCGCGAAAATACTCCGCCACCGTGACTGCCGTTTCGCAGCCTTTTAGCCGCATTAGCGGCGAGGTATCGGCAGGCGCGGCTACAACAACAGCGCGTTGACGCTCTTCCTCAGTAAGGATGTCGTGGATAAACTCTTTTACCTCACGTCCACGCTCGCCTACCAGACCAACAACCACGACATCGGCCTCGCTGCCTCTTGTCATCATACCAAGTAGCACGCTTTTTCCGACGCCACTGCCGGCAAACAGCCCCATACGCTGACCAACACCGACAGTGTTTAACGCATTTATTGCGCGCACGCCGACGTCCATCGGCTTTTCAATAGGACGGCGGGACAGCGGGTTAATTGGCGGTCGGGACGTAGGCACTCGGGTATCTGCCGCTACGGCACCCAGGCCGTCTAATGGCTGCCCGTTGCCATCAATAACCCGACCCAGTAACCCCATACCGACTGCCAGACCGCTTTCGCGATTCAGCGGTAACACCCGGCTTCCGGGCACAATGCCGCGCACCGCTTCTGTCGGCATCAGATAGGTGATGTCATCACCGAAGCCCACCACTTCGGCCTCAATTTCGCCCTCGATGGTTTGCACCAGGCACTGACTGCCAACCGGCATTTGACAACCCACCGCTTCCAGTGTCAGTCCAATACCGCGAACCAACTTACCGGCCGCAACAATGGGTGGCGCCGGCACCTGCTTTTGCAAATTATCAAGATAGCTGTGCCAGGGGCTACTCACTGTCCAGCCCCTGCTCTAACAGAAATTTATCCAGCACATCGCGGCATCGTCTTTCGATAGATACATCCACTGCATTTTGCGAGGTAGTAATATCGCATCCACCTTCCGCCATGCCAGGTGAGCCAACTAACTGCCAGCCCTTCGCTTTCACTTCTTCCTCACCAAAATGGGCGGTGACACGCGCCACATCATCAGGATGCATATGGATCTGGTATGCTGCTTCGTTTATGGGAAGTGCTTTTAAGCCTTCAGATAACGCCTGAAGAATAACGTCTTCACTGTTTTTTATTTCAGTGCGGATCACCGCGCGAGCCAGTGACACCGCCAGCTTTACTAATTGCTGTCGTGTTTCATCGTTAGCCTGGCTTAGCGGCGAGGTAAGCGCATCTGCGAGCATAGAAAAACGCTCGGTCTGTTCATTGATTTGCTGCTGGCCTTCTTCAAGTCCCTGCGCTTTTCCAAGCTCAAGTCCTTCTTCATAACCCGCATTTTTACCTTCTTCAAAACCGGCAGCACGCCCTTCCTCATGTCCCTGCGCTTTGCCATCTTCATAGCCTTCGTCCTGCGCAGCCTGTCTTATCGCCTCAATTTCTTCCAGCGTAGGAGGCAATATTTCCTCTTCTTCTTCGGGAGGTTCGTATTTCCAGTCCGAACGACGGTTCAGCGCATTGGTTCTTTTTGCCTCTTCGTCGCTCGGTGGGTTTTCAACAAAGGGCAAATCCCACGCTTTGGCGTCCTCTTGCTCTTCAATGGAGAACGGCTTTTGTTTGCTCATAAGTCAGGATGCCATTACAGGAATTCTTCACCGCCACCACCGCCAAGCATGATCTCACCAGAGTCAGCCAGACGACGTGCCACAGACAGGATCTCTTTCTGTGCGGTTTCGACTTCGGAGATACGCACGGGCCCAAGCGCTTCAAGATCATCGGCAAGCATTTCAGCCGCACGCTTAGACATGTTCTTCATGATCTTATTCTTCAGCTCTTCGTCGGCACCCTTAATCGCTTTAAGCAACGCGTCCTGCTGGACTTCGCGCAAGATAGCCTGAATACCACGGTCGTCCACATCCACCAGATTGTCGAAGACGAACATCAGGTCCTGAATTTGCTGACTCATTTCTTCGTCCTGCTCGCGGATAGCATCCATCAACTGACCTTCGATAGCCGTATCCAGGTAGTTCATAATATCGGCAGCAGATTTCAGGCCGCCCATTTTTGCTGCCTGTGTGCCGGCCTGACCGGCGAATTGTTTTTCCATGATCTCGTTGAGCTCCTGCAACGCCGCGGGCTGCACTTCTTCGAGGTTAGCGATACGCATTAACAGATCCAGTCGGACTTTTTCCGGGAACTGCGCCAGAATTTCGGCACTTTGCTCAGCCTCAAGATAAGACAACACAATGGTCTGGATCTGCGGGTGTTCGTTGCGGATTATGCTTGCCACCTGCTTAGAGTCCATCCACTTCAGTGAATCCAGTCCTTTCGCGCCGGTACCCATCATGATCTGATCAATCAGGTTAGCGGCTTTGTCTTCACCCAGCGCCGCCGTCAGGGCGCGCTTCACGAAGTCCTGACTCTGGAATCCGATAGTGCTGTAGTTTTGAATTTCTTCGATGAAATGTTTATGCACTGCCGTAATTTTGGCTTGCGTCATATCATCGACTTTGGCCATTTCAGAGCCTAATTTTTGGACCTGTTTAGGCTCAAGATGCTTCAGTATTTGCGCCGCATCTTCTTCCGACAAGCTCAGCAGCAGGATAGCGGCCTTTTCTACCCCTTCCAGTTTACTGACGTCGTATGTGGTTTCTTCCACTGTTGCTAATTCTTCAGCCATGGGCCTTATTCCTACTCATCTTGCATCAGCCAGCCTTTTACTACCTGCGCGGATAACTCTGGCTCATTGGCCACCAGCGCTCGTACGGCTTTCAATACGTCTTCATCTTTATGCAGATCCGGCAACATCAGCGAGCCATCCGAGGCAAAACCAACCTGCCCTTCGTCAAACTCCTGAGACAGCATACTAATGGTCTCATCACCAAGATCCAGCCCTTCATCAGCACTAAAGTCGTCACCGTCTTTCGTAGCATCCGGATGAATGAGTTTACGCAGCATCGGACGGATTACAAAGACAATCAATACAATGATTACCAGGCCGCCGATGACAAGCTTAAGTATAGGCAGGAATGCAGGTTGTTCCCAAAGCGGCAATTCCTCTACTTCACCCGTATCCATACGGGTAAATGGCACGCTCACCACTTCCAGCGAATCTCCGCGGGTAACATCGAACCCAATTCCGCCCTGCAGCAGGCGACGGATATTCAGCAATTCTTCCTGTGCCCGTGGCGATTGCGTGACGGTGCCATCATCGGCAGTTGTAGGTACATAATCTACAGCAACCGAGACGCTCAGGCGGCGGATCACACCGGTTTGTTTCTTAGTGTGACTGATGGTCGTGTCCAGCTCATAGTTACGCGTTGACTCTTTGGAGCTGCGGCCAGGAACAGGTTGCTGCGCGCCGTCCCCGATTGCGTTCTCGGGGATATTGGCATCCAGCGGCGGTTGATTAGACAACGCCCCAGGGATGCCACCGGCCACCGAACCCACGCTGTTTTCTTCTACCACCATCTCGCTGCGAACAGCTGGCAAATCAGGGTTATAGCTACGCTGAGTTTGTTCAAGCGCCGTGAAATCCATGGTGACATCGGCTTGTGCGGTATAGTTACCGATGCCAAGCACCGGAATAAGAATGGCGTCTATTTTTTCCAGATATTCGTCTTCGCGCTGGCGTTCTAACTCATATTCTTTACGGGCACGGGCACTCATCGAGTCCTGAGAGCCAGAGTTCAGCAGGCGGCCGTTGCTGTCAGTAACCGTGACTTTCGATGGCTCCATGCCCTGAACCGCTGACGCTACAATATCGACAACCGCATCGACTTCTTCACCTTTAATAATGGTGCCACGACTCGCGGTTAACACTACCGTCGCGGACGCTTTTTTCTCACGACGGGCAAATACGTTCTCTTTTGGCATCGCCAGCAATACACGGGCTTTTTGCACACTGGTCATCTCTTCGATGGTGGATGCAATTTGCTGCTCACGGGCATGCTTCAGTCGCTCCATTTCCAGGCGCTGACTGACTCCAAAACCCATGTCCTGCATAATGATATCAGTACCATTGCTGGACTCCCCTGAGATCCCCTGGCGGGTCATGCCAAGACGAATATCCTGAAACTGATCATTACGAACGTAAACGGTGTTGCCCTGCAACTGATAATCGATTTGATTGGCATCAAGGTAATCGAGCGTTTCAATAAGCTCCTGCGTTTCCATTTTAGCCAGTGGACGATAATCAGGCTCCTGCGCCCAGATAAGGATAAATACCGCGATGGCCACACAGATAACCAGTACCACAACCAATGCCATCTGACGCATCATGTCGGCACTGCCTAGCGTGTCCATAAATCCGGATTTATTTTCCGGTTCGTTGTCTGAGCCTGCTGCCTGATCGGCAACGGTCAGGTTTGTGCCTGTCGCTTCAGCCATGGGTTACTCCACTTAAACCGGCATATTCATAATAGTTTTGTAGGCTTCCAACACTTTATTGCGCACCTGTACAGTGGCTTCAAAGGCAATACCCGACTTTTCTTTTACCAGCATAACCTCGGCAAGACTCAATGAATTGTCTCCCATTTCGAAGCGTTGCTGGGCATCTTTAGATTCAAGCTGCATGGTATTCACACCGTCGATAGCGTTTTTCAACATATCGGAAAACTCGTTTGCCGACGGGTTTTGCTTGATGAGTTCCTGGGGCTCGTTAACCTGAAGACGAGTTTGCCCAATCATGCTTTGCATTTCCTGATACAAACTGTTGGCTTTCACGTCCATAACAACTCCTGGGGTAATGGCTGTCAGATTCTTGGCTGACATTTCACTGATAAGTGGACATCAGCAATTACCGCACCAACTTTAAAATCACTTTTAATTCAACGTGTTATAGTAGATGCCAAAAAAATGACAGCAGCGTATAACCGCGCAATAAAAAAGACCGCTTCTGCGGTCTTCTTGTTTACGTAATATCGCTGAGGTTTTTAGCCCAAAGCAGCTCACCATCACGCAGGTACGTCGATGCCGTCCTCGCGCATTTTTGCCAGTTTGTAGCGTAGTGTCCGCGGGCTTATCCCGAGCTTCTCTGCGACATCCTTGCGCTTTCCGTTACATATCTCCAGCGTATCCAGAATGATCTGGTGCTCCTGCTGACGAAGCTCTGATCCTAAACGGCTCGATTCTTCCACCGCAGACGGCTCTGGAGAGTGGCTGGCCAGTGATGCCGCCATATCAATCATCAAATCAGACGAATCGATACAGTTGTCTTCGCAGAGAATAAGCGCGCGTTGCACAACATTTTCGAGTTCACGTACATTACCCGGCCAGGTATATTGCGTCAGCTTATTGCGTGCTGCTGCACTGAGCTTAATCGTGCCCAGCTTCTGCACCTGTGCATGACGTGCAATCAGGTGTTCCGCCAATGGCACAATGTCGCCGGGACGCTGCGCCAGCGGTCGCCATACAATAGGAAATACATTCAATCGATAATAAAGGTCTTCGCGGAATTCGCCAGCTTCGACAGCTTGTCGTAAGTCGCGGTTACTGGTGGCAATCACCCGCACATCAAGTTGTACGGTTTTGCGTCCGCCTAGACGTTCGACTTCCCGCTCCTGCAATACCCGCAGTAGTTTAGCCTGCAGGCTTAGATCCATTTCCGTGATTTCATCCAGCAACAGGGTACCGTTCTGGGCCTGTTCAAATTTGCCCGGGCACGCCTGGACCGCCCCCGTAAACGCGCCTTTCTCGTAGCCAAACAAGGTTGCTTCAAGCATGTTCTCAGGAATAGCCGCACAGTTAATTGCCACAAACGGCTCTGCCGCACGAGGCGACTGATCGTGAATATAGCGCGATAAGACTTCTTTACCTGAACCGCTGGGACCCAGCACCATCACGGTAGCCTCAGATTTCGCGACTTTTCCTGCCAGTTTCAGTAACTCGATACTGCTGGGATCAGCGACTACCGGTGTCCGGCTTTCGACTTTCTGTGCCGGCGCATAGCGCCCAACCAGATTAAGCAACACTTCCGGTGCAAATGGCTTGGACAGGTAATCGGTAGCGCCGTCGCGCATTGCCTGCACGGCGTCATCAATAGTGGCATACGCGGTCATCAGCAGCACCGGCATTTGCGGCGACTTGCTTTTGATATTTTTCAGTAGAGACAACCCATTCATGCCGCCCATCTGAATATCGCTAACAACCAGATCCACCGACTGATTTGTCAGCAGCATCAGCGCGTCTTCGGCACTGTCCGCCGCAAGCACCTGGTAATCCGCCAGCAACAGTGTGTCGACCAGTGCTTCTCGCAGGCCGGCATCATCTTCAACGATAAGAATGGTGGTTTTGCTCATGAGTGAACTCCTGCATAACGATGCGGGTGACTGTCCTGCGCTGAGGCGCAAGGCAGAGAAACAGTAAAACACGCGCCCTGATCAGCCAGGTTCGCAACAGAGAGCTGGCCTTTGTGCGCGTTAATCACAGACTTGACCACAGCAAGTCCGAGCCCGGTTCCATGGGTTTTAGTCGTAAAAAAGGGTTCAAAAATCCGCGATTGCAGATCTGCAGGAACACCGGGCCCTTCATCACATACCGTAATGGCGACCTGGCCTTTCGCACATAACGCTTTTACCGTAATCGTGCCTGATTTCGCCGTAACCTGACTGGCATTATTAATCAGGTTAAGCAGTGCCCCCTGAAGCGCAGTAAGGTTGCCGGTGAAGGTAACGTCTGAATCGAATCCTTCCAGCCTGACGTTTTGCTCCGCCTGCTGTGCGATGGTTTGCGCGGTGGTGCGAATAGCCTCATCGATATCCTGCAAAGTCAGCGTAGTAACAACTTGCTCTTCACCGGATTTTGCAAACAGCAGCATATCGTTTACCTGACTTTCCAGCTCTTTCAGACGCGCAGAAAGTTTGTTGGCAAAATTATGCGACGCCTCTTCACCCAGCCCTTTACGGGTCAGGTTTGACGCATACAGCATGGCGGCAGATAGCGGCGTTCTGATCTGGTGTGCCAGCGAGGCTACCATCTTGCCTAACGAAGACAGGCGCTGCATATGACTGACTCTGGCCTGTAACTGACGGGTTTCTGTCAAATCCGTCAATACAATCAACTGGCCAGGCTCTTTTTCCAGCGGCGTAATGGATAACTTCACTCGACGGCCATCCGTCAGTGACACTTCATGACCGTCATCAGCACGCGGTTTAAACGAACGATGAATGATAGTTCGCCAGATCTGGCCTTCAAGCGGTTCTCCAAGAAGATCCCGCGCCTGGTCGTTTGCCTGTCGTACAATGCCGCGCCCATCAAGAACAATCACGCCTGCCGGCATAACTTTAAGTAAATGTTCAAGTCGGCTGGCCTGTTGACGCAAAGAGGCAATATCAGCAGATGACACATCCTGATTGCGCGGCGTTTGGTCATGACCGAACGCGGTGTACATCGAGTCGTCGTTGTCAAAATGTGTAGTGGCGCTAAGACTGCTATCGTATGCCATAGTATCCTCGTCAAAAAGCAGACGGCTTGCTTATGTCATAGTGGATAGCACGAGTCGTGCCAATTTAATTTTTAATATTTTTCATAAGGTTAGTGATAAATGGCGGTCACGGAATAACGTCAAAGATCCGACTTTCAAGGTTTTGAGGTGAGCAGCGTGCAGGCTTTTAAAATGATTGTCGCGTTCCGGAAACGCAGTGATAGTTGTTTTAAGAGGGAAACGGCAGTGTTCCGAAAACGACTTCAGCAGAAGGCGCTCACCCCACCCAAGACAAAAATAAGCGCGCTGACACCAAGCTTTTTCGACGACCCGCACTGGGCGGGAAAGTCGTGACACATCTGTGCCAGCAGAAAGAACTTCAGTGAAAAATGTGATGCAGGGCGAGTAGCCCGCCCCGCGTTGTCAGATTTGCTCTTCGCGTTGGATATCGTATTTACGCATCTTTTCAACCAGCGTTGTTCTGCGCATACCCAGCTTGTCTGCCGCCCTGGCAACTACCCAGTCCTGCTGTTCCAGCGCCTGCCGAATAAGATTGATTTCCAGTTCAGACAAATATTCTTTCAGATTGACGCCGCTTTCCGGGAGCTGAGAAGACATATAAGCGTCACTGTCTTGCGATTCAGACTCGTCACTTTGCGCGGGCTCACTGGCAGCAGCCTCAGCAAAGATGGCGTTAAAGGCATCCCGTTCCAGTAATTCTTCAGGATAGTCCGGCTGGTAGGCTTCCACATCACCGTACTGATACTTTTGCGGCAGATCCTGTATATCGACGATTTGCCCGGGATACAGGATGCTCAATCGTTCAACCAGATTCGACAGCTCGCGCACATTGCCCGCCCAGTCATGCTCCATCAGAGAGCCGATAGCCTGCTCAGTAAACCGCACGCCATCAACGCCGTCGCCCTGAATGCGGCTAATAAGCTCTTGCAACAACAACGGAATATCATCGCGACGCTCTCGTAATGCAGGACTGTCTATGGGAAAGACATTCAGACGATAGTACAAATCCTCGCGGAATTTATCGTCTCTGATCATCGTCTCTAAATCACGATGTGTTGCAGCAATAATACGAACGTTGCACTGCATCGGCTTGTTGCCGCCAACACGTTCAAAAGTCCGTTCCTGCAGTACCCGCAAGAGCTTTACCTGCATCTGCATTGGCATATCGCCAATTTCATCCAGAAACAACGTACCGCCTTCGGCCAGCTCGAATCGCCCTTTTCGTGCACTGATAGCCCCTGTAAACGCGCCTTTTTCGTGCCCGAACAGCTCACTTTCCAGCAACTCGCCGGGAATGGCACCACAGTTTACCGGAATGAATGGCCCTTCTTTTCTGGCAGAGAGAAAGTGCACATTACGCGCTACCACTTCTTTACCCGTTCCGGATTCACCCAGAATCAGTACCGTGGCATCGGTAGGCGCAACTTGCTCGACCAGTCGGCGCACGCCCTGAATCTGATCGCTTTTACCAACCAGGCTGCGAAACAAGCGGGTTTTGGCGCCACTCCCTCTTGTTGCACCAGGTTTTTGGCGACTATATTCCTGACACCGGTGGATAGCCTGGGTGAGTACGGGGTAAGTAAGTGGCAAAGTAATAACACTGACCAGATTGCAGTCAGGCTTTATCTGGCCGTTGGCGGGCTGGATAGCCACAAAAGGAATATGAGGAAACTGTGTGATTATCGCTTTGGCTTTGGCCGCGTCATCAAAATCTATCAGCACAGCATCTACCTTAGTGGCGCGCAATGCCTCTTCACAAGCGGAAAAACTTGTGTGCTGGCATGGCTCCCCCAAGAAGGTAATGATGGTTTCTAAGCTGTGAGTAAGGTCGCCGTTATCACTAACGAGCAAGATATCCTTCATCAATTCCCCGAAAACGCGTTTTTATTATTAACAGTTTAGCGCACCTGCATGATTGTAACGGCAAAAGATACCAGCGCAACTGCTGATTCCTGAATTCCAGTAATAAAAAAAGCAGGTTACCCTGCTTTTTTCAAATTCTGTGAAGATTAATTGAGCAGGTTGAGCACTTGTCCCTTCTGCTGATTGGACTGAGCCTGAACGGTTAATGCCGCCTGACCTAATGTGTCATTGGCAATGCTTTGCGATACTGCCTGCGCATAATCTGTATCTGCAATTCGGCTTCGCGCTGCTGACGTATTCACATCGGCTTGAGAAAGGTTGCGCGCCGTGCTCTCAAACTGGCTTTGGGTTGCCCCCAAATCAGATCGCGCACCGCCAACCACTTCAATAGCAGCATCTGCGGCACTAAGAGCATCGTTTACGCTGGTTCCACCTGTGATATCGATGCTGAGCACATCCGATAGCTGACTGCCTATGTCCTGCGTATTTACATCAATTTGCTGACCGTCATTTGCCCCTACCTGAAAACTCAATGAACCATTTTCAGATAACAGCGGTTTTCCGGCAAAATTTGTTTGCTCGATGGTCTGACTGATATTGTCCTGCAACTGGGTGATTTCAGACTGTATGGCCTGTTTATCAGAATCGCTTAAGATCCCGTTGCCGGCCTGAATGGTAAGCTCGCGAATGCGATTAACATCATTATTGATGTTTCCCAACCCACCTTCTGCTACTTGCGCCAGTGAAATGCCGTCATAGGCATTACTAATAGCCTGGCGGTTCCCTTCAACCTGTGAAGTCAGCCGGTCGATAATCTGCTGCGCCGCAGCGCCATCAGCGGCACTGTTTATCTTTTTGCCGCTGGCAAGTTTCTCCATCAGGTTGGTTTGTTTTTCCTGCACCTGTTGGAGAAGCGACGATGAGCCTGAGCTGTTAAATTCAATCATAGCACCTCCGCTAATATTATAATCAGTTTAGCAGAATAATGACTATTTACTAAGCAAGATGCCGCATACTTTAGTATATTAATTCATACCATAGCCAGTATCACTTTGTTTTGTATGGGCTAAGTTTTGTTACCAGGGTATATTTCACCATTTAGATTAGTTTTTCAGTATATTGCGTTAAGAGAATTATTGCCACGATACAACTTAACACTTAATGTGGTTAAGCTAAGGTATGCTGACTGCTCAAAAATCGGAGGAACCATTGGGAAAGGCAATAGCAACAACAGCTGATTTTGTAAAGCGCGTACTGGATCGTAAAAGAGACGGCTCATTAAAGGATACGCAGGTTCTTGAATTTTTTCACTTCGCATATCCTCTTGCTGAAAAATCATATGCCCAGCTATATCAGGACCTGTGGGTGCTTTTCATGCTCAAAGAAAAACAGGTCGGCTTTTTTGTTGAGTTTGGCGCATGTGACGGCTTATCAATGAGCAATACAGCTTTACTTGAACGTGAATACGGATGGAAAGGTATTCTCGCCGAGCCTAACCCAAGATGGCATAACGCACTCAAACAGGAAAGGAACTGCTCAATTTGTTTTGACTGTGTCACTGACGGCGAATATGCCACGACTACTTTTTACGATGTCGAGAGCGAACCTGAGCTTTCCCGGTTAAGTAACATCGTTCCGACAGATCATCATGAGGAAACCGGTGCTCGAGCAGACGCCAATGTTATTTCAGTTAATTGTCTGTCGTTGAACGAATTGCTACAAAGATACAATGCGCCCGACACCATCGATTTCTTATCTATCGACACAGAAGGGTCTGAATACGAAATTCTTAAAAATTTTGACATCCAAAAATGGCATATAAAGTTAATTGCCGTGGAGCACGGTGGAGACCAAAAAAAGCGCGAAAGAATAAAGGAACTTCTCACCGGTAAGGGTTTTTCTCGTTGGAATACCGAGGTTTCACGTTGGGATGATTGGTACGTTAACCAATATTAGACTTGTAAATTAAACCATTTCAAACGAGGCGCCTGATTATTCTCAATGTATCACTAATTTGAAGCCCCTCTGAATCAAGCTTTAGTGATGGCGGGCTTAGTTTTATATCTAAGTTTTCTCTGACCCAGATTCTGTCTGCCTTGTATCGATCGACAATGATGTTACATAACTCTTCAGTCAGCATGGTCGAGCCTGGTTGTGCACTACCAAATTCATTAAGCAAAAGCTGTCTAAATTGTTCGAAACCGGGCCCAAGTAACCTTACATTTTCTGGCCATGACTGCAGTAGCTCAATCGCTTTCCTTGGTAAACTCACATTAGTTGCAGGCTGACAAACACGCGCAAAAATATCTTTCGGGACCCCAATAATATCTGAGATACGATGCCAGAATTGATTCTTCACCGATGAGAATGGAAAAGCATTTAATTTTACATGCTGCCTGTCAGATAAAACTGGAGACAGCTTTTTTTCAAAAAAGTAATCGGGCTTGTCAATAAACTCTGATACATAATTCTCTGGACTAAGCTTAGTTGCATTTGTTGACAACTGCCGTAAGTACGCAGAATTGATCAAGCTCAACTGCTCTCGCACGATTGCAATTATTTCAATATCAAAATCAGTAAACGCATTTCTCAAATTTTCGTAATTGTTACAGTAGATAAAAGCCTCGGAAGACAAGAAAACGCTATCAACGTTGGAGTCACAATGTGACACTTCTTCTTTAAGTTCCTGCAATAACGCCGTAATTGACGCAGGCTTAATCCAATCTACTGGTGACGAGAGTAATGGGTAAGCCCATTGATGATGACCGACATGTTGCAATCCTGATTTGGGGTAGAGAATACCATGCAGTAAGAGTTCCTCACGTTTATTGTAGAACGCGGTCTGAATTGACGTTGAACCAGACCTTGGCCAACCAATGTGTAAATACAGCTTCAACTTTTGAGCCATAAAAAATATTCTTTGCCTCACCGAATGTTACTTATGATTATCCCCACGATAACAACACTAGAAAGTAAAAATTGCATCGTCTGGCATATGTAGATTCAGCAACTCCCTTATCGTTGTTGCGTGATGGAAGCTCGCTACAATAAAAACGCTATCGCAATGCCTACTCGAATCAAATTGACTGACTTCCAGTCCGCAAAACTTTCTACCGATGTCAGAATAACTATCGACAAACCCAGTAACCGGAATATTTTCACTATGCAGCACCCCGTGGAGGTACTCTCCAAGTTCACAAGCCCCATAAATATACAGCGGCTTTCCGGCAGTGAGAGCTCTCTGGCACGTTACGATAAGAGAAGATAACTGCCTGGACACCTTCCTGTCAGATGCTCGAGGACCGAAGCCGAGGTATCGACGACTATCAAAAGGTTGCGGGGCTAAGCCCTGATTTGGTGAGGCTAGTACGACATTATGGCTATTTTCATATTGGTAGTACGCAAGCAACTCGTGCATATTTTCCAAAATCCACGCATATTCCGTCTCATCTATACTCCGCGCTCTAGTCGCGATTTGATTTGATATCCCCTTATCAAGGGAGTCTACAAAGCTCGCATTTGACTCAGTGACATAAGCAATACCGCTGAGATCGGTATCCTTTTCAAGCATGCCTGAATGAAACTCTATAGGCAGCGACTTGCATGCCCGTTTTAAGGCTTGCTCAGGATTACTTATAAACGACTCGAACTGAATAATCGGATATCCTTTTTGCATAAAAAATTGCCAGTCATGCAGAAAACGCCTGAATCTCAAAAATAAAGGTGGATCTTCTGCGGTAGTACTATTCAGTCCGTACCACTTGTTCTTTAGTGACGCCCACGCGTCGAAAGGGTTTCGTACAATGAGCAAAGGGTATACTTCGAAGCCCTCAATAGCATAAACCTCAGCCACTTCCTGCCAGGAGAATGCGACAGTTGTCATTTTAACCCATGTCAGAGATGTGCTCACACGTGACAGGTTTACCTCAATTCGGTCTGACGCCATATCTAGCACACCATCCAGATCAGGGTGCTTTAAAAAGCAAGAGGAAACGAGTGTAGTACCTCCACTCTGAAGTCCAGAGGCAAGTATCATTGTCTTTTTCAAATTATACATTCCTCTTTGACACCAGAAGCCAGAAGCTTGTTTTTTACTGCTGTATAGCTGGAATAGCTTGCGATGAAATAAATAAGGTCTTCCTCAACAGTCAATGCCTGCCATGGCTTTACTGTGGCACCCATAAAGTCTGCTCCGGCTTTGGTATCGTCAATCACCTGCACGCTATAGACCGTGTTCATTGGCTCGACAACAGATGCTGCCAGCGTGTTTGCTCCAATCAAATAGACGCCTTTTACAGCGTCAGGTGCGTGACTGCATAGCAAATTTGTGAAGCGTTCATAGGTAACCAATCTTTGGTAATCACGCCCACGCCAGTCAAAAACTTCATTTGCCACTTCTATTCTAGCTTTGACGTTATTCTCGTCAGGTGTAAACGGCAGCAAGTGTTCACGTAACTCTGACGGTAATTTATTAAAAAGAAAGTCGAAATCAAGCACTGAGCTTTTATAGCACTTTATCATTTGATTCAGTTTGCTGATGATCTCGGTTGAAGCTGCATACCTGAACTTGAGTATGTCCCCCCAATGTTCAGCGAGAAAGTGAAATGCTGCCAGCAAATACGTGTCACGGTCACTGCGCAGCTGAAGAAAAAACCCAGACCAGACGATAACTCTGGACTCTGCCATTTTAAGCGTGTCGGTAGACATGGACCCTTCGCGCTTTATATAACGTGCGGTCGGTTTGTGCAGGGATGAAAAGGTGGCATTGGTCAACGCAAGCCGGCATAGTAAGTCATAGTCTTCATGGCCTTTCCGAAGGTCAGCACTTTCATTAAAACGAAGTTCTTTGAGAAGACTTGTCCGGAAGAAAAACGAAGCTGGCGGACCAATATTACTGCGAAGTAGAGCTGCAATAGGGTCGCCCACTTGCGGATAAATCACCATTTCCTTGCCCTGTTTATTAAGAACATAGGCGGAGCAAATAACATCAGTCGTTGCACTATCGGAAAGGCTGTTCAGCGCATCTGGAAGTAATTCATCATCTGCGTCGAGAAACAGCACCCATCGAGTCTCAGCCTCAATTAAACCTGTATTTCTGGCGCATGCCAGCCCTTTATTTTCCTGACGGATTAAAGCGATATTAACTTCCTGCGCAACAGGTATATCTACGGGCACATCGGAGCCATCATCTACCACAATGACTTTGCGAGGCTTTACCTCTAACTTACAGATTGAATGAAGCGCTCCATCAAGCTCTTCATTGTGATTAAAGCACGGTATGACGATGCTAACATCTGCATACATCACATAGCTCCGGCCCAATAATGGCGATGCGCTTTGTAGGTATTATGCTCAATGTCATGGTGTTGGGTCGCGGCCTCCCAAAACCTCACATCCCAGTTTTCGCCGTATTTATCGATAAAATACTGATACGCAAAACGCTTGGCATTTACCAGGTATTCTTCGCGTGAAATCGTTTTGGTTGCCTTATTGCCGTACGTGGTGCCGCCCAGATGTAAATAGTCCAGACCATCGTAATACGCCATAAACCAGCCATCACTGTACAGTTTATAACTGTATTCGTGAATGGCCCCCCAGCAATATTTGAAGGTATGATTTAGAAAGCCATATTTCTGGACCACTTCACCGCGCATAAACAAAAACAGATAATCAGAGGTGGTAACCGGGCGAACGCCCTTCGACTGCGGCTCAGCACCTGGATACGAAGCGCCTTTTTCTGTTGGCGACATTACCCCTAATCTGGGGTTATCCTGCATGACATCAATCATTTCCTGAATGAAGTCCTGCTTATCGTTAATAAAAACATCGTTCATACAAAACAGGTAATAATCATACTCTCTTTGCATGTTCAGATAATTCAGACCCACGTTGTGCCCGAAACACTTCCCTTTAAAGTCATCGTCAGAATACAGCACGGTCTGATATGACGTAAGGTTCGCAGGTTCAGTACCGCACTCTACAACCAGAATACCTTTATTCGGATAACTGTCGGCTTCAAACTGCTTTACACTTCGTTCCACCAGGTCTGGGCGGTTTCGCGACACAATAACGATCGCCACTCTTGGTTGAGACTTCACTTTTTCCACTCCCTATGAATCACATCAACATCTACGCCTTTGGCGCGCATTTTCGCCGCAACATGCTCAACAATAATCGCCGAGCGGTGGCGTCCAGCATTACAACCCAGCGCAATCCGGGCATCATCGTCCAGCGTAATGATCACATCCATCATCGGTAACAACGCACTAATGAAATCATTGACCTTGGGTTGACTAAGAACATAGTCAACCATTTGGTTATCGGGCTGATCAAACAGACTCCAGCGACTTTCCCGTGCCGGATTCTTTGCGAAGCTGACATCAAAATAGTAATTCGCGTTAGGAATTCCATATTTAAAACCAAAGCTAATAAGGGTTAACTTTTGCATTATTACCTCCAGGCACTACTACTGATGCCGCTTTAACCGGCTAGCCACTTCGCTAGCCGTACAGGAATTTAATTTTTCAAGCTGAGGCGCGATCCGTTCAACTGACTCCACTAGCGCATCCGGATCAGCGTAGCTTTTCCCTGTCAGCAACGTATCACAAAACACATCAATATCGGCCTGTGAGTGAATAATCCCACTGTGTGTCCACAGACTAGTCAGTACACGTTTTCTCAGCTCTGCCTGTTTACAGGCATGGTGTATAGAAACGTTATCGGCATGTACCCGGTATTTCATTAGCGACTCTTGGGTTGCATACATTTGCCACCCCGTTTCTGACAAAATACGTGCAAGCCAGCCATAGTCTTCCATGTATTCCAAATCTGGCGAATAACGATAAGCCGCATACAAATCTCGACGAACCATCCAACTGGGATGGCACAACGGGGTATTGCCTAACATTGCCAGCGCTTGGGTTTGCTTATGGGTTTGTCGGTAGTGCCAGCAACCTGTCGTAGCGCCAAACAAATCAACTTTTGAGCCAAGCACACCCAATGCTTTATTGTTTGAGAAGTAATCCAGTTGCACTGCCAGTCTGTTTGCATAGCAAATATCATCACTATCCATACGGGCGATGAATTCACCAGACGTCTCATTCAACAGCGTATTAAGCGTATGGGCCACCCCCCGGTTGGCGCTTACGAATACCCGGACCCGGCTATCTTCTTCAGCCCATTTTTCGCAAAGCGAAACTGTCTGATCAGTCGAGCCATCATCCCAGATTAATAACTCAAAATCGCGAAAAGACTGGGCGAGTACAGAGGACACAGCCTCGGAAATGAATGCTTGTGCATTGTATGCTGGCATTATCACCGATACTTGCGGCATTACAAGTCCGTCGCGATGCGCTCAAACATCGCCAGTGCATTGGCCACCGCATCGTCCATATTGTAATACTTATAGTCCGCCAGACGCCCCAACACATGTAGATTAGCAAACTGATTACACTGATGTTGATATCGCTGATGTGACGCTTGGTTTTGATCTGTGAACACCGGATAGTAAGGCACGTTTTTTTCCGGGTCTAAACGATCAAAGTCTTGCGGGTACTCTTTGACAATCGTTGTATGAGCACTCGTGACCGGTAATATATGCTTAAATTCAGTGATCCGGGTAAATGCTTCTTCATTGGGATAATTCACTGTGGTGGCTGGCTGGTAATACTCCACCGGTAACGTTTCATACTTAAACTTCAACGAGCGATAAGGCAGTTCACCAGCCACATAGTCAAACAGCGCATCCAGCATGCCGGTAAAAATGATTTTCCCGTCGAAGCGCTCTCCATCGAAATAAATAGCTCCGCTGCCGGCATCCAGTCGTAACCGGGCCACAGCGTTACAATTGAGCTCCACTTCGATGTTTTGATGTGACAGCATGGCCTCAAACATCGGCGTATACCCCTGTGACGGAATAGCCTGATAATGGTCGTGAAAATAGCGATTATCCCGCGATATTACCACCGGTACACGTGCGGTAACCTCCGGAGAAATATCTTCTGGCTTACACCCCCATTGTTTCACCGTGTAATTGACAAAAAACTTGTCATAGACAAGCTGTCCCAAAGCCCGCA
The DNA here is from genome assembly GCF_019249295.1 of Alteromonas antoniana. Lineage (GTDB taxonomy): Bacteria > Pseudomonadota > Gammaproteobacteria > Enterobacterales > Alteromonadaceae > Alteromonas > Alteromonas antoniana. Next base: position 129,832 of record NZ_JAESDH010000008.1, read on the forward strand.
AGGTATCGTGCTCAGACTGTTTTAATTTCAGAATGGGAACTTTGGCATCACGGCCATATTCGTTGACCAGCAATGAGGCGATACGCTTTGCTTCTTCAGCAGGATACAGTGCATCTAACGTGTTTAAATTAAATGGCAGCGGAACAAGGTTACCGTCCACTCTCGACAATACCTCGTGTTCATACCTATGCCATTCAGTAAACTGCGACAGATATTGCCAGACCTGTTCTTTACTGGTGTGAAAAAGATGCGGGCCATACTGGTGAACCACAATACCGTGTTCATTTTTAAAGTCGTAACAGTTTCCCCCGATATGAGAGCGCTGCTCCAACACCAGGACATGTTTGTTCGCTACACTGGCAAACCGCTCTGCCATGACAGCACCAGAAAATCCTGCGCCGACGACAATGACATCAGGTTTCATTTTCCTACTCCGCTAACAGTGCTCGCGCTCTTTCCGGCTGATGCCGGTTTTCCCAGGCAAGAAGGTGACGCGAATTAAAAAAATGCTCAGCGGCCGACGCCAGCTCAATTTGCTGCAAAAACTGCTCGTCATTATGTCTGAAAAGGAAATACAACGATGCCGCAAAGTGATGGTGCGCAATTCCCTGCTGAATGATAGTGTCATCATCAATGAACTGACGCGCATGCTGACACGTTGTCACAATATCATGCAGACTCTGAATACGTCTGGACACACTTTTTTGTGTCTGTGCACCAAAGCTGTTTTCATGCATACGATAGCGACCGAGCACCTGCGGTATAAAATCGATAGATCCGTTAAGATAACCGGCATTCATGACGTAGAAAGGATAGTCCAGAATAATGCGACAATCATCTAACACGGTATGTTGCGTATTGTCATGATTGCGAAACATTACGCTACTTGCCTGCATATAAGTGCCATAACGAACAAGATGGGTTATATCGGACTTCTCGGGGATCTGTTCCCAGTTATAATGATCAGCCGAATAGCGTTTTATCGACTGATTGGTATCGGAATCAAACACATCTGATTCGTGATAAACCATCCCGCACTCAGGATGGTTATCAAGGTAGTCGACCTGCGTCTGCAGCTTGCCGGGCAAAGCGACGTCATCACCATCAAGATAAGCAATATACTCACCTTTCGCCTGCAACAGCAGCGTCTTCATGTTCTCTGCAAGTCCACCATTTTCCTTCTTGATAACAGGAACAAGATTGTCAAACTCGCTTGCTAACTGCCTGATAATTTGCGCAGTTCCATCAGGAGAAGCATCATCACAAACGATAACCTCGTACCCAAAATCGGTTTGCTGCTCGCAAATCGACCGGATGGTTTCCTCGATGTACTTTTCCAGATTATATGCAGGGATCAGCACTGAAAGCTTCATTCTATTACCACACGCCGTGCCAGTTGGCTTATTAACTCATACCCGTCCCACTGAGGTGCAAACTCAAGCGCTCGTCCGAGCGGAACCACTCTGTCTATTCCTGTTATCGACGGCTGGCCGATGAACTTTACTAATGCCTGCTTTGCGATACCAAAGTAGCTCAGTGTCTGCAGACGATCTGAGATTGACTCCGCAATCTCATCTAAGGTATCCACACACTGACAGTACAGCACCTGTCGACCGACATGGTAATCCAGAAGTCCCTCTTCAAACCGGGCACACTCGATGACACATATCGCGCCACCAATTATCACCTGGTTAACCTCAGTCACCAATTGCACAGATTGCGCCGTGATCAGCTGCTCATTTTTCGTTGTTATCGCGCTGTCAGCCTGTCTGTCTACCCCGGATTCAATCTGGCCAAAGAACTGCGACAAAGATTTGCGGCTACCCAACCAAAACAACACACGGGGAGAGGAACAGGCCTGTTGTTCATATGGCGCAATATCTTTCAGTAAAGTAGCTGCCGCCTGCTTGGCGGTGTCCTCCTTCACAAGGGTACCAGCGTCAATTACGCAGGCCGAATAACGGTCTGCGAAGCTAATATCCCTGCAACGGGGTTTACAGGCGAAACGCCTGAGCGCGTTAACGCTGTTATCGCCCCCCCACAATACTCTGGCGTCAGCGTCGATGCACAATGACGCCGTGTACTCGGCGCCCTCCTGAGTATCATGCTGATATTGAATAAACAGATTGCGCTGAGCAATATCACGATAATCACCAAAGGAAAATACCTCGTTGAGCAAGGCTACAATTAGGGTTTGCACTGCGCCTGAACGAGACGACACCCTGACAATATTTTTATTACCGGTAAGTAGGGAGCACACCCAGCTATAAATAAACATGGTGTCCACATTCGCCGGCGTAAAGTGCACTACCGTACCCAGTGCTTTATAACTGCTTTCATTGTAAGCCTTGAGAATATGTCTGGTATTGGCCTCCCGCAGCCAGAACGCCAACGCAACAAGTTCGGCATGCTCACGGCATGCCGAACTTCGCATCATTCTTGTCGAGACGTCCTGCAAAAAAGCAATCGCTTTGTCGCTAGAGAACCCCATTGGGGTTAGTGTCCAGATCTCCCAGTCGCTAATAACTGTGGCAGCAACGTGCGATTTGGGGGCTACGATGTTCAGTGTCATACTGAAACCTGCGTGTCACTGCAGCCACGCACCTCCGTCTTGGGTAACCTTCCAAGCACTTCAAAATACTTACCTGATCGTCCACATGAACAATCATCCTGTCCCAGCACCCGCCCGACATCTTCCGTTAATAAACTAAAACCCGGATAGCTGGTCGGTATTGAAGATATCACCTGTATGAGTCCTTGCGTTTTGTTTTCGCAAACGGCAAGCGAATACGGATCCCGGATAAGTATGTCTGCCATCTCAGGAACATGCAGGTGCCCTTGTTCACACTCTACAAATACTGTTCCGACCTGCTCAGCCATACCATAAAAATTGTGCACACGCGGTATGCCGGTAAGCCTGGTCACTTCGCGCTTGAAGGTGGGATTGTCGACTTGTTTATCGGTCAGCTTTTTCCAGCCTCCGCTGTGAATGAGCGCGCCATGAGGTAACGATAATGATAGCTTTTGCGCCTTTAATGCTTCCAGAAAGCAGGTCCACACCATAAAGGTGAAACCAAACACCAGTACTGGTTGATCAGCGTATAACTTCTGAAATGAATTAAGCGCGTCGGTGTTTAACGTCATATCATCATTCAACGCATACACTGTCTGGCGCCCGAAAAATGCCATACCCTGTATTCCGGCCGCACGTGCTGACAGCGCTTTATTTTTTAACACTGACGGAGCATCGATAACCAGCAGTGGCAAACGTTGTTTGCCGATGAAGTTCTGCATAATTTTAACCAGTGCTTTACTCTGACGCGCGCTGGTTATCCTGTCGAGAATTACTTTTGCGGGGGTTTGGCTGGTCGTCCCGGAAGATTGTAATACCCTGAAAACGTCGTCATCTGAAATACTGCTCAGGGAAAATAATTTAAATAGACGAACGGCCAAAAAAGGCACATCTTCAATCGTATCAGGCTGATCTCTATAATGCTGAACCAGTCTAGAATAAGCCGGTGAGTGTAGTTTATGATGCTGATGCAGCGCTTGAATGACGGGTAACAGTGCTCCTTCTTTCTCTGCGGTATTCAGAGAATACATATCCTGCGCCAGCAGTTGTTCGTAACGGTCCTGATAAGCCTGGGAAGTCATAGTCTTTGTATCTGCTAGTTACCTGTTACTGCGTTATTGGCCAATAAAGTGAGCTGCTGATAATCGATTTTGCCGTTTGCCAGCAACGGCCACTTTGCAACCACATTCACGTGATAAAACTTCGGTGGCGCATTTACCCACTCACGAGCTAATGCGTGCACCTGCTCGCGCCTGTCTTGCAAGCAAAAAATAAAAAGATGACTATCATCTCCACAACACTTTACTTCAAACCCTTTTGATGCAAAAAGGCGTTCCAGTTCATCAAGGTTAATCCGCTCACCTAACAGTTTGATGATACGCTTTTTGCGACCGGCAATTCGAAAGTCTCCGTCGTCATCAAAGTAAGCCAGGTCCCCGGTTCTGAGAATGCCTGAGACATCGAAACTGGCCATCTCACCCACAGATTCTACATAACCAAGCATGCAGTTTGGGCCAATGTAGCATAGTTCTCCCACCTTTCCGGGCTCAGATATACGGTTCTGCTCTTCATCTTCTAAGTAGAGCGTTCCACCCGGAATGGCCTGACCTATCGCGTCTGGCTTTCTCACTCTGTCCGGATGAAGCCATGCTATTCTGGCTGTCGCCTCCGTTTGACCGTACATTCTGAAAAATTGGCTGTTATTCTTATCGGCAAACTCTGCCAATGCATTAACCGTGTACTCTGAGAGTCTACCGCCTGCCTGCGTAAAGTACCGAAGCGCTGGCAAACTTCGCCGGGTAAACCGCAACCGAATGAGCATATCGTACCAATGGGGCACGCCGGCAAGTGAGTTTACCGGCAATTGTTCTACCAGCTCCCAGAAACCTTTCTCCACGATAGTATGTGAAGTAACGGCAACGCAGGCTCCCTGTGCCAGATGGGTATGTAAAACTGACAAGCCGTAGGAATAAGAAAACGGCATGCTGGCCAGCGTGATATCGTCTTTTTGAATAGGCAAATACTGACAGATGCTGCGAGTGTTTTCCTGAATATTAGTATACGACAGCGCTACCCCCTTGCCGCCGCCGGTCGACCCTGATGTCAGTAGAATTAATGCCAGTTTATCGTCAAGAACATGCCTGTGCGGATGAAAGCTCAATTCATGGGTATCGGTGAGCACAAGATTAGGAAGAAACGATGCTTTTAGTTGCTCCACTCCGTCGTCGTGCATTTGTGGGCTGACAACAATAACCGGCCACCGGGCGCGCAAACAGGCCAGATAGTAAACTATTCCGGTGAGCGAGTTTTCCATTTGCAGTAACACCAAGGGTCGAGGTTTCTGCACCAAAGTTCGGGCATCTTGGCTGTTTTTCAGTAAATCAAGCAGATGAGTCTGGCATTGCTTTACTTTTTCTTCCAATAAGGCATAAGTAACAGAATCGCTATTCATCTTCAGCGCAACCCGTTCAGCCCAGGAACCTAGTGAAGAGATCCAGTCGATCATTCTGTTATCCTTGGTTTACGGGTGAAATATGCCATCCACCGGGAAGACATGTCCCGACGTATAAGAGGATGCCGAACTCATCAGAAAACCGACAGCGTCAGCGACCTGTTCTGGTGTTCCTGCTCTGTTGAACGCCGTTCTGGATAACACCGCCTCTTTCGCTTTGTCGTCGTAGTGTTCGGTAAGCGATGTGTCAATGAAGCCAGGGGCGACTGCATTGACTCTGATCCCTGTGGATGCCAGTTCTTTTGCCAATGCTTTCGTTGCACCTGTCAGCGCAGCTTTACTGGCAGCGTAGGCACTCATACCAGCACTACCCTGCTCGCCCACTTGAGAAACGACATTAACGATGGCTCCCTGCTTCAGTCTGGCCATTAAACGGGCAGCTAACTGCATATGTTGATAGGCAGCCAGAAAGTTCACGTTCAATTGGTGTTTAACGGCATCCAGGCTGCTGAGCATTAAGGAGGCTTCATCCATAACGCCGGCGTTGTTTACCAGACCGATTAAGCTACCAACAGCAGGGTCGGACTGTTTACTCTGGATAGTGCGAAAAGCCGCCTTAACCGCTTGTTCATCAGCAATATCGTACACAAGGGGAACAATCCGGGCGGGATCAGTTTCGCTTAGCTTTTGTAGTGTCGTTTCATTTCGCCCGGCAGCAAACACCACAGCGCCATCAGCTAGAAGTCGCTTGACAATGGCCTGGCCAATCGCTCCTGAAGCGCCGGTTACTAATACACTGTGACCGGTTAAACAGGACGTATCAGAAAGAGACGTCATATTTTGCCAGAATTTCTTTAGCTTTCGCGACCGAACTCATGTCAATAATATCGTCGGTATCCAGCATCACGTCGAAAGTATTTTCAAGCTCCGAGATGAGTACCATATGTGCGGTCGAGTCCCATTCCTTAATAGTGTTGTATTGCAGGTCGTCTTTCACCTGGTCTGGCCCGATACCCAATGCGTCACAAAACGCCTGCGTTAGTTTTTCCTGATTCGTCATGGTGTTCTCGCCTTAATTACCGGGATAAAAAACGTTTGATCATCGTTGTAGCTTCTTCATAACGTGCTTTAGTAATACAAAGTGTTACCCAGCATCCGTCATCGGAACGTGACACGGTTTCATAGCCCAATTTTTCATTATAGTTTAGCGCCGAACGATTATCGGCTTTCACAGTCGCCTGTAAGGTGTTGATATTAAGATAATCAAAGCAGTAATCATAGAGCGCGAGTGTGGGAGCGAACGCGATGATATTCCCCTGATAGGTGGGTTCACCGATATACAAGCCAGGCTCTAATGCTTTTGCCACGGATACCGATGTCGCCGAGCTATCGGAAGGCACCTTTATATTCGTTGTGCCAATAGCCGCGCCTTTATAGCGTACTACCCAGTGACATTGCTGCGGATCGTTTTGGATCTTGCTGAACCAGTTTCGCTGCTGGAGCTCAGTTATGGTGTCAGAAGACAGCATCTTGTGCCTGACAAATTCAGAGTTTCGCCACGCCCTAAGCTGCATGATGTCATTTTCGTGCAAAGGCTCCAGTGACACTTGATAACCGCTTATCGTTAATTGGGGTAAAGTGCCTGTTACCTTAACCATTTATGGCTCCGATTATGGCTTCTGTGACTCTGCTCGCCCCGTGGGCATCATAATATTGCCGTGCAGCCTGTGACATTTCTTTCAACGCGTTATTATCCTGATAAAGCTTGAGCGCCTGTTCTGCAATCTCTAGGGGGCGAGTATTCAGGTCGTAAGTCTCACACCAGCCTTCCTGCTGCGCATTGTTTGTCGCCTCGCGCTGATTTTCTGCTACTACAACCAGAATAGACGGAGTAAAGCAGGCGCCAAGCTCAAACTGACTGCCTCCGGCAGCACTGATTGCCAGTTTGGCACTGCCCCAGGCAGAAGCCATGTCTTGGCATTGGTGTACATGCTGGACAGCATATCCCAACGCTCGGGAGAGCGCGCCTACACGCTCAGGGTTTGGGTAAGCCGGGCCGGTAATTACGCGCACCGGAACAGTTGAACCTAAGGCATCCAGAGCTGATAACAGTGGCAGCGTCAGCTCTGCCGGATCGCTTCCGCCGAAGGCTATGACAATGCCTTGACGCTGTTCAACAGGACATGCTGGCGTATCGCGAAACATTTGTCTGAGTAGCCTGTACTGTCGCCCGGTACAAAGCGTAGCGCGCGCATTCTGTGACGCGTAGTCTGCGTCCAGAGCCTGCGTAGTGCCGTTTACAATGAGGTTTGCATACGCAACCAGCCGTTGCTCGCCATCGTCGAGCACGACCGTAAAAGGCAGCTTTCCGGCTGCACCATCAATAAGATCCACGGGCAGTTGATAACCATCGAGCACCAGAATACGCGGCCTATACTTCTTCAATGTCGCCACCAGCACATTCCCGTTTTTACCGCTTGACGCCTCTGTTAACGCTGACTTGTCGATAAGTTCAACAGGAAAATCCCAGTCGTGCTGGGCTCGCGCAATGTCTGCTGCTTCCTTATCGAGCATGAATACACATTCCATTTGGTGCTGATTTGCAGCCTGAGCCAGCGCCAGACATCGAATAATATGGCCTATGCCTTTTTGTCTGCTGCCCTCAGCCCAAAAAAGGATGTCGGTCACGAGGAAAGGTGTTCCCATCGCAACGCGGTTCCCTTACTCAAGTCTTTTGACGCCACTTTGCCAATGACTTCCTGCCAGTGACGAGGAGCAAGCCCAAAAGCGGGGCGCACAATTTTCAAATTGCTCTCACTCAGCTCCTCTCCCGCTCTGACATTTTCTGACACGTATATCGAGCGGCGATATTGCTTAGCAGTGGCTTCAGCCTGAGAGCCTCCGTATCGTACTTCTCCCATTGCCTGCCAAGCTCGTCGGGTTTCGGTAACCAATGAAGTTAACTCTGACGGTTCCAGCGAAAAGGCCGCATCGACGCCGCCGGCGTTTCGATCTAACACAAAATGCTTTTCAATGACACTGGCGCCTAATGCTACCGATGCCACAGCCACACCAATACCGCCAGAATGGTCGCTTAACCCTACCTGGCAATCAAATGCAGCTCTCATATTGGGTATTGTCGCAAGATTTGTATTATTGGGTTCAGCAGGATAAGTACTGGTGCATTTTAAAAGAATAATATCCGAACAGCCGTTATTTCTGGCGCACTGAACCGCCTCCTCGATTTCTCTGAGGCTTGCCATACCTGTGGACATGATAAGTGGCTTGCCTTTTTTAGCGGCGTGGGCAACCAAGGGTAAGTCAGTCAGCTCGAACGAAGCGATTTTAAAACACGGGACATCGAGGTCATCCAGAAAATCCACTGCATGTGTATCAAACGGGGAGCTGAATGCCACCATACCTCTGGCTCCGGCACGTTCGAACAAGGCCTTATGCCATTCATAGGGGGTGGCGGCTTTCTGGTAAAGAGAATGGAGCTTCTCACCGGCCCAGAGACTATCAGACTCGCCAATAACAAAGTCGGCGCTGTCTACATCCAATGTCATGGAATCTGCAGTATAGGTTTGGAGCTTGACAGCATGTGCACCTGCGTCTGCGGCGGCATCAACCATTTTCTCAGCCAGCGCGTAATCCTGACTGTGGTTTCCACTCAGTTCCGCAATGATGAAAGGCGCGGCATCAGCCCCGACGAGATAATCTCCGATCCGGATTGCTTGCTTCACTTAAGACGCCTCCAGTAATTCGACAATATCATTCACCAACACGCCAGCATCTACCGGCTGGTTCACAGTAGTTGCATAATCAGGCATGGTAATTCGCGGATCAAAGGTGCCCGCGAGTAAAAGGGTTGGTGTGTGCGTCGCCACCGCGTACCATTGAGAAGCCGAGGGAATGGTCACCAACAATTCTGCACTACTTACAATCTCGAGACGCTTAGTAACAGGTGTATTCTGAGACAACACTTTGTATTCTACTTTATGTAAATCGAGCATATTAAAGAACGCTGAGTGATCGAGAAGTCCGTCTTCCGCTCCTTCAATACTTACCGCAATATAGGGTTTGTCTGACGCAATTCCGGTAACGTTAAGCGTCATATCAAGGTCAATATCGCTGAAGCCGCAGCAGCGTTTAAGAAAATATTCTGGATAACCTTGTTGCGGCGGCGCATCCGTATCCCACCATTGCGTAAACCACTGACCAAATGTCAGCCATGTGCTTTGCAAATACGTTTCTGCTTCACTGACTTTAACTGGTGACAATGTCTCTTGTTGAAGTTCCTCAATCAACTCTGCAACGGAAAAGGCTAAAAGGTTTCCCTCAACCGGTTCTCCCGCATCTTTTAAAAAGCGCGCCAAAAAACAGGGCATAAATGCAGTATCGAGATTCACTATCAGGGAGAAATTTTCTGCAACCACTTCTTCTGCCAATCCTAAGAACTGCTCCATTGCAGCAACAATGTTATCGGGCCAGGCTCCCTGAGGAAGTTGCATCACGCGCGCGTGCGGCGCACCTTTTTCAAAAAAAACTTTGTTTTCACCATAAGTAAGCACGGTGATTTGCGCATGGGGATACCGTTTCTGAAAATATTTGACAGCCGGAAGACCAATCGCCAATGCATCGCCTTGCTCAGCCATTCTGATAACTAAAATTTTCTCTGACATATTATTCTGACATCATATAGGCGCGATACATTAATTCGGCGCGTTTCCAGTCTTCTGGTGTGTCGATATCCTGCACCAGATAGCGCGGAAGAATGACAGGTATTGAATGTGGCGCGAAAGTGGCCTCATCATTTTTCCAGGCCGAGCAAGTGCCCCAATAAAACTGGCCCGCATCGTGGTAGTACTCTTCAAGATCCTGCGAGCGTTTTCCCATTTGAGCAGGCTCTACGGGCGTAACCCCTCCTTCATAGAGCTTAATGGCTCGCTGAACCGGAAATGGAAAACTGGTTACTGAAAAAGCAAACTGTTTCGTGCTGTCTGCGACAAGTCTGTGCAGCCCTTCTTTTAATCGTTCCGCAGATAAAAAAGGCGCTGTTGCATATATGCAGCACACGTACTCAACGTTCTCACCAGCCTGCTCAAACGCCTCTACGGCGTGTTTGATGACGGGAAACGTCCCCACGTAATCATTCGCTAATGATTCCGGGCGTCTGATAATCTGCGTGGCACCATATTGCTCGGCAATCGCTGAAATCTCGTCAGAATCTGTAGAAACGATAATTTCATCAAAGAGCTCACTGACTTGTGCCGCTTCGATGGAATACGCTATCAGGGGCTTACCTACGAACGATTTAATATTTTTTCCTACGATCCGTTTACTCCCCCCTCGGGCCGGAATAACCGCAATGTTCACTTAAGTACCTCATGCAGTGTTGAAATTACTCTATCTTGCATATCGGCAGAGAGTTCAGGAAATAAAGGCAACGTAATCGCATTCTGATAATACTTTTCGCAGGCCGGGTAACAATGACGTTTAAATCCTAAAGCCTGGTAATAAGGATGATGATATATCGGGATATAATGCACGTTCACACCAACCCCTCTCGCGCGCAATGCATCAAAAACCACGCGGCGGTCTCTGTTTTCAAGCTCTATCACATATAAATGCCATGCGCTGTGTATATCCAGTTGAGGACGCTTAAGCGGAAGTGCTGACAACGCACTTTCGTAGCGTCTTGCTAATGACAGGCGAGCTGCGACAAATTCATTTAGCCTCTTAATTTGGCTGTTCCCCAGAGCCGCATGAATATCACTAAGCCGGTAATTAAAACCCAGGTCATGCTGCGCGTAGTACCAGCCACTTGCTTTCTCCTCGTTAGGGAAGTGGCTGTTATCACGTGAGATACCATGACTGGCATACCGACGCAGTGAATTCGCATTGGCTTCACGGTTTGTTAATACCGCGCCACCCTCTGCGGTAGTTAACGACTTAACTGGATGGAAGCTGAGTACTACAAAGTCACTGTATACTGCGCTGCCGATAGGGTTTCCATACCTGTCTTTACCGCCCAACCCATGTGCCGCATCTTCAATTAATGTAATGCCGTAAGGGGAAGTTAGCTCGGAAATGGCTTTCATGTCGCAACTGCTGCCTGCGAAATGCACCACCACAATGGCCTTTGGAAGTTTGCCATTTTCTTCGGCCTGGCTGAGCTTTTGTTGCAGTTCGCTTAAAGAAAGGTTTCGGGTGACAGGATCAATATCTACAAAATCTACCTCTGCGCCACAATATCGAGCACAGTTTGCAGAGGCGACAAACGAGTTCGGAGAGGTCCAGACTTTGTCGCCAATGCCGACACCAGCTGCAAGGCACGCCATGTGTAGCCCGGAAGTACCGCTATTGCAGGCTACCGCATATCTGGCTCCGGTGTACTCACAGAGATTCTGTTCGAACAGCGGGACCTGACTTCCCTGCGTCAAAAATTCATTTTTCAGTACATCAACAACGGCATTTACATCATCGTCGTTGATAGAATGACGGCCGTACGGGATCATAAGGTTTCGCTGTCCAACGCTTTCAGCTCTTCGACAGTCAGAAAGTGCGGGTTAGTACCAGAGTGGTATTCAAACTTATCTGTTGCGGACCTACCCTTCTCACCTAACCGGTTCTTTGTATAATCAAGATTCTTATCAAAAAATGTAATTGCCGGTGCGATAACGAAATGATCTTCAAATTCAAAGGTGTGGTGTGCCATTTCTTCTGGCACCATTACTTCGTGTAATTTCTCGCCTGGCCGTATACCAATCACGTCAAAATCTCGTTTACCACTCATTGCCTCGACCAGATCAAGAATTCGGATAGACGGAATCTTGGGAACAAAAATCTCTCCGCCTTGCATACGCGAGAAGTTTTTAACAACAAACTTAACGCCCTCATCCAGAGTGATCCAAAAACGCGTCATCTCCGGATGCGTGACGGGCAGCTTTTGCTGACCTTTTGCTAATAATGAACGGTAAAAAGGAACCACACTCCCGCGTGAGCCGACAACATTACCGTACCTGACAACGGAAAAGCGCGGGCCATCGGCACCAGAGATATTATTCGCAGCCACAAACAGCTTATCTGATGCCAGCTTCGTGGCTCCGTAAAGATTAACTGGATTCGCGGCTTTATCTGTCGACAAAGCGATAATTCGCCTAACACCGTTAGCTATCGCAGCGTCAATGACATTCTGGGCGCCATTGATATTAGTTTTAATGCACTCATTCGGATTATATTCGGCAGCAGGAACCTGTTTCAGCGCTGCAGCATGAACCACGAAGTCCACATCTTTCATCGCCGTTTTGAGACGCTCTTTATCCCTGACATCACCAATGAAAAACCGCAAGCTTGGATGACTGAATCGCTGCTGCATTTCATATTGTTTTAACTCGTCACGCGAGTAAATAATCACTTTTTGTGCCTGAGTATTGTCAAGCAGATAACTTACAAACTGGTGACCAAAGGAGCCAGTACCGCCAGTTATTAATATTGTTTTACTATCAAATAAAGTCATTTTGATATCGCCAGAGAAGTAAATTGTTTGAGTCGATGACTTCGATCATTCTCGATTTCTTCAGGTGAAAGCAGTAATGAAACAAAATCCTCATTTTTTAGCCCCCTTGGTAGATACCGGGCTCTCGTACCATCTTCGAACAAACTATTTTTTGTAGTTAGTAATTCTTTGCTTAGAAATATAAAATTGCTGCAATCATAAGTATGGTAACTTTCGAAAAGCGATAGGTCGTAATACTTATCCACCTCTTCATATTGTGATAGCACTAATTTTGGTAACACGATAAAGCGGCTTAATTCTGAGGATACCGCTATTCTTGATAGGAAAAGACGCAATACATCATTACACGATGGCGACCAATTTTTTGAGCTGATATCACCGACTAAATATAGTATTGGATAATCGTTATCGTTAACCAAGTAATGCAAAAGCTGCTCATGATTATTTACTATACACAAAAACTTTCCGCTTGATTTCTCTGGTGCGATACCAAAATATAATTGGTAGTCCGCTTTATCAAAGCAATGAGTTAAGTCACCGGTAATTCCCAAAACAGACAGTGCATCGAAGAGGCGATGTATATTTCGGTCGGTGGATGGATAAACGCCTACGGACTTTTTACTCTCAGATTTGCTTCGCAATTTCATATAAAGTCTGCGCCTTTCCATTTCAAAACTGGAAATGAAGTCGAAACTACCCTCGCTGCATTTCATGGTTTGAAACAGCTCACGAGCCCGCTTCCGCCAAATTACGAGTAACTCATTGAACGCCGTTCTCGCTGAGGACTCATCTGCCAACATAATGGCCCGGGTGAATGCACTATTAACATAATTCAATGTGCCGTTAAGGTAAAAAAACAACAGGCTGCGTTTGCGCTGATATGACAGTACTAAAAGTTCTCTCTGCCGTTTCACCAAATAATGCGCCCTTTCAAGTGAATCGTATTCTTCATCTAGTAACCTTAGCAGTGCTTCCATTTCCTGCAGTAAATACTCTTTTGAATAACGGTTGTTGAAGTCATCTCGAAACGCATCAGAGGGAATAGATAAAAAGCACCGTTCTTTGAATATCGTCAACGTCCTAATTTTCAGGCCAATGTCTGATGAAACGAACACGTTTTCCGGACGTAATGGCATACTACCGTAGATTTTTGCGCCATCACTGACATTGTAAACTGCTGCGTGAGGCGAAATCGCCTGCTCTAGCACCCGCTTTGACACCTTAAATTCAAATTTCGTATTCACCTTTGCTCTGAAGTTGCCTTCGACAATGATGGATGTGTCATTTTCCTTGCTGTAGTCATATCGCTCCTTGCCTTCATCATCATAGTAGCCTGACGAGCGGGAGTGGTGATACTTAGGATCGGCAAATCCCATATCGATACCGAAAAAGTAGAGCTGTGTGAAGCCGGCAGTTTGAAAGAAGTCATAACCAAAGTTAGCAACCGTGGGATATGCATAGCGAAGCTTTGCATAATCCTGCTCTGCGATCACCTCACCAATTGACACCGTTGAAGACTCGCCTTCTTTAAATGCCAGATACACCTCTTTATAGAGCTGACAAGTATCGGGATGAATCCCGTTGCAGCTAATCAGTGTAATTTGCTTCAGGTAGTCTAAACTGCCCACCCTGACCGCCCAGTCAAAGGTAGATCGGTTCGATTCGATTTCTGCATGAAAATCTGGCTGGATCCCGTGCCTGTGTAAAGTTTGTAGGGCTGTTCCACAACTAACAATAATGGCGTCATTTGCGCTTTCTCTGATAACTTCAATCAGGTTGTCTAGAGAAGGGCCGTTGCCAACCAGAAAAACCGGAACGTCTTTACTTTCAATCGACAATTGTTCGGCACTGTCACTCCTGAGCAGCGGAACTTCCTGTTCAAATGACCACTTGGTATGGCTCACACCGTAAAACGCGTGGTCGAAATAATCGCCCATGGCCACAATAACCTTTAACTGCTCACGCAACTGTGCAATAGCAGACACCAAATTAGCATTGTAATAGCCCTCAAAAAAGAAGGTATTCGCCAGTACATAAGGACCAATGGAGTGAAACTGCTTGATGAGGTCATCGATTAAATGAGAGCCATCGTCGCCGATATTTAAATAGAGTCTGGCATCGCTTTCATCCAGATTAGTAAGTATTTGCGACCAGTTGATGGCGTAAAGAGACGCATAAAAGAAATCTCGATTAGGCTCACAGATAAACAGCATTTCCGTTGCGTGTTTTTCTAATAAGCTCTCTAGTGAATAGCCAACTCCCATACCAAATAAAATAAGCGATTTAATGTTATCCGGTAATGTCCCTACATCATCGGTGACATCATCTGTCACTTGAGACATTTCCGTAACCATTTGATAATGAAGATGGTTCTTTAACTTTTTACCATTGTAACTAAGCAATAACCCATCTTTATTCGGATTTTCCGAAAAAGCTCTTGCACTCCGCTGCCCCTCTGAACGGGGATTACCGCCGTACAACGGCGTATCCAATGGGGTCAGAAGTACATTCACATCACCTGATTGGGTGGTGACCGGATACCAGATATCGGGCTGATAACTCTTAAACTCTTTGGCAATCTCAGGAAAGAACTTTTCAAACGCTGCGATGTTGGCATCAAATACGGCTTGGTCCAGCCTTTTAGAGTACGGCTTGTCAGAAGACTCAGTTGGCCAGTAATTGGTATATCGTAACGGAGCACTGGCTTTTTTCTGATCGTAATACCACTTTGACAATGTTTGTAGTGTACCGCGGCTTATCTCAGCCATGACCTGATCAAACACAGGATGATTGTAGTGCTTAAAAACGCTTACCGTAGAAAAGTGAACATGTTCTGCCAGTTCGTTCAGGTCGCTGGCAACGCCACGACCATCTTTCCCTATCTGAAGGTAGATAGCTTTTTTTTCCCTGCTGGCCAGTCGAAAAATATCCTGCCAGGAAATAGCCGACAACGAGCACATAAAAAGCGCAAAGTCTGGCTCATAGATGATGTAGTGCTTGGCGGTGGATTTCTCAAAAAGCGATGCAATGTGATGGCCCAGGCCAATTCCCATAATGACCATCACTTCAGATTCAGCCTCGCTCGCAGCGTTGTTTTCATTTTGAATAATAGTCGGATTTTTTAAGAAACTGTTAACCTGCGCGGTTACTTCGTCCTGCGGGAATTCATCATAAAAGACTCTGCCAGACTGATAATCAACGATATTCAGTTGGCCGTGTTTGTTGCATAAAATCGACTTGGCGCTTTTTGGAGCTGAGAGGATTTGCTCGTAAATTGACGGGATAGTGTGCCGAAATGCATTTAAATTTTGCCTTTGACGCTTTTGGATAATTTCAGAAGCTTCGCCTTCCAAGGAGCGCTGGCGTTCTTCATCTTGGTCTACGTGCAGAGTAATGTCTTTTAACATGTGCTATTTGTATTTTTTGACCGCAGCCTGGCTTTGAATAAATTTTGACACATCGTCTTTTGCTGACTGCAGCAAAGATTGCGCCAGTTCTTTTAATTTATCATTGACAGGAATTTCTGCACGCGCAAAAGCACGTTTGTCTTCGTCGCTCAGCGTTTTCAAATGCGCTTTAACGATGTCATCTCTCTCGGCAAGGATGCGATTCAATTCAGGTAGGTCTAGCTCAGAAGAAGGTGCCAGTTGCACCGTAATCTCGTCATTAATCTTACGTAATGCAACTGGTGTCAGAGGATGGTTTAACGTTTCTTTATTCACACAGCTTGTCGGTTTTGACGCTGAGCTTCAAAGGCTTCCTGTTTGGCGTCTTCAGGAATCTGAACCCATGCATCACGAATTGGTGTTAACAGGCTAGAGACTTCGTCGAGCATATTCAAGTCGTTCTTCACATGCGCTTCATTTAATTTCTCTACCATGTAGTCATAGAGGGCAAACATATTTTGCGCCGTTTCGCCCCCTATCTCCATATTCAGCGTATCCCGCAAATGGATAATAATTGCCGTTACACGAGAGATATAATCAGACTTGGCAGCAAAATCTTTACGCTCCATCGCGCCTTTTGCATAGGCAATACGATCTAACGCTCCTTGCATCAGCATAAGCGTCAGCCGGTGCGGATCTGCTGCTGCAACGTCTTGCTTTAAATTACCTTTGCGGTAAGCGTTAATACCAGTGAGTGCCATGGTGACTCCTTATTTCCTTTACCCTAAAGCTGCCAGCAGTGCTGAACCTGTCTGGTTGAGTTGAGCAACAGTCTGGTCAAGGTTTAAATATTTATCTCGTAAAATTTCTTCATAATTCATCATACGAAGTTCTAATCTCTCACGGTCATCGTTGAGCTGATCTCGATCATCTTTCGCAGAACGTTCGCGCAGGCTGATAAGTCCACTGTATGAGGTATATTGGTCAGCAAATTCATATAAGCGAACCGCAATCCCCTCTTTTTCGTCGGTAAACAACGCAGCGATTTCGTCAAAGCTATCTTCCAGCGCATCGCTCAGACGATCTTCTCCGGTCCCAAGCCCGAAATCGGTGTCACCAATTTCCAGGCTACCCTCTGAATTAACTTCAATACCCAGTTGGAACAAGCCTCCAAGCGATGAAGAAGAAACGCTTCCGCCAACAATAGATGCCAGACCACTCTGAATGCCTCTTAGCAATGAATCACCGGCTAATGCGCCATCATCTTCCAGCTCTGATTCACCGTACTTGGTTAAATTTTCAATTTCCTTTATCAAGCTATTATAGTTATCGACAAAGTCCCGGATTTTTTTATCTAAACCCTCACGGTCGTAACCAATTTCCAGCTTTGAGGTAATGAATTCGCCTGACGTGTCTTTAGGCGAAACTTCTTTGGCTTCGAACGAGACGTTTTGGATCGTATTTTCAAACTTATTCGTCTCACTCTCTACGAGAATACCGTCTATTGTGGCCTTCGCATTCGTAGCAGCTTCAATATTGGCTGCGCTGATGCTGCCAACGCCACCGGTTGTTGAGAGACGATCTAGCTCGGTGTTACCACCATCATTATTGATAACCAGGTCATTCCCATTACCCGTTTTTTCAGACGTGAAAACGAGTTTAGGACCAGCTGAGGTGCCGGTATCGATGATATTGGCATTCACACCAAAATTGTCAGAATTGTTATTTATTGCTTCGCGAAGCTGGGTCAACGTCATACCACTGGTAACGTTGACTGAGAAGCTGTCTGAGCCGCCTACAGAAAAGGTCAGCGACCCACTACCTGAAGTCAGCACCGCATCGGACGAGGACGTAAACGCGCCATCGTCTGTAGTAATTCTGCTGCCGCTGGCGAGCTCAGTCACCGCGACTTTGTAACTTCCTTTTAGTGCAGAGTTCGTGGCCTCGGCTGTAAAGATCTCTGTATCTTCAGAAGGATTGGTAATAGTAGGTTCGCGACCATTTATATCATTGTCGCGTCTTAAATCATTTACCGCGTCTTTGAAATCCGACAGCTTAGACTTAATTTGACCGAGGCCTGAAATTTCAGCCTCAATCCGTTCTTCTCGCTGATTTAAGCGGTTTTCTTTTGGTGCCCGTTCAGCATCAAGCAATTGCGAGACAAGATCATCAAGCGCAAGCCCTGAACCAACACCCAACGATTGAATAGTCATTACTCACCTCACTACACTTTGTTATTAACAAGCACTCCTACGCTACTTCCGATATCTTCCTGAAGACTTTTTATTCGCTCTGCTAATTTTAGCACTTCTTCAGAAGGAATTTGACGTATTACGTCACCTGACTCAGAGTCTTTAACGGTGACTACAGAACGCTGTGTATCTTCATCTACTGAAAATGCCAGATTTCTGTTCTGTACCTGTAAAAATGCCTGGACCTCTTGTACAGCAAGCTCGATATCTTCAGCTTGCCCCTCTCTATTCAGGTTATCGGCATTTTCACGCTCGACTTGAAGATCTTTTGCACGTGCATTTTCAACAGAGAGATCCGTTGAATCATTTGATGACTCAACAGGCCTGGGCGAATCGACGCGCACGGGCACTTTATCTACTGCTGTAACAGCAAAATTCTGGCCAATTTGTGTATTTGCAATCTCCACGTGAACCTCCTTAGTAAAAAGCGAAAAAACGGGGCCTGCCTGAAGCAGACACCCGTTACAGTTTAAGCAAGGTTACTTATTGTTAAGCTTATCCCAGCAGCGAAAGCGCTGTCTGTGGACGCTGGTTGGCCTGACTTAATACAGAGACAGATGCCTGCTGAATGATCTGGTTACGTGTCAGTTCAGCGGTTTCAGCGGCAAAGTCAGTGTCACGAATTCGTGAACGCGCAGCTGAAAGGTTTTCCGATACGTTACTTAAGTTACGAATCGTTGACTGAAAACGGTTTTGCAGAGCACCCAAGTCAGCGCGCGTGCCACCGATAGATGAAATCGCATCGTCTATTGCTGTCAAAGCTGCACTTGCACCACCTGCAGTGGAAATGTCGACAGTACCGACTCCGAGGCCAGAAGCCCCTAAACTCGCACCGTTGGCCGTAGACAGGTTAACGCTGATGGACTGATTCGCATTTGCGCCCACCAAAAACGAAGCAGAGAAGCTACCGTTTAGCAGATTTACGTTACCAAACTGCGTATCACTTGCTACACGGGAAATTTCGGTTTTCAGCGCAGAAACTTCTTTCTGCAGTGCTGCACGGTCAGCAGAGCTGTTAATTCCGTTTTGAGACTGCACTGCCAGTTGGCGAATACGTTGAAGGCTGCTTGTTACCTCTCCTAACGCACCTTCTGCAGTTTGCGTCAAAGAGATGGCATCGTTCGCGTTACGAACAGCCTGGTTTAGACCCTGAACCTGTGAGGTCAGACGATCTGAAATCTGAAGACCTGCCGCATCATCTGCTGCACTGTTAATGCGAAACCCTGATGACAGTCTTTCAAATGACGTGCTCAGCTTGTCGCTTACGTCAAACAACTGACGTTGCGCATTCAGCGCAGACACATTGGTGTTTACATATAAAGACATTGTTATACCTCCTAGGGATTCGATGTAACCGGTGCTACTATCAAACCCTTCCAGTTCAGACCAGCCAGGTCACTACTCCCGCTGGTCCCCTCGAAACGAAGCGCATGCGCTCCGCAAAAAGTAATTAAATTACCCCTCAGCTAAAGGTATCGGCGGTTCCTTTAGGTTCTTTAGCTTTTTTTTGAAAAAAATTAAAATAATTCATATCTAACTGAAAAATAATGAGTTTTAAGGGCGGCAAGTTACCTTTTTTTGAAGATATTCATCCAGGGGCAAGCCATTGCCGCAAAAACGGCAAATAAATGTGTGGAAACGGCGAGGTATGAAAGATAATAATAGCGTATCTAAACCAATCTCTAAGATTGCTGGGGCTGGTACGTATAAGAAATTTTTGGCACGGGGAATGCTTTAGATATTAAGCAAGTTGACGAGATGTTTCGGTAATAAAAGAAAAAAGGCCGAGACAAATGTCCCGGCCAATTTGCTCACGTTAGGAGATTGAGCAAAATTCAGTTTCAGTCGGCTGGCAGGAATTATAGTAGAATAAACTGGCCTCTCAACCAACACTTCTACACTCTCAGTCCTGTTAGTCGGCGTTTTCTTGGTGCCGCGGCCAGATGGCCGCGGCGTTCGGGGGATGGCCTCTCAACTCCTTCCCAATCCTACGCCTTACCTGTCAATTAACCTCCAAGTAAAGACAACGCTGCCTGTGGTCGCTGGTTTGCCTGCGACAGAATGGTTGTACTTGCCTGTTGAAGTATCTGATTACGGGTAAGTTCTGCCGTCTCGGTGGCAAAGTCTGTGTCACGAATACGTGATCTTGCCGCCGATACGTTCTCAGAAATATTACTCAAGTTACGAATGGTTGACTGGAAGCGGTTCTGAATCGCACCTAAATCAGCGCGCTTGGCATCGACAGCCGAGATAGCCGCATCAATAGATGTCAGTGCAGCCGATGCACCCGATGCGGTCGCGATAGACAAGTCGCTATCTCCATTCGTCAGCCCAGAGAAACCAAAACCGCCTGTGCGGGAGATATTCACGCCGATGGTCTGACCGCCATTAGACCCTACCAGGAAAGCCGCAGAGTAGGTACCGTCAAGTACGTTCACGCCCCCGAATTGAGTCGTTGTTGCGATACGGCTGATTTCCGTTTTCAGTGCGGACACTTCTTTTTGTAGTGCCAGACGGTCAGAAGATGAATTGATACCATTTTGTGACTGAATTGCCAGAACCCGGATCCGCTGCAGTGATGTGGTAATTTCCTGCATCGCACCTTCTGCGGTTTGTGCCAGGGAAATCCCGTCGTTCGCGTTTCTTACGGCTTGGTCTAATCCCATGATTTGAGAAGTCATGCGGTCAGAGATCTGAAGGCCGGCAGCATCGTCTGCTGCGCTGTTGATACGAAAGCCCGAAGACAGACGCTCGTAGGCGGTATCCAGGCCATTGCCGGTGTTAAATAACTGACGTTGTGCGTTTAGTGATGAAACATTTGTGTTTACGTACAGACTCATAGGTCTCTCCTAACAGTTGAAGTTTGCGCTGTTATTGTTTTTTTCTGCGCATGTTATTTAAAAACTTTCAACGTGTTGGCACATACTATGCTTCACAAATAGTGTCAGTGATAAAAAACTGACGCTTTGCGAGGCGTTGTACCTGGTAAAGCGATGCTGAACGGGTATGGGTCACTCCCATACTTTGCTGACAGGTGGGTCTGTTGTTCCAGACCTCATACCTCTCACTACCTCCTGGCTTCATTCCTGCCAGTCAGCAGCTTCAGCATCCAACACGGCGTAGTATTGCAGTACCATGTTGCCCTCAGCGTGCTTTAACACGTTGTCTTGCGAAATACTCTACTCGTCGGTCGGTTGCAGTCTGTCCCCACATTGTGCAATCCGACCGTTTTTCGTATCTACTCAATCGTCATTCGATTTACTCGACTGCAGTCTGCCCCCGCATGTTTACAGTCGATAGATTATTCATTTCTTACCCTTGCAGTAGCTGCAGTGCGGCTTGTGGACGCTGGTTTGCTTGTCCGAGTACCGTCGTGCTTGCCTGCTGGATAATCTGCCACCGTGTCAGCTCTGCGGTTTCCGTCGCGAAATCAGTATCGCGAATACGTGAGCGTGCCGCTGACGCATTCTCTGAGATATTGCTCAGGTTGCGAATGGTTGACTGAAAGCGGTTCTGGATAGCCCCCAAATCAGCGCGCTTAGCATCGATAATGGAGATGGCTGCATCTACCAGTGGTAGTGCCGCTGACGCAAGGGCCGCTGTTTCTACAGACACAGTAGCGCCGTTAGTCAGGCCCGAGAAGCCATAGCCCCCATTACGAGACAGATTAAAGCTGATGAACTGACCGGCCTGTGCACCTACCAGAAAGGCAGTAGAGAAGGAACCAGTCAGAATATCGCCACCTGCAAACTGAGATGTCGATGCAATTCGGCTGATTTCCAGCTTAAGTGCAGACACTTCTTTTTGCAGTGCCAGGCGATCTGCTGAGGTATTGATACCGTTTTGTGCCTGAATAGCCAGCACACGGATACGCTGCAGTGCGGTGGTCATTTCCTGCATGGCGCCTTCTGCAACCTGTGCCAGTGAAATGCCATCGTTGGCGTTACGTACGGCCTGATCCAGACCTTTGATTTGTGATGTGATGCGGTTTGATATCTGCAAACCCGCGGCATCGTCCTTGGCGCTGTTAATCCGGAAGCCGGAAGATAAACGCTCAAAAGCGGTGCTCAACTCGATATTTGAGGTAAACAGTTGCCGCTGAGCATTCAGCGACGATACATTCGTGCTAACGTACAAGCTCATAATAATCTCCTAACGATTTTTGTAGACCAGACCGATATTTTTATTTTTAGAGTCTGGTTTGAGCGACCCGTATTATTATTTTTAGGGGTGGTGTCACTCATTGTGGCCTGAGTTATTTTTATTGTTCCCAGTGCCTACATTTAAGTTATCGTTCGGACACGAAAAATCCTTTAGCAATTTTTCGCTAAATTTTCATAAGCTTTATTTTTCAGTGCTTTAGCTAAGAAAGAAGTCGCAAAAAAGCCGGACTTTCGTCCGGCCAACCGCTCTACGTTAGGAGATTATTGAGCGAAGTTTTTGCGTGGGGTGGATTCCCGGTTCACTACCTCCTGGCCCCATTCCTACGCTAATTAGGTAATTAGCCCAGTAACTGCAATGCTGCCTGAGGACGCTGATTCGCCTGAGACAGTACTGTTGTACTTGCCTGCTGGATAATCTGATTACGCGTCAGGTCTGCAGTTTCCGCAGCAAAGTCAGTATCACGGATACGTGAACGTGCCGCCGAGATGTTCTCAGAGATATTACTCAGGTTACGGATGGTAGACTGGAAGCGGTTTTGCAGCGCACCCAAATCAGCACGAGTACCACCGATAGAAGAAATCGCGTCATCTATCGCTGTCAAAGCCGTGCTTGCACCACCTGCAGTAGAAATATCGACTGTACCAACACCAAGGCCAGAAGCCCCTAAGCTCGCACCGTTAGCTGTAGATAAGTTAACGCTGATAGTCTGGTTGGAATTTGCACCTACCAGGAAAGCAGCAGAGAACGAGCCATTTAGGATGTTCACACCGTTAAACTGAGTATCTGTGCTAATACGGCTGATTTCTGCCTTCAGTGCAGACACTTCTTTTTGCAGTGCGACACGGTCAGCAGAACTGTTGATACCGTTTTGCGATTGTACTGCAAGCTGACGAATACGCTGGAGCGCAGTCGTAGTCTCGTTAAGCGCACCTTCGGCAGTTTGCGACAGTGAAATAGCATCGTTGGCGTTGCGGACAGCCTGATTAAGGCCCTGAACCTGTGACGTCATGCGGTCGCTGATTTGCAGACCAGCAGCATCGTCAGCTGCGCTGTTAATGCGGAAACCTGACGACAGACGCTCAAAGGATGTGCTCAATGAATTGCTGACATCGAACAACTGACGTTGTGCGTTCAATGCAGACACATTGGTATTGACGTATAAAGACATAAGTCTCTCCTACACTCTCAGTCCAGCATGAGCTGGCTGCCGGGGTCACCGGCGGTTACAAATTTAGTAGTCATCAACACCTGAGGGGTAATTGATGAACTGGCTCTCTCAGAAATGTTATCGACGGTGATAAATTTCCCTTTAATAAAATTTGCAAAAATTGCCGTAGAGAGGCAGGAAATTGCCGCCTATAATGACGTAAACAATGGTTTTTTAAGCGATTTCATGTCTAAAAATATTTTTAAAATTGATCAGGTAAACCGGATTTCCTCCCGCTCGCCGCACAGTGCATTTACGGATCTGCATAATTTGCCTGATGGAAGTCTGCTGTGTTGCTATCGTCAGGCGACCAACCATGTGAGTAATGACGGTAGATTAGAAATTGCCTGTATTGACGCTGAAACTTGCAATGTAAAAAGTCGTAGTCACGTCGCAATAGCCGGCGTTGACCTTCGTGATCCCAAACTTAGTCAAGGCCCCGACGGACGAATCTGGCTTCTGGCTAACGCAAGATACGCAGACGCCGAAAACAGAACGTTAAAACGTCACATGATGAGCTGGTTTTCTTATGATGGAATCAGTTGGTCATCACCACACGACCTTGGACTTAATGGCTGGTGGCTGTGGCGTATTATCTGGCGCGACGATAACGCTTTCGGGTTCGCTTACAATCGCGGCCAGGATCGCATCGATTTGTATCAGGGCCATCCGGGAAAGCGTATGTTCTGTAGAAAATCACATGCGCTGGGACGGGTTTCACACAATCTGGGCTACCCTAACGAGAGTGATATGCATGTTGATAGTAATGGCAACATGTGGGCACTGGTGCGTCGGGATGCAGATTCATTCAGTGCGCAGCTGGGTTTCAGTAAGGCACCGTTTACGCGCTGGTACTGGCATGATTTGGGAAAGTATATTGGAGGGCCAGCGTGGGTACCGCTCACAAAAACAACCATGCTGGTGGCTGGCAGAGAGTGGACGGGGAAAGCACTGGTTACCACCCTGTGGACACTTAACTTAAGTAATAAAAAGCTGGATAAGATTCTGACCTTGCCCAGTGGCGGTGACAACAGCTACCCGGGCCTGGCCATAGATGGCGATACGCTTTATGTATCCTATTACTCAGGTCACCTGGATAACGAAACCCGGGTTTACCTGGCAACGTTGCGCGGCATTACTGCTTTATCGGGAGAGTGCGAATAAATTTGTTATACCCATCCAAAATAATGTGTGATCA
This sequence comes from Alteromonas antoniana, assembly GCF_019249295.1. GTDB lineage: Bacteria > Pseudomonadota > Gammaproteobacteria > Enterobacterales > Alteromonadaceae > Alteromonas > Alteromonas antoniana. The sequence continues at coordinate 154,582 of NZ_JAESDH010000008.1, forward strand.
GCTCAGAGAAAAAGGAATGTCTATAAGTGAGCACACATTTTTACGGATTGTGGTATTAAAGGAAGTCGAATAAGGACAATCCGGAAATACGTGGAAAGGTTGCCAGTGCAGCATTTAATGCAGTTTCCTGCTTGGCAAATTCTGCTGACGCTTCAGCGTAGTCAACATCCTCAATAGAGGAACGTGACTCTTTCGCGGCAATTTCTAAATCCAGATTGGTTTCATAAATAGACTCTGCGACATTCAGGCGGCCACCAATAGAAGAACGCTCCAGACCAATCTTTTCCATCGCGTTATCAATACCGACAATCGCATCGCTTAAAGATTCGCGAAGATCCTGGCCGCTGGTGTCGTTACTGAGCACGCGATAGAGATCATCAATAGTTTGCGCCAGGTTCTTTTTTTCCGGTGTGTCTAAGGAAAAGTCCACCGTATCGCCAGGGACACCCGTTAACGTAAACTGCATCCCTTTCACGGTAAAAGGTTCACCTGAGCTGTAGCTGACAGTATCAACCACAGCACCGGTTCCAACATTCGTTAATTGCGCCTGATTACCGGCCTGCAGGGTTATGCGATAATCATTGTTAGCCGGGGTAACGGGATCGTAGTTATTCTTGTGAAAAGTATCAAATGTTCCCTGCTCTGCTACCCTGGACTCAGTGACCGTGGCAGTAGATGGCGGGGTAATTGAAAAATTCCGGCGCGCTAGCACATTCTCAAACACATCCTGACCGCTGCTGGTGCTTTGGATCCGTGTGCTGTCAGACAGTTGCACAAAGCTTTCACCGGAATCTCCTGAAAACGTCACCGCATTACCTGCCGCTGCCGGGTTGAGGGTAAAAGCCTGATTCTGAGACTGATAGCCGGCGAAAATATAGTTACCATCAGCATCCTGGCTGTTCATCAAATCGAACACTTCGTCACGCAGTTGCTCCATCTCCGCGCCAATAGCCCGACGGTCCGGATCTGACAAGATGCCAGATCCCGCCTGCAACGCTAGTGTGCGGGCGCGATTGGCCGCACTGGTAATGTTATCCAGCACCGCTTCCTGCTGCTCAAGCGAACCGGTAACCAGATCAATGTTGCGCTGATATTGCTTTAACTGATCCAGTTCTTCCGTCAGGCGGATGACTTTTGCCGCGCCAACCGGATCATCAGAAGGACGGTTCAGCTTCTTACCGGTTGCCAGGGATTCCTGCGTATCCGCCAACCCACGCTGATTTTCCATGATCGCACGGATATTCTGATCATATATCTGGTTGGTTGAAATACGCATGTAACTTACCTTGCCGCCTGTAAGATAGTGTTAAATAAATCCTGAGCCGTACTTAAAATACGCGCCGCTGCCGAATAAGATTGCTGAAAGCGGATCAAGTTCGCCGCTTCCTCATCCAGACTGACGCCGGATACCGAGTCGAACCAGTTTTCCGATTGCACCTTCATGGTTTCGGCCGCCTGCAAAGAGATATCGGCAGAAGACGCTTCTTCTCCAATTCTTCCTACTAGTGACGCGTAAGCATCATGCATGGTGCGCGGTTTATTGGTAGCTTCGGAGCTTAATTGTACCAGCCCTTCGTTTTGAAGCGATGCCATTGACAACGCATTGGCATTGTCACCGAATCCATCTGTGTTATAGGTCAGTGAAAAGGAATCTCCGGCTACCGGCACCCCATCAAGACTAATATCGTAGCCGGGATAATCATTCAGCGCAGAGAACGATGCAGGCCACGCCGGGCCTGCGCCACTGGCTTCGGCCTGCGCTAATAAATTGGTGTAATCGGTCACCCCTGTCACATTGGTGATTACATTAGCCGGACTTTCTCCATCAAGCACCTGAAAGCTGGTCGGCGAGGTAAATACAATTTCAGCAGGCGCTCCGACTGTGGCACTTGGCGAGCCTGCCACACCGTGAATGCCACCGGCGCCGTTAAAAGCGGATGCATCTGCCCCCAGTGTGCCGTCTACCTCGGTGTTGGTGACCGTTACCTGTAACACCTTAGCGTCGCCCAGGTTATTTGCGCCCGGCTGCACCCGAACCGGTGATGCAAATGCCAAATCTTCAGGTCGACTGGTTGCTATGGTAATCTCTGAAGCCGCCCGCTTGGTTGGCTGAAGCAGAAACTCATCGCCCGCGGAGTAACCTGAGGCCGCTGTAAAATCTATCTCTATCCCCCCGGGTAACTCCGTGAAGCCTGCTGTGATGGCAATGCCTGGGTAAGTAACCGCAGCGCCTGAGGCATCCAGTTTGGGTGTACCGTCACTGTTAAGCAGTTCTACATTCACAGATGTCGGCACTCCCCCGCTCACGGTAGCCACGGTAATCTTATAATCCGCATCCGTTAGCGCTTCACCTTTGCCTGCTGTCACTTGTCCCAGCACTGGCAGGTTATCGGGTGTTCCTTCGTAATTCAGTCCCTGAAACGTTGGCAGCGTAAATAAATTACTACCGAGCTGGCCATCCATATCCATACCCAGCTTGTTTTGCTGATTCATCGCATCAGCAAATGCCAGTGAAAGCTGACCAATATCACGCTGCGCCGGACCAAGAATGTCATTACGATAACGGAAAAGACCGCCGAGGCTGCCGCCCAGCTCTTCTTCCAATACGTTCAGTGTCGTATTGGCTTTTGCGCCGGTAAAGTTGGTGGATAACTCGAGTTCTTTAAACGTCAGATCAGCATCACTGCCTAACTCAAAAATATTAAACGAGCCATCTTCCAGCACCAGCGACTCCCCTGAGGTCAGGTTTACCGTTACGGCACCACTCTGGGTGAGGCTGTCTCTGACATCAATTGACATGATGCCGGCAAGCTCGTTTATGGCGTTGTCACGCTCGTTTAATAAGGCAGTTGGTTGATTGCCGCCCTGATTACCTTTGGCAACAAGTATCGCCTCGTTGAGCTCTCCGATATTCTTAATCAGGCTGTTAGCGCGGTTTACCTGACTGGTAAACTCTAAATTCAGTTCTTTTTCTTTTGCCTGCATGAAGTCAGATAAGGTATCCATTCGGCGAAGCAGCGCTTTTCCTTCCCCGAGAACCTGTTCTCTTGAGGCAAGGTTTGTCGGATCGTCAGCGGCAGTTTGCAGCGACGCAAAAAATTTACTGAGGCCTTCGGACAGGGAATTCCCCTCATTTGCCAGCATGTTATCCAGCGCCAGAGTTTTCTCAGTGAAGGCTTCAAGCTCGCCAACCTGCGTAATATCCCGGCGCAACTGATTTTGCGCAAAGACACTGATTACACGCTCCGTGGTACCTACACCCACACCATAAACATTGCTGTTTTCAAGAATGGTGCGCTCTCTGACGTAGCCTTCGGTATTCACATTGGCAATGTTATTACCGGTAGTCTGGATCAGCTTATTACTGGCATTAACGCCACTGCTAGCAATAGAGAATAAATCAACCGTTCTCATCATGGCATCATTCCCTGCATGCGATCACTATGATACACCGACATAATTTTTTCTGCGTACGCCGGATCGGTTGCATAGCCTGCCTGCTGTAAAGACTCAGCGTACCGTGCCGCATCTTCGCCACTGGCGACCGCGTTCTGGTAACGGGGTTGTGAAGACAAAAACTTCACGTAATCATCCAGCGCTTCTCCAATTGAATCATACGCCCGGAATGCTGCTTTTTGTCTGGAAGGCACGCCAGCATCAAACTCAATAGTATCGACAACCGCCTGCTTACCCTGCCAGTGATGATTGGCTTTAATACCAAACAGGTTATTTGTCGCCTTGCCACTGCCGTCATGGATTACATACTGACCCCAACCGGTTTCGACTGCTGCCTGAGAAATAATCGCTTTAGGATCGACGCCGAGTGTTGCTGCTGCCTTTTCGGCATGAGGACGCAGCGTTTCGATAAACTGTTCAGGCGAGTCAAACATAGCGGCTTTATACGCACTGGATGAGCCTTTGCTGCTCGATTCCATGACATTGTTAGTCGCCTGTGTTACTGCGTGCTCACGGGCACGGTTCAGTGACGCCAGGTTGCCGTCGCTTCGGATCACACTTCCGGGCACGTAGTTTTCGTCCTTCTGACCCAGCTGTTTAATTATGAGATCTGCCAGCCCTAAACCACCACCCGACGACAAGTCCGTCGCCAGCTGCTGATCATGCATGTCGCGGTAGAATTTTACCTGCTGTGAATTGAAGGGACTGTCTTCATCTGCCAGCGCATCCTGCGCTTTACGCATAGACTTCAGCATCATCTGAACAAAAATCGCTTCAAACTGATGTGCGGCCTCTTCAAGCACTTTTTCATCGCCGGAGGCAATGGCCTCACGCATAGAGTTGATACTGCCGAGGTCGTGAACGTTCCTCGCCATTTCCATTTGTGATTTTGTGCTTAATGCGTCCATCAGATAATCACCAGCTCGCCGCGCAACGCGCCAGCCTGACGCAATGCTTCTAATATTGCCATCAGATCACCGGGGGCTGCGCCCACTTCGTTAACAGCGCGCACTAACTGATCCAGTGTCACGCCCGGCTCAAACTTGAACATTCTGCTGTCAGCCAAATCAACATCGATAATAGACTGCGTAGTGACCACAGTATCGCCATCAGCTAACGCATTGGGCTGTGATACCTGCTGATTTTCAGAAATCGTCACCGTCAGACCACCATGAGTAATCGCGGCAGGAAGCAATCGCACGTCCTGGCCGATGACAATCGTGCCGGTCCGGCTGTTAATAACAACCCGTGCTGGTGCATCGGCAGGTTCAAACTGAAAGTTCTCCAGCGTTGCCAGAAAACCGACCCGCTGACCGACATCGCGCGGTGCAGTCACTCTGACTGAGGCCGCATCTAACGGTGTGGCAATGGAGTAGCCCTGGTCTGGCTGCGCGCCAAGCTTTTCGTTGATGGTGTCAGCCAGGCGTTTGGCTGTGGAAAAATCAGGATAGTGAAGATTCAACGTCAGCGAATCGCCGTTCGCGAAGCCGCTCGGTACCGTTTGTTCCACCAGCGCGCCGTTGGGAATTCGCCCGACTGTGGGGGTATTTACCACAATTCGTGATCCGTCATTTCCCTCAGCACCAAACCCACTAACAATCAACGAGCCTTGCGCGACGGCATACACTTTCCCGTCAACCCCCTTTAAAAAGGTCTGCAACAATGTGCCGCCTTGCAGGCTGCTTGCTTCACCTACCGATGAGACAGTCACATCGATAGTTTGGCCTGGCTTGGCAAAAGGCGGTAATTCTGCGTGAACCGCGACTGCGGCCACGTTTTTAATCTTGGGTTTGACGTTAGAATCCAGGCTGATACCGAAATTGCTCAGCATCGTTCTGAAGCTCTGTTCGGTGAACGGGCTTTGTTCACCCGTACCCGGCAAGCCTACAACCAGCCCATAACCCACCAGCTGGTTTGCTCGCACGCCCTGAATACTGGCGACATCTTTGATGCGCTGGGCATTCACCAGTGGTGAGCAGACCACAGCCAGTAACAACATTCCAAGGGATAACAGTTTCATAGGCACCTCTACAGCGGCCACCATTCAGATGAAAAGAATTTTGCCAGCCAGCCTTTTTCCTGCGAACGGGCAAACGAGCCTGTACCGCTGTACTGAATGCGTGCGTTAGCAATGCGGGTAGAAAGTATTTCGTTATCAGGCGAGACATCGGCAGAGCGGATAATGCCTGTCAGTCGGATGTATTCGTCACCGTGATTTAAGGTCAGCCATTTTTCGCCACGGATAACCAGATTCTGGTTCGGAAGCACATCGACAACCGTCACAGAAATACTTCCGTTTAAGCTGTTGCTCTGGCTGGCCTGGGCATCACCGGTAAAATCGTTGGAGGCGTTAACACCCAGCTGGATAGACTCACCGCCCAGATTAATGGCATTTCCACCCAATCCGGTAATAGGCTGAAGATCGACGCCGGTATCACGTGAGGTTTGCGTTCCTGCTGACTTGGAGGCATTGGTATTTTCGCTCAACGTCACTGTAATGATGTCTCCGACCCTGCGCGCCGTTACGTCCGAATACAGGCTGTTTGCCATATAGGGCCGAAACAACGCACCATCTTCCACAATCTGATCGCGCGGATAGTCCGGTACGACCGGTGCAAAAGTAGGGTCGTTCGCCTGCACCGGCGGCTGACTGGTGCTGGCGCAGGCCGTCAAAAAAGCACTGATAAAAACGAAAATAACCGTACGCATGATGTTACCCATTAAAGCTGCTGAATCACCTGACCAAGCATCTGGTCCACCGATGAAATCACCTTGGAGTTCATCTCATATAAGCGCTGGCTTTCAATCAGATTCACCAGCTCTTCGGTAACGTTAACGTTTGAGGTTTCCAGGGTACCCTGCGCGATGGTGCCTAAGCCCTGAAGGCCCGGAATACCCTGAATTGGCGCGCCACTGACAGCGGTTTCGACAAACAGATTCTGCCCTGTTGGCTGCAAGCCTGTCGGGTTGATAAAGTCGGAAATGTTAATCTGACCCAGTACCTGAGGTTCAGCCTGTCCACGCACGGTGGCAGACACTTCGCCATCCTGTGAGATAGTAATTTGCTGGGCATCCTCAGGGATCGCGATTTCCGGCTGCAGTAAGAAGCCGGCTCCCGGTGTCACTATCTGGCCCTGATCATTCAGCGTAAACTGACCATTGCGGGTATAGGCGATAGTGCCGTCCGGCTGCAGTATTTCAAAGTAACCACGGCCCTGAATAGACATATCCAGCGCATTTTCAGTGGTTAACATGTTGCCCTGAGTATGGGCTTTTTGCGTTGCTACAACTTTAGAGCCCGACCCCAGCATCAGTCCCGATGGTAACTCGGTGTCTGCAGACGAACGGCCACCTGGCTGATTAATATTCTGGTACAGCAAATCTTCAAACACCGCGCGGTCTTTTTTGAAGCCCACGGTTGAGGCGTTAGCCAGGTTGTTCGATACCACAGACACATCGGTTTGTGCCGCGTCCAGACCGGTTTTACTTATCCACAATGCAGGATGCATAGTTACCTCCTAAGGTCGCTTCTCGCGCCTTATGTATTACTCATTAAATTATGCGAAGCAGCATATTGCCGCGGGTATCAAGCTCTTGTGCCTGTTTCATCATCTTCACCTGCATTTCGTAATGACGTTGCAGGCTTATCATATTGACCATTTCATCGACGGCATTCACGTTAGAACCTTCCAGCATGCCTGAGCCAATCTGCACGGTCACATCCTGCTGGGCCTGAGTGCCGTCTTTCATTCTGAAGAGACCATCATTGCCACGTTCCATGTCACGGTAATCCGGTTTGACCAACCCAAGGCGCCCGACTTCTTCTGAGACATTCTCCGGGGCGCCTACCGGGCGAACCGATATCGTGCCGTCACTGGCAAAACTGAGATTATCCAATGGAACCGGTAAAAAGATGGGCCCGTTATCGCCCATCACCATATTTCCATGCATATCCGTCAACATTCCGTCAGGGCCCAGCTGAAAACTCCCGTCACGGGAATACGCTTCCTGACCATTGGCGTCCTGAACAGTAAACCAACCATCGCCCTGTATCGCGACATCCAGTTCACGACCTGTCTGGATCATCGGACCGGATTCATAGTTATTTGTCGGGCTCTCGGTCATAGAGAACACGCGGCTAGGCAAGCCTTCACCATATACCGGCATTGCCCGGGCCTGCTCCAGTTGTGCTTTGAACCCGGTAGTCTGCGCATTTGCCAGATTATTCGCCCGCAACCCGGTGCCTAATAAATCTTGTTTAGCGCCGCTTGCAGCAATGTAGAGAAAATTATCCATGACTGACTTTTGACGGTTATGTGAATGATTACTATAAGTACTGCAAAGGCAGTGCCAAGGTTAAAATGGCTCACATAGTCAGGGGAAGGTGGCTGCCAGAACTTGCAGCAGGCGCATGAAATTAAAGCGTTTTTATCGTAAACACAGTAAGAGAAGAAAATCGATATAACAACAAAATATCACTGTTGCAGACGCCCGAAGGCGGCAAGGCGGCAATGTTTGTCACCCCAGAAATGCGGCAATAAAAAGGACCGCAACGGCGGTCCTTACATTCTCAGGATAACCGATTATCGAATATTCAGGATTGTCTGGTTAAGCTGGTTATTCACTTCCAATGCACGTGAGTTCGCCTGGAAGTTACGCTGTGCGATGATCATATCGATAAGCTCGGTGGTCAGGTTAACGTTCGCCTGCTCCAGTGCTGATGAATTGATTTCACCAAACGTACCGGTCGTCGCTTCACCCGCTAGCGCTTCGCCGGAAAGAATACTTTCTTTCCACTGCGTACTGCTTTCCTGAGTCAGGCCCTGCTCGTTAGAGAAGCGAACCAGCGCCACCCGAACGATGGGCTCTGATGTACCGTTAGAGAACGTCGCTCGTACCAGACCATCCGGCCCGATATCGATGCCTGTCAGACGTCCTACCGGTAAACCATCCTGCTCTAATGAAGTCACTTCAAAGGCAGAGGCAAACTGTGTAGGTTCGTTTGGTGTGGCGCTGGCCGGGTCAAGGTTAAAGTCTATGCTAATCTGCTGCGAAGGATCTGAACCATTCGCCAGAATAGAGGCACCTAACGCTTCTGTAGAAATTTTAAAGTCAGGCGTAGAGATACCATCAGCCGATTCAATTCCAATGAAGTCACCGCCCTGGCTAAACTGCAGTTTTGCTGCGGTAACGCTATTACCGGTACTTGTGCCCATGGTATGGACTGCAGTAGTAGGGTCAGAATTCGAACCGTCAGAGTTGGTCATATCCACTAGCTGGTCGTCAACAGCGGTGGCAACGTACCATTCATTATCTACCGTTGCTGCATTATCTTTTATAAAGTAATACGTCATAACGTGGCTGTCGCCCAGTGAATCGTAAACGGTGACTGATGTTGCCGCGTTATAGGTAAGCGGATCTTCCGGATCAAACGCTGCAGGATCCAGGCCCGTGTCACCCGCAGGCAAGTTCATACGAATATCAACTTCAGAGGTCTGCTGAGGAGAGCCCGACGAGTCAGGAATACGCACCGGCACAGTCGTACTTAACGCAACTGACGCACTGGTACCGTCGGTGTTAACCGGGAAGCCCAACAAGTTGTCGCCGTTACTATTGACTACGAAGTTGTCACTATCCAGTTTAAACTGACCTGCACGGGTAAAAGAGAAGTCACGTGACGTGATTTCAGGTACCGTCGCGAAAAAGCCATTACCGGTAATCGCCAAATCCAGTGCCGTATTGGTAAACTGCAGGCTACCCTGGGTAAACTGCTGAGCGACTTCCTGGGTTAAGACACCGTCTCCTACCTTGGTTTTACCGCCAGCCAGAAGCGAAGCGGCATAAACGTCGCCAAACTCTGCACGGGATTCTTTAAAGCCTACCGTATTGACGTTGGCGATGTTGTTCGCCGTGGTATCCAAATCTTTTTGTGCGGCAGATACGCCACTCAGTGCAATATTAAAAGACATAACTTACTTTCTCCTGCTAACTGCCGATCTGGATGACGTCATCGAGACTGATACTGACATCACCATCCAAATTCAAAATAACACCCTGACCACTTCCGGCCAGACTCACACTACCAACGTGACGATTTACGGCGGTGGCAATTTGTGTCCCCTCACCATTGACTTCACCCGTAGCGCTAATCACATAATCACCGGGCGGCATAGCATTGCCGCGTGCGTCAGTACCATCCCAGTTAAACTGAATGTTGCCTGCCGCCTGGGTGCCGGCATCGATGGTTTTTACCACTTCGCCATACTGGTTTTGTATCGTAATTTTCATGTTTTGTGCGGTTTCTTCATTCACCACGACACCAGAAAATCCAGCACCTTCTGACGCCATATGCCCGACATTGCCCTCTACCAGCACATTCTGACCAATCAGGCTGGAGGCCTGTAGGGCCTGATTCGACGTCATAGACGCGGCAAATGAATCAAACTTCTGATTAAGCTGGGAGATACCGTCGGCCATCGTGAAGGACGTCATCTGCGCAACCATTTGATCGTTGTCTACTGGCTTGGTGGGGTCCTGATTGGACAACTGCTCAGTCAGCATCGAGAAAAAATCTTCCTGACTGAGCTTTTGCTCTGAACCATCGGCGACCTTTACCTTCTCTTCCTGCCAGTAGAGGTCAGTTTTCAGGCCATTGTTCGTTATGCTATCCACGTTTCTTTCCTCATATCGCTAAGGCGGATTACTGACCCTGACCAAGTTGCAGGACACGACGGAAAATACGCTTCGTGGTATCTGCTACCTGTACATTCGTTTCGTAAGCTTTCGATGCTGACATCATATTTGCCATTTCTTCAACGATGTTGACGTTGGGCTTGTAAATGTAGCCATTTTCATCAGCCATCGGATTGTTCGGCGCGTACTCCACCTGCAGTGGTGCATCACTCTCAACTATCCCTTTCACCTGCACCCCAGTCCCTTTGGACTGGTATTCATTCGCCCGCTGCATCTCTGCGGCAAATACGGGGTGACGTGCTTTATAAGTCTCTTCGTAACTACTGCTGATACTGTTCGCATTAGCAATATTACTGGCCGTGGTATTCAACCGGACGTTTTCTGCCTCCATCCCCGTACTGGAAATGGCCATTACATCAAATAAACTCATTCTTATTGCCCTCCACCGGAGCCAAGTGCTTTCTTCATGCCTTTGATCTTTCCGTTGAGAAATTCAAGGCTGGCCTGATAGCGCAGTCCGTTATCCAGGAAACGGTTCCGCTCTGCCTGAACTTCTACGGTATTACCGTCACCGGTATCCGGTTGCGTTGGTACGCGATATTCCAGGAAGCTATTGGATGCCATTGAGCCGGAAATATGGTTCTCGTGAGTTTTCACCAGGTCCTGGCGCTGACTGGCACGCGCAGACTGCATCGCTTTGTTAAAATCAATGTCTCTGGCCTTATAGCCTGGCGTGTTTGCGTTTGCCAGGTTACCCGAGATCACTTCCATTCTGTCAGTGCGAAGACTTAACGCCTTTTGATGAAAGCCAACAAGTTTGTCGAGATTAATTGCCATGATAAAAACTCCTCATTCAGTACCAGCTTTGCAAAGGTGATGCCAACAAGAACCAAAGAGGAGCTTTTAAGAAGGTAAGATTATGATTTTCTTTGGTAGTAAAGGCCTGGGTGGCACTTCACCATACTGAATAAATCGCTGGCGCTACTGATGGATTCCGACGCGCCGAGGAAAAGGATGCCGCTGGGCTGCAGTTGAGCGGCAATTTGTTGCAGTATCTTTTGTTTTATCTCCGGCGCAAAGTAAATCAGTACATTACGACAGAATACGATATCGAAACGGCCCAGCCCGGTGTAGGTGTGCAGCAGGTTCAGACTACGAAATGACACCATTCGACGTACTTCCGGCTTCACCTGCATCATGCCGCTGGCATGAACGTCAAAATATTGTTGCCGCCTTTCTGCTGACAAGCCCCGTGCAAGTGATAACTCGTCATACAGCCCTTGCTCGCACTTTGCTAACATGGCCGATGACAAATCGGTGGCAACGATTTCCACCCCTGCCCGCAGTGCGCCGGGGTTACGTCGCTGATACTCAAGACACGACATGGCAATTGAGTAAGGCTCCTGCCCGGACGAGCAAGCGGCACTCCAGACTCGAAGCCTGCGGTTTTTTGCGGCAAATTCGGGCAGCAGTTGGCGTATCAGTAAATCAAACGGATAGCCATCCCGAAACCACAACGTCTCGTTTGTCGTCATGGCATCGACTACGCTTTGTAGCAGATCACGGCGATGCCCCCTGACGGTGGTATCGATCAACGTATCAATATCGTCAAAATCATATTGATAGAGCAGCGAAGACAACCGGCTCCTGACCAGGTACTGCTTATTTTCTCCCAGTACAATGCCACATTGCTGTTCCAGGAAACGACCGAAAGCACGATAATTTTCGGCCGACACTTCTTTATTTTTCAATCCAATGAAACTCCGCTAGTCGTCTTTTTTGACCAGCCATTTCTGAACGGCTGTTGCCAGCTCATCCGGGTGAAATTTCGCAATAAAGTCATCTGCGCCAACTTTCTGAACCATCGCCTGGTTGAAAACCCCACTTAACGAGGTATGTAGCACCACGTGCAGCTTCTGCAGCTCTGGCGTATTTTTGATTTCCGCAGTTAAGGTGTACCCATCCATTTCAGGCATTTCTATGTCTGAAACCAGTACGCCCACGCGGTTTGTGACATCACCATATTCCTCAGCGATCTGTTTAAGACGTTTGAGCGCTTCAAGGCCATTTTTTGCCAGCTCAATTTCCAGCCCTAGCGAGGTAAGGGCTTTTTTCACCTGATTCCTCGCCACCGCTGAATCATCGGCAATAAAGATAATTTTATCTTCATTACCTTCCGTCGTCAGGCCCGCAGCGACTTCTGCGCTGACATCTGCATTAAGCGGCGAAATTTCATTGAGTATTTTTTCCACATCAAGGATCTCAATGAGCTCGTTTTCCACTTCGGTGACTGCTGTTAAGTAACTGGCGCGCCCTGTCCCTTGTGGGGGAGGCATAATAGAGTCCCAGTTGGTGTTGATGATGCGCTCTACGGCGCCTACCAAAAACCCCTGTACTGAGCGATTGTATTCGGCTATCACGATAAATGCGGTCGAAAGATCCTCAATTCTACGGCCACCAGTGGCCATACTCAGATCAATAACAGAAATGGTTTGCCCGCGGATGTGGGCGACCCCTCTTACCAGCTTATTCAACTTAGGCATAGAGGTAAGAGGCGGACACTGCAGTACTTCTCTTACTTTAAATACGTTAATGCCGAAGCGTTGACGGCCATTCAAACGAAACAGCAATAGCTCAAGCCGGTTCTGTCCGACTAACTGTGTTCGCTGGTTTACGGAATCAAGAATTCCCGACATACGTCACCTCTAAAATTATGGGCACGATCATTGCGTTTGTACCTTAACAACATGCTGATTACTAAACATCGCCAAAAAAGTGACGCTTTGCATGCGCGCGCTTTCAAGCAATGTAGCAGGCCGTTTGGAGCAGCGCAAAACCTCATTGCCTGACTGTGCTTTAGTAATCATAGACAAAATGACACCAACTGAACACGAAAAAGTGGATATGAAAAAAGTTAATTGCCAATTATTGACCCGAAATATCATCGGATCCGCAGCAATACTCTTGCTAACCGCTTTTACAGCGCAAGCGGCGAGTGCCGGAAAAAGCCAGCATCAGAAAGTGCAGGATGGTGCAAAAGCCTATTTGATGTCAGAGCTCGGATCGGACAATGCCGACACCAAAGTCAATGTGGAGATCGTTGATATTGATGAGCGCATTGCCATTCCTGCCTGCCCGGAAGGTTTCAGTTACAATGCCGACCAGGCTTCTCTTAGCCAGTCTTATATTTCCGTTCGCGTCAGCTGCCGGAACAATGACTGGTATTTATTCACCAGTGCGCACGTGAACCGTACGCGTCAGGTTATTGTTACCTCAGGCATGATTAGTCCGGGTACCGTGCTGACTTCAGAAAATCTGCAGGCGGCCGATATCGATGTAAACCGACTTCGCCACACCGCCTATACTGATATAGATGCGCTAGTCGGTGCCAGAATGAAACGTCGAGTTCGTGACGGTCAGCCGGTGCAGTCAAACATGCTATGCTTTGTTTGTAAGGGCGACCGTATTACAATAAGCGCTAACTTGTCTGGTATGCAGGTGAAAACGGCGGGTATTGCTAAGCAGGATGGTGTTGTGGGAGACACGATCCAGGTAGTGAATGCAAACTCACAGAAAGCCGTCATCGCCGAAGTGGCCAGTGCGCAGGAAGTGGTCGTCAGCCTTTGATATTCGGGCATCGTTACGACAAACGCTGTTCTTTAGACAGAGATGAAAATTTGCTAAAGAAACACACATGCCTGCCGATATACTAACTGAGGTGTAAAAAGGTAGTGGAATTTCTTTATGGCAATTAATAATGTGAATAACAATAACGGGGTCCCGAAGACACCGTTAGACAATAAGGTTAATCAGCAAACGCAAAATCAGGCAGCTCAGCAACAGGTTGCAGCTAAGAGCGCAACAACTGCTGCGCCTCGTCAGGATTCTGTGTCGTTAACTCAGTCTGCACAACAGCTGAATCAAGTGCAGAAAAAAGGCACTGAAGCGCCGGTTAACCAGGAAAAAGTTGATAAACTGAAGAAAGCCATCCAGAGTGGTGAGTATCAGGTTAACCCAGAAGTGCTGGCGAAAAAGATAGCGCGACTGGAATCTGAAATTTTCGGCATCAAATCTTAGGTAATTTATGACGCAATCTCTGCAATCACTCGTCGAACAACAAGTGGAACAATTGAGTCAGCTTTCATCGCTGCTCGAGCAGGAATTGCATTTGATAAGTACCCGTGATGCTGAGTCGTTGATGTCTCTGCTCAAAGAGAAAGAGTTAACGTTAGAAGCCATTGGTGAGACAGACAACCGCATCGACCCGCTTTACCGGGACGCGAAACAGAACGATGCGCTGACCGATGACGTTGAACAGGGTATTGATAAGGCTAAAGTACTGTTAGAAGACTGTCAGTACCGAACTGAAATCAATCAAAAAGCCGTGGAACAGGGCCAGCTACGCTTGACGCACCTCAGAAACCTTATGCTGGAAGTCCGCGCAAAAGAATCTCTCACTTACGACAAAAGTGGCAAGCCAAAAGGTACCGGTCTCGGACCCGGCGTCAGCGCCTGAAGAAATCCATTCTAAAAAAAAGCGCCAGACGGCGCTTTTTTTGTATATCAAACCCAAAGACAACGACTAGAGCCTGTTTATCTTTGTTCAGTATTTATGTTGGATGCTAAAACGCCCTAATACAAAGCAGAAGCAGCGTGGTTTGGCAATCCAAATAAGCGGCTGATAACGCAGTAGTAGGGCGTTTTAGCTCCAACCCTGTGGGCAGTGGCCAAAGATTAACAGGCTCTAGTAATAACGCACTTCTTTTATTCGTCTTGGTTTCGCAGTGGTTAAATAGATGTCATAGACGCGCTGCATATCCAGTTCAAGTTCAGTGGCGTAAGTGTCCTCACCTACAGCATACGTTTTGACTACTTTTGCGCCACGAATAACGCCCTCAACGGATGCCTCCAGACGGGTATTGTTTACCACAAGATTGGCAAGCGTTTCGTTTCCTTCGATTCGTTGTCCATACACCTGCTCAGTAAGCTCACGGTATGCGTCAAGCTTTGACGCTCTCATCGCCATAAGTGAGCGCACGCTATCAGTATCGCCTCTCTGGCTTTCTATTGGCGCATAACCCACTGCCGTCAACACCGGATAGGACTCCGGCTCTACCGTTTCCCATTCAACATGCTTGTCTACCAGAGAACTGCAACCCGTTAAAGCTACTGAAGTGACAATCGCTCCAGACATAACTGAAAGACGAATAAGTTTTACTATTTTTACGATCATAACTGTTCGCTCACCTGCTGGTGTTTCGCCACCCTAAATACCGTTTTTTTAGTCATAGTGCCAACTCGCTTAGCAATAACTGGATAGCAATATTTGTGCCCGCCATATTTCTATTTTGTCGACATGCAATTTGGGAATACTTTGTGCAAGTAAAATCGTATTGAAATGAAAGCGGCTCTGTCGCAGTGGCGGCGAAGCGCTGACACGGTGCCCGCAAACAACCTACAGCAGACGTTAGCTGTCGATGTGCGGATAACGTTTTAATGATCAGAATCGGTATCTCATAATGAGTGATGTGCTTTATAAAATCTCAACCGTATGGCGACAACTCGCCCTATTATGCCTGTTGATGCTGCCGGCGTGGCAAGCCTCTGCCGCATGGTTCGAGGCAAAAGGTCAGGCTGTAGTGGTTAACGGTGATAAAGCCATGGCCCGCCAGAAAGCCACACAAGAAGCACTTAAACAGGCGATGTTGTTTTCAGGCGCGTCAGTAAAGAGCGTTCAGACGCTGACTAACGGACTATTAAGCAATGATGAGCTGCAAATACGCGCCTCGGGAGAAGTGTCTCAGGTAGAGCTTATTAACGAAACCTGGCACGACAACTATGTAACGGTAAGCGTACGCGCCGATATATTCCCGCAAACAAATCAATGTAATACGCATGACTATCGCCGCACCTTATCTACCAGTTACTACCCTATCCTGCACCGTCAGCAGGCCCAGGACGGACAATTACAATCGCTGTCTGAGGTACTGGCAGTCAGGCTGCAGCGCCAGTTTACGCATTTTTCTGATGCGGTGTCACTGCAGCACATTGCCCCTTATACTGCGCACTGGAACGATGATGCTGTACTTGGTCAGGCGCCGGTTTTAGCCCGCCAGAGTAAAACCCAATATGTACTGACAGGGATCATCACTGATCTCAGCGTATATCGACCACAGCATTCTTCTCTGGCGTTCTGGAAAGATGATTCTGCCTACCGTCAATTTGGCTTCACCATGCGGCTGGTCGATGGTATGAACGGCGGTGTACTGCTGGAAAAACAATACGATTTGGAAGCGGGGTGGGACTTTGACCGCTTTGCTCAGGTGGACGTCACTGCAGGCCGTTTCTGGCAATCACAATATGGCAGTGCGCTGGACAATACACTTGAGGATATCGTGCGCGATGTTGAAGAAGCGGTATCCTGTCAGCCACTAACAGGGCGCGTTATTCAGGTTGCAGGAGACCGTGTCCAGGTGTCGCTGGGCCGTGACCACGGCATCAGCGTAGGTGATGAACTGTTTCTATATCAGACACGACAAATTCAGGATGCTTTCGGACAGAGCTTTATTCAGTACAATATTTATCCGGGTAAAGTCAAAGTGGTAAGTGCTTACGCCGATACCGCAACGGTTGAGGCTGCGGATGGTGTCGTTCTGGCGAATATCCAACCGAATGACTTTGTAGCTAAGCGCTGATTACTTGTCTGACCCATATAACCGAAAAGCCTGTGCCCGGATTTAACGGGCAAGCCACTCTTATGACTTCATTCTCACTCACACGGTGACTGTCTGGAAAAATGAAAGCGCTGGGGACTTTCCCTTTGCTGTCAGCTAGTTATAATAGCGCCGTGTCCCCATAGTTTAACTGGATAAAACAAGAGCCTCCTAAGCTTTAGATCTGCGTTCAAGTCGCGGTGGGGACGCCAGGCTCCGATTTTCGCGTAAACGAATTTGGGACCCGCCATCATCTGCATGTCCTGAGCACGCCCTTATTACATTCGCCTTTACCGTTACCCGGCCATAATATCTGCTGAACACGTTTATCACCAAGCTGACAGAGCCGGTTACTACCTTCCTTTTCGTCAACCGTACACCTTGTCACTGCGCGCATCGCTCTTGTTCGCGGTGAATAAAAAGGCGCAATACATTCATTTCTTACCTCAACCAGAGTTCACTTTCTCTCCCCATCTCCCCTATCTTTTAACTGTATCTGTCGTTTTACGGTGCTGACAACATGAGAAAATGGGCAGGAACTGTCTGGCGTTGTATATTTTAAAGAACGGCATACCGTAATCAGGGGGCGCATATCAACCATTTGCCAACACCAGTCACCTTACGTGACAGCGGTCTCAGTGTGAAATCACACGGCGCATTTGGCTATATTGAAGACAAAGCGCATTACAAAGCCCAGCTCAAGAAGTGGCAAAGAAAGCTGCTGCATGTACAGCAGGCGTATTATCATCAGAAACGACGCGCTGTGATTGTATTTGAGGGCTGGGATGCTGCAGGCAAAGGCGGTGCAATACGCCGCCTCACAAGCAAGCTGGATCCGCGAGGGTTTACGGTGTATCCCATCGCCGCGCCGGGCGAAGAGGAAAACGGGCGTCATTATCTATACCGCTTTTATACCAAACTACCCGTTCCCGGCACGATGACAATTTTTGACCGCTCTTATTATGGCCGGGTACTCGTCGAACGCGTTGAGGGGCTAGCAAGCCCAACTCAGTGGCAACGTGCGTATCAGGAAATCAATGAATTTGAACGACTGCTTTGCGACGATGGCGTGCGCATTGTAAAACTTTTCCTGCACATTTCGGAAAAAGAGCAATTGAAACGGTTTGAGGAGCGTCTGCATAACCCGCATAAGCGCTGGAAACTGACTGAAGAGGACGTAAGAAACCGTGGAAAGCGGAAAGACTATGAGCAGGCTATTGATGCCATGTTTTCAAAAACAGATACAGTACAGGCGCCCTGGCACCTGATCCCCGCCGAACATAAATGGTTTGCCAGGGTTGAGGTACTAAAAACGCTGGTGTCAGCGCTGCGTGAAGGGGTCGACATTTCACCACCCCCTATCGATAAAAAGCTTGTCACGTTAGCAGAGGAGAAGCTGGGAATTACTGTTCCCAGCTCATCTAAGCAAGTCTCCGGTGATAGCTGAGTAACGCTACCGTGTTGTGTAAGTCATGTTCTCAGCAAAGTTACTGCTGACCAAGGTAGGACTCTACGGTATCCTCCCAGCTATCTTCCTCTATCACTTCCAGCAAAGTGGTGTTTAAACGCTCTCGCTGCGTACTTTTCTCAGGTAACGCAATGGCATAATCCTGACGCT
This sequence comes from Alteromonas antoniana, assembly GCF_019249295.1. Taxonomy (GTDB): domain Bacteria; phylum Pseudomonadota; class Gammaproteobacteria; order Enterobacterales; family Alteromonadaceae; genus Alteromonas; species Alteromonas antoniana. The sequence continues at coordinate 173,062 of NZ_JAESDH010000008.1, forward strand.
CAATCACATCAGGCAAAATTTGTATGGTGTCTGACTCCGCCTGATTTACCAGGTATTGCAGAATGGGTTTGTCGTATACCAGCGCATCAAGTTTGCCATTTTCCAGCGCGGCAATCCCGTCAGTCAGGCTGTTTACTTTTCGGTATCCGATATCCCGGGAACTCAGGAACAGAGCACTGGCTGAATTTTCCAGCGTCCCGACCCGCACATCCGGAAGGTCGTTAACCCCCTCAACAGATGAGCTTAGCTGGCTGACCGTAAGGCTGGTAGCAATAGCAGCCGTAAAGCTACTGATAATGATAATTGCCGCGAACATCCAGACAAATCCGATTATCCGTCCACCGAGCGTAGTGGGTGCCTTATCGCCATAGCCAACCGTTGTCATCGTCACAGCGGCCCACCAGAAACTTGCTCCAAGCCCCTGTGAAGTCGAGCCCCCGAACATCTCAGCGTTTTTCTTTCGTTCGAACAACCAAAGCAGAGCGCCTACCCCAAGTAATAGTAAGCACAGTCCTGACAATGCGGCAAAAAACTCCCAGGAGAAGAAACCGGATATTGCTGCCATAAGTCGATCCTCTTCCAGCGGCACAGCGATGGCGAGTCCGGTTGTATAGTAGGGGTGAGTGAAGTCGATTTCTTTTTCACGTTGCGCATTCACTGTTAGTGCGGCGACGGAGGCATTCAACTGCCCGTTATTCAGTCCCTCAAGTAAGCCTGCTAACGACGCTTCTTTGAACTGGTACTCAATACCTTCTTTTTCGGCAATCCGCTTCCACAGATCGATACTGATCCCTTCAAACTCACCCCGCTCATTCTTAATCACAAACGGCGGTGCCACTTTTGTTCCAACAGTCCAGACATCGTCCTGTGTCGCTGTATCAGACTGCGCTGTCGTCTGAAATGAGACACATAGCAACAGCAAGCTAATAAGATATTGAATCGGCTTCATGTTTTTTCTCTTTTTTTGTACGTACACATTCAACGTAACACGGAACCAATTGGATTTCTAAATTCCCCCCGCCTTCTCTGAACTGAACAAATCCGGTTTCACTACGTACCTGATAACACAACACAGCGTTGACTTTGTTTCCCTGCTTTCACACAATTCGCCTATAGCATGTCAGAGGTATTGTATGTCTACATCAAACCAAGCAGATGATCTTCAGTCTTTTATGGAAGAGATGGGTGATGTTAAACCACTCGCGAAAAATGACACCATCAACCTGCATGACCCCAAAGCACGGATCGCGGATAAGCAAAAGCGTGCAAAACTTCATCTTGCGACTCAGAAAAGTACCTTTAATCCACTGACACTGGAGAATGTAACGCCTGTGAAACCTGATGACTTTCTCAGCTTCCAGCAGGCAGGGATCCAGGACGGCGTATTTAAAAATTTGCGCCTGGGCAAATATGACATTGAACAACGCATTTCACTAAAGGGATTAACACTTAAAGAAGCCAGCCAACACCTTTATGAGAGCCTTGGCCGCTGTCATGAAAAAGGGTGCCGCGCAGTGCTTATTCAGCATGGTCGCGGTGAGCAGAGTCAGCCTTTCCCGGCATTGAAGAAAAGTTACGTTAACCACTGGCTATCAGAGCTTGAAGAGGTGATTGCGTTTCACTCCGCACAGCCTGCTCACGGTGGCTTGGGTGCCACCTATGCCCTTCTCAAGAAGCATCCGGAACAGAAACTCATTAATCGTGAAAAAAACCGCAGAGGGTAAAGCCTCGATATAATAGCTGCGTGACCAGTTCGAAAAATTATAATCAACCTCTGAGGCAACGGCTTTCGTAAAAAAGCTGCCCTAATCGCTGAACGATTTTATGAAAAGTCGCGTAAACAGGAAAACGCAGAGTCGCAACCCGGGATGGGTTGGCCGTTGAGCCACTATTTAAGACAATGGAAAAACTGAAAATAACGCTAAGCTGCGCTATTTGTGGTTTATTCAGAACGCAACAAATCCTGCCATAAGCTGACAAGGTAGATAGCTGGCGGTATATCAGCGCAGATTAGTTAATCGACGTCAAACTGGTTGGTGTAGAGGTTATTTCTGCTGAACGCGCAGAGGAACTAAAAACTGCAGTAACGATCATTAGCAGTACGGCGATAGCCACCCCGGTTAACCCAAACCCTTTTGATGAACGATTCATATTCGTCTCTTATTGTTATATTACCTTGCGCAATGCAAAGATAATTTCACCCAACAAACACAAGTCCTTGTATCTCAAGCGCATTCCATGCAATCACCTACTTTAGTTCAGCGATAAACTGATGACAAGGCATCTGTTGGTTTTTTCGACCCTGTCATCAGTAAGAAGTTCAATTTATCCTACAAAAACTCTGGCATTTCTGAACATACGCATCCAGGCACCGTCTTCCTGCCAGTCATCTGGTCGCCATGAGTTCGCTACTGTTCGGAATACACGCTCAGGGTGCGGCATCATAATCGTACAGCGTCCGTCCGCAGACGTCAGTCCGGTGATCCCTTCCGGTGACCCATTTGGGTTCGCCGGATACTGGTTAGTGACCTTGCCGTAGTTGTCGATATACCGCAAAGCAACCTGCTGCTGTTCATTCACCGCTGCAATGGCGCTTTGGGTTTTAAACTCAGCTTGGCCCTCTCCGTGCGATACGGCGATAGGCATACGTGACCCTTCCATACCCTGCAGTAATACCGAGTTGGAAGATTGTACCTCAACCATGGCCACACGCGCTTCGAATCGTGCTGACTGGTTGGTCACAAAGTGTGGCCAGTGCTCGGTGCCAGGGATAAGGGACTTCAGGTTAGATAACATCTGGCAGCCATTACATACGCCGAGACTAAACGTGTCCTGGCGAGTAAAGAAGGCTTCAAATGCATCACGAGCCCGAGCATTAAACAAGATAGATTTCGCCCAGCCTTCACCTGCGCCCAGCACGTCACCATAAGAGAAGCCACCGCAGGCAGCCAGCCCCTGGAACTGCGCCAGGTCAACACGTCCCTGCAGCACATCACTCATATGCACATCAATCGCATTGAAGCCTGCTCGGGTAAACGCCGCCGCCATTTCCAGATGTGAATTTACGCCCTGCTCGCGTAGTATCGCCACCGAAGGCTTAGTGCCTTTGGCAATAAACGGGGCTGCCACATCCTCGTTCACGTCATAAGTCAGTGCGGCATGTAAGCCCGGGTTAGCGGCATCTTTTTTCGCTTCATGCTCTTCATCTGCACAGGCAGGATTATCACGAAGACGTTGCATCTCATAAGTTGTCGCAGCCCATTGCATGCGCAGACTAACCCGGCTATCGCTAACCACTGGGTTGCCATTACGGGTAAACACAACCGTATCCGAATCGTTCAGCGTGCCAATATCGTGTGACATTGCAGACAGGCCATAATCCTTAAGAACCGCGTTAACAGCTTCTACGTCAGTTGCTTTGACCTGAATCACGCCACCCAGCTCTTCTGAGAACAACACCGACAGATCATCACTGCCAAGCGTGTCCAGTTCTACGGACACCCCCGTGTTTCCGGCAAATGCCATCTCGGCCACGGTGGTAAACAGCCCGCCGTCGGAGCGGTCGTGATAGGCCTGCACCAGCCCTTGGGCAACCAGCTTCTGCACAGCGTTAAAATAGTTTGCCAACAGCTCAGGTGAATCGACATCGGCAGGTTGAGTACCCAGCTGGCCGTACACCTGCGCCAGACAGCTTCCGCCCAGGCGATTTTTTCCGCAGCCTAAGTCAATCAGAATAAGGCGGCTGTCCCCTTTATCAGTGCGTAACTGTGGCGTCACAGTCTTACGGATATCGGTGACCGCGCCAAAGGCAGAGATCACCAGCGATAACGGTGACGTCACCGATTTATCACCTGATTCATCCTGCCATGCCGTCTTCATAGACATTGAGTCTTTTCCTACCGGGATCGTCAGCCCAAGCGCAGGACATAACTCTTCACCTACGGCTTTAACTGCCTCATAAAGACCAGCATCTTCACCCGGATGGCCAGCGGCAGCCATCCAGTTTGCAGAGAGTTTAATGCGCTTTAAATCGCCAATGGGCGCAGCAGCAATGTTCGTCAGCGATTCACCTACGGCCAGACGTGCTGACGCAGCATGCGACAATAATGCCACTGGCGTACGCTCGCCCATCGCCATAGCTTCACCATGGTAGGTATCGAAAGCTGTGGCGGTTACCGCGACATCTGCCACCGGCACCTGCCAGGGTCCAACCATCTGGTCACGGCTCACAAGACCAGTGACTGACCGGTCACCGATGGTGATAAGAAACGTCTTTTCCGCTACAGTTGGCAGCGCCAGTATACGTTTGACCGCGTCTTCCACTGTCATTCCGTCGCGGTCTAATTCTACGGAGGCTGATTGTGCAGAGGTGACATCGCGATGCATTTTAGGCGGCTTGCCCAGCAACACATCCAGCGGCATATCAATAGGCTGATTATCGAAGTGCGAATCGTTAAGCAGCAGATGTGGCTCAGCTGTCGCTTCACCAACGACGGCAAATGGCGCACGCTCTCGATGACATATGGCTTCGAATACTGGTAAGTCTTTTTCCGCTACGGACATGACATAACGTTCCTGCGACTCGTTACACCACAGCTCAAGTGGCGTCATTCCCGGCTCGTCAGACAGCACATTGCGAAGCTCAAAACGCCCGCCGCGCTCACCGTCGTTCACCAGTTCAGGTAGCGCATTAGACAACCCTCCCGCACCAACATCATGAATAAACTGAATGGGATTATTGTCACCTAACTGCCAGCAGGCATCGATCACTTCCTGACAGCGACGCTCCATTTCCGGGTTATCGCGTTGTACTGAGGCAAAGTCCAGATCTTCATTAGACTGGCCTGACGCCATAGACGACGCCGCGCCACCGCCCAGGCCGATATTCATCGCCGGGCCGCCCAGTACGATCAGCTTGGCACCCACCGTGATTTCACCTTTCTCAATATGTGAACGACGGATATTGCCCAGACCACCAGCCAGCATAATCGGCTTATGGTAACCACGTACTTCCACGCCATTGAAACTGGCCACTTCCTGTTCGTAGGTACGGAAATACCCCAACAGATTCGGGCGGCCAAATTCGTTATTAAATGCCGCGCCACCCAGCGGGCCATCGATCATAATATCCAGTGCACTGACAATGCGCTCAGGTTTACCGTAAGCGGCTTCCCAGGGTTGCTCAGCGCCTGGTATATTGAGGTTAGAAACGCTGAAGCCCACCAGTCCCGCTTTAGGTTTAGAGCCACGGCCTGTTGCTCCTTCATCGCGAATTTCACCGCCAGAACCTGTCGCCGCCCCCGGGAACGGAGAAATTGCCGTCGGGTGATTGTGCGTTTCGACTTTCATCAGAATGTCGATATCTTCGTGATTGAATTCATACTGGTGGGTTTGCGGATTCGGGAAGAAACGCCCTGCAGCCCAGCCTTCCATCACGGCGGCATTATCTTTGTAAGCAGAATAAACATGTTCCGGGAAACGCTCGAACGTGTTTTTGATCATTTTGAACAGGGACTTATCCTGTTCTACGCCGTCAATGGTCCAGCTGGCGTTGAAAATCTTGTGGCGGCAATGCTCAGAGTTTGCCTGAGCAAACATATACAGTTCCACATCGTTAGGATTACGACCCAGTTTAGTAAAGCTTTCAAACAGGTAATCAATCTCATCGTCAGCCAACGCGAGGCCAAGGGCAATATTGGCATCAATGAGCGCCTGCTTGCCGTTCCCTAGCACATCGACTGAACTGAAAGATTTTGGCTCTGCCTGTTCAAACAGCACATCAGCCTCTTCCAGAGAATGAAATACCACTTCCGTCATACGGTCATGCAATGCCGCCGCTACCGTGCTGCTCTCGGTTTCAGTCAAAGGCTTTGCGCTATCGATATAGTATGCGCAACCCCGTTCGATACGAACGATATCGTCCAGTGCGCAGTTATGCGCGATATCCGTGGCTTTTGAAGACCAGGGCGAAATCGTACCGGGGCGAGGCGTGACGAAAAACAGCTTTCCTTGCGGCTGCTGGCTTTGTCTGGCCGGGCCGTAGGTGAGTAGTTTATCGAGGATAGCCTTGTGGTCGTCAGAGAGCGCCTTGCGGGTCTCGGCTAAATGAACGTATTCGCTATATATACCTTTGATGGAGATGCCGGATTGACCCAGCTTGGTGATCAGTTTAGTTTGGTTAAACTCTGACAGTGCGGGAGCGCCTCGAAGGACCAACATAGTGCTTTACCTGGTTGTTTTGAAGCCACGCAATGTTGCAGACTGGTAGCTTCTGAGATTGACGAGTGTTTCGGCGCGGATTATAGAGGAAATCCGTTGAATTGATAACCGGCAAGGCCGTGATGTGACAGTTTTTTTTTACCTTCTGTCTGAACAGCACCCCAGCCGTTAACTGAATAACAGGATTGAGTAGATTAAGGTGGATTTTCGACGCGGTCTGACATTGCTATTGTGCCTGCTGATGCTGAGCTGTACACAGTCCTCGGTACCGAATTCGCTGTCGCAGTTAATTGACCGGCAGGTATTGCGGGTAGGTACACTGTATGGCCGTACTACGTACTATCTGGGGCCAGACGGGCCGAAAGGCTTTGAGTACGAACTGGTCAAGGGCTTCGCCGACTATCTGGGCGTTGAGTTACAAATCTATCCCTTCTATTCGTACGACGCCATGCTTGGGCAGCTAAGTGATGGCACGCTGGATCTGGTGGCATCAGGCGACGCGATCACCGGGACGATGAAATCCCGGTTTGTTTATGGTCCGGCCTATCAGCAGGTAAGTCAAAAACTGGTTTTCAGGCAGGGGGATGAGCGTCCCAGAGCCCTGGAAGATCTCAGTAAACCGCTGATGGTTGTCGAAGGCAGCAGTCACGCGAGGATCCTCAGAGATGTCGCGACGTCTGAACTGACATCACTGTCCTGGCAGGAAACTGCCGATCGTGACGCTGAAGAGTTATTGCAGATGGTCGCTGAGGGCGAGCTCGATTATACACTGGCAGATACCAACCGACTGGCGTTACAGCGCAGGCGTTTTCCTCAGTTAAGTGTCGGCTTTACTCTTGAAACCCTGCAGCCCATCGCCTGGGCACTTAATCCCCAATTGGACGACTCCCTGCGCGCGGCGCTGGTTGAATACTTTGGTAGCATCCATCAGGCTGGCGTGTTCAAGGTGCTGGAGGAGAAGTACTTTGGGCATGTCCGTCAGTTTAATTATGTGGATACCAGCGCATTCATCGATGCAGCACAAAAAGTGTTGCCTGAATACGAAGCCTGGTTTCGTCAATACGGCAGCGATATAGACTGGCGGCTACTTGCCGCAATGAGCTATCAGGAAAGTCACTGGCAACCCGATGCCACCTCTCCTACGGGTGTGAGAGGCCTTATGATGCTGACTCTGGATACAGCGAAAGATATGGATGTGGTGTCCCGTATTGATGCAGAACAAAGCATTCGGGGCGGAGCCCAGTACTTCGCCAGCCTGCTGAGCCGGATCCCCGCCAGGATCCAGGAGCCTGATAAAACCTGGATGGCGCTGGCCGCTTACAATATCGGTCTCGGCCATCTGGAAGACGCCCGAGTGCTAACCCAGCGCCAGGGGGGCAACCCTGACCTCTGGGTTGATGTGAAGCAGCGTTTACCTTTGCTGCGTCAGAAAAAATATTATCGTACAACAAAGTATGGCTACGCCAGAGGTGACGAAGCATTGCAGTACGTAGAAAATATTCGCCGCTATTACGATACACTGGTATGGTTGGATGAAAATCGTGACGGACGAATCGCGCTTTAAGCGTTAAAGGCATCAGGCCTGAAAGATTGTTTACCGTGGCCATTTTGTTCCGGCTTTTCCACAGTTCCATTGTTGGCGCATAACTCCCCTTTTTACACACGGATTTTTGCAACGACTATCTTGAAAACTGTAATAACGCCGTCATTTTATGACGCTAGGATACAACTGGTTTCTGGTAGCCCGTTTTTACTACCTATAACTAAACTACCGCCTTTATTGATTTTACCTGGTGCCCTACAGCCAGAGGTAAGAGAAAGGTATTCGTGTAAACGTGACTGTCTGGTAACCCACCTCAATTCATGTCGACGGAGTGTGCGGGAAACTGCCAGAACCCAATGACAGTCAACGTCCCTGACACGTCTGCCTTTCTGATAATTCAGGAGGACAAAATATGAAAAAGAACAAAATGATGAGAAAAGGAAGAACGTTGAAAAATAACAACCGACGCAGACTGATGCTAAAGCGGTCGCATCAGAAGGTACTGAAGCGCCGCAAAATGTACCATTCTTTCGATATGTTTACTGATCTGGCGCAGGCTTCGTAGCCTGAGCTCGCCGGGCCAGTTTAGCCGCCTTAATTTCTGCCCTGCGACGCTTGAAAAACGCAGATAAACGCTGACCACATACATCAGCTAAAACACCACCGGTAATATCCACTTTATGATTCAGCGATTCGTGCTGAAGCAGATTCATCACCGAACCGGCCGCTCCGGTTTTCTCATCATAAGCCCCAAACACGACCCGACTTATTCTCGCATGCACTAACAGGCCAGCGCACATTGGACATGGCTCAAGGGTGACATATAAGGTAGCATCTATCACCCGATAGTTCTGTCGATGAAGCGCAGCCTGACGCAACGCGTTCATTTCTGCATGCGCTGAAGGATCATGCCCGGAAATAGGCGTATTCCATCCTTTGCCTATTACTTCGCCATCAGAAACTACCAACGCACCAACCGGTACTTCGCCCAGGACTTCTGCGTTTTCTGATAACAACAATGCTTGTTGCATCCAATGGTGGTCTGCTTGCTCTGATGCGTCTGGCATGTGGTGAATTCTGCTACTTATTTGGTGTATTTCACTAACCTGAACTACTCTTCTTGTTATCAAAAAAACTAACTCTTTGAAAATAATTGATTTTATATTTTGGTCAGTGACTTGCTTACAATTACTCGCTAGTGTGTTATTCCAACAACAAATGAAATTATACCTCAGCGACTGCTGAGATGGGGTAAAGAATTTCGGGCTAAACCATCGTTTTGGAATTACACTGATTAATTAAGGTATTGAAAAGAGGGAAATCATTATGATGTCTGGATACGTAACTGCTATTGCTATTGTGGCTATTATCGGATGGGTTCTTGTGGAAATTACCACGTCTGGAAGAAAAAAACGCGCTGATATGAGCGACAAAGAAAAGGCAGAAATGCAGAAGGAAATTGTGAACCTTAAGTCGCGCATTGAGGTGCTGGAGCAGATTGTGACAGACGAAAAATACGATCTGAAAAAACAGTTTAAAGACTTGGAAAAAGACAAAGTCGCCTGATACAGGTCGTCAACGCAGAATGCGTCACTGGGACAACGCGAATATCGCGTTGTCGGCCCGGTAAAGACTTAACCTTCACACACAGCGAGATCAAACTGACGCCGCTCGCTCTCTACCTGTAGTGCCATATCACAGGTGCCAGATTCGACGGATTAGCATTAGCCGCCTTCCAGTAGAAATCTTTCAGCCCGTTCCACCCGACGTGGTTTCCCGGCAATAACCAGCACATCGCCTTGCTGAAGAATAGCGCTGCCATCTGGCTCCGCCACTTCTGTGCCATCCCGGCGAAGCCCCTTCACTTTCACCCGCATCCGGGTTAAATCCAGCGCTTCGAGGGTTTTCCCCAGGCAATACGCATGCGAATTGAGCACGACCGCGTGAATGAACTCCAGTTTATCTTCGGTACCGTAAGTGATTTCGGTCGTTTCTCCAGGGTAAAAGCCATGCAGGTGGTCATAACGCCCTTTTCGCTCAGCTCTGACGCGTTTTAGAATACGGGACATGGGTACGCCGGCGTAGTGAAGCACCTGGGAAATCAGCATCAGACTCCCCTCCTGCAACTCCGGAACGACCTGCGACGCTCCGGCACCATATAATGCCTCTAACTGATAATCGCGCTTAGTACGCACCATTACCTCTATGTTTTCCCGTATCTGGCGGGTAGAACTTATGACCTGAGCCGCTTTGTCTGGCTGGTCGAAGGTGACCAGCACCAGTTTCGCTCGTTCCACACCCGCATTAATCAAAATGCCTTTCTGGCTGGAGTCGCCAAACAAAATGGGCTCTCCGGCGTTACGACTTTCATGCACCCTTACCGGATCGCCGTCTATCGCGATAAACGGGATCCCTTCCATTTTCAGCATTCTCGCCACTGACTGACCAACCCGCCCAAAACCGGCAATGACAACATGATCAGAAAGTGGACTCTGTGAAAAAAGAACCGGCTGATCGGCGTCAATATTCGGTTGCTTTACCAATGTCTGGGCAAAAGCCAGACTTTTATCGATTAACCATGGGGTGAGCGCCATACTGATTACCCCCATACTCACAATGATCGAGGATTGCTGCTGAGTAATAACGCCGTGCGTGGTAGCCAGAGCCGCTATAACAAAACTGAATTCGCCAATCTGACAGAGTTTAAAACCGGCAGACCAGGCATCAACCGGGTCGCACTTGAACAATCTCGCTGCCAACCTGACCAGCACCACTTTCACGGCCATCAGCGACACCACACCAGCAATGATCCAATGACCACTTTCCATCAGGACGGTGAGATCCAGCTGCATCCCGACGGTCACGAAAAAGAGGCCCATCAGAATATCTCTGAAAGGTCGGATATCCGCTTCTAACTGATACTTGTACTGGCTCTCCCCCAGCATCATACCGGCCAGAAACGCGCCTAACGCCATCGACAGACCGGAAACGTAAGTCAGGCCAGCAGCAAGTAACGACACCAGAATCGTTGTTAAGACAAACAGTTCATCGGTGCGCGTGCGAGCCACTTCCCGAAACACCCATGGCAAAAACCACTTCCCTACCGAAAGCAAAAAGGTCACTACCAATGTTCCTTTAAGTAGTGCCCCTGCCAGTACACTGACAACATTAACGTCCTGCTCGCCCGATAGCAGCGGGATGGCTATGAGAAACGGGACAACAGCAAGATCCTGGAACAGCAAAATACTGATTGCCAGTTGTGTGCGACGGTTGTTGAGGATCCCCGACTCAGTGACCTGCTTAATGACTATCGCAGTGGAGCTAAGCGCGACCATGCCGCCGATGATAATGGAGGCTGCGAGTGGCAAGTCGAAAAAATAAAACGGGATCAGCGTGAAGACCAGCGTGGTAATGCACATTTGTCCAAGACCGACCCCGAAGACCAGACTGCGCATCGCCATGAGTTTAGGTAGCGAGAACTCCAGCCCCAGAGAAAACAGCAGAAAAACGATGCCGACTTCGGCCAGAAGGTGCATTTGCTCTGGATGGGCGAAAAGTGCGAGAAGCTGAGGTCCGGCGAGGATCCCGGCAAACAGGTACGCCAGTATGGGTGGCAAATGGAATCGTTTAAACAATGCCACGCTGACGACAGCGAGAAACATCAGTATCACCACATGTACAAAACCACTACCGATCACATCGTCTCCTTTTTATTTCAGGCACAGTTTTTGCTGAAAACAATTGAGTAAGGCGAAAACATCAGAACATGCCGGATTTCCGTCAGTCTGAATGTCGCACTCCCATTTGACTTTTTAAGGGGCCAGAACATGGATTTCTCTACTACTATCTACGATAGCACAGTCCATGACAATTATTATGCAATTACTGACTCGGGCTCATTGATCAGCGCGACGCAGTTGAATGCATTTATGCATCAATTACTTTCGACTGTAGATCTGGCCACGCTGGGCTCTGTGTACTTTCACCAACTGAACCAGCACCTGAATATCGCAAACGTCAGCCTGTCAGATTACGACAGCCGCCTGGTCTATGGCAAACTGACCGGCTCGCAGGGAGTGCAGGTAGAGCTGGCGCTGCCCATGTGTCAGCGCGAGGCGGATGGCCTCACTAAATATGTCTACTACGCCTTTGATAAAGAGCCAGGCCCTCAGGTAAGAGCCAGACTTGCGCAATTTCACCAGCTTTTCAGCCAGCAGTTAGTTCATGCGCTGGAATTTCGTCGGTTAAAACAAATCGCAACAAAAGACACACTTACCGGGCTCGGCAATCGTAATGGCTTCAATGACTCATTCAGTCGCCTTATCTGTCGCGCACACCGACATGAACAAAATTTCGGGTTGCTGGTGATCGATTTGGATAATTTTAAAAAGATTAACGATACCCGCGGCCACCGCGAAGGCGATAGCGTTCTGGTTAACGTTGCGAGCCAGATAGCACAATCGCTGCGCGGCGAAGACGAGGCGTTTCGATTCGGTGGCGATGAATTTTGCTGTTTGCTCGACTGTCAGACCACGGCTCAGCTTGAAGCCGCTGCATGCCGCCTACAACGCCAGATCCGCTCATCGGCCTTCCTGCGCCGCTATGAGGTCACAGTGAGTCTAGGCGGCGCTATTTTTCGTGAGGACGATGACGTTAATGCCCTTTTTGACCGTGCTGACAGTGCACTTTATAAAGCCAAAGAGAGCGGGAAGAACACCTATCAGGCAGCCTGATTCTACTATCCTCTTTTGGGTTATGACACAGTCCGGTTGAACACAAACATGGAGCTGTCAGGCGGCAACAACTTGCCCGTTAGCTGGCATGTACCTGAACGGAAGGCGGCAGCGCATGAAGCCTCAGGACCCCTGCGGGATACACACAGGCAACCGGAGTCTGCTCCAGTAACAGTAGCGCGGCCGGTTGGCGTTGCCACGGTGGTATACCAAGCGCTTTCATCCACTGCTTAATCGGTTTTGAACTCCCTCGCCCCTGAAGCTTTACTTTCTCATTAAGGCTCACAGGTTCTAACTGGTAGGTGCCGTGCTCCTCTGAATCAGATATCAACAGGCGCACCCCTGTCTCTTCAACAATGGTTACCGTTCCTGCATAAATAATCTGCTTTGAAATCGCTTCTGCTGAGCGGGTGTTACGGGTCCAGAAAAGATCGTCCTGAAACCGTCGGATCACGACGTCATTCACCGTCACCTGTGGCTGCGCATCAGCTTTTGCGGTTAACTGCAGTGTTACCTGCTCCAGCTGAGCCTGTGATGGCGCAGCCATACCGTGGCCAGCAAACCATTGTCGCAACACTGCCCGTTGCCACCTCAGGGGAAGTGCAGCTAGCTTCGCGCCGTCGAGCCTGTCCGCACCTTTGCTCATTGCCGCAAGCTTTTCCGTTGCAGCATTCTCCACGAGCTCCTGCTGTTCTGCACATAAAGCAGCACTTCTGGCAGCGGTTTCACTTATCAAAGGCCAGCGAGACTGTAAAAGAGGAATGATATCCTGCCGGAGAAAGTTGCGGTCGTATGCGGTATCCGCATTTGATTCATCCTCAATCCATGGCAGCGCCAGGTGCGTTGCAGCGGCTTCTATCTCCTTTCGGCTGAGTGAGAGCATCGGACGGATTATCGCGACGTCTTGTCTTACCTGATACTCTGGCATTGCGGCGAGTCCCTTTGGCCCGGCACCGCGTTTTAGCTGTAGCAATATCGTCTCTAACTGATCATCCTGATGCTGCCCTAAAAGCAGTGCAGCGTGTCTTTGTTTGCAGTGCGCAAACAGCGCAGCGTATCTTGCGTCTCTGGCAAGCGCCTCAGTACTTTTTCTGGATGTCGGGGTGACTGAGACAGACTTTGCCTCAAATACAACGTCAAGCTGCTGGCACACATCAGCACAATGCTGTTGCCACGCTGTGGCATTGGTACTCAGGCCATGATGGATATAGCACGCAGAGAGGGCGATTTGATGCGCACTGGCAAATGCCTTTGCGGCATACAGTAATACGGTAGAATCTACTCCCCCACTGTACGCAACGGTCAGAGAACCGCAGGAGGGAGGAGTAAGCCGCGCCAGCGAGGCACTGATAGTGTCAATGACAGTTTCAGTCATCACCGCTGGCACGTTCCTTTATGTGGATTAGCAGTAACCAAAGGACATCAGGCGATCATAACGCTCAGCCATGAGTGTCTCAGTGTCCAGTGCTTTTAACTGACTTAGTTGTTGTTTGATAGTCGCTTTCAGGTTTGCTGCCATACCGTCGTGATCTCGATGCGCGCCGCCAAGCGGCTCTTCCACGATGGCGTTGATCAAGCCCAGCTCTTTGATCTGAGGTGCACTGACGCCCATCGCTTCGGCGGCAAGGGGCGCTTTTTCAGCACTTTTCCATAAGATGGATGCACAGCCTTCTGGTGAAATCACCGAATAGGTAGAATATTGCAGCATGTTCACGCGATCGCCAACACCGATCGCCAGTGCGCCACCAGACCCACCTTCGCCAATAACCGTACACACGATAGGCACGCGAATTTCAGCCATTTCGAACAGGTTGCGGGCAATCGCCTCGCTCTGGCCGCGCTCCTCCGCCCCCACGCCGGGATAGGCTCCGGGAGTATCGATAAGGGTCACGATGGGCAGATTAAATCGCTCAGCCATTTTCATCAGGCGTAACGCTTTGCGATACCCTTCTGGTTTTGGCATACCAAAGTTGCGTTTGATTTTTTCATGAGTGTCACGCCCTTTTTGGTGACCAATCAGCATAATAGGCTGGTCGTCCAGCATCGCCAGACCGCCGACGATAGCCTTATCATCTGCGTAGGCTCGGTCACCGGCAAGCTCATCAAATTCAGTAAAAATACGGCCAATGTAGTCATTGGTGTAAGGACGCAGGGGATGACGCGCCAGCTGAGAAACCTGCCACGCCCCTAAATCGGCAAAAATTTTGCGCGTTAAATCTGCGCTTTTGCCGCGCAGGCGATTGATTTCTTCCTCAATGCCTACATCAAACTCGCCGCCTTGGTTAACCAATCGCAACTCTTCTATTTTTGCTTCTAGTTCGGCAATTGGCTGTTCAAAATCCAAAAACTGTATACTCATTCTTTGTCCTATTATGCCTACCCTTGTTTGCGTTTCAGCAATCTAGTGATAGTGAATTCTGACTGCATCGTCACCCAGACACTGCTTGAGATCATGTAACAGCTGATCCTCTGGTGTCACATACCATTGTGCACCACATGCCAGTGTCACCTCTGCGTCGGGGTGTACAATATCAAATTGCACCGGGCAACTTCCCCCATTGAATGACTGCAGTATCGTCTGAAGCGATGTCATGGTTTTTTCCTCACATTGCTTAGTATCAATGTGCAGTGCCAGCGCTTTCGCATTTTTTTCTCGCGCCTGAATAATATCCATGGCATCCCGGGCGGTGATTGTATTGCCCCCCGAGAAATCATCAAAGCTGACCTGTCCTTTAATCAGCAAAATTCTGTCTGATTCCAGGATACTTTCAAACTGCTCATACATATCCGGGAAAAAGCGTACGTCCATTCTGGCGCTTTTATCATCTAATGTCACGATAGCCCAGCGACGTCCACGTTTATTGGTCATCACCCGCACGCCAAGCACCAGCCCCACCGCCGTTGCCATCTGATCTTTACCGGTCGGTTTTAAATCCACTAACCGGCCATCTGAGTAATGACGAATTTCATCAGCATACTGATTAATAGGGTGACCGGTCAGGTACAGCCCGAGCGTATCCTTTTCCCCTTCAAGCCAGACTTTCTCCGGCCACTGTGGCACATCGGCAAAAGCCTGCTCCACTTCTTCCGGCTCGGTTGTGAGCAGACCAAACATATCAGACTGTCCAAACGACTCGGCTTTAGCATGCTGACCGGCTGCCGCTATCGCTTCCGGCAGCGACGCCATCAGCGCGGCCCGGTGCGGGCCAAGGTTATCCATAGCCCCTGCCAGTACCAGCTTTTCCAGTACCCGCTTGTTTACCCGCTTTATATCCACTTTAGCACAGAAATCGAACAAGTCAGAAAACGCGCCGTGCGCTTCACGCGCCTCGATAATGGCTTCAATCGGGCCTTCTCCCACCCCTTTGATTGCGCCAATACCGTAAACAATACGGCCTCTTTCATCTACTGTGAACTTATAACGGCCTGCATTCAGATCGGGCGGTAAGATTTCCAGCCCCATGCGACCGACCTCGTCGACCAGCGTTACAATTTTGTCGGTATTATCCATATCCGCCGACATAACCGCTGCCATAAACTCGGCCGGATAGTGAACTTTCAGCCACAGCGTCTGGTAAGAGACCAACGCATAGGCAGCAGAATGCGATTTGTTAAACCCATAACCGGCGAACTTTTCCACCAGGTCGAATATTTTCATCGCCAAATCAGGATCGATATTGTTCTCTTTCGAACCTTCAGCAAATACCGCCCGCTGCTTTTCCATCTCTTCAGGCTTTTTCTTACCCATGGCGCGGCGCAGCAAGTCAGCGCCACCGAGTGAATACCCCGCCATCTCCTGGGCAATCTGCATTACTTGTTCCTGATACAGAATAATGCCGTAGGTAGGTTCAAGAATTTCCTGCAAGCACTCGTGCTGGTATTCTGCATCCGGGTAAGAGATCGCCTCGCGGCCGTGCTTACGGTCAATGAAGTTATCAACCATGCCCGATTGCAACGGCCCCGGCCGGAACAGCGCTACCAGTGCGATGATATCTTCGAAGCAGTCAGGTTTGAGGCGCTTGATCAGCTCTTTCATTCCGCGCGATTCCAACTGGAATACGGCGGTAGTTTCAGCAGCCTGCAACGAGCGAAAGCTGCGTTTATCTTCCAGCGGTATCGCGCTGATATCGATATCTTTGCCCTGCCCCTCTTTGATCATATCCAGTGCCCACTGGATGATGGTCAAAGTACGAAGACCAAGGAAGTCGAACTTTACCAGGCCGGCGGTTTCCACATCGTTTTTATCAAACTGCGTAACCGGGTTATTTCCCTCGTCATCACAGTAAAGCGGGGCAAAATCAGTGATGGTGGTGGGAGCAATAACCACGCCCCCCGCGTGCTTACCGGCGTTTCGCGTTACACCTTCAAGAATGCGGGCCATGTCGATGAGATCTTTGACATCCTCATCGTCATTATATAACTCAGGCAAACGCGGTTCAGCTTCAAACGCCTTGCCAAGTGTCATGCCGGGATCCGGCGGAATAAGCTTGGAGATGCGATCAACAAAACCATAAGGGTGCCCCAGCACCCTGCCCACATCACGCACCACGGCTTTTGCAGCCATGGTACCGAAGGTGATGATCTGCGATACCGCCTGTCGGCCGTATAGTTCGGCAACGTGGTCGATTACCTCATCACGACGGTCCATACAGAAGTCGACGTCAAAGTCGGGCATTGATACCCGTTCAGGGTTAAGGAACCGTTCGAAAAGCAAATCGAATTCCAGCGGATCCAAATCGGTGATCTTAAGTGCATAAGCGACCAGTGAGCCCGCACCGGAACCCCGTCCCGGACCAACGGGTACGCCGTTATCTTTACTCCACTGGATAAACTCCATCACGATCAGGAAGTAACCCGGAAATCCCATCTGGTTAATCACTTCCAGTTCGATTTTCAGGCGCTCGTCGTAGCCCGGACGCATTTCCTGGCGTTTACTTTCATCCGGGAATAAAAACTCGAGTCGCTCTTCAAGACCTTCCTCTGACACTTTTACCAAAAAGTCTTCTGTCGTCATGCCGCCGGTAGGAAACTGCGGCAGGAAGTACTCGCCTAACCGCACAGTCACGTTACAGCGCTTAGCAATTTCTACTGTGTTCTCAATCGCCTCAGGGATATCGCTGAAAAGCTCGACCATTTCCTCTGCAGTACGCAGGTATTGCTGATCGCTGTAACGTTTCGGTCTACGGGTATCATCCAGGGTGAAACCATCATGGATAGCCACCCGAATTTCGTGCGCATCAAAACCTTCACGCTCCAAAAAGCAGACTTCATTGGTTGCCACCACAGGCAAACCGCGCTGCTCTGCCAACTCCACTGCGTGATGCAGATAATCTTCTTCTCCGGGGCGACCTGTACGAATAAGTTCTACATAAAAGCGATCCGGGAAGTGCTGTTGATAAAAGCCTACCGCCTCTTCGAGTATTTTGGCGTTGTTCTTCATTAAACCTACGCCCACATCCCCCTGCAGGCCGCCGGAAAGCACAATGACGCCCTCGGCATGCTCAGCCAGCCAGGCCTGATCAATGGCCGGGCGATGACACACGTAGCCCCGCAAATACGCTTTTGAAATCAGCAGGGTAATATTTTTATAGCCTTCGTTATTCATTGCCAGCAGAGTCAGACGGAAAGGCTCTTCAGCGAAGGTGTCGTTAATTACCCAGAAATCGGTACCAATGATCGGCTTGATGCCACGGCTGTGGGCATCAGAATAAAACTTCACCAGACCACACATATTCATCTGGTCTGTTATCGCCACAGCGGGCATTTGTAGTTCTTCCACTTTGGCAAGGATAGGCTTGGTTTTGTTAAGCCCGTCCATCATGGAATAGTCACTGTGGACGCGTAAATGGATAAACGGCGACGACATTTCTTGCAGCACTCTTATTGTTCGTTGTTATCCGCTATTTTGCCGTGAGGACGGCCTGAACGGGTTTAAAACTCTGACGGTAACACGGTAACACACCATGCTCAGCAAGCGCAGCGAAATGTGCTTTGGTTGGGTAGCCCTTGTGCGCCGCAAAACCATACTGAGGATACGTTTTATCAAGCTCAAACATATCCGCATCGCGTTCAACTTTGGCCAGAATTGACGCGGCTGAAATCTCTGCATGCAAACTATCGCCTTTCACCACGGCTTCTGCTCGATAGGACCAGTCCGGAACACGGTTGCCATCGACTCTGACAAAGTCTGGCTTGATGGATAACCCCTGCACTGCGCGGGTCATTGCCAGCATGGTGGCGTGCAGAATATTCAGCTGGTCGATTTCCTGCGGCGTTGCCCGGCCAATTGCCCAGCACAACGCATCACGTTTAATGATTTCAGCAAAGGTATTACGCTTTTTTTCCGAGAGCTTTTTGGAATCGGTTAGCCCTTCGATGGGGCGCATCGGATCCAGGATCACGGCAGCGGTAACAACATCCCCTACCAGCGGGCCCCGGCCGACTTCATCGACACCGGCAATATGCTTATCCACGAATTTCCCCCAGTACGGCTTTTGCCGACGTCTTATCAGCATCGCACTTTAACGTGCTGTGGATGGCAGTAAACTCGCGGATAAGATCTGTATTATCCGACTGAAAGTAGTGCATGACATGCTCGCAAAGATTTTCAGGATTCACCTCTTCCTGCAGTAACTCAGGAATAAGCCGTTTATTCGCCAACAGGTTTGGCAAAGCGAAGTACGGCGCTTTATACAGCCACTGCATCATTCTGTATGTCATCGGTGCCAGCTTATAAGCGGCCACCATCGGGCGCTTACACAGCATGGCTTCTAAGGTGGCAGTACCCGAAGCCAGTAAAATCGTATCGCTGGCGATCATGGCTTCACGGCTTTGCCCCTGCAGCAGCTTGATAGCATTACGGGGCAGCGCAGCATCACAATGCTCGCTAAGGTAACTGTCTATCTCTGCCATCCTGTAATCATTAACGGCAGGAATGACGAACTGACAATCTGGCAACCGTTTACGTATCAGTTTCATGGTGTCGACGAAAACCGGCAACAGCGTGGCAACTTCGCCACGACGGGACCCCGGCAGGACAGCCAGCACCGGCTTATCGTCAGCCAGCGCCAGTGTGGCTCTGGCATCGGCCTGGTCAGGGGCCAGCGCGACCGCATCCGCCATGGTATGTCCAACAAAGGTATAGGGCAAGTCATACTTGTCATATACCGTTTGTTCGAAAGGAAATAATCCCAGTACACGATTAACGGCGGCCTTAATCTTGTGAATACGCTTTTCGCGCCAGGCCCAGACTGTCGGGCTGACATAATGCACGGTCGGAATGCCACGAGCCTTTAATGCTTTTTCCACTCGCAGGTTAAAGTCAGGTGCATCGACACCGACAAATACATCCGGTGGATATTGTTCAAAATGCGCAAGTAAGGCTTTTTTCACCTTAAGAATGGCAGGCAAATGAGAAAGGACTTCGACAAGTCCCATAACTGACAGGGTTTCCATGTCGAACAGCGAACGGCAGCCTGCAGCCTGCATATTGGTTCCCCCGATGCCTTCGATGATCGCATCAGGGTGCAGGCGCTTTATTTCGGCAATCATACCAGCGGCGAGCACGTCCCCTGAGGGTTCGCCCGCCACCACTCCAATGCGTAAGGGTTTGTCTGGCATGTTAGCGGATAATACCGCGCTCGGCGTGCTTCAGAAACTCCACCAATGTGGCAACATCATGATGTTCTGACGCTGCTGAGTTGAGCTTTTCAACAGCTTCATCAATGGTGTTCCCTTCACGGTAAATAACGCGGTAAGCGCGCTTTATCGCCATGATCGTGTCTTTGTCAAAACCACGACGGCGCAACCCTTCCGAATTGATCCCCTGTGGGATGTGTTTATGGCCACTGACCATTACAAACGGCGGCACATCACGAAGGATGATCCCACCTGCGCCCAAAAAGGCATGTGCGCCGACTTTGCAAAACTGATGTATACCTACCGCACCACCGACAATCGCAAAATTATCGATATGAACGTGGCCGGCAACGGCGGTGTTATTCGCAAGGATAATGTCATCACCCAGCACGCAATCGTGTGCGACATGGGCGTTCACCATCAACAGGTTGCGAGAACCAATAATGGTTATACTCTCATCCTGAATAGTACCGCGATGCACCGTTACGCCTTCGCGAAACACGTTATCATCACCAATGCTCAGCTCGGTTCGTTCACCGGCATATTTTTTATCCTGGCAGTCTTCTCCGATAGAAGAAAACTGATAAAAAACATTGTTCTTTCCAATTGTCGTCGGCCCACGAACCACCACGTGAGACTTAAGCACGCAGTTGTCGCCGATGACCACATCGTCATCGACCACACAAAAAGGGCCAACCGTGACATTTTTGCCCAACGTGGCCTTGTCAGATATCACGGCAGTAGAATGGATCACGTTATACTATCTCTCTGATTGCACACATAAATTCAGCGCTACACGCTTCCTTTCCATCAACGGTAGCCACACCTTTAAACTTCCAGATCCCTCTGCGTTCTTTCAAAAGTTGTATATCGAATTCCAGTTTGTCTCCCGGAACGACAGGGCGCTTAAAGCGCGCGCAGTCGATGCCTGCGTACAAGTATAGCTGATCGTTTTTACCCATGGTCTTGAAACCAAGAACGCCAGCAGCTTGCGCCATGGCTTCTAAAATCATCACGCCCGGAAATATAGGACGGCCCGGAAAGTGTCCGGTGAAGCACGGTTCGTTAACCGTTACGTTTTTATAAGCCTGGATGGATTCACCCAAAACGTAATCTGTCACCCGATCAATCATAAGAAAAGGGTAACGGTGGGGAAGAAGATCGAGGATTTCCTGGATATCAATGGTGTTGAGTGAATTGGCCAAAAGTTTCTCCTAATGCCACAACGTAAGCGCAAAGCCTTCCTCTGAGCCTCAGTTGCCAAACTATCTTAACGGCGGCAACCATACGCTTTTCCGTGTTAAAAACAAATCAGACCAACGCCTTGCAGCGTTAGTCTGTTTGTTTATTCTACACTGAAACGAAAAATATCGTTCAGTCAGAATTAATTGGTTTTATCTACCTGCTGCAATACTTTTTCTGACAGGTCGTGCTCTTCTTTCGCGAAAGACACTGCGCCAGCGTTTAGTACCAAGTCATAACCTTCTTTAGCGGCCACTGCATCGATGGCTTGCTTAATCAGGCCCAGCAGCTTGTTTCGCTCTTCGTTGCTACGGCGCTGAATATTTTGCTGTAACGGCTGACCCTTTTCTGCTAACTGGTCGCGTACATCAAGAATTTTTTGCTGCAGTTCTTTCTTTTCCTGCTCGCTCATCGTTGCCGCATCACGCTGAAGGCGCTCAGCGAAAAACTGACCATCGCGCTGAAGTTGATTAACTTCTTCAATCTGGTCTTTAAATTCCATCTGGATGCTGTTTTGAATCTCAGCCGCCTGCGGCATTGCCTGAAACACACCCTGTACATCTACTACGCCGATTTTTTGCTCGGCCATAACCGAAGTACTTACTAGCGCACTACCTAACATCGCGGTCGCAACGATATGTTTTGCAAACTGTTTCAAAAGGAACTCCTTTTTTATATGCGTCTTATTGTTACCGGTAAGTTACCGGGATAATTAGAATGTCTGTCCGATATTAAACGTGAAGAATTTTGCGTCATCGCCTTCACGTTCCTGAATTGCCCTCGAGAAACTGAAAACCATCGGACCCATTGGTGATATCCATTGTACAGAAATACCAGCGGAACTACGATACTGTGTCCAATCTGAATAGTCCAACAGAATGTCCCGAGAGCTATAGGGTCTGAGATCTTCATATCTGTTGTAGTCAAACTCTGTATCCCAGACGTTACCCACATCAAGGAACAGGCTGGTTCGTACTGAATTATCCATGTCCTCTTCCACGAATGGCGTAGGAACGATTAACTCTACACCACCCAGTGCCATTGCATTCCCGCCCAGGCTCCGGCGCGAAATTCGCAGCAGGTCGCGGGAAGGATCTGCAGGATACTGCACACCGTCCGGTCCTGTGATGGTGCCTCCGGAAAGCCGTTCGATACCGCGAGGGCCTACCGTGTTATTTTCAAAACCGCGCAGCGTATCACTACCACCGGCAGTAAAGTTTTCCGTAAACGGCAGGATTTGTTCATTGCCGTTGATATCGCCATAACCGTTACCGTAACCAAGACGTAATCTTGCCAGGAAAGACCAGCGTTGATTACGCGATAGCGGGAAGTACCACTTGCCGTCAAAGATGGTTTTGAAATAGTTTACGTCAGAGTTAGGCGTGGTAATACTGAATGACGCACGCTGCGTTGAACCTGCGGTTGGGAAAAGTCCGCGGTTAAGCGTGCTTCGACTCCAGCTCACGCTCGCCAGGTAGCTGTGGTAATTAATTGCCGCATCGGGATCGTCATTATCAAGGAACTGATTATAAAACTGTTCCGTTTGCTCGTAATACCCGCGGTTATACAACTCCACATTCGAGTACGTAAGACCGAAGTTAATTCGGTTAAATTCATTTATCGGATAACCGATATTCGCCCCGACAGACCACTGTTTCGAGTTGTACTGAATAACGTTAAAGTCAGAACCGTCAAACTCGGAATAACCAATAGTTCCACCCAGACTGATTCCGTCGATAGTAAAGAAAGGGTCGTTATAAGTAATCTGTGCCGACTTCTGATAGGCAACAGTACTGACATTAAACCCAATGCGCTTACCTGTTCCCAGGAAGTTGTCCTGCTGGATCCCCGCCTGCAGACTCAGTTTGGTACGGTCACCGTAACCGATACCGGCATTAAAGGAACCTGAGGGCTGCTCTTTGACGTTAAAGTCAATATCAACCTTGTCGTCCTGGCCAGGAATACGGATGGTTTCAAACTCCACCTCTTCCATATACGTCAGGCGTGACAGGCTGTTTTTGGATGACTCAAGCATGCCATTGGATAGCCATGCCCCTTCCATTTGTGACACGTTCTGACGCAGCACATTATCGGCTGTGATCACGTTACCGTTGAAGTTGATGCGGCGAACGTAAATACGCTTACCGGGATCGACTGAGAGTGTCAGCTTAACCGTTTTGTCTTCGTCGTTAATATCCGGAACGGTGGTCACGGTCGGATAGGCATAGCCGAAGCGACCCAGGTATTTACTGATAAATTCCTCGGTATAAGTGACTTCGGCCTGATTATAAAGCTCGCCCGGCGTCAACGGCAGCACACGTTCAATGTACTCTTCGTGGCCAAGCAGATCGCCCACCAGCTCTACTTCAGAAATGGTGTATTGTTCGCCTTCGGTGACATTCAGTGCAATGTAAATGCCTGATTTTTCTGGTGTCATCGATACCTGGGTTGAGTCAATATTGAAACGCAGGTAGCCGCGGTCAAGATAATAATTGCGCAGGGTCTCCATATCGCCTTGCAACGTTTGTTGCTGATAGCGGGTTTCTGATAAGAAATCCCACCATGGCGTATCATACTGAAGCTCCATGTCTTCCATGAGTTCAGTATCAGAAAACAGCTCATTGCCGACGATATTGATTTGCTGAATTTCAGCCGCATCGCCTTCTTCAAACAACAGCTTTAAGTCAACCCGGTTGCGTGGCAATGGCGTCACAATTGCCGTGACGTCGGCATTGTATTTACCGATGGAATAGAAGAAATCTTTCAGACCATTCTCGATAGAGGCCAGCACGGTTTTATCCAAAGGCTCGCCAACACGAATACCATTGCCGTCCAGACTTTCCTGCAACTGCTCATCTTTGATGTCATCATTGCCATCAAAGATTATGTTACTGATGGTAGGGCGTTCAGACACGCGTACAACCAGCGTATCGCCGTCACGCAGAATTTCGACATTTTCAAAGTGAGTGGATGAGTACAGAGAACGAATAAGCTGCGTTACCCTGAACGTATTCAGTTTGTCCCCAACCTGCACTGGCAGGTAGGTCAGTGCGGCACCCAGTGCGACGCGCTGAAGACCTTCTACCCGGATATCATCGACAACGAATTCACTGTCTGATGCTGCAGCATTGGCAAAGCTAGCACTGGATAACATCATTCCGGCTGCTACTAACTGTTTTAACTTCATCTATTTTTCTTTTCCTGGCCGCGTTTGCTGTTAGCGTTATTCTTTTACCCGAGTATTTATACTATGCGGGCTATATCATTGACGATAGCGAGTCCCATGATCATAAAGAGCAAGGCGCCACCGATCCTAAATCCCCATTCCTGTGTCGCTTCAGACACTGGCTTGCCGGTTATCCACTCAATGATGAAATACATCAGGTGGCCGCCATCAAGCATGGGCAACGGTATCAAATTTATAATGCCTAAATTCACACTAATTAAGGCAAGGAAGCTTAAGAAATAGGCCAGACCGTATCCGGCACTGATCCCTGCTCCCTGTGCAATTGAAATGGGGCCGCTGAGATTTTTCACCGAAACATCGCCGGTAATCAGCTTGCCAAGCATTTCAACGCTTAACGTCATCAGTCGCCAGGTTTTATCCATGGCGTTGGCCATCGCGTCGATTGGACCATACTGATGAGTAAACACGTAACCTTCCGGCCACGGTTCAGAATTTGGACTGACACCCAAATAGCCATTTTGGCCTTCCGGAGTGTCGCGACGCGCAATGGTGGCATTGATCCGTTGCTCCTGTCCATCCCGAAGTACAGTTATCGTTACTGTTTCTCCGGGCATATCCGTTATCGTATCCACCAACGACTGCCAGCTGGCGACATCGACGTCGTTCAATGCCAGTATCGTATCGCCAACCTGAATACCGGCTGACTCTGCTGGTGACCCTTCACCAATGTAAGCTATTTCAAGCGTTGGCTGCGGTCGGAACGGCACGATCCCCAAACTGTTTAAAGCAGACTCTTTATCAGGGTCAAAGTTCCAGTTCGACAGTGAAAGAGTCAGTGATTCCTGCTGACTGCCGTTTCTTTGTACAATGACGCGCGCTGAATCACTGCCTATTTGCGAAACCAGTTCCATATTAACAGCTTCCCAGTCCGCCGTTTCGCGACTGCCGACCTGTATAATTTCATCACCGGCCTGCATGCCGGCATTTGCGGCGATGGCTTGCTCAGTCACATCGCCTACAACCGGTTTTACCGTTTGCAATCCGACCAGGTACATAACAAACAACGCAAAAATGGCAAACAGAAAGTTAACGCCGGGACCAGCAGCAATGATGGCCATCCGCTGCCCGACGGGTTTGTTATTGAAGGCCTGGTCCTGCAACTCAGGCGGCACTTCATCAACCCGACCATCAAGCATGCGCACATACCCACCCAGCGGAATAGCGGCAACCACAAATTCGGTGCCGTGACGATCAGTGCGGCGCCATAACGGCTTACCGAAACCAATGGAGAAACGTTCTACTTTCACACCACAGCGCCGGGCAATATAGAAATGTCCCCACTCGTGAACAGCAACCAGGATCCCGAGTGCGACGATGAATGCCGCCAGGCTCCAGAAAAAGGAAAACACTATGAAAAACCTCTGATGATTTGTTGCGCGACTTCCCGGGCAGCATGATCCTGCTCCAGAATTTGTTGGAGTGAACAAACGGTCATAGGTTCCATCTTATTCAGCGTTTCTTCGTTCACTACGGCGATATCGGTAAACCTGATTTGCTTGTTAAGAAACGCACCCACTGCCACTTCGTTGGCGGCATTGATGCGCGTAGTGGCAGCCTGCCCTGAACGGCACGCGTCAATGGCAAGCTTTAAGTTGGGATAACGTTCCATACAAGGGGTATCGAAGGTGAAGCTGGCGATTTTACTGAAGTCGAGCGTCTCTACACCGGCATCAATTCGCTGAGGCCAGGCCAGGCCATAAGCGATCGGTGTGCGCATGTCCGGATTCCCCATTTGCGCAATCACCGACCCATCCACATACTGCACCATAGAGTGGATCATGCTCTGTGGATGCAACACGACAGTAATATCGTCAGCACTCGCGCCAAAGAGCCAGCATGCTTCGATGAACTCAAGTCCTTTGTTCATCATCGTCGCAGAATCGACCGTTATTTTTCGTCCCATATCCCAGTTAGGGTGATGGCAGGCCTCTTCTACCGTTATCTCTTTAAAGGTGGAAATCTCACGTTCTCTGAACGGTCCGCCAGAACCGGTCAGCAGGATACTGGATATACCGGCAGACTGCAGATTGCCGTATTCAAAGTCCTGCGGTAAACACTGAAAAATAGCGTTGTGTTCGCTGTCGATAGGTAAGAGCGTGGCACCGGACTGTTTTGCTGCATCAATAAACAGTGCACCTGACATCACCAGGGCTTCTTTATTTGCCAGCAGGACTTTCTTAGCCGCTTTTACCGCAGCAAGGGTTGGAATCAAACCCGCAGCGCCAACGATGGCCGCCATGACAATATCCACTTCCCCGGCGCTGGCAACTTCTTCGAGCGCACGCTGACCACAAAGAATATCCGCTGTCACACCATAGTCTGCAGCCAGCTTTCTGGCGTCATCAAACAAGGCTTCATCGGCAACAACGACAAATCGCGGAGAACATGCCTTGGCTTGCTGCATAAGCAAATCCAGCTGACTGTTGCCGGTAATGGCAAACACCCGATAGTCGTCCGGATGCCGTGAAATAACATCCAGCGTGTTACACCCGATAGAGCCGGTGGCTCCTAATACAGTGACGGTTTGCATCACGCCATCCAGGTGACATAACAGAAGGCAAATACCGGAAACGCAGCAGTCAGACTATCAATGCGGTCCAGTACGCCGCCGTGCCCTGGCAGAATACGACCACTGTCTTTGATTCCTGCACAGCGCTTGAGCATACTTTCGTTGAGATCGCCCAGCGCCGATACTGCCACGGTTACTCCACCAATCAGCAGGTGTAACCAGATCCGTGACGGCTCAACCTGATAATGCAGCGCAGCAAACGCAATAATAGCAAATGACGCCGCTATGCCACCGAGCAGCCCTTCCAGAGATTTACCCGGCGATACATTAGGACGCAATTTGTGACGGCCAAACTTCACACCGACAAAAAACGCACCGATATCGGCAGCCCAGACAATACCCAGAACATAAAAAATCAACGATGCGCCATAAAACGGATCGACGTCATGCAGGCTGGTACGCAGGGCAATAACCGCCACCCATGTAGGAATGAGGGTTAAAAAGCCAAACAGTGTTCTTACGCTGCGGCTGTTACGCCAGAAAGCGGTGTACTTAGGGTATGCCAGTACCATTATCAGCGATGCGGCCCACCATACGATGGAAAGGCCAAGAATGAGTCGGTAGAACCAGTGCAGTTGGCCCTGATACCATATCATTGACGAATCTACGGCGAGAGTAAGCAGAACACAGATCACGAAGGTCGCAATCATATACAGAATTTTTTTCGGACGTTCGGTAATGCCCGACATATTTGCCCATTCGTAGCCGCCCAGTGCGACTACACCAGCAATGGCAAGTTCAAACCACCAAATCGGTAAAAACAGAATGGCCATTAAGGCCAATGGTGCAAGTATCAGTGCTGTTATTATTCGTTGTTTTAGCATAGTAGGCTTTCAGCTCCTGTCGTCAGGCCTTGCGTTGTGCCTTAGCACAGGGCTAGCTTTGCACCGTGGTGATCTGCTCACCAGTCAAACCGAAGCGGCGCTGGCGAACATTGTAATCATCCACGGCCTGTTGGAACACCTCTTCAGAGAAGTCCGGCCACAATACATCAGTGAAGTACAATTCCGCATAGGCGCATTGCCACAGCAAGAAGTTACTGATGCGATGCTCGCCACCAGTACGGATTAACAAATCCAGTTCAGGCAAAGAGGCGGTTGAGGTGTATGAATTGAAAACGTCTTCTGTGATATCTTCGCGCTGCAGCTCGCCGTTACTGACAGCCTGTGCAACACACTTGGCAGCATTCACAATATCCCATCGTCCGCCATAGTTAGCAGCGATATTTAACACCAGATCATCATTGCTTTCGGTCATCGCTTCGGCTTTGCGGATCTTTTCAACCAGCTTACCGTCGAACGCGTCCACATCACCAATCACCTTCAGGCGAACACCATTTTTATGTAACCGTTTCGCTTCACTGTTTAACACCAGGTTAAACAACTCCATCAGCACGCTGACTTCTTCTTCAGGGCGTTTCCAGTTTTCACTGGAGAATGCAAAAAGTGTCAGCGATTTAATGCCGGTTCGTCTGGCAAAGCGCACAACCGCGCGCACCGACTCTACGCCGGCCTTATGACCGAAGGTACGAATTTTCCCTTTCTTTTGCGCCCAGCGACCGTTGCCATCCATAATAATGGCTACATGCTGAGGGCCGATAATACCGGCCTGCACTTCAGGCGTCGCTGCTTTTGCGCTGGACCGCTTTCCTAACATGACGTTATTTATACTTCCATCAGTTCTTTTTCTTTATCTGAAAGCATGGCGTCTACTTTCTTTATAAAGTCATCAGTGATTGACTGAATATTTTCTTCCGCTGCGCGACTTTCATCTTCACTGATTTCTTTTTCTTTCAACAGCTCTTTTACATCACTGTTGGCATCGCGACGAATATTGCGGATAGAGACACGGCCCTGCTCTGCTTCATTGCGCACAACACGGATAAGATCTTTACGACGCTCTTCCGTCAGCGGCGGCAACGGGATGCGAATGGTGGTACCTGCGCTCATCGGGTTCAGCCCCAAATCCGCCTGCATAATCGCCTTTTCCACGGCCTGGATCGCACTTTTGTCAAACACGGTCAGGGCTAACGTACGGCTGTCTTCAGCAATCACGTTCGCAACCTGTTTTAACGGTGTATCAACACCATAATAAGGGACCTGAATACCGTCCAGCAAACTTGGGTGTGCACGACCCGTGCGAATTTTACTGAACTGGCCTTTCAGTGCTGTGATACTTTTTTCCATACGCTCTTGCGCATCTAATTCGATTTCATCAATCACAATCGTGTTCCTATTTTTTTAATTAACGCTTTCTGCGTGATCAATCAGGGTACCTTCTGGTTCACCCATTACTACCCGCTTAAGACATCCCGGCTTATTCATGTTAAACACACGAATTGGCAGGCTGTGATCGCGAGCTAGTGTAAAGGCTGATAAGTCCATGACTTTAAGCTCTTTCTCAAGCACTTCCTGATACGTCAGAGAATTGTATAGCGTGGCATCCGGATTCTTTACCGGATCGTCGCTGTAAACACCGTCAACTTTGGTGGCTTTTAATACTGCATCGGCTTCAATTTCGATACCGCGAAGACAGGCAGCAGAGTCGGTAGTAAAGAATGGATTACCGGTACCGGCGGCAAAGATAACTACGCGGCCGGATTTCAGCAAACTAATGGCTTCAGCCCAGTTGTAAGCATCGCACACGCCATTTAGTGGAATGGCTGACATCAGCCGGGCATTCACAAATGCTCGATGTAAAGCGTCGCGCATTGCCAGTCCGTTCATCACCGTTGCCAACATACCCATATGGTCACCCACAACACGGTTCATGCCCGCTTTCGCCAGGCCTTCACCACGAAACAGGTTACCACCGCCGATAACCAGGCCGACTTGCACACCTAACTCAACCAGTTCTTTAATTTCCTGCGCCATGCGATCGAGGACTTTCGGATCAATACCAAAGCCTTCTGACCCCATCAGGGCTTCACCACTAAGCTTTAATAAGATGCGTCGGTATGCAGATTTAGGTGTGATACTCATTGTTTGATTTGTCCTCATGAACTCGGCTTGTCGTATGCTTCTTAACTGAAAACATAGGACAAACCGACTCTTCACTTTACTTCTACATCAATCACAAAGAAAGTGTGAGCCCTACTTATAAAAAAGCACCTCCGAAGAGGTGCTCGTAGTGTATCCGACTATCGCAGATTGCAAAAGTCAAACGCCCAATTATTTCTTGGCCGCTTCCATCTGCGCTGCAACTTCTGCTGCGAAGTCTTCAGATTTCTTCTCGATACCTTCACCCACTTCAAAGCGGATGAAGTTGATAACATCTGCGCCTTTGCTTTTCAGCAATTCAGCAACGCTAATAGAAGGATCTTTCACGAATGGCTGACCTGTCAGGCTCACTTCGCCGGTGAATTTCTTCATACGGCCAGCAACCATTTTTTCTGCAATTTCAGCAGGCTTGCCAGATTGCATAGCGATTTCGATCTGGATTTCTTTTTCCTTCTCAACCACTTCTGCAGGAACGTTTTCAGGCTTAACGAACTGTGGGCTCGCTGCAGCAACGTGCATTGCAACGTCTTTTGCCAGCTCTTCATCACCACCTTCAAGGATAGCGATTACACCGATACGGCCGCCATGTACATATGCACCCAGGTTGTCGCCTTCAACGTTGATAACGCGACGAGGAGAAATGTTTTCGCCGATTTTCGCAACCAGTGCTTCACGCACTTCGCTGATCTTGCCACCATCAACTTCAACGTCCATCAGAGCGTCGATATCGTTGATGTTGTTTTGAGCAGCAGCATCGATTACCTGATTACCAAACTTCAGGAAGCTGTCGTCGCGTGCAACGAAGTCAGTTTCACAGTTCAGCTCAAGCATTGACGCCTGCTTACCTTCTACTTTGGTCAGGATCACACCTTCAGCGGCGATACGGCCAGCTTTCTTAGCGGCTTTTGCCTGACCTGATTTACGCATGTTTTCAATGGCCAGTTCGATGTCACCATCGGTCTCAACCAGGGCCTTTTTACAATCCAGCATGCCCGCGCCAGTACGCTCGCGCAGTTCTTTAACTAGTGCTGCAGTCACTGCCATTTTTCAATTCCTCAGCATTAAAATGAATTTGATAGGAAAAGGGGCGGTTGCGCCCCTTCAAACACGTCAGTGTCATGCTGCCATGTGAACTCTCTGTGACAGCACTTCGCGTGCTATTGCTTACTCAGCGGCTTCTACGAAGTCGTCTTGTTCAGCTTGTACTTCCAGGTTGCTTTCGCGACCGCTGTTAACAGCGTCAGCAGCAGCGTCCAGGTAAAGTTGGATAGCGCGGATCGCGTCATCGTTACCTGGGATGATGTAATCAACGCCGTCTGGGTTTGAGTTAGTATCTACCACACCCACTACCGGGATACCCAGGTTGCGCGCTTCTGTTACAGCGATGTGCTCGTGGTCAGCATCGATAACGAAGATTACATCAGGCAGACCGCCCATGTTTTTGATACCGCCCAGGCTGTTTTCCAGCTTGTCCATTTCACGCTGAAGCATCAGAGCTTCTTTCTTGGTCAGCTTTTCGAACGTTCCGTCCTGGCTTTGTTGCTCAAGGTCTTTCAGACGCTTGATTGACTGGCGAACTGTTTTCCAGTTTGTCAGCATGCCGCCTAACCAACGCTTGTTCACGTAGAACTGGTCACATTTAACCGCAGCATCTTTTACCGCCTCACCTGCAGCACGCTTTGTACCAACGAACAGAATTTTACCTTTCTTAGCAGCTACGCCAGAAAGATAGTTCAGAGCGCCGTTAAACAGAGGTACTGTTTTTTCCAGGTTGATGATATGAACTTTGTTACGAGCACCGAAGATGTAAGGCTTCATCTTAGGGTTCCAGTAACGGGTTTGGTGACCGAAATGCACGCCGGCTTTCAGCATGTCACGCATAGAAACATTAGCCATTTTAATTTCCTCTTGGGGTTAGGCCTCCATACACCCTCTTTATCGATCCGCTTCGCAGACACCCCGATAAACAGTCACAGTGTATGTGTGTTTTATTAATAAATTCGTACCTTTACCAAGACCGTTTCAAAACGATGTTTTTTCGACAGTCTTCGAAGGCGGGCGCTTTATACCATGCAAAGCCATCTAACACAAGTTTTGCGGCGAGTTTTGGTACGGTCTGAGGCTGTGCTGACTATACAGCGGGCAGCTTAACCGTTACCATATTCCATATTATTGGCGTGCTATAGGTATCTGTTGCGCGCAAATCGTTTAATCAATTATCGAGGATCACAGTGGCTGCTTTTATCAAAACCGCTGAAGAAATAGAAAAAATGCGCATTGCAGGCAAACTAGCCTCTGACGTATTAACCATGATCACTCCCCACGTTAAGAAGGGTGTGACCACTGACGAGTTAAATACCATTTGCCATGACTACATTGTGAATGAGCAAAAAGCGGTTCCGGCACCGTTGAACTATGGTCACCCGCCGTTTCCAAAGTCTATCTGCACGTCAGTGAATCACTGCATCTGCCATGGAATACCGTCAGATAAGAAGTTAAAGGACGGTGATATTATTAATATCGACGTTACCGTGATAAAAGACGGGTACCACGGTGATACCTCTAAAATGTTTATCGTCGGCAAACCCAGTATTCTTGCTGAGCGTCTTGTGCGGGTAACGCAGGAAGCGCTGTATAACGCCATCAAACTCGTAAAACCGGGAGCCACTCTTGGCGATATCGGCAATGCCTGTCAGACTCACGCAGAAGCGCATAACTATTCAATAGTCCGAGAATATTGTGGGCATGGAATTGGTGCAGGTTTCCACGAAGATCCGCAAATCGTTCATTACGGCCGCCCTGGCACAGGAGACGTGCTTGAGCCAGGTATGTGCTTCACTATTGAACCGATGGTCAACGCTGGCAAGCGCTATTCAAAAGTGCTTCCCGACCAGTGGACCGTAGTCACTAAAGATCGCAGCCTGAGTGCGCAATGGGAACACACGTTACTGGTAACAGAAGACGGTGTAGAAATTCTCACACTTCGTGACGAAGAAGAGATCCCTCGCGTCATCAGCCACAGCTAACCCGTTGGCGGGGCATTGCTTTCCCCGCCCTTTTCTGAATCCAATCTGCATGTGGCATTCCCAGCCTTGCAACCCGCAGAATATGCAGAGACTACCTGAGCATAGCCATCGATCTTCCTTACACTGCTTGCTGTTATTGCTATTCTAATATCATTTTTTCATATCTATTCACTTTTTGGTGCTGGCTATGCGCGATGTAGGCACTGCGAATTTATTTCAAATCATGGTATGGTTCAGTCCGTTTTTCTTTGAAGTAACGACAAAAGGCGAATTTTGACTCTGCAATCTGTAATAGAACAAGTAGACACCATTACCAGCGTCGATGACCTGCCTGCTATCAAGCAATGTGTCAGTAACAGCTATGACTGGCTGAAGACCTCTTTCGACACGATCCCGGTAAACCAGCTTGTAACCGGTCGCGCGCAATTTGTCGATGCGCTGCTTTGCCATTTGTGGGAACTGTTTGGACTTACCGCAGAGCAGGAACTGGCGCTATGCGCAGTGGGCGGGTATGGACGAGGACACCTGCAACCCTATTCCGATATCGATTTACTTATCGTCAGCAAAAAGCCGCTTGGACAAAGCGCTCAGGAAAAAGTCGGCCAGTTTATAACACTACTGTGGGACATAAAGCTGGACGTAGGGCAGTCGGTCAGAACCATTAAAGAAACCGTAAAGCTGGCTAAAGAAGACATCTCTATCGCCACAAACCTGGTAGAGAGCCGACTACTGTGTGGTAGCGAAACCGTTTTTGAAAAGTTATGGGAAGAAGTTAACGGGCGCAATACCTGGACCAGCAAAGCCTTTTTTGCCGCCAAATATGACGAACAGCAGGCACGGCATGCCAAGTTCAATGGCACGGCCTATAACCTTGAACCCAACATTAAAGAAAATCCGGGATGTCTGCGGGATATTCAGTCTATCGGTTGGGTGGCGAAGAAGCACTTTAAAGAGTATGACGGCTGGAACCTGGTGGGTCATGGTTACTTCACCGAGCAGGAACACAGCGAACTCATCACGTGCCGGATGCACTTGTGGAAAATTCGCTGTGCGCTGCATCTCGTAGCCGGTCGCAGTGAAAACCGGTTGCTGTTTGATTATCAGCCTGACGTCGCCGCCATGCTCGGCTATGGCGAAGAGGGTAAGCGTTCTGTCGAAAAAATGATGCGCGATTTTTTCCGTGTGGTGAGACGCGTATCTGAACTTAACCGCATGCTACTGCAGCGATTCAGCTACGACATGCTTAACCAGTCGGTTCAGCACACGTTGCACATAAATGACGACTTCAGTCTGCTCGACAATATGATTTCGCCCCGCCACGACAACGTGTTTAACAGCCCGGAAGCCATACTCGATTTCCTCATGCTAATCGCTAACACGCAGGAAGTGAAAGGCCTGGATACAGACTGCATCAGACAACTGCGCGATGCCCACCGCGCTTTTGAGACCGAATATTTCGTAGAGCGTGAGGCTTGTCGGGACAAGCTCATCGCGCTGTTTCGCCATACGGCATTCTTTGATTTCGCGTGGGACATCATGCATCAGTACGGCATTCTGCAGGCTTATTTGCCGCAGTGGGACGCGATCGTGGGCATGATGCAGTTCGACTTGTTCCATGCCTACACCGTAGATGAGCATACGCACCGTCTGGTTAAGCATGTTAATCACTACTTCTCAAAGGAAAATAAGGCATTTCCCCGCTGCGGGCGCATCTGCCGTAATCTTGATAAACCCGAAATCCTTTATATTGCAGCCATATTCCACGATATAGCCAAAGGCAGAAACGGCGATCACTCTACCCTGGGTGCACAGGATGTGCTGGACTTCTGTGAACTGCATAAGATCCCCAGCGAAGATGCGCACCTGATCAGCTGGCTGGTAGAAAATCATCTGCTGATGTCAGTAGTGGCGCAGCGCCGGGACATTTACGATCCGGATGTGATCAACGAATTTGCCAGCGCAATGCGAAGCCACACGCACCTGAACCTGCTTTATACACTAACGCTCGCTGATATTCGCGCGACTAACGATAACCTGTGGAATGACTGGAAAGCCTCATTACTTCGTGAGCTTTATCTCATGACGCAAAAAGCTCTGGATAACGGCCTGCAATGCCAGGTGACGTTGAACGAGCGGGTTGAGACACATAAGCTTCTGGCTAAGCAGGCCCTGTCAGAACAAGGGGCAGATATGCATGCGGTGGATGTGCTGTGGGCGCGCCTTGATGACGACTACTTCGTGCGCTTTAAGCCAGCGCAAATTGCCTGGCACACGCAGGAAATTATCAATGCGCAGGCTGACTGGATGGGCGCTGATGACACACGCTTACTGGTAAGAGCGAATGACGGCAGTGCCAAGGGCGGTACCGAAATTCTCATTTACGGCAAAGATCGCAAAGCGCTGTTCGCGCAGGTCGCTTCGGTGCTGGATAGCCGCAACTGCTCGATACACGATGCCCACATAACCGTAACCCGTGACGGTTATGTCTTTGACAGCCTTCTGGTACTGGAAAACGACGGGTCACGTTTATCGTCAGATTCACGCATCAAAACGCTTGAAAAAGCCATATACGAGCAGCTGGAGAAACCTGGACGAGCACATGACAATAAGCGTAAACTGCCGCGGCAGATGCGTCAGCTGGATGTGCCCACGAAGGTTCGCTTTTTTTCGATTGGCGACGATGCCACCTTAGTTGAACTGGAAGCGCTGGACGCACCAGGGATTTTGGCAAAGGTCGGCCATGCGTTTGTGGACTGCCAGGTCACACTAAAACTTGCTAAAATCGCCACTATTGGCGAACGCGCAGAAGATATATTTATTGTCAGCAATGATGCGGGCAAATCGTTAACCCAGGAACAGCAGGTTGCGCTGAAGAAGCAAATCCTGTTTAAACTCGATCAACTTGAAGATATCACCATACCATGAATGAATTGAAAGCCATTATCGAAGATGCCTTTGAAAACCGTGACGCGATCAGCCCTTCTGCGGCACCTGAAGAAGTAAAAAAAGCGGTAGCTGACGCTATCGACATGCTCAATGCCGGTACTGCCCGGGTGGCGGAAAAGATTGCCGGTGAGTGGGTAGTTCATCAGTGGCTGAAAAAAGCCGTACTGCTTTATTTTCGTCTTCATAATAACCAACTCATTGATGGTGCTGAAAGTCAGTTTTACGACAAAGTACCGCTGAAATATACCGACTACACAGAAGCACAGTTTGCCGCCGAAGGTGCGCGTATCGTGCCACCTGCAGCGGTACGTACCGGCTCTTACGTGGGCAAGAATGTTGTCGTGATGCCGTCATATGTCAATATTGGCGCCTATGTCGATGAAGGTTCAATGGTTGATACCTGGGCTACGGTTGGCTCATGTGCACAGATTGGTAAGAATGTGCACCTTTCCGGCGGCGTCGGTATTGGTGGCGTACTGGAGCCGCTGCAGGCGAATCCAACTATCATTGAAGATAACTGCTTCATCGGTGCACGCTCAGAAATTGTTGAGGGTGTTATTGTTGAAGAAGGTGCGGTGATTTCGATGGGCGTGTATATCGGCCAGAGTACCCGCATTTATGACCGGGAAACCGGTGAAGTGCATTATGGC
Organism: Alteromonas antoniana; assembly: GCF_019249295.1. Taxonomy (GTDB): domain Bacteria; phylum Pseudomonadota; class Gammaproteobacteria; order Enterobacterales; family Alteromonadaceae; genus Alteromonas; species Alteromonas antoniana. The sequence goes on from NZ_JAESDH010000008.1 coordinate 209,874, forward strand.
CGGGTGCCAGCCGGCTCGGTAGTTGTGCCAGGTAACCTCCCGGGCAAAGACGGTAGCTACAGCCTGTATGCTGCTATTATAGTGAAGAAAGTGGATGCGAAAACCCGCGCGAAAGTGGGCATTAACGCCCTGCTTAGAAGCGCAGAGTAACGTTGAATGTAAAAAAAGCGGCGTGAAATTTCACGCCGCTTTTTGTTTTGTACTTGTCCCGTCCTGAAATACGTAGACATAAAGAGGACTTCTTTATGACAACTTCAAGTAATCAAAGACCTAAGCGCACA
>NZ_JAESDH010000090.1 GCF_019249295.1 Alteromonas antoniana
ATCTACTTTCGCCAGTAGAGTATGAAAAACGACATCAAGAACGGCTAGGAAGTGTCTAGATTATTGGTGTCGATTCAAATAACCTCTTGTACGTGATGTTCTCAGCCTGCTGTTTAGCAAGCTCAGCTTTTAGCCTACTAATTTCCGCGTGTAACCTTTCGTCGCTGCCACTCATGAATGACTCTTTTCAAAGAACCTAGCCAAAATATTAGAACATTGACGCTGCGTTTAATAGGTAAATGACAGAGTTTGCTACAACCTGCGCATCAACATGATGGGGCTTTGGCTGATGTACACCTTAGTGCCTCTTTAGTTACAATGCAGCCCGTCCTCGAATTACGCTGTATGTTCCGCTACAGACAATTAGCAGACGTTCAACACCCCACTTAGGGGCACAAATATGCAGGCTACAATACGGAGCGAAGCGAAGGAAGCCTGCGTGTTTGTGTCCCAACGAGCGCTAGCGAGTGACTATAGTGGTTTGTTATATGCCCCGAATTCATATAGTAACTGCAACGCCCCCCAAAATTAAAACGGTGAGCTATCGTTACTTCTCCATTTTCTTTCC
>NZ_JAESDH010000009.1 GCF_019249295.1 Alteromonas antoniana
CTGTTACCGTTCGACTTGCATGTGTTAGGCCTGCCGCCAGCGTTCAATCTGAGCCATGATCAAACTCTTCAATTAAATATATCGAAATATGAATTGTCGTTGTTGACACTCTTAACGAGTGCCCACACAGATTGTCTTGTTATAAATTGTTAAAGAACGTTTGCTACCGGACTTGCCGATGGCAACATTGAGTGTTTTAATCAACCTTCTCAATGTGTTGCTTCGAACGTTTCCCTTCGAAGCGGACGCGCATTTTACGCGTTTCGTTTTCAGTGTCAACGTCTTTTTGAAATTTATTTTCTAAAGCGTTTTCTTGAAAACCGCATCAACAATGCCTGTGGCGTTGTTGCGACCGGTAAGAGTTTGACTTTCCCGTCGAAGCGGAGGCGCATTCTAGAGAAATATAAGTAAAGGTCAACACCTATACCTTAAAAAAGTTGATACTTTCGCATCGACCGGCTAATTTTCACTCAACCGTCTTAATTTATAGACAATTTGAACTATTTACATACAGTAGGGTTCAAACATTACGTTGAATTAATGTGCCGACCAGGATGTGTCCCACGATTACTACATATATAAGGGTGGAGAATAAATGATGCGTAAATCAGGTCTGTTACTTTGTCTGACCGCGCTTTGCTTTACAGCACCAGTGTTATCAGCTCCTTCGACAGCGCAGGAACAGAACGACGAATTTAAAACGACGTTTCTTAAACGACAAGTAGACCAGAATATGTCGGTAGGTAGAGCTATACGCTCAATTGCCAGCCACTATCCAAAGGATGTGGTGTCTATTGTTGACGTCGCTCTGGATACTTACCCGGATCAGTACAGAGAAATTATCTTCGCGGCGATTTCAGCACAGCCTGCATCCACCGAAGAAATTGTGCAGCTGGCTATAGAGAAAGACGTAAGCTCATGCGCTTCTATCGTTAAGTTGGCAATTACTGCCGAGCCTAGCTATGTCGATTTCGTGGTTCAGGCCGCGGCTAACAGTACACCGGAAGAGTTAGATGAAATTGTTCGCGTGGCTGTGCTTACTGAGCCTGACTCAGCTGACAGCATTGTTCAGACTCTGAGCCAGGAACATCCCAACAAGTTTGTTGAGATTATGACTTCCGCACTCAATGCCGTGCCGTTCGTTGGGGAGTATGTGGTAGATGCTATGCTTGCAGTGTTTCCTGATGAAGCAGATAAAGTGGTAGAAACCGCGGTTCGTGAGTCTTCCTCACAGCGCGGACAGGTTATTAAGATCCTCAATGCTGCACAACATGCTGGCGTAGATGATGACAAGCTAAGAAGTTATGCCCTGTCTGCCGGAATGACCGATGAAGAATTTACTGACGCGGTTGCAAACAATAATTAGTAGATAGATACAGTGAAAGCAAGGATGCTTTCTAACTCCTCTCCGGTTTACTCCTGACAATTTTCACAATAGTACAAACGCCGCCCCCCTCTGTTTTCTCTTTTTATTTCTGCACTACACTTTAAACATGGTTCTGACTCTTTATTAAACACAGCGAATCGCGCCTGTTCGAAACTGCCACCGTGTTTACGCACGCGATCATAGATCTCATGAGTTACCGTAACCCCTTTCGTTTTATAACTTCTAACCGTGATCTGTTTTATTGCAACTGACAAAGTCTCGACTTCCTCTGCAGACAATGACGAGGGCTTCCTTACCGGTAGCAGGCCTGCACTATAAAGAATTTCAGAACGTAGATAGTTGCCTAATCCCGCCAGGAAATGCTGATCTAATAACAGCGCCGCTAATTGCCGTCCATTGAATTTGCGGGCCCGTAATCGTTTTGTGATGACAGCCGGGGTTACATTATTATCCAATACATCAGGACCCAGCTTAGACAGAAAAGGATGATTTACTAATTCGGAAGTTGGCAAAACGTCGATATCTGACGCACTGTACAATAATGCGCTTCCTGCTGACGTATCCAGTGCAAGGCGCAGTTGGCGGGAACTTTCAGGTCTTTCCCCTGCGGCCACCACCTCCCAGCGTCCATACAGCTGGTTATGACTAAAAATGCTGTACCCATTTTCAAAATGAATCAGCATTGCTTTGCCTTTTGAAGTTACGCTGAGAATATTTTCCCCACGCAGAACCTCTGAATAAGGCCTGTGCCGAATAAGACCAAACTCAATGTTGTTACATTTCTTATTACTTAGCACTTCGGCAAGTTTGTCCGCCTGACGACGAATTTCAGGACCTTCCGGCACGACTCCCCCCAACTACAAGCACTTACGCTTTTTGAGATTGCGCCAGGGTTACGCCCCGGCTTGTGGCATGTTCCTTAAATACCGGCAGGGATACATTTGCGATCACCTGCCCTGTTCGTCCAAAAAACTGCCTGTCTAAAGAAGATCAGCAATGCGACGCCACATACCAGCAGGCTTGTCAGATTACCAAAATTTCAGGCAGCCACGTTGCCATCATCTAAGGCGCTATATGCCGCTTGAGTTAGCACCTTTTCGAGCGCGGCTACCAGTGCCTCGTTTATTGGCATCAGCTTTTCACCCAGTGCGTAGTCGATTTTCGCGATGCGCTGACGACCATGCGACAACATAGGCGGAGCGGACGTGGACATGGCAATAAGCGCATCGGCAAACTTATGTGGTTTCGATGCTTTTATCGTCGCGCAAACCGATAGCGTTGGCTGATCAGTTTTGGTTCGATACCCTGCCACGCCAAACATACGGCAGATGCCGGGGCGCCATTCATAGACCGTACAGGCTCCCTTAATGCCATCCAGCGAGTGACGCTGAAAGAGATGACAGGCAAACCCGCCGCCATCTTGCATCTGCTGTAAATAGGCTTCAGCCTTCCCGGTATCGAACAAGTGCAGAGCCAGAGGTAGCATTTCCAACACCGACGCTTCAACCTGAGGGTTATTGCAGCATGCGCCACACCCTTCAACACAGTTCAGACCGGCTATTTTCTGATAACTTCCAAACTCTTGGGATAAAAGCTGGTACTCATTTAGTACTTCAAGGGCTAAATCACGCAGCCTTTGCATAATTGCTCACTTCTTCACAATGACATCGAACAACAACAAATTAATAAGTACTTCAGTCAGAATGCCTTGGGGAGGAAAAGGAATAGAAACCTTGCGGCAGGTAACTGAATTGCTGCGGATTTTACGACCAGCACCGGGTTTACAGCAATCTTTTCATTTAGAACATTTTTGCGAGATTTATTGAGGTGATTATTACTTTTTGTGCGCTTTTCACTCCCTTGAGCCTTGGCGCTTTAAGTCAGAATTATGTCGTAAACGGGAAACTGCAGGCTGTGATTCGTATCGGTTAGTGGTTAGGGGTGAGCGAGCTGGAAGTAGCAAATAGTGATTGGCGACGCGCAGTTAGCAGGTTGCGGTTAGCAGATAGCAGATAGCAGATAGCAGATAGCAGATAAAACTAGCAAAACATTTAGCCGCCCAGAAAGCGAAATCATGCACTCGTTTGCGAGAACGCCATTACAGAGCAGGGAAAGATATGAATAATTTAAAAGAATCTAAGAAACGCAATCTGCCGGTAAGCAGGCAGACTGCGTTATGATTATCTGAAGGCTAGAAGTTAATCAGCACCAAACAGGTCGCGGGTATACACTTTCTCAAGCACATCCTCGATATCGTCAGTGATACGGTTAGCAACGATCACATCAGACTCTGCTTTAAATGCCTCCAGGTCGTTAATGACACGGGATTTAAAGAACTCTTTTTCTGTCAGTACCGGCTCGTACACTACCACTTCGATACCTTTCGCTTTAATGCGCTTCATGATCCCCTGAATTGCACTGGCGCGAAAGTTGTCCGAGCCTGATTTCATGATGAGGCGGTAAACACCCACAATTTTTGGATTTTTAGCAATGATAGAGTCAGCAATAAAGTCCTTTCGTGTGCGGTTTGCATCGACAATCGCCTGGATCATGTTGTTGGGCACATCACTATAGTTAGCCAGCAATTGCTTCGTATCTTTTGGCAGACAGTAACCACCGTATCCAAAACTCGGGTTGTTGTAGTGGCTGCCGATGCGCGGGTCCAGGCTTACGCCTTCGATAATTTGTTTGGTATTCAGCCCATGCCGTTCTGCGTAGCTATCTAACTCATTAAAGTACGCTACACGCATAGCCAGGTAGGTATTAGCAAACAGCTTAATCGCTTCCGCTTCGGTGCTGTTGGTAAACAACACATCAATGTCTTCTTTAATCGCCCCCTGCTCTAACAAGCTGGCGAACACTTTTGCACGATCACTCTGCTCGCCTACGATAATACGGCTTGGGTGAAGGTTATCGTAAAGTGCTTTGCCTTCACGAAGAAATTCAGGAGAAAACATAAGATTTTTTGTGCCATGTCGCTCTTTCGCTTCAGAGGTAAAACCAACTGGCACGGTAGACTTGATCACCATTACCGCTTTCGGATTCACGGCCATTACGGATCTAATAACCGCATCGACACTGCTGGTATTGAAGTAATTCGTTTGCGGATCGTAATCCGTTGGCGTGGCAATTACCACGAAATCGGCATCTTTGTATGCTGCCTCTGCGTCGAGGGTCGCCGTTAAATCTAATTCTTTTTCAGACAGGTAAGCCGAGATTTCCTTATCTTCGATAGGCGACTTTTTGCTGTTTAGAAGCTCTACCTTTTCAGGTACCAAATCGACAGCGGTCACCGTGTTGTGCTGTGCAAGTAGTACTGCGTTTGATAGTCCGACGTAACCAGTACCGGCTACAGCTATTTTTAAGCCTTTCTTCAAATCTTCCATTTCATTCCAACTCGATTATTTATCGCTTGATGCTAATTTAACTATCTGATGAGGAAATATACTCACGTTCTTCTTTAATGGCAAAGTTCTCACTTCGCAGCGTAAGGTTCGGGCTATAGGCAGGGTCGTGGGCAATTACATTTGCCCATCTGTTTTGCAGATAGGCTAGCTCCCGATTAAACCGTGCCGCCTTTTCCGGTGCAATATCCAGGCCACGGCTCACAGATTCGTGGTGAAACAATTCTGCTTCGGCACAGTACACATTGCGCTTACCAAGCTCACGTATCCGCAGGCAAAAATCTACGTCATTAAAGGCAACAGCCAGGTCTTTTTCATTCAGGCCGCCAACCTCTTCAAATAATGATTTTCTGACTAACAAACAGGCGGCGGTAACAGCACTGTAATTCTGAGTAGCGGCCAATCGGTTCAAGTATCCCGGGTGGTAACGCGGAAAATACTTGTGCGCATGGCCAGCGCCACCACCATATCCCAATACCACACCAGCGTGCTGTATACGCCCGTCAGAATACAATAGTTTTGCGCCAACACATCCAATATCTTTTCGTAGGGCGTGCCCTACCATGTAGTCCAGCCAGCGCGGACTGATCACTTCAATGTCGTTATTAATCAGACCTATCACATCACCTTTAGCATGCTTAACACCAAAGTTATTAATAGCTGAGTAGTTGAATGGGCCTGGATAATTTAACACCCGAATTTTTGGCTGCGTTTTCAGAAACTCGAAGTATTCCAGACTCTCCACTTCTGTGCTGCCATTATCGATAAGCAGGATTTCGTAGTTTAGATATGTTGACTTATCTATTATCGACTCGATGCAGGCTTTAACCAGCTCTCTGCCGTCTTTAGTTGGGATTATCAGAGAGACAAGAGGTTTGTCAGAAGTGGACCACAGGCACCGATTCACCTCTCCCTGCACTTCTGAGCTTTCTATGTCTTTACCCACAACTTTTTGCATATCGTTTATGGCTAACGCATCAATGGCAAGCTGCTGGGAAGTTTCCGAGTGCAGCACGGTATAGGGTAAATGTTTGAATGTTACTTCGGGATTTTCAATCGCAATATATGCGATTAGTGCAGAGATCGAGTTGCAACGGCTTGTCATCAAGCCATCAAGTAGTAGTTTGGAGCACAAAACCCCCGTACGAATGTAACCTGTAGAAAGCTGCAAGTCTGGATTCCAGTCAGGTAGGAAACAAGGATCGACATATTTTCCATGTTTGTCCACGCTGTCAGTATCACAGTAAACTACGTCGGCATGGTCAACTTGCCTTTGATATAACGCACCAAACCCTGAATGAAATGTATCTCCACAACGAACTAGCAACACAGGTTTGGTGGAATCCAATTGGGAAAGCGCTGATGATAATGAATCGACAGTGTTAACACCGCTAATATTGTCATTGTCGGGAGCGATTAACACGAGACTCTCTGCATGAACTGCAGCCTGTTTGAGGGAAGAGAGGCTCTTTTCAATGTTAAGCGTGTTTCCGCCAACAAAAATAATATTGCAGTTAAGCGTTGAAAGAGGTTCACGTGATAGGAGAGCACTTACATCTAGTTCTTGTCGTGCTAAAAAACGCTGATACTGGCGCTTTTGCACTTTCTTACTTGGAACACCGTAGAATAATCCAGACTTACGGATACCCGTACTGTATAACTCAGTCAGCTTAGCGTTCTTTTTTAAATGATTTTTCAGGGATTTAGGCAATAGGCCTGCGACACCTTTCACGGTGCGCATTGCAATTTTTTTCATGTTTTGAACAGCTACCAGTAAAATAGAAAATCGCTGCTAAGCGGGGTTTGAGTTTATCACAAAAACAGCGGCTATTTTTTACCTACTCCAAGCCGCTCGCCCTTATAACTACCATCCTGAACCGCTCTCCACCACGCTTCATTTTCGAGATACCACATGATTGTTTTCTTAATACCACTTTCAAAGGTTTCCTGCGGTGCCCAGCCCAATTCACGCTGGATTTTGGAAGCATCTATAGCGTAACGCATGTCATGACCGGGCCGGTCCTCAACAAACGAGATTTGCTCAGCATACGTCGTATGCTTCGGCCTGATTTCATCCAAAATCGAACAAATCGTTTTTACCACTTCAATATTTTTTTTCTCATTGTGACCGCCAATATTATAGGTCTCGCCTATTTCGCCTCTAAGTGCAACCAGGACAAGCGCTCTCGCATGATCTTCAACATATAACCAGTCACGTATTTGATTGCCTTTTCCATATACAGGAAGAGGCTTACCCGCCAGGGCATTAAGAATAACAAGAGGGATTAGTTTTTCCGGGAAGTGGTAAGGCCCGTAATTATTGGAGCAATTTGTTACCAGCGTTGGAAATCCATAAGTTCGTAACCAGGCACGTACCAGTTGGTCAGACGACGCTTTACTGGCTGAATATGGCGAGCTTGGTGCATAAGGCGTTGATTCGGTAAATAGCGGTAACTTTGTCCCTGCCTCGACTTCATCCGGATGGAGCAAGTCACCATAGACTTCGTCTGTCGATATGTGATGGAATTTAAAACCTTTCTTTTTAACTACTTCAAGCGAAGAACAGTAAGCTCTGGCCTGCTCAAGAAGCGTGTAAGTGCCCACAACATTTGTTTGAATGAACTCACCCGGACCATCGATGGATCTGTCGACATGTGACTCAGCAGCGAGATGCATAATGATGTCGGGCTGGTAGGAATTCAGTACCCGTTTTACTTCGGTTGCATCACAGATGTCCACTTTCTCAAAATGATACCTGTCACTACTATTCACACTGGCCAAGGATTCAAGGTTGCCTGCGTAGGTCAGCTTATCAACATTTACCACAGTGTGGTGAGTGTCCTTTATAAGGTGCCTTATTACCGCAGAGCCAATAAAGCCGGCGCCGCCAGTTACCAGAATTACTTTGTTCACTGTTCGCCACCTGCAAGTTCATCCATCATATCAGAGAGCTGCTCTCGCCAGTGTCTGAAAGCCAGTTCCGGAAACTCTACCCGAGTTTCCTGTTTATCCAGTACGCTGTAAGACGGACGTTTCGCTGGCGTCGGATATGCTGATGTAGGCACAGGCAAAATTGCTACGGCGCTGGATATCAATTTCTTGTGTAACGCCAGTTCCTGGATCGCGACAGCAAAGTCGTACCAACTGGCAACCCCTTCATCGGTAAAATGATAAACCCCTTTGTGTTTTCTATTAGCTGCTGTCACACAAAGCTCTGCAAGCCCTTTTGCCCAGGTCGGCGAACCTATCTGATCATCCACCACAGACAGTGACGGCTTTTCTTTCATTAGCCGCAGCATAGTTTTCACAAAGTTATGCCCGTGAGATGAGTACACCCAGGCAGTGCGAATAAGACAGCTGTCATCCGGCAAAATATCCAGAAGCGCTTTTTCACCTTGCGCTTTGGTTTTGCCATATACGCCTTTCGGCTCGAGCGCATCATTAGTTTTATATGGCGAACCTTTATGCCCACTGAACACGTAGTCGGTAGAAACGTGCACTAAGAAGCAGCCAGACAACCGGCAATAGGTAGCAAGATTTTTAACAGCCACTGCGTTTAATGCCGTACATAGCTCAGGCTCTTCTTCCGCTTTATCTACCGCAGTGTACGCTGCAGCATTTATTATCACATCAGGTGAGAGCGCTTGCAGCGTTTCGTGAAGCACTTTCTCTTCGGTGATATCAGTGTCTTCGGGGCCAAGGAAGCATGCATTGTCATCTAAAAGTATTTTTAATTCGGCGGAGAGCTGACCTGAATTTCCGATCACCACTGTTTTCATAGATAATTCCTTAAAGCGTAGGCGCGTTATGAAAAGCCACGCCTTTTTCGTCCTTCGCTGACAAATTTGGGGCTCTCCCGTTAAGGCGCCAGTCTATTTTCAACGATGGATCATCAAAGCGCACTGACACTTCCGATTCAGGATGATAATAATCCGTACATTTGTACACGAACTCTGCATATTCACTGGTGACATAAAACCCGTGCGCAAAGCCGGCAGGAACCCATAACTGTCGTTTATTTTCTTCCGACAGCATTACACCTACCCATTGCCCAAAAGTAGCGGAGGTTTTACGCATGTCGACCGCAACATCGAAAACTTCTCCTTGCGTGACGCGCACCAGCTTTCCTTGTGTATGCTCTAACTGGTAGTGCAATCCTCGCAATGTTCCCTTGCCGGATTTTGAGTGATTATCCTGCACAAACTCGACGTCTGCACAGTTTTCCCTGAACCAGTCTGCTCTGAAGGTTTCCATAAAAAAGCCACGCTCATCACCAAATACGCGTGGCTCGACTACCTTTACACAAGGAATTTTCGTTTCTGTTACTTGCATGAACGTCCAGTCATTTAGATTCTACGGGGATTAACAAAATGCGCTGGCTGACTAACGCACTCTGTCTGTGATGGTTTTCATAAGATAGTCGCCGTAACCGCTTTTGAGAAGCGGTTGAGCAAGTCGGCTGAGTTGCTCAGCGTCGATATACCCCATACGATAAGCGACTTCTTCGGGGCAGCAAATTTTCAAGCCCTGTCGCTTTTCTATTGCTGCCACAAAGTTCGCGGCATCGAGCAAGCTATCCATGGTGCCGGTATCCAGCCAGGCTGAACCTCGCCCCATTAACTCGACATGTAGTGTACCGTTATTGAGATACTGGTTATTGAGGTCGGTAATCTCCAGCTCACCTCTGGCTGAGGGCTTAACCTGCTTTGCCATATCTACGACATTTTTATCGTAAAAATACAGCCCTGTAACAGCATAGTTTGTTTTCGGTTTAGCAGGTTTCTCTTCGATAGATGTGGCCCGCCAGTCGTCATCAAAATCGACAACCCCGTAGCGATGAGGATCATTCACATGATAGCCAAACACCGTCGCCCCAGTTGTTTTTTGCGCCGCCTTTTTCAAGCTCAAACGCAGGTCGTGGCCGTAGAAAATATTATCACCCAGCACCAACGCGCAGTCATCATTTGCAATGAAGGACTCGCCGATGATAAATGCCTGAGCCAAGCCATCGGGGGTAGCCTGAACCGCATACTCCAGATTAATTCCCCACGCACTGCCATCGCCCAACAATTCAATAAAGCTTTGTTTGTCCTGCGGTGTGGTGATGATGAGGATATCCCGGATCCCCGCCATCATCAGAGTGGACAGCGGGTAATAAATCATGGGTTTGTCGTACACAGGCATTAGCTGCTTGCTAACAACCGAAGTAAGCGGATGCAGCCGGGTGCCTGTGCCTCCTGCGAGGATAATTCCTTTTCTTGTCATATAACCCCAGACTTAGTTGTTTCAACCATAGACGAAAAACGGCTCATCTATATAGCTGGATACTCCTGCTATTACTTAGCAGAGATACTTAACTTCTTAAGCAGCACCGGCGATTCCTTCCAACGGAATACAGCGACTTCACTGATTTTCCTACTGCCTTCTAAAGTGAATGAAACTGATGCCTCAACCGTTCCTGGTTTCGTGTCAAAATAGCGATAGTATCCAATATGCTTCGCTCCAGAAATATTTAACCCAGAAACGGATGTATCCATATCATTATCCTCAAACCTTACAGAGACTAGGGCTGCGTGAGGTGGCACATCAGATGGACAAGATAAATTATATTTTATCCTGAATTCCCGAGCCTCTGCTGGAATGTTAAGGCCATAAACACTTCCACTCTTGCTCAGTACTTCTTCACCTTGAAATAAAACAACTTCTTCATCTGGAGGTACGACACTAGTCTGCTTTAAAGCTGGAAAGTACAGATCTAACTCCGACGGTTTTGCAATCTCTTTGTGACGATCGAGATCCTCCTTGATCTTTGCAATAACTTCACGTTCATTAGTCTTAAGTAAAGTTGTATCTTGTTGTAACGAACGTATCCAAAAGAACTTGTAAGATCTTGAATCAATAATTAAAGGAGAATAATGATCGACTGTAGTATGACTACCACGTTTCGGGATAAAAAACTCATTCCCATCATATGAACTAATAGCCATTAGCCCGATATTGATTTTAGGATGATAACATGAACGCAAAGACTCGAGTTTTCTCTTCTCAAAATCGTAATACCCTGTTAGTCCCAACCCGAATGATAGGTAAAAACCTACATTATCTTCTCTTATGTATTTGGATGCAGCTTCAAAGTAGTCTGTAGATAAAAGATCATCATCATCTAAATTAAAATAGCCGAAGGGAGTTTGGCCGCTTAGAGATTTTGCGTCAAAATATTTTTTTACCTCGTCCCATACATAATCGTAACGTGTCTCTGGTTCTACTTCGATTAACTTTAAGAAAGAAAATTTTTCAGAGGCTGCCAACAATTCTTTTCTGAATTTCTCAGGCATAATTTTCGAATACTGAACAATATGGATGTAGTCAAACCCTTTACTTGCCTCACTCAGCTGCGGTAAAGATAGTTCGAGAAACGTATGAAGACGAAACTCCATTCGCTCATCTGAATATAGATAATCTAAGTATTCTGACGAATCTGTATTACCGCTAGACGCGTTCCACTCTACAGAATTAGGCTGATAAACGCTAAAGCGAGTCATACCAACAAATATCATAAAAACTTCCTAAAAATAGATTTAACCTTTCTTGTTACCTTGTGACAGAAGTGATGAATAAAATCCCTTTTCGACGCAAGTGAAGGGAAGTGCGAAACAAGGTGAGAAGCAGTTAATTGCCGTTTGTATTTTTCAAGGTTCTTTTTCAAACCTTCCGATGAAGAGACTTTTTTGTCATACAGGCCAGTGTCCTGATGAACAGACCGTATCCAAAAGAAACTAATAGCTCTTGAATCCAGGATAAGAGGAGCCTCTTGGTCCACAAGCTTGTGACTACCTCTTCTTGGTATAAAAAAGCCATCGCCATTAAAATAACTAACCGCGAGCAGCCCTATATTAATCTTTGGATTGTAACAAAGCTTTGCAACCTCAAGCTTTTTGTCATCGTAATTGTAATAGCCTGTTGCACCAAGTCCAAGCGATACGTAGCTACCGATGTTATCTTCCGTGATGTAGCGACTCATCTGATTAAAAAATGTGACAGAGAGCAAATCATCATCGTCCAGATTAAAAAAGCCAAATACAAGCTTCCCCTCTTTGAATTTAGGCCGAAAGAATAATTTCACCTCTGACCAAACTCTCTCGTAGCGTTCGTCTTCACTTACTTCTACTAACTTAAGAAACTTATAGCGCTGCTCCGCTTCTTTAAGGGGACGTAAGAATTTTGAAGGCATTACCGAAGAATATTGAACAACATGAATGTAATCATGACCTTGACTTCCTTTTTCCAAAATAGGAAGAGACAGATTAATAAACACATGTAGCCTGAACATCATCCGGTAGTCTGAGTAAAGGTAAGATAAATACTCTTCCTTTTTTTCGTTCAAGTTGGCAGCCTTAGATGCATGCCACTCAACAGACTGGGGCTGAAATACACTAAACCTTGTTACACCTACGAATATCATCTCGCAACCTTTATTGCGAAGAATTCAGATTTAATCTCGCTGTATAGACGTGGTAGATATCTTTTAAACACAGGGCAGCGCTCATAATTCTGAAAAGGCATTCTTAAACTCCTTCAAAAATTGCGCTGTGCTGTAAGATTCCATTAGCACCTTGCCGGAAGCTACCGAACTCTCGTTATTATAACTGTTAGCAGATTCCTGGATAGTTAATTGAATATCTTCCAAAGAATTAAAAATATCGTGATCATGATAAATATATTCAGAACCAGACCACTTTAGTATCAGAGAGCGCGCACCTGCGGCAAATCCATCTGCAATAGCAAGATGAAAACTTTCCGGCCCCGGATATCCGGGAGTGTCGTCACTTAATGACAGTACGAAGCCAATTTTCTCTTCCGCTAGAGCGCTTTTTATCTCTTTATGTCCCAAGAATTCAACGTTATCGGTCAGCTCATTCTCTTGTATAAAAGACATACACTCTTCAAAATAATCCATTTCATCCCTGTGTTTCTGAAGCCATGGAATGTCTGAGTATTTTGTGCCAAATACCTTAAGCTTGTATTTCGGATTTTTAGTAATTAGTTTTTGAAGAAGTTGCAGGGCTCTGTAAAGCCCCTTGCGTGCAGGCACAGAGCCGATCAAGGCCAGATTGAAAAAGCGTTCATCACTTTCAGTTTGCTGATAGCCTTCTGTCTCAACAAAGTTGTGGATTAATTTTACTTTTGTTCGCGGTATAGACGGGAAACGCTCCAATAATCTTTCAAAAAATAGCAGAGAAACGCAAACAACCGCATCAACATTCTCAATGTTGATGTTTTCTCCGAAACTTCGCCCTAGCTCGAACCTATGCATTCTAATAATAAGCTTTTGGCCAGGTAATTTACGATCCGAGTACCATACAGCATTGCCTAGCAGCCACTCACACCAAATATAATCGGCCCATTCCAAACACTCCTTACTTGTCTTCTCATTATGGGTGTCATGGCCACTCCACTCATCAATTTTTATCTGATATGACTGCTTCAGAAGCGGGACAACTGCCATAATAAACTTCAGATCATGTCCAGCAATCAAAAGCTTTGGTTTACATGCTTCTGTAAACTTTGAATAATCTTCTTGGTACAGACTTTCAAGTACTTCTGTAACGCGCTTATCAAAAGAATGCTTCGATATACTGTTTTTATGAAAGTTTATAAAATCCGCAAACCTTTCAAAGTCTGAAGCACTTATATCACTGCTTCGGTCAAAAATAAGCCCTCTTATTGCAGTTTGTAGACCTACTCTTAATCGCAATTCCACGTAATCAAGGTCAACAAGTTGCATTGCATCAATGAGCCTTTTCCAAACGTTGATATGGTTATTTAGTTCCCTTCCACCGTATTCCTGAGTACTCGAGAGCGTAAATGTTTTCCGCTTGTTGTAGACAAACGTGGGATGCGGGATATATTCAATTCGATCACTTTTGGAAAGAACCTCAATAAGAAACAGAGAGTCTTCACCTACCCTAATATCTTCTGGCCACCTTATGCGTTCACTAACAACCAATTCTCTTTTGATAAGACTTGATACGGTTGTGCTTTGTTTGCTTATTATCAACTCAATGCGATCTTTCTTTGTTAACGAATCAGACCAAGAAGGTAATTGGTTCATAGGCTTCTGAGTGTGGCCATCATCTGTCAGTAAGAACCCTCTGACAATACAAGCATCTGTATCACGTGCAAATGCGAAGTGCATTTCTAAAGTATCTGGCAAGATCTCATCATCACAATCAAGGAAAAAAACATAACTTCCTTTGGCAGCTTCAATCCCGATGTTTCTGGGCTTTGATGGCGAGCCACTGTTTTCTTTTAATTGATACACTGACCAGTTGGAATGCTTTCGACTCTGTTCTTTTAAGTATTCATAGCTCCCATCGCTTGAAAAATCGTCTATAAAAATAACTTCAAACCGTGATTCATCAATTGTCTGGCACTTTAATGACGCCAAACAACGCTCCAGTTTACCAAGAGCATTATAGCAAGGGATTATAATTGAAATGTCCATCGACTTTTTCCGAATAAATTACTGTGGAAAATCAAAAGAGAAGCAGATACGTTCCTAGACATTTATCCTATTGCAAGCAATTTGGACATGGTCATTTCGTACAACTCATCGATATAGTGAAATGGTGCCAGCCCCCACTTGTGTTCGGGGTTAGCAACAAAGAGAGAATTTGGATATTCAAGCAGCCTGATATCATCGAAACTTGATTCTATGTAATCGTACATTCTATTTAAAAAATTATTATTTCGAACTATTTCGGAGGGCATAAAAGAATTGCATTCTGTAGCTTCGGATTTGCTAAGCCCTGACAGTCCGGAAAAATATACCTTGTTCAGTACGATAACTGGTTTATTTTTCTTCTGATGAATTATAAACATAAGCTCATTTAATGCTCTGCACCAAGCATCAAATTTTTCTTCACTGAATCTATTCCATTCAGGGTAGCTACAGTCTTTAGGAACTACGGCCAAGAACTCACTAGACAATGTTAGTCTACCAGCTCCAAATAGACCGATACTAAAACGCTCGTCAATTAAATCTAAAAGCAGCAAGTCGAATTCGTTTTCATCTATACTGGAAAATAGTGTCTTCTCCATATCAACTCGCATCATATTTTTTTGAAACTGCGAGGGTAAAGACTCGAGTAACTCATTCTTTATCACAGGAAGCGATTGCTGTGTAGCGAGACTACTTCTAGCAATGTACCTGACCAGTTCAACGTCATAGTTAGCATAATCGAGCGCGTCACGACTCACACAGCTTCCATAAATCATAATTCGCATCTTAAAATACACTCATGAAGGATGGGGAAGTATCAGACTTCATAAACCATGATTTCCTTGCCGGTTGAAAAGCCAGCGTGCACTTCTGAAAACATCGCGGATTTTGCCAGAACAGGTCCAGTACCAGAAAATTTAGTAAAAGAATACTTCTCTTTAGCGCCCGTCGTAGCAATCGGATGTAAGTCCATATAGCTAGAGTGCAATTTCGCGTGCTCAATCCACCGATTATCCGGTAGATTTTTTATATCGCAAAATACGAAAAAGTCGCTTTGAAAAGGTGTAAATTCATCCTCTTGAGCGTGACGCAATATATAGCTAGAACAGGTTACTGAAACACCAAAACGATTAAATTTTTTATAGTATGTCGATAGTTCCAGGTCACTTACATTAGCTGAAACCACCAAAAGTAATTTTAGAGAATTATTTCTGGCGAAGTTTTCTTCAAAATAGCTTATCGCTTTAAGTGCCTCGTCCTGACTATGTATCAAACAAGATAACGTCACAGTTCTCTCTGAAGGGGTAAAGGCAAAACCGATACACTTCAGCATGTATTCCCACCGTTGAGTGTATGTGTGCTCGCTCAATACTTTCGTTAACGCGGCTTCCCTCAGAGCATTGATATCTTCAACAGATAAATTGGACAATCGTTCAGGCTCTTTATCCGCAAAGACAACCAAGTCACCGAACATTTCATCTACACCTTTTGCATAGTTAGATACAACAAGAGTGTTAGATGACATAAGTTCAAATACCCGCCTTGCGAACATTGTTGATGAGTCAGTAACGGTATTGAAATTTAAGCCTATCAGGGAAGACTTGTAGACACGTGGCATTTGGTCATGAGGCAGGCCCGGCCTAGTGTACGGCTTGTACTTTTCAGGCCATTCATGCAATGGGTCATCTCCGCCATAATATCTGTCATATATTTCAGGTTTATAGCCAGACTCTATAAGCGGGTCTAATATTTCTTCCATGACTCTGGAACGGTCTTCGTGGTTTGCATACCAACTTCCGGCAAACACAACATTATCGGACCTATCGCTGTCTTTAATCGGATTGAATAGCCTGGGATTCGTGGCAAAAGGCAAAGCGAAGACATTTTTTAATCCATAATCGCGCTTATATAACTCGACACATTCCTCTGCAGATGTAAAAACGAAATCAAAGTGACACGCTGTCTTAACAAAATCATGTGTTCTGTCCGGATAGTGTGTTGGATCTTCTTTATTCCAAAAGACGGTTGGAATGTTTTGCTTATTACAGTATTCAAGGATGCCAAGTAGCTCTAATCGATTTTCTTTCGCAAAATTTTTACTGCCATAAACCTTCCCTTTCCAGGGACGCTTAACGCTATCCACACCAGACCATGCAGACTCACAGAAGAAAATATCGGGCTTCTCTTCCTCCAGCGTTTGCTTCCAGTTATGCGGCTCGATGATTATAGGGACAAATTCTGACTTAAAGCTGTTATAAGTAAACTCATCAGCTATAAAAGCCACCTTTAACGCATCTGCACGCTTAAGGAGCTTATCCGCATTTTTTATTTCGGCAGGCGTCGCTGTACTTACATTGCCTATTTGTCGCTGCCCAGAACTAAATCGAAACCGGTTTCTCAGTTCCAATGAGGCTTTATCCCATTCAGCAATTTTCACCTTGCAGAAAATCGCTGCTTCAGGAGGCTCGAACGAAAAACTGTCTGTTTTCAGTTCGTCGATGCTGTGTTGGGTTAAATAACGATACCAACAACCATAGACCTCAGACCATTTGAGCCCTTTCACACCTTCATCAATGGAATTCCCAGACTTGTCATGACACGTCACTAATACGATACCACACGGTTTGTTTATTCTGACATTGCGGTACTGTTGATACATCAAAGACACAGTAAGGCGTCGGGTCTTATCGATTAAAGGGATCCTGAAGTTTACCCCTTCACTGCCTACTTTTATAAACTGGTTTTCCGGGAGACGAGGATTAATTAAACAGATATCTGAACGAAAACGCCCTTCACTTTTGCCGTGATAAAGATAATGAATAAGTGGGTTTACACCCGAGCGCTTTACATCTTCGTTGTGCTGTAAGTACCACTCGGGATTAAACCATACGCCAGGCCAGTAATCGCCCTTGCTTGCTTTTTCAAAGAAGTGCTCGATGGGCTCACTTCTCCATTTACGCCTTTTCGCTACTTCAGGGTAGGTGCTAATGTACCACTCGTCATCGAAAATGCCTGTTGTTTTCAGACGGCTTTTAAGATTGACCGCTTCAGAAGAGCTGCCCTTTCCCAAGAGCGAAGTGACAAATCGTAAACGTTTCTTGAGCATAATTTTTTACTGCTTAATTCTTTGAAGTATTGATAAAGTCAGAGGCTATACCTGCGCCAACCAAGCGACCAACTAAGCACTTATCGCCTGTTTAATTGCATCACAAATTCTTGCACTGGCCTTTCCATCACCGTAAGGATTATGAGCAAAGCTCATTTCTTCATAGTAATGACGGTCACTCAGTAACGCGTTGATCTCTTGAGTAATGAGTTCAACGTCAGTGCCAACAAGCTTCACAGTTCCCGCTTCCACTGCTTCTGGTCTTTCGGTTGTTTCCCGCATGACTAAAACCGGCTTACCCAGCGACGGCGCTTCTTCCTGAATTCCGCCAGAATCAGTAAGAATAAGGAAACTTCGGTTCATCAGATATACGAAAGGCAAGTAATCAAGCGGCTCAATTAATGTAATGTTATCTATATCAGACAGCAGACGGTTCACTGGCTCCTGGACATTCGGGTTTAGATGTACCGGATATACGATTTGGCAGTCTTCATTTTCTTTGGCAATTTTGGCTAGCGCTTCACAAATTCGCTCAAACCCACCGCCAAAGCTTTCTCGCCTGTGACCGGTGACTAAAATTAGCTTTTTCTGATTGTCGATGAATGAAAACTGCTCAGAAAATCTGCTCTCTAAATCCGGGCTATTTGTGATGTTATCAACGACATTCAACAGCGCATCGATTACTGTATTTCCAGTCACGAAAACCGATGCCGTCGCCACCCCTTCGTTATAAAGGTTTTGTGCAGATTTTTCGGTAGGAGCAAAGTGAAGTTTAGCCAGCGCGCCTGTCAGCTTTCTGTTTGCTTCCTCGGGCCATGGTGAATATATGTTACCGGTTCTCAGGCCTGCCTCCACATGACCAACAGGAATCTGCTGATAATAACTTGCAAGAGAAGCCGCAAGTGTTGTCGCGGTGTCACCGTGAACCAATACTATGTCTGGTTTAAACTCCGTTAGAACTGGCTTGATACCCTGCAAAATACTTGTGGTAACGTCAGTGAGATCCTGGCCTGGGCGCATGATCTTAAGGTCAAAATCTGGGGTTATATCAAACAATTCCAGAACCTGATCAAGCATTTCTCTGTGCTGTCCAGTAACGCAAACTTTGGCGTCAAAAGCATCATCTTTACTCATTAACTTTACCAGAGGTGCCATCTTTATAGCTTCTGGACGGGTCCCGAACACGGTAAGTACTTTCATATATCTCTGTTCTTTACTTTTAATGCGACGACAAAATTTAAATTAAATCTCTTATGCCAAAAGGCCTACAGCATCTAGAACACTCTCATGCGACGCCAATTCATCTTTCATTTTGATGAAAGGGGTATGCTTTACCAAGATACACACCACATCCGCTTTCAAGGCCCTTTCAATTTCGACTAAAGAAACGTTCGCCTTGGCCAGTTTTTCAGGAAGCTCATCAATATTTGGCTCAACCAAAACTGTCTTACACCCCATATCACTGATTTTTTCAGCGATGCCTAAAGCAGGGCTTTCTCGTAAATCATCTATATCGGGTTTAAAGGCTACTCCCAGAATTGCCACTCTGGCGTCCGCGCGACCAAGGTTCGGGTTAGCTTTGTGCCACTCATCCAGCTTTTCGCGAACCTTTTCAAGTACCCACTCGGGTTTATCATCATTTACTTCCCTCGCTGTCCTGATAAGTCTTGCTTGCTCAGGTGCACTGGCAACAATGAACCAAGGATCTACGGCAATACAGTGTCCACCCACGCCAGCACCGGGTTGGAGGATATTCACTCTTGGATGACGGTTCGCAAGCGCAATAAGTTCCCACACATTAATATCGAGTTTGTCGCAGATAACCGATAACTCATTAGCAAAGGCGATATTCACATCTCGGAAACTATTTTCCGTCAGCTTAGCCATTTCTGCCGTACGTGCATTGGTAACCACGCACTCACCTTTCACGACCGTTTTATACAGTGCAATAGCCGCCTCAGAGCAGGCTGCAGACATTCCACCGATAACTCTGTCGTTTTCAACCAACTCTCTTAGCACATGCCCCGGAAGTACCCTTTCAGGACAATGCGCTATTCGAATATCGGATTTATCGCCATGTGTCTGAGGAAAAGTCAGATCAGGTCTCGCTTCCTGTAACCACTTAGCCATACTCTCTGTGGCACCCACTGGTGAGGTTGACTCGAGGATAACAAGGTTTCCTTTTTTCAGTACTGGCGCGATAGCTTTTGAGGCTTTCTCGATATAACTCAGATCGGCTTCGTAGTTTTCTTTAAATGGCGTAGGAACAGCCATAATGAAGGCGTCAGCAGGCTCTGGCTTGAGCGTTGCGTGAAGATACCCTTCCGTTACAGCAGCATGCACAACCAGATCGAGGTCCGGCTCAACAATGTGAATTTCACCGCGATTAATTGTATTAACCGCCTTTTCACTGACGTCGACGCCTATCACTTTCATTTTTCTTGATGCGAATACCGCAGCAGTAGGGAGTCCGATGTAACCTAAACCCACTACCGATAATGTATTAAACTTCATTACTTTGCCTTTCTTTGTGCACCAGCACTATTACTCTATCAGTTAAAGCTGAATCGTCGCGCAGGTCTTTTTGAGCTTCAAAGTTATCGCGGACGAGCCACTTGCCTCAACCAGCTACGATTAATCGTAAATTTGTTTTGTGAGCGTCAGACGACTGCAGAACAGACTAAGGTCAGGCAAGCAAAACTGCTAGCTCGCCATAAAAAGAGATGTTCTGCGAAATAAGTTGCGGTTAAGTTTAGTAGATACAATAAGATTAGTTAGAAAATACCAACTTCGATTTTACCGATTTGGCAAACACCACTTCCCTGAATTCTAAAGCCTAACTGCACATCCCGACAATCGGCAGGCATTTTAACAGGCATTGCCTGATTTACCCAAAAAAACTGATGTGTCAGTTTTTCTTCATTTGCGTTCAGGTATATGAGGACAAAACTTATTCCGAGGCTACCCTCGGTCTCAAAAAAGACGCCCGTACTTTCCTCTCTAAGCGCGCGTATCAAAGTGTCGTCAAATCGTTTATTACACATAAGATATGCATGTTTATCTGAGTCCAGCTCCGAGACGATTTTCAAGCCGTCGTTATCCAAACTCGGGGTGACTTTTTCAGACGCGCCTTCCCAGCCTAATTCAGACAAATATTGACTTCCCAGTTCAGCGTTAACCTTTGGTTCTGGCAGAATATGAGCCTTTTGTTTTGACATCAGAAAGTCTGGAATAAGCTGCAGATATGATTCCGGAAAGCGCGCGTTGTCGAAGGGAAATATTGTTGTTAATGAGCTCGTCAGCATCTTCTTATGACGCGCTCTGAAAAGCTCCATGTACTTACTTCTCGCTGTAATATCCTCAGATAAATTACCTTGCTTGTTCACAGAGTAGATATCAGCAGTCAGATTGTTAGTGGTAAAGCTTTGAAACAGCACTGGATAACGCCACCACATGCCAGAGTACTGAGGAGCAAAATATTGCAGACGCTCGATATACTCTGTATCAGCTCCCTTCCTGAGGTTTTCATAATAACCATAGGTGTTATGCATACTCGTTATTCCAGCAAAAGAGGCTGTGCCGTATCGCTCTGCGATCCCTTCTAAACTGAGTACATTTCCACGGGCGTTTATCCGTACGATGTCACCAAAATTATATATTTTGTCCTGCGAATGGAGTTGACCTAGCTGCAGTTCGGCCCGACGTGCAGTGCTTATGTCATCTGCATCGTTAATAAGATAAACAGCTGCAGTATCACTATACTTATGTATTGCTTTATTCCTAAGCTGATAAGTGCCCTCGCCTCCACCTCCTTCATAAAGTTCGACAAAGGCGTCGTTATCAACAAGTGAAAAAAGGCTTTTTGCAACATCGACGGAATCATCAGCGCTGCCATCATCACTAAAAATAAGTTTTATGTTGGGGTAACTTTGCATGATGACGCCAAAGATACTCTCTGCAAGCAGAGGCCCTTTATTGAAGCATGTCATAATGAAAATTGCCTGATGCGATTTATCAGCAGAGCTTATTGCAGGTAATCGTCGTGCAGTGATTACACGACGACGAAGGTTTACATTTTCGTCTGAGAGAAACCTGTGCTCTGGCGAGTGCGATTGCGTAATTGGCTGAATATCGAAAACCAATACCGAGCCATTTTTACTTTCTATCTGTTCAGGGAAATAATTTAGATCAGGTGCATCTTCTGATTTTTCAGATGCCGGCGCCCACCACCTGTCTATTTCTGAGAATAGCCTGCCACCATACGCGAAAGGTTTTAGTCTGAAGTTGGAGACCCCGCCTAGTCTTGTTACCGCTTCAGAAGTTATAAAGCCTGTCGGCGGAGTTTGTGAATTCAATGCGGTTACACTGTCAGGAAGAGAAATAACAGAGCCTGCATCATCTGAAGTAAAAAAGTCGCTAACCTTATAAACGCAGAGCAAGTCTTCAGTATATTCAGGTAATTCGATGTTATTGCGAAGTAACTTACAGATAAGCGGTAACACTTTGTGTGCTGACGCAATTGATGTAATCACTACACGCTCTGCCTTTAGCTTCTTTACAAACTCGATTATGTCAGATTTAAAATATTCGCTCTGATCGCTTATCTGTACACGGTCGACAGCTTCTCCACTGAGGAAAGACATCACCTGACTGACTCCAAAGATACACTCAGGAGATGGTGCTACTAGATGAAACCGTATTCCGGTAACTTCGGCAAATTCATTTAAAAGTAAAATATTGTCTTCAGATAGTTCTGGGGTGTTCGCACTCAGAACGACATCCAAATTCGAGGTATTATTTGCTTTAGTAAGTTCATCGGGAATTCGGGCTTTATCGTATAATGCGTATCCTGGCGAAAATAATTCGTTTGTAATCGCCTCTAGAAGGTTTCGTTTAAGAAACTTTCTCTGCCAGGAATGAGAGATAAAAACCGGAATAACATCAAGTTCGCCATCTATAATTGGACACTCAAGCCACTGCTCAAACAGGTTTGATTGATTTTGCTCTGTAAAGTCGACTTTAATGCCACTCTCTTGTAATGGCTTAGCTAAAGCATCGTCCGGCAACTGATCTGCAGAATGGACAAAACTGACACCTGAAACCGAAAGGCCCAGCTCTGATGCTAGCTGAACTGTTGGCTCTGCTAACCCCATATTTGAGGCTTGCACTATGAGCCATAAAGATGGAATTGTTTTACGCCCCCCGCTCTGATGCAAAGTGATTGCATCTACAAGCGGCGCGACAGAAGAAGACAGGAGCGGGTGATTTAACCCTGCTAGTTTATAAAGAAGCCTTGCTGTTTCATTCCTGTGCTGTGACAGTGCAGATCTTGCCTGAAAAATACAGGAGAAGCTTTGTGTATTATTTTTCTGCGCTTCCATCAGCAACTGCTCCTTTTTACTCTTTGCGGTCAGCCAGTATAGACGGCGTAACTGATGAGGTGCAAGCAGCCCCCTCCGCAGTCTTCTATTAACGTTCAGTGACGGTGTAATTCAGAAAAGTGCCTGAACGTTTTCGCTGCTACCTGGTTTATAATATTTTGATTAAACAAAACATCCCCCCCCTCAACCATTTATTCACAACGCATCCCTTTTCTGCATAAAAGGTGGTGTTCAACCCGATACAAAATAGGCTTTCGTATTCGGATGAACTGCGGAATTTTGTATGATTTCTGACAAACTGAACCAGCGATACGTTGAGTGCTGGTCGCTAGGCAAATTAACCAGTTTTTTCACCTTCAATCGGTACGCTATTGCCACGTAATGCGTCGAGGGCGTTTCCCCGAAAACGCTATCGTCATAAATGTGATCAAAGGGCCCTTGCAGCGAGGCCTGATTAATATCGAAAGCCTCGCCAAGTTCGGTAAGCGTTAAGCGCGAAAACGCCTCTTTTAAGGTCTCATTTTTTAAAATACGGCCACCCGGAACAAACCAAAACCCTTTCGCTGGCCTGTTTAGTCTTTCCCCGAGTAAAAACTCACCATTGCCATTTTCGATCAATAAGTCGATAGAGACCAAAGGGGTGCTGCTTAAAACAGTAGAAAATGTCTTATCGTCCAGGTACATGAAGCCTCGCCTTCTGGATTGTAAGCAGATAGCCCGGAAAAAAAGGGCTATAACGCATTAACCTCTAAAGTTGTCCTGGTTTTCAAGAAACCACTGATATGCATGCTGCAAGCCTGTTTCGAGATCATAATGATGCTTCCAGCCAAGTGCATGCAGACGTGATACGTCCATTAACTTTCTAGGTGTGCCATCAGGTTTTGATGTGTCCCAGCCGATTTTACCGGAAAATCCAGTAACTTTAGCGACAGTCTCGACAAGTTCTTTAATCGTACAATCCTCGCCTGTTCCCACATTGATATGGCTTAACATAGGCTCGGTATTATTGTCGTAAGTTGTCTTATCAAGCTCCATCACGTGAACGCTGGCAGCAGCCATATCATCTACGTGTAAAAACTCTCGCTTAGGCTTTCCGCTGCCCCAGGCTAACACCTCTGCATCGCCGCGCTGTGCCGCTTCGTGAAAACGTCGTAATAAGGCAGGTATTACATGTGAGTTTTCAGGGTGAAAGTTATCGTTTGGGCCATATAAATTGGTTGGCATTACTGAACGATAATCTCTTCCATATTGCCGATTATAGCTCTCGCAAAGTTTAATGCCGGCGATCTTGGCAATGGCATAAGGCTCATTTGTTTCCTCAAGCGTGCCGGTGAGCAACGCTGTTTCGGTCATGGGTTGCGGGGCCATTTTGGGATAGATACAACTGGAGCCTAAAAAAAGCAGCTTTTGTACATCATTTTGATGTGCAGCGTTGATGATATTGGCTTCGATCATCAAATTTTCGTAAATGAATTCAGCGGGATAAGTATTGTTCGCATGTATGCCACCAACTTTGGCTGCCGCCAAGTAGACTTCATCAATACTGTTTTGAGCGAAGAAGTCCAACACTTCCTTTTGACTAGTTAGATCTAACTCTGATTTTGTTCGCGTGATTACGTTTACGTCGCTACGAGATTCGAGTTGCCTTAGGATTGCAGCACCAACCATTCCGCGGTGGCCAGCTACGAATATCTGTTTCATATTATTTCCCAAAATACATTCTTATTTCAAAACTCCCATTACTCTCTTCCCTTTCTTGAAGCCCAGGCTGGAAGTTGTTCTTTCAGACCTGCAAAATGAGGATAGGTTTGTACTTCATAATGAGTTACTTCAGTTCCCCGAGTTTTCCTCAACAGGCTAAAAATACTTGCATCGTGCCTATGCTCTACAAAGCAAGGGTGCTCATCTATTTTTGAAGGGCTATCATCAGAGTAGTGGTAATTATCTTCGACAGCTATATCTCTCCACATCTCGATTAAATGTACATTTTCAGCCGTGTTCTGCATTAGAAAAAAACCCGCTGCAAGCTGAGTAGTCTTTAAAAACGGACTATTTAAGCTAATGTCGAGCCTTTGAGGTAAGTCACGCTTATTCCACCTATACTCTGTATGGGTATTGGAGAAAGAAAGCATCTTAGACTCGTGAGAAAGCGTTAAGTCGATATAATCAAAAAATCTCTGCTTCCCGGCTTTGTTGAGCTCGAAGCCTACATCCATGTACACAATAATATCGTTGGAACTGTATAAGCGAGCAGTTTGCAAAACAACTTGTGGCTTCCAAATCCAATAACCGAAACCACGGTTATTCGAAAGCATGAACCCCTTGTGTTGTTTAATATAGTCTTCGTCCAAGAGGTTCATGTTAAACACTGTAACACTGTCGAAAAAACCAGTTGCATGGGCTTCGAGCGAAAAACCCTCCGCTCTGCGGGTGAATGAACCATCTGCAAATGAGACTAAGTGAATTCTAGGTTTCATTTTTCAACACCCCATACTTACGACTGTTGTTTTGGTAACTACTCCTTTGCTACAGCAACAGAGTAACCATGTTTTTTCAAAAGTGCGTGTTGTTTAGCTTTCTCTAAATCCGACGCCACCATTTCTGCACACATTTCTTCTACTGTAATTTCAGGAACCCAACCAAGCTTTTCTTTAGCCTTAGATGGATCACCAAGCAATGTTTCAACTTCTGCAGGGCGGAAATACCGAGGATCTACCTTAATAATTACATCGCCAACTTCGACGCCTGGAGCAATACTTTCATCAACTTCAGCGACAGTTGCCACTTCGTCGACCCCCTCGCCACTAAACTCTACAGAAATACCCGCTTCCTTACAGCTAAGGCGGACAAAGTCTCGAACAGAAATCTGCTTACCTGTAGCGATTACGAAATCTTCGGCAGTGTCTTGTTGCAGCATCATCCACTGCATTCGAACATAGTCTTTTGCATGGCCCCAATCGCGAAGCGCGTCCATATTTCCAAGGTACAGACAAGACTCTAACCCTTGGGCGATATTAGCAACGCCACGAGTGATTTTTCTTGTAACGAAGGTCTCGCCCCGACGCGGAGATTCGTGATTGAAAAGTACACCGTTACAGGCATACATACCGTACGATTCACGGTAATTAACAGTAATCCAGTACGCGTACATTTTTGCAACAGCATACGGCGAACGGGGATAAAACGGCGTCGTTTCCTTTTGAGGAATTTCTTGGACCAAGCCATATAGTTCAGAGGTGGACGCCTGATAAAACTTTGTCTTTTTCTCAAGACCTAAGAAACGTATTGCTTCGAGTAACCTCAGTGTCCCTATCGCATCAACATCAGCTGTGTACTCAGGTGCCTCAAAAGAAACGGCAACATGTGATTGCGCGCCAAGGTTGTAAACTTCGTCAGGCTGTACTTCGGATAAAATCCGAGTCAAATTTGATGTGTCGGTAAGATCTCCATAATGTAAGAAAAAGTGAGGGTTCTCATTATGAGGGTCTTCATAGATATGATCGACACGCTCGGTATTGAATAATGAGGCACGACGTTTAATTCCGTGAACTTCATATCCTTTTTCCAACAAAAATTCG
Organism: Alteromonas antoniana; assembly: GCF_019249295.1. Classification (GTDB taxonomy): domain Bacteria; phylum Pseudomonadota; class Gammaproteobacteria; order Enterobacterales; family Alteromonadaceae; genus Alteromonas; species Alteromonas antoniana. The sequence continues at coordinate 26,359 of NZ_JAESDH010000009.1, forward strand.
GCTAAATAAGAACCGTCTTGACCGGTAACCCCGGTAATTAATGCTTTTTTCAATTTTTATTCCTCTAATGCTTTTGTTGTCTATTGAGGTTTCACTTACTCTTGTTCCATCGCAAAGAGTTAGGTTACCTACTCAACCCCAGAAGCAGACAGCAAACTCTTGATATCACGTTCCATTACTATGTTGTGCTCTTTCGAATACTTCTCTATCCCTTCAAACTCGCTCCACTGCGTGATGAACACAAAGTCTAAATTAAACTTGTTTGCTACTTCGTAGTCGAGTCTACTATCACCGAGGAAAAGGGAAGGGTTCCCAATCGCTCCACTACGTAATTGCATCTCTACAATCTTATCTTTCGGTGTTGGGCTTCCGAAAACACCGCCGTCAAAATACTCTGCTAGATTAAGGTTATTGAATATAACCCTTAATTCATCTTGTGCACCCCCTGACGCAACAAGCCAAGTTGCACCTTGGGTAGCAATTCTAAGCTCCCCCAATCCTTCAGCGACTTCAGAACTGAGCAAACCTTGTCTTACCTCGTTTGCATATCTGTCAATTACAGAATTCAATTCATCTGATGACACGCTACGATTTAATATACGAGCGAAAAAATACTTAAATTTTTCGTACCTAGACACTCCTCCATACTTTATATGATGGTCAACTAATTGCCGTGCAACCTCATGACCGTAATCGGAGACTGAATTATAGAAAGCTTCGGACTTTATTTTATTTGAGTTTAAAATAACACCATCACAGTCAAAAACGAGTGTTTTGTACTCTTTTAAATTTTTAAGCATCAGCAAGTTTCTTTTTGAGTGCAGCTTCAACAACGCTCACATCTTCAGGAGCGTCAACAGCATAACTACCAGGACGAGTTTTTATCATCTTAACTTGTTGGCCAAGCTCTAAAAACCTCAATATCTCTATATCTTCAGACTCTTCAATATTGCTCTTTCTACCGTAACTTCGATATTTATGAAGCTGTACTTTATCAAAAGCATAGATGCAAACTTGCTTTTTATAGCTCTTAGGAGCCCTTGAGCTTTCTTTAAAACCTGGCACAGCCAACCTAGACATGTATAAAAGCACGTCATCTTCTGTCGTTACAACTTTTGGAATATTTACACTCTGAGGGTTTTCATCTGCACTGAGGTAACTGTACCCGTTTATAATCATATCAGGGTGTTTGAGCTTAGCTGAAATTACTTTGTGGATATCATCCGGCTCTACCAAAGGCTCATCACCTTGCACGTTGACAATAATGTCAGCATCAATGCTTTTTGCAGCTTCAGCGATCCGGTCTGTACCTGTAAGTGCATCACCAGTCATTACAGCGTTAAATCCAAAGCTTTCTACAACACCTTTTATTCTGTGATCGTCAGTGGCAACGTATACATTGTCGCTTGACACTGCGAGAGAGCATAACTCTGCCACCCAGATTATCATGGGTTTTCCTAGTAGCTTGACTAGTGGTTTTCCAGGATACCTTGATGATGCAAATCTTGCTGGAATAACAATTGCGACTTTTTCACTAGATTCCACAGTTACACCCCGTAAGCAGATATAGAAGGAATGTCGTAAGATGTGTTCGTAATTGAGGTTATTGAACGTCCAGTACTTTCTGTAAAGAGATTAAATACTTTTTGCATCTCTTCAGACCGTTTGTCTGCGGCGCCAAAACCGTCAAATCCCGCCAAATAGATCCGTTTAGAATTGCCTGACGCAGCAACTGCAAGCGCATAGCTTATTACAAGAGAATTAGGCAGCTCTGCGGAAGTTTCCTCGACACTAAAAACTTCAGAGGTTACCTTGAGACCAAAATCGAAACATTTTTTATTCTTTAACGACTCTAAAACATCCTCAGGAAGTGAGCTAACAGGCGTTATCAGTGGCTGAGGTAGTGCTACGTGTTTATCACAATCTGCAAGCAGGCGCACAGGGTGGCTAGCTATCCTAAGGTCAACCATATCTTCAGCAAGTATCGATTGCGTATTCATGGCTATAACGACTGGGCGATATTTTCTAATATAAGCTTCAACTGCAAGACGATGTTCTTCTAATCCCGGGCCGGCTCCAAGAATTAAAATGTCTTTTCCTTCAAGACAAGATTTAGGGGACCAAGTTCCTTGAGCCGGTTTATTGTAGAATTTACGCGTTGCATCCAAAGTATCGTGACTAAATTTAGAGCCACCTTCAACCTTCAAATGTTCGAGCGTAGCTAAGATATCTTCTTCATCAAAACGAGAGTCAGCAAGCATTTCCTGAACAAACGTCGGATGTATTCCATACTTCCCCGAGAGAAAATAATAAGGATTAGAGCCCCACCCACACTTATTTTTAAGAGGCTGAAAATATCTATTAATCAGTGAAAGAAGAGGAACAAGATTTATTTGTTTATTATGAAGCTCAGCAACCTCAATCACTAGCTCCTCAGTTCGAGCGTTACCAGGCCCTCGCCCCATACCAGTAACAGTTGAATCTAGCCAACTAACACCTGACTCAGCTGCTGTTAAAGTATTTTCTAGTGCTTTACCCATGTTATCGTGTGTATGAATACCTAAGGATCCGTTCCAGTGTTTTTGCAACCAGCCAATAATTTTTTTGCACTGTGCAGAGTCCATACTTCCCATAGAGTCAGCGAAATATAATGCGTCTATGTCATAACCTGACGCGGCTTTGGCGAGCGACTCTACCTCTTCCTGTGAACGATCAGCAATCTGCATTAAATTAAAGCCAACGATGAAACCTTTCTCTTTTAGTAAGCTAGTAGCGGGTAATGCATTTTCAAACTCATGAACATGGCAGGCTATCCTTACCACGTCCACCGGTGAAGATTTAGCATCGCAAGGGAATAGCTGGCTTAGAACAGACTCTATGGAATCCTCGCCAACTAATTCTGAAGCATTTACCATAACAGCGACTTTTAAAGAGTTCGGCACCTGTAAAGAATTGATATAGTCGTCTGTTGTATAAGCAGAAGCTCCTTTAAAACTGGAGTTTTTAATAGAACGTAGTCCCAATTCTACTATATCAACATTTGCAGAATCCATTGCATGTAAGTAATCTCGAACGACATCCGAAGGGAAGTTCCAATTGTTATAGTACCCCCCGTCTCTCAAAGTGCAATCCAGTATATTTAATTCATTTTTCATAGTAACTTTTCCAAAATTTGTGCCTAAAAAGAAAATCATAGTGAGTATTGATAAACTCAAATAGATCACTTTTACTTTTTATAATGTTGCAACAAAAATACGCCGCACTTTCCACTAGGCTAATTCGTGATAACTGAAGCCACGTCCAACTATACGACAAAATATAGATTAGGAATCTAAAACCTTATAAATTAACTCTCTGTACCTTTAAACAAATGACACCATTTTATTTTTGGCTAAAATGAATTAAAAACTTGCAATTTAAAAAAAGAAGTCAACTTTAAAAGATACTTAAAAAAATAAGATCTGAGTCGGCGAAACTTTAAATTTCGACATTTTCTTAAACTGCAGAGCTTAGTCTACGAAAAAAATTATTTAATTATCCAAGCGCCAAATCCATTTTAAATTCACCATCTAAAAACCAGTAAATGAAGGCAATATCCGAATCAAAATTAAATAAAATAAGATACAAAAAAGCCGACGGTTGTAGAAATGTGTCTATGTTTTTCAAAAAGAAAAGCGCGAGCTAACGAAAGCTAAAATAGACGATGATACAAACAAAGTTATCAAACGCTGCCCCTTTTCTTATTGAGAACTTTGAACAATTGATTAATAAAGAGATCGGTAACTTTATCACACTCGATACTGTATGACGTATCTGGTGACCTGCCGTTACTCTCATCGTCGTCAATCCATTCAGCAGGAATCTGCGAAATACTTGGGTGTCTATATTGGGGAGATTTCGCAATTGTTCCAATACGAGACTGGTGAGTAACACCATCCACACCAGAAAATCTGGAAATAAAAATAGAATCTGTCATGTGGTGGCACATGAAAAAGTCAACTTTGCTAGCAATACCTAACTTGACCCAACTTGTTGCGTTGATAAGGTTTACGCACTTCACATTACTAGGTAAAAGTGCCTTTATTTCATCAATGACCTTATTGTCATACTCTGTCAGGTGCTTTTTGTATTCCACTTCGCTAGAAATACGCCCAGTCATTCCGTCTAAAACAAGACCTACATTCTCTCCTCTATGAACCAAAACTTGCGAAATATTTACAATAGTTTGTATCATTTCATGCCATTTGCGCTTTTCGCTACAAATACCAAACCAGAGTACAACCGAACAAGATTCAAGCTCTGATACCGCGTCTCTATATAGATCCTCAGTCTTACAAAGCTCCAGAGATTTCTCAACCACTAACTTATCTGGGTTTGCAAGCTCTTCATTAATAGCCTTAAGGCTACCACCACCAGGATATTTTACTGGTAAGAATGGCGGAACAACTACAAAATTTTTATATTCGTCTTTGTTGAAGTCTGTTGGTAATGAATACTCTTTGACCGAAGACTTAAACAAGTCGATCTCCCAAAAAGGAAAAAACGACTCCTCCGTATTGATAAAGTAGCACAAATCATCTACGTTAAGCCTCCTACTCTCTACGACGTTCCATAGCCCGTATTCAACTTCAAAAAAATAATGAAATGGCCGAAGACTTCTTATTAACAAACCAAGGCTCTTATTATCTCCAGATTCACCGAGCTCGAATGGATTCGTAATTTTTTCAAGTAATTCGTTCAAATCCCCTACAAGTTTTTCAGGAGTAGTTTCGTATATTTTGTATAAACTAATAAAAGTGTTCTGCTTAGGTAAGTAAATCGCTATCGGTGAGTAATGAACTATCACATAAAATGAATTTTCTTTATCACCAAAAGCAAGAAAGCACCTATGGTCTGGTGTGGCCGTATGTAGACTATCAACAAAGGGATAAGTAAAAGTATTAGAATCTGAAATTAGATGAAATTGTTCCCTATTTGCAATCGAACTTATTAAGTCGACTGGAAAAGACTCTTTAGACACCTCATCAATAATTGTAGTAAGCTGAGGACAAGATTCCACAACTCCATCCAAACTTTCTCCCTTAAAAAAATCCACAAATTTCATAACACAATCTCATTTAATAAAAATTTTTCCATTAGAATTCATCATACTTCTTCAAACTTACTAAAGGCTGCCATTTTATGATAATAGCTCCTTTTGAATATATCTTGAAAATCAAACTTAACACTAATATTAGTGTCTAGTATAGATTGAACTTTTCTGATGAAAATAGAGATAAACCTCTTTTGAAGACGAATATGATTATCTCTTATCTCCATAGGATCTATAACATTACTATCACACATAAACTTCAATTCTTCGACAGCACCTGCGACAGCCTCAGGTGTCGGCTCATCTATAATTATACTGTTGAATGGATTATACCATACGTCGCGACCACCCAAGGATTTAGTGCTTACAATCGGTATCCCGCTGAGTAAGTACTCGCTTGAAGAATAACATGCACCTTCTTCAGCAGAAAAACACCCCCCAGCAAATGACTGCGCAACAATATCGAAAACTTCGCTGACACTGATCCGTTCTTCATTCAAATATTTGGGGTTCATTAACTTGTAATCGACATACTCGTTGGGCCTGTAATTCTTACCTTGGATTATAGCAAGATCCTGAACTTTTGAAGCTAAATGAACTCTTTTCCACTTTTCAGGTCTTGCATTTACGACCAAATCAAATGATTTAGCTCGACTATTAATGTCAAAAAGATTCCAGTCAAGCCAACAATTATTGTTGCATAAAATTGAGTTATGAAAACCACATTGAATAGCTTCCTGCAACTCGTCGACAGTATTTGCAAGAATTATGGTATTAGCTCTGTCTAATTCGCCAGCACATAAATTCTTTATAAATTGAACTTGCTTGGTCAACTTTCCCGCACCTGAGTACCAAGGAAGAGAAATGCACTTAATCTGCAGTTTATTTTTATCATATGCATTAGATTTGTAGAAAAGCCCAGCGTGAGATAATCCATGAAAATAAAGAATGTCAACCAAATCATTTTTCAAGAGGTGTCTAACAGGTATAACATCAGTTTGCAGATAAACTTTATAAGAATCAGCGAGCTCTTTAGCTATTGCGATATCGTTACCGCTTATTTTGAATTGAAAAGTATTTTCGTCCTTCATTTAAACCTCATAATTTATAAAAACGGCGCATTTCAGCGAATTAGTTAAAACAAGCATCCTCGCATAGCCAATAAAACCAACAAGAAACATACCAGGAACCCGAAAAAGGATTAACAGAAGTAAATTGAAAAAAATCAGAACTCAAAAAAATTTTATTACTAAATCCTACGTTAACCAGTAGATTCTATCGAGTCCCCTAGCTACTAGACCTGGTATGAATTAACTTCGTGCATAGAACCATTTGGCGACGATACAAAATAATAAAAATATTAAAATGAAACAACGAATCGTCTTTTCAGAAGACGCCATGTACAAACATTAGCTTATAACATACATATTATAAACTCTAAATATGATTAAAAATCAGGCCAACATGGCATCATCATTCTTGATTTACCGTTTAGCAAGGCACCATTCTCAGCTAATTTCTTTAATATACTTTCTAATGACATGATTTCGTCGTATAAATACCCGTTTATACCATCGGAAACATAATACTTAATACTTCCAAGACTCGGCGCGATTACATCTTTATAAAATGTCAGGGACTGAAAAAGACTCCCTGACGTCAATATATCCCTATAAGTGAGTAAAACGAAATCTGCAGCATTCAAATATATTTGAATTTCATCGTCATTTATAAATCTGTTTTCACAAACTATATTACTATGCGATTTCGATAGGGCTTCCAATGTATTTTTACAACTTACTCTACCAGCTATTAAATACTTAATTTTCAAACCGTCTCTGTTCAGTAACTCATCTACTAAGGTTACTTTTTCGTCCAGATTTTTGTATTCCCTAACTTGACCCAATGTCGTAATTGCTAGCTCCTCACCTGTTAACTTGAGAGTGTTCCTAGCGTCCTTTCTCCCTATATTATTGGGATAATTCTTTTGATATAGGCCATGCTCAATTATTTCTATATGAGCGTCTTTATGTAGCCATTCAGATATTTCGGCCTTCAACATTGGGTGGTGCAATAACACAACATCACATAGCTGAGTTAGTTCTCGACGAAATGCAAGTTCTGTCGGCTTATGTATTTGCTCGTGGTTTGCTCGATTATGAACAGTCCAGACAAGCTTAACGCCTTTTTCCTTTAACTCTTTTAATTTATCGATGAAGCTATTGAGATAACTTGGAAGCGTGTCAAGAGTATGGCCTCTAAATAAAACATTGATCCAATGTATATGCAGAACATCTCTTGTTTTAAACTTATCTAGATCAAGATTAATACTATCATTTTCTGATAGCCCGGAAACAGAAACTCCAGACTTGACTAAATTTTGATACAGTAATGTCTGATAGGGGTTCCCGTGTGTATAATCCGGCAAGAAGTAGATGGTACCGCTACCGTCCTTTGGAACCCAGGACAAATCGGACATTAAAGGTACGTCTGTATAGTCTTCCAACAAATCAATAAAGTATTTAAGACTATATTCACATCCATAGAATCTGTTTACAGAACACCAAAATTCATAGGAGTCCACCTTATAAGCGTTCGATAAGCAAAGCGATTCTTTTTCCAACTCTCCCGCTACATTGTAAATCTTAGCGAAGAACAACCAGCCTAGTAGGTCGTTATCTGCGCTAACAACCTTGTCCGCACATAATAGAAGACGTTTTAGTAGCCCTTCACTAGGTGTTTTCAAAGCTCGTAAATAACAACCTAACAAATCAGCATATATATCCTTCGTCTCTCTCACAGGCTCGAGTCTTTGAGCAGCATCAACAATATCGCTATATCCAACTTCTAAATAATAGCTAGATATTCTTTCAATAAGGTCTTTTTCACTTTGCGTTTTATTTGGAATTCGAGCTACCTCAAATAGCAAAGAAATACCATGATAATAATCTGACTTTGCAAAGCTATTTAGAAGTTCTGAAAACTTAGGTGCGTTAAGATTTGCAGTGAAAGGAGACGCTCTTAGTACATCTCCTGAAAAGTATTCTTTGCTAATTACCAAATCATAATTCTTTGCATTCGGGTCTCGACGCCAATAAGACTGAGGAGCCCGATAATATAAGCCGTATGATTGGTCTAATAGGTAAAATTGGCTACTATTCTTCCCACACCTTAACCAAAATTCCCAGTCAGATGATGGTCCGAAACGACGCTCATTGAAGTAGCCATTTTCCCTATGAAGCTTAGTCCGCCACACCGGCATGCAATGAGGAATGTTGTGTGCCTGCATGACATTTTGTTGGTCATTGTATTTTGCGAGCTTCTCAACACTATATTTTGTTGGAGTCTTTGGGGTATACCAGACCATCTCATCAGATGACTCCTCCCAAGAGAGATTCTTTGTATCAGTCACTCTCAGGCCCGAGCTCGCCACATCGCAGTCTGCATTCTGATCTAAAGCCTCTGTTAATGAGGCAATATGCAAAGGTGCTCTTTTATCGTCGATATTTGCATTAGTCAGGTATTTTGAACTAGAAATTCTAGCTGCGAAATTCCATACATCATAGAGACCAGGATCTTGTTTTAACCAAAAATAAACCGTAGAACTGTGTCGCAATCCGAATTCGACAATGTCTTCATGCTCTTTTCCTCGTGATTGAGGCCGGAAAATAAAATTCTCTAACTCTTCTAAATTAGAAAATTTACCCACATTATCAAGGAATCCATCTTTATACTCGTCACCATTAAACATTGACGTAATGATAGTTGCGCGAGGCGACCAGCACTTACTTTCAGACTCACTTTCCTGCTCTGAAATAAGTTTATAGAGTTGCTTATTTTTTAGCTTAGGTGCGCTTTTGGGAATAAGGAAGAAGTTATCAAACTTGTCTAAAATAGGGGCAGACAAGGTTTTACTATCGAAGAGAGTCACAAAGTCTTGTGAAAAATCGAATTGGCAGCTATTAAGCTTGTGAATACTGAAGTCATACTTATTGACGTCAATCGCCTCAAAACCTACAACTCTTACCGAAAAATCGTATGAGAAAAAATTAAATACTGATTCTAAATAAGATAACCACTCATAGGCTTGCGCATCAGAAATATTTGCACAAACCAGTGTTAGTGACTTTCCGGAATGAGACTTATCATTTATAAGATCTAATTCCTGTCTAATATGTGAACTGAAGTTCTCTAAACCTAAAGTCCTTTTGAGCTCTTTAAGCGCACTTAACTTCTGTTTTAGGAGGTCGCTATCCGACTCTATTTTTTTTAGGATTTCAGGTATCTTAGCAATAGAGTGTTTATCTTCCTTAATAAATACACACGCTTCTTCCCACAATGATTGATCGCTGGGAAGATCAAGTGTGTCCGCTAGGATTACTGGTATACACTCATATTCCAAAGACTCCCATAAACGAATGGAGTTGGGGCCGGTACCCGATGGACACAGTGAGAACTTACTGTTCTGCATAACGTTAATATATTCAACAGCATTTCTTTGTTCTTCTGTTAAATATTCGGAAGACAGAGATTTTCCGTATACCTGCTCGTCATACACCCGGGCTTGATAGTGCCATGATAATCTTTCTGTTACTAACCCCCCAGAACATCCTTTCAATTCTTCAAAAATATGTTTCCTGCTATCTGTAAGATAATACCTTCCATCATACGCACCTACAAATGAGAAGAGGTACTCACGATTTTGAAACTCAGTGATAGAGTCCGCGACTTCATAAAGCTCCTTTATTTCTGAAGCGGCTTGAACAGGGAAAAGCTGTAGAGGATATAAGTTAATCGCGCCTAGATTTGTCTGACCTTTCTCCTTGTGTGAGACAAAAAGGTCTGTAATACCAATATCATAAAAAAGATTATAGTAGTCTTTAAATTTTATGTGCTGACATGCTGTAACAATGCGCTTTCCGCTAATGTTTTTACACTCGGCTACTAACTTTTCGTATTCTACTAATAGGCGAGAGCCCAACTCAGTTTGTCTTGCCAACCCATCTATTAAGTTAGCCCATGGGAACGCAACATAAACTGCATTATCCAAAATTTCGGCATCGTTAGACAAACTTTCATAAACATACTGTTCTGTTCTGGCAGGTGTTTGCCAGTCGGCATCATATACAACAAACTTTTCCATTTTAAAATTTCTTTACTTTGATTTAAATTTCATATCCAAACATTTCGGATATTTTTTTGTAATGTTTTGAGCTTAGAACTTCGTTTCTTAACTCTTCACTAACTTCATGTCTGGATCGAGGACTTATCTCTGATGCTTTTCTTCCACTATCACCACTGAGAGCAAACATATCAAATGCCAATAGTGATTCGGCTGAAAATGATAATTCTAGTTGCGAAGTAATATCTCTCATTGCTGACTCAGGGTCGCTGACAAAGTCTTCATATTTAAAGATTTGGGATTTATTAAATGGCGAGATAAATTTCAGAAACCTTCTACAATACTCATCAAAGTTAGCAGGTGTGAAATGCACCCAGCCGTTACGCTGAAGCGACAAGTACGAATCTATTGGATTTCGGATGGTTACCAAGTGTGCTAATTTAAATCGAGGCTCCAGTACCCTTGATAGAGTATCAATCTCAGGCACTTCGTCTGTCGTACAGTAGTCAGAATGAGTATGTGCCCGTAACACCAACTCGCCCCCTCTCTTTTCCAGATGGCGGACAGTTTGTAATATTGATGCTTCAAAAATTTCTTCAGAAAGCTTACTTTCGTTTGGAATACCTGCACGACGTAGATTAGTGATAATATCACGGGGTATGAAAGTAGTTTGGTTCGGTACCCAACCAACCTTCGTTGTAGGGTGTACCTCACTCAACAGATAAACATTGGGTTGAGAGGCAATACATTTGGATATCAAAGTTCCGCCGGTGCAAGCAAAATGATGAACTAAACGTATCGTTGGCTTTTCTTCTTCGTCTGCAACAACCTCGTTACACCTCTCCAGCAAGCTCTGCGTCTCTTTTATTTGCAGGTTATGATCCAGAGTGACGTCACGCTCGGCAGAGACACCGCTAAACTCTGAAACAAGCTTCAGTGCGTCATTCAACTCGGTATGTAATTGCTGTAGGTCGTCTTTTATTTCACTCATCACTTTGACTCAGCAATTCTGGATTTGTTTTTTCAAGTCGGTGGTAGAAGTTCGCTGCCTTTTGTAATTTTTCGTGAAGGTCGCTAATGAGAGCCTTCAGTCGAGCTTCATTCTCTTTACTATTTGCAAAGCGTTCCCGTAAATCATCAAGGTCCACTTGCAGTTTCAGGTTTTGCTTTGTTGTGATATCCAGTGACTTACTGAGGTTTACGTTTACAGAGTCAGTCTCATTAATTTTTTTCTTTAATGCTGTGGCTTCATCTTTGAGCTTACTTATTTCGCTCTCGTTGTGCGCTTTAGCCGCCTCTAATTCCGCCTCTTTCTTCGAAACCTGGTTAGTTAACTCTTCCACCTTTAGCTGAGACGCTTTAAGTTCGTTGCGCTTTTGCTCCTCACTCTGCTTCAGTTCTTCAAGAGCTTCTGAAACCTTCTTGAGCTTAGTCGACGCTTCGTTCTCTTTTTCGTAAGCATCCTGCTCGAGCGCTTTAATTTCATCCTCGAAGCCAGCCTTAGCGTTTAATGCTGCTTCCAGCTCGGATTGTGTTGAATGCAAAGATTCTTGGGCCTTTGTCAGCTTGCTGCTTTCTTCCTCAAGCTCCTGATTTGCTTCATCTAACGCTTGCTCTGACATGCTAAGTTTCTCTTCAAGCTCAGCGTTTTTGCTTAGTGCACTCTCAAACTCAGAATGCTTAGAGTTACAATCGTTCTTTATAGACTCCAGTTCTTCAGCCAAGCCTTTCAATTCGTTTGTTTTGGCTTCAAGCTCCTGCTCTTTTTCTTTCAGAAGACTTTCTCTGATGTTGCGCTCTTCAACTAACTCTGCGGCCATTTTTTCTTGCTGCCTGGCCGCTTGCAATTGCTCTTTGAGCTTTTCGTTTTCGGCCTTTAGTTGCCCTATCGCTTTCGCACTTTTATCCAATGCAAAAGTCACGGTAGGAATATCAGGATCTGATTCATCCCTTGCCGTTTCGGTAAGGAAGTAGCCATCAAGCAGCTCTTTAATGCTGGTAATACTCAGGCTTTCCTCATACAAGAGGTCACTACCTGCAGTTACATGCAATTTGGTTACTCTTTCCAGAACTCCACTACCATCAAGCTTGCGAACCAGTTCACCAGCTGTAGCCGGAATATCGATGAATAGTTCCAAATCGGCATATTTTGTTTCTTGCTCGATAAGTTCGTCAATAGGTACCGTTTCTAACTCTGAAGAATCTTCGACTTTAAGCCCAGGATATAACGTCTTTAACTCTGCAGGTCTTGCTAGTGCAGAGAACTCCTCTACGTTGCACGTGAAAAACTTGCTCTCTTTGCCTGTGACCGAGACACAGCAATGCTTTACCGTTACATTTTCGCTATGTTGAAATAGTGCTGATAGTTCGCGACATGCGGCTTCTCTTGCCTCAATGAGAGTCACAGAAGCGTAGTTGTCGAAATTAAACTCAGGTGCTGTTGCTGTTCCCGCGCCTATCCAGATAAGTTGTTTACTATTCATTATTACCACCTACCTACTCAGCGCTATTCTCTAAAAGCTTTGGAGAACCAGTGCGGCCTTCGTTTTGTCCAAACTTCAGATAATGGATTAGCGGGTTAACCTTCGAATCAGCGATGTCTGGGTATCGTTGTAAGTACCAGTTACCGTCGAAATATGCGCTGGGTAAGCGCCCTTCTTCCGCACCGTATTTAAGATAATGCTCGGCTGGATCAACACCAGCTTCCGCAATATCCGGATATGTTTTCAAATACCAGTCGGCGTCGAATAAGTCACTGGTATAAAGCAAGCCAATATCTTGTTGAAGCTTATGTTTTTTCTTATCAACCTTGCTTAAGGCTCTTCCAACGGCTCTTGCAGGTGCGCCGATTTTCCAAGAGCCTGACTTCTTGATATTTTCCAGCTCGTTTTCCAGGCGCTTCACTTGCTGAGTATGTGATGCAAGCTCACCACGCTGCTGCTTAAACTTATGTTCCAGCTTTGTATACTCTCGTTGCTGTTGTTTAAGTTCTCTGATATGCGCGCTATGTTGCTGACGCTTAGCATCCTCAACCCTTAACAGACGAGACTCAAGAGTGGCGTTTTCCGATGTAAGCTGCTGCAGTTTCTTTTGAGAAATACTTAGCTCGTTTTGCAACGCATTACGTTGCTCTAATTCAGTTGTAAGGTGCTCTTCTGCGTTAGAGGCATTTACAAAATATTTCTCCAGCTCTTCCTGTACGGTAATTAAATGCGCTTTTAGCAGTTCATTCTCTTTGCTCCGTTCCTCAGCCTGAGCTTCAAAAGATTTCAGTAACGCTGATCTTTCTGACAATGTATTCTTATCGTCTTCACGCTCGTTAAGCAGTGCCTCAATCTTGGCAAGGCCGTCATGAACCTGCTCCCAAAGATCATTTGCTAAGCTTTCTTTATTGGCCAAAGCCAACTTCAACGAATTGAGGTCTTCAACCTGAGCGGCATTTAAACGCTGAAGCTCTTGAACAGCGTCTTGCGCTTTGCGTTCAGATTGTGTTGCAGTAACTTTCTCTCGCTGTAGTGATGCTTTTAGCTCTTCAGACTGGGTGTAGTAGGCCTCCAGTTCTTCCTGAACCTGAATTAACTGTGACTGTAACAGGTCCCTTTCATTCTGCATTGCATGAACATTGCCCACCTTTTGACTTAATTCATGCTTTAGATCTGAAATTTGATGTAATTTATCCTCTTCAGACTGACGTGACTTCTCCACATCCACTGCAAGTGTTTTATATCCATTCAGTATCGAATCAATATCAACATCGCCGGCTGACTGACTTAATGGAATACTGCTTGCGGACAGTAGCTCAGTGCATTTGTTTAGTTTTTTGTTTTGTTTAATGAGTTGGAGGGCGGCAAGCACAAATACATCATCAGGCGCTATTTCCGGAGATCCTGATATATCCCATCCATGCTCAGATAAAGCCTGTAGTTCGTCCTCCGTAGCAACGCTCAAATGACGCATATTCACCAATTTAAGCTTCCTACGCGCACCTTTGTGTATGGTAAGAAGCTCTTCGCCAAAGTTGATTCCTTTGCTCACTGCGGTTTCTTCGCTTGCTCCACTTTTCATCTCTGCAGATAAGACTGATTCTATTGATGGATAAACCAGTAAAACCGACTCGCATGTGGTTAGCGTCGAGCGTAAGTCATCCATTGAAGCTGGTTGCCTTACAATGCAGCCGCCATCAGCTTTTGAAGCATCACTAATATGTCTAACATTTTGGGTAGGGGTTTTACTTACAATTCGTTCCCAATCATCACTATTAGAAAGGGTCAATATCACAGTCATAAAATGCTCCGCACACTGCTATTTAGCAAAGAAAGTAAACGAAACGAATTCGCCCTTTTAGTTTTCGAAATGAGTTTTTTACTAGAGGTCTGATTAATCATATTCGAAACGCGTACGCTCCTTCGTTGACACTTTCTAAAATGTTTACTCGACGTGTTAGATGATGTGAACGATGTCGTACTGGGTTTGTGGACTGGTTCATGGCTAACATCTTTTGAGAATAGCAACAAATTTGCTTGCTCAATATTTTATCGTTTTCCGAGGACGACGCTGCCTACCAATACTGATGCAGTCGTACTATTTACGAATACTTAACGCTCCCTCGCTATAACCGCAAAGTTTAGCATTATTGAAATAAAATTACACCGATGGAAGGCGGCAGGTTGATTTCTCTGCTGTGGCTAATCATTCATCAATGTTAAATACACCGTGCATGAGTTTTTGTTGTATTACCGATATATCAAAACGCATGGACGCCTCTTTCACTGCTTCTGAGGAGAGCGCTCTGCGCTTCTCCGTGTTGCTGCTTACATCGCGTATTGCTTCGAATATGCCATTGACGTTACCTTTCTCAGTCAACACACCGGATTTTCCGGATACGACCTCAGGAATTGCACCCCACCTATACGCGATAACAACACAACCTGCGGCCATGCCTTCTACAACGGTTCGCCCGAATGACTCCTGAAAATGGGATAAATTTAAGAGGATATCAGCATCGCCAAGCGTTGCGGCAACATCATTGGTATAGCCTTTGTAGAAAACATTGTTCGGAAAGCCATCATCCATACAGTTTCGTAAGTCTTCCGTATCGGGACCGTACAACTCGAACTTTACTGGCAAATCGGCGTCACTGCATAGCCTTGCGACTGAGAAAAAGTCTTCGATTCCTTTTTTTCTGGTATTGCTGCTTAACATTACCGCTTTTATGTTGTTGCCGTTACTTACAGCTTTCGTTTTGAAGTGTTTGGCACGAACTGCATTGTGAACAACAGATGTCCGCTTCGGCAAATTGATATAATTGGCACTTATTACCGAGTTGGCGATAAATCTATCTGATAACCCAATGATCGAGTCTCTGATTTTATCCGCACTGGATCCTAGCAGTTGGCACAACTCCTTGTCATAAGCCGGCAACTCTCTAACGTGTGTGACTGTTTCTACTTTTTTATTTTTCGCGGCAATGTAAGGCTCCCAAAGTGTTATCGTATTTATATAAACTACCTCAGGAGATAATCTATCAATTATCTTTTCAACCTCTGCGATCGTTGAGGTATAAAGGTTTCTGGTTTCATGCCACCAGGCTAAAGGCAGGAAATGGATTTTTGTGACGTATCTCTTGATTTCACTAATGTATTCGATGTTCTTCGCTTCTGGCAGGACTACCTCAATCGTCGCGCCCATACTAGAAAGCATTTCAACAGTATCTAAAAAGCTGCGTTCAGCTCCGAACAGTTCGACACCCGCCAGGTGGCCAAACATCAATATTCTTTTACCTTGCTTTTCAGAGACGTGCCCTAATACATTTAACGATTTCTCACGCTGCGACGCATCGGAAACCCAAAGGCACATCGCATCAAAAAACGATTTCTCTTCTATGAGTGCAAAGGCACTCAGGCTGAATGTAGATGTAGGATCTCTGCCTTCGTAAACGCCCCACTTAACAAAATGTTTTAATGGCTCTGCACCGGCTTGTTTAACATCCTGGTTCTTCTCCAGATACCACTTAGCATCGAACAGATTTGTGCTCTTTAGATATGCCAGCAAGTTTTGCTCGTTAGTGACCTGGCTACCTCGACACATATGAGGTGGAACTGTAAATTTCCGGTTTCCGGATTTTGGCATGTATAACCGCTTATTATGCGTATGCCACAAAGTAGCGGAGTCTATATATTCTTTGCGTAATCCGCGGAATTGGGTTCTGAGGTGTGTTGCACTAGTTTGAGTCAGCGAGCCGGGATCGACTCTTCCAAAAGCTAAAGGTACACCCGGCAAAACGTCTATAACTCTTGAGCTTCCAAACTGTTTAGATACACGGTTAACATACTCAGTATCGGCGTTCACAGAAACGTTATCCCAAAAGCCAAGTTTCCTATGGACCCTTCGGCGAAACATCAAACTGGAGATATTCCTATATATCCAAGCATCTTCCATTCGCCATCTTTCAAAGTTAAGCAAGTTATCGCTTCTTGCCCAATGCGACAAACAAGCAACAGCTCTTCTGTTAGTTCTTAACGCCCTGACCTGTAGCGCAATTTTTTGAGGATGAGACCAATCATCTGCGTCATGAGTTGTTATGAGACTACCTTTAGCAACTGCTAAGCCAGCGTTTCGTGCCGCATACGCACCGCTGTTCTGGGGTTGTTCGATGTATCTTACTCGACTGTCTTCGTTAACGAACTGCTGGATGACATCTTCACTGTTGTCAGTTGATGCATCATTTACAACAATAATTTCGAGCTTCCTGTAACTTTGAGCGCACAAGCTCCTGAGTGCTACTGGCAGCGTTTCCTCGGCATTGAAGCAAGGGATGATGATAGAAACCAGAGGGCTTAAAAACTGATTGTTTGTAGCCTCTGTTTTCGCTTCTGAGTTTATTGAATTCATACCGGGATTAGAGCAACTCAAAATTTCACTCAATCCATGGGTTCTAAAAACGTCGTTAATAACCTCTAATTTATCTGATCCGGTAAACAGCATTGAGCGAGCCAGAGATTTATCATGTGTATTCGCCCAACTTTTCGAACCTAATACAGATTCAGCTTCACGTAGATTATTAAGTTTACTGTAAATGCTGAAGGCGAGTAGATAAGGCCCTTGATGACGAATAAAGGACAGAGCGTTTTGATCTTCAAGCATCACCGGGATAAAAACAGCTGCTTCCTCCCATCTGGCCCAACTAGCTAGCCAACGGCATAAAAACCAAGCTGCAAGACCAGACTGTGGACTATTTCCCTTGAAAATAATATCTCTAAGCGATTCTAGCGACTTTTCAGGTGATAGGTCAGACCATATTTTATGGTCTAATTCTACAACCCCAAACCCACATGGCCAACGGCCTTCTTGCCAGCCAAACTGCAAAAAGTGGTGCTTTGGATCAACTCCGGCTGAGGCAACGTCCGGATATTGCTTCAAGTACCAAGCTCTATCAAACTGCTGTTCTGCAAAGTCGGGGGCGGTCGTAGACATCTTTTCTCTTTAAGATCGCTATAAAACCAACATATGGTATTGAGGAATAACCGCCGAGTCCAACCAATTCCTAAAGCGGCTAAGTTTTAAAGAAACCACTATTGTGGTCTAATGTCCTCCGCTTTAGAAAGATAACGGTCTATGACGTACAGAATTCATCCTCTTTGGAAAGTAGAAAAGCTTTTCCGTCCTTCGGATACTACGCCCTTAAATCCAAACAAAAATGTAGCATGGATCTCCCACCATATTCCCAAAACGGCAGGGAGCTCTCTAAGATACAGCTTTGAGAATGCTGTTGGAAAATCTCGCGTGTTTGGTGTGTATGCAAACACAGGAGCGACTGAAATGAGTGCCGGTGAACCTGTTTGGGTGCCATCAAGGTCAATATTTCTACACGGACATTTTCGGCCTCATCCTCTACATCTTGATCAGTTCCCCAACGCAAAGCGGCTGGTCTGGATTAGAGACCCTATTGAGCGAATATGGTCTCTTGTAGGCCATCTTCTGGCTATAGGTGTAGGTCATCCACACTACTCTATACTTGAAAAGCTTTATTTTGATAAAGGAATCACAGACAAAGAAAACATCGTTTATGATCTGATCAAGTACAAACGTGCTGAGTCTTTGACCCACATTTACACGCGATTTTTTTCAAATGTTCCAATTACTGATTTCGACTTTGTTGGTTCAGTCCATCGATATTCAGAATCTATCGACAGGCTCGTAGGATTATTGGATATGGAAATACAAACAGAATATCGAAACGTAAGAAACAAACCTGGAACTCAAATACCTAAAAGAATAGCGAGTTTAAAGAGTAAACTAGGTGATGAATATGATGTTGTTAACGCCTACCTTTAGAAAGGAAGTCGCTTTACAAGGATTAAGTAGTGGCTGTCTATAAAATTAAACTTAAACATTCATCATCCGCTGCTGAAGGTGTTTTCAGATGGTGCCTGGATTCACCTAAAGATGATTTTTCAGTTTCTGATGTACGCATTGGTGAAAAGGGTATTAGAGTCCGCGGGTGGGTTCTTCCCACAGACAATGCACAACCTTCTGTAGCGTTAATGTGCGGTAATGTCGTCAAGCCGTTACCCTTTAATGAATCGCGGCCGGATGTTATAGAACGAGTCCTTAAGGAAGAAGCAGAAGGTCACGACAAGCTTTTATGCGGATTCAGACACTCAGTGACCTTTCCCGATTCCAGTTTCAGCATTGGGGTTGTAAGTCGTGGGAAGTACTATCCTTTGGTTGAAGGTACAATCGAAGGCGCTTTTAAAGTTCTGGAAGGGAAAAATAATTGGCTATTTCTTGATAATGACTCTAACCAGAGCGTCGAGCAGTACACTGGTAATGTGAAGCTTTCACGCTTTGAAAAGTCTAAATGGAAAAGTTATTTTAAAAGCTTAATTGAGCTTTCAGCCTTAACAAAAATACCAACATGTTTACTTATTGCCCCGTCCAAAGAAAACGTTTATTCAGACTACTATCCATATAGTGAAGCCCGCAGTACCCCAATAAAGCAGTTACAAAAGATAGTCCCAAAATCATTTAATTTTATCTTTCCAGTCATGCAACTAAGTCGATTGCCTGAAAGGTCCTTCAGGGTATGCGATACCCACTGGACCGTTCATGGGGCTAGAGAAGCTGCTATTCAACTTACTACAACCCTGACCGGGTATGATAAGCGGATTCGAGAAACGTTTAAGGACGACGAATATATAAAACGACAAGCCTTCGGAGATTTGGGAAGAAAGGTATATCCGCCGAGATCCGCGGATGAAGATGTACTTGCTAGCTTTAACTATCGGGATGTAGTCGTATATGATAATCAGCTGCCTAACTTTGGCCGCATAATAACGATGCACAATGAAATGGCATTATTTAAGCAGAAGATCATTTTATTTGGTTCTTCCTCCGCTTACAGCATGTTCCAATACATCTCCAGACTGTTTGAAACGGTTATTTTTGTACATACCGCAGGTAATGTAGATGTAGAGCTTATCAATAATATAAGACCAGATTATTTTTGTATGCAAACAAACGCTCGCTTCGTAGTGAGGGCGCCAACTACTCGAGAGTCGGTATCAAAGTACATCAGAGAAAAGAAAGCATCAATGTCCGGCGAAGAGTTAAAGCCTCAGTTTATCGGCGACACGCTACCTGAAAAGCTCACTCCAATTATCGAAACGTTAAAGCAACTATAAACTCACTCCAACAAAAAAACCCCGCCTAAGCGGGGTTTTTCAAATCTATCAAAGACCTAAGCCTAAGATAAAAGAGCAATCACTTACTCTTCAGTTGCGTCTTCCGCTTCTTCAGCGACTTCTTCAACTGGACGATCTACTAGCTCAACGAATGCCATAGGGGCATTGTCGCCTGCACGGAAACCGCATTTAAGAATGCGAGTGTAACCGCCTGGGCGAGCTTCGTAACGAGGACCAAGCTCGTTGAACAGTTTACCTACAACTTCTTTATCACCAGTGCGGGCGAAAGCCAGACGGCGGTTTGCAACGCTGTCTTCTTTAGCCATAGTGATAAGAGGCTCGATTACGCGACGTAATTCTTTCGCTTTTGGCAACGTCGTTTTAATCACTTCGTGCTTAACCAATGAACCGGCCATGTTTTTGAACATAGCTTGACGATGGCTGCTGTTGCGATTCAACTGACGACCACTCTTACGATGGCGCATAGTTTTATCCTTCTCTACAAATCAGTTTGATATAAACCTGATTAATCTTTTTCAGCGATGCTCTCTGGTGGCCAGTTTTCCAGGCGCATGCCCAGAGACAGTCCACGAGATGCAAGAACATCTTTGATTTCAGTTAGCGATTTCTTACCAAGGTTAGGCGTTTTAAGTAGCTCAACCTCAGTGCGCTGTACCAGGTCACCAATGTACTGGATAGCTTCTGCTTTCAAACAGTTTGCAGAACGTACTGTCAGCTCCAGGTCATCAACCGGGCGAAGTAGAATCGGATCGAATTCCGGCTTCTCTTCTTTCGCTTCTGGCTCAGATACATCACGTAAATCTACGAATGCATCCAGCTGTTCAGCTAGGATAGTCGCAGAACGGCGGATCGCTTCTTCAGGATCCAAGGTACCGTTCGTCTCCATATCGATGATCAGTTTGTCTAAGTCTGTGCGTTGTTCAACACGGGCAGACTCAACAGTATATGCAATACGTTCAACTGGGCTGTATGAAGCGTCAACTAACAAACGACCAATTGGACGATCATCTTCTTCAGAGGAGCGACGCGTAGAAGCTGGAACATAACCACGGCCCATCTCTACTTTAACGCGCATGCTGATTTCAGCATCGCCAGTCAGAGTACAGATAACGTGATCAGGGTTTACAATTTCTACATCGCCGTCATGCTGAATATCACCAGCAACAACAGGGCCAGCGCCAGATTTCACTAGTGTCAGGGTTGCCTCGTTTTTACCTTCAAGGCGAACCGCTAAACCTTTCAGATTTAGCAAGATCTCAATCACATCTTCCTGAACACCTTCTTTGGTGCTGTACTCGTGTAGCACGCCGTCAATTTCAACCTCTGTTACTGCACAACCAGGCATGGATGACAGTAAGATGCGGCGCAGGGCGTTACCCAGAGTGTGGCCGAAGCCGCGCTCGAGTGGTTCCAAAGTTACTTTGGCACGAGTAGGAGAAAGGTTTTCGATCTCAACTAATCTCGGTTTTAGGAATTCAGTCACAGAACCCACAATGCTTCCTCTTTAGTTAGCTTTACTTAGAGTAAAGTTCGACGATCAACTGTTCGTTAATATCGGCAGACAGGTCAGTTCTTTCAGGAATACGCTTGAACGTACCTTCCATCTTGTTGCTGTCTACTTCAATCCAGGTTGGCTTCTCACGTTGGTCAGCCAGTTCCAAAGCAGCCACGATGCGCGATTGCTTCTTAGCTTTTTCACGAACAGAAACCACGTCTTCGGCAGTAACGTTAAAAGATGGAATGTTTACCACTTTGCCATTAACCATAATCGCTTTGTGGCTAACCAGCTGACGCGCTTCTGCACGAGTGCTGGCAAATCCCATCCGATAAACTACGTTATCAAGACGCTGCTCAAGAAGTTGCAACAGGTTTTCACCGGTGTTGCCTTTCAGACGAGCCGCTTCTTTATAGTAGTTACGGAATTGCTTTTCCAATACGCCATACATACGACGTACTTTTTGCTTTTCACGCAGCTGAACACCGTAGTCAGACAAACGGCCACGACGGGCACCATGCTGACCAGGCGCTGTATCGATTTTACATTTAGAATCGATTGCGCGAACGCCGCTTTTCAGGAACAGGTCTGTTCCTTCGCGACGGCTAAGTTTGAGTTTAGGACCCAAATATCTTGCCATGATCTTTCTCCAACTGTCCGTCGATTAAACGCGACGTTTTTTCGGTGGACGACAACCGTTGTGAGGAATAGGGGTCACATCGGTAATGTTTGTGATCTTATAACCTGTAGCGTTAAGAGCACGGATCGCAGACTCACGGCCTGGACCTGGACCTTTAACGAACACTTCAAGGTTCTTCAGACCGTATTCTTGTGCGGCTACGCCAGCACGCTCAGCAGCTACCTGTGCAGCAAATGGGGTAGATTTACGTGAACCACGGAAACCTGAACCACCAGAAGTTGCCCAAGCAAGTGCATTGCCTTGACGGTCTGTGATAGTCACAATTGTGTTGTTGAAAGACGCATGGATATGAGCCATACCGTCTGCAACCTGACGTTTTGCGCGTTTACGCGTACTACGAGTAGGTGCTTTTGCCATAACTTAACTCCCCCGCTTACTTCTTAATTGGCTTACGAGGACCTTTACGGGTACGCGCATTAGTTTTAGTGCGCTGACCACGTAGAGGCAAGCTACGACGGTGGCGGATGCCACGGAAGCAACCCAGGTCCATCAAACGTTTGATGCTCATTGATACTTCACGACGAAGATCACCTTCTACAGTGAATTTCGCCACTTCATCACGAAGCTTATCAATAGTAGCTTCGTCTAACTCTTTGATTTTTGTATTTTCTGCAACACCAGCACCCGCACAAATGCTTTTCGCACGTGTAGGGCCAACGCCATAAATTGCTTGGATAGCAATCACAGCGTGCTTGTGTTCAGGAATGTTAATGCCAGCGATACGGGCCATTAACAGCACTCCTCTAATTATTGTCGACGACCTAAAAAGCCCGATAGGATACTTACCCGTCGACTAAATTGCAAATTAAGGTCCAGATTACTGCAAGCAAGACAGCAGAACCTGATGTCAGGTTCTGCTTACACTTTCATGCGTATATTCTGTACCGCGTAGATTAACCTTGCCTTTGCTTATGCTTTGGCTCTGTGCAAATCACACGCACAACACCGTTGCGCTTGATGACTTTGCAGTTACGGCAAATCTTTTTTACTGATGCACGAACTTTCATTACATCACTCCGTAGTAGGCTAACTTAGCGGCCGTAGCCTTTAAGATTAGCTTTCTTCAGAACAGACTCATATTGACTGGACATCAAATGTGTCTGCACCTGCGCCATGAAGTCCATGATAACTACCACAATAATCAGAAGCGACGTACCACCGAAGTAGAACGGCACATTCCAGGCAATCAGCATGAATTCAGGCACCAAACAAATAAAGGTTATGTAAAGTGCGCCAGCCAGTGTCAGACGAGTCATTACCTTATCGATATAGCGCGACGTTTGTTCACCCGGGCGAATGCCAGGGATAAACGCGCCAGACTTCTTCAGGTTGTCTGCTGTATCACGCGGGTTGAAAACCAACGCCGTGTAAAAGAAGCAGAAGAAGATAATCGCAGCTGCATATAACATCACGTACAGCGGCTGACCAGGAGAGAGCATAAGCGCTACATCCTGCAACCACGCTGTAGATTCATTCTGACCAAACCATCCTGCGATGGTTCCGGGGAACAGAATGATGCTGGACGCAAAGATAGGTGGAATGACACCAGCCATGTTGACTTTAAGTGGTAAGTGCGTGCTTTGCGCTGCAAAGACCTTACGGCCCTGTTGACGCTTCGCATAGTTCACCACAATTCTGCGCTGTGCACGTTCAACGAACACAACCAGGTAAGTCAGACCAATAACAATGACACCGATCAGTAACAGGAACAGCATATTAATGTCGCCCTGTCTTGCTTGTTCCGCAGTCTGGCCTATCGCTGTTGGCAGACCGGCAACAATACCAGCAAAGATCAATATAGAGATACCGTTACCAATACCTCGTTCAGTAATTTGCTCACCTAACCACATCAGGAACATAGTTCCTGTGACTAAGCTCACTACTGCCGTAAAGTAAAATCCGAAGCCAGGACTTATCACCAATCCATTAATCAGGTTGGGCAGACCGGTCGCAATTCCAATTGACTGGAATGTAGCCAGGATCAGCGTTAAATAACGCGTGTACTGACTAATTTTACGACGACCTGCTTCGCCTTCTTTTTTAAGCTCCATCATCGGTGGATGAACCACCGAGAGCAACTGCATAATAATGGACGCAGTAATGTATGGCATAATGCCCAAAGCCAGAACGGACGCTCGCTCAAGAGCACCACCAGAGAACATGTTAAACATTTCTACAATGGTGCCTTTTTGTTGTTCAAACAACTGTGCAAGGACCGCAGGATCGATACCAGGAATAGGCACGTATGAGCCTAGTCTGAATACTACGATCGCACCAAGTACGAACAACAATCTTGATTTCAGCTCACTCAGGCCGCTTTTGGCGCCTGAGTCCAATCCTGGTTTAGCCATCTAGCTTATTCCTCTACTTTACCGCCAGCAGCTTCAATCGCTTCTTTAGCGCCTTTAGTAACCTTCAACCCGCTAACCGTTACCGCGCGTGATACTTCACCGCTCTTAACGACTTTGACGAACTGCATTTCTTTCTTAACAAGACCCGCAGCTTTCAAAGTTTCAAGAGAAACGGTATCACCTTCTACCTTCGCGATTTCAGTCAGTGTAACCTGGTCAGAAACCATGCCTTTACGTGACGTGAAACCAAACTTAGGCAGACGACGCTGGATTGGCATCTGACCACCTTCAAATCCTGGCTTAACAGTACCACCTGAACGGCTTTTCTGTCCCTTGTGACCACGGCCACCGGTTTTACCAAGACCTGAACCGATACCACGGCCAGCACGCTTAGCTGAATGTTTTGCTCCTGGTGCAGGAGAAATATCGTTTAAACGCATGTCTTATTCCTCCACTATCTCAACCATGTAATTTACACGGTTGATCATGCCACGTACTGCTGGGGTGTCTTCCAGTTCACGGACATGGTTGATTTTACGCAGGCCTAAGCCCTTAAGCGTCGCTTTGTGCTTTGGCAGTCTGCCAATCGCACTTTTCGTTTGCTTTACTTTAATCGTTGCCATGTCTGATTACCCCAAAATCTCTTCTACAGACAATCCACGTTTCGCGGCAATACCCGCTGGCGAGTTCATCTCGGTCAGCGCGTTTACTGTTGCACGAACAACGTTGATTGGGTTTGTAGAGCCGTAACATTTTGAAAGTACGTTCTGTACACCAGCTACTTCAAGTACTGCACGCATTGCACCGCCGGCGATGATACCGGTACCTTCTGATGCAGGCTGCATGTAAACTTTAGAGCCAGAGTGACGACCTTTAATTGGGTGCTGCAGTGTGTGGCCGTTTAAGTCAACGTCAACCATGTTGCGACGTGCCTTTTCCATAGCTTTCTGGATTGCAGCAGGCACTTCACGTGCTTTGCCGTAACCGAAACCTACGCGACCATTACCGTCACCCACTACTGTCAATGCAGTGAAACTGAAGATACGACCACCTTTAACCACTTTAGATACGCGGTTTACGGCAATCAATTTCTCTAACAGTTCACCGTTCTGAACTTCTTGTTTAGCCATTATAAACTCCTAGAACTGAAGGCCAGCTTCGCGAGCTGCATCAGCCAATGCTTTCACGCGACCGTGGTATTTAAACCCGCTACGATCGAAGGCCACATCTTTGATGCCTTTCTCGATTGCACGTTCTGCGATTGCTTTACCGACTTTCGCCGCTGCTTCAGCGTTACCAGTTGATTTCAGATCTTTCGCAAGATCTTTTTCAACAGTAGAAGCCGCTGCCAATACTTCAGCACCGCTAGGAGCGATTAACTGAGCATAGATGTGGCGAGGTGTACGGTTTACAACCAAGCGATGCGCGGCCAGTTCACGAATTTTTGCTCGTGCGCGAGTTGCGCGACGAATGCGAGCTGTTTTCTTATCCATCGTATCACCCACCTACTTTTTCTTAGCTTCTTTACGACGTACGTGCTCGTCTGCATAACGTACACCTTTACCTTTGTAAGGCTCTGGTGGACGGTACGCGCGGATGTTCGCCGCAACCTGTCCTACCACCTGCTTATCGGCGCCTTTGACGACGATTTCAGTTTGGCTAGGAGTTTCAACCGTAATGCCTTCTGGCATTTCGTATACTACAGGGTGAGAGAAACCAAGCGTCAGGTTCAGTTTGGCACCTTGTGCTTGCGCACGGTAACCAACACCATTTAGCTGAAGCTTTTTCTCAAAACCTTCTGAAACACCTTGAATCATGCTGTTCAGAATTGCACGTACAGTACCTGCTTGTGCCCAACCATTTGCAAAGCCTTCGCGAGGAAGTGCTTTTAACTGGTTATCTTCCTGAACCACTTCAACTGCATCGTTGAAGACACGGCTCAAAGTGCCATTTTTGCCTTTTACAGAGACTTCTTGACCAGAAATAGAAATTTCTACACCTGATACTACGTCTACCGGGGCTTTTGCTACTCGTGACATTTCAACTCCTCCGATTACGCTACATAACCGATGATCTCACCGCCCATGCCAGCATTACGCGCTGCACGGTCAGTCATCACACCTTTAGAAGTTGACACGATTGCTACGCCCAGTCCGCCCATTACTTTTGGCAGCTCATCTTTTTTCTTATAGATGCGCAGGCCAGGACGGCTAACACGTTCGATAGTGTCAATTACTTGCTTACCTTCGAAGTACTTAAGTGTCACTTCAAGAGTAGGCTTTACGTCACCAGAAACAGCAAAGTCAGTGATGTAACCTTCTGCTTTCAACACACCTGCGATAGCAACACGCAGTTTTGATGAAGGCATAGTTACAGAAACTTTCTGTGCCATCTGGCCGTTACGGATGCGGGTAAACATATCCGCGATAGGATCTTGCATGCTCATTTTAGCTACTCCTTACCAGCTGGCTTTTTTCAGGCCAGGGACTTCACCGCGCATCGCTGCTTCACGCAGCTTGATACGGCTAAGACCGAATTTGCGTAGGTAACCATGTGGACGACCAGTAATGTTACAGCGGTTTTGCTGACGTGATTTACTGCTGTCACGTGGTAGTTGTTGTAGCTTCAGAACAGCATCCCAACGCTCTTCTTCAGATGCGTTAACGTCGCTGATAATCGCTTTAAGTGCGGCACGTTTTTCAGCGTACTTAGCTACTAGCTTTGCACGCTTGACTTCACGAGCCTTCATTGATTCTTTTGCCATAACCCTACACCCCTTATTTTTTGAATGGGAAGTTGAACGCGTTCAGCAGAGCACGTGCTTCGTCATCAGTTTCGGCACTGGTAGTGATAGTAATATCCATACCACGAACCTTATCCACTTTATCGAAATCGATTTCAGGGAAGATGATTTGTTCACGCACGCCCATGCTGTAGTTACCACGACCGTCGAATGATTTAGGGTTCAAACCACGGAAGTCGCGAACACGAGGAATCGCGATAGAAACTAAACGCTCCAGGAATTCCCACATACGCTCGCCGCGCAGGGTTACTTTACAGCCAATCGGATAACCTTCACGGATTTTGAAGCCCGCTACTGATTTTCTAGCAACTGTGACAATCGGTTTCTGACCAGCGATAGCCGCCATGTCAGCTTGAGCATTCTCAAGGATCTTTTTGTCAGCAACTGCTTCACCCAGACCCATGTTCAGGGTGATTTTTTCAATCCGAGGGACTTGCATGACGCTTTTGTATCCGAACTGCTTCGCAAGTTCAGCTACTACTGTTTCTTTATAGAAATCATGCAGTTTCGCCATCGTACTCTCCAATCAATTAAACAAGTTCGCCGTTAGACTTGAAGAAACGAACTTTCTTCTCGTCTTCGAAACGGAAACCAACGCGATCCGCTTTACCCGTTGCCGGGTTAACAATCGCTACATTTGAAACGTGAATAGAAGCTTCCTTCTCAACGATACCACCAGCTACCTGCATATGAGGATTAGGCTTCTGGTGCTTCTTGACAAGGTTTACGCCTTCTACAACTACGCGGTTATCAGCAATAAGCACTTTCAGGACTTTGCCTGTTTTGCCTTTGTCTTTACCCGCTAATACGACTACTTCATCATCACGACGAATTTTATTAGCCATTATCGTGACTCCTTATAGTACCTCTGGGGCCAATGAGATGATTTTCATGAAGTTATCACTTCTCAACTCACGGGTAACCGGTCCAAAGATACGCGTACCAATTGGTTGCTTGTTTGCATTAAGCAAAACAGCCGCGTTACCGTCAAAGCGGATAGTAGAACCATCTGCACGACGAACGCCTTTTCTAGTACGCACCACCACTGCATTCAGTACGTCACCTTTTTTAACTTTACCGCGAGGAATTGCTTCCTTAACAGTAACTTTGATGATGTCACCGATACCTGCATAACGGCGATGCGAGCCACCAAGAACCTTAATACACTGAACCCTGCGAGCGCCGCTGTTATCTGCAACGTCCAGGTTAGTTTGCATTTGGATCATGTTAGTGCTCCGCTCTAATTAAGACTCTCCCGAGTCGTTATTGCTGTAAAAAACAACACAATTTGCTGCTTTTATGTACATACCCCCATAAAAAGGGCGCGAAACTATAACAGAAAAGATTGGAAAGTGATAGCGGTAAAGTGAATTATTTTTAAACGATGCAGGGGAGGCCTGACGAGGCTCTACTATAGAAAAAATATGGGCTAAATGCCAGCTTCCTCGGGTTTCAATTTGCGTCCGGCGTGTTGCGAAAGGCAGCGTTTAAGTTCGTTTATGCCTACAGGCTTTGTCAGAAAGTCGCTCATGCCTGCATTCAGACACTTTTCCCGCTCACCAGCAATCGCATGGGCGGTTAACGCGATGATGGGAATATGTTGAGGATTACCCGAAAGCTGACGTATCTGTGTTGCAGCTTCGTATCCGTCCATCACCGGCATCTGACAATCCATGATAATCACATCAAATGGCGAGTCAGTATTCTGGGCGTTAACCACCGCACTGAGTGCCTGGTCGCCATTACCTGTCATCGTCATTGTTACGCCCAGCGCAGTAAGCTGTTCTTCAATAACCAACTGATTAATGGGGTTATCTTCCGCTACCAGCACGTTTAGCCCCTCAATGCCGGGATCATGGTCCGGGGTGTCTGAATTGCTCTGCTCAGGCTGCAGCGTGTTTTGTTTCAGTTGAAATGACACCGTAAAGGTAGAGCCTCCTCCGGCTTTACTCTTTACACTCACTCCACCATTGTAATGCGTCGCAATCTGGTTGACGATTGCCAGTCCAAGCCCGGTGCCACCGTAAGTTCGGGTTGCTGAACCATCGCCTTGTTCAAAGGCAGTGAGAATTTTACTCAGGCAGTCGGGGTCAATCCCAATTCCACTGTCGCTCACAATGAGCTGCACAAGGTATTGATTGTCTTTATGTTTTAAAGCCCGGGTAGACACGTTAATGAACCCTGTGTGCGTAAACTTCACCGCGTTTGAGAGAAGGTTAGTGAGTACCTGCTTTATTCTTACCACATCAGCATCAATGGTTAGTCCGCGGGTTAACGCTATCTCTGTCTCAAGTTTCAGCCCTTTGTGTTCTGCATCGTGACGATGCAGGAGGATCACTTGCGCTATTACAGCATTCAATTCAACAGGCTGATTGACAAATGTCATCAGCCCGGCATCGATTTTTGAGAAATCCAGAACGTCATTGACCTGATTAAGCAAAATCCCTGCGCTTCGCTGTGCGACATCAGTCAGCTCTCGCTGCCTGACAGTGAGTCCTGTTCTCTCCAGCGCATCCAGCATTCCCATCACGCCATGGATGGGGGTTCGTAATTCGTGGCTTACGTTGGCAATAAACTCAGTACGCACTTTCAACGCGCTCTCCGCTTCTTCACGTCGCTTACGAAGCCTGTTTTCATATTCAACATTGGCGGTGACATCCTGCGTAGAGCCAATAATCCGTTCGCACCTGCCATTTCGCATTACTGGTCTGGCATAAGTCTTAAACCAGCGTCGATCACCGTTTTTGAGTTGCACTTCATATTGATTATTCCAGGGGACACCGCGCTCAATAGTGCTTCGGTTAAGGTCAACCATAATTTGTCGGTCGGCAATATAGGCAGGAAAAGATGAAGCTAGTTCAACACTGATTGACGTGTCCTCCTCCAGTCCATGCATTTTCTTCATGGTAGAGGACCACTTGATCTCACCCAAATCTACGATGTGCTCCCATGCTCCTACGCTGGCCATTTCACAAACGTGGTTAAACAAGGCGTTTTGTTGCTCCAGTTTCACCTGATGTGCCATCAACTCACCAAACGCTTCTTTACAGCTGATCATCATACCGAGCCATTCAGCCAGAAGTGTCAGATAGTCGTAATGTAAATCGGTAAAAGGCGCGTCAGAGGGCTCGGGCGAGGAAAAATTTAACGTGCCATAAGGCGCATTGTGAATTCTGACCGGAACGCCGATGTAACTGTAAAGATCAAACTTTTCACAGCAGGGATGGGTGATACCCGGCGACTTGGTGGCATTGTGATAAGCCACAACGCCGTTTGCCTGTAAAGTGTCTTTGCAGTACGTATCGCCGAGTGCGAATGTATCGCCGGGCTGAATACTGCCGTCTGGCGTGTGCGCAGCGATGACAGTATAAGTGTCGTTTTCGATATGGCTGATGATCCCGATAGGCTGGCCGGTGGCCTCGCACCCCAGCACCAGCAATCGCTGCATTTTTTGTGCGGCATCAAGGGAGATATCTGTCGAGATGTCACTCAGTGCTTTGATCAGTTTCATAGTCAGACGAACACGCGTTATGGATAAACAGTGATAAAAGGTTTACACATGTAGTCAGTAACGCGCACCGGTGTACTTTCCGAATGTCTCACCAAATCTAGGCGTGGCGCTTTCAGCATCTAAAAGCGCTGCTGACAACAGGGCGATAGTGTAATCCGATTTGCTGTTATTGATAGTCTTGAGGGGGTAGCAATTAGTCTAATTTTTAAGCACACTCCGGCATAGGTGTCTCTTGTCGCTCCCATCCTTAAGTTTGCTGGCATAATCTTAGCCGGTACGCTCTCAAATACTGGCTACGTAGACCTGTTCGTAAGCGGTTTACGCTTATTCGTGCAGGAAACCGACGGGTAAACGGAAGATATGAAGACACCGTGCACAAAAAAGGCCGGGTACACCGGCCTTTGCTAAGTTATCTGGTAGGTAACATTACTCGTAAGAGTAATTCATTGTCACACCGCTATAGCTGCTGTACGCACGAATACCGATATGCCAGGTACCTGAAGATGGGTTGTCTATGGTACAGATTTCAGCATTTCCGCTTCTGTATGGGCGGCAATCCCATGAAGACGTAGTAGGTTGTGCCCCAAGACGCATATACAGGTCAGCATCGCCGCTTCCGCCACCAATCTGTACGGTCAGCGAACTTACGCCCGCCGGTACATCCCAGGTGTAGCGATCCCAACTGCCGGTTGAGCCTGACAGGTTAGTCAGCTGGCCAGATACCGGCTCTACGCCGCCACCGCCGCCAGTACCGCCGCCACCAGCACCGTCACAGCCATTGGCGTTTAAGTAATCGTAGGCATCGGCAACCTGCATCAGGCCATAACCATAGAAGTTATCACGACCCGCAGAGCCCTTATCCTTTGCAGTTGCATTTAACGCACCACGGATTTGTTCATTTGAACATTGCGGGAAGAAACTCCATACCAGCGCCGCGCCCCCTGCTACATGCGGTGTTGCCATTGAGGTACCGTTAAGCGTTGCATAGGAGTTAGTTGGGTACGTGGAGTATACCGAGCTACCTGGTGCAGCGATTTCAACAGCGTCATTGTACTGCGAATAGTTAGCATGATTTTCATTGCTATCTACCGCAGCAACAGAAACCACAGACGGGTACGACGCCGGATACGACTTAGTGCTGTTGCCATCGTTACCAGCAGCAGCTACCAGCAGCATGCCATCATCAACAAACCCCTGCATTGCTGATTGTTCTGCTGACGAAGCACCGCCGCCACCCAGACTCATGTTTACCACATTCGAGCCGGCATTCTGACACTGGTTGATAGCCTGGATGATGTCTGATGAATACGTCCAGTTACCGTTATCATCAAAGATTTTGACGATATGCAGATTTACACCCGGATACACGCCGATAACACCCTCGGTATTATCATAGGCTGCAATAGTACCGGCAACGTGGGTACCGTGACCATTGCCGTCGTTATACCAGTTACCCACCGCAGCATTGTTACCCTGTCCGGTAACGCCATTGTTTGTATCTGGTAAGTCTGGGTGTCCCAGGTTGTAACCTGTATCGATAATACAGACTTTACGCGCACTGGTATCGCTTTGTGCGAATTGATTTGCCTGCACCATGTTGTAGCCATATGGCGTGCTCTGCGCCATCAGCTCACGACGCGCATCCACCGCAATGCTTTCCACATTAGGGTTTTTACGCAACAGGTTCATAGTACGCTTATCCATTGATGCTGCGACCATGCGCTGTTTCTCAAGCACTTTGTGCGCGCGGCCACCGACCGTTTCGATCAACGATTTCGCAGCGTGGGCCTCAAATGCCCGATCTGATGCATTTTCTGAAGGACCTTTCTTGCTGTCTTTCTTGCCTTTCGCAATCGCTAAACCCGGCCCGCCAATGCCGTTGGTATTTTTGAACTTAACGATATAGCGCTGCTCAACAGACTCTGCACCAATAAATGGTGTCAGCCCGTTTTCAATCATCGTCTCGACTGACTGCTTTTCTTCCTTAACTTTTTGCGGCCCGTTAACAGCGGCATTTACAGAAACACTCAATAGGGTGAGGGTCGCTGCCAGAGCAGCTTTTTTTGTTAGTGTGTGTTGTTTTTTAATAGTCATTTATTTCCTGTCTTGTTGTTTTTTCCCCGTGCTTTCTTTCCGAAGCTTATTTCAGGGTCCAATTTACGACAGATGCCAGCGAGCCAGGCCGCCCTTAATCTGAAAAAGTTTATATCCCTATTATTCATCTTCAGACCACGTTACCCGTATACCCGGACATCTGGTGTTTGCTGTTCAACCTCAACAGCATGCTTCCATAATGGAAGAGGGTATTGCCGGCCTCTCTGTGACCAGCTAAACAATAAGCAAATCAGACACCTGGCTCAGGTCTCTGACTTTGCTGTTACGTCTTGCGTGCAAAGTGCTCGTAACAAACTCTGAATGAAGTAAAAGAGCACATTATCACTAAAAGTTATAAGAAAAGCTGATGAAAATTAATTTATCATCAATAGCAGGCACTACTGTGCCCATTCGCCATTATCCAGCGTGTATTTTCTAACCTGGTAGCTATCCGATAATGGCCTGCTGACCGCCGGATACATAGCACCAAAATTATTGACCAATTGGACAACATAAATTCATATTACTATCAAAGGGTATTGAGTATCACATGTAAAGTATGAGTCGGTATAACGAATGGTATAAAATCATACTTCCATTAGCGCCTTACACCTCTTGACACGCCGACAGCGATTGGTAAACCGCTTGTTAGGTGATTTTTCACCCCAACTTTTAACATCATCAATAATTATAAAAAAATTAATAGCTATCCTGAAAAACTGATATAACTAACTTATCGAACAAATCATACCCAACACAAATCTATTTTATCTGTCATACAATTTACTTGTGTAAATGATTGTGTACAAAAATCACACGCACCAATCAGTCAGGCTGCTTTTGTCACAATCGTGAGGGGGCAATAAAATCTAGGTTTGCGCATTACACGCAATAAAATGACAAAGCGCTGGTGTGGTGATTCGTGATCATAGGAACATGCCCGCTGATGCGGACATGCGTATCAGGTTAAGCGGCTCTTGACGCCGCCCTGCTTGTAACGGTTAGAACGAGACAACTTATTCGTAGTGATATGTGAGCGCGACATCAAAAAAGGCGATATAGGCATTCAACCCTACATGCCAGCGCCCGGCTTGCGGGTTTCTGAACTCACACACTTCCTCGTTGCCACCATTGAACGGCCTGCATTGATACTGTTGTGCTGTAGGCCAGCGTTCATAATCCACATATAAATCAGCATCACCGCTTCCGCCACTAATACTGATCCTCAGCAGCCTGGCTCCCTCAGGCACCTCCACCACCCGACCCAGCCAGCGATTGCGCGGCAATGACATTAACGGAAAAGTATATGTAACGGGCTCTATGCCCGGCGGTGGCGGCGCCACACCTTCACAACCAACTTCTGACAACCTGTTATAGGCGGCAAGCCCCTGGACAATCCCGTAGCCAAAATAGGGATCCTGTCCGGGGCGACCTTTGTCCTTAGCGGTGCTAACAAGAGCTTCTCTGATTTCAGCGTTGCTACACTCTGAGAACGCATTCCATAATCTTGCCGCAATACCGGCAACATGGGGCGCAGCCATCGACGTACCGCTGGAAAAGGCATATTGACCATTCGGGTATGTCGATAGCACGTTGGCTCCCGGCGCCGCAATCTCGACTGCCCGGTTATGCTGACTAAACGACGCCCAGCGCTCATCGTCCCTGACTCCCGCAACAGAGATGACGTCGTCATACGATGCCGGATATTGCAGTGTGCCAGTACCGTCATTTCCTGCAGCCGCTACCAGCAACATGCCTTCTTCCGTAAACCGGCGCATCGCGTACTCTTCTGTCGCTGACGCGCCATATCCACCCAGGCTCATATTCACAACATCAGCGCCTGCTTCCTGACATTGCGAGACGGCTTCTATTAAATCGGATGAGTAAGTCCAAAGCCCATCGTCGTCAAAGATTTTAACGATATGCAACCCGACGCCCGGTGACACGCCTATCACCCCTTCATCATTGTCAGACGCAACAACTGTTCCCGCCACATGGGTCCCGTGACCGTTGCCATCCTCATACCAGTTGCCGACTTCCACTGCATTTGCCTCGCCGGTCACGCCGTCGCTCACCCCGGGAAGATCAGGATGACCCAGCGCGTACCCCGTATCCACAACACACACTTTTATTCCGGCATCGGTGAATGGTGGCATCGCATCAGACTGGGTTGCACTGATCCCATAAGGCACACTTTGTGCGCTGATATACCTCACAGGATCAATTTCTACGTCTTCAATTTCCGGCATTAGCTTCAATCGGGCCATCTGCGCTTTCGTAAGCATTGCCACCATAATATGGTGTCGGGGGATTGTTTTTATTGGGGTTACGCCTGCGCCGGCTAACACTGAGCGGGCAAGCGAATCCCCAGTGACAGCCTGCAGAGAGCTTTGTGTGGCAGTGTCAGAAAAGCGGATAAGATATCTGTCTTGTCCGGTTGGCGGTAAAATGTCAGCAAGAGGAGCAGTCGATGCCAGGGTAGTGGCAGAAGACAGACTGAGCAGTGAAAAGCAAAGTTTCCTTTTAAAAGATAATATGGTCATAAGGCCATCCTTCGTTGTTGTTTGACCGATGCCATTCGCAATAATCGCGACAACAATGTTCATCCCTGTGATGGCTGATGCAAAAAAAGACCGGCACAACAGAAACGGAAGGACCCAGTAAAACCTGCCTCTGCAACCATTGCCCATACAAACGTCGCGATTTCCCCCGTCAGAAACAGAAGAAAAATACCGTCTTGATAAGCGCACTGCGTGCAGAAGAAAAAGGATGCTGACTTTAGACCGGTGGCTATCGCCACCACGCTTCTATAGTAATAGTAAGCGTGTGAATACCGCAATCACCGAAACACACTAATTACAATTTAGGGAGAGAGGGGGAGTGCTCACATTGCCTGAGAAACTTCGGCAGAATTGCCAGTAGAGTAGGCGAGGATAATGGCGTTCATACAGGGGCAATTGGCCGGTAATATAGCAAGGCCGCGCGATGTCGGCCTTGTTATCTGGATGTGCACAACCTGCCGGGCTACGAATTAGCCCCGGCGCTGGCGCACGATTTCATACAGGCAAACCCCTGTGGCCACAGACACATTCAGGCTGGACACAGTCCCTGCCATCGGTAGTTTTACCAGTTCATCACAATTTTCACGCGTCAGACGACGCATGCCTTTACCTTCTGCACCCATCACCAGCGCAGTAGGGCCTGTCAGTTTTGCATCATAGATCATCTGGTCGGCCTCACCGGCTGTGCCAATGATCCACAAGCCCTTATCCTGAAGATGCTTCAGGGTGCGCGACAGATTTGTCACCTGTATGAGAGGCAAAACCTCGGCTGCACCACAGGCTACCTTTCGGACTGTGCCTGTCAGGCTGGCTGATTTGTCTTTTGGTACCACCACCGCATGCACACCGGCCGCGTCTGCCGTACGCAGGCACGCGCCCAGATTGTGTGGGTCGGTTACGCCATCCAGCACCAGTAAAAATGGCTGCTCGTGTTTGTCCAAAACCTGGTCAAGATCCGCTTCGTCGAGCACACGGGCGGGCTTTGCACGGGCGACAACGCCCTGATGCTGCTCACCCTGAACTTTGTCGTCCAGCGCTTTACGCTGACAGAATTGAACACTAACACCGAACCGGCGAGCCTGATTCACAATGTTGGCCAGACGTTCGTCATTCCTGCCTTTCAATACGAATAGCTCAATAACCCGCTCGGGTTCATTTTCCAGTACTGACTGCATCGCATGCAGTCCGTATAACCATTCTTGCTGTGCCATTAACGCTTCTTACCGCCTTTCTGCTGTTTCGATGAAGATGACTTAGGTTTCCCCTTTGGTGCGCCTCTTCCGGATTTTGACGTACCGCTTTTCGGTGCGCCTTTCCCCGCACTGGACGCGCTGCCTTTCGTGCCTCGGCCTTTACCGCCGCGACCCTTCCCGCCAGGTCCGCTGTTGTCATCAGGTTGCCGACGTGACTTCTTCGTCGTTTTTACCGCGACTTTCTTGCCACCGGGGCCGCGAAGCTTAGTGTTATCCAGCAATAAATCAATCTTTCTTTCGTCCAGATTGACGGCAGCCACTTTCACTTCCAGATTATCGCCTAAACGATATTGGTTATGGCCCTGTTCCCCTTTCAGACACTGCTTCACATCGTCGTAATGATAGAAATCATCATCCAGCGAGGTAATGTGCACCAGGCCGTCGATATGGTATTCGGTTAACCTGACGAACAAGCCAAAATTCGTAACCGAGGCCACCACGCCATCGAACGTATCTCCGACATGGTCCAGCATAAACTCGCATTTCAGCCAGTCAGCAACATCTCGGGTAGCATCATCTGCCCGGCGTTCGGTCATAGAACACTGTTCACCGATTTGCTCAATTTCTTCAATGGTATACGCCTTGGCACCTGACACCTTTTGCTTGGGCGGCAGCTTTTTCAGCAAACCTTTAATTGCGCGGTGAACCACCAGATCAGGATAGCGACGGATAGGCGAGGTAAAGTGTGCATAGGCTTCCAGCGCCAGCCCGAAGTGACCGATATTGTCACCGTCATAAATAGCCTGCTTCATGGAACGAAGCAGCATGGTCTGGATTAACTCCTGATCAGGCCGGTTGCGGGTTTTGTTGACGACATCGGTAAAGTCAGCGGGTCTCGCCTCTTCCGTAATTCGGTGCGGTACACCAATTTCACCCAGGTAACTGGTAAACGTCGTCAGGCGATCGGCATCCGGTTTATCATGCACACGGAAAAGTGCTGGCGCGTCATGCTTTTCTAAAAACAATGCGGCGCTGACATTGGCCATGATCATGCACTCTTCAATCAGCTTATGCGCATCGTTTCTAACGACCGGCACGATATTTTCAATTTTACGCTGCGCATTGAACACAAATTTGCTTTCCTGCGTTTCAAACTCAATCGCACCACGATGCTGACGGGATTTCTTCAGCATGCGATACATGTCGTGCAGGTTACGCAAATGTGGGACATGGGCTTCATAACGTTGATGCAGATCTTTATCGCCCTGCAGAATTTGCCACACTTTGGTGTATGTCAGCCGCGCGTGAGAATTCATGACCGCTTCGTAAAACTGATACGCCTCGAGTTTTCCCTGCGCGCTGATGGTCATTTCACACACCATGCACAGTCGGTCTACTTCGGGGTTCAGCGAGCAAAGTCCATTTGATAAGACTTCCGGCAACATCGGAATAACCTGCTCAGGGAAGTACACGGAGTTTCCGCGCTCCTGTGCTTCGTCATCCAGCGCCGTTCCGGGTCGAACGTAATGACTGACATCCGCGATGGCAACCCACAGCTGCCAACCACCATCGTCCAGCGGTTCACAATATACGGCGTCATCAAAGTCGCGCGCGTCTTCGCCGTCGATGGTCACCAGTGGCAACTGACGCAAATCAACGCGCCCTTCTTTGGCTTCTTCCGGCACCTGTTCGGTCAGGTTGGAGACCTGACGGGTCACACCTTTCGGCCATTCGTGCGGAATATCGTAGGTGCGTAGCGCCATCTCAATTTCCATACCCGGTGCCATATGCTCACCCAGCACTTCAACGATTTTGCCTACCGGATTAATTTTGCGACGCGGACGCTGAGTCAGTTCAACCACAACGACCTGCCCCATCTTCGCGCCATTCGTATGCTCTGGTGGGATCACGATTTCGTGTTGCAAACGGCTGTCGTCAGGTATCACCACACCAAAGCCCTGCTCGGTAAAGTAACGCCCTACAATAGGCTCGCTACGCGGTGTAATAACCTGCGTGATAAACGCTTCTTTGCGGCCACGTCTGTCAGTGCCGCTTTCCCGCGCTTCAACGTAATCATCATGCAGAAACAACTGCATCTGACCGCCACTGATAAACAAATCGCCGCTGCGATCGTCGGGACGCAGAAAGCCAAAGCCGTCACGATGGCCGATAATCCGGCCACGGATCAGCTCTTCCTGATTCTGCACCACGTACTTTTTCTGACGGGTGAACTGTATCTGCCCTTCCCGCTCCATGGCCCTTAACCGTCGCTGAATTCCAATTCGACTGTCCTCTTCAGAGGCTTCAACGGCAGCGCATATATCCAGAAAAGACATCGGTTTCCCCTGCTCTTTCAGTACACTTAGCAGGTACTCGCGGCTTGCTACGGGGTTTTCGTATTTTTCTTTCTCGCGCTGATAATGCGGATCGTCACTCATGGAGATAGTTAGTTTCCTTTACGGGTTGATAAAACAGATAAAATTTTCAGCAAGTATAACAGTTAATTACTACAAAAGATTTGCAAAGTCGCTGACATCGTGGCGTATTGGCTTTTACAAAGACAAATATGTAGTGCAAATATTGCTTATTCCTTGATCTGGTTCACTTTGGATAAGTAAAAATGTCTGTATCATGGACTTCAGACTGGCAGGAAAGTTTCGCTATCAGACAATGCTACGCATGACCATTTTGGTGACATTCCCGTCAGTGTGCTTGTGATATGGTTGTACCACCGATTCAACAAAGGAAACGTTATGAAGATTATAAGTTTAGCAGTAATTGCGGGCGCGGCCCTTACCCTGAGCGCCTGTAGCAAATCGCCTTCTACCCAGTGCACAACCGCACCACAGTCTGAGTGGATGGATCAAACTCAGTTCCAGAACGACCTCAAAGACAAAGGCTATACGATCAACGAGTTTGTTGTTACCGATGGTAACTGCTATGAAATTTACGGAATGGACGCCGCGGATAAGAAAGTAGAAATTTACTTTAATCCGGTTGATGGCAGCATTGTGAAAAGTGAGTCTCACTAAACCAGGCCAGGTTGCAGCGCTTAAAGAATGTTCTGCGCTGCAACAACCCAGTGATGTCGCCTGAACAAATTTCTGGCGGCGCACTTTTCAGCATGGTCACTCACTGCAATGATACAAACCAGTGTCAGACAACAGCGGTCAACGGTACTTTTGCGAAGCATCATTTCACTACCAGCGTAGTGACAAACGTAACCTGGACACGACCGTGACAACATTCATCTCAATTCCAGCGTCGCAACAAACATAAACCGGACACAGCCATGACAAAAACAATTCGGATATGGGACCCGTTTATCAGGATCTGTCACTGGACACTGGTAACAGTATTTGTGCTTAATTACTTTGTACTTGAGCCCGGCGACCTCCCTCACGAAGTACTGGGCTATATTGCGTTTGCATTCATTACTCTTCGCATCATTTGGGGGGTAACCACCACTAATCTGGCCGGATTTCGGCACGCTTCTTTTCGTAAAACCGCATTTTCCCAACATATCAGCGAACTGAAAGCGCGCAACGTGTCGCAAACCCATGGACACAATCCGATGGGCTGGCTGATGGTATTTCTGGTAATCGGGTTATTTGCCGGACTGGGTGTCACCGGATTTATGATGGAAGAAATCGATGCATTCTGGGGCAACCAGACGCTTGAGCTTACCCACGAATGGCTCGCTAACACGCTTTACGCGGCAGCACTGATACACATCACAGCGGTGGTATTCACTCAATGGCGGGGGAAAGTCGCATTGATACCCGCGATGATCACTGGCAAAAGACGCGTTAATGACAAATAAATCTTACGCTGGATAACGGGCCTTCGCGCCGCCCTCTTGTGTGATCGCCTGCTTCGCGACATTACTCTGTGTCGACGGCCACCCTGTCACGCAATATCAGAAAACCCCGGCTGCCTTCCAGCCTGGTGATATCACCATCTCTCAGCTGACGTCATGCAGCAGTGACAAATTATCGAAACGAAGTCATACCGAAACAAACTAGTCCGAAACCACGTCTATTTTCAGCCATACCGCGCAGGCATTGCGCTAATCTGTCAGGCGTCTGGCGTTGCGCACCGCTTTGGGATGCATCAACTCCTCAAGGTCACTTAAATAACCGGCAATTTTTTTGTGCTGCTGCTTATCTGCCGTTACCGCGTTGTATAGCCAGCGGTAGGCATCTTCATAATCGTAAGGACTTCCGTAGCCATCAAGGAACAACTCGGCCAGTTGCATTTGCGCTTTCAGATTTTTCAGTGCGGCGGCTTCACGCAGATAGATCACTGCACGTTTTCGATCCTGTTGCACCAGCGTGCCTTTGGCATAATAGCGGCCTAACTGTTCCAGCGCCGCCGGAAAGCCCTGATCAGCGGCATCGCGCATCAGATTAACACCACGCTCTGGCGCTTCATCTACGCACACGCCCCATGCCAGCATATCTCCCCATAAAAACTGGTAAGCAGGCACGCGCAATACTTCCGCCCGGGCCTCGATATCCTGAACCAGCTGACAACGATCTTCCACCACACGGTTGAGGTGAGAATTCTCGTTGATCATATTGATAAGCTCGTCCTGCGAGTAAAGCTGAACAGCTTTAATTTCCTGCGCCTGACTGGCAATAGAAAAAAATGAAAGCAGCGACGCTATCGCCAAATATATGATTTTATTACGCATAACAAATAACCGCGTGTTGATAAAAAACGACCCACAGTAAACTATCGGCACGCTGCCGGAAAACTCAAGTGGCGGCGTTGCAGTGATAAGAGGGCGACGCACAGGGTCAGTTCAGCCGCATTCAGTGCCCAACTATGTCACGCGACATCGAGTTTAACGCAGCCTGCGCACAAGTGCTGTTTAGCAACAATCAGTGCCCCGCCATTCATTGGAAGTAGCGGGGCACTGAATTTGCGGCGGGCAGTCGCGCTTGTTTTACTAATTGAGTTTCATCGACAGCGCCATCTGAAGATGTCTGGCATGATCGGCAATATCCACACCTAAGTCAGTCAGATAGCCACCGTCAGGTTTGGTGATTATCCCTTTTGCGAAGAGTCGCTCAGCCGCATGGACGATGGAC
Organism: Alteromonas antoniana; assembly: GCF_019249295.1. GTDB lineage: Bacteria > Pseudomonadota > Gammaproteobacteria > Enterobacterales > Alteromonadaceae > Alteromonas > Alteromonas antoniana. The sequence continues at coordinate 68,081 of NZ_JAESDH010000009.1, forward strand.
TGGCTGGCATCATGATGAATTTTCAATCCCTGCATCAGGCTGTCCTGAGGAAACTTCAGGATCAGATTCAGCTCAGCGGTCATATCGTCATCGAATTGGTTCATGCTTCTACCTCAGGCAATGTTAATCAGTTTTTTTGGTGTAGATTCCTTTGAACAGGGTCTGCCATTGCGTCTCATCGGCTTTTCGAACCTGCCAGTGTTGTATCACACTCCCATTTTCTTCCGGCGTCCAGCTAATTTTATGATTTAACTCGCCAGACTGTCCCGATGTTTTACCAGTCATCACCATCACATCATCAATCAGACCACCTTCAAGCGGCAGCCGCAGCCCGGATTTATCAGCCCAGGTCTGATACCACTTTCCGGTTGTTTTGTCGTAGCTGTTAACGCTGGTGCCGTAGGGGCCGGAAGCATTCGCATACTGCTCAGTAATTACGCAGCCGTCATACTGTTTTTCAATCAGATTCACGCCGGCAAACTGCCCATCCGGCGTAGTGACCTCCCAGTGTCCCAGCCAGAAATCAAAGTCCTGATACCGGTCAGCGTCACACGCCGACGCTAAAGCCTTTGCATGGCATGAAAAAGCGAGTAGAAGGAGTAGCGCACTGCGCAAAGATAAGTTTTTCATAAGTTGCTGATCGGACAACAATCCTAAATGGTATAATCTTTTCAAAAGAGTAGTCCGTGGACCCTGCCCAATCAAATGAAATATAAAGATTTACGCGACTTTATCCAGCAACTGGAAGCACGTGGTGAACTGAAGCGCATCACCCACAGCATAGATACGGATCTGGAGATGACAGAAATTGCCGATCGCACCTTGCGTGCGGGCGGTCCGGCCCTGTTATTTGAAAATCCGAAAAACCATACCATGCCGGTACTGGCTAACCTTTTTGGTACCCCTGAGCGGGTTGCCATGGGAATGGGCCAGGACTCGGTTGCTGCCTTACGCGAGGTGGGTAAGCTGCTGGCGTACCTGAAAGAGCCTGAGCCGCCAAAAGGCTTAAAAGACCTGTGGGACAAGCTGCCGGTATTTAAGCAGGTGCTGAATATGCCGGCGAAAACGGTAAAAAAAGCGCCGTGTCAGGACGTTGTTATCAGCGGCGATGATGTGGACTTAAGCCAGCTACCTATCCAGCGCTGCTGGCCGGGGGATGCCGCCCCGCTTATCACCTGGGGGCTTACTGTCACCCGGGGGCCGCATAAAAAGCGTCAGAACCTGGGCATCTACCGTCAACAGGTTATTGGCAAGAATAAAGTCATTATGCGCTGGCTGTCACACCGTGGCGGCGCACTGGATTTTCGTGAGTGGTGCCAGACCCATCCGGGCGAACCCTACCCGGTGTCGGTGGCTCTGGGAGCCGATCCGGCAACTATCCTTGGCGCCGTGACACCCGTGCCTGATACATTGTCAGAGTACGCATTTGCCGGATTACTGCGTGGCGATAAAACCGAAGTGGTAAAATCCATCAGTAACGACCTGCAGGTACCGGCATCGGCTGAGATTGTGCTGGAAGGCTACATTGCGCAGGATGAAACCGCACCGGAAGGGCCGTACGGCGATCACACCGGCTATTACAATGAGATAGACGAGTTCCCGGTGTTTACTGTGACTCATATCACACATCGCAAAAACCCTATTTATCATTCGACCTACACCGGTCGTCCACCGGATGAGCCCGCGATACTAGGTGTGGCATTAAATGAAGTGTTTGTGCCAATACTGCAAAAGCAGTTCCCTGAGATTGTCGATTTTTATCTGCCACCTGAGGGCTGCTCATACCGCATGGCCGTCGTGACCATGAAAAAGCAATATCCGGGACACGCCAAGCGCGTCATGATGGGTGTATGGTCGTTCCTGCGTCAGTTTATGTATACCAAGTTTGTGATCGTGTGTGATGACGACGTCAACGCCCGCGACTGGAATGATGTGATCTGGGCGATTACCACACGTATGGACCCGGCGCGCGATACCACCCTGATTGAAAACACCCCCATTGATTATCTGGACTTTGCGTCGCCGGTATCCGGGCTGGGCTCGAAAATGGGCATGGACGCTACCAATAAAATGCCCGGCGAAACCGATCGTGAATGGGGTACCCCTATCGTCATGGACGATGCCGTAAAGCAACGCGTGGATGACATCTGGGACGAGCTTGGTATCATGGACGATTCTGCCAGCCGGTAATCATTAACAGGTAAAGAAGAGAGTACATGTCAGAAATACAATGTCAGGTCGCCAATATCGAACCGCTTACCGACACGGTTTACAAGGTTGAGTTAACGCCATCGTCTCCGATGTCATTCAAAGCGGGTCAGTACATTCTTGTGCACATGGGCGAGAACGACAAGCGTCCTTTCTCTATTGCCAATGCCGCCTGGGATAATGACCGCATCGAACTGCACATCGGTGCGGATGAAGGAAATGCCTACGCAACGGAAGTGCTGGAACGTATGCGCAATGACGGCACTATTACATTAAGTGGTGGGCACGGCGAGGCGTTTCTGAAGCCCAATGGGAAGCCAATGATCCTGATTGCAGGCGGTACCGGCTTTTCCTACACCTGGTCTATTCTGCAGGAGCACCTGCACAGCAACGATGCCACACCGATCACGCTGTACTGGGGAGGGCGTCATGCTGACGATCTGTATCTTGCTGACGAGTTGACAGCACTGGCAGAAAAACACGATAAGTTTACCTTTATTCCGGTGGTCGAGTTTGCACATGACGACTGGTCTGGTCGTACCGGCTGGGTGCATCATGCCGCCATGGCCGACCACGCTGACTTTGCAAATGTGCAGGTGTATGTGGCGGGCCGCTTTGAGATGGCGAAAGTGGTTCGGGAAGATTTCACTACCCGCGGCTTATCCAAAGACGACCTGTTTGGTGACGCGTTCGCTTTCATCTGATAGTCAGTCTGCACTCTTAAGAGTACATATACGAATTGAGAAGGCGCAGCTAATGGCTGCGCTTTTTTTACGCAGCTGTCTGGCACTGTGCGCAGTGCCCTGCTGTGCTAATCTCCTTTTCCAGTCCGCTATGATGTGTAATGAGAGCTGTAGCTAATCAAGGCGCATTAAAACCAAATGCCGGTGCCTTTCAAAACAACGTAGTAACCAGCAGGTACATTCCTCTTATGCGGTGCTACATACTCTTTTTCGCTGCGCCAGACGTTATCCTACGACAGAGTCCCCACTCATTACGCCGACTTCATTTGTGACCTGGTTCGCTTTCCCCTAACGTAAGTACCAGAAGAAAATGTTAATGCGTCTGACGCCTCACAGCGACCGCAGACGTATTCGCACTTTCCTGACATGCACCGATACTGGCTGTGCGCTTTTACAGCCTGTCGCACTGATTTATTCTAACTACAACAAAAAACGGTAATAACGATGAAAAGAACCACACTCGTTTCTCTGTTGGGCCTGACCTTCGGGTCGCTGACAAGCTCGCTCGCCACTGCATCAGATGTCCCTGAGGCCGGTGACCAGCAAGTGATTCACGATATTGTTGCAGATGTGTCTGCCGACAGAATTGAAAGTGACATTACGACACTGGTCAACTTCGGTACCCGTCACACGTTATCGGAAACCGAGTCAGATACCCGCGGTATCGGCGCTGCCCGGCGCTGGATAAAGGCTGAATTTGAAAAAATCTCGGCAGAATGTGGCGGCTGTCTGGAAGTGTATTTCCAGTCTGAGGAGATAAGTGGCGAAAAACGTATTCCCGAGGCCACTGACGTGGTCAGCGTCATTGCCATTCAGCGTGGCTCGACCGATCCCAACCGTTACGTGATCATGTCAGGCGATATCGACTCACGGGTATCTGATGTGATGAACGCCACATCGGACTCACCCGGTGCCAATGACAATGCATCAGGCGTGGCCGGTACGCTGGAGGCTGCCCGCGTGCTCTCTAAGCACAAATTCAACGGCTCTATCGTCTATGCCGCGTTATCAGGCGAGGAACAGGGGTTATTCGGCGGTAAAATCATGGCGGAAAAGGCCAAAGCCGATGGCTGGCGAATTAAGGCTGTACTGAACAACGACATGATAGGCAACATTGAGGGAATTAATGGAGTAATCAATAACACCACGGCCCGCATTTTCGCAGAAGGAACCCGGGTGACGGAAACCGATCAGGAAGCCCGCATCCGCCGTTTCACTGGCGGTGAAGTCGATTCGCCAAGTCGTAATCTGGCGCGCTACATTGACCGGATTGCCGACCAGTTTATCCCCAACCTGGATACCATGGTGATTTATCGTCTGGACCGCTTCGGTCGCGGCGGCCATCACCGCCCTTTCAACGACCTCGGTTACCCCGGTATTCGCATTATGGAAACCAACGAGAACTACAACCGCCAGCATCAGGACCTGCGCACGGAAGATGGTATCAAGTACGGTGACACACTCGATGGGGTGAATTTCGACTATGCTGCTAAGCTGACTTCGCTTAACGCCGCCAGCCTGGCCAGCATGGCGTGGGCCCCCAACCCACCGGTAAATGTCAGTATTGAAGGTGCAGTTCGTCCCTCGACAACGCTTTCATGGGATGCTCTGAATGCAGAGCAAAACCCGCAGCTTGCGGGATATAAAATATACTGGCGCCATACTGATGCACCGCAATGGGAGTTCAGTCGCTATGTGGGTAACGTGACCACAGCAACACTGGATAACGTCGTGATCGACAATTACTTCTTCGGCGTTGCCAGCGTCAGTAAGAAAGGTTACGAAAGCCCGGTAGTCTACCCGGGTGCAGCCGGAAGCTTTGGCGAGTAATACGTCCGGCATAAAGGTAAAGAGGAACGTCACACAACGGAAGTGACGTTCTTATCTTACTGTGTAACATGAAGGCCTGGATTATCTTACCTGATAGTCACTACGCCAAAAGCTGATGGCGATTGGCTGATTTTCAGTGCCAGGGTTAGCTGGTCCTCGATGATCTTTGCAAAACAGGTTATTCGTAGAGATTTGATGTAAGCTACATAAGAGCTGACGAGGACAGTTTGCGTTTTCAGTAAGCCCTATGCAGATGCTGTCACGGCTCACAAGTGCCGTCTTTCACCGGTTAACGCGAGCACAAGGACAATATTGGGCCACCGGATAAGTGATAAAGTGAATGCCGTCTTTTGCACCAAACTGATAGTAACGAAGTGAGTAAAAAATGAATAAGCTGTTGGCCACCGCGGGACTTTGGTTTTCCATGTTGTTTTTCGGGAGTGCCAGTGCGGTCACTCTGGGAGCCTCTTCGTTTGCAACCTACGTCGATGCAGAAGGTGAGCCGGCACGCCTGAATGCCATTGTCGAAGAGGCGTTTTCCCGCATGGGAGAAGACCTCCAGCTTGAAGTCATGCGCCAGGCATTCCTGGGTAGCGGGCTGCTATCCGGTGACCTTGACGGTGAGTTTGCTTTTATCGATTTAGGCAGTAAGAAATCGTCTTTCCTGTACTCCGAGTCATACCTTCCTTTACTGCTGTACGTGAGCAGCAAGTCTGAAGACGTTAAGCAGATCCGGCTTATTCCTCACCTTGACAGCAACCGCGTTGCTATTGAAAACCGTTTCGCCAACACTCCGAAATTCAGATTGATTAAAGACATCAAGTGGTCCAGAAACCCGTCCAGCTTCGATGCGTTTCGTCAGCTTGCCGATGATCGCGCCCCCTACCTTATGACCTCTTATTTGTTAGTCGACGAATTTAACCGGCTGCTCAGAGCCGATGGCGAAGAAATGCTGCATTATTCTGCTGCCCCTCTGGTGAAAACGAGTTTCCACATTTCCCTGTCAACAAAAATCGATAATGCCGCACAGCTGCTTGCCGATTTCAATGACACCATCAAAGCGATGCAGACAGATGGCACGTACAATCGTTTACTTGGCGTGACCTGGCTGACACAGGATACCGACGGCGACGGTATCGCAGAATACATCACTTCTACCGATGTAACCCACGCCAAAATCGAACCTGGCTTGCTTACACTGGCGTATTCTCTGGACGGTAAGCCAGTGGGCGACAACGCTAATTTTATTGTCGATGGTAAGCGCTTTGCGACCTGGAGTGATGCTAAGCAAGCGCTGCAGACAGTGACGCCGTCATTACGACCCAGCCTGCTCGACCCGGATGTTTACAAGCGGATGATCCAGCGCTGGTAATCAACCCGCTTTGCTGGGGATGTCACTGAGGGTGTTGTGGTTAGCAGGGCACAGGGTTGTGCAGCACATACATTCTTCCGGCACCGGCATTCTGAGATTTGCAGAGCTAACTTTTTTGTTTGATGCCAATATCAAAAGTTTTGGCGCTGGCGCGCAAACAGCAGCACAATGTCACCGGCGCAGCGCGGCCCTTTTGGGAAATATGTCCGTTTACCTCAGGCGGTTTCCGTATCTTTCACTTCATAGATTTCGAGCCAGTCGGCAGTTTCCGTGATCGACTGTGCGGTAAGCTCCCGCAAGGTTTCTTCAATTTCTTTTGCGGTGAGTGCTGTGGTGGCAAGCGCCGATATTTTGCAGTGATATCCCAGCAAAATTTCTCTGGCACTCAGACTTCGTTGCGCTGAGATCTCAAACTCTGCATGATTACGGATGGCAAATGCTGTGGTTCCGGTCACCGGTAGCCAGGCCGCCAGCAGACCACAGATTTTTGACAAACCATACAGATGAGGCAAGTACAGCGTCAGCCCGATTTTAGCAAACACCACCACGATGGTTGTGATAAACATGGCCTCACTTAACTTTATCAGCCGCTTTGCCATTTGCTTCATCGCAATAGCGTTGTGCGTATGGTAATGATATTGCTCTTTTATCCAGTGCGTCTGGGTAAAGTGCAGCGCGTCTGATAAATACTCCGGTTCCATGTTATGACCGGAAAACCCTACCCATCGCAATACGGTTTCAGTGTACAGATAGGCCCAGCAACGCTCCGGCCCGCCATGCCCGAGTAAATTCCTGCCCAGCACCTCTTCGCTGTCGCGGAAACGGCGCATGGGAAAATGGCTGCTAAACAACGATAAATACAATGTCGGCCTTAAGAATTCAGCAATGCAGCGGTATTCCAGCCACCGGTCATGAAGGCGTTTGTATCTGTCTCTTTTGTAAAGAATATAAATGAGGGCCAATAGCCCGATTTCGATGACCGCGCAATACAGTGCGGTTTTTCCGTACTCGGCCGGGCTGGAAAAGGCAATCGCCAGTGCCGCTACCATCAGTGCTGCCGCGCCAAAAATATAAATGTACATGAAGGTACTGCGATGCAGTGACGCATAAAAGCCTGCCAGCCGGTCCGCTCGTAAATAGGCGGCAAAGTACGCGTCGCTGGCAGGGGTGTGAAATTTGTTGATATCCGGCGATGAGGACGTAGCGCTTATCTGTGCCGACGCGGGAAGCTTATCGTGGTGCTGAGTCACTTCTCGCTTTATTTTCGCCGGTGATATCAGCAGTTTTCTTAACATACCAAACCCGTTATGAAGCAGGTTGCTGCGCCCCACTTTCACGGTGATCGGCCCCCGGTCGTTATAATCCGGCATCTCCTGAGCACGATAGGATAATGCTGACTCACGGGCGAACGTGCGAAACCGGTGCAGAACGCGGGAGGTTAAATCGCCCTTACGGGTTTCGTCCGGGGAAGACAGAACCGTATCAAATAACAACGTATGCCCCAGCCATTCATACAGGGAGGCAGCAGTGAGAGGTGTGGTGATGGTCTCGCCATTTTCCCTGTGCAGAAAATACAGGTTGTTGGGGTGCGCTATGTCTATCCAGATCACCGGAATTTTCTGCGACAGCGCCAGTTTAATGGTCCAGGACGTGCCATATCCTCCCCGGTCTTCACCGTCGTAAAGCGCCACTAATAAATCGCAGTTACTGACCAGTGCTTCCGCACAGTCACGATACGCAAAATCTGCATTCTCACGTTTGCCGTCAAGCTCCAGCACTTTGGAATCTGGTTGCTGATAATTGGCACGGTTAAGAATTTGGAAAAATGCCTGCTGACTCGCGGCATCAAAATCCCTGGCATACTCACTTGCCGTAAAAGGCAGAATACAGGACAGCTCATATTGCTCTTTAACCAGCGCAGGTTCCAGTAACAAACGGTCTGCGCCATCGGCCATTGACGATGTCAGCCTTAACACCGGTGGAACAGAGGCATAAAGAATGCTGGCATGCGGATGTTCATGACAACGACTCAACTGCTCATGGATAAGACTGTAGAGTGCGGTTATTTGTTTTATCAGCACATCATTATCTGCGCGGATATTTGTATGCTCACGGTGCCCCGCCACGCCGACACGCAGCGTCATGGGTACCAGTGGCGAATCTACGAACTGCTGATACACAGAAGCAACTTGCGATTCAGACATTAGTCATGTCCTTATGAAGGCTAAAGAGTAATAAGCGGCAGGCACAACAGCGTCCACTTGCTTATCTGACAGTGGCAGGGCGCGTACATCGCACAGAACATCATGGCGCGGTAACAAACACCCTAAATCGGTTATTTTCGCTGCCTTACCTGTTACTGTTCACTTTTTGTACTAAGCTATTCGACAATAGCACAATAAATCGTAAACCCTATGCCCACCTGCAATATTTTCGTATCCTCGCCTGGCGACGTTGCGCTTGAGCGCGCGCTGGTCGCTAAAGTGACTGAGCGTCTGCGTAAAGTATTCGGGCATCGCAGCGAACTGAACCTGATCCTCTGGGAAGAGCAGCCGCTTGAGGCAAAAGACTCGTTCCAGCCACAACTTCCGAATCCGGCTACGGCTGATCTCTTTATTATGTTGCTATGGCAGCGCATGGGCACCCCGCTGCCCGACGACGCTATTCCCGCACCGTATACCGGCCCGCTCACCGGCACCGAGTATGAATTTCTGGCTGCTCAGGATGCACAGCAGGCTCATGGCAAACCAGCGGTAATGGTGTACCGGCGCATGGATACTGCGGGAAAGCGTGCCCAAAGCGTGAACGCTTTTTTTGCCGAACACTTTACCGATCAGCAGCAACGCCTGAGTAAGGCCTATCATCAGTACGCCACGGTGAGTGAGTTTGAAAGTTTGCTGGAACATCATCTGCATCGCTGGCTGGACAGTCATCTTCCTATGCTGACCGAAGCACAAATGACCCATGCCCGTGACTGGTACAGCGGCAATCCGTTTCAGGGACTTAAAGCATTCCGGTTTGAGCACGCCAATGTCTTTTGCGGTCGTGATGACGCCATAGCTGAAGCGGTGGAAAAGCTGAAACATAAGGCCGCGATGCATCAGCCATTCCTGTTGATAGTGGGTATGAGCGGCTCTGGAAAATCCAGCCTGGCCCGGGCTGGTATATTGCCAGCACTTTATGATCCCGTATTTTTTCGGGATGGTGGTCAGGTCCTGCGTGGGGTTATGCGTCCGGCTGACATCGAAGGCGACCCTTTCCGGGCTCTGGTCTCGGCTCTGGCGTCGCACAGCGCACATGAACTGGTCCCCCCTGAACGCATAACGGTGCTGGCCAGTCAGGCCTTCACGCATCCCGACACCTTTATTGAGTATCTGCAGACAGCGTTGGCCTCACAGGCAGAACCCGTCACCCTGGTGTTGCTGATCGACCAGTTGGAAGAGCTATACACGTCAGAGGCCATTGCGCCCGAACAGCGCAAGCAGTTTGCAAAACTGATAGCCGCCATGGTTGAAGAGGTCGGTGTTCATATTATCGCTACATTACGCAGCGACTGCTATCACCATCTGTCTTCCACCCCGGAACTGCTTAAGCTTAAACAGCATGGTGGCCAACACGATTTGTCGCCCCCCGCCCTGTTTAACATTCGCCAGATGATCACTATCCCTGCCCGCGCCGCACACCTGCACTTTGAGGAAGGCGCCAAAGGACAACCACCGCTGGATGAGGTGATTGCCACGCGGGCCGCCCAATCACCGGAAAGCCTCCCACTGCTTGAGTTCACGTTAACCCAGTTGTATGACATGCGCACCCCCAGCGGCATGCTGACATTCGAACACTACGAATCACTCGGGGGAATCGAGGGTGCCATAGCCAGTCATGCAGAGAGCATATTCAAAGAGCTGGATAAAAACGTCCGCAAACGTTTTGCGCATGTTTTTAATCAGCTAACCAGTTGTGATGAAAGCGGGCGGTATCTGCGTAAATGGGCAGTAAGATCTCACCTTGAGAGCGACCGCTACGCTCGAGCCCTGGTGGATGCGTTCCTTGATGCGCGTTTGCTGGTCAGCGAGAGGAATCCCGATGGTGTGGAAGTAGTGACGATTGCTCATGAATCACTGCATATTCACTGGCCCCGGCTGGTGAGCTGGCTTGAAACCAACCGGGCCCTGCTAAATATTCGTAACCAGATGTCTGAACAGGTCAGGCGCTGGGTTAACGCCAAACGCGATCCGGCTCTGTTGCTGAACGCTGGCAAACCACTGGAAGACGGCCGGGCACTTATCCGAAGTGAACTGGCACATACTGCAGAACTGAAAGAGTATGTGTCAGCGTCAGAGCAACGCGCCAGACGGGCGACGGGATTTCGCTATGCTGCCATCGCAGCACTGATTGCAGTGACCGTTTATGCCACCAGCGCCTCGTTTTCAGCCAGAGAGAGCCAACAGGCTGCCGAGCGAAATCTGGCAAAGAGTCAGGATTTAATAGAGTTTCTTATCGGAGATTTACATGCCGAGCTGGAAAAGCTTGGTCGTCTTGATGTGATGCAGTCTATTGGCGAGAAAGCCATGGCCTACTTTGCCGGTCTGGAAGATGAAGAAGCCAATGACACGAGTCTGCTAAATCGTACTAAAGCCCTTTATCAGATCGGCAGCGTGTACATGGACATCGCGCAATACGATAAAGCCACCAAGGCATTTGAGCAAAGCCTGAAGCAGGCAGAAAAACTGGTCACGCAATCGCCCGACCGTTTCGACTACATGTATGAGCAGGCGCAGGCCGAATTCTGGTTGGGTTATGCATACTGGGTTGCCAACGACCTTAAACAGGCCGAAGCGTTATTTCTCTCCTACCGGGACACGGCACTCAAGCTACGTGAGATGCGACCCGAGTACCCGGACGCGATGATGGAAGTGGCCTACGCTAACTCCAATCTTGGCACACTTGCCAACAGCAGAGGTAACATCGACGCTGCCATTGGCTATTTCCTTAAAGCAGCCGAATACACGCTGCAGGTAGTATCACTGGCGCCGGATAATCTTGATGCTATCGCCACCCTGGCCGACGTCTATTCCTGGCTCGGTTCAGCGCACCAGAAGCAACTAAAGCTGACCCAGGCCTTAAGTTTTTACCAGAGTGAGCAACAGCTCTTTCAACAGATAGCGCAACTGGAAAAAGGCTACAGGGCAAGAGTGAACGTGGTGCTGGCGAATAACCGCCTGGCGAAAATAGAAATATTCAGCGGCAACCTCAACAAAGCCATTCAGATCTATCTTGAACAACAGCGCACCATGGAAGAGCTGGTGCGACATGACAGAGACAATCAGAACTGGCGACAAATCCTGTCAGCCACCCATGCGTACCTTGGCGAAGTGTATCTGCTGAGTAATAACCTCCCTCTTGCAGAGCAAAGCTTCGATCGCAGCTTTGCTATCAACGCCGAAACGCCTGAAGAAAGCGCTAACTTCTGGATGGAGACCTGGTATCACCGGCATTACTGGTACTGGCGCCTGCTAATGGCGCAGGAAAGATACGATGATGCTTACCCTTACCAACAAACGTTGCTGAAAGCGGAAGTGCCTACCGCCCAGCTTTGGCGTTTACGTGTCGCAACGGCGCTTAAATTACAGCCAGACTATAAAGTGACGTCCGAATCTCTTGGGCCCGGGGCCCTGGTAGCACAGCTCGAGCAGGCACTCGCGAACGAAGACTACCGCGCCCTTAACAATCTGGTTTCTATCACCCCGGATGTAATCTGGCAGTATCCGGAACTTGCTGCGCTTGAGCCGGATATCCGTTCGGCGCTGGCGCATAACTTACTCTGATCAGGAGATCACGCTATGCCAGTACAGGACCATACCACGCCAACAGACGACAACAGTGTTGATGTTGTTCTTAAGGCCGATACCGCGAACGAACCCGGAAACCTTACGCTGTATTCAGGCTCAACACCAATAAGCGAGATTGAGTTTCCCGCTAACAAGCGTTTTATCCGGTTTGCATTTCCGGATGACTACACTGACTTCGATATCCGCGTATTTGAGGAAAATGAAACGTCGGATAAAACCACCGTAATGTCCGCGTATGAAAGCGATCCGCAGGATGGCATCTCGAAATTCGACGCAACCTGGGGTGGAAAAGCATCCAGCGATCAGAAAAAACGGGAATTTAAGTTACGCGCGCCTCAGGGACAAAAAATGGTAGTGCGGGATAAGGATAAGGATGGCGACGAGTGCGGCACACTTCACAGCTATATTCTCAAATTTACCTACGATAATCAGAGCTATTTACTGGATCCGAGCATCAGAAATAGGCAAATGGGTTGAGCCCAGCCCGCTACAGGGCGGAATACTCCGCCTTGTTTACTCAGGGAAGGAGCGGTTACGTCCATGCCCGCATCCTACTAAGCTACAGGAAAACAATAATGAAAAATAAAACACTTTCTATTGTCACAGTTATCAGTGCGATTTTATTTACCACTGCCGTACAGGCTAACCCCAATACCATCAATGTTGAATACAGAGCGCAGGAGGGCGCACCGGGTCAGCTGATCCTCTATCAGGATAATCAGCCAATTGAGATCATTGAGTTTACACAAGACAAAAAATTCATCCGTTTCGAGTTTCCCGCCGGCTATTCTGATTTTGACCTGAAAGTGTTTGAACAAAATGAGCTTGCAGAAAAAAATGCGATCCTCTCTACCTATGCGCAGTCAACAACCCAGGGCATCGCCGCGTTTAATGCATTATGGGCTGGCCATGCCTCCAGCGCACAAAACGCCAGAGAATTTCAGGTTCACTCTGTAGGCCGAAAAGCGCTGGTTGTTCGCAATAAAAATGTGGATGGTACGCCGGAGGGCGTATTGCACGACTATATCGTCAGGTTCACAGTGGGCAACACCACATACCTGCTGGACCCAAGCATTCGCAATACCACCAGGCGATAGCCGCAAGAAGGATGTGGGGCGCTCCGTACGGCGCGCCCGGTATTCTTCACAATGCGACATCAATGCGGGAAACCCTAGCCGGGCGGTCAGTAATTTCTGATATACACTATACTCAGGTATCCGGCGGTGCTTATCCTCGTATGCCTTGTCGGTGGCATCACCCAGCTTTTCCCCTGACGCTTTCGTCCTTACTCTCTTGCTCCGGCATCTACTTATACGCGTCCTTCGCACGATAAAAATTTGACTTAGATCAAGTTCGATCATAAAGTTTCAGTAATTTCTGAAACTTCAATATGATCAGTAAAATGAAAATGACGCCGCTAATAACCTCTGCTGTAATGCACTTTGGTGAGATGGGTAGTCGCTGGGGATTTAACCGCACGGTAGGCCAGATGCTGGCACTTATCGTACTGAACGAGGAACCAGTCACAGCTCAGGAAATTGCTGACGCGCTGAATATTTCACGCGGCAATGTCAGCATGGGCCTGAAAGAGCTTCAATCCTGGCGATTAGTAAAACCTCACCTGGTGCCCGGTGAGCGCAAAGATTATTTTGTTCCGGCCGGGTCTGTGTGGGAGCTGGCCAACCGCGTTTTTGAAGAAAGAAGAAAGCGCGAAATTGATCCAACTTTGAGTTTGTTACGTGACTTACTACTCGACACCCCCGCAAACAGCAATGAAGCGCAGGCGCAGCAAACGCTGTCTGAAATTCATGACTTATTAGAGTCGGTGACGGCGTGGTCTCAGGAGCTTCAGAATCTGGGACCTGACAAGCTGAACACGCTGATGAAACTTGGGTCCGGTGTCGGTCGCATGCTGGATCTGAAAGATAAGCTTTTACCCGGTAAATCTACCGTCAATTGAGGAGGCCGTTGTGGACGCGTTTTTGCTGTCTCGTTTGCAGTTCGCACTGAATATCAGTTTTCATATTCTTTTTCCAACAATCACCATGGCACTAGCCTGGTTTCTTTTCTATTTCAAACTGCGCTCTAATCTGTCAACGAATCCGGTATGGATGCGGATTTACCGGTTTTGGGTGCGGGTGTTTGCACTGACATTTGCCCTGGGTGTTGTCAGTGGCGTAACCATGTCATTTCAGTTCGGTACTAACTGGCCCGGCTTTATGGAAAAAGTCGGGAACGTGGCGGGACCATTACTCGGTTATGAAGTGCTGACGGCGTTCTTCCTCGAAGCTACTTTCCTGGGCATTATGCTTTTCGGGATCCGCAAAGTGCCCAATTGGGTGCATACGCTGGCGACACTGGTCGTGGCTATCGGTACCAGTACCTCGGCGTTTTGGATCCTCTCACTAAACAGCTGGATGCATACCCCCCAGGGGCATGAAGTCATAGACGGTATTGTGTATGCAAAAGACTGGAGTGAAATTATCTTTAACCCGTCTTTCCCCTACCGGTTTGTGCACATGATGCTGGCCTCAGGACTGACGGCAAGCTTCCTTATCGCAGGGCTCTCAGCCTATCGCATGTTAAAAGGCGATGACAAAGAAGCACCGAAAATCGCGCTGAAGACGGCAACCTATACTGCTGCTGTGCTGATACCACTACAGATTTTTGCCGGCGATATGCATGGGCTGAACACGCTTGAGCATCAACCACAGAAAGTAGCAGCGATGGAAGGGTTATGGGAAACCACCGAAGGCGTTCCCTTACTCTTATTTGCCATACCTGATGAAGAGAGCCGCGAAAATCATCTGGAGATCAAGATCCCGCGCGCAGCCAGCCTTATTCTTACCCACGACCCTAACGGCAAAGTACAGGGCCTCAATGATTTTAAAGGCGAGCATCCGCCGGTAGCCCAGGTCTTTTTTAGCTTCCGGGTGATGATTGGAATGGGCCTGCTGATGCTGCTGGTGTCGTGGACAGGGGCGGTTTTGCTGTGGCGACGCGGAGACATTCCGTTGTGGATGAAGAAAGTCTATGCCGGTATGGCCTTCAGTGGCTGGATAGCGACGCTGGCCGGCTGGTATGTCACTGAAATTGGCCGACAGCCTTATCTGGTATCGGGCGTGCTTAGAACTGAAGATGCAGTGACAGGTTTGCCAGCAGGCAATGTGGCCTTGTCATTTACTCTGTATGCCGTGATTTATACTGTGCTGTTGTTTGCCTATATGGGCACGCTGATGCTGATGTGTCGCCGGGCAGTCGAGATCGAAGAAATCACTACTGAAGAGCGGGAGATGGCGAAAGCCGGAAAAATGTCTCCTGCCAATACCTAGGAGATCACCATGCCATTTGAAAGTTTATCCGCCGAAACCTTAGGTGATATCTACGTTGGTCTGCTGGGTCTTGCGGTATTACTCTACGCTATTCTGGACGGCTATGATCTCGGTGTAGGGGTGCTGCTTCCCCCCCGGGAAGAAAAATTCCGTGACGATATGATTGCCTCTATCGGGCCGTACTGGGATGCCAATGAAACCTGGCTGGTGCTCGCTATTGGCCTGCTATTGTTTGCGTTTCCGGAAGCGCACAGTGAGTTTCTTCAATCCTTGTATATTCCGGCCACGCTGATGTTGATCGGGCTGATATTACGTGGCGTGTCTTTTGACTTTCGCGCAAAGGTAGCGCAGGTAAGAAAGCGCAGCTGGGATCTAAGTTTTAAATGGGGCTCATTACTGACAACTCTGGCGCAGGGCTACATGCTGGGTATCTACGTTACCGGTCTGCGAACCGACATCTGGGCGCAGGGCTTCGCACTGCTGGCCGCGCTTGGTGTTACCGCAGCCTATGCGTTTATTGGTTCATGCTGGCTGATTATGAAGGCCGAAAACGAATTGCAGGAAAAAGCCTTTTACTGGGCAAGACGCGGACTGTTCGTATTATCCGGCGGTATCATCGCAGTAAGCCTGGCGAATCTTACGCTACATGATGATGTCAGAGAGCTTTGGCTGAGCGCACCGTGGGGGTATTTGCTGATGGCCATTCCTGTTACCTGTTTTGCGCTGCTGGTGCTGTGCGCTGTATTACTCAAAAAACTCCCCGAAGCCAAAGGGAAAGGAGAATGGCTGCCCTTCTTTATCGCGCTGGTAGTATTTGTGCTGTGCTTCAGCGCATTTGGTATCAGCTACTACCCCTACGTTATTCCCGGACAACTTACGGTTATGGATGCACTGAGTGATGCAAACTCACTGCGCTTCCTGTTAGTGGGGACGGTTATCGTGGTGCCGTGCATTCTTGCTTATACCGTACTGGTTTACCGCATTTTTGCCGGTAAATCGGAAAAACTCAGTTATTACTGACATTCGTCCAGGCTGCCGCCGGATAAGCCGTAACCGGCGGTGGCACTGGCGTTGATCTATCTTCTGCAAGTCTGACACTGCCTGTAGCCTGTTTGCCATAGTAGTGTGATATGATAGGGAAGACGCGGTCGCAGTGATCTTTTACCCTTTTTCCTGCGTTCCTATATTACGATAGCCTTATTGCTATCAGCAATTCGCACAGATAACTGCTCATACGCAACGAGCAGTTATCTATTCGGGTTGGAAGCTTTTGAAACAACACTCCAGGGAGGAGATAAATTATGAATATTTTAACGAAGTCCTTTTCCCGCTTTTTTGAAAAAGCGCACCCTTACACTATCGCGTATTATCTGGGTCGTAAAAATACGCAGCGCATTCTGGACTGCAAGATAAAGAAGAAATCTAAGCTGGAAGCGCAAATGCAAGCAGAAGAGTCACCAAGAGAGTCAAAGTAATGCTGTAAAGTTGCGGTCTTGTCGATGACGCGGCGACGCAAGACAAAACTTGTTAAGTAAAACAAAAGAGGCCGGTTTTCACCGGCCTCTTTTATGAGTGATATAACTTACACTAACCCGCAAGATGTGAAGTCTCAGAAAAACGCCTGCAGACCAGTTTGTGCCCGCCCAAGGATAAGACCATGCACATCGTAGGTTCCCTCGTAGGTGTTGACTGTCTCAAGGTTGATCATATGGCGCATCACATGGAATTCATCACTGATCCCATTGCCACCATGCATGTCTCTGGCTTGTCTGGCGATATCCAGCGCTTTACCACAGTTGTTACGCTTCACTAACGAAATCATGGTGGGATCGAAGGCTTTGCTGTCAATCAGCTGGCCCACACGAAGTGATGCCTGCAGGCCCAGCGCAATTTCAGTCTGCATATTTGCCAGCTTGGTTTGAAACAGCTGGGTTTGCGCCAGCGGCTTATTAAACTGCTTTCGATCAAGCCCATACTGACGCGCCGCGTGCCAACAAAATTCTGCCGCGCCCATCGCCCCCCAGGAGATCCCATACCGAGCCATGTTCAGGCAACTAAAGGGGCCTTTTAGCCCTCGTACGTTTGGCAGCATGTTTTCTTCAGGTACAAACACGTTGTCCATGACAATCTCACCGGTAATGGACGCGCGTAGCGACAATTTGCCTTCCACCTTAGGCGCAGATAGTCCCTGCATGCCTTTTTCCAGTACGAAGCCGGTGATCTTATCATCCTCGTCCTGATTCTTGGCCCACACTACAAATACATCGGCCACCGGTGAGTTCGTTATCCACATTTTGCTGCCGGACAGTCGGTACCCACCTTCTACTTTTTTCGCACGGGTTTTCATGCCTGCAGGATCAGAGCCCGCATCAGGCTCTGTCAGACCGAAACAGCCTATCCACTCACCACTTGCCAGCTTCGGCAGATATTTTTCTTTTTGTGCCTCAGAACCGAACTGATAAATGGGATGCATTACCAGCGAGGACTGCACACTCATCGCACTACGATAGCCGCTGTCTACCCGCTCGACCTCGCGGGCAATAAGCCCGTACGTCACATAGTTCACGCCCGGGCAACCATAGCCATCAATCGTCGCGCCAAGCAGCCCCATTTCGCCGAACTGGCGCATAATGCCAGTGTCAAAATGATCCTGGCGGTTAGCTTGTAAGATCCCTGGCATTAAGGTTTGCTGGCAGAATTCACGGGCAGAATCTCTGACCATGCGCTCATCTTCTGACAGTTGTTCGTTGAGCAACAAAATATCGTCCCAGTTATTGGCTACATCTTGTGACATACATGGTGTCCTGTTTACGTCGAATCGTTACCGGTACTACTATTGTGCAGCTCTTCAACGGAAGAGCGCCTCTTCGTAGATACCGCCCCTGCCAACCAGAGATAACAGCGCTAAACCAAACGCTGGATTGGCTATCACGATAGAATATCGTCAGTTTATCACACCCGTCCTTGCGCAAAATTCATCTGCATCAATGAAAGGGTATTACTTTTGCGAATATTTACGCCGGTCGGTTCAGACCTCGATTTATCATTATCAAGACGTTCGAACAGGAAGCGTAACGACCCCATTCCGGCCTATCACTCTCGTAAATGACGTTGAAATGAGAATATAAAGCGTTGCACATGCTTCGATTATTTAGCGTGCGACCACGTGACCTCCGTGATACCAGACAGTGTCTGTTGCTACTGTTATCTTTACAGGTGATGAAGCGGCAGTGCAGTGTCGTATTTAATTTGTTCCATGGCAAAACTGGACGTGACATCGCTAAGTTCAATCCCGTTCACCAGACGTTTATAGAAGTGATCAAAGCTTGCCATGTCTGTCACCTGCACTTTCAGCATGTAATCGTATTCTCCTGACATGCGATAAAACTCTACCACTTCATCAAATGCGGACGCGTGGCGGGCAAATGCATCTAGCCAGCTTCCATCATGCCGACCGGCTTTTACCTGCACGAACACGGTCATTGCCAGTCCGAGTTTCTGTGCATCCAGCAAGGCAACACGCCGGGAAATCAGCCCCTGCTGCTCCAACCGCTGAATGCGTCGCCAGCAGGGCGTCTGCGTCAGCCCGACTTGCTCTGCAATTTCTGATAGCGGCACGTCAGCATTTTGTTGTAATAAGGCAAGAATATCGCGGTCAACGCGATCTATGGAATTATTTTTCAAAACAAGACATTTAATAGAATAAATTGCTAATTAAGCATACATTGGCATTCCTATTTAGCAAGATTATTCAGCGTTTTGGCACAAACTGGTTGTCTGATTTTTTATTACAGAGAACGTCATGCTGGATACGGTTTACACTGCAACAGACAACTTGCCACGCATCTACCCGGGCATTGAGCACACGATTGGCAATACGCCTCTGATTGCGCTCTCCCGTATTGCCAAACGGAAAGGCTTCGTGGCCAACGTGCTGGGTAAGGTAGAGTTTATGAATCCGGCCGGCTCTATCAAAGACAGGCCCGCCTATGCCATGTTAAAGGCATTAATGGCGAGTCCGGACTTTACCGCTGACACCGAGCTGATTGAGGCATCGTCAGGCAACAATGGCGTCGCCTGCGCCTGGTTGTGTGCGTTGTATGACATTCCACTTACTATCGTAATCCCCGAGCATATGTCTGTTGAGAGACAAAAGCTCATTCGCCACTACGGCGCAAACGTGATCACCACCCCGAAAGCACTTGGCACCAAAGGCGCGATTGACGAAGCCGCACGACTGGTATCTGAAAGACCACACGCCCGTTCACTCGATCAGTTTGCCAATCATGCAAACCCGCTGGCACATGCACAAACAACTGCCAGAGAGCTTTTACAGGATACCCAAAACCACATTGACGTGCTGATAGCTGGGGTGGGCACCGGCGGTACGCTTACCGGCATTGCGCAGGTTGTCACACAACATTGTCCGAATGTGGAAGTTATCGCCGTTGAACCGGCACGATGTCCGGTGCTCAGCGAGGGACGCGCGGGCGTACACAATATACAGGGGTTAAGTTCAGGCCATGTTCCGGATGTGCTGGATACTGACTGTTATCACCACATTATGACGGTTGATGATGACGAGGCCATTCACTGGGCCAGGATGCTGGCCCGCGTTGAAGGACTGGCAGTGGGTATTTCTTCTGGTGCCACACTGGCTGCAGCGTCAAGGCTGGCAACGCAAAAGGCTTATCAGGGTAAGAATATTGTCGTTATTTTAGCCGATGGGGCTGAGAGGTATTTTTCAACGCCATTGTTTGAGTAATATCGGCGGGCATTGATTACCGCCGGCGACTTAATACCGATTTGTAGTCATAAGTAATCAGCCCGGAGCGCGCATTTTTACGGATTGGCAGTATATGGTAATTGCGGCTGCCGGCACTATCTCGTATATCTGGCGATTCCGGCGCTTTCACCTGACCATCGGTTTGCAGTCAGAGCGCTGCTGAAAAAGCCTTACCTAAGCCACCATGGCTGTGAGAAATCGACCTTTCCAGGCTCAATCTCGAAAGTGAATGGTGGTTCAAACGCTTCCCAGAATACCGCGCTGTAACTGTCATCTCTGATAGTAAAATGTCCTTTCTGCTGATATTGCTTCAGCAATTGCTCGTAAGCCCCCACCGGCATTTGCGGATTATTCTGCTGAAAGATAACTACGCCGCCGAAATCTTCATACAAGGCCTTATCAATCAACCAACGCTCAACCTGTTTCACCGCGACTTCATCAAACGAGACCGGCTCTTCGGTTGCGGGCGGATTCTCGCTGAAATCTTCGGCGAAGCGCGCCTTAAATTTTTCAACCAACTCAGGCATAGCAGAAATGTCGTGGCTCTTGGCATAATGCGACAGCACCGCCTCTACAATTTTATCTGCCAGAAAGCCATGACGATACTGTGCCATCGCCATATCTTTAGACGCCGAATTCATGCGCGCAATCTGGCTTAACTGTTCCCTGTCCGGACTGATATCATCTAAGGTAAGTGACTCACCGAAGACCGTGGCAATCACGTTTTCCTGCGCCTGCGCTGCGGCAGCGAAAACGGTAAAGAAAAACAGGAACAGAGAAACTCTGTAACCACCCCTGAACATCTACTCACTCCTTTTTCTGTAACCGGGTAATACCATGACACTCGTCTGGACACATGAGTGTGTGATGGTAACAACGCCCATTGCGTTGCTGGCGATAACGCCTTTACGGCTCACACCGCGAATCGCCTCTTTGGATCAAGAAGGCAGGTACTACCCACTACACACGACGATGCCAACAAACATTGCACCCTCGCATTCAGAAACTCAGACTCAACCTTACCACGTTGGTTCATTCTGAAGCCATTTGTATTGTAGCGCCTTGCGTTTTTTCTGTTGTTATCAAGTGTAACCCTACGCAATGTCGCGCAACTGGCTTTGCGATCACGCTGGTTTTTGACATGATAGCCACTGCGCTTTTTGCAAATAGTGTACGATGCGTTGTTGCCCGGTTTGAACGATACCAGTCACCAGCAGAAAAAAGCATCTGTCACCCACACTGCGCAATGACCAAAGTGCAATGGTGTTTGATTACTCATTATTGCGGCCAGCTATGCGCTTGTTGCCCCGTTTTCAGGAAGAGTCGATTGCATAACCTTTTCATTTTTAGCGGACAGCCCGGCGTCGGCAAATCGACGTGGTCAGCCACACTGGCCAGAGCCTGTGGCGGTTGTTTCATTGATATCGATGCGCATTTTGCGAGTGTGGTGGAAGCCGGTCTCGACCTGGCAGGTTACCACTCCGACGACCGCGATTCAGACATGTTTAAACAGACATTTCGCGAACCGATTTATTCATCCATGTTTGCGCTGGCTAAAGATAATCTGGTGCACTCTGATGTTGTAATGAACGGACCATTTACCCGTGAACTTTCACAACCGGACTGGTCAACACAGCTTGCTGAGACATACAAGGCTAATGTACATATCCTTTATCTCACCTGCGATACGCAAGTGCTGAAAGAACGAATACAAAAACGTGGATTATCGCGAGATATTGCGAAGCTGGAAAACTGGGATCGCTATCAACAGCGCTTTTACGAAGCCGGTAGTCCTTTATGCAGACACATCCGGATAGACACGGACAGAGAACAAAGAGATGAATGGATTGCGGCGTATTTGGAAAAGTGTGACGTGATAAGAAAAAACGGCGGATAAATCCGCCGTTTTTGAATTCTTAGATAGCTTGCACGTTAGCAGCTTGAAGACCTTTTTGACCTTCTTCAACTTCAAATTCTACGCGCTGGCCTTCTGGCAGAGTTTTGTAACCGTCAGACATAATGGCACGGAAATGAACGAATACGTCCTTACCGCCGTTATCCTGAGTTAGAAAACCATAACCTTTGTCAGCGTTAAACCACTTAACGGTGCCTGTTACTTTAGACATGTCGTATAGACCTCAAATAGCAAATCAAATGCGCATATTGCGCGTGTAACTGTTGTCTTTAATTGAAGCGAGTTATTTGGGTCTTACTTACGAAAGGGGCAAACGTCTTACAACAAATCACAAAGTAACTTGCGTGGTTTTACATCCTGCAAATAAACAATAATCACGTCTTCAAAAAGACCTGTGACCCGAAGGCCAATGTCACTATACCATTGTGGTAAGAGAATGATACAAAAATTAGGCATTTAACTGCATTTATCACAAAATTTTCATGCAAATGTCACAACAATTATTTGACCATTTGTGCAGGTAAATGAGTACTTACTGCCCTTTTCTCCAAGCCATATACCAGCAGACAACACCAGCAAGCGCACTTGCTGCGGGAAACGCCCAGTGGATCTGATAAACCGGCAAAATAGCGGCGAGTAACACGCCGGTAGCACCAACAATGCTTAAATGCGTCGACTGAATCGATTGTGTCTGAAGCTCAATCATCTTCTGATGCGTGCGTTGCTGCTGCAGCGGAATTCGTTTCATCTGCATCATGCTGTCGTGAATGAGGTCCGGCATTTCTGGCAGCTTTTCTGACCAGTACGGCATGTTTTCACGCACTTTTTTAATCATTGCGGTCACGCCGATTTGTTCCCGCATCCAGTTTTCCAGAAACGGTTTCGCCGTTTTCCATAGATCCAGTTGCGGATACAGCTGGCGGCCCAGCCCCTCTACGTACAGCAGCGTTTTCTGCAGCAGTACCAGTTGTGGCTGTACTTCCATGTTGAAGCGCCGTGCGGTATTAAACAGTTGCAGCAAGACATTCCCGAAAGAAATTTCTGCCAGTGGCTTCTGAAAAATGGGTTCGCACACGGTGCGGATCGCCATTTCAAACTCATCAATATTGGTATCTTGCGGTACCCAGCCTGAATCGGCGTGCAATTGCGCTACCTTACGGTAATCCCGGTTGAAAAACGCGATGAAGTTTTCTGCCAGATAACGCTTATCTTCTTTATTCAGCGTGCCGACAATGCCAAAGTCGATGGCGATATACTTCGGGTTTGTCGGATTTTCCGTGGCAACAAAGATATTTCCCGGATGCATATCAGCGTGAAAAAAGCTGTCGCGAAACACCTGCGTAAAGAAAACCTCTACGCCCCGCTCAGCGAGCACTTTCATGTTTGTATTCTGCGCCAGCAGTGCATCAATGTTCGATATAGGCAGGCCGTAAATACGCTCCATCACCAACACATTGTGCCTGCAGTGATCACTGTAAATTTCAGGCACATACAATGCGTCAGAACCTTCGAAGTTGCGGCGAAGCTGCATGCCATTGGCCGACTCGCGCAACAAATCTAACTCATCAACAATGGTTTTCTGATATTCCTTTACCACCTCTATCGGACGCAAACGCTTGCCATCAGGCAGCCACTTTTGCAGCACTTTCGCCAGCGTGTATAACAACTCCATATCGGCGTTGATGGTGTCACGGATATCCGGTCGCAACACCTTAACTACCACGTCACGGTTGTTGCTGCGAAGCTTCGCAGCATGCACCTGTGCAATTGACGCGGATGCAAGCGGCTCTGCATGAAACTCACTGAACAGTTCATCCAGTGTTCGCAGTTGCAGAGAGGTTTTAATAATCTGTTGGGCAGCCTCGCTGGAAAACGGCGTGACTTTGTCCTGCAGCATCGCCAGTTCATTTGCTATCGCCGGGGCCAGCAGGTCGCGTCGGGTAGACAACATTTGTCCGAACTTGATAAAGACCGGGCCAAGTGACTGCAGTGCCAGCGTTATTCGTTCTCCGGCATTGTGCTTTTTATGCTTGTTGGGGATCCAGAATATACACTTTCTTGCCAGTCGGGCATACCAGGGCAACCAACGCTTGGGGATAAGTTCATCAACACCATGCTGTAGCAGCACTTTATTTATTTTATACAACCTGAGAATGCGCATAATCAGTTCTTGTTCGCCTGCTCTTCCAGCTTCTGTAATCGCACTTCTGCCCGCGCGACGTCATCACGCAGCTCGCTGACCTCATCGTTGAAATGCATGACAGCCAGGCGGTGTGCAGCCAGCTGTTTCTCTTCCACCACCGCATTACCCACGGTACGGCTAAGCTTTCGCGTAAAGGTTAACAGCGTATTGTGCATGCGTTTTCCTGCTGAAAATACTTCATGCGCCAGCACGTCATTGGTGTGTTCAGCCAGGTGCTCTTCCCAGTCGATATCCAGCTGCTGAAACAGCGCGCTGACCTGTTGAGCAATGCGCAGCTCGCCGTCCAGATTCAGTTTCTTTTCCTGAATCAGACGGGTAAGCTGACTGGTGTCTTTTAACGTCGGCAAGGTGTCCAGCGAGGTCTGAATACAACAGTCTGCAGCGGTCAGCGAGGCAATAAGCGCGTCGCGGGGTTGCTGTGTTGTCAGCACATCCACACGGTCTGAAAAATGCAGTTCAATGCCAAAGGGAAGAGGCGTAACGAAAATCACAAACCGCGAGCCGGCCAGCGGCTTTAAACGCGCGGCCGAATCCGGATCCATGCTGAGCATCTGATTTATCAGTCGCTCAATGGTCGCGCTAAATAATGCTGACGCAGGCATTAAAATTTGTACCCTCTGTGCAGTGCAACAATACCACCGGTCAGGTTTTTGTAGTCGCATTGCTCAAAGCCGGCCTTTTCAAACATGCCCTTCAGGGTTTCCTGATCCGGGTGCATACGAATACTTTCCGCCAGATACTGGTAGCTTTCGCCATCGTTTGCCACCAGCTGCCCCATTTTTGGCAGCACATGAAACGAATACATATCGTAAAGCTTGCTTAACTGTTCCGTGGTCGGTTTAGAAAACTCCAGTACCAGCAAACGGCCACCCGGCTTCAACACCCGGTAAATCGAGTTCAGCGCGTTTTGTTTTTCCGTCACATTGCGAAGTCCGAACGCCATGGTGACGATATCAAAGGAATTATCCGGAAACGGCAGCGCTTCGGCATCCGCCTGAACGTAGTCGATGTTGCTGATAAGCCCGCGGTCACGCAGTTTATCGCGTCCCACGGTCAACATAGACAGGTTGATGTCAGCCAGCGTGACATTGCCAGTAGGGCCAACCAAGCGGGAAAATTTTGCCGTCAAATCGCCGGTACCGCCGGCAATATCGAGAATTTTATGTCCGGCGCGCGCCCCGGAACAGTCGATAGTGTAACGCTTCCACAAACGATGAATGCCCAGGGACATCAAATCATTCATGACATCGTACTTCGCCGCAACCGAGTCAAATACATTAGCCACCATTGAGGCTTTTTGTGACTTATCGACCTGCTTGTAACCAAAGTCGGTGGTGACTGCAGTATTCTGATTCTCTGATGTGGAGGGCGTATTCGGATTGTCGCTCATGACGGTCCTGTCAGTTATTTTTACTGTGTCAAAGTGTAACGAAATAAGGCGGTTAGCAACAGCGCTTTACCGCCTTAAATACAGGAAAGTTTAACCGGATGCCGGCATGGAAAATTACAGTGACCTCAGATAAGCGATGGCAGCAGGCAAACAGTGCCTGAGCGCACGGTAACGCGCAGAAAAGCCGCGGGGGATGGCTCTGTCACACACAAGGGTGAAGGGTATAAGACATGCTGACGGCTGTTTACATGTGCTGACGGTGTGCCCCATCAATGCCAGTCGCGCTTAAGCAATGACATTCATACATCAGGTTGTGACCAGCCCGGCCACAACCTGATAAGCGGTCAGACTACACGGCGATTTGTGCCCCAGCTGTAAGCGAGGATCTGGCTGATTTGTTCCAGCGGACGCCCGCTTTGCTGTTGCCATGTGTCAAATTGCGCAGCAATCGTTTCCAGGCTGCGTTTTGTTTGCAGGCCCCCGTGGATCAGATCCTGTTTGCGAAAATAGTCTTCCACATCCTGCGACAATAAGAAGGTGTCCACGCCAATAGCGCGCAGCATATACGAGCCCGTATTACCACCAAGACGCGCACCACGCTTCTTAAGAAACTGCCAGAGATGCACGATTTCTGCGCCTTCAAACGACGCCACAAAGTTACCGAAACTGCCGTGCTCACGTGCAACATCGTTAATCATGATGGCGTTGTCACGCACCGTCATTACCTTTTTGTAGTTTCTGACGATGCGCTTGTCCGATGCTTTCTGCTCCAGCATTTCATCGGGCATCAGCAACACTTTATCAATGTCGAAACCAAAGAATACGGTTTCGAAATCCGGCCACTTTTTCTCGATTACCCGCCATACAAATCCGGACTGAAATACCTTTTTGGTCATCTCGGCCAGAAAGCGATCGTCGGGTACCTTGCTGACCTGCTTCGCCGTCAATGGTTTGGTGACCATCGCCTCTACGATGTCAGCGCCCCCTTTTCGCTCGCAGGCGCGCTGGTAAATAGTATCGAAGGTTTCCGCCATTAGCCGGTAATACCACTGTGTCGCAGCAATGCATCGACATTGGGTTCACGGCCCCTGAAGGCCACGAACAGATCCATCGGTTCACGGCTACCGCCCATTTCCAGAATGTTTTGCAGAAAGGATCTGCCGGTATCGCGATTGAAGATCCCATCTTCTTCGAAACGGCTGAATGCGTCAGAAGAAAGCACCTCGGCCCATTTATAGCTGTAATAGCCAGCGGCGTAACCGCCCGCAAAAATGTGACCGAAACTATTCTGGAATCGATTAAACGAAGGTGGCGTGATAACCGCGACTTCGTCGCGCACCGCATCCAGGGTTTTCTGCACATCAACGGCACTGCCGTCCTGCTGGTGCAAAAGAAAATCGAACAGGCTAAACTCCAGCTGTCTTACCATCTGCATAGCAGACTGGAAATTCCGCGCCGCCAACATTCTGTCCAGCAGATCGTTTGGCAACGCTTCTTCTGTCTCGTAGTGGCCGGAAATGAAGCTCAACGCTTCCTCTTCCCAACACCAGTTTTCAAGAAACTGACTGGGCAGCTCTACCGCATCCCATGGCACACCATTAATGCCTGACACCCCGGCAACCGACATTTTGGTCAGCATATGATGAATGCCGTGACCGAATTCATGGAACAGTGTGACCACTTCATCGTGAGTAAACAACGCGGGTTTGTCGCCCACCGGTGCATTAAAATTACAGGTGAGATACGCAACCGGGCGCTGCAGTTCACCATTTAACAGGTTTCGACGCACACGGCACTCATCCATCCAGGCGCCGCCACGTTTCTTCTCACGGGCGTACAAATCAAGATAGAAACTGCCACGCAGCGCATCCGCGTCATCAGTAATGGTGAAATAGCGCACGTCTTTGTGCCAGGTATCGATACCCGGCTGTTCCAGAATTTTAAGGCCATACAAGCGGTGCACTACTTCGAACAGGCCTGACAGGACCTTGTCTTCCGGAAAGTATGGGCGCAGCATCTCATCAGAAATTGTGTATTTTTCCTGTTTGAGCTTTTCGCTGTAGTAAGGCACATCCCAGGCTTCCAGTTCTGTGACATTATGTTTGTCGCTGGCAAACTGCTTCACTTCGTCCAGATCCTGCTGCGCCTGCGGCTTCGACTTTGCCGCGAGATCACGAAGGAAGTCGATAACCTGTTGCGGAGACTCCGCCATCTTGGTTGCCAGCGAGCTTTCTGCATAACTGTCAAAGCCAAGCAGCTTCGCCATCTCGGTGCGCAGTGCCAGAATTTCCTGGATGATGTCGGTGTTATCCCACTTACCGGCGTTCGGCCCCTGCTCCGAGGCGCGGGTGCTGTACGCCCGGTACATCTCTTCGCGAAGTTCACGCTTGTCTGCGTAAAGCATAACCGGGAGATAGGAAGGAATATCCAGCGTAAACAGCCAGCCCTGCAAATCTTTCTGGTGGGCCGCCTGCGCGGCAGCCTCACGGGCAGATTCCGGCAGCCCGGCTAAGTCCGCCTCATCAGTGATATGCTTAGTCCAGCCCATGGTGGCGTCCATCACATTGTTGCTGAAGGTCGATGACAACTCACTGAGTCGCGCCTGGATTTCGGCATAGCGTTTTTTCTGCTCAGCTGGCAGCGCCACACCGGAAAGCGTAAAATCACGGATAGTATTAGTAATATGCTTTTGCTGTTCTTCACTAAGCTGTGCAAATTCGTCACTGTCTTTCAGCGACTTGTATGCCTGGTAAAGTCCTTCGTGCTGCCCCACCCACGTACCGTATTCTGATAGCATCGGTAAACAGCTGTCATGGGCTTCGCGCAGCGCATCGGTGCTGACAACAGAGTTCATATGCGATACCGGAGACCAAAGCTTGCCTAAATGGTCATCTACTTCTTCGATTTTCAGCACCACATTTGCGTAAGAGTAATCTCTGGATTCCACCACCTCATCAATGGTTTGCTTGCATTGTGCAATGGCAGATTCAACAGCAGGTTTAATTTGCTCAGGTGTAATACCTGAAAAAAGTGGCAGACCGTCTGTTTTCTCGATAGCAGGTGTTGTCATTCCATTCTCACTTTCATTGGGATATGAGAGAGTATGTGGGATCGCTGAGAGGAAAAACAAGGGAATTTACAGCGTGTTTTGTTCTAACGCCTCCAGAGAGTAGAACGGGCTGTGAAAGGGGCCGGCTTCGTATTCCGACCGCTTGTCAGTGGTGTGTTGTTCAATTGGCCCAGCTATCGTCGGCGTGTCATCGCCAGCATGCCAGACACCTACGTTCGAAAAGGTTGTTGTAACACCAGCTTCTGAAAGTCATTTCGTGTTACCGCTTTACTGAAAATAAAGCCCTGTACCGTATCGCAATGCAGACGCTTTAAACATTTCAACACGGCATTCGTTTCCACCCCTTCAGCGACTACCTGCATTTCCAGCTTGCGCGCGCTGCTTATCAGGCTTTTTACCAACTCTCTTTTATTGGGTTCGGTGTCAATGTGGTCCACCAGCGATTTATCCAGCTTCAGAACGTCAATGGGAAGTTTTGCAAGATAAGACAGTGATGTATATCCAGCACCGAAATCATCAATAGAGATACGCACGCCCAGTAATTTTATCTGCCAGAGCAGGTTATTCATAAAATCACTGTTTTCTGCAATGGCGGTTTCGGTAATTTCCAGCTCAATAACACGCGGATTGAGGCTGTATCGCTCCAGCTCACTTTTCAATAGCCTTACGATGTGAAAAGACTGCAGTTGCCGTACCGACACATTGATAGCCACCGAGGTGATATCCGGGCTAAAGCGAACCAGTTCGGAGGCCGAGCGAATGCTGTTTTTCAGCACCCAGTCACCGATAGTCTCAATCTGGCCGTCCAGTTCCGCCAGACTGATAAACTCTGCAGGAGAGACCCATCCCATAGACTGATGCTGCCACCGAAGCAGCACTTCAGCGCCTTCTATCATACCGGATTGCAGCGATACTTTAGGTTGATACGCCAGCGTAAACTCCCCCTGTTGTAAGCCGTGCTGCAAGTCGTTGCGGATAGCCTGCTGACGCTGAAAACGTTCGATGGTACTGTCGTCAAGATGCGTTACCGTCACCCGGTTAACTTCGCGGAGAATGGCGAGCTCCAGGCTTTTTATCAGAATATCAAACTCAAACGCGCAATCTTTGGTAACCCGATAGCCCACCCCGACGTGACAAAACACCGTATTATTATTAATTAAATACGACTTCTGAATGAAACGACGCATGTCGCTGCACAGCTCATCCAGAGTTTTCTCATCCGTTTCCGGAAAAAATATCGCAAACAGTCCCTGCTCAAGGCATTTTACTCTGCAAGGCACTTTCAGAAAGCTTCGGATACGCTCGGAAATCAGCGTATCAAGTTCGTCGGCAACGTCGCTGCCATGTGACAGACCAATATCATCGTAATTAATCAGTTTGACCACCACCAGCGTATTGTACTGGTCGAACGGAATCACGTTTTGCGGCGCGTCCGGACCTTCTTTGTGCTGATCAAGTGACGCTTTTAATGAGCGAATGCGTTGCGTCCAGGTGTTCTCCCGCCGGGTATTGTATTGCCTGAAAGCCTGCTCGATTTCACTGACAAGCACACTGTCAGTCCAGGGTTTTGTCAGGTATTTATTTGCCAGGCCGTTGTTTAACAATTCAACCAGAGTATCAAAATCCCCCTCACCGCTAAGCATGATGGTGACAGTAGCCGGATAATACTGATGGATATAACGAAGCAGGTCGGCACCAGACATATGTGGCATGTTATTGTCTGTCAGCACCACCGCAATGTTATTTTGGGCAAGTATTGGCAGGGCTTCTTTTCCGTTTACTGCAGTATGAATGCGGTATCCGGCTGGCCGGATTACACGTTTCAGTGATGACAGTACGGCAGGCTCATCGTCAACGATAAGCAACTCTTGCACACCGCTCGGCGGGCTCACGTATTGCAATGACATGGTACACCTCAGAAAGTCATTACCAGCGATACTGGGTTTCGATACGAAATCGATTTGCGTGCTTTTTCTCTCCCTCAAGCGAATTAAGGTGGCTGAACCTTGTGCCTACCCACCAGTCAGCGCGAACGGAATAACGTGCCCTGACATCAATACCGTTGTAGTTCGTGGTTGCCAGTCGCCCGGTTGCGTTCTGTGCAAACTCTTCAATTACCGCAAATTTTTCTACATGTAACAGTCTCAGATGCGCCTGAAAATCGCCTTTTTCTTTCAGCTTGCCATAGCGTAATTCCACAGCCAGGCTGGTGCGATCGTCACGGTCAGCGTCCACCGTTACGCCGTCTGAAGTGAGAGCGTGACCCGCATCCACGGCAATCCGCCATTGCTGCCAGCTTAACCAGGTACTCAGCCGTAATGAGGTGTGATCGGACCCGGTCTCCTTGCACGCATACTGGCAATGCTGCTGTCCCTCGTAATTCACCAGCCAGGGAGCGAAAGTCCAGCTTGTGTTGTCATATTTGGTTGTCCACGTGGCCTGCACAGCCTGAAGACTGCCGATCGTCCCCGAAGCGCCATCAAGTGGCGCGCCCCAGAACCCGGTCAGGGTCAGGCCGTCGGACACCTGATGATGCAGCGCTGCGCCAATCGGGTGTAGATCCCGGTCCCAGAACACATCGGTACTGTTTGTCAGTTGCCAGGGAATTTTGCCGGCAATAAACGCCGTGTCATCGTGCTGATACTCTACATACGCCTGATCGACATACACATCCTTGTCAGGAAGCCCCTGCTCAGTAAAACGATATAAGGTAATGGAAGGCACGTTCTGTCGGTTTTTTAATCCTGTACTCACGCGTACGCGATAGCGCCAGGCATTGCCGATGCTACCCTGTATACCTGCCCGAACAGTGGCCCGCAATCTTTCGCGATCGCTAGCGCCTGCCATCGCAGTGTCGTTTTCGTAACGAAGCAGCACGCTGGCGTAAGGCGATACGGTAACCGGCTCGGCCCTGACCGACGACAATGACATGCCGCAGGCTGCAATGATTACTGCATAAATGTTGTAGTGTCTGAAATGTGAACTGACTTGTTTTCTCACATGAATTACCACTGATAAACAATGTTCAAACAATAGCCGCATGTCACATTTGTCGCAATCTATACTTTAGTCTTGATTGTCACTTTTTAATCGACGTGTTATAACGTAATACACGTAACGTTTACCGGGTGAAAAAATGAAAACACTGACTTCAGGGGAAATTGCCGCATTTTGCGACGTGAACCTTAGAACTGTTATCCGCTGGATCGAAAGTGGCAAACTGAAAGGTTTCAAGCTTCCCGGGCGCGGTAACAACCGGGTACTGGTTGACGACTTCGTCGACTTTCTGGAACGCCATAACATGCCGGTGCCGCAACAGCTTCGCGGTGAGGCGACGCCTGGGATCCTGATAGTCGATGATGAAATGCCGGTGGCCAAGTCAATACAGCGAGTGGCGCGCCGTGCAGGCTACGACACTATGATTGCCACGGGCGGCTTTCAGGCGGGAATTATGCTAAGCCAAAACAACCCGAAACTGATGACGCTGGACTTGAGCATGCCGGGCATGGATGGTTACAGCGTGATCCAGTTCACGCGTGAACAGCAGCGCTACAAGCGACTAAAGATCATCGTTATCTCAGCGCTTGATGATGTCAGCCTGGAGCGAGCTCTGGATATGGGCGCCGATGCCGTGCTGCAAAAGCCGTTTTCAAACCATGACTTAACCAGCTTGCTGGACACCTACATGTCGGCCTGATGCAGGCTTCGGGAGTTGCAGATGAAATACCGCACGTTAATGCTGACAACCTTTTGCTGGCTTCTGACTCTCTTTTTTAGTTCAGACAGTTCTGCGGAATCTCTGACTTTTGGCATCGTTCCTCAACAATCGGCAAAAAAACTGGCGGCAAACTGGCAGCCGTTACTCAATCACCTTTCACAACAAACGGGTGTCACCATAAACTTTGCTACGGCCAAAGACATCCCGACATTTGAAGCCCGGCTTACGGAAAAGCAATACGATATTGCTTACATGAATCCATACCACTACACAGAATTTCACGAGCTGGCAGGCTACGAAGCACTGGCCCGTCAGAAAAATAAAAACCTCGTTGGCGTTATTGTAGTTGCCGCAAACAGCCCCTTCATGCACATCGAAGAATTACACGGGCTAACTGTGGCGTTTCCTGCTCCGGCAGCGTTTGCTGCCAGCATCCTTCCACAGGCTGAACTTGCCAAGATGGGAATTTCTATTACTCCTCAGTATGTGTTCTCTCACGATTCGGTCTATCTTAATGTAAGCAAAGGCTTTTTGCCTGCAGGCGGTGGGATCATCAGAACACTGAACAGCATCGAACCGGGTATCAGAGATAACCTGAGAATACTATGGAAGAGTAAAGCCTATACCCCGCATGCGATAGCAACGGCAGCGCATCTGTCACCGGAAATCCGTTCTGCGTTGCTGAAAGCCCTACTGGCACTGAATGGCAGCGAGCACAAACCGATACTCGCACCGCTTAAGTTTGACGGCTTCGAAGAGGCCCGGAATAGCGACTGGGATGATGTCAGAGAACTTGGCATTCAATCTCTGGCGCGGCCACATTTTTGAGGTATCGCTGTGAATTGCTCGCTGAGAACAAAAACCATTGCCGGGGTAGCGGTCATCGAAGCCACCTTGCTTGCAATTCTGGTTATCACCATATTTCAGTTTCTGACTACGCTGTTGGATGACAGTATCTTAAAGCGGGCGCATACAACGGCAAACCTGTTCGCCTCAACGACAAAAAATGCCTTTCTCAGCTACGATCTCGCCTCTTTGGAAACCGACGTTGAAGAGTTACTGGCGAACTCAGATATTGTTTACGTCAGAATTATAGACAACAGCGGCAATGTATTTGCTTCCGGTGGTTCTGAGGCGGCCCTTTCGCAGCCATTTCAGGAAGACAGTTTTGTAGACCAGACTGATGATGGCGTTTTTGACATCTCTGCCCCCATCAAGGTAAACAGCCAGCTTTACGGACGGGTTGAGCTCGGCATTAATATCTCGTCTATCAGCAACTCGCTGGTAAAAGTACGTAACTGGGCAGTATCCATCGCCCTGATTGAGATGCTGTTAGTGGCGTTGTTTTCTTTTGTGCTTGGCACCTACCTGACGTCTCAGTTAAAAGTGCTGCGCTCAGGTGCCAGAAAAATCGCCCGCTCCGTGGAGAATAATCACTATACCGATAATAAAGTAAAAGTGACCGGCTCTGATGAACTGGCTGAACTTTCAGAAGCGTTTAACCAGTTGGCTGACTCATTGTTTGAAGAATATAAACGACGATCGACGGTAGAAACGGAGCTTACCGAGCTTAATCGCTCACTGGAACAAAAGGTGCAGGACAGAACCACACTTCTGCAACAGAAAAACGCATTGTTGCAATCAACCAATAAAGATTTGAAGGAAGCACAGGTCCAGTTGCTTCAGGCTGAAAAAATGGCGTCTGTAGGTCAGCTTGCGGCAGGTGTCGCCCATGAAATAAATAATCCTGTGGGCTTCGTCGGCAGTAATTTATCGACGCTTTCAGACTATATTTCTACATATCAGTTGCTGTTTGCTGAAATGCAGTCTGTTATCAACACCACAGATGACCGCGAGCGGCTCCAGAAACTCGAACAGTTGAAACAACGGTTCGAACAGCATGATATTGATTTCATTAATGAAGACGTTGTTCCGCTTATTCGGGAGTCTTCGGAAGGGCTCGAGCGTGTCAGTGAGATTGTCAAAGGGTTGAAACTGTTTTCACGCATAGACAGTGACGAAAAGCAGTGGTTCGATATCAATGACTGTGTGCGCACCACGCTGAGTATGGTGAACAATAAATTAAAATATATCAGCGACGTTAAGGTTGAGTTAAGTGCAATACCGCGTGTATTTATCAATGTAGGAAAAATATCACAGGTAATCACGAACCTGTTGATCAATGCCGGCCAGGCGATTGAAGCCACCAAAAAGCATGGGCACATCCGCATTGCTACCACTGCTGACAATAAACAGGTCAGTGTGCATATTGAAGATACCGGCGGCGGCATTAAGCCTGAGCACATCGATAAGTTATTCAATCCGTTTTTTACTACCAAACCAGAGGGTCAGGGAACAGGCCTGGGACTTTCGATTTCTTTCGGCATAGCCGAGGAACATGGAGGCACGCTTAGTGTCAGGAGCGACGAGGGCAAAGGCAGCTGTTTCACGCTGACTTTACCTTTGACACCGCCCGAGGATTCGGTGCATTCAGACAAACAAGACCAGCAATGAAAGGTCTTTATTAACCGGTCGGCTGTGCACAGTTCCGATACACCAGATAAGGGTTAAGTTATGCATACCAGCGACAATCAGGTGCAGAAAAAATATACCGTTATTTTCATCGATGATGAGCCAAACATTCTGCGGGCGATCAAACGTGCACTGTTTAAAATGGATATTAATCTGGTGTTAGCAGACAGCGGACAAAAGGCGCTAGAGATTCTGGCCAAAACGCCTGCTCACGTTGTTATTTCGGACATGAAGATGCCGAGTATGTCAGGGGCTGAGTTACTCGAACAGGTCGCCGAAAAGTACCCGGATACCTTTCGGGTAGTACTGACCGGTTTTGCGGATATTGACTCTACCATTAAGGCCGTTAATCAGGGCCGGATCCACCGCTACCTGCAAAAGCCATGGGATAATCAGGAACTGATGAATACCATCGAAGAAGGCCTTGAACGGATACGCCTGAAAGATGAGAACGCCCGGCTACAAAAGCTGACTGCAGCGCAAAACAAAAAGCTTAAAGATATCAACATGCAACTGGAACAGATGGTACAAAAGCGCACCCGCCAGATAAAGGCTGCACTGAACCGGGTCGAAAAGCATAATCAGGCTATCGAGCAGGTACTGTTTAATGTGATTAGTATCAACCCCGATATCAATGGTAAATTCGCGATAGAAGTGAGTGAGCTGGCCGGACGTTTGGCGAAAGAAGCCGGCCAGGAAAAAGACATGGTAAAACTGGTGAAATACGCCGGTCTCATCTGTGAATTAGGCTTGTTAGGTCTGACACCCGATGATTATCGCCTGCCGTTTTCGAAACTGAATTATCAGCAACAGCAAGCGTACTTATCGCAAACCCGCAAAGCGGCGGAAATTTTAGCTCCCGCCCATCAAATGCAATCAGTATCAGACATTATTGAATTTCAGTTTGAGCACTACAATGGCTCGGGACTATACAATAAGGTCGCAAAGGAGATCCCAGTGGGTGCGCGGATCCTGGCTATTGCTCGTGATTACTGGCGCTTGGTAACCGGCCGCCTCAGTGGCATAGAGATGGCACCAAGAGAAGCCAAGCTGGAGATGAAAAAGCATAAAAACACCCGCTATGACGGCGAGATCCTGGACATACTGCTAAATGCACAGGACGTCGGGCGTCCGCTTTATATGGACAACACCGTTTCAGCGACCTCGCTGAAACCCGGTATGGTGCTGGGGCAAAACCTGTATAACGATGCGCATATTCTTATCCTGCCTGAAGGGCACATTTTTTCAGAGTCAACAATTAGCAAGTTAGCCCAATTCGAGCGCGAGCGGGGTAAGAAGTTTACTATTTGCCTGAAAAAAGAGGAGCCTGAAACAGCAGAGGACGTTCCAGCGGCCGGATAAATGAATTCATTCGGGGCCTTCAACCCGAGGGAACCGAAGCGTAAATGTTGTGCCTTTATTTAGTTCACTGCTAACGTCAGTGATCGCATCATGGGCATGCAGAATACCCTGCGTGATAGCCAGCCCCAGTCCGGTTCCCTTCCCCGTGGCTTTGGTAGTAAAAAATGGTGTGAAAATTTTTGCACGGGTGGCTTTATCCATGCCTGTTCCGGTGTCGGCAATGCTTACTTCAACATGGCTGATAGTCTCGCTGACACGCAAGGTTAGGGTGCCTCCTCCGGGCATGGCGTGAGCCGCATTTATCATCATATTAACGAACACCTGCTCAAGCTGCGAACCGTCCCCGGAAATAAGCCCCGAAGTCGTATCGTCCTCGTAAATCACATTATGGTGCGTATCAAACTGACTGCGGGTGAGCGTGATACAACGCTTGACCACATCCGCGACTTTCAGCGTTTTAAACTTGCCCTCGCCCCGACGGGAAAAAGCATACAGCTCGCTCACGATGTTGCTGATTCGGTCAACACCAGACAAGTTGGTTTCGACAATCTCTTTGCTGTCTTCCAGTAAAAAGTCAAAATCAAAGCGTGTTTTCAGGGAATCAAACACCTCCGGGCTCACCTGCCCTTTTTCCACAGCCTGCTCAAGCTCAGAAAAAAACGTCTGAAACGAGTCCATATACGTGGCGAGAGATTCCAGGTTAGAGCGGATATAACCGACCGGATTATTAATCTCATGGGCGATACCCGCCGTGAGTTTTCCCAGCTCAGACATTTTTTCAGCCTGCACCAGCTGCGCCATGGTTTCTGCCATTC
Organism: Alteromonas antoniana; assembly: GCF_019249295.1. Lineage (GTDB taxonomy): Bacteria > Pseudomonadota > Gammaproteobacteria > Enterobacterales > Alteromonadaceae > Alteromonas > Alteromonas antoniana. Next base: position 105,206 of record NZ_JAESDH010000009.1, read on the forward strand.
CCCGGCTGATGGATTCCATGCTTCGTTGTGTCGCCGCAATATCTTTTTCCCGTCGACGATGTTTCAGTCCGAAGGCAATGCACTTTGTGGCGTCCTCTAATACAGAGAGCACCTCGTCGCCCGGCGCACTATCCACGCTTAGCACGGCCCACACCGAGGGTTGCGAAGCGCAATCGATAACAAGTAAAACCCACTTCTCGTTACTCACCACCAGGCCAGTCTTTGCCGACGCGTACTCTGACACCGTATCGCAAAGCGCTTTAAGCGAACCTGCAGGCGCATTCCAGCTTTCGCCGTTAAACACTTTAATGGTTGAAATATCGTGCAGTCGACCTTCCCAGCAAGGCAAATAAAACGCCTGTTTCGCGCCGATATACGCGAAAGTGGCCTCTATCGCCTGACGCAGCATGGTTTCGATATCGTCATCGGAACCGGCAATACTCGTTAGGGTTCGGTAATACCGATAGGCTGTGGCGTCGTCATAATGGGTGTCAGACATAAACACGTTTCCGGTTAGTCATTGATAATGAGCAGATAAGTCGCATACTACTACTTGGAAAGATGCAAACAAGCAAGGAAATAACAAAACCGTCAGGCTCACGATAAACTTTGTTATCCGGGGCACGTAAGTAACAAGTTTAGTGACGTTTTTTCCCGTTTTCATTCATGCCAGAATGAGAACCATACACACTTTAACCAAAAGCGACCAACATGAAAGAATTTGACTACATCTGTATTGGCGGCGGCAGCGGTGGAATCGCTTCTGCAAACCGCGCCGCGAAGCACGGTAAACGTGCTGCAATTATCGAAGCCAAAGATATTGGCGGCACCTGCGTAAACGTAGGCTGCGTGCCCAAAAAAGCCATGTGGTATGGCGCCCAGATTGCTGAGTCTATTCACCGGTATGCGCCAGAGTACGGGTTTGATCTCAGCGTGAATCATTTTAGCTGGGACACGCTGATAGCCAGTCGCCAGGCTTATATTGAGCGCATTCACGCCTCTTATGACAGAGTACTTTCTACCAATGACGTTACGCTGATAAAAGGGTTTGCCCGCTTTATCGACAATCACACCGTAGAGGTGGACGGCGAGCAGTACACTGCCAAACATATCACCCTCGCCACCGGCGGCCATCCCATTTTTCCAGACATTGAAGGTGCTGAGCATGGCATCGATAGCGATGGCTTTTTTGCGCTGAAAGAGCAGCCCAAAACTGCTGTGGTAGTAGGCGCGGGGTATATCGGTGTCGAGCTGGCGGGCGTGCTGCAATCGTTGGGAACACAAACCCATCTGGTCGTCAGAAAACATGCGCCTTTGCGTCATTTTGATCCGCTGATTCATGAAACGCTGGTCGATCTTATTCACGAGGAAGGCCCCACTCTGCACACATTTGCCTCTGTGGAAAAAGTGGAAAAGGTATCTGATAAGCACCTTAAGGTGCAGCTGAGTAATGGCGAGACAATTGATACCGACTGCCTGATCTGGGCAATCGGCCGCGCTCCGTCCACCAGCGATATGGGCCTGGAGAATACCGATGTAAAAGTGCTGCCAAACGGTATTGTGGAGGTGGACAAATATCAGAATACGGCAGCCGAGGGCATTTATGCGGTGGGCGATATCACCGGTCACGCGGAACTGACTCCCGTAGCGATAAAAGCAGGGCGACTGCTCAGTGAGCGATTATTTAACGGCCAGGAAAATGCCCATCTGGATTACTCATTGATTCCTACCGTCGTGTTCAGCCACCCACCTATCGGCACTATAGGAATGACGGAACCGGAAGCAGCGAAAGAATACGGTGAAGCAAATATCAAGGTGTACACCTCATCGTTTGCCTCCATGTTCTCAGCAGTAACACGTCACCGGCAGGCCACGAAGATGAAAGTGATTTGCGCAGGTGAAAACGAGAAAGTTGTTGGTCTTCACGGTATCGGACACGGCATGGATGAAATTCTGCAGGGCTTTGCCGTAGCAATCAAAATGGGCGCGACAAAGGCCGATTTAGATGCCTGCGTAGCGATTCACCCTACCAGTGCCGAGGAGTTTGTTACGATGACGTAGCGCAGCCACCTGCCAACAAGGTTGCGTAAGACATCTTTATTGACAAAATAACTGAAAATGTACTCTCCCGATAACGTCGATACCCTGTCGGGATAGTACATACTGCGTTGCAGTACTTTCTACTTACTACCTGGTGATTTTTCAGGGTAGCGTTCTTTTTTGCTTTGTTTCATTCCCCACACTTGTCACTACTATTGCGTCGCACTATCACTCCACATTTTTAACTGGCCCTGGTCGCTTGCCATCTCTTCCCACTACGATTTCCAACACCGCGGTGATAATCACAAACGATCTTTCGACCAGTATTCACCAGATACCAGCTACGTATACTTCGTTGTCAGCAAGGAGATAGTGTATGAAAACCACAATGCGGATAGTGTTCTTGTGCCTTATAACACTTGGCGGCGTTAATGCGGCAATCGCCTCATATATCGATAACGCCGCGGTTCAGCTGGCCAGTCGCTACCAGGGACAGGTGGATATTCAACAGTACCTGGTAAGCGAGAAGCTTGATGGCATTCGCGCGCGCTGGACCGGAACTCACCTTATTACCCGTAATGGCAATATCATTCATGCCCCACACTGGTTTACAGCGAACTGGCCGGAACAGGTGCTTGACGGAGAGCTGTGGACTCAGCACGGCGAGTTTGAACGCATCGCCTCCATTGTGCTGCGCAGTCAGCCCGATGAGCGATGGCGCACCGTCACTATGAAGCTGTTTGATTTACCTGACGACGATCTGGTTTTCGCTGACCGCGTTCGCAAAATGTCTGACGTTGTTCGCACAACCAACAGCCCCTATCTCAGCATGATCCCGCAGCGTTCGTTTGCATCCGTCGACGCCATGGAACAACATCTGGATGAGGTTATTGCCAACGGCGGCGAAGGGTTGATGCTGCACCACAGGCAGGCAATCTACCAGCATGGACGCAACCCGCATCTGCTTAAGCTGAAACGCTATGACGACGCCGAAGCAACAGTCGTTGCGCAGTTGCCGGGAAAGGGAAAATTCAAAGGCATGATGGGCTCGTTACTGGTTAAAACCTCTGATGGCACTCAATTTAAAATTGGCAGCGGGTTTAGCCACAATGAGCGCCTCAACCCGCCTCCACCAGGAAGTTGGATCACCTTCAAATATTACGGGTTGACCCGAAACGGCATACCGCGTTTTGCCAGCTTTCTGCATGTCCGGCCGGAACAGGACCGACCGAAAGAATGAGAACGCTACCTCTGTCGGCTCAACGTCGCAATTTACTCAGCGATACCAATTGCTACCGGCGACTCCCCTTCTGTCACGGGCGGTGTCTCATTAATCATCATGATGATACCGGACGCCTGCGCGGTGAGGGTTTGTAACACGTTTCCGAAGTAGTCACTGACCTCTCCCACAACGTCGCCCACTGATACCTTATCTCCGATAGTGACACGTGGCGTGAAGAAACCGGTGTGATGGCTTTTGACGTAATCAATGTCCTGATATATCACCGCGTTCTGATGGGGTGTAGCTTTACCCGATATCATGTTTAAAAAATAAAGCGCGTTTTTGGCGACCCTGACGGCATACGCAATCGACGCGTCATCGCGCTGAGCAAGATGGCCTATCTCTGTAGTAAGACCTGGCTTACCTCGGGTCATCGCCGTGTTTGGAAAAGAAATTGAGTTGGCAGGATCTCGTGGACGATCGCCATACATGACAATGTGCTGCATACCTGTCGCCCTGGCAAACTCAAAGGTCAGTAAGTCCAGTTCAGCATTGCCGACAAACGGCGAGTACACATGATTCAGTAACTTCTGGTTCGCGCTGCCAGAGTGCATATCAATGAAAAAATCAATTCGGCTGATAAATTCACGGGTAAGTAATTCAGCAAGTTGTTCTGTCGGCGTTCCATTTTTGCTGCCAGGAAATTCGCGATTCAGATTTTTTTCGTCTTTAGGGTTTAATGCCAGCCGACGACCATGAAACCCATCCGGATTAGCCAGGTGCAAGAAAATTATCGTCCCGCTTACTGATGCCGGGTCTATTTCATTAGCCAACTGCTGTAGCGCGAACATCGACGGGTATTCATCTCCGTGGGTACCTGCCGCCAGCAGCAGTACCGGCCCGGATTCGGACCCGTTAACTACAGTAACCGGCAATGCAATATCCCCCTCAGTCGCCATATACGCGTTCTTTTCACCTGCCTGAGTCTGCACACCCAACAGCTCAAAGGTGTCTTTACTATGTGCATTCAGACTAATAAAAAAAAGCGCGAACAGCGCGAAAGATGACAATGCGAAGCGTTTAAGCATTGAATCCATACAATCAAACTCCTGAGATAAAAGTAGAAAAAGACCTGCAAACGCAGGCCTGAGAAAACACTGATAAGCTGCCAGAAACGCTTCAGGCTCTGGCAACATTTGTGATAATCGTGAAGGGCGGTTCGGCAAGTTCTGGTTTTATCTGCATACCAGCCTGCCACCTCCTTGCTACTGATTATTTATTCATCCGCATTGCGCTTTGGATTAAATGTAGGCCGCGTCGCCAGTGCGGCTTCATCGTACATTGCATCATTAAATAACAACGGGTAGTAGAACTGACGCAGCTCAGCATGAAATGCCCTGACATCACGCTCGTACTGCCAGGCGGCTTTCGCATCAGTTTCTGCCAAATGCGTCAGATGCCGTTTGAATAATGTAGCCGGAGACAGCAACGCCACCCAGCCAGCAGCCTCGTAGCGCTTCTCTGCGGTTTGTTGGTACGCGGTCGATAACGGCCGGGCTTTTTCATCACCAACCTGTTGAAACGCGTAATACCACTTCCATTCAAACAAGCTATCGGTTTGCGTTTTTCCCTCCCACTTGGGGTGAGATGCGACAAAGGCTTCCATCGTCACGCTATGAGGCAGGTCCCACGCATCGTTTACGGCTTCGCGCTGGGTCATCAAAATATCTCCCCCTGCAGGGCCATGATAGGCTTCTTCGATGACTACATCCCCCACTGCCGGAATGATAAACGTGGTCAGCAACCAGCCTCCCAGTAAAAAAGACGCCAGCACCGGAGCAGCAATACGCCATGCTGACACGCCATAGCACAGCCCCGCCCAGAACAGGAGGTAGATCAACACGCATGCGCCCACCGCAGCCATCTGCAACACAGGCACGTTGTTGAAAATGGCGCCGCCAATAAACGGGAGTATCAGAACCAGCCACAATGACAATACCAGTAAAGCGGCTCGCAGCGGCCACAGGCTGAATTTGCGCTTCACGGTAACCACAAGAAAATCGTAACGGCCAGCCGCACGCTCCGATGCTCGCAAATCATGCAATAGCAAAATAAGCAGCAGCGGTGCAAAGACGGCAATCACAAACGTAAAATCAATACGCCCGGCAAGCGCCAGCTCTGGATTCTGCGTGTCGGATTCGTGAATTTGCCCTTCTAACGCCAGCATTCTTATCCGATGCTTCCATGGGTAGACATCTCTGACACCCAACGCCGCAAACGCAAGCGGAGAAGGGGGAGCGTAGGTAAGATGGAAGGTGTAGTAAGCAAGATACCCGTAATCGCTATGCTTTTGAGTTACTTCCTGGCGATCAATCCTGTCGCCTTCCAGCAACCGGTCAATAGTGGCGTGCTGCTGAGCGACCTCAACGCTGCCGGTCCATACTGAAAACATGGCCAGTGCAAAACCGGCAAGCAATAATAAGGTTACGCTTTTCCTGCGTACTAAAAATAGTGCTTCGCGGCGAATATCTGCCCCTCTCATATACGTCTGCCCGTAAGTAAAATTAGCCCAGTCACAAACACCGCAGCAAAAAACAATTGTGTGATCGCGGCAACACTGTCCTTTAGACGTGCAGTAGGCGGCGCAGGTGAGAAATGAAAATCTTCCAGGATCTGCCAGTTGTCCGCGCTGACTGTCGCAGCTTTCCTGGCTTCCGGACTTTTATATTTGTTGGCGTCAGCCTCAAGCGACAGGCCTTCGGCGTGCATTGTGTTCAGTGACTGTACGAAGTCAAAGCGGACCGCTTCTGCCTCGCGCAGAAAGCGCTGATAATTTTCCAGGTCTGTGCCTGCCAGTGTCATCGATGCACTCTGAATGGCAATCATCGGTGATAACCAACCAAACTCGCGTGCGATTTGCGCCTGCGACAGTTGTTGTTGCATTTGCTCTTCAGCAAAGGCAGTAAGAACGCGGGTAAGATCCGCTTCGGACTGTTGCGCGACAATACCCCGAAAATTAACCGGCAACGCTTCAATCGTGTCAACATTGTATTTTGCCAACAGGTTAGCTTTCAGCGCCTTAAATGCTGGGTCCTCAGCGTTATGACCATCGCCCATTTCACGCAGCTTCTGCAACACCGCAAAATCGGTTTCCAGTTTTCCCGGTGAGGCTACCATTACGCTTGCGGTATTGCTGGCCACTCTTGGGATCACCAGACAACTCACGATCCAAAGCGCGGTGAGTCCGCTAAAACTGGAACTGTTTGAAGGCGCTACTGAAGACACCAGCAGCACCAGTGCACACCACACCAGAATATAAAGCAGGTAACTGACAATGAACGTAACTGCCGGAAGCCATGCTGCGCCGTTTCCAACAGCGATGACGACCCCAATCAGCAATGGCATCAGAACCAATAAGCCTGCTCCGGCCAACGCCACTCCCTTACCCAGGATTAACAATAAAGGAGAGACGCCCTGCACTTTAAGAAAATCAAGAGTACCGGCCTCGCGCTCACGGGTCATAACGCCAAACCCCAATACAATGAGCAGCAGCGGCGTTAGCACTTGCATAACATAAGCTGGCGTGAGTGAGCCTACCCAGGACAGGCCGCTACTTTGCTTCTGATCGGCAAACGTCGCACTGTTTTGGCGGTGCCCTTCTAAGAATATGGCGTTCCCGGTGAAGGCGTCGATGCCCGGGTCCAGGGCCCCCAGCGGGGGTGGCGAACGAAATAAGTAGTGACCATAATGGACCATTCTGTGCGGATGCCTGTCAGGCTGCTCTTCAAATGCATCCACGGATTCCGATTGCATGTGCTGACGCTGAGCGGTGGTATGGCTGATATCGGCGTATGTCACCCAGACTGATGCAGCTACCAGCATCAGTGTGATAGCCAGTACCGTTTGCGCCAGGTGCGAGCGCCGCCAGAAGCGCCATTCATCGCGGGCAATAGTGAAAACTACCTTGCTCATGCCTTCACTCCCCGGGTGAAGGCGGTATGAACTTCTTCGGATCAATATTTCCGTTAGCCGGCGCATCAAACATACCGACGATCTCGCCGTCGCGAAGCAAGCCAATACGATTTGCAACATGGCAGGCACCATATACATCATGCGTTACCATGAGGATGGTGGCCCCCTCCCGAGCCAATTGGCTCACTAAGCGGTTGAATTCATCAATGGCCACCGGGTCAAGCCCGGAGGTGGGCTCATCCAGAAACAAAATCGGCGCTTTACGTAACAACGCCAACGCAATCGCGGTTTTTTGTCGCATGCCCTTGGAATAGCCTCCCAACGGTAACCGCCAGGCTTTCTCCTGCAAAGCAACACGGGAAAGCGCATCGGCAATCTCGTTATCTGACTTCGTCTTTCCTGATAGCGACAGAAAATACCGAATATTTTCGATAGCAGTAAGATGTGCATAGAGCATCACCGACTCTGGTAGATACGCGACCTTCTTTCGCACAATGTCTGGCGACATTGCTACATTCACGCCGGCTAATGACGCCGTACCGGAGGAAGGTGTCATCAAGCCTAAAAACGTTTTAATCGTTGTCGATTTGCCTGCACCATTCCCTCCCAGCAGTGCGAGCACTTCGCCTTTTTTTGCACTAAAGGAAACGTTTTTTAAAATTTGCTTAGCATTTACTACAACGCTTAAGTTATCAGCACTGATAATGTCTTCAGACATAGATAGAAATCCAGGATGCCGCCCAAAAAGTGATGTTATACTATAACAATAAAATAGTACTTCACAACATTTGAAACTGACAGGCTGATCAAGTGGCGATTTAACGAACAGATTCGCAGTGGTACGTACACAATTAAGCCAAAATATCCCTTGCGTGAACCGTATCGTCTCAGCAAAGCGGAAAGGTTTATCAATATCTTACGCAGGAGAATCATCGCGAGGTATCAATGTTGATCCATGCTAAATACCGCTTTGCTATAACCGTCTCCTGGCTCTCTGCATGATCCATTCGTCAATACAACCCTGGTTCAGCAGCCTTAAGTGAGTGCTTGACTCAATGGAAGTGCAGATATTTTTTATCCGCGTTTATGCAAAACGAAAAATGCTTTCTATAGTAAAAGCAGGGTACTGATCCCCTTTTCACACGCGATAATAAAGTTAGCCTGTGACGTAATGGGTAGCATTTCTGTCTTACATCAGTCCCGGATTACCGAGGTAAGCACTATGTTTGAAGATGAGCTGGTATTTGCCAGTGATGAAATCAGTGACAACGTCATCAGCCCCAAAGCATCCTGGAAAATTCTGGTCGTTGATGACGAAGTGGAAGTTCACCATATTACCCGGATAGTGCTCAGCGAATTTATCTTCGACGGCAGGGAGGTATCGCTGACATTTGCCAGTTCTGCCAGTGAGGCACGTGAAATATTAACTAAAGATAAGGAGCGCGAATTCGCTGTCGCCATTGTCGATGTGGTAATGGAGACCTCGCAGGCGGGGCTGGAGCTGATCCAGTGGATCCGTGATGAACAGCAAAACCACCTGATTAGACTCATACTGCGCACCGGGCAACCCGGTGAAGCACCAGAAGAAAGCGTCATCCGCGATTACGATATCAACGACTATAAAAATAAGACCGAGCTGACAGCGATGCGTCTGAAAACCTCGATTTTCTCAGCGCTGCGAGGGTATCGGGATATCAAAATAATTGAGCGGCATCGTCAGGGGCTGGAGAAAATTATCGCCGCTTCGGCCGAGTTTATCGAATGCGATACGTTGTCACAATTTGCCTCTGCCATTCTTAATCAGATCTCAATCGTACTGAATATCGAATCCAGCCCCATTGTTTGTTGTGCAGTTGTCCCTGAACACCATAAACATCCCGACAAAATAACGGTGCTGGCCGCAAACACCGGCGCAGAAAAGGTCTGTAATACACAGCTCGATACGCTTTCCCCATCAATACAACGGGCAATCAGCAAAGCTCTGGCAAACAGAACCAGCATCCATAACCAGGATGAATTTGTCGGCTACTTTACCACCAGCAGAGGCACCGAAAATATTCTTTATGTGGCCCATGATGAACCTTTAGAGGCGGTACAACATCATTTGCTGGACTATTTTGCCAATCATATTGCCGTGGCGCACGAAAGCCTGAAATTGCGTGAAACGATCCGTGAATCACAGAAAGAGCTGTCTTATGTCATCGGTGAAGCGGTGGAAATGCGCTCGAAGGAAACCGGCAGTCATGTGAAGCGCGTAGCGCATATCAGTCACCTGCTGGCCGGCTATTATGGCTTACCGGATGATCAGGCCGAAATGATTAAGCTGGCATCGCCGCTACATGACGTGGGCAAGGTAGGGATCCCCGATACTATCTTAAACAAACCCGGTAAACATGCCCCTAATGAAACCGAAATCATGCAAAAACATGCTGAAATCGGCTATGAAATGCTAAGTAAATCAGACAACCCTATTTTGCAGCTTGGCGCTCAGATTGCCTACCAGCATCACGAAAACTGGGATGGCAGCGGTTACCCGCGAGGATTGTCGGGAAAGGATATTCATGTTGCCGGACGCATTTCAGCTGTCGCTGATGTGTTTGACGCCCTGGGAAGCCGTCGCTGTTACAAGGGCCCGTGGGACGACCACGAGATTATTGCCTATTTTAAAGAGAATCGTGGCACTCGCTTTGAGCCGGAGCTGGTGGATATTTTGCTGGCGCATTTTGATGAGTTTGCAGCGATCAAAAAGGCCTTCCCCGATGACGCGCAGCCTGACTTTACCCCGCCAGATTAGTGCCCGCGTCCCATCTATTAATACAGGCAAGGTTTACCGCGCCGTCACGGATCCTTCTTCCCCATACGATATGCGACGTGCGGCGGTAATTGCCAGGCGGCGAACGCTCTACAGTCCCGGGCAATGAGTGAAAAGACACTCATCATATACATTTTACCGTTAGTCGCGTTTTGCAATCCCCCTCAACTACGGATACTTTAGAATGGTGTTGATAACGACAAGGCTGTGGCTTCTTACGATACTCCGCAGCAAATAATAAAACCCATACAAGAAGTTGGATCCAGAGAATGATTAAAACACCTAAAACGCTGCTGGCAGCGGCGATGATGGGCCTGACGTTTGGCTCAGCATCATCAGCACTGGCGCAGGACGACACGACAGCGTCCGAATACAATGTAGAAGAGTGGGACGTGCTTAACCCGCCTTTCGCACTCAATGAAGTCACCATCAAAACCAATGAAACAACCTGGTCAAGCCTCGACATTTCGCCTGATGGCAACTACATGGTTTTCGACATGCTGGGCGATCTTTACAAAGTCTCAGTAAACGGTGGAGATGCCAGCCCATTGACGCAGGATTTTGCCTGGAACATCCACCCTTCAATTTCACCCGATGGCAGCAAGATTGCGTTTATCTCTGACCGTGGCGGCGTATCCAATGTATGGGTAATGGACAGCAACGGCGAGAACCTGACCCAGATAACGAAAGAAAAAAATAACCTCATTCATTCTCCTAAGTGGAGTCCGGACGGCGAATACCTGGTGGTGACCAAAGGCATCATGTCCAGCCGCAGTATTCCTGCCGGTGAAATCTGGATGTATCACCACACTGGCGGTGATGGTCTGCAGATCAAAGCGCGGGTGCATGGCAAAAGCGATCAGCAAAACATCGCCGACCCGGTGTTCTCCCCCGACGGCAAATACATTTATTACACGCAAAATACCGTGGGTGGCAGTCAGTTCGAGTACAACCGCGACCCTATGGAAGGTATTTTCGCTATCACACGCTACGACCGTGAAACCGGTGAAGAAGAACGCTATATCAGTGGCACAGGTGGCGCAGTGGTACCCACTCCGTCTCCGGATGGGAAATATGTGGCCTTTGTTCGCCGGGTGAAAGACCGCACTGGCTTGTTTATCAAAGACGTAGAAACCGGCCTTGAAAAGCCGCTGACGCTGACCTTAGAACGTGACATGCAGGAAGGTTTCGGTTCAGAGGGTTACTTCGCTTACTTTGACTGGATGCCGGATTCCTCTACACTGGTTTACTGGACTGGCGGTAAATTCCACAAAATTGACGTCGACAGTAAGTCTATCGCCGATATTGATGTATCGGTAGAAGCGACACTGAAATACGCCGATGCGCTGCGCTTTGATGTAGACGTTGCGCCGGATAAGTTTGATGTACGCATGATCCGCTGGTCTCAGGCCTCGCCTGATGGTAAATCGGTGCTGTTTCAGGCCTTGGGAAAACTGTACGTGCGCGACTTAAAATCAGGTAAGGTCAAGCGCCTGACCAGTCAGGATGAGCACGGTGAGTACTATCCGCGCTATTCTAACGACGGTAAGTCCATCGTTTACACCACCTGGAGTGATGATAAACAGGGCGCCGTGCGCGTTGTCTCTGCAAAAGGCGGTAAAGGTAAAGTGATCACCAGCAAGCCAGGTCACTACATCGAGCCTGCTTTCTCAACCGATGGCGAAAAAGTGGTATACCGTAAATTTACCGGCGGTTTTCTGCTTGATCCTAAGTATTCCGTGGAACCGGGTATTTACGTAGCCGACCTTAAGTCAGGTGAAAGCAAACGTATTCTGGAAAGTGGGTTTAATGCGCACTTTGCCGGTGACAATTCGCGGGTTTACTTCACCGAATCCGTCGGCGGCACGCCGTATCCTGAAACCCAGTTAAGCTCTGTGAATCTGGAAGGAAACGATAAGCGCACGCACCTTTATGGCGGCGACGATGTGAGCGAATACCGCTTGTCGCATGACAAGAAATGGGTCGCTTTCGTGCATCAGTTTAAAACCTATGTGGCGCCGTTTGTAGAGAATGGCCAGAAAGTCACTATCGGACCTGCTATGACATCGTTACCGGTTACGCAGCTGTCTGCGCGCGCCGGTGAATACTTAAGCTGGTCGGCGGATAACACCCGTGTTGGCTGGTTCCATGGCCCTCACTATTACGAAAGAGGGCTCAAGGAAGCCTTTGCTTTTGTTGAGGGAAGCCCGGAAACCCTGCCAGAGCCAGAAGAAAAAGGCATAGATTTGTCGTTTGAGACGGATGCTGACAAACCTTCAGGCTACAAAGCGCTGGTTGGCGGAACCGTCGTGACCATGCGTGATGCTGACAACACGCAGGAAATCATCGAAAACGGCGTTGTACTGATTAAAGACAACCGCATTGAAGCTGTGGGCAAGGTTGGTGATGTCCGTATTCCTGACAATGCGATGCAAATTGATGCCAGCGGCAAAACCATTGTACCAGGGCTGGTCGATGCCCATGCTCACGGTGCACAGGGGCGCAATGAAATCATTCCGGATCAAAACTGGATGCAGTATTCGAATCTGGCATTTGGGGTGACGACTATCCACGATCCGTCTAACGATACCACTGAGATCTTCGCCGCGTCTGAGCTGCAGCGAACCGGTGATATTGTGGCACCTCGTATTTATTCTACCGGGACTATCCTCTACGGTGCTGAAGCGCTGGGTTACAAGGCCATCATCAACGATTATGACGATGCCTATTTCCACGTTGAGCGTTTAAAAGACAGCGGTGCGATTTCGGTAAAAAGCTACAATCAGCCTCGTCGCGATCAGCGTCAGCAGGTACTCTGGGCCGCCAAAAATCAGGAAATGATGGTTGTGCCAGAAGGTGGCGGTAAATACCAGCAGAATATCTCTATGCTGGTAGACGGTCACACTGGTCTGGAGCACAGCATTCCAATTCCGCGTGGTTATGACGACCTGACACAGCTCTGGAAAGCCACTGAGTTTGGTTATACCCCCACCTTTGTGGTCTCGTACGGCGGTATGATGGGCGAAGAATACATGTACGACCGCACCGAAGTATGGAAGAACCCGCGTCTGCTTCGCTATACGCCGTCATTCATACTGGACAGCAGAGCGATTCGTCGCCCTACTGCGCCTGACAACCAGTACAACCATCAGAACGTTGCCAGCTACGCGAAAGAGCTGCGTGAGAATGGGGTAAGTGTACACATTGGTGCTCACGGTCAGCGCGAAGGCCTGGCTGCTCACTGGGAAATGTGGATCATGAACCAGGGCGGCTTCACACCTTGGGAAGCACTGCGCGGCGCGACCATTGATGGCGCAACGCACCTGGGTATGGGCGATGACATCGGCAGTATCGAGAAAGGCAAACTGGCAGACCTTGTTGTCATGGACGGCAACGTACTTGACGACATTCGTCGCAGTGAATACGTTGAATACACCGTGATTAACGGCCGCGTTTACGAAGCTGCCACAATGAACGAAGTGGGCAGCAAGAAAAAACGTCAGCCGTTTTTCTTTGAAGAGGACAACGCCACTTTTATGCCACAGGAAACGGCAACAGAAGTGGAAGCCAAAGCGCATAAGTACCACTGGGAACACTAAGCCCGGTATCAGGCAGGTATCGCAGGATATCTGCCTGAGTTTGTACACTGCGCCAGGCGATGTGAGTTGCGAGCGCACTGTCTGAATAAAAGAAAGGCCGCGAGTGAAAACACTCGCGGCCTTTTTATTGGCTTTTCATTCACACAGGCCCTTCACACGCGTTGCCCGCAGGGCTGACAAATTACCGGTTACGACCGTACTGCTCGTGCGAAGACACCCAGTCTGATGACGATATCGCGGAGGCCAGTGAAATTTCACCCGCCAATGCCACCGCACCCACGATTTCAGCAAACTTGTACACCCGGTCCCGCCCGTAACAGTCCATCAGTTCCAGACATTCCCGTTGCGTCCCAATCCCCGTACCACCACCATAGGTCGCAACGATAAGCGACGGTATCGTGATCGACAGATACAAATCGCCCTCATCCGTTAATTCAGAGTACATGATTGCCGCAGACGACTCAGATACATTTGCCACGTCCTGTCCGGTTGCGATGAACATCGCCGTGATGCCATTGGGTGAATGCAGCCCGGTATTGTTTACACCGGAAAGAAACGAGCCAACGCCAGCCACTCTGCCGTGATAATCAATTTGCTTAGGGTCCACGCGCATCACGCTTAGCAGATGCTCGCGTTTGATCGTGGCTTCCGCTGTTACCCGTTTACCACGGGTCCGCATAATATTAATTTGTGAGGCTTTCTTGTCCGTTGCAAAGTTAGACTCAAGATAGAAGTTCTCGATACCGTCGTAATGATCCAAAATCCAGCCACAGGCGGCAAACGTGGCGCGCCCTACCATGTTCTGACCGGCAGCATCGCCGGTGCGGTAATTAAAGCGCAGGAACGCAAATTTATTCGACAGGAAGTGATCGATATACGTCAGTTTTGCCACCGACGATGTCGCCTCGGCCTCTTCGCGGATAGTGTCGATATTTTTCTGAACCCAGGCCACAAAATCCCGTGCGCCACGCGCATCGGAAAATACAAACACCGGAGCGCGCTGCATCGCATCATCGACCACCGTCGCTTTGACACCGCCGCTCATATTCAACAGTTTCATGCCACGGTTATAGGAAGCCACCAGCGTGCCCTCAGTAGTGGCCAGCGGCACCACAAATTCGCCTTTGGCGTATTCACCGTCAATTTTCAGCGGGCCTGCAATCCCCATTGGCACCTGGGCGACCCCAATAAAGTGCTCGATGTTGCCCTTTAACTCATTCGGCTCAATAGAGTATTTGCCTACGTGATTAATTTTCCCGTCGGCACGGGCCTCGAAATACTTCTGACGCTCGGCGATGACAGCTGGACCATAATCATCATGGGAGTCGCGCGGGATGTGGCCGTTTGACGACGACTCCTCAGACACATTGTCTTCCACTTCGAACTTGAGCTTGCCGAAAGGCGAGGCCGAAAAGGAGATACCGATTTTGCGCTTTTCCGGACTGATCTGCTCATCGATTTTCAGATACACCGTGATGATCTGCTTAAGGGCAAAGTCTGTGCCCTGGGCATTATTCAACTCCTCCACGCTCAGTAGGGTGTCGGGGCCGACCTGCAACGTAATTTTTTCATCAGGGATCCTTTCGCCGTCCAGAGATATCCATTTCAGCTCTTTAAGCGTGGCATCCTTGAGCCGGTTTTTAAGCATAAACGTCAGGCCATCTTCCGTTTTCTTCAGACTGCCATGCGTATAAAGTTGTTTGAGAAGTATGCTGGGTACAAACATATCGAGTCCTTTTTACCGCCGAATCCGGTCACAGTATGTGCGGAATTGTTATTGTTAAACATTTTATAGCACAGACTTTATACAACTATTTGATTTTCTCGCAACATCTTTTACTGCCGTATTTCCATTCCTATTTCTTGCGCAACGCTCCTCAAAACACTTTCACAAATGGGACATCTGCTACCACAAATGGGTCAAAAACAGGGGGCACCTTTACTGCCCTAAAGGTTGGCGCTACGTGCAATGCATGACGCGATGGCAACACCTAATCTGAATGTCGTCAGCAAGGATGACTGACAATTCTCAGTGGGTACCCGGCAGGTAAAAAAGGGAGGCGTCAGGGATTACGATGCCAGGGATTTTCCGGTCACCATGGAAGTGACACGCCGGGTACCACATTGAGGCTCTACTGCAAACACAGGAATAATAATTACAATGCGAACGTCACTTTTCAGAAAACAGGCTGTCGAGCATCAGCGTAAACGACTGGAAGGCAGTGTGCTGGTCACACCTTCGCTGTCATCACAGCTGGTCACCCTGCTCATCATAGCCTGGTTAGTTGCGGTTACTGTTTACCTGTTTACACAGGAATTCAGCCGACGCGAGACAGTGACAGGCTGGATAGCGCCATCGGAAGGTCTCATCCGGCTGCATTCGCAATCCCATGGCGGAAAGGTGATTCGGGTGCTGGTAGCCCAGGGCGAAAACGTGCCCAAAGGTACGCCGCTACTCAGTGTCGATAACGCGCGAAGTTTACTGTCGGGCGGCTCTATGGAAGACACCTTACTGGCAGAGCTACAGGCGCAGCTGGGTCGGCTCGGGGAAAAGCTGACACGCGCGCAGACTAATCATGACGATGAGGTGCGACAACAGCAATCGGTCGTTCAGGCACTGAAAGACGACCTGGCGCGAATCGATGAGCTTAAAGCGCTGACAGCATCACGGCTGGCCCTGACGTCCCGGCAGCGACAACAGCTGGATGCGTTAGCAAGCCTGGGGCACACCGCGCGCTATGAGGTGGAAGAACTGGAAGCACGCAAATTACAAATCACGCAGGAAATGAAGCAACTGACCAGGGACTGGCACCGGGCTGCTCAATCACTCAATGAACAGGAATTCACGCTTCACCAGTTGCCGCAACAGTATCAGGACACCGTCAGCACATTGGAAGATGAGCAAAGTCAGATAAAACAGCAGATTGCACGTTTGCAGTCATCGCAGATAGAAGTCATAAAAGCGCCGCGGGATGGCATCGTCACCGCTATCACCGTAGGCATCGGTCAGTTCGTAGATTCCGGTGTGCCGGTTATCAGTATGATCCCCGCAAATACCGACATTGAAGCCACGCTGCTGGTGCCGGTAAGCGCGGCAGGATTCGTGACGGAAGGTCAGCCCTTGTCGGTGCGGTACGATGCCTTTCCCTACCAGAAGTTTGGCATGCATCAGGGGCAGATAAAACGGATCTCAGCGTCGGTTATCCTCCCTGGCGAGCTCACCGGCGCCCCGGTCAATGTGAATGAGCCAGCGTATCTGGTTAAAGCATCGCTGCAGTCAGATAGGCTGGAGGCCTACGGTCAGGCGGTCAGGTTAAAGCCCGGCATGACATTAACGGCAGACGTCACGCTGAGCCACAGGACGCTTGTTGAGTGGCTGTTTGAGCCACTGTATACCCTGGCGGGGAGAATTTAATATGACAGCGCTTACCCGGCAGTTACCCGTTCGCCGACTAAAACTCGGCAACCACCGACGCGTACCGGTCGTATTCCAAAGCGAAGCGGCAGAATGCGGGCTCGCCTGTCTGTGCATGGTATCCCAGTATCACGGTGCCGGGTACGATATGACCGAGCTAAGACAACACCATGGAATGTCGATGCGCGGGGCAACATTAAAAGGCCTGATGGATATTGCTTCGCACCTGTCGCTGTCAACACGGGCGCTGAAAGCCGAGCCTGAAGATCTTCACCAACTGGCTTTGCCTGCTATCTTACACTGGGATTTACAACACTTTGTGGTACTGACAAAAGTCACTCGCAAGGGCGTAGTGATCCACGACCCTGCGAAAGGTGAGCGGCGCTTGGGCTGGGCGGACGTAAGCAATCATTTTAGTGGTGTCGCGCTTGAGCTCACGCCGAATTCCTCATTTACACAAGCACCGCCAGCGCCGTCGCTCACCATGCGCCATTTCTGGCAGAAAATCACCGGGCTAAAGCGCAGTCTTCTGGTACTGTTCGCATTATCCGCCCTGCTTCAGCTATTTGCTATTGCGGCGCCCTATTACATGCAAACGGTTATCGACGATGTCCTTCTGCGACAACAGCGGGATTTGCTGTTAGTACTGGCGCTTGGATTTGGGCTGTTGCTTTGCGTAGAAACGCTGACCAGCGTTATCCGGCGACTGGTCATATTGTCGATGTCATCACGGTTACAGCTTCAGATGTCGGCAAACGTATTTCAGCATTTATTGCGGCTACCGCTGGATTTCTTCTCTCGCCGTCATGTCGGCGATATTGTTTCACGATTCGGCTCTCTCTCGCAGATCCGCGAGTTTCTTACCACCGGGCTGGTAACCGCCCTGCTGGACGGCGTCATGGCGGTGGTGACACTAATAGTAATGGCAATTTACTCGCCCACACTGACCTGGATCGTATGCGCCATCATGATGCTTTATGCCCTTGTTCGCATCTTGCTGACTCCGATAATGCGAAAGCTCACCGCAGAAAGAATTGATATCGCTGCGAAGGAGCAGTCTCATTTCATCGAATCTGTGCGCGCGATTCAGCCGGTGCGCATTTTTAATCAGGAAAACCGGCGACAGGGCCAGTGGCAGAACCGGCTAGTGTCTACGCTCAATACCGACATACGCCTCGGTAAATGGGATATCGGTGCCCAGACTGTCAACCAGATCCTGTTCGGGCTGGAAAACATTATCATTATTTACGTAGCAGCCACGTTGGTTATGGATAACGTGCTTTCCGTGGGGATGCTGTATGCGTTTATTGCCTACAAAAACCGCTTCACCGGTGCCATCGACAGCCTCATCAACCATGCTATTGAATACAACATGTTGCGCGTACATTTCGAGCGCCTGTCTGACATTGTATTTTCTCCGGCTGAGGATCCTCACACCGGTGTTGCCACGCGATCACAATCGTTGTCGGCACCACAGGGGCGTCTCACCATCTCCGGACTGAGCTATCGCTACAGCGCAGGTGACTCGCCGGTTTTCAGCAATGTGTCGCTGGATATCGCGCCGGGTTCCATGATTGCCATCGTCGGTGCCAGCGGCTGCGGCAAAACCACATTGTTAAAGTGCATGATGGGATTGTATGCACCAGATGAGGGGGAGGTATCCGTAGACGGCATTCGGGTTAATGAGTCTCGCTGGTTACGTGAGCATGTCGCGTCGGTGATGCAGGATGACTGCTGTTTAAGCGGCACGCTGACCGAGAATATCAGCTGTTTTGAAGATAACCCGGATCCTGAAAAGCTGGTGTTTGCGGCACAAATGGCCTGCATTCACGACGATATTATGGCCATGCCAATGCAGTACCAGACACTGGTCGGTGACATGGGCAGTGCACTGAGTGGCGGCCAGTTGCAGCGCGTATTGCTGGCCAGAGCCTTGTACCGGCAACCTGCCATCCTGTTTCTCGACGAAGCCAGCAGCAATTTAGACGTTACCAACGAATCCAGAATCAATGAAAATCTGAAGGCGCTGCGAATTACGCGCGTCATTGTAGCGCATCGCCCGCAAACCATCGCGATGGCTGATACCGTGTACTCACTGTCGTCAGAGGGTTTGACGCAGGTACAACCTCAACCGGCCTAGTGCCGATACGCAAATAACAAGGAGAGCATTATGCTTACTACAGAAGTGTTGGATGAACGACTCACGCAACTGTCAAAACGTGAACTGCAGGTTGCCCACAAGATCATGGAAGGCCTGCCAAATAAGACGATTGCAAACCAGCTGTTCATCAGCGAACGAACGGTGAAGTTTCATTGTGCGAATATTTATCGGAAGCTGGAAATACGCAACCGTGCAGCGTTGATGGCCAGCTATTTCCGACTGCTGTATCAACCAATTCGCCACACCGCCTAAATCGTCACAGTTCGGGCAGGCGGTGATAAACCGCCTCCGGTACAGGCGACAGTCACTGTCGCATACTTTATGATTTTTCTACTGCAAAGGATGCAGTATTACCTAAACCGAAACAAGGAGTGTTCATATGAATACCAAACTAACTCTCACAGAACTTGCACAATCAGAAGCCATTGAAGTCAGCGGTGGCAAAATCCCTTTCCCCATTCCTGGTGAGCCGGTAAAGCCGATTACCCCACCGGTTTACTACACACTGGCGCTGGGCGAGGACGGTGGTGATCTGCCGGACATTCTGGCCTGATAAGTGAGGGGTGGTTGTCGTGTACGACACCACCCGAATTCTATGAAAAACAATATTGTATTACTGGGTCAGGAATCAGACCCACAGATCCGCCATATGGCTGGCGCGGTCAAAGATACAGGATTACAGCCGTGGATAGTGGATACCGCGCTTTTTGGTACTACCTGGTGTTTAAGCTACGATCCGTGTTATCACGACGGTATGCTGCATATTCATGGCACAACCCTGACATTCTCCACCATCGAAGCCACGTACTGGCACCAGTACCGAAGCCCGGTAAGCTGCCACTCTGACCATGCGGCTGCCAGTCTGGTCGCGCGTGATAAGGCAAGTACGCTGCAAAGCTTTTTCCTGTATGACAGCATTCAATGGATTAACAACATTCATGCGATCCGTGCACATCAGTGTAAGCCTGCTCAGCTGAATCTGGCACAGCGGGCCGGCGCAACCATACCTCACTCCTACATAGGAAATGAAAACCGTATTGCCCGCGCTTTTGCGCGCAACTACCCATCTGTTATTTTCAAACCCGTGCGCGGCGGCGCTACGGCCAGGCTGTTAACGGATGAAGAGCGTGCGCCTGACGCTGTAGTTCGTTTGCTTGAAGATTCCCCCGGCACGCTGCAGGAATTCATACCTGGTACGAATGTGCGCAGCTACGTATTTGTTGATGATGTCGTGAGTGTGCAAATTGACTCTGACAACGCGGATTACCGGGACGATCCGCTCGCGCAGGTCATCTGTACGCCGACGCCTGCGGCGATAGCACGGCTTGCCGTATCGATTTGCCAGCAGTTTGGTATGACGTGGTGTGCGATAGACTGGCGACGCCGTACAAATGGCGAGTATGTCTTTCTGGAAGCGAATCCCTGCCCCTGTTTTCTCGCTATCGAAAATCAAACCGGCATCGACCTGACAGGCAGATTGCTCAAGCTGTTGACGGCGGGTTATCACACTGCCAGGGCGTAAGATGGTCGCCTGGCGCCGCATGTGCTGGAGCCCAGTGTGTTCGTAAAAGGCGTAGACAATATTTACCGTGAGACAGAACGCAGCAATTGGCAGTAATTCTTACCAACGAGCCAGACACCGGAAATGTCGCCCTGAGGACTTCTCAGTCGCTTTAGCGATATTTAAAAATGATAACCACCTGCTGAATCAGGTGGTTTAGGGCAGAAAAAAAGAGCCACGATAAGTGGCTCTTCGACCAGGGTCTTTTAGCCCTGACAGATTTATTAAAGTGCGATAACTACAGAATAAAGCGTGACAGATCTTCGTTATCTACCAGCGACTCAAGATGCGCGTTTACGTAGTCAGCATCAATAGAGACAGAGTCTCCGGTTTTCTCAGACGCATCAAAGGATATGTCTTCCATCAACCGCTCTAAAACCGTATGAAGGCGACGCGCACCGATATTTTCTGTACGTTCATTTACCTGCCAGGCGGCTTCAGCAATTCGCTTAATGCCAGACTCAGTAAAGGCGACATCTACTCCTTCTGTCTTCATCAGCGCAATGTACTGCTCCGTCAGTGACGCATTCGGCTCGGTCAGGATACGAACAAAATCTTCCACTTCCAGCGCCGCCAGTTCTACACGAATAGGCAACCGTCCCTGCAGCTCAGGAATTAGGTCAGAAGGCTTACTCATCTGGAAAGCCCCTGAGGCAATGAACAGGATATGGTCGGTTTTGACCATGCCATGCTTAGTGGACACGGTTGACCCTTCCACCAGCGGCAGAAGATCACGCTGCACACCTTCGCGTGAAACATCACCACTTTGGTTTCCTTCGCGCTTACAAATTTTGTCAATTTCGTCCACAAACACGATGCCGTGCTGCTCTACCGCATGGATCGCCTTCTCTTTCAGATCTTCCTGGTTTACCAGGCGGGCGGCCTCTTCTTCGATAAGGAGCTTAAACGCTTCCTTGATCTTCATTTTCTTTTTCTTTTTCTGCGAGCCAGACAAATTCTGGAACATGCCCTGCAGCTGGTTAGTCATTTCTTCCATACCAGGAGGCGCCATGATCTCTACGCCCATTTGCGGCAGTGCGACATCGATTTCAATTTCTTTATCGTCAAGCTGACCTTCGCGTAACCGTTTGCGGAAATTCTGGCGGGTGCCCCGATCTTCTACTTCTTCCTTCTTCCCCCACACATCTTCCGGCGGGGGTAACAGCACGTCCAGAATACGATCTTCGGCGGCTTCCTCTGCCCGATACTTGACCTTCTGCATCTCCTGCTCTTTGGTCATTTTTACGGCGATATCAGCCAGATCGCGGATGATCGTTTCCACTTCTTTACCCACATAGCCCACTTCCGTGAACTTCGTGGCTTCTACTTTGATAAATGGCGCATTAGCCAGCTTTGCCAGACGGCGGGCGATTTCCGTTTTCCCTACCCCAGTCGGGCCAATCATCAGAATGTTTTTTGGCGTCACTTCCTGGCGCAGCTCTTCGTCAAGCTGCATGCGACGCCAGCGGTTACGCAAGGCAATTGATACCGCGCGTTTTGCTTGCTGCTGACCGATAATGTGACGGTCCAGCTCGTGTACGATTTCTCGTGGAGTCATTTCAGACATGGGTAACCCTTGTTTTTTGCAGTGCCTTCGGCACTTCCGAAAGCATGACGCTCCCGGTTAATAATCCAGTGTTTCCACAGTTTGACTGTGGTTTGTGTATACGCAGATATCACCGGCTATGCTCAGACTTTTCTCAGCAATGTCTTTTGCCGATAAGTCAGTGTTTGCCAGTAAGGCGGTGGCGGCTGCCTGTGCATATGGACCGCCTGAGCCAATAGCGATAAGGTCATTTTCAGGCTGCACGACGTCACCATTTCCCGTAATGATAAATGATGCGGTCTCGTCTGCCACGGCAAGCAATGCCTCTAACTTACGCAGAGCCCGATCTGTCCGCCAGTCTTTCGCTAACTCTACGGCTGCCCGGGTAAGATGGCCCTGATGCATTTCCAGTTTCGATTCGAAGCGTTCAAATAAAGTGAACGCGTCTGCAGTACCGCCGGCAAATCCCGCCAGTACTTTATTATGATAAAGGCGGCGCACTTTTTTAGCGTTACCTTTCATTACGGTGTTGCCCAGTGAAACCTGGCCGTCGCCAGCAATTACTACCTGGTTATCCCGTCTTACAGATACGATTGTAGTCACGTAAACTCCCGTTTTGGATGGGTATCAACCCGAAGGTGACATGCTGCGGCACCGATCCTTCACTGCAGCCCACTCGGCTGCCGGATCACTGCCAACAGATTACTTCAATGAAAACTAAGTGGGGGAAGCGTACAGATTTTCAAGGCTTTGCCGCAGACATTTATTGCTTCTCTGCGCGCGGAACTTCAGCAGAAAGCCTCTCACTCACCGACATCAGTGTACGGTACAAAAACGTACGAGGTGCAAAGAAAACGACACTATTTAGTTTGCGGGATAACGCAATACCTGTGCGAATGAGACAGACTTGGGGGATATGGCCGGCGAATCAGGCTGATAAATTGTGGCTGACGTTAACAACCACGCCGAAACGTCGGCGTGGTTTGTTCACAAACAGGGCGAATCGGGTTACAGATTCCAGTACCAGATTTGGCAGGTAGAAATATTCGCTTTGCGAAGCGTATGCTTTGCTCGCTCGGCGTCACGTTTAGACTCGAACGGTCCCAGAATCACTCTGAACCACTCGCCATTCGCGCCGCTACTTGGGCGGATCTGCGCTTCCAGTCCCTGGAAGGCAATTTTGGCTTTCATTTCTTCAGCCTGCGAACGGGTGCGGAACGAGGCGCACTGCATCAGATAGCGTTTATCAGAAGCTTCCTGCTCAGCGACATCGACTTCGACTTCATAGCCAGGCAGTGTTTTAATGTATTCCCACTCTTCTTCTGGCAGTTCCGGTAACTCGTCTTCGGATGGTGCTACCGATTTAGTTACCGGCGCATCGACCTCCGTTTCTGCGGCATCTTTGATTGACCAGAGAAACACGGCAAAACCCACCAGCAAAATAACCACGATTGCCAGCTTGATTCTGGCGTAAGGTGTTATTTGAGGCGACCCTGACTTCTTCTTATTATTTGCTTGTTTTTTCTTCTGCGGCGCACGACCACGAGAAACATAATCACGTTGAGCCATAGACGGCGTACTATTCCACTACTGTAATTCATTGACGCGTTTGTCGCGTTGATCGTGTCATTGAAGACACGCATCACACTGGCGGTCAGTGTAACCGCAATTACAGTGAATTGCTGCCCACTTTGTCAACAAAATGATTAAACCGCATGAGTGAATCGATACAAAGACCACGAGCAGGTAGCCTCCGGTTACCTCACCTGTGATTGACTTGCGCATTGACGGTGCGTGATGCAGATTTGATTTGCCGGCTCTGACATCAATCACACATCATTGCAGGATACTATTAACTAAAATCGGTAGGGTCGACATCCACCGACCAGCGAACGCGACTGGCCTGAGGCTGACTGGACATGTAGGGAAGTGCAACACGCACCGCATCATGCAGCGGTTTACGCTTTTCACTCTGACAAAGCAGGATAAACCGGTACCGCCCCTGTCGCTTTTCCATCAGCCCGGGCATCGGGCCTATTAACTGAATATGACCGTATTCAGCCAGCACATGCCGGCAACCCGAAAGAAAATCGTAAGCAAGACGTCCATCTACGGCTTCTGCCCGCACCACGACCTGACTGGTATAAGGAGGCAGTGCCGCCAGCTTACGCTCCTCCAGCGCATGTCGGGCAAAGTGTCCATAACCGTTTTGCACCAGATCCTGTAGCAAAGGATGGTCAGGATTGTGCGTTTGCAGCCACATTTCTCCCGGCTTGCTGGCGCGGCCTGCACGTCCTGCAAGCTGCGTGACCAGTTGCGCCAGCTTTTCAGCGGCCCGAAAATCGGCGCTGAAAAGCGCACCGTCACAATCCAGCACCACCACCAGTGTGACATGCGGGAAATGGTGGCCTTTCGATAAAATCTGCGTGCCGATAAGAATCTGATATTCTCTGGCATTAATGGCGTCGAGGGTGCCCTGCAGTTTGTCTTTTCCACGCACGGAATCACTGTCTATACGTACCTGGGCCGCATGCGGAAAATGGGTAGCAAGCCCTTGCTCTACCTGCTCGGTGCCTACACCACTGGTGACCAGTTCAGTACTGCCGCACGCACCGCAACGCGCCGGTATAGGTCGCGTGGCAGCACAGTGATGACACTGCATACGGTTTAACGAACGATGCACCGTGAAAGGTCGGTCACATCGCTCACACATTTCCGTCTCGCCGCAGTGGTGACAAAGCAATGCCGGGGCAAACCCACGCCGATTGACAAAAACCAGAACCTGATTACCCTGCTGCAGGTGTTGACGCATTACCGTCAGTAACCCCTCTGCAATGCCGCTGTGCAGAGGCTGATCCCGAATATCCAGAATGTGTTGGCGGGTCGACTGCGCTCCACCGGCTCTCTGTGTCAGTTGCAAATGATGATAGCGACCGGCAATGGCATTATTCAGCGTTTCCAGTGACGGTGTTGCTGTGCCCATCACCAGCGGAATGTTTTCCTCTTTGGCTCTTAATACCGCCAAATCCCGTGCGTGATAACGAAGCCCGTCCTGCTGTTTAAAAGACTCGTCATGCTCTTCGTCGACAATCAACATGCCCGGGCTGTGCAGTGGTGTAAAAATAGCAGAACGAGTGCCAATAATGATGCCGAGTTCCCCGGCTCTGGCACGCTGCCATACTGTCAGCCTGGCGGTATCGGTGAGCTGCGAATGGAGCACACCAACCTCAATACCGAAGCGGTCAGAAAAGCGCTTTACAGTTTGCGGTGTTAATCCAATTTCAGGAACCAGAATAAGTACCTGTCTGCCCGCCTTAAGCACAGGCTCAATCGCCTGCAGATACACTTCGGTTTTTCCGCTGCCGGTAACGCCTTCCAGCAAATGGGGAGTAAACGCGTCTTTTTGTGTGGTAATGGCCGCGATGGCTACCGCTTGTTCACGATCAGGCCGTGGCGCCGTGCCCATCGTAATGTCAGCGACGAATTGCCGGGGTGATGGCGTCCATTGATGACGCTTTTCACAAATCAGCGCTTTCTCTACAAGCGCATTAATCACGGCGGCAGAATAGTCACGCCGCATTGTCTCTTTGGTCTGCGGCGCCTCTTTTATCGCTGAAAAGCAGGCTTGTTGTTTGGGCGCGCGGCTTAGCGAATCTGACTGCGTTGTCTCACCGGTTTCTGTGCAATGCAGAAAAAGAACACCATCGGGTGTTGCAGCTTCTCCTTTGCGCAATAATACCGGCAGCACCGTATGTAACACTTCGCCTGGTGCATGATGATAATACTGTGACAACCACCTACACAGTGTCAGCAACGTACCGGACAGTACCGGCTCGTCATCCAGCACCTCGCTGACAGCTTTTATCTTCGACGCGTCTTGCTGTGCATCCGCTTCTCCCATCACAATACCCACCACAGTGCGGGGCCCGAAAGGAACGCGCACTCTGACACCGGCGTTGAGCGCCGTGTCGTGTTGATAGGTAAAGGTTTGTCTGAGCGGTACAGGCACCGCCACATCGATTAGCGCCATGATGCGCATGCACTCCACTACAATCCGGGAAACCGAAAACGTTATAGTATACAGGACATAACACGGATACCAACGCGCTGACTGTCTGCGCCTGTGCATCGCAGTCTTAAGCGTCAGAAAAATATCCGCGAGTCATACGTCCTGTCGGGCAGCGCTGCATGTGTATTGTCACATGGTGGAAACACGCTAAAAATGCGGTACTGCCTGGCTTTATAAGCGTTTAATTATCACACAAACTGCTTGATCCCGGGGGCAAGTTCCATTAATATGCGCCGCTCTTTACGGCAAGGCCATGGTGCTTTGCATAACTTTTAAGTTGCGTATGGTGTTCAGCTTCGGGCTGGATAGCGATACGGCCTTATAATGAGGTACCCCATGAAACAAGGTATTCACCCTGATTACGCTGAAATTACTGCAACTTGCTCTTGCGGTAATACGATTAAAGTTCGCTCTACAATGGGTAAAGACATCAACCTGGACGTATGTTCATCATGTCACCCGTTCTACACTGGTAAGCAACGTAACGTTGACACCGGTGGTCGTGTAGATCGCTTCAAGAAGCGTTTTGGTGCACTGGGCAAAAAGTAAGTCTGGTTTCCAAACGAAAAAAAGCGCCTCTCAGGCGCTTTTTTTGTGCCTGAAATAACTATGCATTCCGATTTTCTTTATCAGCCAAAACTTCCCCGTGTTACAAGCCAGCGTCGTCAATGGAAAACGCGACAGCTTATCGCTGCCCTTCTCTAATTATTATTCACATTTATGCATATAGATTCAAAATATATATGCAAACCGATCATTCCATAAACAAAATAAATAACGAATATTGACAGACTTCGCTAGAGGCCCGCGTTTGTTCCCGATAAATTATAAATTAAACAGCCTGATCAGATATGTTCTGTGAATAATGCTGTGGTAAAGTTGGGCGAAAAAACAGCGAACGCTACGTTATGCTGTATGAACGGCGTGGTGATAGATAGTCTCAGCACGCCATAGGCACTATTGACAATAATACCGACAAGTAATGTCCGACAGCACAAAGAAGACGCATTAACAGCATGCCTCTTTTTTATAAGACAGTGATGTCACAGGCTGGCGGCAGACACCCTCAACCCCTACAGTGAAGGACACTTGAAATAATGTCAGATTTTAGACAACGCGCCCTTGATTATCATGCAAAACCAACCCCTGGGAAAATTCGGGTTGAACTGTCCAAACCCGCCGAGGGCGTCGATGATCTTGCACTTGCCTATAGCCCAGGCGTGGCTGAACCGGTTCGTGAGATAGCGGAAGATCCTGATGCGGCTTATCAGTATACGGCGAAAGGCAACATGGTTGCGGTTATCAGTAATGGTACCGCCATTCTGGGTCTTGGCAATCTGGGGCCGCTGGCATCTAAGCCGGTAATGGAAGGGAAAGCGCTACTGTTTAAACGATTCGCCGGCCTGGACGCCATCGATATCGAGGTAAAACACCGCACCACCGAAGAGTTCATCAATACGGTAGCCAATATCGCCGACACCTTTGGTGGTATTAACTTAGAAGATATCAAAGCCCCTGAGTGCTTCGAGATAGAGCAGGAGCTTATCAAGCGCTGCAAAATTCCGGTATTCCATGATGATCAGCACGGCACGGCTATTGTTACCGCTGCGGGTATGCTTAATGCGCTGGAAATCCAGGGTAAGAATATTGAAGATGCGAAAATCGTGTGTATGGGTGCAGGTGCTGCTGCCGTCGCCTGTATGGAGCTGCTGATCAAGTGTGGTGCGCAGCGTGAACGCATCTATATGCTTGACAGAAAGGGCGTAATTCACACTCGCCGTGACGACTTAACTGAGCACAAAGCGCTGTTCGCGAATAATACCGACAAGCGCACGCTTGATGATGTGATGGACGGAGCTGATATCTTTGTCGGCGTATCGGGCCCGGATGTATTGCCGCCGGAAACGCTTCGTCTGATGGCAGAAAATCCGATTGTTTTTGCCTGCTCTAACCCGGATCCGGAAATCAAGCCAGAGCTCGCCCACGAAGTGCGCTCCGATTTAATCATGGCTACGGGCCGTTCGGATTATCCGAATCAGGTAAATAACGTGCTGTGTTTCCCGTTTATCTTCCGCGGCGCGCTGGATGTCAGGGCAACAGCCATTAATGATGAAATGAAAGTAGCTGCGGTAGAGGCTATCAGAGCCATTTCGAAAGAGCCGGTACCGGATGAAGTATTAAAGGCCAGTAAAAGTGATTCACTCACCTTTGGCAAAGAATACATTATTCCCAAGCCGATGGATCCGCGTCTGTGCTCGCGTATCGCCAGAGCTGTCGCGCAGGCCGCGTTAGACTCAGGCGTGGCAAGATTAGAGTCACTACCTGCCTCTTACGACTAAATACCGCGACGATGAGCGATTGGCTTTTTCATATTGGCCATCGCTCATCCCACCCGGAATCTGCGCGGTTGTAAATCAATGCGAAAGCCGCACTGTAGTTACAGGCTGTAGGATACCTGCGGCTTTATCCGCCGACGCATAAGCAGTCCAACCACACCCGTCAGGGCCAACAGACCAGTAGCAGGTGCACTGACCTCAGTTACGCCCCGGTATATTACGTCCTGGACATTGGCTACAATCGCGCCATTGGTGAAAAAGCGCGAATCCTGCAGCGTAGCTCCATCACCCATGATGTAGTCTCGGGATGAGGACAAAAATGTACCACTAAGCTCAGCACCGCCAAACTCAAAGCTGCGTGCAACAGCATTATCAATAAAGTTGAAAAACACAGTTTGCGCGGAGATACCGCCTTTCAAATAGATAGCAGCACCCGATCCTAGCTTTGCCAGACCTGTGATGTTGATAATAGCAACATCGCTGGCATTGCCAGAGATGGTCAGAGACTCACCTGCATCTAAATGCAGTGATGAGAGCGTGTAGTTTCCGGCCGCCAGCGCCGTAGTATTTGTTACGTCAAATGCAGCAGACGCGTCCGCCCATCCCGATGCCTGCTGGCTAATTTGCGCAATTTGCGCTTTAAAGTAATTCCCGGCAGGGCAGGTTGTGCCAGGTTGTTTGATAACCGCCCCTGCTCCGATACCCAGTGCTGGCGCGCAAGCTGCCCCTTCTACTACGACGCCAGACCCCATCGAAATGTAAAAATCACTGCCAACACTACTATACAGATGAGCTTCAGCTCCCAAACCAATAGACGAACCCGACGCCATTACAAAATCATCAAGCCCCGAAACGGAGATCGGAGCGGCTTTTACACCAAATGACAACGCTGTCAAAATTAAACCAAAAAAAATGCTCTTTTTCATGTACTACTCCCCCTCACAAAGCGGGGGGAGTATACGTTAGCAGGTCAATAAATCAACAATTTTATTTCAGCGCATCTTCGTCGACCTGCGGGTCAATCCCCATCTCTTCCATGATTTTGCGGGCTTCTTCCGGAATACGATTTGGATTGTCTTTGCGCAAGTCCTCGTCGCTGGGCAGAGGCTGTCCGGTAAATGCGTGCAAGAACGCCTCGCACAATAATTCAGAGTTAGTGGCGTGGCGCAGGTTATTAATTTGTCTGCGGGTACGCTCGTCAGTCAGTTCTTTAAGCACATTGATGGGAATGGAAACGGTAACTTTCTTTACCTGCTCACTCTTTTTTCCATGCTCTGCGTAGGGGTGTATATACTTTCCGTTCCATTTTGCCATTAGGGATCCCGGGCTACTCTTATTTATGTTATGAAGAGAAATTCTAAACAATGTGGCGAAAAGGTCAATTGAGCAGTGTAAACCGCTTGACGTCTAGACATATATAAAATAGTTTAGACGTCTAAACGTCCACAAGGTATTCATCATGGTTTCTTACGCACAAGGTATCGATGCATTGAATCAGTCGCTCTCTGAGCTACGCGATATCGATGTGTCATTTGAGTTTTTTCCGCCCAAATCCGAACAAATGGAGAAAACGCTGTGGAAATCCGTTGAACGTCTGGCACCACTGAAACCCAGCTACATGTCTGTCACCTATGGTGCGAACAGTGGCGAACGCGACCGCACCCATGATGTGGTAAAGCGTATCCACCAGCAAACCGGAGTATCGGCAGCGCCTCACCTGACTTGCGTGGATGCATCGAAAGAAGAGCTTAAGCAAATCGCGAAAGATTACTGGGATTCCGGGATCCGTCGTATTGTTGCGCTGCGCGGCGATTTACCTCAGGGCGTAGACAAAACAGAAATGTATGCGTCTGACCTTGTTGCGCTGCTAAAAGACGTGGCTGACTTTGACATTTCTGTGGCAGCCTATCCGGAAAAGCATCCTGAAGCACCTAACGCGCAATTTGACCTGCTAAATCTGAAGCGCAAAGCAGAAGCCGGTGCCAGCGAGGCAATTACCCAGTTTTTCTTTGATACCAGTTTATTTCTACGCTTCCGCGATCGCGCCGCTGCAGCAGGCATTGACCTGGATATCGTGCCTGGCATTTTACCTGTTACCAATTACCAGACATTGGTGAAGTTTGCCGGCTTCACCAATGTGCATGTCCCCGGCTGGCTGCACAAAATGTATGAAGGGCTGGATGACGATGATCAGACTACCCGTAACCTGATGGGTGCAAACATCGCCATGGAACAGGTTAAAGTACTGGCAAAAGAAGGGGTAAAGCACTTTCATTTCTACACTCTGAATCGCAGTGAGCTCAGCTATGCTATTTGCCACATGCTGGGGCTGAGAACCTGAAAAACAAGTCTGGCACACCCATTGTGCCAGACAGACAGTCGCGGCTATGAGAGCGCTTTCTGTTCGATAGGATGTAGCAAGGCCATGTCAGCATAACCAGCCGGTGGTTCAATCACTTTACGGACGATCAGGCAGTCAGGTAGTCAGGTAGTCAGGCAGTCAGGCAGTCAGGCAGTCAGAAAAACTTTACCGGCAGTAGTTGAACCACGCCAGCGTTACAGCAAATCCCATTTTTTCATAATTTGCAGGTATTCTCCTGACGCTTTCAACGAGGCCAGTCCGGCTCTGAGCTTTTCTGTCAGCTCTGCAGATGTCTGCAGGCCGGTTGCCATTTGCAACTCAAGATTCAGTGGTGTCACTTCGGCCTCACTCACGATGCGGCTTGCATCAAGTTCAGCACTGTCTACCTCGTATTTACCGGAAACCAGATTAGATAACACCAGATCAATGCGTTGTTTATACAGCAGAGCCCACAATTCCGAGGGACTTTTTGCCAGGATAAGATTCTGGTTTTCTTCAAACCCATGACGCTGTAAATATCCGGCAGAACCGTATCCTCTCACGGTACCAACACGATATTTTTTCGCATCATCAAATTGTGATACGTGGATATCCCCCCTCTCCCGAAGACGAATAAAGGACGCTTTTGCCACATGCACCACGCCCAACCACTGCAACTCATTTTCCCTGGCCGGTGTTTTTAATACTGACAACAGCACCACGTTAGGATGTTGCTCGGCTTCATAATACGCGCGAGCCCAAGGGAGTAATTCAACGGTGGCGTGTAAGTTCAGGTGTTTGATCAGTGCCTGGGCAAGTTCGAATACTGCCCCCTGCTCTACTCCATCTTCTTCCCAATAAAAAGGCGCTGCAGGCTCACCGTAAAAACGAATGACGGTATTTTCATGAGCTGAAGCGGGAACCAGCCACAAACAGGAGACCCCCAACACGAGCAACGCGCGGATAAGAGAGAGAAGTCTCAGGTTATTTTGTATCATTAACTACAACCACCAGATACTGCAGATACTGATTAGGGCCAGGACAATAAAAAGTCTGCTACCCGCTGCTATTCATGCTGTTTTTATCATGTTCGCGATTGTTACCGCTGCAAAACCCCACCGCTTTTTACGTTTGTGTAGGCTTACTTATCGTGGCATCAGTGCTTACTTTATCACCAAACCACGAAATAAAAAAAATCCTTCCTTCATGCACATTGCCGGACTTTCTTCCTCCTCGCGATTGAGCCAACCCGCAGAATCGTACTCCCCCGCGAAACGCATTGCTCGCCGGGAGGATGGGGTATACCATTTAGATGACAGATAATTTCGGGTATTCAGGAGTAAGACGTGAGTGAAAACCGTCTGCAGGAACGATGGAAGCATGTGCAACCACAGCTTTTAAACTTTGGAAAAGTGTTTATTGCGCGTTGCCGGCAAGACAATATAGCCATGTCTTCAGGCCATCTGGCGTATGTTACCCTGCTGTCGCTGGTCCCTTTTATAATGGTGACATTTACCATTATGTCGGCGTTTCCGGCATTTGCGTCGGTGCGCAGTAAACTCGAGCACTTTATTTTCAGTAACTTTGTACCAACTGCCAGCGATGTAGTTCACGAATATATGTCTGAGTTTGTGGGCAACGCCTCGCAAATGGGTGCTATCGGGATCCTTTCCCTGCTCATGGTGGCACTGCTACTGATTTCGAACGTTGACAAGACTCTGAACCGGATATGGCGGACGCAGTCAGACCGCCCTATTGTTTACACCTTCGCAATTTACTGGATGGTCATTACGCTAACCCCAATGCTAATTGGCTCCAGTGTCGTGGTGAGCTCATATCTGGTAGGGATCGCCGCTTTCGCTGAAGAATATACTCCGGGCTTGGGTACCTTCCTGCTGAGTATGGTACCCAGTTTCACCGCCATGCTCGCCTTTCTGATTTTGTATATGGTGGTGCCTAATCGCCGTGTAAATGCGCTGCACGCCCTACTGGGCGCGTTTCTTGCCACACTGGCTTTCGAAGGCACCAAACAGGCATTTACCTTATACGTCACCAGTTTTCCGTCTTATCAGCTTATCTATGGCGCGCTGGCCGTCGTCCCAATATTATTTTTATGGGTATACCTTTCCTGGGTAGTGGTGTTGTTGGGTGCCGAATTTACCTGTTCACTCGCAGATACTTTCGATAGCCACAGAGCTGAGGACGAGCCCAGAAAAATAGCAGAAGAATAATAACCGGTATCACTTGTCGACGTTGCGCCGTCTAACCAGTACGCGTCGCACTAACGCCGTACAGTTCCGGTGTTTACTGCTTTGGTAGTTCGTTGACTAATGCGTTGCAGGTGCGTAGGCAGGGGAAGTAATGCAAAAAACGACTTATATTGCCTTTACCAACTCCGCTGTAACCCTATGTGTTGGCACAGGCCTGTCTTCAGAGCGACGGCAATATCTCATAAGCTGTGTTGCCTGACTGTGGGTGCACTATCGACGAGCATAAAAAAACGCTGTGCAAATCACCACATAGTGGCATCTGCACAGCGTTTTCAGATTAGGCTGTCGGCGAGCGCTAGTTTTTCAGCGTGCTGATAAATGCATCTGATTCTGCGATTGCCGCATTCATTTCCTGAATAAGCTGTTGCACGTCGCCCTGAATCTCATTCAGCTCCCCCTGCAATGCACCGATGGCACTCGCGTTGAGGTTATGCTTCAGGTACAGGACATTGTCCTGAAACGCCGTAAGGATTGGCGCCATCCGGCTTTCTGCCTTGCGCATGGCTTTAATCATGGTTTCATAACGACGACGTGTATCACGCAATTTGTTAGCACTGTCGCGTTTCAGTGAAGCATTCTGGTATTTCTCCAGTTCATCTTCCCATTCATCGAACAGCGCCTCGGCAACGCTTTCCACGTTATCAATTCGTGAGTTCACTTCCTCCGCCGCAGCCTGGCTGTCTTCAAACTGACTATTCAGCTCGTTATAAACATCCTCAAGTTCGCCACCATCAAAATTAATCAGCGCGCTGAACTCTTCAAGTGCAGAGCTAAACTGCTCCTGTGCGTCTTCCTGAGACTCTTTAGCATTCTCTACCCGGTCTACAAGAATATCGCGCTTTTCAACGCCGACCTTCTCCCAGGCTGCGTAATAGGCTGACTGACAGCCCGAAAGTGTGAAGAAGGCTGCTGTGACAAGTGCAACCTTCAAACCTTTTGCTCTCATAATGTTTCCCTGCCGCGATAACGTGCGGCACTAATGATGGACCAGATGTGGAAAATTACGCCCAGCGGTCCGAAAAGGATCGTCAGAATGACGGTCGCTGCCAGCGCATAACAAACACCTACCACTATGAAGAAAAACAACGCGCCGAGTATGCGTCCCTGGACGAGGTGACCCAGCCCCGGGATAAAAAAGTTACATACCGCTGCAATAACATTACCACCGGATCCCTGACCTGCCATATTAACTTCCTCGCAATTACTCTCAGAATATGATTCATTATGTAAACTAAACCAAAAAACTCAGTCACACAACGCACTGAAATAAAATGAAACGACTTTATCCTGATATTGGCTGTTCAGATAGCGGTTATTTAGACACGGACGACGGGCATTCGCTCTATTATGAAGTCAGTGGCAACCCTGACGGTATCCCCGTTCTCTATCTGCATGGCGGCCCCGGTGCGGGGCTGTCGCCCAATTATAAGCGTTTCTTTGATGCCAACCGGTATCGCATCATCGGATTTGAGCAGCGTGGCTGCGGTCGCTCCAAACCTTTCGGCTCGTTGCAAAATAACACCACGCACCATAGCCTTGCAGATATCCGCCGGCTACGCAGCTTTCTCAACATTGAGAAGTGGGTAGTGTTTGGTGGGTCCTGGGGTGCAACACTGGCACTTCTGGCTGCACTTGATGATCCCGAGACGGTCAGCGGCCTCATCTTACGAGGCGTTTTTCTGGCCAGACAACAGGACAGAGACTGGTTTTTGTCTCCTACTGGAGGAGCCGCACAGCTGTTTCCGGAATTTTATGAGCAGTTCATAAGCCGAATTCCCGAACCGCTTACCACTGAGTCAATATGCAACTATTTTCACAATGAGTTTAATGCCGAGAGCGAAGTGACAAGACTTTCAGCGCTGAAGCGCTGGTATGTGTGGGAGGAACGGTTATCACGACTGTCGCTGCCA
The DNA here is from genome assembly GCF_019249295.1 of Alteromonas antoniana. GTDB lineage: Bacteria > Pseudomonadota > Gammaproteobacteria > Enterobacterales > Alteromonadaceae > Alteromonas > Alteromonas antoniana. The sequence goes on from NZ_JAESDH010000009.1 coordinate 140,460, forward strand.
CCGGGAACCGGCGATATCACCTCGCATTACCCTATTGCACTGATGACCAGTCTTGCCAAATTAGAATGTCACTTCCTTTCCCATCAATGTTTTATTCCTGAAAACTATATTCTTGATAACATAAAGAAAATTTCGCATATCCCTGCCACAATTGTGCATGGCCGGTATGACATGATTTGCAAATCTGATGCCGCCTACAGCCTGCATAAGGCCTGGGAGTGCAGTGACCTTCTGGTCGTGCCGGATGCCGGACACAGCACCTCAGAACCTGGCATTGCTTATGCGTTATGCCGGGCCACGCGGGATATGTCCAGATTCATCAGGGAGCGCAGTAAATGATTGGGTTAATTCAACGGGTATCCAAAGCCAGTGTAGAGGTTGATGAAAACCAGATAAGTGAGATAGACAAAGGGATCCTACTGCTGCTTGGTGTCGAAAAAGATGATACCGCTGAACAGGTTGAGAAGATGGCGCAGAAAATTTGCCAATACCGTATTTTTTCAGATGACGACGGCAAAATGAACCTGAATATTCAGCAGGTCGGCGGCAGCGTCCTGGTTGTATCTCAGTTTACTCTGGTTGCTGATACAAAAAAGGGAAATCGCCCGGGCTTTTCACGGGGGGCATCGCCCGAACATGGCGAGAAAATTTATCAGGATGTCATTGCGGCAATTGAAGGAAAAGGCGTGACGGTAAAAACCGGCCAGTTTGGTGCTGATATGCAGGTCTCACTGGTTAATGACGGGCCCGTTACATTTCAGTTTCAGTTCTGACAGCACGCCCTGTTCTCGCTACATGCCTTGCCTGTTCCTGCCTCCGCTCCCTTGTGGCTAAATAAATCTGTATTGCGCGTTGCCTGGGGCAGTGGCAGGAGTCGGACAATAGCAGAATTTCCCTTGTGAGTGGTGACGGCTTGCGTTTAAATGGGGGCTGATTCATTAACGCAGAGCGCTAATATCGTGTTCAAAGTGGTTACTCCTCAGACAGAAGAAGAGCTAGAGGCCTATTATCATTTTCGCTGGCAATACTTACGTCAGCCGTGGAATTTCCCTCCGGGCTCAGAAAAAGATGAGTATGAGCAAGTTGCCGAACACCGCATGATTGTTGACGGTAAAAGCAACATTGTTGCCTGTGGCCGCGTCCATATGAATACTGCCGAAGAAGCACAAATTCGTCACATTGCGGTACATAGCGATCATCAGCGTAAAGGGCTGGGTCAGATGATACTGGGGGCACTCGAAAATGTGGCGCGTGAACAAGGCGCGATCCGAGCCGTCACTAACAGCCGCGAAGTCTCCATCCCCTTCTTTTCAGGCTGCGGCTTTATTATCGAACGGGAAGCACCGAATGAGCTGGGTCTGCTCAAGCGTCAGCAAATGGTCAAAAAGCTTACCGCAATCGACACATTGGTGCTGCATCCCAAATGGTGCACGGAATTACAGCAAACCTGGTCAGACACCATCCCCATCACCGAGCATATGGGCATCAAACTTCACCAGTATACTGGTCGAACGCTGGAAACCCGGGCTTCGCTGAATAAAAACATCAACATTCACGGTACCATGTTTGCCGGCAGTATTTTTTCGCTGGCTACGCTTACCGGTTGGGGCATGATTTATCTGCAACTGAAAGAACGACAACTGGACGGCGATATCGTACTGGGTGACGGCGATATTCATTACCACAAGCCCATCACAATGAAGCCTCGGGCCATATCTAATATCGAAACGCTGTCGGGAAAATTTGCACTACTGGAAAAGCGTAAGAAGTCGCGCTTCACCCTTCAGGTCGATATTCTTGATGACGATACCCCGGTGGCCGAATTCAAAGGGGTTTACTGGGTGTTAACGCCAGCCAGAGAGAAGGAAACATCATGAGTAGTATCGGCACACCCTTTACGTCATCAGCCACCAAAGTGATGCTGCTGGGGAGCGGTGAACTGGGCAAAGAGGTGGTGATTGAATGTCAGCGACTGGGCTGCGAAGTTATTGCCTGTGACAGCTACGAAAGTGCCCCCGCGATGCAGGTAGCGGACCGCTACCGCGTGTTTTCCATGCTGGATGGCGCTGCTTTAAAGGCCGCAATTCTGGAAGAGAAACCGGACTATATTGTGCCGGAAGTCGAAGCTATTGCCACCGATGTGTTGGTCGAAGTGGAAGAAATGGGTTTTCATGTCGTACCCAGCGCGCGCGCCACCAAGCTGACAATGAACCGCGAGGGGATCCGCACACTGGCAGCAGAAACCCTTGGCTTACCCACCTCCAGATATGCTTTTGCAGAGAGCCTCGACAGTTTCCGGCACGCCGTCACCAGCATTGGCTTTCCGTGTTTCGTTAAGCCGATTATGAGTTCGTCTGGCAAAGGCCAGAGTAAACTTGATGGCCCGGAAGAAGTAGCGGCTGCCTGGGATTACGCCCAGCAAGGCGGGCGTGCCGGCGGTGGCAAAGTCATCGTAGAAGGCATGGTCGATTTCGATTATGAAATCACGCTTTTAACTACCCGAACCCGAGAAGGTACGGTATTTTGTGCCCCCATCGGCCACGTACAAAAAGACGGCGATTATCAACAATCCTGGCAGCCTCAGCCTATGTCTCAGACTGCGCTTAACGATGCCCAACGTATTGCCGCAACAATCACAGAGGCTCTTGGCGGTTATGGCTTATTTGGGGTTGAGCTGTTTATCAAAGGTGACGAGGTAATTTTCAGTGAAGTGTCTCCGCGTCCCCATGACACCGGCATGGTAACCCTGATATCACAAAACCTGTCAGAATTTGCGCTGCACGCGCGTGCCATTTTGGGGCTCCCCATTCCCACAATCACTTGTGACAGCCCCAGCGCATCATCTGTCATTATTGTAGAAGGACATAGCACCGATATTACCTTTAGCGGGTTAAATGTGGCGCTGTCGCAACCACAAACCGATATACGGCTATTCGGCAAACCTGAAGTGGCCGGTAAACGTCGGATGGGGGTTGCACTGGCAAAGGGGATATCACTGGAAAAGGCGGTTGAGAAAGCCAAAGCGGCTGCCGCCGCGGTTAAACCCACGTTTAACGACAAATGATGCGCTTAGCCTTTACCAGGTTGAAAGGATATATTGGCCAACTATAACGTCGCGAAAGCCTCCTTTACTTGCTTCCGGACTTTGTTTCCGCCCCTTTCCAGACAGCTTGTATCAGGACCTGTGCTTGTCGGTAATTAACGCTGTCCGGAAGAAGCATCGGTAATCTGGAACAGACATAAAAAAGGCGCCTGAAGGCGCCTTTTTCGAATTATTTTATCACTTATGCCGTCATCGCGGCCTGCAGCTTTTTCATTGCATTCTTTTCAATCTGACGAACACGTTCGGCAGAGACTTCATACTTATCAGCAAGGTCCTGCAATGTAACCTTGTCATCAGCAAGCCAGCGCGTTTCAATAATATGCTGACTGCGTTCATCCAGCGTTTTGATAGCAGAATAGAGTCGCTTGGAAGCGTTAGTGTCCCAATCGGTATTGATGACATCCATCTCTACGTCAGTAGTCTTGTCTTCAAGAAACTGGACAGGCGCAAAATTACCGTTTTCATCATCATCAGCGCTCAGATCAAACGCCTGATCCTGACTACTCATTCGCGCTTCCATCTGCAACACTTCTTTGGTGCTTACACCCAGTTCGCTTGCAACCGTCTGCACTTCTTCATGAGTAAACCAGCCAAGACGTTTCTTCGCCTTACGTAAATTAAAGAATAATTTACGCTGCGCTTTCGTGGTCGCGACCTTCACGATGCGCCAGTTTTTCAGCACAAATTCGTGAATTTCGGCTTTGATCCAGTGAACCGCAAATGAGACAAGGCGCACACCTACTGTAGGATCGAAGCGTTTAACGGCTTTCATCAAACCGATATTCCCTTCCTGAATTAAATCAGCCTGGGGGAGTCCGTATCCGGAATAAGATTTGGCAATATGCACAACGAAACGCAGATGAGACATTACCAATTTGCGTGCTGCTGTCAGGTCTTCATCCTCACGTAATCGAAAAGCCAGTTCGCGCTCTTGTTCAGCGGTCAGCATATCAATGCTGCTCACAGCCTGAATGTAGCCTTCAATGCTACCGCTGTGAGGCACCGATAGGGCCATAGATTGCATGTTGTTGCTCATAGTCACCTCATTCATTAAGCACCTCATGGTACCAAAACCACCAGATCCTTGCGAGTCCTTTTCGTATCACAGACGCGATCTGCAAGACGTCTATATGGGAACGAATTCCACATTATCAAGACCGCATTTTGCAACGAAAGTTCATTTTCAATAAATCCTTGTACGTGTCAATATAGTAGCGGGTTTATACTTTTTATAAAATGAGAGTAAACGCTGCTCATCGTAACCAGAGACGCATTTATCCTTTCACAAGTGTGTGCCCGTAGCAGCTGCTTGCATGGTGCGTAACAAATGCGCCAACAAAGACTGGCCTGGCGGTATAAAGCGATATTAACTAATCGCTATTGCCCGGTTCTACTGATAACGTTAGCAATGCAGACCCATTTATAAAACGCTTTGCGCAGAGGTTGTAAATGTTCGCTTATGTTGCCCGCCAACCTATATTCGACGATAAACGCGAAGTCTATGCCTACGAGATATTGTTTCGCGATGGCGAGGACAACTGCTTTCCTGACATTCCACCGGACGAAGCGACTTCCAAAATCCTTACCTCAACCCACCTGAGTCTGGGTATTGAAGAAATTACTAATGGCAAACTGGCATTTATTAATTTTCATCGCGACACCCTGATGTATCGCTTTCCAACCTCCCTGGACCCCTCCGCCGTGGTCATTGAGGTAGTGGAAACCGTGGATGTGGACGAACAACTGGTCGCAGCCTGTAAGCATATTCGCGGGCTGGGTTATCCTATTGCCCTGGACGATTACGATAATACCGGTCGCTGGGAACCCTTTATCCCTTTTACCAGTGTAATCAAGTTCGATATCACCACCTTGGATATTGAGGTAATTCGCGAGCTGGTACCGAAATTAAAGCAACATCGGGTAAAGCTGGTAGCTGAGAAGATCGAAACTTATGAGCAGTTCGAGACCTTCAAAGAGATGGGATTTGATTTTTTCCAGGGCTATTTCCTTGCCCGCCCGGAAATTGTCCGGCATCGAAAGCTTGGCGCATCGAAATTAACGATGCTTGAACTTATTTCAGCCAGTTCTTCACGCGAACTCGATTTCGACAAAATAAGCAGCATCATTGAGCGCGACCCGGCCCTGACCTATCTGCTACTGCGGTTTATCAACAATCCTCTGACCAATAAGCGCAATAAAATCAGCTCGCTGAAGCACGCCCTGAATTACATGGGCGAAGTTGAGGTGAAAAAGTTTATCGCGCTGTTGGCCCTGGCCAATCTGAATGAGGGGCAGCCCAGTGAACTGCTGCAAATGTCACTGGTACGGGCGAAGTTTTGTGAGCTTGTCTCGATCGCTCTGAAAGAACAGGAAAATCCGCCCACTGGCTTTCTTACCGGATTGCTGTCGATGATGGACGCCATGATGGAACAGGATATGGAAGAGCTGATGGACAAGGTGCCGGTCTCGGACAATGTTAAAGATGCACTTTGCGGTCGGCAAAACCTGCTTTTTGATTGCTTGTCGGCGGTACAACATCTGGAACATGCCAACTGGGTCGGCATTAAGCGGTTCGCAGCAAAATACAAGCTTAAACAACCGATGATCCATCATTTTTATAATGAAGGCATCAAATGGGCGAAAGCCATGCATTCAAGTGTGAAAAATCCATAGCGTGGCAAGACGCGCAGTTGTTGATGCGCGTCGAGCATTTGCAGTCGAGCCCCGGATATCCTTACGACGTCGCAACTTGTGGACTACAATTTGACCATAAGGTAAAGTGAAATCAGAGATATTCAGAATTAAAAAATGGTCAAGACTCACATACTACACTGTTAGATGGGCATTTCAGACTTGTTGTGTATGTGCATTCGTATTCGCAGCTTCCTGGATACGAATAAATCGGGCAAGAGTGGTAAAAAAAACCATCACCCTGTCCGATAAATAAAATAATAACGACGTTAAAGGGAATACCTGTCTATATGTTTGCGTTTATTGCTCGTCAACCGATCCTCGATCGAGATAAGGATGTCTTTGCTTACGAGCTGCTGTTCCGGGATGGTAAAGGCGGCTCGTTTCCTGATTTGGATAGCGACAAAGCAAAGTATATCGCTAACCGCTTCCACACCCTCGGTCTCGATGATATCTGTGGCGAGAAAAAGTCTTTCATCAACTTTAGCAGCGATACTATCATTTCGCGCTTTCCGACTACGCTCAATCCGGAAACGGTGGTCGTTGAGCTGGATGAAAATCCGTTTTTGCAAAGCGGACTGTTAGAAGCCTGCCAGCATATTAAACAACTCGGCTTTAAGCTGGCGATAGACGACCCAATGATGATGAGCGGCAAGCACGAAATTTTCCCGTTGATTGATATTGTCAAAGTGGATGTGTCAAAAGCCCGCTACGAAGTTATAGAAAAGAACATTCCGCGCTTCCTGGACTCGAATATTAAACTGGTGGCTGAACAAGTCGACAGTCACACAGACTTTAATAACTGTCGCGATCTAGGCTTCGATTTTTTCCAGGGTTATTTCTTCGCCACACCGGAAGCGCGCATTCAGCGGCAGCTACCGGCATCGAAGATGAATCTGGTAGATTTGATGGGAGAGAGCTCTAACAGCAATTTCGATCTCAATCGTATCAATCAGATCATCGAGCGTGATGCCGCCCTGAGTTACCTGTTGTTGAAATTCATCAACAACCCAACTATCAACAAGCGCTACAAAATTACCTCTCTGAAGCACGCTCTGGCGTACATGGGTGAGGTCGAAATCAAAAAGTTCATTGCGCTGTTATCACTGGCTAACCTTGGCGATGACAAACCCCTCGAACTGATACACATGTCACTGGTACGCGCCAAGTTTTTTGATTTGCTGTCGCAGGAAAGGAAACTGAATACCGATCCTCCGGTAGGATTTCTGGTGGGCCTGTTCTCATTACTGGATGCGCTGCTTGACCAATCGATGCCAGACATATTGAAGCAGCTGCCATTAACCGACGACGTCAATACCGCACTGCTGGGTAAGTCTAATGAGTTTAATCACTATCTTTCACTGGCAAGGGCCTTTGAAAGCGCACTGTGGCTAAATGTTATTAAGCAGTCTCGCGAACTCAATATTGATCAGAAGCACCTGCATAGCCTGTATAATCAGGCAATCGTCTGGGGTAACGGAGTAAGAAATACGATCTCATCCTATTTCCCAAGACCGGTTCTCAAGCAATAGACCGTCAACATAATAGCTAGTAGCACAAAAAAAGTCCGGCATGCCGGACTTTTTTGTATGCGGAGTTATTGCTGAATGCCAGTTCGTGGGAGGCTACATCAAGCGAAACTGGATTTGCACAAACGTGAAGTCATTTACGTGCTGAGTAAGCACACATCATTACGGACTATTATCAAGCTTATTTTGGCTCAATCTCTCTGACGTGTCGCTGCACGGAAATCAATGAGCCAACCAGCCCCAACAACACCGATAACCCCAGCATGGTAAACAGCGCACTGCCGCTTAAACCGGTAATGGCGAAATCTTTTTGATACAGCGCAGCAAAGGCCTGAATGCTGCTGTCCATCCACCACAGTATTAGAATGACAGCCACCCAGGCTATCAGTCCACCTAAGAGTCCGTACCAGAACCCGGTATACAGAAACGGGCGATGGATAAAGGCGTCTGTTGCCCCCACCAGTTTCATCACCATTATTTCGTCACGCTTATTAAGAATATTCAGTCTGATGGTATTACCAATAATCAGCACCACCGCGATAAATAACAGGCCACCAATGAGTGTTACGAGGTCACGTATAATATCCAACACCGCGTAAAGACGCTCCAGCCACTCGATATCCAGCTTACCGATATCCACTTCGCGCTGCTGTTTCAGTTTATCCAGCAGCATCTGCGCGGCTTGTGGTGTCGCATGTTTTTCGACGGGCGCTACCAGCACAACGTCTGGAAGTGGATTAGATTCCAGATACGCTATGGCATCTCCCAGCCCTGACAAATGCTGAAACTCTTTAAGCGCATCGTCGGCAGGAATGAAAGTGACAGTATCGATTTCAGGCCACGTGTTGAGGCGGGTTAATAGCTGTTGTGCGCTGGCTTCTGACGTACTCTCTTTTAAAAACAGTGAGATTTCCGATGCCTGCTCCCACCCGGCACTGATTTTTTCCGTGTTTTTTACCATGATATAAAGCGTGCTGGGCAATGTGATACTCAGGCCAAGCACACCAACGGTCATAATCGAAGCGGCTGGCTGTCGCCAAAGCTCACCCAGGCTCCCTAAGGCCTGACGCAAATGGCTGATGAAAAACGCCATAATGGTTTGTACAGTGCCGATGCGGGCATCGCTGGCACCTTGCGGACGGCCTTTAAATAATAAGCTCATGACCAGCCCTCCCCGTTGGCATCAGTCAGCCCATCAGTGATCATCTGGCCATTCTTTAATGTCAGAGTGCGGTATTTCATGCGTGCTATCAGGCCCAGATCATGGGTTGCAATGAAGACTGACACCCCAGCCTGATTAAAGTCTTCAAACAACCTGACAATTTCCATAGACAGTTTGGGATCAAGGTTACCGGTTGGCTCGTCGGCAAGCAGTAACGGCGGCTTGTTCACGACAGCGCGGGCTATTCCGACGCGCTGCTGTTCACCGCCGGAGAGCATAATCGGGAGGTTGCGGGCTTTATCGCGCAATCCCACCATTTCCAAGGCGGCATGAACGCGTTTCGTGGTTTCTTTGTGGGTATACCCTTCTATAACAAGCGGCAACGCCACGTTATCGAACACCGTTTTGTCCATTAACAACTGGTGGCTCTGGAAAATCATACCAATATCACGGCGGATATAGGCAATCTGGCGACGGGAGATACTGTTCAGGTCGTGACCGTTAATCAGCACACGCCCGACTGTCGGACGTTCCATAATGCTGATAAGCTTTAACAACGTGCTTTTTCCGGCTCCGGAATGGCCGGTCAGAAATGCCATCTCGCCCGGCTCAATGTGAAAGTTCACTTTGCTGAGCGCGCGTTGTCCCCCGGGATACGTTTTGCTTACCTGCTCGAATTTAATCATATCCTGGTCCTGCTGTATGCGCCGGGGGCGGCAATGTTTTAGTTATTATTGTCGGCTTCGCTAAACAACGCGTCGATAAACTCGTCACTGTTAAAACGGCGAAGATCATCAATGCCTTCACCTACACCGATGTAACGAATAGGTATACCAAACTGGTCAGCAATAGAAAAGATCACGCCACCTTTTGCGGTGCCATCCAGTTTGGTGAGTGTAATACCACTTAACCCTACTGCTTCATTAAACAGCTTCGCCTGACTCACGGCATTCTGTCCTGTGCCGGCATCCAGCGTAAGCATAACTTCATGCGGCGCGTTGGGGTTCACCTTTTTCATCACCCGTACAACTTTCTTAAGCTCTTCCATCAGGTTGTTTTTGTTTTGCAAACGCCCTGCGGTATCAGCAATCAGTACATCCATTTTCCGGGACTTGGCTGCTTCCAGTGCATCATACAGTACCGAGGCACTGTCAGAGCCAGTCGGCTGTGCAATAACAGGAATGCTGTTACGCTCACCCCATACCTGCAGTTGCTCAACGGCTGCTGCCCGGAACGTATCGCCGGCAGCGAGCATGACGCGTTTATCATCCTGCTGGAATTGCTTGGCCAGCTTTCCGATCGTTGTGGTTTTACCGACACCGTTAACCCCCACCATCAGAATGACGAACGGGCCTTCTTCACTATTATGCGTTTTCATCACGTCTGTCAGTGGCTGATCGACGTCATTCAGCATCTCGCGCATCTGGTTTTTCAGTATGTCCACCAGTGCTTCAGCATCTTTAAGTTGTCTGCGATCAGCGCTGTCTGTTAACCGCGTGATAATTTTCTGGGTGGTATCCATACCCACATCTGCTACCAGCAGCTGGGTCTCAAGATCTTCGTAAAGCTCATCGTCGATGGCCTTACCCTTAAACAGACTGACAAAGCCGCTGCCCAGGTTTGCCTTGGTGCGTGACAGACTCTCGCGCAAACGACCGAAGAACGACTTCTTCTCTTTCTCTGGTTGCGGTGCTGGCTCTGGCTCTGGCTCTGGCTCTGGCTCTGGCTCTGGCTCTGGCTCTGGCTCTGGCTCTGGCTCTGGCTCTGCAGTGTGCTGTTTCGCTGCTATGTCATCAAGAGATTGTGGTTGTTCAGTTATGCTAACAGCAGGCTGAGCCTCATCGTCAGTGACTGGTGAAGGGGAATCGATGTCATCATTGTCTGTTAAAGAGACAGAAGGCGCGGCTTCATCCGCATCAACATTGACCGACACAGTTTCACTCTCGTCGGCAACGTGTTGTTGCGGCTCTTCTGCTGTCACCGTGGATGATGTTGGCTTTTCACCCTCTTCGGTTACGCCGGAAGGCGTGAGAGTGTCTTTTGCCGAAAGTCTGTCTGTATCAGCCTTCTCAGTTACCACTGACGGTTTCGCCTGCTCACTGGCTGCATCGGTGTCATCACTGGCATCGACATCAGGTGCCTGCTGCAGATCCGAAGGAACCGATTCCTTTTTTGAGGTGACGTCTGAGGGTGATTCTTTGTCTTGTTTGGACTTATCTGATTGCTTGTTCTTGCTGAACCAGCCAAAAAGTTTCGACATTGTGCGGTCAAATCCTTATAAAATCGGAGCAAATTCGGCTAAACTGGCCGGCTATTGTATGCAGCCATGATAGCATTGTCAGCCTCTATGAAGCGAGTTTCTCAGTCCCCACGAAAACAGCAACCGAAAACCGGTCAAATCAGAGTCATCGCCGGACAATGGCGAGGACGAAAGCTGCCTGTATCTGACGTTGAGGGGCTGCGACCCACCACAGACCGAAACAAAGAAACCCTGTTCAACTGGATGATGAACGATGTTCGGGACGCCCGTTGTCTGGACGTTTTTGCCGGCAGCGGCGGGCTGGGGATAGAGGCGTTATCCCGGTATGCTAAACATTGTGTCTTCTTTGAAAAAGACAAGCGGGCAGCGACGCTCTTAAGAAAAAATCTGCAGACTCTGGAAGCCAGTGCCGACGTCATACAAGGCGATGCACTCTCTTTGCTAAACGACCAGCGCCAGCCATTTGATATTGTTTTTGTCGATCCGCCATTTGGTATGAACCTGGTAAATCCAACGCTGACATCGCTGTCGCAGAATCAGCTTCTGGCATCGGGCTCGCTGATTTATATCGAACAGGAAAGTCAGGCCAGCGATATTATGCTTCCGCCAGCGTGCAGGATCATTAAAGAAAAGCGTCTGCCGCAATTGCACTACCTGCTAGTTGAGATGGATTGATTCTGGCAACATTCTCGCGTTACCGGTAGTAAGAAATCATTTGGCTTTTATCGTTTACGCTTTCATACATTATTAATGCTTCCCGTTCCATCTCAGCGCTCCCCCTGTCCGGAAAAACTTCAGAATGAAAAAAGCCGCTTATAAAGCGGCTTTCATAAACTAGTTTGCACTACATGTTAATTGTCGCTGTGCGAATCATCACTGACATCGGCACTGAGATCGATTCCGATATTCGAAATCCCTTCTTCCAACGCCAGAGCTTTCAGTGCATCCGCCGTCTCTGCCGGACGTCCACCCTGCTCGGCACAATCCAGCAATGCGTTCTGAATTTCCACTTCAAACTGCATTAGCGGATGGGCTTTCACGTCGTCTTCCGTCGCCTCGCCGGATGCCAGCAGATAGGCCTCTACACTGCCCTGCGATAACTTACTGACAACTACCGCGCCCTGTAAATCGTCTTTTTTCGCCAGGTTTACCGCGGCGGCCAGACCAATTGCCGCATCTATTGCCGGATACACACCAAAGTTGTCGTAGTCCTGCGTATCTGGCGTTAATAGCTCTACTTTCTCAAGCTGAACGGAAAAGTTAATTTTACTTTTCGGTGACTTCACTGATTCCCACAGCAAATCCAGACAGTTTCGACAGGTCTTGCCGTCGTCATACTCTGTCAGTTCACAAAAAAGCTGATAATTCGGAAGCATCCGCTCGAGCAACGCGGCACTGAAAGCCACTGCACGCCATCCGTCAAGGGCTCTTACGCGGGCGAAGGTTGTAAGTTTTTGTTGCGCCATTACATCACTCCGGCAGTATGGGTAAAGTAGTTTGCCACGCCATCCAGGAACATCTGGATAGAAATCATCACCAGGATCATGCCCATCAGGCGCTCCATGGCGGTCAGTCCACGTTCACCCAATAAACGATGAAAGAGACCTGAAAACATAAGAATAATTGCACTCACCAGCCAGCTTGCGCCCAGCGCAATTGACCAGTCGAGCATGCGATCGGGATTTTGATTCGACATCAGGATCAGCGCCGCCAGCGTAGAAGGACCGGCAATCATGGGGATCGCGAGTGGCACCAGGAAGGGCTCTTCTCCTACCGCCAGGCCGCTGGGGTTGCCAGCTGACGGGAAGATCATTTTCAGCGCGATCAGGAATAAGATGATACCGCCTGCGATGCTGACCGTTTCCTGCTGAACGTTGAGAAAATCCAGTACCGCCTGACCGCTGAACAAAAAGGTAAACAAAATAACCAGTGCAAACAGCAGTTCACGAATAAGAAGAAAGCGTCTGCGTTTGGGCTCGATGGTTTTTAACACCGACATAAATACCGGCAGATTACCCAGTGGATCCATGATCAGAAATAACATGACAGCGGCGGACCAGGTATCCATCGTCGGGGTAAACTCCTCGTTCTGCGCCCGGCGAGCTCTGGTTTGCGCAAGCAGTATCAGAGTAGATACCCGTGATTTTCGCAGACTGGCCGGTTTTTTCGTAAAAGACTCGCAAATTGTCGCATTTACGCTTAAATTTTACTATCACCAAAACGAGGTAGTGTTAAATGAGCTTAATGACAGTAAAAGAAGTCGCTGCGTTTCTGGATATTCAGGAAGTGCGGGTAGAACGACTCGAGCGCGAAAGCTTACTGGTTTCCAAAGAAAAAGACATCGAAGGAAATCCGCTTTTTGCAAGAAACGACGTTGAAAATTATAAAAAGCTGGCTGAACGCTTGGGCGGGCTGTAGCAACCCACACACGACGCACACCAGTCTTTTCACTTACGCTGACGTATCACGATGTCACGATGTCACGATGTCACGCGGCAGCATAAAGAAAAAATCCAGACAGCTTGTAAAGGCTGCCTGGATTTTTATTGTATAAAGAGAATGAGAAATGGGTACTAAGTGGTAACGACCGCACGCCATCAGAGATAACTAGTAGTCCATCACCATTCTCGAAATACTCTTAATGCCGTTAGCTGTGGCGCCCACCGGCATTTCTGCACTGGCACTGCCATGATAGGCCGCTGCTAAGTCCAGATGTACCCATCCCTTACCACCTGGCTCGACGAAACGGGCCAGGAAGCCTGCGGCGTTAGACGCACCACCACCGCCGCCGCCTTTCTGCGGACGACTGTTGGCGGTGTCGGCAAACGCGGAAGGGCAACGATCTTTGTGGAATGGCTCAAGGGGGAGCGGCCAGAAGCGTTCCCCTTCGCTTTTCGCTGACGCCAGCATCGCTTCACGAGCGTTATCATCCATAGTAAAGACAGCGTGATAATCGTTACCCAGCGCTACCACCGCCGCGCCTGTGAGCGTTGCGGCGTTGATAATAAGCGGTGCACCAGTTTCGGTTGCCCGCAACAGGCCATCGGCTAATACCAGACGGCCTTCTGCGTCAGTATTCACGATTTCCACGCTCACGCCATTTTTATAAGTCAGGACATCACCTAACTTGTAGGCATGACCGGAAATCAGGTTTTCCGCACAACATAAGATCAGTTTGATGCGCTTTTTGGTGCCTTTCATGATGGACAAACCCAGCGCACCAGTAACTGTAGCCGCTCCGCCCATATCACATTTCATGTCCAGCATGCCTTCGCTGGACTTGATGCTGTAACCACCGCTGTCAAATGTAATGCCCTTGCCTACCAACACTGCGTCTACCGGTGCGTTATCGGCACCAGAGGGGTTGTAATCTACCTCCAGCATTACTGGCGGGCGCACACTACCCCGGCCCACATTATAGATACCTGTCCAGCCGGCTTTGTTGAGATCTTCACCTACAATCATTTCAACGGTGACAGCGTCACCCCCTAACTCTTTAATCCAGTTCCCTGCGCGGCGCGCAAGGTTTTCCGGAGACAGATCTTCCGGGGTATCGTTAACCAGCTGACGGGTAAACAGCATGGCAGCATAATCCTGCTCCAGTGTGGCTTTATCGTCATTGTCACACCAGTTTACAGCGCCCGGATTGCGCGCGCGGGTGAAACTCATTGCGAACGCCCATTGCTGAGCGCGGCTCCAGTCACCTTGGAAGGTCACTGAGGGAATCGCTAACCCATCTATTTTGCGCGCAGCTTGCTGGATCACGCGCAGTTCGTCCTGCGCGTCAGCAAGATGTATCGTGGCGCCTTCCCCACTAAAAGTCAGACGGTTCGCTTCGCCCCATTTTAACTCTGGCTTATCCTGCGATAGCGATACAGTAAAATCAGTCATAACAAATGCTTCCTCGCTTGGTACACTTAACATGTTTTTGCTTTTTACGAATAGGTGCTTATGCAGTTCAGTTCTCCGCTTCTTCGCGGCACGCTGATTAAACGTTACAAACGTTTTTTTGCCGATGTGTTATTAGACGACGGACGAACCGTCACCGCTCACTGCCCGAATACTGGTGCGATGACCGGTTGCGCTGAACCTGGCTTCATCGCTTATTTAAGCGAGTCGGACAATCCTAAGCGAAAACTAAAATTCACATGGGAACTGGCACAAACGCCCGAAGGCCATTTCATCGGCATTAATACGCACAATGCCAATAAACTGGTAGCGGAAGCACTAAATAACAAGGTGCTGGACGAATTTAATGTAATTGATGACTGGAAAGCAGAGGTCACACCTCCGGGCGCAGACAGCCGATTTGACTTTGCGCTTAAGGCGGGTGAAGAAACCCGCTACATGGAAGTGAAATCCGTAACGCTGGCCCGTGGCAGTAAGGGATATTTTCCTGATGCGGTTACCACCCGTGGTGCAAAGCATTGTCTGGAATTAGCCCGGCTAGCAGAGGAAGGGGTGCACACCAGCTTATTGTTTTGTGTGCAGCATACTGGTGTAAAAAGTGTACAACCCGCGATAGATATTGATCCAAAATATGCAGAAGCACTATTCATTGCTGCAAAAGCTGGGGTACAGATTCTGGCGGCAGGCTGTGCAATTAACGAACAAAAAATCACGTTAAATCAATCACTCCCGCTAATAAAGTAAAAAATAAGTTGATTTTTCTGCTTATGCCGCCATATTTGCGCCTTGTTTTGCCTTTGCGGTACCCGAAGTGTACCGCCTAATCAGCGCGCCGTTGCCCAGTTTTGGCGCGCATCAGAAAGGTTACTGAGACACGTCCGTTGCCTGAGGGTGTCGATTCTGTTATAGATATCCGACTATTCAGGACACCTGGGTGTCGTAGTGTAGGAGATGTGGCAAATGCCAACAGGAAAAGAAGCGAAATCCCTGGGACTGTTAGCCTTAGCTGGCCTGGCACCATACCAGCCGAAAGCTGACGAAGAATACATGAATGATGCACAGATGGAGCATTTCCGTCTGTTGTTGAAAGCCTGGCGCAATCAGCTTCGTGAAGAAGTGGATCGCACTGTAACGCACATGAAAGACGAAGCCGCAAACTTCCCTGACCCGGTAGACCGGGCCGCACAGGAAGAAGAATTCAGTCTGGAATTGCGTACACGCGACCGCGAGCGCAAGCTTATCAAGAAAATTGAGAAGACACTGAAGCGAATCGAAGATGACGATTTTGGTTTCTGTGACCAGTGTGGCATCGAGATTGGCATTCGTCGTCTTGAAGCACGTCCGACAGCAGATCTTTGCATCGATTGCAAAACCATGGCTGAAATCAAAGAGAAGCAGATGCAAGGCTAACACTGTCAGCAGTTTGCTTTTAAGAGACAATCCTGCCTTTACGGATGCAGGCTTGTCTCGCTGTCTCTTTTTTATCTGTTATCTATCCTAATGTCACGTCATACGGGCTATATCGGCCGATTTGCTCCCTCGCCCTCTGGTTCACTCCATTTTGGTTCTCTGCTAGCGGCTTTAGCCAGCTACCTGGACGCTCGCGCCAATAACGGCTCCTGGCTGGTACGAATGGAAGATATTGACACTCCCCGCTGTGTAAAAGGTGCGGATAGCGATATTCTGCATACGCTCGAACGGTACGGCTTTGAGTGGGATGGCGAGGTCATGTATCAGTCTCATCAGCATGAGAGATACCGGCATGCCGTAGAGGCGTTGCTTGCCAGAGAGTCGGCGTATTACTGCACCTGTACCCGGAAAATGATCAAAGATGCGGGGGGGGCCTATCCGGGAACCTGTCGATACGCCTCACGCCCGCCGGAAAACGCCGCGGTACGGGCAAAGCTAGTTACGCCTCGTAACCACGTAAGTGATCGTATCCAGGGCGACATTGTGATTGACGATCCTCACGCCCTGGAAGATCCTGTTATTAAACGTCGTGACGGACTGTTTGCCTATAACTTAGTCGTCGTCATGGATGATGCTTATCAGAATGTCACCCATATTGTTCGCGGGAACGATCTGCTCACCACGACTGCCACCCAGCAAAGTCTGTATGCATTGCTGGAGTATCCGGCCCCGACATACGCCCATATTCCCGTAGCATCGGTGACGCCAGGCAGAAAACTCAGCAAACAAAATCATGCGGCACCACTTAGCCAAGACAGAATCGTGCCGACGCTTTTAAGTGCCATGTCGTTGCTGGGATTACCTGTCTCTCAGGCACCACAGGACGGCAACATAGAAAGGCTGTTATCATGGGCAATAGCAGAATGGAACGTGAATTTCGTTCCCAAACGAAGTGAAATCATTGTCGATCGCTATCAATCGACTTATTATAGCGACCCTCAGGTTACAGCGGAGTAAACATCATCATTAATCGCGTGTTCAAATCGGTGAAAGGCGTATTCAGCCGGGAAAAGTCTTCAGTCAACATTATTGAGGGTGTCAAAATCCCGCGCGCCGAACATGGCGTATCCCGTGACGATATCAGTGAAAACGCATTGAAAGTGTTATACCGGCTTAATAAAGCAGGCTTTCAGTCGTACCTGGTAGGTGGTTGCGTGCGTGACCTGATGATAGGACTCAAACCAAAAGATTTTGATGTAGTAACCGATGCTACACCTGAACAGATTAAAGGCTTATTTAAAAACTGCCGTCTTATTGGACGACGGTTTCGTCTTGCCCACATTGTGTTTGGCAGAGAAATTATTGAAGTAGCCACGTTCCGCGGTCACCACGCTGATGACCATGACGGCGATAAGAAAACCGCGCTGGGAAAGCAGGATGAACACGGTCAGCTGGTACGAGACAACGTGTTTGGCAGTATTGAGGAAGACGCCGAGCGCAGAGACTTCACTTTCAATGCCATGTATTACTCGGTTGCCGACTATACCGTTACCGACTTTGCCAACGGCATTGATGCGATTAAAAAGCGCGAAGTTCGGCTGATTGGCGATCCGGAAACCCGTTACCGGGAAGATCCCGTGCGGATGTTGCGTGCCGTGCGCTTTGCCGTAAAACTGGGAATGCGTATCGATGACACAGCTGCCGCCCCGATTAAACCACTGGCACATTTGCTGGGTAATATCCCGCCTGCCCGCTTGTTTGAAGAGACACTGAAGCTGTTTCTGTCCGGGCAGGGCGAACAAACATTCCAGATGCTGCATGAATTCGGACTGATTACACCACTGTTTCCGCAACTGGAACCGTTAGTGAAAGATCCTAACAGCCGGGAAATGCAATTTATTCTGAAAGTATTGCGCAACACCGACGACCGGATTAACAGCAATCAGCGGGTAACGCCAGCCTTCCTTTACGCCGCATTATTGTGGTATCCGCTGGAAGAGCAGTCTCAGAAACTGATGGCTGAGTCAGGCCTGAACAGTCACGACGCCGTGAATATTGCCATGGGTGAGGTGATCAGCCGTCAAACCCAGCGCATTATGATCCCGAAACGTTTTTCCACCGTCATGCGTGATATCTGGATTTTACAGCAACGCTTGCCGAAGCGCTTCGGACGTCGTGCCTTCCAGTTGCTGACGCACCCTAAATTTCGTGCCGGTTATGACTTCCTGCTGGTGCGGGGTCAGGTAGAAGGCGGCGATCTACTGGAACTGGCGGACTGGTGGACACAGTTTCAGCACGCAGATAACAACAAGCAAAAGGGTATGCTAAACAGCCTTCGTAAAAAAGAAGGAGGCAGTGATAAGCCTCGTCGTCGCCGGCGCAAAAGCAGCCCGAAAAAGGCACCAGATGCATAAGGAACACGTTTATCTCGGATTAGGCAGTAACTTAGGGGAGTCAGCGGAAACGCTGCACCAGGCTTTTGACGCGATAAACAATATCGAAGATACGCGTGTACTGCGCAAATCCTCGCTGTATTCCAGCACCCCGATGGGTCCGCAGGACCAGCCTGATTACGTCAACGCCGTGTGCCTTATCGAAACCGCTTTGAAACCTCATAGTCTGCTGAAGCAACTGCAGGCTATTGAACTGGCGCATGGCCGCGAACGCAAAGGTGAACGTTGGGGGCCACGCACGCTTGATCTGGACATTCTTCTTTACGGTGCAGAATCCGTCGCCACAACGGATTTGATCATTCCTCACAGCGGCATGTCAGAGCGCGAATTTGTACTGGTGCCCTTATTTGAGATTGCGCCTACCATGATCATGCCTGACGGCAAACCGATTGCACAATGGGTTGCCAAGTGCTCATTGGATGGCCTTCGCCGCTTGCGCACTTCCAATTAATCATAAAATCCGTATAGTTCGCCAATCAACATATCGATATCAGGATAGTTGCCATGAAAAAAGTCACGGTTTCCGGTTTACTCGCAAAGAAACAAGCCGGAGAAAAGATTGCGGCACTGACTGCCTACGACGCCAGCTTCGCAAAAATGTTTGATGAACAGGGCATTGATATTATGCTCATTGGTGACTCTCTGGGCATGGTTCTGCAGGGTCAGGATGATACGCTGCCGGTAACCACCGACGACATCGCCTACCATACCCGTGCGGTAAGACGCGGTACGTCCCGCGCTTTTGTCATCGCCGATATGCCATTTATGAGTTACAGCTCCCCCGACGTGGCTTACCAAAACGCCGCCACGTTAATGGCAGCAGGCGCCAGCATGGTCAAGCTGGAAGGCGGCAGCTGGCTGGCTGAGACGATCACAGGCTTAAACCAGCGTGGTGTTCCTGTGTGTGGACATCTGGGCCTGACACCGCAATCGGTGCACGTATTCGGCGGGTTTAAAGTCCAGGGGCGTGATCAGGATAAGGCAGCTAAGCTCATCGAAGAAGCCATTGCTCTGGAACAGGCAGGCGCGCAATTGCTGGTGCTGGAGTGTGTGCCCTCTTCGCTGGGCAAAGCGGTGGCGGATAAACTGGCAATTCCGGTTATCGGTATTGGCGCTGGCAAAGACACTGACGGTCAGATTCTGGTAATGCATGACATGTTTGGCATCAGTGCCAACTACATGCCTAAATTTTCAAAAAATTACCTGGTTGAGACTGGCGACATGCGCAAGGCCGTGAAAAAGTACATCGACGATGTTCAGTCAGGCGCGTTCCCCTCGGCAGCACATAGTTTCGAATAGTCATGAAAAACTTTACTACCATTGCTGAATTGCGCGACGCCCGCAAAAACTGGCGTCAAGCGGGTAAGACCGTTGGCTTCGTTCCCACTATGGGGAATCTGCACAACGGTCATCTGCAGCTTGTTCGCGAAGCTAAAAAGCATTGCGATATGGTTATCGTGAGCATTTTTGTAAACCCAATGCAGTTTGGCGCGAATGAAGATCTTGATGCCTATCCGCGCACGCTCGACGCCGACCAGCAAAAGCTGATGTCGCTGGATGTGGATGCGCTGTTTCTACCCACCGCGGACATCATGTATCCGAAAGGCCTCGATCAGCAAACCTTTGTCGAGGTGCCGGGCATTTCTGATGTGGTTTGTGGCGCAAGCCGGCCAGGCCACTTCCGTGGTGTGGCGACCGTAGTCACCAAACTGTTTAACATGGTCCAGCCAGAGCGCGCATTTTTCGGTGAAAAAGATTACCAGCAGCTACAGGTTATTAAAGCTCTGGTAGAAGACCTGTCTATGGACATTCAGATTTACGGCGTTCCGACCGAACGTGAAGCCTCAGGCCTGGCTATGAGCTCGCGCAATGGCTACCTCGATGAAGCGCAAAGGCAAACGGCGCCTGCACTGAATGCGATGATGATGTCACTTCGTGAGGACATTCTTCAGGGCGAACGTGACTATCCTAAATTAGAGACGAAATATTCCGCCGATCTGAATGCTGCAGGCTTTACCACAGACTACGTGTCTGTCCGTCATGCCAGAACACTGCAAAACGCGAGCGCAGAAGATCAAGAGCTCGTTATTCTGATTGCCGCATACCTTGGCAAAACCCGTCTTATCGACAATGTTCAGGTAAGTCTCTCCTGATACAACATGCTGTGTAACCTCTTATCCACAAAAAAGCCGGACACGTGTCCGGCTTTTTGTTAACAATGTGTCCCGTCCTGAAATACGTAGACATAAAGAGGACTTCTTTATGACAACTTCAAGTAATCAAAGACCTAAGCGCACA